>CALRRL020000050.1:0-5407 GCA_943370565.1 Synechococcus sp. UW140 | reverse complement strand
CTCGGCATCAGCATCAGCACCATCTACCGCTGGCGAAGCAGCGGCCTGCTCAAACCCGGCATCCACTGGCGCCGCAAAACCCCCAGCAGCAATTCGCCGGTGCTCTATCACCTGGAACGCTGCAACCAGGCCATGGCCACTGCCACCACTACGGGCCTGGACACCGTCGAGCCGTTCTGGGCACAAGCCAAGCCAGCGCTCAGGTCCAAAAGCTGAGGGTGTGCTTGCCCAAGCCAAGGGGATCACCCTGCTGCCAAGACGGGCCAAGCTGTCGCCCTGGATAGCCAACTACTGACTGGGTCGATCCAGCAGCCAATTAAGACCCATCGCCAGTTCCATGCCTAGGATCTGTACACAACTGGACGGGCAAGGTCCGTGGCTACGCGCGTTGGCATTCGTGAACTCAGGACCCAGCAGGGTGACCTGAGTGACCGCGAAAGGCTGCTAGAAGCTGGCCGCCTGATGCAGCTCGAACTGGAGCGCCTCGGCCTCACTGAGGATGAACTCAGTTCCGATTTCAAGGCATGGAGCAAACAACGTCAGCAAAGCCAGGCGTATTCGCAGAACTCATCGGCTAACCATCAAAGCCTTGGCAGTACCTCTGCCAAGGTTCTTGAAAACATCAAGAGCAGCATGCATACTCCTGCTATAAATCAAGGCCAACAGCCAGCACCTAATTCATCTCAATTCTTCCAAATAAAATGAAATCAGAAGAAACCATGTCAGACGACATGATTGTTTCAGTGCAGCTATGCCTCTCGCAGGAAACACTGCTCGCGATCGAGGAAGCTCGATTGCAGTGGGGGTTGGCGAGCAGAAGTGAAGTCATCCAAAGATTAATCAACGAAGTTTTTTCAGAATAGAATCTTCTGGCCGGCTAAGCAGGCCTAATGACCAAGAGCCTGAAGGCTAATGCTGCCATAAAGGCATTTGCTAATACATTTATCTATTCAAATATTTTCTTATTTCGTTGGCAGTTTTGATAATCGAAGAAATTGCCGTTTCGTTTCTTTAGGGTCTTGCCTAATCCGGATAAATCGATACGGCTATGCAACACCTATGAACGATGCCATTCAATCTATCGATGGAGCACATTGCGAAAACCATGTATTGATAATGAAACCTGAGGCAAAAAAGCAAGCGAAGGCATATCCCACCAAATACTTTGACAGCCACTTGCCACCGCTGCTAGAAAGCCTTCCGACATTTTCTGCGTGGCAAGCATTGATGTGTGCCACCAAAAGCCAAACCGTAATCCATCCGAATCCAAAGAGTGAAATTGCAAGCTCAATCCAGTGGTTCATCAGCAAAAAGCCTGGATCCACAATTATGCCATAAAGCAATGATAAGTCAGAAGGAGCAGGCAATTGTCAACCAAAGCATGTATCGAGACTCGTTAGAAATACTAAGTCAATGCAAATATTTGGTGCAGTCAGGTGCCTATCAAAAACCTATCCCAAGGCATTGGCTTGCATACGCAGCTTGAGAACGTCCATCTGGATAGCTGCAATCCGCTTTTTGATTTTGCCAATCTCTGCCCTTTTGGGGTGATCTTGACCTCCAAGGGAGTTCTCCGACTCAACAACAGCATCCTCTGCGTTTCTAAGCTTGTACATCTCAGCAACCATCTCTGCTTCCTTGTCAATAATCTGCAAGCTCCACGGAAGCCCGATGGGTTTCTCATGGGGTACCGGGGCAGGGATCAGATTACGGGCATTCTCAAGAACTGAAATTGGCTGCTTGGAAGCCTGAGATGGCTTGAGGAACTGTTTGAAAAACATCGTTGTACGTATCAATAGTGTGGCCTGAGCTTACAAGGCTTTCGCCGTTTTGCGAATCATCCTTCTCCTAACCATCAATCGTCATGAAGGGCCTGTTGTCCTACCCCGCCAATGCCCGCGCAAACGCCGTCGCTGCCCCTGATTCCGATGCCCAGGGATAGCTGCGGCAATGCACCTCATAGCTGTGGCCCATGCTCAAGGCGACACTGCCGGCATCGATGCCCAGCTGGTGGCCCCGCAGACTGTAGCTATGGCGAAAGCTGTAGGGCACGGCCCGCTCCCCCCGGGCAGCGAGGCGATCGCGCAGGGTTTTCCAACCTTTCTGGCGGCCCAGGTAGGTGGTGATCGCATCGGAGGCCCCGGGGCCATTGCCCAATGGTGGCAGCTCCAGCTCGCCGGCCTGCCAACGTCCTAGCAGGTTCCAGTCCTGGCGTCTGCCATCCCAGTCGGTCAGCGGTAGGGGGTGGATCCAGCGCGGTTCGGTCATGCCACCGCCACTGCGCTTGCGGTAGCTGCACCACCACAGCGGCTTGCCGCTGCTCGGTTCATGGCGCACGGCCAAGTGCTGCAGCTCGATCGGGCGCAATCCCAGTTCCGCCAGCAACCGGATGGCATCGGCCCAGCGGCCACCCACCTCCGTTTGGGGCAGAGCATCAAGCAAGGAAAGGATCTCCAGATCCGAGAAGGGATCCCCTTTCCGGCTGCCAGGGGCCTCGGCTGCTGTCGACACCCCGATCTGGGGCTTGAGTTCCGCAGGCGGAAGCCAATGGTCGGGGAACTGCTCACGGCTGACGCAGTGGCGCAGGAACTGCGACAGCGACTGGGCCCGGATCTGGCGGGTACGGCTGCCCGGTTTCCAGTCCCGCAGGCAGGTATCCAGCAAGTCGACCGCATTGGTCGGGCCTTTGGGCTGCTCCAGCAACTGCACCGCCATCGACAGCACCGGCTCATAGGTCTTGGCCCAGGTCGCCGGCTTGATCGCCGAACCGTGCTGCAGCTTCTGCTCCTGGAAGCTGGTCATGGCCTCGACCCAGCTGCAGCGGCTACTGGGGGCCTTGCCGGCGGCGATCGCTGCCGCCTCCTGCAGCTCATGGCCTTCCAGGGTCAGGACATAGATGTTGCGGACGCGGGCGACGATTGCGCCAACCTGCAGCTTCGACCACTCGAAGGGCAGGACAACCGACTCCATTTGATTACAGGGTTTTCTCAGGAGCAGGCGGACACCGCCCCGCTGCTCACGTACTGCCCAACCCCGCGCTGTAGAGGTTCTTACGGCCGATCGGAGGCCCGCCTCCCAAACCTGGTCATGGCTGACAGTTGGCACACTGTGAGCACAAACTGAGCACAAAAATAGCTGGGACTGCCCGATCAGGCCACATCAGCCCCAGTCACCAAGCCAGTTGTGGCCTGAAATCCCAGTCATAGAGCCCCCTGAATGTCTGCTTTGGGAGCACTAGGTCGCAGGTTCGAATCCTGTCGCCCCGATCTCAGTCATAGCAAGGGTTCTCGGGGTTCCGGGAGCCCTTCTTTTTTGGGCTTTTGGGGTTGTTTGCGCACAAACGGCGCACAAAAACTCTGGGGAAGGTGCGACAGCGCGCTCCCAGTGCCCGATGAATGAGCCCTGCAGGCCACCAGAGGATCGATCCCTCTCATTGCCTGTCCTGGATCGCCGACAACCGTTCTCTCAATTGGGTTCTTCCCCTTCACCAGGGCAAGTTCAAGCGAAATCAGCTCTCGATGGAGCAGCCTCTCCAAAGCAGGCCCCATGGGCGAGAAGCCAACCGCCCAACCCCTCAAATCAACAGATCCGTCGGCACTCCAGGCACCACCTCAGGTTCCTCGGCCTCCTGGTCATCCCCAAGCAACCAGCCCGACTGGGGGTCCTGGTCTTGGCCCAAGCCCGCCTGGGCCCCATCAAGGGCAATCACGCTCCCCGCGGCCGCTTCTGCCTCGGGGGCCCGGCCCAGGGCCTTGGCAGCCGCCAGCACTTCCGCCTTGCTGAGCGAGCTGTCCAGCTTCTGGCCATAGGTCTTGCGGGCAAAGGCCAGCAGCTCGGCCTTGGTCATGCCGTCAAGATCGGCTGGCGCAGCAGGAGTGGGGGCATCGGCCGGCTCCAGCAGCTGCACCTGGAACGGCAGGCTGGCCAGAGAACCAATCGCCGCCACCAGGGTTAGGTGACAGGCGACCTGGAGCAGGCGGGAATCAAGCGAAAGGGCCATTTCTGTGGCATTGGCGTAGGTGAGATCGGTAGGCGAGATCGTCTCGCCGGTGGAGGCGGTGATCTTGAGGCCCATGTCCGGGGTAAAGCCGCTGCCCTGCAGCACCGCCCGATACGGCTTCTCGGCCCGGGCATGAAAGGGGCCCCCCAACAAGGCCGTGATCACGGGGGCGACGGAGGGGCCATCGGACTCCTGGCTAGGGGCATGGCCAGCACCGGCCGGCTGCGGCCAATCCAGCCGCCAGCCCAACGCCAACCAGCCGGCCAGGTGCACCGGCCAGATCACCTGGAAGGTCTTGCCATCACTGATCCGCAGCATCCCCTCGGGCTGGGGGTCCGGCGCCTCAGGGTTCAGCCAGGCGGGAGAGGTGGGCTCCATCAATTCACTGCAAAGGTTGGGGAAAAATGTGAATGGCTGCGGCTCAATTCAGCTCAGGACCAGCCGCCACCAAGTGGAGCAATCGGGTCCTCAGTGGGTGAGGCTCACGTGGCAGCCCGGCGGCGTGAACGGCGACACAGTGGCCCTCGCAAAGAACATGCAGGGCGCCTTGCTGTTGGCCCCATCAGTTCCAGCCAGAACCAAATTGGCGGGGTTGATCACCGTTTCGATCAGTCCACCGACCGCCGGGATCACGACCGTGGCGGCATTCACAAAAGTGCCGGTACTGCCGTCCTTGAGCAGCGGTGCCAGAGCAAGCACCACCGTGATCGGACTGCCTGCCCCAGGGTGGGAGGTCACCAGGGTGATCTGATCAGCGGCATCCAGGGGAGTCGAGATCCGCACCACCTCATTGCTCAGGCGCGTGCGCTCCAGCGGATCGGTGGCGGTGCTGTTGATCCAGCCCACCAGGGTGGTGAGGGCATCAAGGCGCTTATTCGCCAGGGGAGCCATGGGGTTGTCCTCGTGAAAAGGGGAAGTTGAGGGTTGAAAGCTTGAGAAGGGCGCCGACAGGCTTGAAACGCTGATCGGCTCAAGACTGGGGCAGGTCCCTGGCCTGGGCCTCTGGCCCTAAGCGACCGCCGGGCCGATGTTGTACAGCCGCGCTGCGGCCTTGTCGTCGCAGACGGCAAAGCCCACGTACCAATCCACCCGGGTGCGGAACACCGGGGCGTCTTGCACTTCGCCGAAATCGCGGACCGAGATGCCATAGCGACCTTCAAACGGGCCCTGGAGGCCAGTCATCAGCTCATCGCCAAAGGAGCAGCAGTAAAAAGACGTAGTTTTGCCGGCTTCGCCAAAGCCGAGCACGTCCTGGCCATTGGCGTCCTGGTCAACCACCAGGATCTCGACGTCCTCGAACCAGTGGCGGCCGTCCATCACCTGGTACAGCTCACCGCCCACATCGCGGCAGGCGGCACTGATCTGACGCCTCCCGGCCTTGCTGGTGATCAGCACCTTTTCGCCGCC
>CALRRL020000049.1:0-5678 GCA_943370565.1 Synechococcus sp. UW140 | reverse complement strand
TCCCGCTACAGCTCAGAGCTGCTGGATGAGCTCAGCTACTGCTGCCAGGTGGCGGCCAATCCCTGCCTGAGGCTCGGAGCCTTGGCCGATGAGATCCTCATCGAGCGCATCAGGGAGTTGCCCGAGCCGGAGCTTGATCTCGAGATCCTCGCCCTGCTGCCTTATTAGGGCAGCCGCTGAGGCTGGGGGCCACAAGGCCCCTGGCACTCAACCAGCGATGACGCTGATGCGCCGGAAACCCTGCAGCGGCTGGTCTTGTTGGTGACGCTGGCAAGAGCAAGGGACCCCGCCAGCTGTTGACATGGCCGAGCCGATGAGCGCCGAGCGCTTTATGGACCGCTGGCAGAACTATCGCGACCAGCCCCAGCAGGTGGCGGCGGTCCTGACGCTGCATGCCGCCATCGCAGCCCTGGAGGGCGGCCAGCAGATCCTCGATGAGCAGGCCCCCTGGGCCCGGCAGTTCAGCACGCCAGCGACACCGGCTCCGACGCCCAAACCTCAGCCCAAGAAATCCGGGGCCGTGGTCCTGATCCTGCCGTTCTTTGACCAGACCAACGACGGCCCAGACGGATGGCGCCACTGCCAGTCCTCCTCGATCGCCATGAACCTGGCCTATCTCGGGGTTACTGGCATCAAGGACGACCTCGATTACCTCAAGGTCATGCAGCGCCATGGCGACAGCACCGAGCAGGCCGCCCATACCGCTGCCCTGATGGAGCTCAAGGCACCGGGGCGGTTCATGACCTCCTGCAGCGTGGAGCGGGCCAAGGCGGAACTGGACAAGGGTTTCGGCCTGGCCTTTGGAATCCTGCACCACGGCCCCGTGTCTGCCCCTACGGGCGGCGGCCATTACATCGCCATTCGCGGGTATGACGCTACGGGCTGGCTGGTCCATGACCCCTACGGCGAACTCGATCTTGTCCGCGGTGGCTGGGTCCGCCAGGGCCAGGGGGCCGGGCGCAACCAGCACTACTCCTTTGCCAACACCAATCCCCGCTGGCTGCTGGAAGGGCCCAGGTCCGGTTGGGCCTGGATTTTCAGCAGCTGATCGCCATGGTGGTGTTGATCGCCACGGTGGCCATTGGCCTCTATTTGCTGCTCAGCGTCCTGCTGGGGGGCTGGCCCGGGAGTCGCTTTAACCGTGAGCGCTTTTTGCTGGGGTGCCTGGCCGGCATCTTCCTGGCCCAGTTCATCCTCTATGGCGTCGGGGTGGGTCTGTGCGCCCACTTGCTCGATCAGCGCTATTCCCAGCTGCGCTCCAAGGGCTGCCCGGAAATTCTGGGCCGCCTCAACGACGCCTTTGAGTCGGCGATTAATGCCACCTTGGCCCTACTGGGTGGTGCAGGGGCAGTGTCGCTTGGGCTCAGGCGGCGGGAAGGCCAGGAGGAGCAAGAGGGGGGAGCGAGGTCAGGCAGGGGACCAGCACCAGGACCAGGGTCAGGACTCGGGCCCGATGGACCTTGATCGCCAAACGCCCGACCCGTCAGGGGTCTCCGCGCCGGGCCGATCCAGTGTCCGCCGGGGCAAGGGCTGACGCGAGGCGCTGCGCGCCCCTTGCCTGATCCGGCGGCACGGGATGCGTCCCATCGCTGCGCCCCAGGCGCCCAGGTCCATGTCCAGCCTGTTGTCCTCCCATCCCATCTCCCTGTTGCTGCTTGCCCAGCAGCGAATTGAGCGGTATCTGCGCCTGCAGGAGTTGGGAGTCCGGGAGTGTTCCTATGAAGCGCCCCTGGTGGAGGAAGAAATCGCCCTCCTTGAGGAGGAAGTCCTGCCGGTGATCGCCCTATTCCTGGAGCGCTCCGATGCCATCGCTGCCGCTCGGGAGGCCTGGGCAGAGCAGCAGGTCAGCATTCAAAAGTTCGAGCTGGAGCCGGCGCTGCCGGTTGGGGCCGCGGGGTGAGCATGTGGAGCCACTGGCTCCCGGGGGCTGGCTGCCGGCCCCCTTTTCTCATGCCGACCTGCTGGCGGGGACCACCAGCCCTCGACCACCCCACAAATCCAGCAGACCAACCTCTGGCCCCAACCCGTAAGGGTGGCTGGCGTGGGCTGCCCCATGGTGGCCTCGCGGGCAAGGGCTGACGCGAGGCGCTACGCGCCCCTTGCCTACGCGAGGACCAAGGGGGCGTTCCACGCCCAGCCGGCCATGGCCGTCACCCAGTCCCGTCCAAAGTCCTCGGCCAAATCAAAATCAAAGGCGCCCGCTGCAGCCGGCCGCCGGTCTGGGCCCAATGCCCAGGAGCGGCTGGTGCTCAGCCTGATCGAATTGATGCAGCAGGGGGTCGCTCCCTGGCGCAAGCCCTGGGATGGCTCCGGCGGCGGCCATCACTGCAATTTGATCAGTGGCCATCGTTATCGGGGCTCCAATCCGATCCTGCTCACCTTGGGCATGCACATTCGGGGATCGGCCCTGCCCTACTGGTGCGGCTACGCAGAGGCCAGGCAGCTAGGCATCAGCCCCAAGAAGGGCAGCAAGGCGGCCATGATCCTGCGGCCCCAGCTGCATCAGCAGGCCGAGGAGCCGGAGGCGGGTCAGCGGGAGCCGGCGGATGGCGCCGAAGGGGCTAGCCGTAGCTGGGTGAGCTATCGCCCTGTGCCGGTCTTCAATGCAGGTGATCTGGAGGGGCCAGGGCTAGCCGAGCTGATCGCGGCCCGGCAGGAAGCAGCGGGGCAGCATGCCCGGCCAGAGCCGGAGCGCTTGGCAGCGGCAGAGGCCGTGCTCTCCGCCTGGCCAGTGCCGGTTAGCTATGGCGGTGATCGGGCCTTTTATCTGCCCCAGCTCGATCGCATCCAGTTACCCGAGCGCGCCAGCTTCCATTCCCCAGCGGCCTTCTATGCCACCTGGGCCCATGAGCAGGTCCATTCCACCGGCCATGCCTCACGCCTCAAGCGCGATCTCGGTGGGGCCTTTGGCAAGCCCCGTTATGCCAGGGAGGAGTTGGTGGCTGAGCTGGGCGCCGTGCTCCTCGGCGATCGGCTCGAGATCGGCAGTGAGCTCCAGAGCCATGCCGCCTATCTGGAGCATTGGATCGCGCTGCTCCAGGGCGAGCCCAAGGTGCTGTTTCAGGTGCTGGGGGAGGCCCGGCAGGCGGTGGAGTTGATTGCGCCGGAGGGGGTGGCTGATGAGCCCGAATCGATTAACAGATAAATTAGAGTTATTGAATTCACCAAGGTAGATTCAATGGCGACAAATCAAGCCAGGGCCTGGCAGAAACTCAGAGCGATGCATATGCAGGGGCATGTAACTCTTAAGCGGCTGGGGGTCACATGCGAGTCTGTTTTGAAGCAACTAAAACAGAAGACCATCAACCCTTGGCCGTAGCACCAAAAGGCCAGCATCGATCTCACTGATGCCAGGCTTTCGATCAGGGCAAACTAGGTAGCGAAAGGGATCACCCAAGATGATTCAAAATAAATACACAGGAAGCTGCAAAGTTTATGCAAACATGCCAGGTCGCTCAAACATTGAACCCACAAATTAAAATACCATTGACGATTGCAATCACCGAAAGAAGAAAAGCACCCTACGTCTTACGAGCTTTCACCAGCTTAGGGGCTAAATATTTTTCGAAATTTATGGTCAATCTCGAATGAGGCGCATACAGCTATTTGCTATTCCGAAGTGGTCATAACTACGAGCATTCGCATGCGGGTAAAACTCAGAAAGCGAAAACTTTATTTGGGTGAAGCCGGCTCATTCGGTTTGGTTGACGGAGCAGTTTCCATGGGTTGGCTGGGTGACGATGCCTGCTGACGACTGATCTTCTGGATCAGTTCCACCATTTGGCCACTGGGTACAACTTGATAAGAACCAACCTTGGAATCTGGCTCTTGTCGCAAAAACTTGATGAATGCGTTGAAAGGTATTGCGATTACCTTGGGCCTTGTATTGGCGATCTGGCTTGATTGCTTGATGCCACGTTGAACGATCGACTCGACGAATCCAGCTTCAGTCGCGCAGGGAATAAACGTTTTGCCTTTCGATGGGCCATCGTTGGAGCTGACCAAGAGACCGGGATCAGGGCAAAAAACCATGGGCTGAAGCTCTGCAATCGTCTTGGCTTGATCGGCCGGGACCTTCTGTGCGATCAGAAGTTTTTGAGCAACGCTAATCTGGGCCGGGTCAGGAGCAATCACGCCAACAGCATCAGGACGGGCCTTGAGGAGTGGCTCAAGCAATAGGTTGAAGCGAGCGAGGCTTACGGGAGCGAAACGCAACTTAGCAGCATCTTTTTGTGCAACAGAATAAGTCTTGCCCGTTGTAATACCCTGGGCAGCGTCGATGGACATGGCGCCAAGGTAGGCCGTTATGGGTTTGCCCTCCAGAGTAATTGCAGATAATTGGGGTTGACCTTTCTCATCGACAGCCATGAGCAGCAAGATCGTGTCCAGTTTTTTCACGACCTCCGCCTGAGGGATCGCCTTGGCCGGGGCAAGACACATCAAAGAAGCGAAGCAAAGTAAAATTCTGGGCAGGAGCGCGGTGGATTGAGACATCAGAAGATAAGAATTGGTTGAGGAATTAGGCCTAGATCATGTTGAGCTAAGCAGCCAGCGAGCCAGCCACCTGAATCCACTACTAAGTCGGGATGCCTTGGACGGAAGATTTGCTTTGGGACCACTGAGTGTTGTCGAGACATCCAGCAGTATCGACTTAAAAGTGGGGAGGTGCGCCTGTTTATCGGTACCCACAATACTCAGCTTTTCGGCACGATCCTGTGGACTTAGCTCGTTTGACTGCATGGACATCCCAGATGGTTTCACTGGGATGCTGGTGCTGCCGCAGCCTGCAGGTGCAAGGCAGATGTTCATGCCAGGATCCACAAAAAACTTGCCTTGACCCATCTCAAAACGGGAGGCCTGTTCGTTTTCAACCCGGAATGACGGTTTTAAGGGTCCAAGACCAACAGAAACACTACTTTCATTGCCAGACTCCTTAGAGCTCAAATCAGCGTTACGATTGTTGTCTGTACCCATGCCATTCGTGGATGAAGTTTGTTGGCCATTGCGTGCACCTGTTTGGTCAGTGACGGGTGTTGATAAGGAATAGGGAACAGGCATGCCACCGGGGTTAATCGATAATGCAGAGCCACCTAATCCATTGGTCATCCCTGAAGCCGCCATCCCCGATTGAGAATTCTGGATAACACCAGGATTGAGCACGGCCGCAAATGGAATAAGTTGGGAGTTTCCATTTATGGCAGCCGCTGGTTTAACAACAATTGTCATGCCACTGCCGGCGCCATTGTTGGCACCGGTCACCCCATTGCCCGTGCCACTAATCGTGTTCGATGGGTTGTTGGCAAAGGAGAAGGAGCCGATGGCGTAGTCGCCCGCATTAGCCCCACTCAAGAACAGGCCGTTGTTGATGATCGTCTGGGGGCCAGCGCCGGCTCCAGCCAAGGCAAGATCCGCCTTGCCAGATACCGAGGTGCCAGGCAGGAGGCCCGACAGACTGACGCTGCTGCCAAGGGCCGTGCCGCCGTTGTAGGTGGCATCGCCTGGGGTGATCACCGCATTCAGCAGCGCCGGGGTGATCGTCAGGGCGCCATTGGTGACGCTGATTTGGTAGTTGGCGAGATTGGTATTGGTGCCAGCGCTGTAGAGCAACAGATCCGGGAAGGAACCGGCATGGAGGCCGGAGCCCTGGCCCGTGATCGACAACGAGTCCTGACCGACCA
>CALRRL020000048.1:0-7673 GCA_943370565.1 Synechococcus sp. UW140 | reverse complement strand
TGGCAGTGGCCATGGCCTGGTTGCAGCGTTCCAGGTGATAGAGCACCGGCGAATTGCTGCTGGGGGTTTTGCGGCGCCAGTGGATGCCGGGTTTGAGCAGGCCGCTGCTTCGCCAGCGGTAGATGGTGCTGATGCTGATGCCGAGGGAGCCTGCGGCCTGGCTGGCGCCAATCCAGATCGGACTGGTCATGGCGGTTGTCATGGGTGGTTGGGCTTGGGTGGTGGTGGGCTGGTTCGTTGCTGGGACCAGGGATGACGATGGGACCGTCTTTGGCGTTGGGCTAGTTCCGCGGCGATGGCGCCAGTGACAGCAGCAGGACCCTGCTGGTAGGCGAGATCAAGCGCCAGGCGTAGGGCGTCGGTGGGTAGTTCGCGCAGGTGGGGCGTGAGGCTTTGCGCTGGTTTGCAGCCAGATACGAGCAACAGATGGGGCTTCATGGCTGGCCCTCCTGCTTGCTGGCCTTGATCGTCCAGTAGGGCTCTCCGCGTTGGGAGTGGGCCTCGCCGAGCTGTTCGGCCAGTTGCTTGCGCTTTTTCAGGTTCCCCTCCAGCAGCTGGATCGCTTCTGGGTACTGCCAGCTGATCCGGCCGTCTTGGCGGTAAATCTGAAAGCCCAGGACCACCGGCAGGCCGCTGACCGCTAGCTGACCCTCGGCAACGAGTTGATCGAGCACCGCAAGGGCAGTGCTGAGATCGGCCTGGGCCTTGAGGCAACTGGCCTTGGCCCTTGCTGCAGCGTGGAGCGCCTCAGCAGTGGCGGGTGAGAGCGGTGAGGAGGGTGCTGCTGGCAAAGCCGAGCAGGAAGGCAATGGCGATGCTGCTGAGCACAAGGGCGTGGCGGCGACGCGCCTGGTCACGTTGTTGCTGGCGGGAACGGCCATGGGGCAAGGAGCGGGGTGGACGGTGATTCCGGGAGCGACTCAGCGCTGGCAGGGAGGGACCGGTCAAGGGGCTTCAGGGTTGGGCAGCCTACGGAGAAATCCTAGGACTAACTCACGCTAATGCGCAAAAATTGGTTCGGAACTCCTGGCCAAGGGTTTGGGGGGTGCTCTTCCCCCAAAAGTCCACCACTCAGGACACCAGCTAGCCCCTCGCGCCAGGACGGCCGCCGATGACAACAGAGCGTCAGAAGGGACGCCAGCGCTGCTCGTAGGCCGCAAAGGTGCCTGTCCAGCTTTGGCGGCACTCCTGGGCGGTATGGCTTTGGATCCGGCACTGGCCTGGCTTGCTCCAGATCGTCAGGCCCCGAGAGAACTCGAGGCCGTAGTGCTGTTCGGCCATGACAATGCCGGCCCCCAGCTGGGGACGCGTGTCGTAGCGGCTGCCCTTGGCGGACAAGGTTTTGAGATCGGCCAAGGCGCAGCTGCCATCGGGAAGGCGCAGGACCAGATCAATCGTGCCGGCCACGTTGCGATCGAGATCAAAGAGCATCAACTCGCTGCCGATCACGCTGACGTGGTCCCAGAGCGGTTCGTTGAGCAGCGGTTCGATCCAGGCTCCATAGGCGCCATAGAGGGGGCCATGGGGATTTGGCGGGAGTTGCCAGTCGGGCCAGGGCAAATGCTGACTGCTGGAAGACCCCTGAATCGCCGGAAGCCCCCAGCGGGCAATCGCAAAGTGCTGCAGGGCGGCATGGCAGGTGTTGCCGCGGGGTTCCCAGACCTCCCGGCAGGCCTCAATGCGCGCCAGGGCAATGCTGCTTTTGTGCACGCGGCTGATAACCCCGGTGATCGAGACCGGAAAGTGGTGGCCGGTTTGGGTGTGCCAGTAGGTCCAGCTGGCGTCATCACGGGCGATCGGCAGGGGCTCAAGCCAGCTG
Organism: Synechococcus sp. UW140; assembly: GCA_943370565.1. Classification (GTDB taxonomy): domain Bacteria; phylum Cyanobacteriota; class Cyanobacteriia; order PCC-6307; family Cyanobiaceae; genus BAIKAL-G1. The sequence goes on along the minus strand of CALRRL020000048.1, from coordinate 5,854 downwards.
CTGGCCATTGCCAGGGCTTGGGGGGAGTCAAGCGCCGGATCCGTGACGAGGAGCGCCTTCAGTGGAGCTGCCTTTGGCATTGCCATGGGACCTGCCATTGGGAGGGGGCGCTGCTGCTCCACTGGTTGCAGCTGACTAGGCCAACACAGTTCAGAAACCCATGATAGCGTCCGCAAGTAGCACCGCGCTGCAACGGTTTTCCTGGCCGCTGCCCGTAATCCCTGCCGCCAGGACCGGCCAAGGCGGCACCCCGAGTCGCAGCGCTGCCCTGATCCCTCATCCCTGAGGCCCAATGCTTGCTTCCCCGTCCTGCCCTGGCCTGGTGCCGGGGCGCCCCTATCTGCAGATCGACTACGCCCGCGCCAGCTGGGCCTGCGATCGGATGAGTTCCTCTGCCCTGCGCTGCTGGTTGCGGCTGCTCACCTACTTCCGTAACGACCGGCCGATACCCGCCCAGACCACCCGTTCGTTGGCCCGCATTGCCGGGGTGTCCCAGGCCAGCGCCCGTAAGGCCCTTGCCGAGCTGCTGCCCCTAGTGGCCTTCTCGATGCCGGACGCCGAGGACGAGTTGGAAGGGCAAGGGCCAGACCCTACTGAGCAAAAACCACTCACCCCTGATCAGATCAGAGAAGGGGGTGAGCAGAAATCACTCACCTGTAAGCAGGACAGCGGAGGTGGTGAGCAAAAAAGACTCAGCCACGAGGCCCTGGAAACGACTGGTGAGCAAAAAGTGCTCAGCGAAAACCCGCTCTGCGACTGGATTGTGCTTGAAAGCCCAACCGGTGAGCAAAAAACACTCACCTCGCAAAGCGCCCCAAGACCTGCTGAGCAAAAAGTGCTCACCCCCCGAGCAGAAAAAACTCAAAAGCGAGCAGAAAGTACTCGGCAGCGAGCAGAAAATGCTCACCCCTCTATATCTAGTAAAGAAGTAGAGAAGAAAGGAATAACTCCTCCTCCTACCTCCTCCTCAGCGCCCCAGGCCGGGGCAACAGCCAGCAGAGCCGAGGAGGAGGGGGGACCCTTTTTGGAGAATTTGATCTGGAGCGAACCCAGCAGCCAGGCCAACAGCCAGCAGCCGTTAACAGGGGGGAACAGCCCGGATTCGGCTAGCCCTGGTGGTGCTGCTGGGGCTGGTGCTTATGAGCCGGCGCCGGGTCCGGTGGTGGTGCCCGATCCGAACTTCGATCCGCAGTCCATCCCGGTCAATCCGCGGCTGTTTGAGGTGGGCGCTGAGCTGATCCACTTCTGGTGCGGCAAGCCCGGGCCGCGCTCGGCGATGGCCTTTGCGGTGCTGCAAAGCGAGCTGATCCAGATCGCCGAATCGCCCCTTGGCGGCATCGAGGCGGTGCGCGAGCAGCTGGTGACGGGGGTGCAGAAGGGCTGGGCGATGGTGAAATTCCGCACCTGGCACAGCTGGCGCCAAAGCCAGCCCCAGCCGGTGCTGGTCACTGACGAGGAGATCGATGAGGGCAGCCTCTGGCCGGGGCTGCCGAGCTTCATTCGCCGCTACCGGGCCACCTACGGCAAGTCCTGCAGCGATGTCGAGGTGACCTGCGCCTACATCAGCCACCGCGAAAAGCTGCTCAAGCAGGCCAATCCAAAGGGGTTGGACCTGGGTCCCAACGCCTGGATGCATGCCGAGCACATCCCCAGGCCTACCCAGCCCAGCGCTGCCGATCTGGCGGCCTATGCGGCCGACTGGCAGCAGTCCCAGGCGTCCTTTCGCTCAGCCCTTGTTCAACAGGGCGGGGGGGCTTGAGCGATGGCGATCACTGCCAAGGACTTTGCCGGCGCCGTTGCCGCCATCAGCGAGTTGCTGCCCTACGCCAAACGGCCCAGCGTCGATGCCCTACTGCTGCTTTGGACCACCCTGCCGATCCAGGTGCAGCAGGAGCTGAACTCCCACCACCTGGCCTATGCCAGTGCCCAGCTGCTGCTCGATCCAGCCCGGCCCCAGGAGCTGGCTGTGCCTGTGGCCTTGTTGCGCTACCTCTACCGGCTGGAGAACGGCCTGCCCAATTTCGCCTGGGGCCTGCGGCCCGATCTGGCCCAGCGGATGGCGGGGACGGGCTTTCAGCCGCTGCCGAGCAGCCAGCTCGAGCTCGACGCCCAGGGACGTGTCCTGCATGACGGGGCCCGCCACGAGCCGCGGGGTGTGCTGGCCCAGCTGGCAGCCCTGCCCGAGCTGAATCCGGATCGCAGGGGGCAGGGGCGATGAGCCTCGGCCTGCAACTGGCGGTGCTGGTCGCCCGGGGCCTGATGAGCCTCGATGACCTCGATACCGCCACCCCAGCCAGCCGGGAGCTGGAACTGGACCGGATGCGTTCCGCCACTGACCTGGAAGGCCACGGGGGATGGCCTGGACGGCGATCACCTGCCATGCGTTACCCGGGCGCTGGCTGCATCCAGCCGGTGCGCAACCTGGCGCGGGAATGGATCGCCGCCCATCCACGTGAGTGGCAGGTGCTGCAGCAGCAGCACCAAGCGGCAGACCCGCAGGCGGTTCAACAGGCCGGCCCTCAGGCCCCATTGCAACCGCTGCCGCCAGCGGCCCTGCCAGAAGATGGTCCTCACACCCACCGCCCCGGGACTGGCCCAAGGCCTGGCGCAAGGTCTGGCCAGGCCAGCAGCACCTCAACCGCTACGAGTGTTCACGCCCACTAGGGCTTGCTACATTGCGGCCAGCAAGTATGACGCGCCATGGCCAATGCCGCCAAACGCCGCGGTGACAGCGCCGAACGGGAGGCAGCAGCCTTGCTTTCGCTGCTGCTGGCACGGCCGATTCGCCGCAAGCTGGGCGCTGGGCGACAGGACGACCAGGGCGATCTCGATGGGCTGCCCGGGTTTGCGCTGCAGGTGGCCAACTGGAGCGATGTGGCCCGCTCGGCCCGGGAGAAGCCCCTGGGCGCTGAACGGCAACGGCTCTGCGGCGGCCTGCCCCATGCCGCCAGCTTGATTCGCTTTCGTGGTGGCAGCTGGCGGGTGGTCTTGACCCCAGAGCAATGGGCTCGCCTGGTCCTGGCCCTGCCGGGCTCACCGGTGGCGTTACGGGGAATAAACCAGCAGAGTGTGCCCTAGTTGGCGATACCGATAGGAGATTTGCTGTGGCCAATCCAATCCATGCCCTGTACCCCTCGCAAGACGCCCGGCTGGCCTTTGGCCGCACCTTGACCCTGTGGCTGGAGCGGGGCGGCTGGAGCCATGACATCCCCCTGCGTTGGGGCAAGGCCGCCGATTTTCCGGCCGTGGCCGATTCGACCTTCAACAAGCTGCAGCGGGGCAAGATCGAGCAGCCCTACCCGGTGACCTTCATCCAGCTGGGCCTGATGAATGCCCGCCTGGCGGCCCGGGACTACGGCGCGATAGAAGATTTGGCCCTGCTGGCCCGGATCGCCCGCCAGAAACCCATCACCCATGAGGACGGGGACCTGTGGCTGGCGACGGACTTCTTTGCCCACTTCATTGGCGAGGAGCCAGCGCCTGCCTGGGCGCGGCAACGGCCCCTGCCAACGGAGCAGGAGGCAACAGCTAGAAGCAATGGGGCTTCTGAGCAGTTCCGCTCGTTGGCCGGTGCCCATGGCCTGTCGTTGCCCGAGGCCTGGCATGGCCTGGCTGCCCATGTGGCCTCGATGCGGCCCCGGCCGCTGACGGGAGAAGAGCTGGAGGTGCTCCGCACCGTGTTGAGCGGCTGGCACCTTTGGACCCCCCAGCAGCTGCAGGCCCTGGTCGATGTGGAGGGCGTGATGCGGGCGGAACTGGCCCTCTCGAGCTGGGCCAAGAGCTTGGATTCACCGGTGCCGCCCAAGCCCAACGTCACCACCAAGAAGACGACTGCCAGCAGGGGCAAGGCCGCAGCCGCTGACGCCACCAAGCCGGCCACCAAGGCCAAGCCCCCAGCCCGCAGCAAGCCCAAGCCAGAGGCCACCAGCTGAGCCCCAGGCAGAAGCCCAACTCCAGCCCCGCCGACTAGTCCAACATCAATCAGCTGATAGTCCAGTTTTTGACAACTAACGTGCGTTAGGGCTAGGATTGAAGAATCTGCGATGGCTTAGTGGTCGCTATGTCTGGTCGCGTTCATTCAGCTGGCCTTGGGCCGGGCGGGGCTGCTGCTGCCGTTAGGGCGGCTGGGCCGGGTCCAACAGCTGAGCCTCGTGCCGTTGGCCCTGGCCCCACTGCTGCTGGGGCCGATGGCCCTGGGTCGCCGGGGCCCAGTGCCTATCCAGCCACCTTGGCGCTGGCGCTGCTGGCTTTCCATCGCCATGTGGGGCCGATCTTTAAGGGGACGGAGGCGAAATACGGCAAGTTCGCCGACCTGCACGCCGTGCTGGAGGTGGTGACCACACCGCTGCTCGACCAGGGGCTGCTGCTCACCCAAACCCTGGAGGAGAAGGGCGGCTGTGCCACCCAGGCGCCGGCTGGAGCTAGCGCTCACCCGTTTGGCAGCCCTGTCGCTGGTTCCACTGGAGATGGCGGGCATACCTGCGGCCAGAGCCTGCTGCGAACCCAGCTGCTGCATGCCCCCAGCGGCGAATCGATCAGTTCGGTGGTGCCCCTGCCCACCCTCAACGGGATGTTGGGGCGACTGCATGAGCTGCGGGTGCTGGCCATCCAGCAATTTCCCCTGGACCTGGATCTCGCCGCCCTCGGAGCTGTGCCGTTAGTCCTTCCCCCCAAGCCCGCAGCGGTTCCTACTGCAAGCCCACAGGGTGTCGCTCCCCAGCCAGGGACAACCCAGGCCATGCCGCAACGCCAGCCCGGACTGCGGCTCGACGACCAGATCAAGGGACTGCAGGCCATCCTGCACAGCCTGGGCACCACCACCAACCCGCTGCATTCGATCGGGGCGGCGATCACCTACCTGCGCCGGTATCAAATCCTGGCCCTGCTGTCCTTGGCGGCGGAGGACACCGACGGCCACCTCGGCAAAGAGGCCCAGGAGGTTATTCAACGCCCAATGGGGCCCATGCCGATCCCCCAGGGGGCTGGTTTGTCCTTGGTGGGTCGACCAGCCATCGCAGCTAGCACCAGCCCCACGCCGGCAGCAGCTTTTCCCATGGCTTCCTCGAACGGGGCAGCGCCTGCTCCGGAGCCGCCGCAACCGCGCCAGCAAGCAGCTCGAAGGCGCCGGCTCAACCGGCCAGTGGTGGCAACCCCGTCCCATGGAGCTGCAACAGCAACCGTGGACGAACCGGCTGCCGCAATTCCTGTGGACTCCGTGGCTCGGGAGCCAACTCCCGCCCAGGCCGCAGTAGCGGCTGCAGCTCCTGCCAAGGCCCCTGCTAGCTCAGAAGCTGGGGACTCCGGCCCATTGCCGCAGGCGGCGATGCCGCCCTTTGACCTGGCTGAGCTGGGCGATGGGGCGGTGCAGGCCTTGATCGCCGAGATCCGCACCTTGCCGCCCGCTGCCATTCCCCAGCTGGTGCAGGCCTTCCGCCTGGAGTTCGGCTTGCCGGCTGAGGCGATGGTGTCCGATTACATCCGCACTAGCGGCCATGCGGCCTTCATTCGGGAGCAGATCGCCAGCCTGGGCGGTGGGCTTAGCTCGGGCGGTGGCCCAGGGAATGGCACCGGCCGTGGCAATGGTGAGGGGGGCTAATGGATGACGCCGTGGGTCTTTTTTGTTACCAAAGGCGCCATCAATGTCATCCAGATCACCTGCTTGCAACCCCCATTGACCTGTAGCCAAGTCCACACAAGAGCTGCTGGCTGTGTTTAATCCATCACTGATTGCGCCATGGGCCTTCCCAAATTGATGATCCGCCTGTTTCCCCCCAAACAGGCCTCAAGCAGCTACAGCGCCGCTGGCAACTTGGTTCTACCCCTCGATGAGGTCCATGCCCTTGCCGAATGGTTA
>CALRRL020000047.1:0-7844 GCA_943370565.1 Synechococcus sp. UW140 | reverse complement strand
TGGCAGTGGCCATGGCCTGGTTGCAGCGTTCCAGGTGATAGAGCACCGGCGAATTGCTGCTGGGGGTTTTGCGGCGCCAGTGGATGCCGGGTTTGAGCAGGCCGCTGCTTCGCCAGCGGTAGATGGTGCTGATGCTGATGCCGAGGGAGTCGGCGGCCTGGCTGGCGCCAATCCAGATCGGACTGGTCATGGCGGTTGTCATGGGTGGTTGGGCTTGGGTGGTGGTGGGCTGGTTCGTTACTGGGTCCTGGGATGACGATGGGACCGTCTTTGGCGTTGGGCTAGTTCCGTGGCGATGGCGCCAGTGACAGCAGCAGGGCCCTGCTGGTAGGCGAGATCAAGCGCCAGACGCAGGGCGTCGGTGGGTAGTTCGCGCAGATGGGGCGTGAGGCTTTGAGCTGGTTTGCAGCCAGCCACGAGCAACAGGTGGGACTTCATGGCTGGCCCTCTTGCTTGCTGGCCTTGATCGTCCAGTAGGGCTCTCCGCGCTGGGAGTGGGCCTCGCCGAGCTGTTCGGCGAGTTGCTTGCGCTTTTTCAAGGTCCCTTCCAGCAGCTGGATCGCTTCTGGGTACTGCCAGCTGAGCCGGCCCTCCTGGCGGTAAATCTGAAAGCCCAGGACCACCGGCAGCCCGGTAACCGCTAGCTGCCCCTCGGCGACGAGTTGATCGAGCACGGCCAGGGCAGCGCCGAGTTCGGCCTGGGCCTTGAGGCAGGTGGCCTTGGCATTTGCCGCGGCGTGGAGCGCCTCAACAGTGGCGGGTGAGAGCGTTGACGACGGTGCTGCTGGCAACGCCGAGCAGGAAGGCAACGGCGATGCTGCCGAGCACAAGGGCGTGGCGTTGGCGCGCCTGGTCACGTTGTTGCTGGCGGGAACGGCCATGGGGCAAGGAGCGGGGTGGACGGTGATTCCGGGAGCGACTCAGCGCTGGCAGGGAGGGACCGGTCAAGGGGCGTCAGGGTTGGGCAGCCTACGGATAAATCCTAGAGCTAGCTCACGCTATTGCGCAAAAATTTGTTGTGAATCCCTGGAGCGCGTCAGAAGGGACGCCAGCGCTGCTCGTAGTCAGAAAAGGTGTCCAGCCAGCTTTGGCGGCACTCCTGGGCGGTATGGCTTTGGATCCGGCATTGGCCCGGCTTGCTCCAGATCGTCAGGCCCCTGGAGAACTCCAGGCCGTAGTGCTGTTCGGCCATGACGATGCCTGCCCCCAGCTGTGGGCGCGTGTCGTAGCGGCTGCCCTTGGCGGACAAGGTCTTGAGATCGGCCAGGGCGCAACTGCCATCGGGGAGGCGCAGGACCAGATCAATCGTGCCAGCCACATTGCGATCTAGATCAAAAAGCATCAGCTCGCTGCCGATCACGCTGACGTGGTCCCAGAGCGGTTCGGCAAGCAGCGGTTCGATCCAGGCCGCATAGGCGCCATAGAGGGGGCCGTGGGGATCCGGGGGGAGTTGCCAGTCAGGCCAGGACAAGTGTTTGCTTTCTATAGCCAAAGGGTCTGCACAGGCCCCCCAGCGGGCGATCGCAAAGTGCTGCAGGGCGGCATGGCAGGTGTTGCCGCGGGGTTCCCACACCTCCCGGCAGGCCTCAATCCGCGCCAGGGCAATGCTGCTTTTGTGCACCCGGCTGATGACCCCGGTGATCGAGACCGGAAAACGGTGGCCGGTTTGGGTGTGCCAGTAGGTCCAGCTGGCGTCATCACGGGCGATCGGCAGGGGCTCAAGCCAGCTGCAGGCCTTTGCCAGGGCTGTGTTGGCTTTCGGCGCGGGAGCCATTGCAGGGGCCAATGCCGGGGCCGGGACGAGGAGTGCCGCCTGTGGGGAAGCCGTTGGGGTTGCCACGGGACCTGCCATCGACCAACGCCTGTGCGGTTCGACAGGCAGCTGCTGACTAGCCCAGCACAGCCTGATTGACCATGATAGCGTCCGCAAGTAGCACCGCGCTGCAACGGTTTTCTCTCCCGCCGCCCGTCAGTCCTGCCGTTTTGGCCGGTCCTGGCGGCTTGCCGTCAGCAGTTCCTACGCGGGCCAAGCCCTAGCTGAGCGGCCCGGCCGCAGTGCTGCCTTGATCCCTCATCCCTGAGGCCCGATGCTTGCTTCCCCGTCCTGCCCTGGCCTGGTGCCGGGGCGTCCGTATCTGCAGATCGACTACGCCCGCGCCAGCTGGGCCTGCGATCGGATGAGTTCCTCTGCCCTGCGCTGCTGGTTGCGGCTACTCACCTACTTCCGCAACGACCGGCCGATACCCCTTCCCAGCCATCGCAGCCTGGCTCGCATTGCTGGGGTGTCGAAGGCGAGCGCCCGCAAAGCTCTCTGCGAGCTGCTGCCCCTGGTGGCCTTCTGCCAACCCCTTCTTGACGAAGACGAGGAGCAGGAGACAGGGCCGGAATCGGGTGGTCAAAAAAGAACCAGCCCCAGGGACCTCTTGGCAGGGAATGGTCAAAAAATGACCACCCCAGGGGGGTCTATGGGGATCAGCGGTCAAAAAATGACCGCAGCGGGCACAGCACTCCAAGAGGGCGAGCAAACAATGCTCACCCCAGCAGCTGGCGTTGGCGCAGACGGTGGTCAAAAAATGACCAGCACTGATACCACTGGGGTTTGGCCCGGTCAAAAAATGGCCACCCCCATAGACCTAGATCCCGTGGGTGAGCAGAAAGCACTCACCCAGGTGCCCATTCGCGGGTCAGGCGGTCAAAAAATAACCGCTTTAGGGGGCCTACAAGGAGGGGGTGGTCAAAAAATGACCGGCATTTCACCTGCTGAGCCGACATGCGGTCAAAATCTGACCACCCCCTGGTCAAAAAGTGACCAAAAGCGGTCAGAAAATGACCAGACGCGGTCAAAAAATGACCACCCCTCTATATCTAGTAAAGAAGTAGAGAAGAAAGGAATAACTCCTCCTCCTACCTCCTCCTCAGCGGCCCAGGCCGGCTCAACAGCCAGCAGAGCCGAGGAGGAGGGGGGACCCTTTTGGGAGAATTTGATCTGGAGCGAACCCAGCAGCCAGGCCAACAGCCAGCAGCCGTTAACAGGGGGGAACAGCCCTGCTGCGCCTTGCCCTGGTGGTGCTGCTGGGGCTGGGGCTGGTGGGGCACCGCCGGGTCCGGTGGTGGTGCCGGATCCGAACTTCGATCCGCAGTCCATCCCGGTCGATCCGCGGCTGTTTGCGGTGGGCGCCGAGCTGATCCACTTCTGGTGCGGCAAGCCCGGACCACGCACGGCGATGGCCTTTGCGGTGCTGCAGAGCGAGCTGATTCAAATCGCCGAATCGCCGTTAGGTGGCATCGAGGCGGTGCGCGAGCAGCTGGTGACGGGGGTGCAGAAGGGCTGGGCGATGGTGAAATTCCGCACCTGGCTCAGCTGGCGCCAAAGCCAGCCCCAACCGGTGCTGGTCACTGATGAGGAGCTTGATGAGGGCAGCCTCTGGCCAGGGCTGCCGAGCTTCATTCGCCGCTACCGGGCCACCTACGGCAAGTCCTGCAGCGATGTCGAGGTGACCTGCGCTTACATCAGCCACCGCGAAAAGCTGCTTAAGCAGGCCAACCCAAAGGGGTTGGACCTGGGTCCCAACGCCTGGATGCATGCCGAGCACATCCCCAGGCCTACCCAGCCCAGCGCTGCCGATCTGGCGGCCTATGCGGCCGACTGGCAGCAGTCCCAGAGCGGCTGGAAAACAGCGCTGGGCAACCTCGCTCGGGGGGCGTGAGCGATGGCGATCACTGCCAAGGACTTTGCCGGAGCCATTGCGGCCATCAGCGAGTTGCTGCCCTACGCCAAACGGCCCAGCGTCGATGCCCTGCTGCTGCTTTGGACCACGCTGCCGCCCCAGGTCCGGCTGGAGCTGAACTCCCACCACCTGGCCTATGCCAGTGCCCAGCTACTGCTCGATCCAGCCCGACCCCAGGAGCTGGCTGTGCCTGTGGCCCTGCTGCGCTACCTCTACCGGCTGGAGAACGGCCTGCCCAATTTCAGCTGGGGCCTGCGGCCCGATCTGGCCGAGCGGATGGCGGGGACGGGCTTTCAGGCGCTGCCGAGCAGCCAGCTCGAGCTCGACGCCCAGGGACCTGCCCTGCATGACGGGGCCCGCCACGAGCCGCGGGGTGTGCTGGCCCAGCTGGCAGCCCTGCCCGAGCTGAATCCAGATCGCAGGGGGCAGGGACGATGAGCCTCGGCCTGCAACTGGCGGTGCTGGTGGCCCGGGGCCTGATGAGCCTCGATGACCTCGATACCGCCACCCCAGCCAGCCGGGAGCTGGAACTGGACCGGATGCGTTCCGCCACTGACCAGGAAGGCCATGGGGGATGGCCTGGACGGCGTTCACCTGCGATGCGTTACCCGGGGGCTGGCTGCATCCAGCCGGTGCGCAACCTGGCGCGGGAATGGATCGCCGCCCATCCACGCGAGTGGCAGGTGCTGCTGCAGCAGCACCAAGCGGTAGACCCGCAGGCGGTTCAACAGGCCGGCCCTCAGGCTCCATGGCAGCCTTCCTCGCAAGCGGCTCTGCCAGAAGATGGGCCTCACACCCACCGCCCCGGGACTGCCCCAAGGCCTGGCGCAAGGTCTGGCCCCAGGTCTGGCCATGCCAGCAGCACCTCAACCGCTACGAGTGTTCACGCCCACTAGGGCTTGCTACATTGCGGCCAGCACGGATGACGCGCCATGGCCAATGCCGCCAAACGCCGCGGTGACAGCGCCGAACGGGAGGCGGCTGCTTTGCTTTCGCTGCTGCTGGCACGGCCGATTCGCCGCAAGCTGGGCGCTGGGCGGCAGGACGACCAGGGCGATCTCGATGGGCTGCCCGGGTTTGCCCTGCAGGTGGCCAACTGGAGCGATGTGGCCCGCTCGGCCCGGGAGAAGCCCCTTGGCGCTGAACGCCAACGGCTCTGCGGCGACCTGCCCCATGCCGCCAGCTTGATTCGCTTTCGTGGTGGCAGCTGGCGGGTGGTCTTGACCCCAGAGCAATGGGCCCGTCTGGTCCTGGCCTTGCCGGGCTCACCGGTGGCGTTACGGGGAATAAACCAGCAGAGTGAGCCCTAGTTGGCGATACCGATAGGAGATTTGCTGTGGCCAATCCAATCCATGCCCTGTACCCCTCGCAAGACGCCCGGCTGGCCTTTGGCCACACCTTGACCCTGTGGCTGGAGCGGGGCGGCTGGAGCCATGACATCCCCCTGCGTTGGGGCAAGGCCGCCGATTTCCCGGCCGTGGCCGATTCGACGTTCAACAAGCTGCAGCGGGGCAAGATCGAGCAGCCCTACCCGGTGACCTTCATCCAGCTGGGCCTGATGAACGCCCGCCTGGCGGCCCGGGACTACGGCGCGATAGAAGATCTGGCCCTGCTGGCCCGGATCGCCCGCCAGAAGCCGATCACCCATGAGGACGGGGACCTGTGGCTGGCGACAGACTTCTTTGCCCACTTCATCGGCGAGGAGCCAGCGCCTGCCTGGGCGCGGCAACGGCCCCTGCCAACGGAGCAGGAGGCAACAGCTAGAAGCAATGGGGCTTCTGAGCAGTTCCGCTCGTTGGCCGGTGCCCATGGCCTGTCGTTGCCCGAGGCCTGGCATGGCCTTGCTGCCCATGTGGCCTCGATGCGGCCCCGGCCGCTGACGGGAGATGAGCTGGAGGTGCTGCGCACCGTGCTGAGCGGCTGGCATCTCTGGACCCCCCAACAGCTGCAGGCCCTGGTCGATGTGGAGGGCGTGATGCGGGCGGAACGGGCCCTCTCCAGCTGGGCCCAGGCTCTTGAGCAGGGCCCTACCCCTGTTCCACCGGAACCGCCCGACCGCATGGGGGCCAAGGCAAGGGCAGCAACCAGCAGGGCCAAGGTCGCCGGCGCGACCGCCACCAAGCAGGCCACCAAGGCCAAGCCCCCAGCCCGCAGCAAGCCCAAGCCGGAAGCCACGAGTTGAGCCCCAGGCAGAAGCCCAACTCCAGCCCTGCCGACCAGTCCAGCATTAATCAGCTGGTAGTCCAATTTTTGACAACTAACGTGCGTTAGGGCTAGGATTGATAAATCTGCGATGGCTTAGTGGTCGCTATGTCTGGTCGCGTTCATCCAGCTGGCCTAGGGCCGGGCGGGGCTGCTGCTGCCGTTAGGGCCGCTGGTCCGGGTCCAACAGCTGTGCCTCGTGCCGTTGGCCCTGGCCCCACTGCTGCTGGGGCCGTTGGCCCTGGGTCGCCGGTGCCCGGTGCCTATCCCGCCACCTTGGCGCTGGCGCTCTTGGCCTTCCATCGCCATGTGGGACCGATCTTTAAGGGCACAGAAGCGAAATACGGCAAATTCGCCGACCTGCACGCTGTGCTGGAGGTGGTGACCACCCCGCTGCTGGATCAGGGACTGCTGCTGACCCAAACCCTGGAGGAGAAGGGCGGCTGTGCCAGCCAGATGCCGGCTGGAGCTAGCGCTCACCCGTTTGGCAGTCCTGTCGCTGGCTCCACTGGAGATGGCGGGGGTATGGCCAGCGGCGGCCAGAGCCTGCTGCGAACCCAGTTGTTGCACGCCCCCAGCGGCGAATCGATCAGTTCGGTGGTGCCCCTGCCCACCCTCAACGGGATGTTGGGGCGACTGCATGAGCTGCGGGTGCTGGCCATCCAGCAATTTCCCCTGGACCTGGATCTCGCCGCCCTCGGCGCCGTGCCGTTTGTGCTTCCTCCCAAGCCCGCAGCGGGGGGCGCACCTGTCCAACCAGCGAGTTCCCAAGGTCAGGGCCAAGGGCCCATGGCGCCGGCGATGCCACGCCAACCCGGGCTGCGGCTTGATGACCAGATCAAGGGGCTACACGCCATCCTGCACAGCCTGGGCACCACCACCAACCCGCTGCATTCGATCGGGGCGGCGATCACCTATCTGCGTCGTTATCAAATCCTGGCCCTGCTGTCCTTGGCGGCGGAGGACACCGACGGCCACCTCGGCAAAGAGGCCCAGGAGGTTGGTCAACGCCCAATGGGGTCCATGCCGATCCCCCAGGGCGCTGGTTTGTCCTTGGTGGGGCGACCCGCCATCGCAGCTGTCACCAGCCCAACGCAGGCAGCAGCTGTCCCCAAGGCTTCCTCGAACGGGGTAGCGCCTGCTCCGGAGCCGCCGCAACCGCGCCAGCAAGCAGCTCGGGGGCGCCGGCTAAACCGGCCAGTGGTGACAACCCCGTCCCATGGCGGTGCAACAACAACCGTGCTCGAATCAGTTGGAGCAAGTCCGGCCGACCCCGCAGCACGGGAGCCAACTCCCGCCCAGGCCGCAGTAGCGGCTGCTCCTCCTGCCAAGGCCCCTGCCAGCTCAGAAGCTGGGGACTCCGGCCCATTGCCGCAGGCGGCGATGCCGCCCTTTGACCTCGCGGAGCTGGGCGATGGGGCGGTGCAGGCCTTGATCGCCGAGATCCGCACCTTGCCGCCCGCTGCCATTCCCCAGCTGGTGCAGGCCTTCCGATTGCAGTTCGGCTTGCCGGCTGAGGCGATGGTGTCCGATTACATCCGCACCAGCGGCCATGCGACCTTCATCCGTGAGCAGATCGCCAGCCTGGGCGGTGGGCTTAGCTCGGGCGGTGGCCCAGGGAATGGCACCGGCCGTGGCAATGGTGAGGGGGGCTAATGGATGACGCCGTGGGTCTTCTTTGTTACCAACGGCGCCATCAATGTCATCCAGATCACCTGCTTGCAACCCCCATTGACCTGTAGCCAAGTCCACACAAGAGCTGCTTGCTGTGTTTAATCCATCACTGATTGCGCCATGGGCCTTCCCAAATTGATGATCCGCCTGTTTCCCCCCAAACAGGCCTCAAGCAGCTACAGCGCCGCTGGCAACTTGGTTCTACCCCTCGATGAGGTCCATGCCCTTGCCGAATGGTTA
>CALRRL020000046.1:0-11700 GCA_943370565.1 Synechococcus sp. UW140 | reverse complement strand
TGCCATGTGAGTCTCACCCATTGAGGGGGCGATTGCGCCGTTAGCGGCTGGTAAGTCCTGGCCCCAAATGAGCCTTGGCTGATTCCTTTTATCCAACCTTTGCAATGAATCGATGGAGCCCACCTCTCCCCCCTGGCTAGCCCCTGAGGTGCCTGAAGGCCAACCCGAGGGGATGCTGCGGATCAGCGATGGCCAGTCCTTCCAGGTGATCTGGCCGGTGCACCTGGCCGGCTGGCTGGCCCTGGGCTGGCGGCTGGATTGGCCCCAGCCGGCCGGTGCTGGCCCTGCCCCTGGCCAGGAGGCCGATTGCCCCTCCGTCGCCCCCGTGATCAAGGCCCTGCTGGGGGGCCCCTTCCACGCCCGGGCCGAGAAGCCCTATCGGGCGGTGCTGCAGGGGAGCGGCTTTGTTCCCGCCATGACCGTGACGATCACGGCCTCCACTGGCGAGTTGGTCCCGCCTACCGATCTCACCTACACCAATGCCACAGAAATGGGCTTTTCGCTTGATTCCCGCCTGCTCCAGGTCGCCTGTCACCTAACCCTCGTGGCGGCGATTGGCTCTTTGGCCAGCCTGCCGTTCCAGGTGCAGCTGCTGGAGCCAGCCGATGCCCCAGTGCCAGCGTCGCCAGCCGATCTTGACGGCATGACCAAGGCCGAGCTGCTGGCCTTTGCCCGCAAGACCTATGGCCAGAAGCTGGACAGCTCGCTCAGCAAGGCGGAGCTGCTGGCAGCCGCCAAGGCCCTTGGCCGGGACCCCGAGGCAGAAGCGGCCGCTGGGAGCGTGATTGCCCTTGATGGCGCCCAGGCGGGCCTGGGCCAGGACCCCCAGCCGGGCTGGTTGCTGGGTGACCAGGACGCCGAGGAGCCTGAGGCGGTTCCTGGGGTGCCGACGGATCTGTTGATTTGAGGGGTCTGAGCGGTTGGCTTCTCGCCCATGCGGCCTGCTGTGGAGAGGCTGCCCCATCGAGAGCTGATTTCGCTTGAACTTGCCCTGGTGAAGGGGAATAACCCAATTGAGAGAACGGTTGTCGGCGATCCAGGACTTGGCTCGGCCCATTCGGTGGCTGGAAGGGACGCCTAGCCCCTGGCTGATGCCAGAAATACCGCCTGGGAGCCCCCGGAGAAACGGTTTTGTGCTCATTTTGTGCTCAAACGCCCGAAAAAGCCCAAAAAAGAAGGGTCCCCGGAACCCCGAGAACCCTTGCTACGACTGAGATCGGGGCGACAGGATTCGAACCTGCGACCTAGTGCTCCCAAAGCAGACGTTCAGGGGGTTCTGTGACTGGGATTTCAGGCCACAACTGGCTTGGTGACTGGGGCTGATTGGGCCTGATCGGGCAGTCCCGGCTATTTTTGTGCACGGGATGTGCACACCCTATGCCGCGGATCAACCATGGCGAAAGCTGGGAGTCCGGCCTCCGGGCGACTGTTCGGACAGCGACCGCATCCGGTTGGGCTGTGCGGAACAGCCGCGGCTCGGCTCGCCTGCTAGTCAGGCGGCCTGACGGACCAATGGAGACCGTTGGCTTGCCCTTCGACTGGGGCAAACAACAGGTGGCTGCGATCGTCGCCCGCGTCCGCAACATCTATGTCCTGACCCTGGAAGGCCATGACCTGCAGGAGGCGGCAGCCATTGCTGCCGGCAAGGCCCCCA
Source organism: Synechococcus sp. UW140 (assembly GCA_943370565.1). Taxonomy (GTDB): domain Bacteria; phylum Cyanobacteriota; class Cyanobacteriia; order PCC-6307; family Cyanobiaceae; genus BAIKAL-G1. Next base: position 10,046 of record CALRRL020000046.1, on the reverse strand, counting down.
GTAGCCGCTGCAGTTGGGTCGAGGCCCTAACGAGCTTTCAGGAGCAGAAGCTGCAGCACGGTTCGGCGATCAAGCCAGCGACCTGGGCCAAGACCTACGAGCCGGTGCTGTCGATGGCGGTGCAGCTGCTGGAGCAGCCGAAAGGCCCGACCAATGCGGTCGACTTGCTGGATACCTGCCTGCGGGACTGGAAACCGGGCAGCCGCACTCGCCAGATCCGGGCCCAGTCGCTGTCGCAGTTCCTACGCCACTGCGTCAGCCGCGAGCAGTTCCCCGACCATTGGCTACCGCCGGCTGAACTCAAGCCTCAGATCGGTGTGTCGACAGCAGCTGAGGCCCCTGGCAGCCGGAAAGGTGATCCCTTCTCGGATCTGGAGATCCTTTCCTTGATCGATGCCCTGCCCCAAACGGACGTGGGTGGCCGCTGGGCCGATGCCATCCGGTTGCTAGCGGAACTGGGACTGCGACCGATCGAGCTGCAGCATTTGGCCGTGCGCCATGAACCGAGCAGCGGCAAGCCGCTGTGGTGGTGCAGCTACCGCAAGCGCAGTGGCGGTGGCATGACTGAACCGCGCTGGATCCACCCCCTACCGCTGACCGACTGGGATGGCACACGCCAGGACTGGAACCTGGCAGGCCGTTGGCAGGCCGGCGAGCTGGAGCTGCCGCCCTTGGGCAATGGTCCCGGGGCTTCCGATGCGATCACCACCTACCTGGGCCGCCAGAAAGGTTGGAAGTTCCTGCGCGATCGCCTCTCAGCCCGGGGGGAGCGGGCCGTGCCCTACAGCTTTCGCCATAGCTACAGCCTGCGGGGCCACCAACTGGGAATCGATGCTGGAAGCGTCGCCTTGAGCATGGGCCACAGCTATGAGGTGCATTGCCGCAGCTATCCCTGGGCATCGGAATCAGGGGCAGCAACGGCATTTGCTCGGGCCTTGGCGGGGTAGCACAACAGGCCCTTCATGACGATCGATGGTTAGGACAAGGATGATCCGCCCAACGGCGAAAGCCTTGTAAGCTCAGCTCACACTCTTGATGCGTACAACAATGTTTTTTAAACGTTTCCACAAGCCATCTCAGGCTTCCAAGCAGCCAATCTCAGTTCTTGAGAATGCCCGCAATCTGATCCCTGCCCCAGTACCCCATGAGAAACCCATCGGGCTTCCGTGGAGCTTGCAGATTATTGATAAGGAAGAAGAGATGGTTGCTGAGATGTACAAGCTTAGAAACGCAGAGGATGCTGTTGTTGAGTCGGAGAACTGCCTAGGAGCTCAAGATCACCCCAAAAGGGCAGAGATTGGCAAAATTAAAAAGCGGATTGCAGCTATCCAGATGGACGTTCTCAAGCTGCGTATGCAGGCCAACGCCTTGGGTTAGGTTTTTGAGAAGTTTTGAACTGGATTCTCTACTTGCAGCTACTGCTAGACCTGATTAGACATTTGCGCTGCCAATTTTCGCCGTAGCTGTCTTGACCACCGCCCAGATCGGTTCGACGGCGTCAAGGCCCGTCGTGGTGGCAGTGGCCATGGCCTGGTTACAGCGTTCCAGGTGATAGAGCACCGGAGAATTGGTACTGGGGGTTTTGCGGCGCCAGTGGATGCCGGGCTTGAGCAGGCCACTGCTGCGCCAGCGGTAGATGGTGCTGATGCTGATGCCTAGGGAGTCGGCGGCCTGGCTGGCGCCAATCCAGATCGGACTGGTCATGGCGGTTGTCATGGGTGCTTGGGCTTGGGTGGTGGTGGGCTTGTCCGTTAGTGGGCACGGGGATGACGATGGGACCGTCTTTGGCGCTGGGCTAGTTCCGCGGCGATGGCTCCAGTGACAGCAGCAGGACCCTGCTGGTAGGCGAGATCAAGTGCCAGGTGCAGGGCGTCGGTGGGTAGTTCGCGCAGGTGGGGCGTGAGGCTTTGCGCTGGTTTGGAGTCAGACAGGAGCAACAGGTGGGGTTTCATGGCTGGCCCTCCTGCTTGCTGGTCTTGATCGTCCAGTAGGGCTCTCCGCGCTGGGAGTGGGCCTCGCCGAGCTGTTCGGCGAGTTGCTTGCGCTTTTTCAAGGTCCCTTCCAACAGCTGGATCGCTTCTGGGTACTGCCAGCTGAGCCGGCCCTCCTGCCGGTAAACCTGAAAGCCCAGGACCACAGGCAGGCCGCTGACCGTTAGCTGGCCCGCTGCGACAAGCTCATCGAGTACGGCCAAAGCAGTGCTGAGTTCGGCCTGGGCCTTGAGGCAACTGGCCTTGGCCCTCGCCGCGGCGTGGAGCGCCTCAGCAGTGGCGGGTGAGAGCGGTGAGGAGGGTGCTGCTGGCAAAGCCGAGCAGGAAGGCAAAGGCGATGCTGCTGAGCACAAGGGCGTGGCGGCGACGCGCCTGGTCACGTTGTTGCTGGCGGGAACGGCCATGGGGCAAGGAACGGGGTGGACGGTGATTCCGGGAGCGACTCAGCGCTGGCAGGGAGGGACCGGTCAAGGGGCTTCAGGGTTGGGCAGCCTACGGAGAAATCCTAGGACTAACTCACGCTATTGCGCAAAAATTAGTTCTTAATCCCCGGAGCGCGTCAGAAGGGACGCCAGCGCTGCTCGTAGGCAGAAAAGGTGCCTGTCCAGCTTTGGCGGCACTCCTGGGCTGTATGGCTTTGGATCCGGCATTGGCCCGGCTTGCTCCAGATCGTCAGGCCCCTGGAGAACTCCAGGCCGTAGTGCTGTTCGGCCATGACGATGCCTGCCCCCAGTTGGGGGCGCGTGTCGTAGCGGCTGCCCTTGGCGGACAAGGTTTTTAGATCGGCCAGGGCGCAGCTGCCATCGGGGAGCCGCAGGACCAGATCAATCGTGCCGGCCACGTTGCGATCGAGATCAAAGAGCATCAGCTCGCTGCCGATCACGCTGACGTGGTCCCAGAGCGGTTCGGCAAGCAGCGGTTCGATCCAGGCCCCATAGGCGCCATAGAGGGGGCCGTGGGGATCCGGGGGGAGCTGCCAGTCGGGCCAGGGCAAATGCTGGCTGCTGGAAGACCCCTGAATCGCCGGATGCCCCCAGCGGGCAATCGCAAAGTGCTGCAGGGCGGCATGGCAGGTGTTGCCGCGGGGTTCCCAGACCTCCCGGCAGGCCTCAATTCGCGCCAGGGCAATGTTGCTTTTGTGCACGCGGCTGATGACCCCGGTGATCGAGACCGGAAAGCGGTGGCCGGTTTTGGTGTGCCAGTAGGTCCAGCTGGCGTCATCACGGGCGATCGGCAGGGGCTCAAGCCAGCTGCTGGCCATTGCCAGGGCTGTGTTGGTGTCCAGCGCCAGGGCCAGAGCAGGGGCCAGCGACGGGGGGGTCTGGACGGGAAGCGACTGCAGTGGAGCTGCCGTTGTAGCTGCCATGGGACCTGCCATCGGGGAGGGGGCGCTGCTGCTCCACTGGTGACTGCTGACTAACCCAACACAGCCCAGACAACCATGATAGCGTCCGCAAGTAGCACCACGCTGCAACGGTTTTCCTGGTCGCTGCCCGTAATCCCTGCCGCCAGGACCGGGCAAGGCGGCGCCCCGAGTCGCAGCGCTGCTCTGACCCCTCAACCCTGAGGCCCGATGCTTGCTTCCCCGTCCTGCCCTGGCCTGGTGCCGGGGCGCCCCTATTTGCAGATCGACTACGCCCGCGCTAGCTGGGCCTGCGATCGGATGAGTTCCTCTGCCCTGCGCTGCTGGTTGCGGTTGCTCACCTACTTCCGCAACGACCGGCCGATACCCGCCCAGAGCAGCCGCTCCTTAGCCCGCATTGCCGGGGTGTCCCAGGCCAGCGCCCGTAAGGCTCTCGCCGAGCTCCTGCCCCTGGTGGCCTTCTCGATGCGAGACGCGGAGGACGAGTTAGATGGGCAAGGGCCAGACCCTGCCGAGCAAAAACCATTCACGCCTGATCAGATCAAAGAAGGGGGTGAGCAGAACTCACTCACCTGTGAGCAGGACAGCGGAGGGGGTGAGCAAAAAAGACTCAGCCACGAGGGCCTCGAAACGAGTGGTGAGCAAAAAGTGCTCAGCGAAAACCCTCTCTGCAACTGGATTGCGCTTGAAAGCCCAACCGGTGAGCAAAAAACATTCACCTCGCACGGCGCACCAGGCCCTGCTGAGCAAAAAGTGCTCACCCCCCGAGCAGAAAAAACTCAAAAGCGAGCAGAAAGTACTCAGCAGCGAGCAGAAAATGCTCACCCCTCTATATCTAGTAAAGAAGTAGAGAAGAAAGGAATAACTCCTCCTCCTACCTCCTCCTCAGCGGCCCAGGCCGGGGCAACAGCCAGCAGACCAGAGGAGGAGGAGGGACCCTTTTTGGAAAATTTGACCTGGAGCGAACCCAGCAGCTGGGCCAGCAGCCAGACCAACAGCCCGCAGCCGTTAACAGGGGGGAACAGCCCGGCTGCGGCTGACCCGGGCCCGAGGGCTGGGTCTCGTGGGGTACCGCAGGGCCCGGTGGTGGTGCCTGACCCGAATTTCAATCCGCAGTCCATTCCGGTTGATCGGCGGCTGTTTGAGGTGGGCGCAGAGCTGATCCACTTCTGGTGCGGCAAGCCCGGACCGCGCAACGCCATGGCATTTGCGGTGCTGCAAAGCGAGTTAATCCAGATCGCCGAATCGCCCCTCGGCGGCATAGAAGCCGTGCGCGAGCAGCTGGTAACGGGCGTTCAGAAGGGCTGGGCGATGGTGAAATTCCGCACCTGGCTTAGCTGGCGCCAGAGCCAGCCCCAACCGGTCCTGGTGTCTGACGAGGAGCTCGATGAGGGCAGTCTCTGGCCAGGGCTGCCGAGCTTCATTCGCCGCTACCGCGCCACCTACGGCAAGTCCTGCAGTGACACCGAGGTGACCTGCGCCTACATCAGCCACCGCGAAAAGCTGCTCAAGCAGGCCAACCCAGCTGGGACAGACCTGGGCCCCAATGCCTGGATGCACTCAGCCCATGTGCCCAATCCCACCCTGCCCAGCGCGTCGGAGCTGGCGAGCTATGCCGCTGAGTGGCAGCAGTCCCAGACGTCCTTTCGCTCAGCCCTTGTTCAACAGGGCGGGGGGGCGTGAGCAATGGCGATCACTGCCAAGGACTTTGCCGGGGCCGTTGGGGCGATCAGCGAATTGTTGCCCTACGCCAAACGGCCCAGCGTTGATGCCCAGCTGCTGCTCTGGACCACCCTGCCGGTGCAGGTGCAGCAGGAACTGAGCTCCCACCACCTGGCCTATGCCAGCGCCCAGCTGCTGCTTGATCCAGCTCGGCCCCAGGAGCTGGCGATCCCGGTGGCCCTGCTCCGCTACCTCTACCGGCTGGAGAACGGCCTGCCCAATTTCAACTGGGGCCTGCGGCCGGATCTGGCCCAGCGGATGGCGGGGACAGGCTTCCAGCCGCTGCCGAGTAGCCAGCTAGAGCTCGACGCCCAGGGACATGGAGGGCATGACGGCGCCCGCCACGAACCAGGGGGTGTGCTGGCCCAGCTGGCGGGCCTGCCGGAACTGCATCCCGTTCGCTGGGGGCAGGGGTCATGAGCCTGGGTCTGCAACTAGCGGTGCTGGTGGCCCGGGGCCTGATGAGCCTGGAGGAACTCGATATCGCCACCCCGGCCAGCCGGGAACTGGAGCGGGACCGGATGCGCTCCGGCGATGGCCACCACGGCCCGAGTGGCTGGCCAGGCCGGCGCTCGCCTGCGATGCGGTATCCGGGCGCTGGCTGCATCAAGCCGGTGCGCAACCTGGCGCGGGAATGGATCGCGGCCCATCCGGGCGAGTGGCAGGCCCTGGTGCGGCTCCACCAACTGGGCGTCCAACCGGTGGCACAACGGGTGGATGGGCCCCTGAGCCACCGCCCAGGGCAAGCGCAAGGCCCAGGTCAAGGGTCAGCTCAAGGCCCAGCTCATGCCAGCCAATCTCCATGCGCTAAGGGTGTGCATTTCCCTTAGCGCTTGCTACATTTCTGCCAGCTTGCAGGCAGCGCCATGGCCAATGCCGCCAAACGCCGCGGTGACAGCGCCGAACGGGAGGCGGCGGCCTTGCTAGCCCTGCTGCTGGCCAGACCCATTCGCCGCAAGCTTGGCGCCGGACGCCAGGACGACCAGGGCGATCTCGATGGCCTGCCTGGCTTTGCCTTGCAGGTGGCCAACTGGAGCGATGTGGCCCGCTCTGCCCGGGAAAAGCCCTTAGGCGCCGAACGGCAACGGCTCTGCGGCGGCCTGCCCCATGCCGCCAGCTTGATCCGGTTTCGCGGCGGCTCCTGGAGGGTGGTGCTGACCCCAGAGCAATGGGCCCGGCTGGTACTGGCCCTGCCGGAGCAACCCGTGGCGATAGGGGCCGAGATCAAGCAGAGTGTGCGCTAGTTGGCGTTACCCGTAGGAGAGCAATGGCCAATCCGATCCATGCCCTTTACCCACCCCAGGAGGCCCGGCTGGCCTTTGGGCGCACCTTGACCCTGTGGCTGGAGCGGGGAGGCTGGAGCCATGACATCCCCCTGCGCTGGGGCAAGGCCGCCGATTTCCCGGCCGTGGCCGATTCGACGTTCAACAAGCTGCAGCGGGGCAGGATCGAGCAGCCCTACCCGGTGACCTTCATCCAGCTGGGCCTGATGAATGCCCGCTTGGCCAAAGGTGACTACGGGCCGATAGAAGATCAGGCCCTCAAGGAACGGATCGCCCGCCAAAAACCCATCACCCACGAAGACGGCGACCTGTGGGTGGCGACGGACTTCTTTGCCCACTTCATTGGGGAAGAGCCAGCACCTGCCTGGGCGCGGCAACGGCCCCTGCCAACGGAGCAGGAGGCAACAGCTAGGAGCAATGGGGCCTCGGAGCAGTTCCGCTCGCTGGCTGGTGCCCATGGCCTGTCCTTGCCCCAGGCCTGGCATGGCCTGGCTGCCCATGTGGCCTCGATGCGGCCCCGGCCCCTGACGGGAGACGAGCTGGAGGTGCTGCGCACCGTGCTGAGCGGCTGGCACCTTTGGAGCCCCCAGCAGCTGCAGGCCCTGGTCGATGTGGAAGGCGTGATGCGGGCGGAACTGGCCCTCTCCAGCTGGGCCAAGGCTTTGGAGCAGGGCCCTGCCTCAGAACCGCCGCAGCCGCCCGAGCGCGTCGGGGCCAAGGCAAAGCCAGCAACCAGCAGGGCCAAGGCCGCCGGCGCGACCGCCAGCAAAGCCGCAACCAAGGCCAAGCCCCAGGCCCGCAGCAAGCCCAAGCCAGACGCAACAAGCCAGAGCAAGGCCTCCCAGTCCAGCACCCCATCAATCAGCTGATAGTCCAGTTCATTGACGACTAACGTGCGTTACAGCTAGGATCGCAAGACCTGCGATGCTTAGTGGTCGCTATGTCTGGTCGCGTTAATCCCGCTCCCCCGGGTCTGAACGGGGTGGCCGAGGCCGCAGCTGTTGGGTCGCCGGTGCCCGGTGCCTATCCCGCCACCTTGGCGTTGGCGCTGCTGGCTTTCCATCGCCATGTCGGGCCTATCTTTAAGGGCACAGAAGCGAAATACGGCAAATTCGCCGATTTGCATGCCGTGCTGGAGGTGGTGACCACACCGCTGCTCGACCAGGGGCTGCTGCTCACCCAAACCCTGGAGGAGAAGGGTGGCTGTGCCAGCCAGGCGCCGGCTGGAGCTAGCGCTCACCCGTTTGGCAGCCCTGTGGCTGGTTCCACGGCAGATGGCGGGGGCATGGCCAGTGGTGGCCAGAGCCTGCTGCGAACCCAGTTGTTGCATGCCCCCAGTGGGGAATCGATCAGTTCGGTGGTGCCCTTGCCGACCCTCAACGGGATGTTGGGCCGCCTGCATGACTTGCGGGTGCTGGCGCTCGAGCAGTTCCCCCTGGACCTCGATCTCGCTGCCCTAGGCGCCGTGCCGTTTGTGCTGCCTGCCAAGCCCCCAGTAGGGGCCGCACCTGCCCAACCAGCGAGTTCCCAAGGTCAGGGCCAAGGGCCCATGGCGCCGGCGGTGCCACGCCAACCCGGGCTCCGGCTTGATGACCAGATCAAGGGGCTGCAATCGGTCCTGCAAAGCCTGGGCACCACCACTAACCCGCTGCATTCGATCGGGGCGGCGATCACCTATCTGCGTCGCTATCAAATCCTGGCCCTGCTGTCCTTGGCGGCGGAGGACACCGACGGCCACCTCGGCAAAGAGGCCCAGGAGGTTGGTCAACGCCCAATGGGGCCCATGCCGATCCCCCAGGGTGCTGGTCTGTCCTTGGTGGGGCGACCCGCCATCGCAGCTGGTACCAACCAAGCTCAGGCAACTCCTGTCCCCATGGCTTCCTCGAACGGGGCAGCGCCTGCTCCGGAGCCGCCGCAGCCACGCCAGCAAGGAGCCCGGGGGCGCCTCCTAACCCGGCCAGTGGTTGCATCCCCATCCCAGGGAGCCGCAACAGCAACCGTGCTCGAAGCAGTTGCAGCAGTTCCGGTGGACCCCGCAGCTCGGGAGCCCACTCCCGCCCAGGCAGCAGCAGCGGTTGCTCCTCTACAAAAGACGCCCACAGGTTCACAAGCTGGGCCATCCGGCCGAGGGCCGCAACCGACGGCCATGCCGCCCTTTGAACTCGCTGAGCTGGACGACGGGGCCGTGCAGGCCTTGATCGCTGAGATCCGCACCTTGCCCCCGTCTGCCTTTCCCCAACTGGTGCAGGCCTTCCGACTGCAGTTCGGCCTACCGGCCGAGGCGATGGTGTCCGATTACATCCGCACCAGCGGCCATGCGGCCTTTATTCGCGAGCAGATCGCCAGCCTTGGCGGTGGGCAAAGCCCTGGCAATGGAAAAGGTGAGCAGGCCTAAGGGTCTGGGCTGCTCGTCTTGGTTGCTACCAAGGGTGCCTTCTTTGTTATCCAGATCACAGGTCTACACAGGTACCTGAGCTGTAGCTACAGCCACACAACTGCCTCCTGTTGTTTCTATTTCATCACCGATTCCGCCATGGCCCTACCCAAGATGATGATCCGCCTGTTTCCGCCCAAGCAGGCAGCTTCTAGCTATAGCGCCTCTGGCAGCTTGGTTCTACCCCTCGATGAGGTCCATGCCCTCGCTGAATGGTTACTCAGCCAGGCCGGCGAGTACGACAGCTACCTCGGCACCAACGTGATTCGACTTCTAGCGTTTGAGTACCTCAATCGTTCCAAAGCCGGCAACGCCTATCGCACCATCCAGCTACGTGACCCCGCTGGCCTCAGCGCTGCCGGGTCCAACGGACCAGGATCCATCGGACCTGGGCCCATAGGGCCCGGTTCCATCATGCCTCCCGATGTCAGCGCTATGGCGCCGGCAGCGGATCCGATTGCGGTTGCATCCACCCACACACCCCAGGAGCTTCCCTTCTGATGTTTGTCCCCCCTCCTGCCAGTACGCCCACCGTGGCCCAGGTAGCCCACTTGACCCTCGCCGCCTTTGAGCGCGAGTACTGGGCCGGCCATCGCAACAGTTCGCTGCTAGCGGCAGCGTTGCTGAAAACAGCCACCGAACACTTCTTTCCGACCCTCGGGCCACCCGTTATCCCAACCTTGCCGGCGGATCAGGAGCGCCAGCGCCTGTTCTGTGAGGCCCTCACCGCCTGGACCCAGCTCCACTACGCCCGTAGCCGCTTCCATGAGCTGATCACCCATCTAGAAGGACAGCAGCCAACGACGATCTGGGAAGCACCGATCGAACCCCGGATCGACTCTTGAGCCGCCACGACCCCGTTGACCGATCTGAATCCTCAGAGCAGGGCAACAACGGACGCCGCAGATGCCGCCGGGAGCTGCGCCGCGCCGCCATTAATCAACTCCCCCGGCACCCCAACCCAACGGCAGCATGACCTGGGTGGTGGGAAGAACAGGTTTGAGCCCTAGGTCTGATCTGGAATTGATCAGCTGAGCTCAGCTCTGATCAGACCCGTTCAGATCAATTCAGATCAATTCAGATCAACAAAGAAGGATGCCCACTTGCTCGATGTGCTGGCGCAGGCCGTCATGGGCCAGGCTTTCCCAGTGGGTGACATCGACCAGGTAGGGAATCGGCAGCTCCTCAAAGGCCCCAGCTAGCTGGGCTGTGTAATCGACAGGACTGCTGAAAGCCAAATCAATGTCGGAACC
>CALRRL020000045.1:0-12748 GCA_943370565.1 Synechococcus sp. UW140 | reverse complement strand
CCGGAATATGCTGAGTCTGCCCAGACATAGTCATGCTCGTTTTCTGGATCAAGCAGGAGTGGAAGCATCTGGCTGTCGTGGATATTGGCAGGAGTGACAGCTGGCGTCCCCTGCAGTGGTGTAAATCCCCGGCACCCCCACCCCGGCGTAGCCGGGGTGGGCCGCACACCTCAGGCGATCGGCTCCACAGCTGACGTTGCAAGGGGTGGGCAGGCCCGTTTCCCTGGTTCGAGTACCACCTCAACCAGACGAACCATGCCCACCAGACACTGTGCCGCACCTGAGCTGGCCTCGCTACTCGATGGCAGTAGCGCCGGCGAGTTGATCCCCGAGTTGGCCCGCCATGGGCTGCAGCAGCTGATCGAGCTGGAGGTTGCCGCGTTCCTCGGTGCTGACCGTCATGAGCGCACCGAGGAGCGCCTCGGCCACCGCAACGGCTACCGGCCCCGCACCCTGACCAGCCAGGTGGGGGATCTGGCGCTGCAGATCCCCAAATTGCGGGCCGGCAGCTTTCTGCCCTCGATCCTTGAGCCCCGCCGCCGGGTCGATCAGGCCCTGTATGCGGTGATCATGGAGGCCTACATCAGCGGGGTATCGACCCGCAAGGTTGATGCCCTGGTGGCTGCCCTGGGCTCCCAGAGCGGCATCTCTAAGTCGCAGGTAAGTCGCATCTGCCAGGAGATCGACCAGCAGGTGCAGGCGTTTCTGAGCAGGCCTCTGGAGAGCAGCAGCTACGCCTACGTGTACCTGGATGCCACCTACCTCAAGGGCCGCCTCGGCAAGGCCCAGCAGGTCTGCTCACGGGCCGTGGTGGTGGCCATGGGCGTCAACGCCGATGGTCGCCGGGAGTTACTGGGCATCAAGGTGGGCGACAGCGAGAGCGAGGTCTTCTGGGCGGAATTCGTGGCTCACCTCAAGGAGCGGGGCCTTGCTGGCGTCAGGCTGGTCATCTCAGATGCTCATGCGGGGCTGACCAAGGCCATTCGCCGCCAACTGCAGGGGAGCGTCTGGCAGCGGTGTCGTGTCCATTTCGCCCGCAACCTGCTGCAGTGCGTCCCCAAGGCTCACCAGGGCATGGTCACGGCCGCCCTGCGCAGCGTGTTCGCCCAGGAAACCACTGAGGAGATCGCGTCACGCTGGGACGATCTGGCCACTTCGCTGGCCGATCGCTTTCCCAAGGCCGCCACGCTGATGAACGAGGCGCGGGAGGATGTGCTGGCGTTCCGTCACTTCCCGCAGCCCCACTGGAAAAAGGTCTGGAGCACCAACCTGCTGGAGCGGGTCAACGAGGAGATCAAGCGCCGGACTCGCGTCGTCGGCATCTTCCCCAACGACCCCGCCATCACGCGCCTTGTGGGGGCGGTGCTGCTGGAGCAACACGAGCACTGGCAGCTGGAGGGCCGCCGCATGTTCTCCGCCGAGAGCATGGCCGACATCCCGGACCTGGACGACATACCCACTCTGCAAGCCCTCAGCGCCTGAGAGAGACAGAACTCAGGCCCCAGGTGATCGAGGCTGCAGCGACCTACAAGGCGCAGCGGCATTGATCGCCGCCCGGGGGCCGGCCGGTACAACCTCAGGCTGCCCCAGAGCACTCCAGCTCACAACACATCCGCGATCTGACGAAAGACTTGACAAGTCATTCGTCTCGATTCATCGTGGCAAACAGAAGTGCATTCGCACCTCCGGAATGACGGCTCGTCATTCCACCCTGTTCAACCTCTGATCAGGGCATTCGGGCCTCGGGATTTACACCACGCTAAGGGACGCGACCAGGGCTGAGCAAGCCCAAGCCCTGCAACCGGCCCTAGGGCGTCCCCCACGGGACGCCCTTTTCAATGGGTCTGCATGGTAAATCCCGTTCGGGCAGGCTGCAGGCCATGACGTCCATTCCATGAGCCATCGCCCCAGGCCACCGAGGCATCTCCCTGTGGAGCCGATCGACCCAGAAGCCTGGGATAAAGATCCTGGCCGGCCTCTTGGTCTGCGGCTGTTAGCGCTACTCGGCGCCCTCTGCTTCCTGGCCCTGGGCATCAGCAGCGTGATCCCAATCCTGCAGCGCCAGGGCCCCATCCCCGAGGGCAACGTCACCAAGACTCAGCCGCTCATTTGAGGAACACCCTTTTAGCCAGCGAGTCCACAGCAGCCCTGCTGTCCAGCCCGACACCGCCAGCCCTCCCGCAGCCAGGCCAATCCCCATCGCCAAAGAACCGGCAGGGCCCCGCAAAAGATGCCCCACTCCTCGGCCGTTGCAAGGATCAGGCCAGGCCGCTGCGCGGTCCTTGCAACAGCCTGCGGGGTGAGGCGCAAGAGCGGTGTCCCACGCCGTTTCTTCCATGGCGATCAGCAAGGCCCCAAGCTGCGAAATCCGCGCCCTGGTGATGCATGTCTATCCCGATGGCATCAAGGCCTTTGGCCATGAACGCCTCGATGTCCCCCTGGGCCGTCGCGGTAAGCCCGTCAAAAAGGTCCGCTTCATGCCCATGGCTAAGGCCCATGAGCTAGCCCGCAAGCTGCAGGGCCGGGCCAATACCACCATCTCGGTGATCTAGGCCCAAGGGGGGGCCCTTATGGGGCCCCTTTTCTTGGGACACCTGGTTGGCAGGCCCATTGGGCTCAGCCTCTCGCTCACCCCACCGATACCGGCGGCGGCCCTCCTCAGCGTGCGCGACCCGCCTTCGTAGTTGACAGGCCACGCTTCGACCGCAGGGGCCAGGCGCTGGAGGTGGCTTTTGGAGAGGTAATGCCCGGCGGGGAACCACCACTGCGCAGGGCCTGAGCTGCTGCCTGCCACAAAGCAACTCCACCTTGTTCCGCTCTGCAGCCAGAAGCAATGCGTTTAAAAGCTGATTGTGCTGAGCCGCTAGCGCAGCAATGCTGTGCCCATCAACCCAGGAGGCGCCCAACATGGACGACACGCTACCCCGCCAGGTTCAAGAAGCACGCTGACTGCAGGCCCCTGCTCCAACAGTATTGACCTATCCGTGAGCGGGTCGTTCAGCCGGGCAACAGAGCAGCATTCCCCAATGCCGTTCACCTCGTGCGCCTGACTGATCGACACTCCAGCCGCACCACCACAGGTGCCCTCAGGAGGACAATCCGCCCCACACTTGGAATGCATGGCCCCAGGTGCCAATGCCAGCAGCTTCGATCAACCACCATTGGAATGTTCATAGCCAGCGCCCTTGAGGTATTCCTCAGGGGGTTTTTTGTATGAGCAGATTGCGGGCTAAAGCGCGCTCAGTAGTAGCGGCCGGGATATTCGCCAGGGTGATCGATCCGGCTGATGCGGATCCCAGAAGCCGACTGGCCGTGGAAACGCAGGATGTCGCTGCCAGAGACCAGAAAGCCCCGCTCTTGGGCCAGCAACGACACCTCATCGGCGGTAAGGGCGTCGGCCATCATTTGCCGCAGGGCTGGATCAGCCTTCACCTGGGCCAGAAACCGCAACAACTCATTTTGGGGCACGGCAGCTCAGCAAGATCTGCAGCATAGAACTGCCAGCAAGACAGATCTCAACGGCTCCTGACGCAGTAGCTGCCGGATGAATACCAACCCAGCGGGCATCCCTTGCCGCTCTTCTGGATCGCTTCTCGCTCGTTGCTTGGGCTGCTGAGGCAGTAGTTGCCAGAGGAATAAAAACCCAGCGGACAACCAGCACCACTTTTCTCGATGGCGCCACGGGTGTTACCACCAGAGCTCGGCACGCAGTAGCCGCCAGAGCTGTAGTACCCAAGTGGGCAACCTCCCACCTTGGGCAGCGGTTTCACCGGCTGCTGAGCCAATGCTGAGCTGCAGACACAGCCCAGCAGGGAGGCTGACGCCGCCAATAAAAGCAACACGGATTTGGCCATGGTGACGGTCAACGCAAAAGGGGAGCAGCTAGCTGGGTGAACCCACCACGATTGATAGGCGCTGAGCGCGGCTGATCGCCAAGGCCGCCTGGGGCAGTTATACCCCGGGCAGCCGGCTAATCCTGGCTGCCCTCCAAATCGCAAGGGGAACAATGCCCCCGGGGCTCTGCCCCTCTAGCCCCTGGGGCCGGCGGGTTTACGGGCGTAGCTGGCCAGGTACAACTCGCTGGCACTCATGGCCTGCAGGTTGGTGGCCTGGCCGTTGCCATCGAATTCGGCGATTACCGCCGCTGGGCCCAGGCCGCCCCGCTGGTTGAAGAGGAACCCCAATACGGGGTGGGTGCGCAGGGTTTCGACATGGCTTGCGGCATCGAGGTTGCCGTGGTCCCCCAGCAGCACGTTGCCCTTGGAGTCGATCGGTTCCAGCACATCGCGGCCGTTGCTGCCGGTGGTGAGACGAAATTCAGATCCCACCTGCTTTTGGAAGATCTCAAAAAAGGAGCCGCGGTTATCGCCACCGGCGCGGCCATCGGCATCGAGGAACAAGCGCTCCAGCAGGCGCTCCTTGCGCAGGTTCAGCACTTCGGCCTGGGCTTCATCCCGTTCCTTGGCGGCGGCCCTGACCTTGCGCTGGGCGGCGGCCTCCAGTTGGCGTTCGCGGCTGGCTAGTTCCCGCTCCAGCTCCACCTTTTGACGTTCGGCGTCCTGGAGTCGCTCGTATTCGTCCGGGTTGATCTTGGAGAACTCCTGCAGCTGGCGTTTCAGGACGCGGATGTCGTGCTCCAGCTGGTTGGTCTTGCGCCGCTCCGCCTTGAGGGCTTCTGGCACCTCGGAGCCCTTGGACTCCGGCAGGTCCACCGGCAGGTCGTCGTCGGCCTCCAGGTCATCGTCGTGGTCACCGGCGGTATCCGTCCCATCAAGGGGATCGGCGTCGGTGCCAGGGTCCTGGTTCGGCCATTGCTGCGGCTGGCTGTAGCGCTGCAGGGGCTGCCTGCCTTGGGCATTGGCCATTTGGCCTTGGTCGTCCTGGCCAGCAGGATCTGTTGCGCCCAGGGCGCTGGAATTGAAAAAGCGGTTCATCGGTCCACCCATCACGGCTGTGGTTGCAGCAGGTCCCCCATCCGGGCTTGACCTACGGGGGCTATTGCCAGGGGTGGGGAGCCTTACTGGGATTGACGACGAAGCAAAGGCGGTTCCGGTCGGTTCCTCTTCAGAACCCACTCACAGTCATCGCCTTGAAAGGAGCGCCAAAGGCCGTAGCATGATTTCCGAGATGTGGAATCAAGTGATTACGCAGTTTCCTTCTTATTCAAAAAATATTCTTTGGCCGCGTCTCGCTCACTGACCCAATATCTCTCGTCCACTATGCGAGGGGTTGCAGGCTACTTGCAATAAATTTCCCTTCAAAACTTACCGTAGCATTCATCTCTTGCCGATCCTTTTTCTTTTCTGCAGTATTTGTCTCCCAATTCGCGCTCTCGCCTAAAATCTTTCATGACACCATCCATTCGCTGGTAGTATTCTACCAAAAACGGGTTCTCAGTTACTCCAGAGCCAGGGTTCTTTAAGGGCTTCCCAAAACTCGCCTTAATTAGGACAAACCCATCAACTGGGTTCCACGAGAGAAGAGAAACAGGTCGCTTACCAGCCATAACGACTGAGCACGCTCCATATCCATCCTGACCAGGCTCACCCTTAAGACTGCACTTATCATCAGTGTTTATATACAAAACACCATTGCGAACAAATCCTGAACCACGGATAACCCGGCTGGGCGCGTCAACCCAATTATACGTAATTGTGGCTTCGTATGCAGTTGGATGGGAGCTTTCGTATTCCTCAGAAGCAATCTTGAGTGCCTTTGTTCTTGATTGCATTGCGCTCTTGCGTTGACTCTCCGTCGCCACCAACTTGGTACGACTGTCCGTCTCAACGCTTTTCGTGATATCTAGTATATTCTTGTAATTAGATGTGTTCACAGGGGTACTAATGAGATAATTTATTGTTGCTACAATCTTGGCATCTCCTTGAAGTAGTTCCTTTGTTTTTTCAACTGTCTTGCGCTTCTTAGCCAAGCCATGCAATTGATCAGTCGATAGCCAATACGATTGCCTTGGCTCCGATAAAAAGTCAATTTTCTCTGAAATTCTGTTGACACTATCCTTGGTTAGCGGCTCTGCGGCAACGGCATAGAAATCTCTTCTTGCGATTGACCCGAGCGGGGAAAATGTTTGCGCGATTCGTACGCCGATCAAGGAAAATCCCCCATTTACGAGCACAGGCAATAGACACAGGGTGGCAATATCTTTTGATTTATTGACCTCTTTCGAAACTCCAATCCTGCGCAAATTTCCAATGGCAACAGAATCCAGCAAAACAGAAAAGATGAGCAATGGCAGCGCATTCAACCCAAGAGATCCTATTGCAACCCCGGAAGCCATGCCCTGCGTTGAACTGGCCAAGAATTTTTTCCAAGCCTGCATTGGCCAAAAAGCATTATTGATACGCTTATCTTAGAAACCAAGGGGCAAGCAGATCCAGCGTTTGATTTATCTTATTGTTTTGTTTAACGGATATCACTAAGGCATTGAGGGTTTACTACAACTCCGCCAAACCACCCACCCCCCGCTGGGGCGGCACCAGCACCCAGCCCCCCACCGGCAGCGAATCGCCCGGTTCAACCTGGGGCACCAGCAGTTCCATCCCTACCGCCAACGCATCCGCCACCCCGATCGCCGGTAGCTGGATCGTCACGCTCGCTGGTAACGGCGCCGACGCCGGATAACGGGCCAGTTGTGGGTTGAACAGGCGCAGAGCGCTCACCGTTTCCTGCTGGCGGCTCGCCAGGTTCGCAAGGGTGTCGCCGTCGGCCACTAGGTGATCAATCGCTTGCATCAACGCCGGATTGTCCTGGCGCAGGCCTCCGGTGCTGGTGCCATACCTTCCAGCCAGCCCGTAGAGAGAATCCCCCTTGGCCGCCGCAATACCCTTGAGGTCCTGCAGCTCCGAGTTCACTTGCCGCAGGGCATCAACGGTGGTTCCGTAGCGAGCCGCCAGCACCGCCAAAGTGTCACCTGGACCGATCACCTGCATCCGGTTGGGCTTGATCGCCACCGTGATCGCCTCCCCAAGCTCCGCCTGCAGCAGCGCCCCAATCCCGCCGGGGCCATAGGCCGCTCCCACCAGCAGCAGCGACACCCCCGCCAGCACAGCCCGCGGTTGATCGGGCAACGACCCGGGCGTCGTCAGGCCGCTCTCGTCGCCAAACCAGCAGAGGCCGTCTGCCGGCACCTCAATCGTTGAGCGGCGGCCCGTTTCAGGTTCATCGAGCACGGCCCGCAGTCCCGGCTCCTGCCAGGGCAGTTCCGTCGCTAACCAGTCCCAGGGTTCGGTAGTCCTCACCGGCAGCAAGGCGGCCCGACACAGATAGCCCTCACACAGGATGTCGCCCGTATCGATGCCCGGGCCGTTGTCGCGGCTGGAGATCAGATCCATTTGCTTCAAGGCGACCTCCCAGGCCTGGCGGGCGATCGGCTTGGCGGAGATGGCGCCGGGGTAATCCAGCTGGTGCAGCAGCAAGCGTGCATTCGCCACGCTCTGTAGGGCTGGGGTCGCCATCAGCTGCGCTCTAGCCGGCCCTGGAACCGGGGAGGCGCCTGGGGTTGCCACACCCGCAGTCCGGGCAACACCAGCAGCAAGGCCTCCACCTGTTGGCGCCGTTGGGCCGCCAGGCTGGGGCCGGTGCTCTCTGGCAGGGCGTATTCGGTCGCTACCTCCTCGATCAGCAGCTCGGTGGCGAACTCGATCACATCCAGCTTTCGTTTCGGCAGCTCGGCTGGCACGGGGCCAGCGGCCCCCTTGCGGCTTGTCTTGATCACCACCGGCTCGGCAGCCACCGGGGTGCTGGCCAGTTGCTGGTCGATCTCCTTGATCCGATTCAGGCTCCCCACGGCAACGGCGATCCCCGCGGGGTAATCGCGCTCCAGCTCCGCCATCGCTCTCCCGATCGCCCCGATCGAGGCCGCGCACACCGGGATGCCCAGTGCAGAGCGGATCGACTCCAGGTCGCCGGCTCGCCAGCTGCTCGCAGCTCCTGTGCTCATGGCAATGTCCCCTGGCCCACAGGGTTCACTTGCCCCGGTGCCGCACTGATCGCCAGCTGCTGGCGGAGTTTGTCGCGGCTGATGACGCCCCGGGCCTCCAGCTCCAGCCATTCGGCCACGCTCGGCTGGGGCCGCACCGGCGGCGTCATCGGGGTCACGCTCAGGGAGATCCCAGCGCCTTGGGCCAGCGTCTCGCCGCTCTGGCGGCACCAGTGGCCCAAGAGCGACGAAAAGATCGAGCTCTTCTGGGTCGCCAGCGATTGCAGCAAGGCATAGGCCTGGCCGGCGCAGAGCGATATTTCGCTGTCGCTGCGGCCGGCGCCCCGGTTCTGGGTGGGCACCAACGCGTCGCGGTGCATCGTTTCATCCAGCAACGTCAGATAGGCCCGGTGTTCCGCCAGCGACTGGGCCCGGATCTCTTTCCACTGGAAATCGGCCCCTTCTGGCAGGTCCATGAACGTGCTGGTCGAGAGGGTCAGCTGTTCCGGCTGGCGGCCGGCGCCGTCCTCATCGCGCTGGTAGCCGAACTGGTCCACCAGGCCAGTGCGCACCCCCACGGGTAGGGCGCAACGACTGAGCAGATCCTCGTAGTCACTTTTGAGCCGGTAGTGGTTGAGGTACTGGTTGGCCAGGCCCAGGTGGGGCAGGTCGCCTTCCCCAAAGGCCGCCCCATCGGCGGCATACCAAACCGCCGGCAGCAGCTGCTGAGCGGGCAGCACCAACGGCCGGCCGATCCGTTCGGCCCGGTAACCGGCTGGTTCGGTACTGCTGGCCACCGCGCGGTAGGAACTGAATTGCAGGCCCCCGGGTTGCAGCAGGGCCTCCCGGTAGATCCAACCCTCCGGGTGATCGGGCTGCTGTAGAGGGGAGCCAGGACCCAGCAGGTGAACGGCCACCCCGTCTGCCAGTGGGGAGAAAGGTCCTTGGGCTTGAGCCTGGCCCTGGCTGCACCGCTCCCGCCAGCGGATCCGTTGCGGCAGGCCATCGCCATTGGCCAGCTGCCAGTCCAAGCAATCCCGCCGGGGCACCAACGCCAGTCGGGGCAAGGACAGCCGATCACCGCGCCGGATCGCTTCTTGGCGGTGCCCTTCTGACGGCCAGCGGTGCTCCGCCGGCAGCACCAGCACCAAGGCGCCGCCATCGCGCAGCACCAGCAGGTCGGCCAGGAACAAAAACACGCCCAGGTCTGTCCCGAGCCCATCCACATCGCTGAGCACCCCCGCCAGGGAGCCCGGGAGGTCGCGCCATTGCACAGAGGCCAGCATCCCGGCGTAGGTGCGCAGGGCATCGCGGAAGAACCCACTCGGCCGGGCATTGGCTAGCCGTTGCCGGTAGGCGGCCTCTGGCTCCTTGCTGCCCTGGGGCAGATACAGGCCCCGCCTGGACTGGCCACCGGTGCCATCGAGCAGGTTCCAGCAATCGGCCACCAACTGCAGCCGCTCCTGCAGTGCCACCAAGGTCGGGTGCGGCTGCCAGGGCAATGACCCGGAACCGCCAGCTTGGATGCGCCGCTCGGTCGCCTGGGCCCGCAGCTCCTCAGGACTCAGCGCCTGCCAGCGGTTGCGGCGGCGGGGGCGGCTCGGGTGGCTGCGCGGCAACGGGGCTGGGGTGGCTGGGGGCTATTGCCAGGGGGGGGTAGCAATAAGCGATCTGGTGCGCAGGGCCTAGGGATCGGGAAGAAGTCAGACGCAGTGTCAGCCACCTCACCTTAATACCCGGAAAGTTTCTTTTGTCGGCAAGCCAAACACGACAGCGTGAGTATTACGCCAAAACATTTAAAAGCCCCAGCGCATTCGTTACGACTCCTGGCACTATTTTGAGCGATTGGCGTTGCCGAGGCTGCGATGAGCCTTAGTGCTTGAAAGATGACTCCCATATTCATTAATCCAGTAGATCTCAATAACTTCATTGGCAAGCACGCGACATTTTCCTCCATACTCCCATTCCCTTTTGCAGTCTCCTCTTCTCTTGCACGGATTAGGACACTTACAATTTTACGCCAGGGTTGAGTCATCTGAATAGCAGTCCCAAAAGTATTTCAATCCCGGGAATGGGCCGCTTACGCAATCAGCAAGGCCCGTAACACAAAAGATCTCTTTGTAACATTTTTGACAATTTTGCATCCAAGTCTGTTTTAATTAAAAAATTAGCATGATATGGCTCCACTTGCTAAAGCCACGACATCTTAGCGCCTACATTTGCATAATTGAAGCATTCCTCACCCACCCACCGGTCCCAACTTCCAGTGAAGATAACGCCTCTCGAAGCAGACCACATCCTCCAACTCTCATCAAGCCTGGTCCATAAATAGGGTCGCGTCTCGGGTCTTGTACGTCCATGGGCAGGCCCATCACCAAGGAAGGGCAGGGCTGCTCGATGAACCCAGACCCGTGCCGCGGTTGCGGGCTGATGGCCCGAACCAGGCCTGGAGCTGGGACATTTCCTATCTGCCTACGAGCGTCAAAGGGATCTGGCTTTTTTCTTCCAAGTGTTTGATGTATGGAGCAGGAAAGTCGTAGCATGGGATGTTGAAAGCACTGAGGTCCCCAAATTTGCTGCCGATCTAGTTAGCAGGGCTTGCTTGCGCGAGCGGATCCTTAAACGCGCCTGCAGCCACCGTACCAGCTACTGAATCAGTAAATCCCCTTTTGCCATGGCGATTGCATTAGTGGCGACAATGCGGCTACGTAAATTTTTTGATAGTAGCGAGTGATGCGCCTCCGGTTTTGTCGTCATAAAGGTCGAGATTAAATCATAGTATCGAGGTAGTAATTTAAAAAACCAAAACATCAGAACTGGAAAGAGAGTTCACCCCTGGCAGAGTTGCAATCGCAAAAGGTGCAGATACGCCAGCGCCAACGTAGTATAGATTGTTATTTGTGGTGTTAAAAACTAGTGGATTTACAGTGGATAGAGTTGAGGGAATTAAGGTAGATGTTGTTATGGACGCAGGGGCTGCAGTCGGTAGTGAAACAAACCCGGAAACCGTGCCGCCTCCAGTGGACAAGGAGGTGAAAACTGTATGATCTAATCCAATAATTGTTTTGCCGGACTTAAAGTCGGTGATCGTAGACGTCCCGCTCAATGCGTTGAAGACAATCCAATCATTTCCCCCGCCTCCAGTGGTAATAACATCATTTCCGCCATTTCCGATAAACATTAATCCATCCCCACCGCTTGTCCCGTCTAGGATGTCGTCACCTTTTGATCCTAATACGTAGTTGAAAGTATTTGCTGAAAAAGATAATCCTGTAATTGAATCAATAGCGTCAATTGAATTTTGGTTGTACGAATGCTGCGAAAAATTCCAATCGCCTGAATTCCGGTTAAGTGTTGCAAACGGGATGATCTGAGACCCAACTACCGAGTAGTTGGCTTGGGTGCCGTTCGTCGAATATATAGAAAATCTGCCATCTGGTAATAATTGAACTGAGTTGAGTGTAGAGTTGAATGAATAGGATGAGTTTTTTGTTGCCCCTACGGCGATGGGTGTGCCAGCGTAGTTTGTGGTCAATGAATATCCATTGCTTGAGACTTGGCTTGGAAGGCTAATCGAATACAGAACGGCATCATTCTCTGTATTGCTTGTGCTATCGTATGATGGGGAGAAGGCATTATATGCTGTGGTGCTATTTGTGCAGAACACGTTAAGATTAGACGTGTTTGACCCCCAGGTATTTGAAAAAGAGATTGTTACGTGGTCCGCCGCAATTGACTTGAGGGGTGTAGATAAAGTTGCCGTGAGTGGGCTGTTAGTCAACCCCCATATGTCCTGTGATGATTGAGGTGCCGTTTGTGACACAATAGATCTGAGAAGTGAATTCCCAGAATTCACTGATATTGAATAACTGGTTTTGATAGCATCCCGAGAATTTAAGTTTATGTTTACCTTGTTTGTGCCCGAGACCCCAAATGCTGATGAAAAGAATCTACTGGCTAGCGTAGAAGCGGTGCCGTACTGGAGAGTCTTTAGTGAAGGGGCTCCCATCGTGTCGTCATTGGTAATCGTTCCGGTTACAGCAGTCGCTGTACCAACCGTATAGCCAGTACCAGCAGCCAAGGTGAGAGCAACGGTTTCATCAGCTTCGACGGTGGTATCAGCCGTTGGATCGACTGTTACCAGTGCTGTAGCAGCACCAGCTGCGAAGGTAACGGTTTTGGTGGCCGGTGTGGCCGCAATACCAGTGTAATCAGTGCCTAGGGTTGCTGTACCACCAACCGTGTAGTTAACGGTTAGGGCACTGGTGGTGGGTCCTGTGCGGGTAAGGGTGTAGACAAGGTTGCTTGTGCTGTCTTCTGCGATAAGGGCAGGAGCCACAGCAAGGGTGATGGTTGGCAGAGCAACATCATCATTGGTGATGGTGCCTGTGATCGCACCCGTTGTGCCAACGGTGTAGCCAGTGCCAGCAGAAAGGGTGAGTTCCACCGTTTCATTGGCTTCCACGGTGGCATCGGCGATGGGATCGACCGTGACAAGTGCCGTGGTAGCACCTGCTGAGAAGGTGACTGTCTTGGTGGCCGGTGTGGCAGCAATACCGGTGTAATCAGTGCCTAGAGTTGCAGTGCCACCTACGGTGTAGTTCACAGTCAGGGAACTGGTGGTGGGTCCTGTCCGGCTAAAGGTATAAATCAGATTGGCAGCGCTATCTTCTGCGACAGAACCTGGAGAGACAGCAAGGGTGATGGTTGGTTTGTCATCATTGGCAATCGTGCCGATGACCGCTGTAGCTGTACCAACGGTGTAGCCAGTACCAGCAGCAAGGGTAAGGGCAACAGTTTCATCCGCTTCTA
>CALRRL020000044.1:0-13267 GCA_943370565.1 Synechococcus sp. UW140 | reverse complement strand
CCGATCCATCTCGAACTCGGTTGTGAAACGCAGCAGCGGCGACGATAGTTGGGGGGTAGCCCCCTGCGAAAATAGCTCGATGCCAGGTAAAACTTTTGCTCCATCGCTGCATTGATCCGCTGGATCAATCAGCCACGAAAAGCCACCCCTAGGGGTGGCTTTTTTGTTGGGGATGATGGGGCTGGATCGCTCTGCCAAAGCCTGGGCTGGGAGATCGATGCCGGCTGAGGGGCAGCCCTGCACTGACCTACCGCCCCAACGAAGGACGCGATCGCGACAAGAAAGCCAGCCTTATCTTGCGCTGGAGCACTCATGGTCCATGCAGAGCGCCCCTGACTTTGCTGCGCTTGTTGCGAATGACGTGGCTTTGGCAGCGCTTGCCAAGAGGCTTTCAAGTGGTGCAAGCCCAGTTCTGGGGTTCTGGCCTAATCGCTGGCGGCAACTTGTTTGGGGGGCGGTGCGGGGATTAGCCCGCGGCGGAAGACGAGCTCAGCGTGCCGCCTGGGGGGTGGGGGCAAGATGGGGGGCTTGTTTGGTTGGCTGGCGGCTGCGCTGGGGCTTGATTGCAACAGAGGGGGACATTTGACCTTAGGGCCGCACCGTTGCTGACGGATCGATCAGTGATTGATGGCGCGTGCGTTGACTGCTCTGCGATCAAGTGCCGCCGCCCTAGTGGGATTGTTAGGCCAGCGCTCAGAAATTGTTCTTGCAGGGGGCAGGGGCCCCCGGAGGTGTTGGGGCGGTTGTGGATTAGGAGGGAGAGATGATGAGAGTTCGGCGGCTGCGCTGGTCGTGGGCGGATGGTGGCAGCGTGGATGGGAATGGGAAGTTGGCGTTGGGTTTGATTGTTTAGCGGAATGTTCGGTAAACGATATTGACGCCTTGTATTGATTTTTCAGTGTTGTCAATTTCGGCACGCTCGGAATATTGAATCTCCAGCAATCTCTCGGATAGCCATTTCAGTCGAATTAGAGAGCCAGAACCTTTTCCTCCAACAGGGGGCTCTTCTGCGATCTTCGTGCTGGCCGGTACGATTGACACGTCGTGATTGGGTCTGGTTGTGGCACCGCAGTCGCGTTGACGCACGAAAGCCTTGAGTTTGCCGCTGGGTGATGGTGTTACATTGATTGTTGCTTCTGCGCACAAGTCTGGGAGGCTATTGAGCCAGTGCCCGACCAATGCGACACAGCCGCCAATCGCCAGGACTGATAGTGCTGCCATCCCTAAAACTATCTTTTTCCAGGTTGCGTTGCTCATGCTGGTGCCTGTGACGTAAGGCTATAGAATAATCCTAACACTTGCTCGTAACGCTTATGGCTGGTTGTTGTCTTGAGTCCGCAGTTTTAAGCTCAGCCTCGTGTTCGGCGAGGAGTGGTGTGGTCACTTGTGCGCCAGGACGATCGAATCACGGGCCTGGCTTGGCTGGCCTGGGGCGATAGGCCTCGATGGGCCCAGTGCGGGTGTCGGCCAGCTGGTGCCAAGGGGTGGGGGACGCAAGCACCTGCTGGCCATTGCTCCCTCTGGCAGATGGGACTTTGTTGGTGGGGTGACCCCGATGGGATCGGCTGCCTGCCTGGTGATGGGACAGCGGGAAGGGTGCCGATCGGCAGGCCGGATCTAAACGCCAGTCGGGAGTTGAAGATCAGCGAGGGACATGATTGCGCTATGGGCCCCTGGATCGCGTCCTGGATTGCCCGGCCGATCACTGAAGCGCACGGCCATGCCGATCCCCTGGGCGGCCCCTATCTCGGCAAGAGAATCACTGATGAAGAGGATTTCAGCGGGGTCCAGCTGCAGGGCTTCAGCGATGGCTTGGTAACTGGCTGGTGCTTGTTTCGAGCCAACGCGCGTATCAAACCAGTGGCTGAAGAGGCCCTCCAGATTGCCGTTCTGGCTGTGGCGATAGAGCAGGCGTTGGGCGGCAACGGAGCCAGACGAATACACCGCCAGCTGGTAGCCCTGCCGGTGCCAGCGTTGCAGGGTGGGCGCGACATCGTCGAAGAGGGGCGCGACGAGATCACCGCTCCCGTAGCCCGAGGCCCAGATGCGCCCCTGCAATTCTTTGAGGGCTGGGAATTTGATGTCGTGATCAATCAACCACTGGAGGTAGGCCACCAGGGGGGAGTTGGTTTGCCCTGGGTGGCGGTGCTCCGGGCCAGCTGGCGGGCGGTCTGGGATGGGGGATTCTTGGCGCATGGCTTGCACCTCCGGGTTGGGATCGGCGGCAAAGGCGGCTTGCGTGGCTGCAAGCAGCTCCTGCACCTCGGGATCCCCTTGGTGGGTCTGCAGATAGCTGGCCAGGCGTTCCCTGGCGTAGGGAAAGAGCACCGACGCCACAAAACTCACTGGGCAGGTGGTGCCCTCAATGTCCAGCAAGATGCAACGAATCACGGGTTCAGCCATGGGAGATCGCTTGTGCTGGCATGGGGCGGGCCATGAGGGCATCGAGTAACAGCTGGCGCCAGGATTGCTCCAGCAGGAATTCCAGGATCTCCAGGTGCCGGATGGCCTGGCTGAGGGATTGGCCCCAGGCGTAGAGGCCATGGCCAGCGATCAGCAGCCCCTGGGGCGCATCTCCCAAGAGCGGGCCGGCCCGTTGGCTCAGGCGCGGCAGGTCCTGGTCGTTGGCCAGCACGGGGATCGCGATGCTGCTGGCATGGGTGTGGATGCCCTCCAGGCCTTTGAGCATCTCCAGCCCCTCCACCAGCACGGCCCCATCGCCCTTGGGCCTTGGGGCCTGGCCCCCATTGGGAGCCGCCAGGGCCTGACGGGACAGCAGGGTGGCGGCCTGGGAATGGGTGTGGAGCACGGCGCCGGCCCCGCAGCGGGCCACGATTTCCAGGTGCAAGGCCGTTTCGGCGCTGGCCTTGCCTGTGCCCTCCAGCACCTGGCCGGCGGCATCGACCACGATCAGGTCGGCCGGTTGCACCTGCCCCTTGTCGACACCGCTGGGGGCCATCAACAGTTGCAAGGGATCCCGTTGCCGCACGCAGCTGAAATTGCCGCCGGTGCCATCACACCAGCCGCGGGCATGGATGGCCGCCATGGCAGCGGTGAGCTCGTCGGCCAGGGCCATCGCGGCGGGGGGCTAGCGGGGAACCGCTCCATCGAACCACGCAGGCGCCCTCCCGCGCAGTTGCCCGGACCAGGGTCGCGTCGTTGCTGACCATGGCTGCTGACTGTCGCTGCTGAAATGGCTACCCAATATGGAAAACCAACATGGCTGCCCAACATCGTTGCTGAACATCGCTGCTGCAGGTCTCTCCTGACTTTCGATTCAGACTTTCGCTGCAGATTTTCGATGCAGAAATTGGTTGCCGAATGGAGCATCGGAAGCGATCAGCAGAACCTTGCCGCCCAGCAGGTTCAGTCAGTTGAGCGGTTCCCTGGTGGCCAACATTGGAGCGGAGCCCCCGACCTCAGGACTCATCTTGGTGCCGTCCTTCAGGGCTGACAGCTGGGGCACCAGTGGCTGCTGCGGCCGCCCAGCCGTTCCCGTTCGATCGGGGTGCCGCAGTGGCGGCAGGGCTGGCCGGCACGGCGGTAGACCCAGGCGGCCTGGCCGTAATTGCCATTGGTGCCGGTGAGGTCGCGGAAATCGCTGAAGGTGGTGCCGCCGGCGCCGATGCTCTGCTCCAGCACCGTCACCAGGGCCGTGCGCAGGGCTTCAAGCCGTTCGAGGCTGACGCTGCCGCTGCGGGTCTGGGGGCGGATCCCGGCCACGTAGAGGGATTCATCGGCATAGATGTTGCCGCAACCCGCCACTAGGGCCTGGTCGAGCAGGGCGTTTTTGATCGGCCGGCTGGAGCCCGCCAGCTTGTCCTTGAGATAGGCCCCGGTGAAGCGGTCGCTGAAGGGCTCGGGCCCCAGCTTCTGCAGGCCCGTGATCACCGACTCCACCGGCGTTGCCGGCGGCACAAACCACATCTGGCCGAAGCTGCGGGTGTCCACGAAGCGCAGTTCGACGCCAGCGGGGTTCCAGAGGCGCACCCGGGTATGGGGACAGGGGGGGCGGGGTTCGTCGAGCCAGAGGAACTGGCCGGTCATGCGCAGGTGCACGCCCCAATGGCCGGCGTCGAGGGATCCGCTGGCACCGGGGCGGGTCAGGCTGGCCACCAGGTATTTGCCACGCCGCTGCCAAGCGGCCAGGCCGCTGCCCTCCAGGGCCTGACAAAACTCGGCTGGCTCGGCGGGGGCAGCGATCGCCCGGGCGCGCAGCACCTCAACCCTGGCGATCTCGAAGCCCCGGGTCTGGCGCTCCAGGCCCCGACGCACCGTTTCCACCTCCGGCAATTCGGGCAAGGTCAGGAGGCCGGCAGATCTTCAGGTTGCCATGGCAAAGCCCTGGTCGGGAAAGACCAGGGCCTGGAAGGAACGGGAGCCAAACCCCTGTTCCGGTTGGGAACGGATCCGGGCCGACTCAGGCCTTGACCAGTTCGCTTTCAGCAAAGTTATTGGTGTTGATGCCGCCTTCAGACCCACTGAAGCCGTTGTAATTGACCTTCTCAAAGCGCACCACCACCGGGTAGCGGATGCCTGAGGTGTCGACCGTTGCCACGGTGCCGACTTCGTTGAACCAGTAGGACTCAGGACGCAAGATGCGCACCTTGTCGCCGCGGGAGATCGCCATCGCTGCGCTGAGTGAGGTGAAGCTGCCAGGTGACCATACCTGGACTGGCCTGGCCCGTCCGGGGGGCCGTCACACAATGTCGCTGGATAGGCCCCTTGCGGTGTGGACGCCCGGCTCCAGGCGACCCGGTGGGGGCGCTTCCCGGCTGGAGGAGAGGCGCGGGCGACGCTCGGCTGGCCCCCGTCGTCCCGCCCAGTCGTCGGGCCCAGTCGTCGAGCCCCTGGCGACGGGATCCCGACCCTTGGGCCTGCCCGCGTGGGGCCGCCGGCTGGCGCCTTGCTGCATGGCACGATCGAGCTGCCTCCCTGAGCCGATCCGTGACCGAGGCCCCTGCCTTGAACGAGGCCCCAGCCCTGAACCTGGAGTTGCCGGATCCCGAGCGCGATGACATCAGCGCGATGGAATTCCTGGCCCGCATCGAGGAGGCCTGGGCCATCTGCGACCGCTTCGATCTGCAGACCGAGATCTGGCGGGGGCGCATCCTCAAGGCCGTGCGCGATCGCGAGCGCCGTGGCGGTGAGGGCCGGGGCACCGGGTTCCTGCAGTGGTTGCGGGAGCAGGAAATCAGCAAGACCCGCGCCTATGGCCTGATCCAGCTGGCCGAATCGGCCGAGAACCTGGTGGAGCAGGGGCCCCTCGATGCCGCCAGCGTCAACCAATTCTCGAAACGGGCCTTCATGGAGACGGCCCAGGCCGATCCGGAGGTTCAACTGTTGATCAGCGAAGCCGCCAACGGCGGCGAGCAGATCACCCGCAAGTCGGTGCGGCGCCTCACCGACGATTTCACCTCCGCCACCAGCCCCCTGCTGCCCGAGGAGATCCGCCAGCGCACGGCCGACAACCTGCTGCCCTCCAAGGCGGTGGCGCCTTTGGTGAAGGAGCTCTCCAAGTTGCCGGAGCAGCAGCAGGAGGACCTGCGCCGGGTGTTGCGGGAGGAACCCGAGCTGGAGCGGGTGAAGGATGTGACCAGTACCGCCCGCTGGCTGAGCAAGGCGGCCGAGGCGGGCCTGGCGGTGCGGGCCTTTCAGCAGGGCGACCTCAACCTGGAGAAGGCGATGCAGGAAGCCCAGCGGCTCGATGCCCTGGGTCTGCTGGCCGATGCGGTGGGCCAGGCCCAGCAGCTGGAGAGCGCCGTGCTCAAGCTGCACACCAGCTGGCGGCGGCTCGGTGGCCTGCAGGAGCGGCTCTGGGTGGAAAGCGGCAGCAGCACCCCCCACCTGCGCGAGCTGCTCAATGCCCTGCAAAGCCTGAGCGGCAGCACGATGCGGGTGTCCCTGGGGGAGCTGGCCGGGGGCAAGCGGGTGCGGCTGCAGTTGGTGGAGGAGGCCCCCGACCAGCTGGAGGCGCCCCCCCTCCCCACCACATTTAGTGCCGGCTAGGGTCAGTTCTCTCTAGGGGTGGGGGGATTGTGGAGTTGCTGCCGTCGGTCCCTGGCCAGGCTGGCCCCGGCCAGGCCCCCCAGCCCGATCCCCTGCTCTTGGCCCTGGAGCGCCATTTCGGCTGGACAGCGTTCCGGCCGGGCCAGCGGGCGGTGGTGGAAGCCCTGCTGCAGGGGCGCGATTGCCTGGCGGTGTTGCCCACCGGCGCCGGCAAATCGCTCTGTTATCAGTTGCCGGCCCTGGTGCGCCAGGGGCTGATGTTGGTGGTGTCGCCCCTGGTGGCCCTGATGGAGGACCAGGTGTTGCACCTGCAGCGCCGCGGCATCCAGGCGGCCTGTCTCCATGGTGGCCTCGATCCGGCCAGCCGCCGCCAGCTCCTGGGACGCCTGCGCGACAACCGCCTGCGGCTGCTCTATCTGGCCCCCGAGCGCCTGCAGGGGGAAGCCACCCGCCGCTTGCTGGAAGAAATCCAGGACCAGGGGCACCTGGTGGGGTTGGCCGTGGATGAGGCCCATTGCATCAGCGCCTGGGGCCACGATTTCCGTCCCCACTACCGGCGCCTGGGCGAGCTGCGGCGCCTTTGCCCTGGTGTACCCCTGGTGGCCCTCAGCGCCACGGCGGCGCCGCGGGTGCGGGCCGACCTGATCCGCATGCTGCAGTTGCGGCGGCCCCTGTTTCAGGTCCATTCGGCCCGGCGCGACAACCTCACCTACGCGATGCGGCGCCGTCCGGCCGACCCCCTGCCGGAGGTGTTGGACGCGGTGGGCCAGGCCCGGGGGGCCGTGTTGATCTATGCCCGCACCCGCCGCTCGGTGGAAAGCTGGGCAGCCCGGTTGGCCAGCGCCGGCATCGAGGCGATCGCCTATCACGCCGGCATGGATCCCGAGAGCCGCAGCCTGGCCCTGGCCCATTTCCAGGACCATCCGGCGCCTGTGCTGGTGGCCACGGTGGCCTTCGGCATGGGGGTGGACCGGCCTGATGTGGGCCTGGTGTTGCATCTCGATCTGCCCGCCAGCGTCGAGGGCTACCTGCAGGAATCGGGCCGGGCCGGCCGCGATGGCCTGCCGGCCCGCTGCCTGGTGTTGTTTGACCCGGACGACCGCACCTCCCTGGGCTGGGCGATCCGCTCCGGCAGCCCCCAGGGCTGGGGCGAGCTGTCGCCGGCGGAACGCCTGGGGCCCGAGGCCCTGCGCCTGGAGCTGGCCCAGCAGCAACTGCGGCGCATGGAGGCCGTGGCCGAGGGGGAGGGCTGCCGCGAGCAGGCCCTGTTGCTGGTGGTGGGCGAGCTGGTGCCCCCCTGCGGCCGTTGCGATCGCTGCCGCAGCGCCCCGCCCCTGGAGGACTGGTCGGCCCAGGTGTCGCGGGTTCTGGCCAGCCTGGACCAGCGTGGCGGGGTGGTGTTGCGCAGCCTCGGTGAGGAGCTGGCCGCAGCCGAAGGCGAGGGGGAGGAGCGCTGGCGCTGGCTGGTGCGCCGCCTGGTGCAGGAAGACCTGCTCAGTGAAAGCGATGACGGCAGCCAGCGGCTCTGGCTCAAGCCGGCCGGCCGTCGCTACCTGCGCCAGCCCTGGCCCCTGCGCTGGGTGGCCTGAGGCCCCCTTTGGGGCCTGGGGGGCGAGGGTTCGCCCCCCAGGCGTCACGCTGGGGTCAACCGCCCTTTTCCCGGCAGAGGTCTTTCACCAGCTGCTGTTCGTAGTCGGTGGTGGGCAGATCCCAGGTTTTCCAGGCTCCCGAGGGGCCGGTGGCGTTGAGGCGTTTGGCGCTGCAGTTCACGGCCAGATAGAGCGATTGGCCCGTGGCATTGAGGCCGGGGGCCACGTAGCTGCCGCCCATGGGCTGCCAGTTGGCCCAGTCCACCTGCAGGGGACCGAAGTTGCGCCAGTCCGGCTTGGCCGGTTTGCCGGGGGCCGCCTCGGTTTTCGCCGGTTTGGCGGCCGTTTCGGCCTTGGTGGTGACCTCGGCTTTCACCTCTGGTTTCGCTTCGGGCTTCGCTTCGGGTTTGGGCTCGGGTCTGACCTCCGGTTTGGGGGTGGTTTCGGGCTTGCTGGCGGCCTCTGGTTTCAGGGCCGTTTCGCCTGCGGCCCCTGAGTCGGGTTTGGCCGCAGGCTCCTGGGCTGGCTTGGTTTGGGCTTGCGTGGCAGCGGGCTTTTCCACCACCGGCTTGGTGACCACCGGTTTGGTCTCTACCGGTTTGGTCACCACTGGTTTGGCCACCACTGGCTTGGTCACCGCCGGCTTGGTCCCGGTCTGGGTGCTCTCGGCAGGCTTGGGGGCCGCCGGTTTGGTTGTCACCGCGGTTTCCGGGCTGGGCTTGCTGGCTGCTGGTTTTGGGCCGGTTTCCGCCGGTTTGGGCGTCGCCTGGGAACTGGTGGCGCTGTTGGTGCTGGGATGGCTTGCGGGCTTGGCCGCTGGGGTGGTCGCGGTGGTGGCAGCCGGCTTGCTGGCGGGTTTGCTGGCCGGGTGGGCGGGGGGCTTGGTGGCGGTCCGGGCCGGCGGGCGGCTGGTGGGCTTGGCGGCGGGCTTGGGCAGGGGGGGCGGATTGCGCAGCTTCAGCTGGGTGTCTGGCACCAGGTTGTCCGGATCCTTGAGGCCATTGAGGGCGGCGATCCGCTCCACAGGCACCCCATAGGTGTTGGCGATGTCGGAGAGGGTGTCGCCGGGACGCACGGTGTGGCTGAGGGCCTTGCCCTGGGCGGCGGTGAGGGCGGGCAGAACCGGCGGCTTGCTGGGCTTGGCCGGCCCGGCGGTGGGCACGGTGATGCGGCTGCCCACCTGGAGGCCCTTGGGGTCGCGGATGCCGTTGAGTTCGAGGAGGCGGTTGGTGCTGATGCCGTAGCGGTCGGCGATTTCGGAGATGGTTTCGCCCGATTTCACCGTGTAGTTCCCCCGTCGTGCTCCCCCGCCAGCGCCGCCCCCAGGCCCGCCGCTGGCGCGGCCTGGACTGCTGGGGGCTCCGGGCACGGTCAGCTTGGCCCCCACCTGCAGGCTCTTGGGATCCCTGATGCCGTTGAGCTGCAGCAGGCGATCGACGCTGACGTGATAGCGATCGGCGATGTCGGAGATGGTTTCGCCCTGCTTCACCACGACCTGGCCCGCCAGCCCGGGCAGGGGCAGCAGCAGGGCCAGGGCCAGGGCGGCAGCGGAGCGACGCATGGGGGGGCAGAAATGGCTGGATGAACCATACGGAGAACCAAGGGCCCTGCCAGTGCCCAGATCACCAATTCCGCAGCGAAAGACCCGCAGCCGCTGCCGCCGGCTCCCAGGGCAGTCCTCCGGGCCCGTGTTACGGGGGTGGAGGGGATCAGCTGCCAGCCAGCCCCGTCCCCAGAGCCGGCCGCAAGAGCTGGCCCCAGAGCTGCCTCCTGCGCTGCCGCCTCAGCCGAGCAGGCGCTTCACCAGGTTGAGCTTGGCGCCGTAGGGCGGATAGCGGAACGGCAGATCGAGGGCAAAGGGGCGCCGCAGCAGGCTGCGTTGGTGGGAGAAGGTGTCGAAGCCCGCCTGGCCGTGGTAGCTGCCCATGCCACTGGCGCCCACCCCACCGAAGGCCAGCTCCGGGATGCCCGCCTGCATCACCACATCGTTGCGGCAGTAACTGCCCGAGCTAGTGCCAGCAAGCAACTGGCCCTCTGCGGCGTCGCTGCGGCTGAATAAATAGAGGGCCAGGGGCTTGGGCCGGCTGTTGATCGCCGTGATCGCTTCGGTGAGGCAGGTGACGCACAAGATCGGCAGCAGGGGCCCAAACAGTTCTGAAGCCATCAGGGGATCGCTGGGGTCGTCGACCGCCAGCAGGGTGGGGGCGATGCGCAGCCGCTCCGGGTCGCTCTGGCCACCAAACAGGACCTGGCCCCGCTGGCGGGCGCCCTCGAGCAGGGCCGAGAGCCGATCAAATTGGGCCCGGTTGACGATCCGGGCCAGGTCGGGGGATTGCAGGGGATCGGCGCCGAAACAGGCCGTGATCCGGTTGCTGAGCCGCCCGATCAGGTCCTGGCGAATCGACTCCTCCACCAGCAGGTGGTCTGGGGCGATGCAGGTCTGGCCGCCGTTAAGGGATTTGCCCCACACCAGGCGCCGCGCCGTCACCTCCAGATCCGCATCGGCCAGCACCACCGCCGGACTCTTGCCGCCCAGCTCCAGGGTGACGGGGGTGAGGTGGGGGGCGGCCGCCCCCATCACCAGCCGGCCGACCCGCTCGCCGCCGGTGAAAAAGATGTGGTCAAAGCGCAGCTGCAGGAGCTCCTGGGCCACCTGGCCGTCCCCCTGCACCAGCCGCACCACACCCGGATCGAGGTGGCGCGCCACCAGTTCCGCCACCAGGGCCGCCGTGGCTGGGGCGTGCTCCGACGGCTTGAGCACGGCCGTGTTGCCCGCCGCCAGGGCACTCACCAGGGGCTGGAGCAGCAGGTGGAAGGGATAGTTCCACGGACCGATAATCAGGACGCAGCCCAGGGGCTGGGCCTGGCTTTCGGCCCGGCCCGGTTGGAGGCTGAGGGGCACGGCCACGGGCCGGGGCGCCATCCAGCGGCGCAGCTTTTGGCGGCAGAGGCGGATCTCCTGGCGCACCGCCACTAATTCAAAAAAGGCCTCCACGGGCGGCTTGCCCAGGTCGGCGGCCAGGGCGGCCAGCACGGCCCCTTCGCCCTCGGCGCAGAGGCGCTCTAGGCGATCGAGTTGCTCAAGGCGCCAGGCCACCGGCAGGGTGTCCCCCTGGGTCACCCGCTGGCGCAGGGCGGCCACGGTTGCGCCTGAAACAGGCTCGCCAGAAACAGAGTCGCCTGAGACCCTTTCGCTGGAGATTGTTTCGCCGGAGACCGTTTCGCCGGAGACAGGACCTGCTGAATTGCTCGCGCTAGTTACGGTTTCGCCGCTCACTGACGGTGCCCCCGGTTCTGCTGGGGGCTCGGACACGGGCGCTGCCGGCATGGCGAAGGACGGTGCTAATCCCAAAAGTCTGGCGGGTGCGGCGCCCGAAGGCGGACGCCGCTGGACGGGGCGGCCTGCCCCCAGGCCCTAGCCTCACTCGGTCAGGCCCTTGCATCCATGGTTGGCACGCCTCCCCCCGCCTCGGACGGTGCCACCGAGGGCGCTTCTAAGGGCGCCGCGAACAGCGCCACCATGGAGGTGCTGGAGCTCTTCCCCCGCTACGTGCTGAAGGGCACCCTCCCTCCGGCGTTGCTGAAAGCCCTTCAGGAGCTGGCCAAAGACGTGCTGAAGGCGCCCGAACGCAGCCCCGATGCCTCCCGCAAACTGGCCGGCCAGCTGGCCCTGCAGCTGGAGCTCGGCCCCCAGCAACCGGCCGTGTTGGACCTGTGCCGTGAGGTGATCCTGCCGGGTTGTGAGCGTTGGATCCGCCATGTGATCGATCGCCAGCCGCCCCAGGGCCGGGGCCCCTGGACGGAGGGGCGCTACGGCCTGCAGATGATTGATGTGTGGCTGAATGTGCAACGGGCCGGGGATTACAACCCCACCCACACCCACGGCGGCAGTTTTTCCGGGGTGCTGTATTTACAGGTGCCGCCCCAGATCAGCGGGGCCAGCTTCGATGGCCAGTTGTGTTTCCACGGCCCGGAGGAATGGCACATTCAAAGCTTCCGCACCGGCATGGCCGAATATGTGTTGCCGGTGCCTGGCGAGTTCTACGTGTTCCCCGCCTGGCAACCCCATTCGGTCGCCCCCTTCCGCGGTGAGGGCGAACGCTGGTCGTTGGCCTTCAACGTGGTGGCCGTGCCCCAGCCGCCCGGCGGGCCCAGGCCACCCCAAACGCCCTTGGTGACGGGCCTGCCGAGCGGCGGCGGGAATCCCCTGGGGGGACATCCAACGGGCCTGCCCACCAATGTGTCCCTCTCCAGTGGCCGCAAAAGGCCGCCGGGTTTTTAGGCGCGAGGAGTCCTTTTCGGCAATGGGACAAGGCCGCAACGCCCAGGGCGGCGTTGTCGCAATCCTTGGCCTGGTGGGACTAGACATCTAGGCCAACGGGAATGGCGAAGCGTTCTGCTTCGGTCATCCATTGGGCGATGGCGGGGGGTTGCGGGGTAGGTTTTAACCAGTCGGCGATCCATGGGTCCGGATGACATTGAGTGCCAGAACCACGACCTACGGTCGATCGCCCCTGTGGTTGCCGAGGCGCAAGCTCAGGGCCTATGGCCTGGGCGCGCTTGTGTCGATTCTCTTCATGGTTGCCCATCACGGGCGCTATTCGATTGTGGCGGGCGTGATC
Organism: Synechococcus sp. UW140; assembly: GCA_943370565.1. GTDB lineage: Bacteria > Cyanobacteriota > Cyanobacteriia > PCC-6307 > Cyanobiaceae > BAIKAL-G1. The sequence goes on along the minus strand of CALRRL020000044.1, from coordinate 1,047 downwards.
GCTGCGATTGGGATTGATCTGGCGATGGTGCTCAGCTATACGGCGCGCCTCAATCCGGTTGAAACCCGCGAACTGATTGAGTCGCGCCGGGGCGCCGTCAGGTTGACGCTGTTGTATGACCGATTGATCCTGGGCGTGCTGGCCAGCGTTGCTTTCCTGAATATCTCGCTGCGGGATGCCTCCAGCCACCATGCCAGTCTATCGGTGGACATTGTGATGTATTCATTGGGCATCCTGGCGATCTGGGCCGAGCTCCAGCTCTCCTTTGCGCTCACCTATGCCAATGTCTTTTTTGCCGGCAATCCAACCAGTCTCAATGGCGAGGAGGAATCCAAGGAGCTGATCTTTGCCGGCAGCGATCCCCCCGTATTTCTCGATTTCCTCTATGTGGCCACCACGGTGGCCCTCACCTTTTCGATGAGTGATGTCAGCGTGGAATCAAGCCGGCTGCGCCGGATCGTGTTGTTCCACGCCCTGCTCTCGTTCTTCTTCTACTCCCTGATTCTCTCTGTGGTGGCCAATCTGGTGGTGACCACCTGAAGGCTTGCTCGCCCGTGGGCCCCAACCTTTCAACGCCTGGCCTGCGCAAGATCAGGCCAAGCTCCGCCCTGCTGGCGCCATTCCTGGTGGGGGACTCTCTGGCTTGGTGGGATTTGTGTAATCCAACGATTGGCGCGGGCCTGTGCCCCATGGGCGGGGTTGGGTCCATCGTTCTCGCCTGCCCCAAAAGGGCCCGCTTCGCTGCTGTAGAGGCGCGCGGTCCACTCCCTGCCTCTCCCAGGTGGTCAGGCTGGAGGGAAGGGTGTTGAGTCGCGCTGGTGCAAGAACACGCCGCCCACAGGAAAGTCTGGCCAATCCTGCTTAGGCCTTGGTGATTGGGGAAAGCCCTTGACGAGACTTGAACTCGTGACCTCTCCCTTACCAAGGGAGTGCTCTACCGCTGAGCTACAAGGGCATGTGGAAGGTGGGCCGGGTTGGATTTGAACCAACGTAGGCAGAGCCAGCGGATTTACAGTCCGCCCCCATTAACCACTCGGGCACCGACCC
>CALRRL020000043.1:0-13341 GCA_943370565.1 Synechococcus sp. UW140 | reverse complement strand
GCTTAAGCCAGAAACTAAGACGCTTTGTGCGTCGCAGACCATAGACGCATGTTTTCGGAGTTATCTCGTCTCCCCTTTTCTCTTGAAGCCACGGCCTTAGCTAGTCAGGTCATCCCAGTCCTTCCGCAGCCGGACCAAACCCGATCGCCCCAGAACCGGCAGGGCCCCGCAAAAAATGCCCCACTCCTCGGCCGTTGCAAGGATCAGGCCGGGCCGCTGTGCGGTCCTTGCAACAGCCTGCGGGGTGAGGCGCAAGAGCGGTGTCCCACGCCGTTTCTTCCATGGCGATCAGCAAGGCCCCCAGCTGCGAAATCCGCGCCCTAGTGATGCATGTCTATCCCGATGGCATCAAGGCCTATGGCCATGAGCGCCTCGATGTCCCCCTCGGCCGTCGCGGTAAGCCGGTCAAGAAGGTCCGCTTCATGCCCATGGCCAAGGCCCATGAGTTAGCCCGCAAGCTGCAGGGCCGGGCCAATACCACCATCTCGGTGATCTAGGCCCAGGGGGCCCCGATGGGGCCCCTTTTCCCCGGACTCGGGAACGGGCAACCCATTGGGCTGAGCCTCTCGCTCATCCCACCAAAACGGCGGCGGCCCTCCTCAGCTTGCGCGGCGGGCCAAGGGCTGACGCGAGGCGCTACGCGCCCCTTGTCCTCGCCGCGCCGGGCTGGGCGGTCCTTTGCCTGTCTTCGCGATGGCAAGTCCGCTGTTTGTTCGCGCCACGCCCAAAGGGATCTGTTGGCGTGTGGCCCTGGTGCCCTCTGGTTCCAGGCGCTGGCTGGAGGTCGAGATCAGCAAGGTTGGCCAGCGCGGTCTGCTTCGCCAGCAGCGGGCCCTCTGGGATCTCTCTTCCACCAGCTGGGATCGGGGTCGTCCGCCCCTTGGTCTGCCTAAAGCTGTTGAGGCCCAGTTGGAGCAGGCGCTGGTTCAGCTCGATCACCTGGGCCCCTCTGGGGGTTGGCAGTTCCAGCCTGAATCCAGGCCCCGGGCTGTTCCGCCCATTCGGCGCCGGTCGCCCCTTCTGGCAGAAGCGATCGGCGGCGGTCGCCGGGCCCTGCCGGCCCTCGTTCTGGCCGAGCTGATCACCCCAGCTAGGTCCAGGTCGGCTGGGGCCCTGTTTGCCAAGGCCGCCTGAGCAGCTGGATTCTCAGAGGGTTTCTCCCTGGGCAGCCGGCTAATCCTGGCTGCCCTCCAAATCACAACGGGGGCGTAGCCCCCTAGCCCCTGGGGCCGGCGGGTTTGCGGGCGTAGCTGGCCAGGTACAGCTCGCTGGCAGACATCGACTGCAGGTTGGTGGCTTGGCCATTGCCGTCGAATTCGGCGATCACCGTTGCCGGCCCCAGGCCACCGCGTTGGTTGAAGAGGAAACCCAGCACCGGGTGGGTGCGCAGGGTTTCGACATGGCTGGCGGCATCGAGGTTGCCGTGGTCGCCCAGCAGCACGTTGCCCTTGGAATCGATCGGTTCGAGCACATCGCGGCCATTGCTGCCGGTGGTGAGCCGGAACTCGGAGCCCACCTGCTTTTGGAAGATCTCAAAGAAGGAGCCCCGGTTATCGCCGCCGGCCCGGCCATCGGCATCGAGGAACAACCGCTCCAGCAGGCGCTCCTTGCGGAGGTTCAGCACTTCGGCCTGGGCTTCGTCCCGTTCCTTGGCGGCGGCCCTGACCTTGCGTTGGGCGGCGGCCTCTAGTTGGCGTTCGCGGCTGGCCAGTTCCCGCTCCAGCTCCACCTTTTGGCGTTCGGCGTCCTGGAGTCGCTCGTATTCGTCGGGGTTGATCTTGGAGAACTCCTGCAGCTGGCGTTTCAGCACCCGGATGTCGTGCTCCAGCTGGTTGGTCTTGCGGCGCTCGGCCTTAAGGGCTTCTGGCACCTCGGAGCCCTTGGACTCGGGAAGGTCCACCGGCAGGTCGTCGTCGGCCTCCAGGTCATCGTCGTGGTCACCAGCGGGGTCAGCCCCATCGAGGGGATCGCCGTCAGGGCCCTGGTCCTGGTTGGGCCATTGCTGCGGCTGGCTGTAGCGCTGCAGGACCTGGCCAACAGGGTCAGCTGCGCCCAGGGCAGTGAAATTGAAAATGCGGCTCATCGGTCCACCCATCACGGCTGTGGTTGCTGCAGGTCCCCCATCCGGGCTGGACCTACTGGGGCTATTGCCAGGGGGGCACCTGGGAGTCGCCGCCTACAACTCCGCCAGGCCACTTGTCCCCCGCTGGGGCGGCAGCAACACCCAGCCCCCAACCGGCAGCGGATCGCCCGGCTCAACCTGGGGCACCAGCAAGGGCAGGCCAACCGCCAAAGCATCCGCCACTCCGATCGCCGGCAACTGGATCAGCACCCCCGCCGGCAACGGCGCCGACGCCGGATAGCGCGCCAGCTGGGGATTGAACAGGCGCAGGGCGCTCACCGTTTCCTGCTCGCGGCTCGCCAGGTTGGCGAGGGTGTCCCCATCAGCCACCAGGTGGGGGAGCGACTGCATCAAGGCGGAATTTTCCTGGCGCAGTGATCCGGTGCTGGCACCATGCCGGCCCGCCAGCCGGTAAAGCGAATCACCCTTGGCCGCTGCAATGGTCTTGAGGTCCTGCAGCTCCGGGTTCACCTGCCGCAACGCCTCAACCGTTGTGCCGTAGCGAGCAGCCAACACCGCCAACGAGTCGCCGGGGCCGATCACCTGCACCCGGTTGGGTTTGATCGCCACCGTGATCGCTTCCCCCAGCTCCGCCTGCACCAACGCCCCAATCCCGCCGGGGCCATAGGCCGCCCCCACCAGCAAGAGCGACACTCCCGCCAGCACGGCCCGCGGTTGGTCCGGCAACGACCCGGGCGTCGTCAGGCCGGCCACTTCGCCAAACCAGCAGAGGCCCTCGGTTGGCACCTTGATCGTTGAGCGCCGGCCGGTTGCGGGTTGGTCCAGCACAGCCCGCAGGCCCGACTCCTGCCAGGGCAGTTCCCTCCCTAGCCAGTCCCAAGGCTCCGTTGTCCTTGCCGGCAGCAAGGCGGCCCGACACAGGAATCCCTCACACAGGATGTCGCCCGTGTCGATCCCCGGGCCGTTGTCGCGGCTGGAGATCAGATCCACTTGCTTCAAGGAGACTTCCCAGGCTTGGCGGGCGACCGGCTTCGCGGTCACGGCGCCGGGGTAATCGAGCTGGTGCAGCAGCAGGCGGGCATTGGCCACCCCCTGTAGGGCCATCGCTGCCGGCAGGGCCTGTCCCATCAGCTGCGCTCCAGGCAGCCCTGGAACCGGGGAGGCGCCTGGAGTTGCCACACCCGCAGGCCCGGCAACACAAGCAGCAACGCCTCCACTTGCTGGCGCCGTTGGGCCGTCAGGCTCGGGCCGGTGCTCTCCGGCAGGGCGTATTCAGTCGCCACTTCTTCCAGTAGGAGTTCGGTGGCGAACTCGATTACGTCCAGCTTTCGCTTGGGCAGCTCCGCCGGCACAGGCGCTGCGGCGCCCTTGCGGCTGGTCTTGATCACCACCGGTTCAGCCACCGGGGTGCTGGCCAGTTGCTGGTCAATGGCGGCGATCCGCTCCAAACACCCCACGGCAACGGCAACGCCGGCCGGGTAGTCGTTCTCCAGCTCCGCCATCGCCCGACCGATCGCCCCGATCGAGGCAGCGCTCACCGGGATCCCCAGGGCGGCGCGGATTGCCTCCAGGTCCCCGGCCCGCCAGCTGCTCGCAGCTCCTGCGCTCATGGCAGAGCCCCTTGCCCCACCGTGTTCACCTGGCCCGGCGACGCGCTGATTGCCAGCTGCTGCCGCAGTTCATCCCGGCTGATCACGTCCCGGGCCTCCAGCTCTAGCCATTCGGCCACGCTCGGCTGGGGCCGCACCGGCGGCGTCATCGGGGTCACGGTTAGCGAGATGCCGGCCCCTGGCGCCAATGTCTCACCGCTCTGGCGGCACCAGTGGCCAAGGAGTGACGAAAAGATTGAGCTCTTCTGGGTGGCCAGTGATTGCAGCAAGGCATAGGCCTGGCCGGCACAGAGCGAAATCTCGCTGTCGCTGCGGCCCGCACCCCGGTTCTGGGTCGGCACCAACGCATTGCGGTGCATGGTTTCATCCAGCAGGGTCAGATAGGCCCGGTGTTCGGCTAGGGACTGGGCGCGGATCTCCTTCCACTGGAAATCGGCCCCTTCTGGCAGGTCCATAAAGGTGCTGGTCGAGAGGGTCAGCTGTTCCGGCTGGCGGCCGGCGCCGTCCTCATCGCGCTGGTAGCCGAACTGGTCCACCAGGCCCGTGCGTACTCCCACAGGCAGGGCGCAACGACTCAGCAGATCCTCGTAGTCGCTTTTGAGGCGGTAGTGATTCAGGTACTGGTTGGCCAGGCCCAGGTGGGGCAAGTCCCCCTCGCCAAAGGCCGCCCCATCGGCGGCATACCAAACCGCTGGCAGCTGTTGCTGGCCTGGGAGCACCAAAGGGCGGCCGATCCGTTCGGCCCGGTAGCCAGCAGGTTCCGTTTGGCTGGCCACGGCCCGGTAACTACTGAGCTGCAGGCCCCCCGGTTGCAGCAGGGCTTCCCGGTAGATCCAGTCCTGCGGGGACTCGGGCTGCTCTAGGGGGGAGCCCGGGCCGAGCAGGTGAACGGCCACCCCGCTGGCCAGCCGGGGGTCGGGTCCCTGGGCTTGGGCCTGGGCCTGACAGCTCCGTTCGCACCAGCGAATCCGTTGGGGCAGGCCGTCGCCATTGGCTAGTTGCCAATCCAAGCAATCACGCCGGGGCACCAAGGCCAGCCGCGGCATGGACAGCCGATCACCGCGCCGGATCGCCTCCTGCCGGTGTCCTTCTGAGGGCCAGCGGTGCTCCGCCGGCAACACCAGCACCAAGGCGCCGCCATCGCGCAGCACCAGCAGGTCGGCCAGGAACAAAAACACGCCCAGGTCTGTCCCGAGGCCATCCACGTCGCTGAGCACTCCTGCCAGGGAGCCCGGCAGCTCGCGCCACTGCACCGAGGCCAGCATCCCGGCGTAAGTGCGCAGGGCATCGCGGAAAAAGCCGCTGGGCCGGGCATTCGCCAGCCGGTGCCGGTAGGCGGCCTCCGGCTCCTTGCTGCCCTGGGGCAAGTACAGGCACCTTCTTGACTGGCCACCAGTGCCATCGAGCAGGTTCCAGCAGTCGGCCACCAGCTGCAGCCGGTCCTGCAACGCCACCAAGCTTGGGTGGGGCTGCCAGGGGAGGGGGCCTCCTGCACCTTGGGCACGCTGTTCGGCCGCCTGGGCATGCAGCTCCTCAGGTGACAGAACCCGCCAGCGGTTGCGGCGGCGGGGGCGGCTCGGGTTGCTGCGCGGCAACGGGGCTGGGGTGGCTGGGGGCTATTGCCAGGGGAGGTAGGCGGTGGCGATGGAACGAGCTGGCAATCCATCCCATCTCTGTCGCACTTAAAAGGATCCGATCGCGGAGCGTGAATGGGTGTGGCAGTGGGTCTTCCCCCCAGCAGAACCGCTAGCGCGCAAGGGAATCCGCTGCCCAGGGCCGCCACCATCTCGATCCGAGCGTGGTGCAGAAGCCGGTGAAGCGGGCTGTGCTCTAGGCCGGTGTGACGAAAGCGGCCAGCTGCCACACCTTCCGCTATAGGTTCGCGACACACCTGCTGGAACGGGGTCAGGCCATCCACACCATCTAGGAGCTACTCGGCCACAAGGATGGGAGCACAACCATGATCTACACGCCTGTGCTCAACCACGGTCCGATCGGGGTACGAAGCCCAGCCGACATTCTGTAACCGGGAGAACAGTTAGTTCGCGGACCTGTGAACCACTGCTAGCTTGGTATAGCGTTCTGGGCGACCCGTTGCAGGACAAGGAGTTGGAGGGCATGGCCCACTGGATGCCTCAGTGGTACTCGAAAGAGAACGGCCGGCAGGCTTTGGTTCTCGGAACTGTCCAATAAAGAGTTAAATCCCATGAAAATACCACCGCTACTATTTATTGTAATATTTCTGATTGGCTGTAACTCTTCTATGCCAGAAAGGCGAACGGTTAGCAAATCTAGTGAGTTTCTTGGAAAGACATTCGCATCAAGGCTACCTCTCGCTTATAAGATGAATTTACCAAGATATGATCAGGTATCAAGTTTTACACGATTAAATTCAGACACAATTTTTGCTAAAGAGGTTGATAGAACGATAACTGGCATTGCCAATGACTGCGTTAATTGTATGGGGGAGAATAAATTGACCACACCGATAAGGATTAAGTATATACCTATTGGCACAAAGTTCACCGCTGTAGGAGAGTATGTGTATCATTCAGATTATGGTTCTTGGATTAATGGGCCGACTAATATTCATACTCTTATCTTAGAGGACGAATTTGGAAAAAGATCTGAACTCAGTGAGCTAGGCTTTAAGCAAGCTTTTGTGGATGAGCGATTTGCAAAACGAGAGCTTAGAGATGAAGAAGTTCGGGTTTTGCAAAATATCAAATTATTCAATGAGTCCAAAACACTAAACTTGGTGCTCTGTGTAGCTGAGTGGTTAGACGATCCCGGTGATCTTGGCAACTTCATACGCGACTTTCAATTGGAGAAGCAAATAATTTTTGAGTCAGGTACGTCATTTTGCGCTAAAGGCTATGACATTACATTCAAGACATTAGATGCGTATTTAACTTCAGAATACTACTTTAATGATTGGCGACTTTATGGTAAGTGGCACCGAATTGAAAAAATTTAACAATGCCATAAAAAACGACACTCGTACCTCGCGCGTTTTATGGCAAGCGTTAATCCACCCTCAGCTCCTCCCCCCCCCAACGCCACAACCCGCACATTGCAGGCCCCACAAATCTCTAGCAATGAAGGGCCGGTAATTAGCTGAGTTAGATACAGATCCACTCGCCGTTCCTGACGGATGGGCATTTTCATCACCTACGGGCTGATGCCGGACATAGCGACAACCAGAGCAGTGCCAGGAGCACCGGTGCGACCACCCAATTCAACGCTGCGCCGGGCGCAATCGCCATTGTCACGACGGGCTTCAAGTGGCCGGCTAGTCCGCGCGCGAACGGCTCAATCGCGAGGACGAGCAGGGCAAGGGGAATAAAGCCCGGGTAACGAAGGATCAGCACCCAAAGCAACCCCGCCAGTAGCAGCTGGGTCGCCCCCCACTGCCCAAAAATTGCGATGATATTCACTCCGCTGGCCCCCAAAATATCAATGGTCGCAATACTCTGAGCTCCACCATCTGGTAGCAACAAATGGAGCAGGCTACGCACGGTAATCAGACTCAAAAAGAGCATCGTTGATACGCTTGCCAGCGTCGGCCCCTTGAAGTAGAGCGGCTGCTTCGGCAGCAGCTCCGCAATGTTCGGAGCAAGGGACGTAGGGAACAGTTGGTTCATGCCGTGGTCTGATCTTCCTGGGTCACGTGCGGCCTAACGCTATAGGGTCCGCAGCCAGATCTGCCCAAGGGCATGCATCTTGTCGAGCAACCAGCCGCCGGGTCCCCTTTCCCCTTGCTTGGCCAAGTCGCAGGGTTAACTGACCTGGGGGTGATCCGAAGGACATGCGGCAAGCCCTAGTCGCACGTCAACCAATTAGGGCTGTAGGCAATGACCGCCCGACAAAACGTCAGCAGTTCCTCCGGTGTCATGTCGTGCTTGGCGTCGTTTGTACGCCAAGCGCAGATCACGAAGTCGGCCTCGGGTTTATTGGTTCGATGGTCGATCGTGGGAAGCATCGCGTAGTGCTTTTTGTGCGCACCCTTGCCTGCAGAAGCGTCCTTGTTGTCGTAGGTGCCAATCAGTTCCCAGTCGAGCGGTTCACCACTCCAGTGGTCCCGCCCTTCGCTGGCCACCACGGCGTCATGGATGGCCAGTCGGTACTGCTGGACGTTGCCGGTGCCGCCGCGTTTCTGATCGCGCTTGCACAATGTCACTGCCTTGCGTTGCACCCAGCCCGGATAGGTCAGCCTGCACTGCGCAGGCATCCATTCAGGTGCTGGCGTGCTCATCGGTTCAAGGTCAGGGCTCAAGCCCTGAGTCTGCGGCGCAGCAGAGTGGTGCTACACATCCACGGCCATGTCCCCAGCACCTGCAATACCCCTGGGCTTCGGCAGGCCATCCGCCTCGAGTGAGCATGCGGATTGCCCCTGCGGCGGTGGTGCCTACGTCAGCTGCTGCGGGCCCTTGATTGCCGCGGAGCAGGTGGCGGTCACGGCCCAACAGCTGATGCGGTCTCGCTACAGCGCCTTCGCTTTGGCGGCCAGGGATCCAGAGGCGATTGAGCATCTGCTGCGCACCCATCCCCAACCCGGCCAGACGGCAGCTGCCCGTCGCAAGGCTCTGCAGGAAAGCTGCCGCACCATCCAGTGGCTCGGCCTCGACGTGCTGGATTTCCAGAACGGTGGTCGGCTCGATCAGCACGGAAGCGTGACCTTTGCAGCCCGCTGGCGCGATCGCGATCGCCGAGAAGGCGTGCTCAGGGAGTGTTCCCATTTCGGTCGTGGAGAGTCCGGCGAGTGGCTTTATCTCGAGGCCCTCAACATTGGTGAGGATCATGAGGAATGAACAGAAAAGCGTTCTTGGATGCAGCCACGAAACTTCATTCCGCTCCAGAGCACTCCGCCCTCAACACAAGCAATCCCATAATGCATGACCCACAAAACACTTGCCAATGCTCCGGCCTGATCCCTGATTCATGCTACCAATGGCCCTTCTGGTCGAGGTTCTGAGCCAAGATTGAATCAGCAGAGCTGTGAAGCAGGATGAAGAATTGACACCATTCGCAATCATGTCTATAGCAGGCTTTCTGGAATCAGTCTGAACTTCCGATCACGGGTTGACGAAGGTAGCTATAATTCAAAAAGTGGTTCACAGAACTACCCAACGAGAGGTTCGCCTTGGAGGGCGCTTGGATGACTAAGGCACCTTTGACCCAATTCGAGCCGGACCCAGAACGGTTAGCCGTCATTCGCGGGTGCATGGAGCACTATGACGTCGGCGACCCCGGGGCGGAATGGCCCAACAACATTATCTCCCGGCGGGCCGTTGTGTACGGGAGCGGCCACATCGCCCGCGAGGGCGACTCAGTTCACCTCGCGGTTGATCCGGAAGAACTAGACCGATGCCGCCGACTCTCGGCCGAGATCGCCGAACTGATGGCCGGGGTTGAAGTAGGTATGGGTTCTGAATCTTCCGATGAATTCCGTGGATTTTTCATTGCTGGATCCGTGATCGAGAGTGCCCCATTGTCTATTGATGAGGAACTTATCCGTTCGCGCTTCGGCGGCACCATTTTTCCGCCGGCCACAATTTCCGTCGAACCGCTTGCTGAGGGCACCGAGTGGTGGGCCAAGGTGGAACTCGACGGTGAGGATCCGCCGGGAACTGACTACTTAGTGCCGTGGCGGTCCATGATCCGTTGGTTTCACGATCGTCCAGAGTTCACGACTACCGCCTTCGTTCGAATTGGAGATCAGCCGGAGCTCTGGAAATCACCTAAAGACCAGTGGCCGCCAGGGACTGAAGTGACTGCTGCCACGCTGCCCAGGCTCGCGGTAGGCCTGACGCCAGAGGGAAGCCTAATCGGACTGCTCGGCTATGTTGTGTATACGTAATAGAACGCCGATCCAAAATGGGGGGCATGGCGGGGCCGCCTAGAGTTTCCAGGATTCGATACTTAACGTGCGGCTCCAACAACGGTTCTGGATCGTTAATCAATACTCATCGCCACCTCCTCCACCCCCAAAGCCACCACCCGCACACTGCAGGCCCCACAAATCTCCTGCCACCGCTCAGCCTTAATCCCCAACCGCCCCGGCACCTCCGTCGCTTCTACCCCCTGCCGCAATAGTTTCTGCCCACTGGCATAGAGATCCCGCCAAGTCGGCGGCACTTTGATCGCATAGCCGTGATCGCGCAGGTAATGGGTGATCTCGCCGTTGGCAAAGGTGCGCCCGTAGGGCCGAAATTGCCGACCACCACTCCCGTCAAAGCGCAGCGCGGCTTTTAGGAGCCCGATCATCGCCAGCTGGCGCAAGTCATCAAATGGGTGGCTGGTGCGCCGGGCGAAGTTGCCGGCGATCCTGTCGGCCAGGTCCCCATGGGCCAGGGCCAAGGCATGGGCGGCTGCGTGGGGATGGACCGGCCGTTGGCGCCTGGGTCTCTGGGGCGGTTGCGGTAGCGATTGCGATTGCGATTGCGGCCTTGGGCATGGCCGGGCAGGCGCTGCGCCGGAGCACCCCGCGGAGCCGCAGCGAGTGCCGGGGGTATAGCCCCGTCCCCTATCGCCACCGGGCCGTTGACAGACCTGGACATCGGTTTGAAAGGCCAATACCAGCTGGATCGCTTCCATCAGCGCGACAGCAACAGCGGCATCGGTCCCTGCTTCAGCCCCAGGCCGCGCCAGTAGCGGGCCTCCAGCCACAGGGCCCCATGGCCAAAGGCATCCACCAGGTCCTTACTGCCCTTGGGGAAGCGCGGCAGTTCCTCCACCAAAGGCGCGGCGCGGTGGTGAAAGCGCACCTGGCCGGCCTCCAGCAGGGGCGCCACCGCATGGGCCCTGGATTCCTTGCTGCCCCTAGCCGTGATCGGCAGCAGGCCTGGCACCTTGCGGCGCAGCAGCTGCAGCACCGCCGGCCCATTAGCGGCGTCCTCAATCAGCACCGCATCGGGCTTGAGGCCCTGTTGCTGGAGGGCCGCCATAGAAGCCAGAAGGAACTTCACCGTTTCCGGCAGGCCAAAGCGATGACGGGCCGCCCAGAGCACCTCGATCTCTAGCTCCTTGACGGGGGGTGCGATTGGCTTGCCATGGGGCTTCACCAGGGGATTGGCTCTTCGGTCTCGCTGCGCCTCTGCCTTGGCCTCGGGATGCAGCAGCCCCATCAGCACAAAGCCACAGTGATCGCGGTCCTCCTCCCCCTTGAACGACAGATCACAGCTCAGGATCAGCGGGCCGTAGTGGCGTTGCCCCTGGCGTTCAAACGGCGGCCGGATCCAGGCCCTTAGGAAGATCGACCCCGCCGCCGGGGAGGGGCGCTGCTGGTACAGGGCCTGCCACCAGTAGGAGCCCAGCCGGGCCCGGATTTTGAGCAGTTCGCCCAGGGGGAAGCGTTCGGGGCAGAGGGCCTCGCCGGGCTTGCGCCAGTCGGGCACCAGGGTGCAGGTGGGAGGGAACGTTGGCCGATCCTCTGGCGGTTCGGCGATCGCAGGCAGGTCCAGCACCTGCCAGTGTTGGGGCGCCTCGCCCCGTTCCTGCTCCATCAGCCAGGCCACCACGTCCTGGTGGTCCCAGCGGGTCAGCACGATCACCTGGGCCGACAGGTTTGGCCGCAACACGCCCTTGTGGTCTTCCACTTCTGCCGGTTCAGCCCGGGTTAGCCAGACCGAGCGCAGCCAGTCGATCAGCCGCTCCCGTTGCAGGGCCGATTTGGCATCCTCTGGGCCCTTGTAGGGGTCATCAATGATTCCCAGGCTGTAGCCCTTGCCGGTGAACGGGCCCCGCACCCCGGCGGCAATGCAGCCGCCGCGCTGGGGGGTGAGCCAGTTGCCCACCGCTGCGGAGTCCTTGGACAGCAAATTGCCGGTGAGGCGGTAGTAGTGCCTTGCCTCCCGGGAGTGGGCATAGGCCAGTTCGGCCGAATAGGAGGCGATCGCCGCAAACAGCTGCGGGTGGCGCTGGATGAAGTAAGCCGGAAAGAGTTTCGACACCAGCAGCGATTTGCCCAGCCGCGGCGGGCAGGTCACAATCAGCCGGCCCAGCTCGCCATCGGCCACGGCCTGCAGCCGTTCAATCAGCAGCTCCGCCCAGCGGTGGAAGCCATAGCGCGGAAACGCCTCACGGATGAAGTCCCGCAGTGTTTGGGGGGCAGCAGGGGTGTCGCAATTAGCTGGATCCCGGTAGGCCAGTAGGCCGGGGTCGGCCCAGGGGTCTGGCTGGTTTGGGGTCTGCAGCAAGCCGCCATCCACAGGCCTGGGCAGGTGGCAAGCCTGCTTGTCCCTAGGGGCAGTCCGGCCAGCAGGAGGGTGGCGGCGGGTCGTCATGGCCGCTCCCCCGGGGGCTTAATCGGCGCTCGCAACATGCCGCTGATCTCGGCAATCACCCGGTGGGCACCAACCGCCGCACTGAACTGCTCGGCTTCTGCTGCCCGGCGGGCGCAATCCATCAACGCGTAGATCTGTTCGGCCTGGTGCACCAGGCGGTTGTCAATCAGCTCCTCCACCATGCGCGAACGGGCCAGGCGGATGTACTTATCGACGGTGTAGGTGCTGGCCACCCCCCAATCCGCTTGCGCTCGCTCGCGGATAACCACGATCGGCAGCCGCTGGGCCAGCCAAAGCTGCAGGCTGGCGACACGGTGTTCCACCTCCGCGTGGGTGGGCCGCCGGCCGGTGGCCTGCTGGGGATACCGCACCCCAACGGAGCGGGGCCGCCGGACTTTGCCGGCCCGTTTGCCAGTGCCGGCTTCTTCTGGGTTCAGGCTTTGGCCTGAATCTTGAGAACTGCCCTCACCCGCCGTGGGTTCTTGTGTCCCATCGCCGTCCTGGGGCCAACGGGGCCGGCCATCGGCGTCCTGCTCTGGCGCTGAAAGGCGCAGATGCTCAATTGCCGGATCCGGGCCAAGCCGGTCCAGCTCCCCAAACAGCGCCGCTAAGGCAGTGCGGCTGTGGACAGGAACGGAAGTAGCAGTACGGTCCACTGACGTGGCCAACACGCAATAGCGCACCTAAGTATAAAGGCGATGCAAGTGATCCCCGCTGACAGTCCACGGCCGTGAACCAGTTGCGCCAGCCAGGCTTACGAACGCAACCGGGCCAATAGGCGGCTCCCTTGTCAAACTGGCGCCATGGACAATGCGGACCTGTGGGCTGACTTCTGACGTTGCTCTCGGTGGCTTGCCGCCCCAAACCCTGGCCCAGATCAAGGCGGTCCTACAGGCCTTTCCCCAGATCCGCTGGCTCAAGCTCTATGGCTCCAGGGCCATGGGCAACTACCGGCCCGGTTCCGATATTGATCTGGCTTTCAGCAGTCCCGTTGATTACACCGCCCAGCTAGCTGGGGCCTTCGAGGAGCTGCCGATTCCCTACCTGGTTGATGTCACCCACTGGGAAAGCCTGGCCCATGACGGCCTGCGCCAGCAAATCGAGCAGGTGGGCATTCTTCTGAGCTGAGCTGGGCTGGCTGATCAATCCCAGATCAGCCTTAGGGCTCAAACCAGTTATTCCCACTACCCAGGTCATCCTGCAGCTGAGTGGGGTGCCGGGGGAGTTGATTAATGGCGGCGCGGCGCAGCTCCCGGCGGCATCTGCGGCGTCCGTTGCAGCCCGGCCCTGGTGATCCAGCTGGGGCTAGGGGGAGATCGATCGATCAACAATCGATCCTGGGCTCTTGCACGCAATCCAAGGG
>CALRRL020000042.1:0-14129 GCA_943370565.1 Synechococcus sp. UW140 | reverse complement strand
GATGCCCAGGAAGACAAGCGCTACGGCAAGGGGAAGCTGGGCAGTGATCTGCCGGATGAACTGCGGCGGTGTCAGGACCGTCTGGCCAGGATTCGTCAGGCACGCAAGGAGATGGAAGCGGAGACCGCAGCTGCTGCAGCGCGTCAGCGGCAACAGGACGCTGAGGAGGCCAGGGCGAAAGCGAGTGCCGCCCGCGAGTCGGATGCAGTGGCAGCAGAGCAAGGTGAGCTGAGCCAGAAAGCCGAGGCGGCAGCAGCCAAGGCCAATGCCGCCCGGGAGAAAGCCATCGAGGCCGCGGAAAATGCTGGCCTGGAACCGCCGGATCTGGAGCCGCTGGCCTTCGACGCGATGCCCAGGCGGGGGCTGGCCAGGAGGACGGATGGCACTCCCACCAAGAAGACCCAGCGGAACTTCACGGATGCCGACAGCCACCTGATGCAGTCTGGCGGCACCTATCTGCAGGGCTACAACTGCCAGCTGGCTGTCGACAGCGGGCATCAGGTGATCGTGGCCGTGGGGGTGAGCAATCAGCCGCCGGATGTGGAGCACCTGGAACCCATGCTGCAGCGCATTGCCACAAGTGCCGGGGCCTTGCCCACGGTGATGACGATGGATGCGGGCTACTGGAGTGAGGACAACGCAGGCCACTGCGAGAGCCTCGGCATTGACGCCTACATCGCCACCGGCCGTCTGGCGCACGGGCAGCCACCGCCGCCGCAGCGAGGACCGCTGCCCAGAGATGCCGATGCCAAGACCCGCATGGCCCGCAAGCTCAGAAGCAAGAAGGGATCAGCGATCTACGCCCAGCGCAAGGCGATCGTGGAGCCAGTGAACGGCCAAATCAAGGAAGGCCGGGGTCTGCGGCGCTTCCTGTTGCGGGGCCTGGAGAAGGTCGACGGTGAATGGCACCTGATCGCTGCCACACACAACCTGCTGAAGTTATTCCGCTACCGACGAACGCAGCAGGCGCTGGCAGCACCGACGGGATGAGGCCAAACATCCCTATCGGCACCGGCCAGGGCTGCATCCGCTCCTCCACATTGATGGGGCTCAGGACGTACACGGCCATGGCCGCCGCGATCATCTGTGTCGCCGAGTTGCACTGCAAGGACTGGCCTGGAGCTCTATTGGCAACAAACTCCTAGGGCCGTCGCGGACCTGGGCAGGCGATGGGGGCTGGCAACTGCTGGGACGGTAACGACAGGCTCGAATTAATTCCCCCGCGGTGACGGGCTTTCTCAGTGTCGTGCCACGGGTGCGCTGGTGTGACTGGGGATTCTATGGAGGCGGTGGGGGCTGAGGGCTACAGGGCGGCCCTGGATAGGTCCTATTGAGTCAATCGCTTCGGGTGATCCAGGCTCAACGAGCGCCAGTTCACCTGGCCCCACGCCAACCCGTTCAGGGCTATGGGCGCCAGGGATAGGCGTGAACCACGACGCCCCACGATCGACATGGCCGCAGGGCCAAAGGCTCAGGGCAATTGTTTAGGCGAAACCGTTTTGGAAAAACGAAACGGCTTTGCAGAAACCAGGTCTGAGAAATTACCTTAGAAAAACTAACTCAGAGAAGCTAACTCAGAGAAATCACTTCAGCGCAACAGCAGAATCTGGGTGCCATCCGAGAGCTTGGCGGGCAGGGTGATGCTGCTGCCGCCCCGTTTCACCGGTGTGCCAGCCATGGCCTTGAGGAAGGGCTCGAGGCTGCCCTGGTCACAGTCCTTGGGGGGCTTGCCGCTCACGTACTGAACCGGGATCACGCGGCGGGGGGCCAGGCCCTTCACCACCGCCGCGGCTTCGTCGCCGTCGTACACCTTGGCGCCGCCGCCCACACCGATGATCAGCACATCGGGCCGGCCCAGCAGCACCCGGTCGGCGGGGAGCAGTTCGGCGGCGGTGCCGCCCAGGTGGGCGATGTCGAGGCCGCCCTGCTTCCAGCGCCAGAGGGTGGCCTGGCCGAAGCGCCGGCCGCCGACCCGGTCATGGGGGGCGGCGATGCCCTCGATCGCCAGGCCGTTGATGCGGTATGACCCGGGGCTCACCAGGAAGCGGCCGCCGGCGCCGGGGGCGCCTTCATCGGCCAGGCGGCTGCTGGCCAGGACCACGGTGGCGGCGGGTCGCGGTGGCGTGAGGCCGGCGGCGCAGCCCACGGCCTTGAAGGGATTGAGCAGCACACTGGCGCCGCCCCCCTGGATCAGCAGGGCACTGTGGCCATAGCTGGTGATCGTGACGCCGGTGTCGGCCCGGGCGATCGGGGCGCCCAGGCTGGCGGCCACCAGGCCGCAGGCGGCCAGGGCCCGTGCCAGGCCAGCCGTGGCAAGGGCGCCGGCGCGGCGGGACCGGGGAGCCAGCCCCTGGGCGGCGGGCCGGGCTGGCTGGTGGGCGGGGCTGGGGCGCCGGAACGGGCCAGAAAGCAGGGCCATGGCGGTGGGGCGCCCGAAGCGGTGACGGTGGCGCGAACCTAGCAGCGCTGGCCTGACAAGCCGGAAATCGGCGCCCCCATGCCAGGGATCAGGCCAGGGGCGCCACGGGCGCGGCGCTGGCCGCCTGGCGCAGGAAGTTGGCCAGCAGCTGGTGGCCCGCCTGGGTGAGCACACTTTCCGGGTGGAACTGCACCCCCTGCAGGTTGGGGTACTCCCGATGGCGCAGGCCCATGATCGTGCCGTCCTCCAGCCAGGCGGTGATCTCGAGGCAGGCGGGCAGGGAGCTGCGCTCGGCGATCAGGCTGTGGTAGCGGGTGGCCGTGAGGGGATTGGGCAGGTCTTGGAACACCCCCTGGCCGGCGTGCAGCACCGGTGAAGTCTTGCCATGCATCAGTTCCGCCGCCCGCACCACCTGGCCGCCGAACACCTGGGCCAGGCACTGGTGGCCCAGGCACACCCCCAGGATCGGCAGCTCCGGCCCCAGCTCCTTCAGCACCTGCAGGCAGACCCCGGCCTGGTCCGGGTCGCCGGGGCCCGGGGAGATCAGGATCGCGTCCGGGGCCAGGGCCCGGATCTGCTCCAGGGTGAGGGCGTCATTGCGCTCCACCCGCAGCTCGGCGGCAATCGGGTGGTTGGCCGCCAGCTCCCCCAGGTACTGCACCAGGTTGAAGGTGAAGCTGTCGTAGTTGTCGAGCACAAGCAGCATGGGGTCCCCTACGCCTCAGGGGCGCTCACCTGCTTCCCATTCAAAGGCCGAGCCGGTCTGGTTGGGCTGGTCTGGCTGGGCGGGTCTGCCTGCGCTGGACTGGCTGGGCCTCTCAATGGCCGAGTCGGGCGGCCAGGGGGGGCAGCAGCAGCAGCAGGGCAATCACCAGCGACGAGAGCGAGGCCACCAGCACGGCGGCGGCGGCGCAGTCCTTGGCGATGCGGGCGAGGGGGTGGAAGCGGCGGCCGATGGCCAGGTCCACCACCGCTTCAGTGGCGGTGTTGAGCAGCTCCAGCACGAGCACGGCCGCCACGGTGAGCACCAGCACCGCCAGTCGGTCGGCACTCAGCCCCAGCCACAGGCCCAGGCCAAACACCACCAGGCCCGTGCCCACGTGGATGCGGAAGTTGCGCTGGCTGCTGAAGGCGTAGCCGAGGCCCTGGGCGGCATAGCGGAAGCTCACCCCCAGGTTGTCGGCCACGGCCCAGGCTCCGATGCGGGCGGGGCGCCGGCTGCCTGGGGACCTGCCCTCCCCGGCAGAGCCCGGGGCGGACCGCTCGGGGGGGCGTGCCGCCGGCAGCGCGCCGTTTTCGCGGTCTGCTTCCCCAGGGCCGGCTGGGCGGGAGCGCTCCTGGGCCTTGCTCCTGCCGCTGAGATAGGCCACGGCGCCGGGACGGGGATCCTGGGGGACAAGCATCGCCATAGGCGCCCAAGGGTCTGCCGCTGGCCTGAACCTTATCGCCGATCAGCGGGGGAGAAAGCTGTTATGGGCACCGATGGCCCCCATGGGCCGCAGGGCCCGCCCGGGGACTCCGGCAGCGGGTGTCGGGGGGGGGAGGTCCTGGCAGCACTGGCGGAGGCCGGAACGGACGGGCCCCCAGCCCAGGCGGGCCGGACGGGATCAGGCGCCGGGGGCTTCTGGCCCGGCGGCCAGCAGGCGGTCCTGGCGGGCCAGCATGGCCGCCAGGCTGGCGTCATCGGGGTGGTCCCAGCCGACCAGGTGCAGCAGCCCGTGGCTGGCCAGGAACAGCAGCTCCTGCTCCAGGCTGTGGCCGTGCTCCGGGGCCTGGCGGGCGGCCGTGTCGAGCGAAATCACGATGTCGCCGAGCTCCAGGGCCCCAAACGCCGGGCCCCAGTCCTGGTCGCCGTCGTCATCGGTGTGCCCATCAAGCTCGTCCTCGTCCTCGTCCTCGTCACCAGCCCCGGGATGCCCGCCGGCCTCGCTTTGGTCGGTGCGTTCATCCTCAAAATCGTCGTCCTCGCCGGCTTCCCCGTCGCCCTGGAGCTGGGTTGGCAGAGGCATGGGGAAGGCCTCCTCCAGGTCGTCGTCCTGGGCGGCGAAGGCCAGCACGTCCGTGGGGCCACGTTTGCCGCGCCAGTCCTGGTTGAGGGCGGCGATGCTGGCGTCGCTCACCAGCTGCAGGCCCAGGCAGTAGGCCTCCGATTGCAGGGCCTCGGGCAGTTCGGCCTGCAGGGCGTTCAGCCAGCCGCTGAGGCGGCCATGCCAGAGGTCGGCGCCGGCGAGGGGATCGGCCAGGGGGCCGGCCTGCTGCTTCAGGGCCTCGGCCAGGTCGTCGTCGCAGCCGTAGGCCAGATCCAGGTCAATGGCAGGGAGGCTGGCTTGGACGCCGGCCTCGGTTCCGCTGGAAGGGACCTCGCCGTTGCTGTCGCTGGGGCCTGGGCGCCTGGTGCCCGGGTCGGTGGGGCTCATTGGGGCAGCGTCGGGCGGCCGAACCAGGCCACCAGCAGGATGAAGCCGATGAAGCCCACGGCGGTGAGGCCGAAGTGCAGCAGGCTCTGGCGCCCCTTGCGCACCATGTTGCGCATGGCCAATTTCACAAAACTGGGCGGTGGCTCAGCCGGCCTGGCCTGGGCGGTCTGGGGCCCGGCGCTGCCGCCGGGGGCGCCGGAGGCTGCGTTTGGGGGGGCGTCAGCCGCGGCGCTCCCAGGGGTGTCGCCCGGGGCTGGCGCTGGCGCGTCGGGGCTGGGCGTCGGGCTGGTGTCAGTCATCGGAGGCGGCTCCCACCTCCACACCCTGGCGCAGCAGCGACTGGATGAAGGGGTCCAGGTCGCCATCCATCACCCCCTGCACATCGGTGGTTTCCTCACTGGTGCGCAGGTCTTTCACCATTTGGTAGGGGTGGAACACGTAGTTGCGGATCTGGTTGCCCCAGGCCGCCTCCACAATGTCGCCGCGGATGTCGGCGATCTCGGCCGCCCGCTGCTCCTGGGCGATCACCAGCAGCTTGGCCATCAACAGGGCCATGGCCTTTTCCTTGTTCTGCAGCTGGGAGCGTTCCTGGGTGCAGCGCACCGCCAGGCCCGTGGGGATGTGCAGGATGCGCACCGCCGTTTCCACCTTGTTGACGTTCTGGCCGCCGGCGCCGCCGGAGCGGGAGGTGGTGATCTCCAGGTCTTTCTCGGGGATATCGAGCTTCACCTCCTGCTCGAGTTTGGGCATCACTTCCACGCCGGCAAAGCTGGTCTGGCGCTTGTCGTTGGCGTTGAAGGGGGAGATGCGCACCAGCCGGTGGGTGCCCTTTTCGTTGCGCAGGTAGCCGTAGGCGTAGCGGCCCACAATTTCGATCGTGCAGCTCTTGATCCCCGCCTCTTCCCCCTCCGAGAGTTCCGCCACCGTGACCCGCATGTTGTGGTCTTCGGCCCAGCGGGTGTACATCCGCATCAACATCAACGCCCAGTCCTGGGCATCGGTGCCGCCGGCGCCGGCATTGATCGAGATCACCGCCCCCTCCTTGTCGTAGGGACCATTGAGCAGGCGCTCCAGTTCCCAGCGGTCCAGGTCGGCCTTGAGGCTTTGCAGGGCCGTGTTCGATTCGGCCAGCAGCTCCTCGTCGGGTTCGAGGTCGTAGAGCTCGAGCGTGGCCTGGCCGTCCAGGATGGCGGCCCGCCAGGCCTCGAGCTGCTCCAGCTGGGCCTTGACGTCATCGAGCTGGCGCATCTTCTGCTGCGCCTCCTGCTGGTCGTCCCAGAAGTCCGGTTGGGAGGCCAGCTGTTCGAGGTCCCGCTGGCGGGCGTTCAGGGCAGGGACGTCAAAGACAGTCCTGGGCATGGCCCAGGCGGTCAGTGAGCTCGGAGAGGTCGCGCTTGAAGTCGGTGAGGTCGAGCACCGGTGGAGCCAATCAGTGGTGTTGACCGTACTCAATGGCGCGCATTCAGCCGCGGCAGTGATGCGGTCCAATCAAGAATGGCTCGGTCAGCGGTGGCCAGGGCCAGCCCCCTAGCCTGGGCGGTGGCACAGATGAAGCGATCGGCGGGATCGGGGTGAAACGGCTGCAGTTCCGCCGCTTGGATGGCAACACGGCCGTCGAGGGGAAGTTCCGTTAGCCCGGCCTTGAGCCAATCGTCACGCCAGACCAGGGCAGGCACCGCCAGGGAGATCCGGCCGCGCTCCTGGAGCATCGCCACCTCCCAGAAGCTGATGGCGCTGACCGCCACCTGGTGGCGGCCCCAGAAGTCACGAATCTGGTCACGGGTTTGGGCCCCCAGCTGGGGGGCATCGCAATCCAGCCAAAGCAGCACGTGGGTATCCAGCAGGATCACGCCAAGGCATCCCAGGAGACGTCCAGCGGGCTGATCACATCGCCGAGCAGGCGTGTCTGGGGGTGGAGGCCGAAGGGGTTGGTGGCAACGGCGGGTTGGCAGGGGTGCAATTCCGCCACCGGTTCGCCGTTTTTGGTGATCAGGAGCGGCTCGCCGCTGAGGGCCACCTGATCCATGAGCCCCAGGCAGCGGGCCTTGAACTGGCTGGCGGAAATCCGCTGGGTCATCGCTTCAGGGGTGAAGGGGGCCGATCCAGCCAGCTTATGCCCGTAGTCATGACCATGGTCATCAGCCGGCTGGGGTCGTCATCGTCGCCCCTAGGATCCGGCCACTGACCTGATCTTTGGGGCGACGACAGCCATGGCAACCGTGGAGATCTACACCTGGCGCGCCTGCCCCTTCTGCGTGCGGGCCAAGGCCCTGCTTGATCGCAAGGGCGTCAGCTACACCGAGTACGCCATCGATGGCGATGAGCCGGCCCGTTCCGCCATGGCGGCCAAGAGCGGCGGCCGCCGCAGCGTGCCCCAGACCTTCATCAACGGCCAGCACGTGGGCGGTTGCGATGACCTGCATGCGCTCGAGCGCTCCGGCCAGCTCGATGCGCTGCTGGGAGCTTGAGTCTTGAAGGAGCCCCAGCTGTTCATCGTCGATCCGATTGCGCGGCTGCGGCCCGCCAAGGATTCGAGCGTGGCCCTGATGCAGGCGGCCCAACGGGCCGGCCAGCAGCTGTGGGTCTGCACCATGGGCGATCTGTCCGCCGCCGCTCCCCTGGCGGTTGGCTCCGCCGCCCCGCTCTCCGGCCACGGCGCCTGGGTGCGGGCCCAGCCCGTGCGTCTGGCCGAGTTCGCCCCCTCAGAGGCCGGCTGGCAGGTGCCCGAGCCCTGGTTCTGGCTGGAGGAACCCCAGCTGCTGCCCCTGGACCACTTCCCCCGGGTGTGGATGCGCAAGGATCCGCCCGTGGATGAGGCCTACCTCTATGCCACCCACCTGCTCGATCTGGGTGAGCGGGCCGGCGTGCGGGTGCTGAATCGGCCGGCGTCGCTGCGGGCCTGGAACGAAAAGATCGGCGCCTTGCGCTTCAGCCACCTGATGGCGCCCTCGCTGGTGAGCAGCAGCACCGACCAGCTGGCCGCCTTTGCCGCCGACCACGGCGAGGTGGTGCTCAAGCCCCTGGGGGGCCGGGCCGGCCAGGGGGTGGTGCGCAGCAGCGCCAACGCCCCGGGCCTGCGGGCCCTGCTCGAACTGGTCACCAGCCAGCAGCAACTGCCCGTGATGGTGCAGGCCTTCCTGCCCGGGGTGAGCGCCGGCGACAAGCGCATCCTGCTGGTGAATGGCGACGCCCTCGGGGCCATCAACCGGGTGCCCAGCGCTGGAGACTTCCGCAGCAACCTGGCCGTGGGCGGCGCCCCCCAGGCCACCGAGTTGAGCGCGGCCGAACGGCTGATCTGCGCCGAGATCGGTCCGGCCCTGCGCGAGGCGGGCCTGTTCTTTGTCGGCATCGATGTGATCGATGGCCGCCTCAGCGAGATCAACGTCACCAGCCCCACCGGCGTGCGCGAGATCGAATGGCTGGGCCGCCAGCCCATGGCCGACCTCACCATGGAGCGGCTGCTGGCGGCCTGAGCGCGGGTCCTGTCTGGGCTCCTGGCCTAGGCAGGTTGGACCTGAAGATTGAGCTGCTGCTGCAACACATCCAGCTTCAGGGCCACCTCCTGAAGTTCCTTGTCCACGTCGGAGCCGCGCACCAGGCCGGCACCGGCCGTGAGTTCCAGCCGATTGCCGGACACGGTGCCGCTGCGGATCGCCACCCGCAGTTCGGCGTCGCCGGCGCTGTCGATCCAGCCGATCGGGGCGGCGTAAGGGCCCCGTTCAAACGGTTCGAGGCTGCGCAGGGCCGCCATCGCCTCGCGGCGGGGCAGGCCGGCCACGGCCGGGGTGGGGTGCAGGCAGGCGGCCAGGGCCAGGGGGTGCTGGTCGCCCAGGGCGGCGGTGATGGGGGTGTGCAGATGCACCAGCTGGCCGTGGCGGGCCAGGCGCGGATGGCGGGGCCGGCGCGGCTCGAGGCCGGCCTGGAGCAGCTCGGCGGTGATCGCCTCCACCACCAGCTCGTGTTCGTGGCGGTCCTTGGTGGACTGGAGCAGGTGGCTGGCGGCGGGGCCCAGCGGGGATGTGCCGGCCAGGGCATCGCTGCGCAGCTGCTGTTGGCGCACACTCAGCAGCCGCTCCGGCGAGGCCCCCACCAAGGCGGCGCCGCCCGCCTGCTGCCAGAGGAAGCGGCAGCTGCCCGGCTGGCGAAGGCGCAGTTGGGCCAGGAGCTGGAGTGGATCGAGGGGCGCCTCCAGCTCAACCTGTTGGCGCACCGCCAGCACCAACTTGCGCAGCACGCCTGATTCCACTAACGCCAAGCCCCGTTCGGCGGCAGCGCGGTAGCCGGCCTGCCAGGCGGAGCGGCTGGCCACGGCGGGGCTGGCCCCCTGCTCCCCGGAGCGGTCCAATTCGGCTTCGCCGCCGCCGGTCCTGGTCAGGACTCTGGCCCCTGCGAGGGCTGTTGCTCCGGTTGGGGCTCCGGCGCCACTCCAGGCCTGGCCCCGGACTGGCGCCGGCCCGGCGGCCAGAGTGGTCAGGCGCCGGGCCTGCTCCCACAGCTCTTCGGCCACGGCCCGGGCGGTCACCTCGCCGCCCAGGTTGCGCTGCAGCCGCAACCAGCACTGGCGGCCCTGGCGGCTCAGCTGCCAGCGGGGCAGCACGGCCCGTACCCCGGCCACGCCGCTGCCCTCCTGCAGGGGGCTATCAAAAAAGGCAAAGGCCAGCAGCACCCGTGGCCGGGCCAGGGGCGCACAGGCCTGGGGAGCGGCCAGGCGGCTGAGGCAGACGGAGCTGAACCGCTGGGCCAGCTCAAAGCGGCGCGGCCCGCTCAGCTCCAGGGCGTTGGTGCTGCCGCTGGCGGCCAGGCACAGGCCCGGGGCGCTGTCCCAGAGGAAACGAAAGCGACCGCCCTCGGGCAGGGCGGCCAGCAGGGCCAGGGGATCGAGCTCCACCAGGGGCAGGGCCAGGCTGAGCACCCCCTCGCCCTCCAGTTGGCGCTCGCCCTCGGCCGCGGCATCCAATAGCGCCGCGAAGCCCAGGGGCTCGATTCGGGTGGCGCTCGGGAGGTCGATCAGCGGTTCGATCGGCAAAAGGCTGGGGAGGCCTGGCCCAGGCACACACCGCGGGAGCGCCCTCACAGGGGGGCCCTGACCCGGGGGGCTTGGGGTCGGCTGCTCAAATGTATGGGTCTTTCCTTGCCTGATGCACCCGGCCCCCATGTCCGAGCCCCAGGTCGTCGCAAGCCTTCACGCCTCGCCGGGGTCTCAAGAGGGGTCTCTTGAGGGCACGCCCGCCCCGGACCGGCGCCGGCTTTGGAAGGCGGCGATCAAGTGGCCCATGTATGCGGTGGCGGTGATGCCGGTGCTGCTGGCGGCGGGCTACCGGGCCAGCCAGGGCCAGCTGGTGCGCCTCGACCAGCTGGTGATCTTCCTGGTGGCGGCCGTGCTGCTGCTCGCCTGGGAAAACCTGGCCAATGACGTGTTCGATGCCGATACGGGCGTGGACCAGGAGGGCAAACCCCATTCGCTCGTGAACCTCACCGGCCGGCGCGGCCGGGTGGCCGGGATCGCCAATGGGGCCCTGGCCCTGGGGCTGCTGCTGATGGGCCTGGTGGCGGCGCGCAGCAGTCCGGCCGTGCTGGCCCTGGTGCTCGCCTGCTGCGGCATCGGGTACGCCTACCAGGGGCCGCCCTTCCGGCTCAGTTACAAGGGCCTGGGCGAGCCCCTCTGCTGGATCGCCTTCGGTCCGTTGGCCACCGCTGCGGGCCTGCTGGCCCTGGCGCCTGCGGCTGAGGCCGTCACGGTGCCCTGGCGCACGGCGATCGGCCTGGGCAGCGGCCCGGCCCTGGCCACCACCTTGGTGCTGTTCTGCTCCCACTTCCACCAGGTGGAGGAGGACGCCCGCCACGGCAAACGCTCGCCCGTGGTGCGCCTCGGCAGTAGCGCCGCCGCCGGCCTGGTGCCCTGGTTCGTGGCCGGCACCCTCTCGTTTGAATGGGCACCGGTGCTGGTGGGCCACTGGCCGCTCACGGCCCTGCTCGGAGCGGCGGGCCTGCCGGCGGGCCAGGCCCTGATCCGCCTGCTGCGCGAACACCACCGCGAGCCGGAACGGATCAGCGGCAGCAAGTTCCTGGCCCTGCGCTTCCAGGCCCTCAACGGCCTCGGCCTCGCCGCCGGCCTGGCCCTCGGCCCCCTGGTGGCACCCGCCCTCGCCCGCCTGGGGGGCGGCCCCCTGTCCGGGCTCCATTGAATGCACTGTGGGATGGGCTTTCTGATCGGCTGTCTGGGGAACTGTCTGATGGACTTTCTGAAGGACTGTCTGGTGGGCCCGCTGATTGGCCTCCCAAGCGGTTTGCAGTCCTGGACTGGCCCTGATCGAATCTCTCCGAGCGGTTGGACTCCCTGCCGGGCCTGGCGAGCTGGGCTGGCTGCAGGCGGGTTTCGTGGCTGGTGGTGTTTGGCTGAACGAGGGCTGGCTCACTCGGGCGGGCTGGCCGCAAGCGGGTCCCTGGGATGGGGGTGCGAGGCGATCGGAGGGCTGGGGGCGCGGCTGGTTGGGGGCTGGTTCCGCTGCTCGGATGGCCCTGATGGATGACTGGCTTGCCTTGGCCTGGCGCCCCTTCGCCTTTCGCCTGCCCCGCCAGCTGGTGACGGCCCATGGGGCCCTGGCTGAAAAGCGCGGCTGGCTGCTGCGGCTCCAGGCCACCGATGGCCGCCTGGGCTGGGGGGAAGCGGCGCCGCTCGAGCCCCAGGCTCCTGGAGCCGGGGTGACCCAGCCGCTGGGCTCCCAAGGTCAGGGCTCTCGAGATCAAGGCCATCAAGGCCAGGATTCGCAGAGACAGGGCCCCCTGAGCCAGGACGCCGCTGCCCAAGCCCCCTTTGGCCTGCGCCCAACGGCTGTCCCCGCCGATGGCCAGCCAGGGGATCGCCGCGGAGCCCCTAGTTCCCAGGCCCCGGCAACGGGGTTACCCACCACTGAAGGGCAGCTCCCCGATCCGGGGTCGCCCACCGCGCCTTTGACCAGCCCCGATGGCTTCGAGGCCTGCGCGGCGGCGATGACGGATCTGGGGCCGCGGCTGGAGCGCAGGGTGCTGGAGCAGGCCCTACCCCAGCTGCCCCGGCCCCTCGCCTTTGCCCTCGGCCTGGCCCTGGCCGAACTCGATGGCCTCGGCAGCCCGGCCCAGGGGGGCTGGCTGGATGCGCCCCCTTCTGCCGAACTGCTACCGGCGGGAGCAGCAGCCCTGACGGCCTTGGACGCCCTGCTGCAGGAGCGCCACCTCGGCCAGGCCGCCAGCCCTTCGCCCACTGCAGACGCTCTGGTGATGGCCACAGAACCCCCAGGCCAGAGGACCCCGCCGCTCACCGTGAAATGGAAGGTGGCCGCCGGGGCTGACGCCGAAGAGAGGGCCGTGCTGGAGCACCTCCTGGCGCGCTTGCCCGCCGGCTGGAGGCTGCGTCTCGATGCCAATGGCGGCTGGGACCGACCCACCGCCTGGTCATGGGCCAGGCGCCTCGCCGGCGACCCGCGCCTCGACTGGCTGGAGCAACCGCTCTCCGTCGCGGACCCGGAGGGCCTGGAGCAGTTGGCGGCCCTGGTGCCCGTGGCGCTGGATGAATCCCTGCGGGCCGATCCGGCCCTGGCCCAGCGCTGGAGCGGCTGGCAGGTGCGCCGTCCAGCCAGCGAGGGCGACCCCCGGCCCCTGCAGGCGGCCCTCCAGGCGGGAACGCCAAACCTGTGCCTGAGCACGGCCTTTGAAACCGGCATCGGCCGCCGCCTGCTCGCCCACCTGGCGGCCCTCCAGGCCCAGGGTCCTACCCCCACCGCTCCAGGCCTGGCCCCCGGCTGGCGCCCCCAGGGGGAGTTGTTTGCTGCGGATCCTGAGCGGGTGTGGCGGGCGGTGGGGTGACGGGTTGGGGAGATTTGGGGCTGGGGATCTAATGGAGGGAGTGGGTATGGGAAGGGTTTGGCTGCTGAGGGTGGCGATCCATGCGGTTTTGGGGATGGCGGGGGACGGACGGAATCCATGGAACCGGGGTACACTCTCTGGGCGTTCACGGAGTGGCCTTGGAATATGCTGAAGGGATAGGCCGCGAGCATGCGGCGAAGAGCATCCGCTTAGATCGAAGGGCGCCGAAAATACCAGCAGGTAACTACTATAAGAATTGCAACATCAGCGCGACTTGTCGGCCAAATACTGGATTGATGCTTGGTCTTGTAAGAATAGGCTTCATTAGCGCGAAGCATTAATCCTGCGCTAGCACTGTTTCCCAGAGCTCAATTCAGTAGTTTAATCCAATCGTTGACTTTTGCCCGGCTTCCCATGGTCTGTTCGATTTCCTATTGGAGTTCCCTGGATCAGTGGTGGCTCAGGCTGCTCAAAATCTCACTAGGGAGTGATTCATTACGTGAATTGGCAGCCAGAGAGATAAGTTTATTGATGCTGGCATCGCCTAGTGAAGGGACGGCTTCGATAGCCTATGAACAAGCCATTGGGTACGCTTATTTTTTCACCGATTGCAGTGGATTTATTCCAGATGCTTGTGTCTGTCCTCTCCTGTCAGCATTGACTAGGAAGCTGCGGTCGTCCTTGATATGACGAATAAAAAAAGCTGGCTTGAAAAGATGCTAAGACGATCAGGGGACAAGAATGGCCAAATAGAAGATCAAGCTGGCAATGCATTGTTATCGGCTCGAAGAGCAACATCTCTTCAATGGCTGACTTGGAAAAAATGCCTTCTTATTCTATTGGTACTTCCGTCGGGCGCCTTGGCAGCTCTTTATGTCCGTACGTTAGTTGTGTACCATACGACATTATTTCCCTATTCAGTGCCTATCAGGATCTCGAATAACCAGCGAAAGCCACTTTTGATTTCGTACGTCGGTATTGATGGACGTAGATTGTCTGACGAAGTTGGGAATTATGAGCATGGGCTTGGAGAAATGGTTGGCAATGGTGCGCCCAGTACTGCTCGCCAAACCTATGGAGATCGTTTCAAATGGAGCGAATGGGACATGCAAAGCGGCATGATTACACCCAATTTATCGCACAGATTAGTATTGCATGTGCGGACTCCGCCTTCGTCAGCAAAAAGAATCTATTCATGCGAACTGGTTGTTCCGCGCTCAAACGGGCTTATCGTAATAGACTTGGGGGAAAACGATAAGATGTCATGTCAGTATTTTTACACGCAAGAATTTTCTTTTTTGGGGAGATAAAGGGTTTCTGCCCGGTTTTTTGGGTTTATTTTTTTAAGCCCTTTTGCTTCTTAGTCAAGGCAATCTCGCCTGCTGGAAACCCTCTTGAGGGGATCATCTCGGCCTGAATTGATATCCCCAGAGACACTTGGATCACCCCCC
>CALRRL020000041.1:0-14994 GCA_943370565.1 Synechococcus sp. UW140 | reverse complement strand
CTAGGTGGCAACGATGAAATTCATGGTGGAGATGGTGCTGACTCAATAGAAGGAGGAGATGGTAATGACACGCTCTATGGAGATGGCGGCAATGACACGATAGAAGGTGGCGCCGGTGTTGATATCATCCATGGTGGGATTGGCAATGACGTTCTCACCGACGTAGGAGATTCCACTCTTTACGGGGACGATGGTGATGACACAATTAGGGCAACGTCAACAGAGCCCGGAAGAGCTGCTGGATTAAAAGTTTACGGGGGAGCCGGAAACGATATTATTGAGGCGCCAACATTTGCATCTGTAGATGCTGGTAGCGGAGATGATACTGTTCAAATGTCAGCAGGCGGATCTCAAGTCCCGACCCTGCTAGACGGTGGCGAAGGGTACGATAAACTCCAATTTGGATGGTATGGATGGAGTGGCTGCACAATCAACTGGGCGAATGTATATGGCTTTGAGGAAATTTATTTTAGTGGCGACAATGGTGGTGGCCTTAATACAGTATTCACGGACAATGTTGCTAAGTCCGGCGAGACTCTTAAAATCACTACCAGCCGCAATGGCCACGGCCTTAGGCTTGACTTCAGTGCAGAAACTGATGCAAATTTAGATATTACAGGGATTGATACTTACAATCCCGATGATGTGCTGGTTGGTGGAGCACTTGCCGATATTATCAAAAGCCTAGGTGGGAACGATGTAGTTAGAGGTAATGGCGGTAATGATGATATTGACTTGGGTTCTGGTGACGATAGTGCAACAGGAGGCCAAGGAGATGACGCAATTGATGGAGGCCTGGGAACAGATATCGCGATTTATGCAGGGAACAGGGACCAATACTCACTGGCATTCAGTACAACTGGACTGCAGCAGACCATTGAGGTCAATGGTCTCGACGGCAAAGACACCCTAAAAAACGTAGAAATTCTCAGGTTTGCAGATCTCGACCTCGATGTTCGCGCAGCCGGCCGCACAATCAGGGACAGTGGCCAAGGCAAGCTCGAGGCCATTGCCGGAAACCCTGTTGTGGGTGAGACAATCACCGCCGGGAGGATCCTTGACGATCCTGACGGTTTCAACTCTCAATCAGCAGCTGTTAGCTATCAATGGCAGATTGCCTCGATTGCAGAGAATGGCTGGATCAATATATCCACAGCAACTAGTACTAGCTATTCGCTGACCAGCGCGGAACTAGGGGCAAGAATTCGACTCGCGGCAACGTACACAGATCTTGGGGGAGTACGAAGCACTATCTATACAGACACGATCCACGTTGTATCGCAAGCGCCGCCGCCCGTTTCTTTTGACGCCATTTTGGGGGTTGACCATATCACAGCCGCTGACAGGCAAAGTCCTATTGTGCTGACAGGACAAGCATTAAATAGGCAGGTCGCCATAACCTTTTCTGGAATCACCCGCAAGTGCGAGCTTGAAGCAGGTCTTTGGTGCTATACGTTGAGTGGTATTGACTGGCAAGATCTTGTCAAAGGATCAAATATTTTTACTGCAACCTTCGCGGCAGATGGTGAGCCTGTTATTGAATTGTCTCGCACTGTTGCTATCGATCAGGATGTTCAGCTTGGCCAAGAATCAAAATCAATCGACCGCTCACAGGCAAAGGGCATTTCTTTAGAAACGCAAACAGTCGTTGATCAGGCGGGCAACCTGCTTGATTTTGATAAAAATGGTAAGCCTGATGCCTACCAAACGGACATCGTTGCCATCCCGCTTGGATCGGCTGAAGCCTTTGATTCTGGCGCCCAAGCCGCTCTAGCGGACTATGGAGCTGTGCAAGTTGAATCCATTTTAAATATCAAAGGGATCGATGTCATAGCGCCTAGCAGTGATTCGAGCTATCTAGTGCCCCTTGCCGACGGATCAGAGCAACGCGGCGAAGTCGATCAGGATTACACGCCAGTGTCAGACCCGATCGACTTTAATGTCTCAGGTTTAGAACCTGGCGGTTCCACTCAAGTCACGATCTATCTACCAGCAAGCATTGAGAATGCTGATACTTATCTACGCTATGACTACAGTGTAAATCAATTTACACCTTATCTCGACGCGGCAGGAAAGCCACTCTATGAATTCATTTACACCAATGGAAGCGTCGACCAAGTTAAGCTGACGCTTGTCGATGGTGATCTCCGCTGGGATGGAGATGGCACAAAAAATGGCAGAATCGTCGATCCGGGTATGCCAGCACTTCAATCGTTTATCAATAACGGAGCCGCTACTTTTAGTGCCTCTGGCTCCTATAAACTTGGACAAGTTTTAACAGCTGCCAAAACAAGCAATGATCCCGATGGCAACGGCACGTTTACCTACCAATGGCAAGCTTCTAGTGATGGCAGTAGCTGGGAAAATATTGGCAACAATGTTACAACTTATACCATCTCATCAGCAGAGCTTAGCAAGCAGATCAGGGTTCAGGTTTCCTATGTCGATGCCCAGGGTTTCTCTGAATTAGTTTCTGTCCTTGGTGGAACTGTCTCTGCCACCAACAGTGCACCAACTGCCTTAAATCTATCCGCCAGTAGCTTCAACGAAGCTGTGGCAGCCGGCTCAACCATTGCAACACTCTCCAGCCTGGACCCAGATGCTAGCAACACCTTTACTTATAGCCTGGTTGCAGGTGATGGCAGCACTGATAACGCATCCTTCTCGATTGTTGGAGATCAACTCAAGATCGTTGCAGCCCCTAACTATGAAAGCAAGAGCTCCTATGCGATCCGCATACGCACAACTGATCAAGGCGGCCTGAGTGTTGATCGCCAAGTGACGCTACTTTTATCCAAGCAAGGACAGATTCAAGACGCTCGGGATCTTACGTACATAACAAGCAATGGCGAAACTACTTCAGCTCGCATCACGACGACATCAGGCACATTTGATGGAGACGTGAGCCTTAATCGACTGGAGACTGCTCCCAGCTATAGAGTTCAGAATGGAAATCTCTCGATCGGCAAAACAGGTATCAATTTTTCGTTGAATCTAGATCTTGCTAGCTATAGTGGTAAAGCCAAAGTGCTAGTTGACTTGACTCCTCTCCTTGATGGCGTCAACCCTACTCAAAAACGGCTTGCCTATTTTGTGTACAGCACTCCCTTCGGCCAGGCTGCGCCGATAGCTACGCCCTTTACCTATGACCCGATAAAGAAAGCAGGCGCCCGTTTGTATGACCTCGATGGAGATGGCGTCGCAGACACCGTCGACCTCCAGATTATTGACGGAGGCTACGGCGACATGGATGGCATTAAAAATGGCGTGGTAGTCGATCCCTCTACGGCTGGTGCGGTGGACCTCAACGCCATCTTTACAGCCACGGCCAATAGCCTCACCGTAGGAGATCCCACTGACACCAGCTCGCCGGCCTCTCTGGTCGTGCGCGCCATCCTCAGTTCCCGCTCCAGCACGGTGAACCAGATCGGCTACGTCGCCCTGAATGCCGATGAATCCCTCAGCCTCAGCTATGAACTGGTGAGGGAGCGTGGCACCCTTTTGTTTGGCACCCTCGCCAGTAGCGAAGTGCCAGGCATCTCAAGTATGAGCTTCCAGCGGGATATCAACCTGATTAATGGTCAGAAGTTGATATTCTTCGAAGTGGTGGATAATACCCTTGAGTCCATCCTCAAGAGTGGCACCCTCGACACCAGCTTCCACACGCTTGATGTTACTAAGCTGTCTGATGCAAGTGCCACCGTAGGCAAGGGTGGCAGCAGCTTGAATCTCTTCTTGACTAATGATGTTTCAGATCTCAATGAGCTTATCTCCAGCCAGATGGGTGAAGCCCCTGTGCTTGATTTCAGCTGCCTTTCAGGGCAACACCTTAGCGCTAAAGTGCTAATTGCCCGCGAAACGCCCTACGACTTCACAATCGGCTTCTACAAGTTGGAGCGAAGTGATGGGGCCGTGCGCGACAGTCTCACCAACACCCTGATCATGCCTGGGGATGAGGGCTATTCTGCCGCCGCTCTACGTAGTAACAACCTCTTCACCGGATTCAACGGCCTTTCCACGAGCAACCACACCATAAGAAGTACTGATATCGACACCTTCATCGACGCCGACCTACTGGCTCCTTTCGCCAGTGTGGCCAGCACCGGTGAGACCTACTTCTCCTTCGCTGCTGCGAACAATGACGGTCTGAACCACTTCAGGGTTCTGGGTTCAGGTGCCTTTGGCCTCGAAGATACCAAGGGTGGCGGCGACCGCGACTTTAATGACCTGATCGTAGGTTTCAGGTTCATATCCTTGTACAGCACGGGCACCACCTTTGGCGGCTACAACGATGGGGCGGCCAGTTTTGTGCTCTCAGGCACACTTCAAATGGGACAGGTTCTAACCGTTACTAAAACCGTTGATGACCCTGACGGCAATGGCACTTTAACTTATCAGTGGCAAGCCTCCAGTGATGGCAGTAGCTGGGAAAACATTGGCAGCGATGCTGCAACTTATACCATCTCGCCAGCAGAGCTTAGAAAGCAGATCAGGGTTCAGGTTTCCTATGTCGATGCCCAGGGTTTCTCTGAACTAGTTTCTGTCCTTGGTGGAACTGTCTCTGCTGCTAACAGTGCACCAACTGCCCTGAGCCTATCGGCCAGTAGCTTCAACGAAGCTATGGCAGCTGGCTCAACCGTTGCAACAATCTCCAGCCTGGACCCAGATGCCAGCAACAGCTTTAGCTATAGCCTGGTTGCAGGTGATGGCAGCAGTGATAACGCTGCTTTCTCGATTGCTGGTGACCAGCTCAAGATCGTTGCATCCCCTAATTTTGAGGCCAAGAGCTCCTATGCGATCCGCCTAAGGACTACTGATCAAGGCGGCTTGAGTTTTGATCGAGAAGTGTTGCTCTCGGTATCAGATGTCAATGAAGCACCTACGGCATTGAGCCTATCGGCCAGTAGTTTCAACGAAGCTGTAGGAGCCGGCGCAACCATTGCAACACTCTCCAGCCTGGACCCCGATGCCAGCAACACCTTTAGCTATAGCCTGGTTACAGGTGATGGCAGCAGTGATAACGCTGCTTTCTCGATTGCTGGTGATCAGCTCACGATCGTTGGATCCCCTGACTATGAAAGCAAGGGCTCCTATGCGATCCGCCTACGAACAACGGATCAAGGCGGGCTGAGCTTTGATCGGGACGTTACGCTAGCTGTAGCGAACATCAATGAAACACCAACGGCATTGACCCTGTCGGCCAGTAGTTTCAACGAAACTGTTGTGGCCGGCACTGCTGTAGCAACACTCTCAAGCCTGGATCCTGATGCCAGCAACACCTTTAGCTATAGCCTGGTTGCAGGTGATGGCAGCAGTGATAACGCTGCTTTCTCGATTGCTGGTGACCAGCTCAAGATCGTTGGATCCCCTGATTTCGAGGCCAAGAGCTCCTATGCGATCCGCCTACGCACGACTGATCAAGATGGCTTGAGTTTTGATCGTCAGGTACTGCTCTCGGTTTCAGATGTCAATGAAGCACCAACTGCCCTGAACCTATCGGCCAGTAGTTTCAACGAAGCTGTAGGAGCCGGCGCAACCATTGCAACACTCTCCAGCCTGGACCCCGATGCCAGCAACACCTTTAGCTATAGCCTGGTTACAGGTGATGGCAGCACTGATAACGCTGCCTTCTCGATTGCTGGTGATCAACTCAAGATCGTTGGATCCCCTGATTTCGAGGTCAAGAGCTCTTATGCGATCCGCCTACGCACGACCGATCAAGGTGGCTTGAGCTTTGATCGACAGCTAACACTTCTTCTTGCTAAAAAAGGCCAGACCCAAGAAGCCCGTGACCTTACATACACAACAAGCACTGGGCAAACTACTTCGGCTCGTATCACGACAACATCAGGCACATTTGATGGAGACGTGATCCTTAATCGACTGACGGCGGCACCTGTCTACTCAAATCAGAATTCAAACTTGTCAATCGGCAGAACGGGCATAGCCTTTTCGCTTAATATCAATTCGAACAGCAATAGTCAAACTGCTAAATTGGCAGTTGACCTTGCACCGCTTCTTGATGGCGTCAACACCACCCAAAAGCGGCTTGCCTATTTTGTCTACAGTACTCCTGTCGGCCAGGCTGCCCCGATGGCCACGCCGTTTACCTATGACCCGGTGAAGAAGGCTGGCGCACGCTTCTTTGATCTCGATGGTAATGGTTCAGCCGATACCGCTGACCTTCAATTCGTCGACGGTGGCTATGGCGACAAGGATGGCCTTCCAAATGGCGTGGTAGTCGATCCCTCTACGGCTGGTGCGGTGAACCTCAACGCCATCTTTACGGCCACGGCCAATAGACTCACCGTTGGCGATCCCACTGACACCAGCTCACCAGCCGCCTTGGTCGTGCGCGCTAGCTTGAGCTCACGATCTAGCTCGGTGAACCAGATCGGCTACGTGGCCCTCAATGCCAATGAAACACTGAGCCTGAGCTACGACCTCGTGAAGGAGAGGGGAACCCTCCTGTTTGGCACCCTGTCAAATAACGATGTGCCAGACATCTCAAAGATGAAGTTCCAGCGGGATATCAACCTGATCAACGGCCAGAAGTTGATGTTCTTTGAAGTGGTGGATAATACCCTTGAAGCCATGCTCAAGAGTGGAGTCCTCGACTCCAGCTTCCGCACTCTTGATGTCAGTAAGCAGACGGATATCAATGCCACCGCAGGCAAGGGCGGCAGCATCTTGAATCTCTTCTTAAGCACTGATGTGTCGGGCCTTGGTGAGTTGATCTCCAGCCAGATGGGCGAAGCCCCAATCTTTGACTTCAGCAGCCTGGCAGGCCAATCCCTAACCGGTGATGTGTTGATCGCTCGTGAAGCGTCCTACGACTCCACCATCAGCTTCTACAAGCTGGAGCGCAGTGATGGTGCCGTGCGCGACAGCCTCACCAATAGTCTGGTCCTGCCCGGGGACGTGGGGTATGCCGCAGCCGCCTTGCGCAGTTCCAACCTGTTCAGCGGTTTTGGCAGCCTGGCTACAAGCAACCGCATTAACAAATCTGCGGACCTAGAAGTCTTCAAGGACGCTGGACTACTGGCACCCTTCGCCAGGGTGGCCAACACCGGTGAGACCTACTTCTCCTTCGCAGCCGCCAACACCGATGGCCTCAGCCACATCCGGGTGTTGGGTTCCGGCGTCCTAGGCCTGGAGGACATCAAAGGCGGTGGCGACCGAGACTTTGATGACTTAATCGTAGCCTTTAACTTCAAGCTGAGTACGGTTACACTGGCCTGATTAAGTGGCATGGGTGAGACCAATGATTATGCGATACACAATTTACAACTGGTTGGCTAGTTTGGACCTATCTCTTGTTGAGCTATACCCCGCGGGGCTGAAAAGCTAGTGGTTTTATTCCTTGTCTCCCAAGTGCAGCTGACGGCTATCTACTTCCTAGAGCATGGGCGCCCATTCGCTGATTGCTAACCCCCCCCGGTGGCAATAGCCCACAGCAGCACCCAGCGCTTGGCCTCCAGGAGTCGCAACCGATCCCGAAACCAGTGGCTTCTACTCTCCCCCTCCGAGGAGCAGGCCCGCGCCTCCGCCAAGGGCGGCCCGCTGCTGCAGCCCTGGCGCGAGCACGACACCCTGCGCGGCCTGCAGGACCGGCTGCAGCTGGTGGCCGACTGCTGGAACCTGCTTGACGGGACCGGTGGCCAGTCCAGGCGGGGCCTGTACCTACCCCAGGGCAGTAAGGAGCCAGAAGCGGCCTACCGGCAGCGGCTAGCGAATGCCCGACCGAGCGGCTTTTTCCGCGATGCCCTGCGGACCTATGCCGGGATGCTGGCCTCGGTCCATTGGCGCGAGCTGCCGGGCTCCCTGGCTGGGGTGCTCAGCGATGTGGATGGGCTTGGGACGGACCTGGGCGTGTTTTTGTTCCTGGCCGACCTGCTGGTTCTGCGCGATGGCGGCTCCCTGGTGCTGGTGTTGCCAGCAGAACACCGCTGGCCCTCAGAAGGGCACCGGCAGGAGGCGATCCGGAGGGGTGATCGGCTGTCCTTGCCGCGGCTGGCGTTGGTGCCCAGGCGCGATTGCTTGGATTGGCAGCTGACCAATGGCGACGGCCTGCCGGTAAGGATCCGCTGGCGCGAGCGGTGCAGTCAGGGCAAGGCCCAAGCCAAATCCCAAGGGTCCGACACCCAGCAGGCTGGCGGGGTGGCCGTTCACCTGCTGGGCCCGGGCTCGCCTCTTGAGCAGCCCGATGACCCGGAGGGCTGGATCTACCGGGAGGCCCTGCTGCAACTGGGGGGCCTGCAGTTCAGTAGCTACCGGGCGGTGGCTAGCACTGGCGAACCCGCCGGCTACCGGGCCGAACGGATCGGCCGGCCGTTGGTGCTCCCAGGTCAGCAGCTGCTGCCAGCCGTTTGGTATGCCGCCGATGGGGCGGCCTTTGGCGAGGGCGACCTGCCCCACCTAGGCCTGGCCAACCAGTACCTCAACCACTACCGCCTCAAAAGCGATTACGAAGACCTCCTTTCCCGCTGCGCCCTACCGGTGGGGGTGCGCACGGGCCTGGTGGACCAGTTCGGCTACCAGCGCGATGAGGACGGCGCCGGCCGCCAGCCGGAACAGCTGACCCTCTCAACCAGCACCTTCATGGACCTGCCGGAAGGGGCCGATTTCCAGTGGAAGGAGATCCGGGCCCAGTCCCTGGCGGAGCACCGGTCCTACCTGACCCTGCTGGATGAAACCATGCACCGCGATGCCCTGGTGCCGACCCAAAACCGGGGTGCAGGCCGCAGTGACACGGAGATTTCTTTGTGTGCCGGCCAGGCCTATGCCTTGCTGCAATCGCTTGCGACCCAGAAGAGTTCGATCTTTTCGTCACTACTGGGCCACTGGTGCCGCCATAGCGGCGAGACGTTGGCGCCAGGGGCAGGAATCTCGCTCAGCGTCACCCCAATGACGCCACCGGTGCGGCCCCAGCCGAGCGTGGCCGAGTGGCTGGAACTGGAGGCCCGGGGCGTGATCAGCCGCGACGAACTGCGCCAGCAGCTGGCGATCAGTGCGGCGCCGGGTCAGGTCAACCCGGTGGGACAAGGGGCATTGCCATGAGCACAGGAGCTGCGAGCAGTTGGCGAGCCGGGGACCTGGAGGCGATCCGTTCCGCCTTGGGGATCCCGGTGAGCGCGGCCTCGATTGGGGCGATCGGGAGAGCGATGGCGGAGCTGGAGCGGGACTACCCGGCAGGCGTCGCCGTGGCCGTGGGGTGCTTGGAGCGGATCGCCACGATCGACCAGCAACTGGCTTCTGCCCCGGTGGCTGTCGAGCCGGTGGTGATCAAGACCAGCCGCAAGGGGGCAGCCGGGCCCGTGCCAGCAGAGCTGCCCAAGCGAAAGCTGGATGTAATCGAGTTCGCCACCGAGCTGCTGCTCGAGGAGGTGGCGACCGAGTACGCCCTGCCGGAAAGCCAGGGTCCGAGCCTGGCGGCCCAACGGCGCCAGCAGGTGGAGGCGTTGCTGTTGGTGCTGCCAGGGCTCCGGGTGTGGCAACCCCAAACGCCGCCCCGGTTCCAGGGCCGGCTAGAGCGCAGCTGATGGGACAGTCCCTGCCCGCAGCTACGGCCCTACAGGGGGTGGCCAATGCCCGGTTGCTGCTGCACCAGCTCGATTACCCGGGGGCCGTGACTGCCAAGCCAATCGCCCGCCAGGCCTGGGAGGTCTCCTTGAAGCAGGTGGATCTGATCTCCAGCCGCGATAACGGCCCGGGGATCGATACCGGCGACCTCCTGTGTGAGGGATTTTTGTGTCGGGCGGCCTTACTACCGGCAAGGACACCGGAGCCCTGGGACTGGCTAGCGGCTGAGTTGCCCTGGCAGGAGCCGGGCCTGCGGGCCGTGCTGGAACAACCGGGAACCGGCCGCCGGTCAACAATCGAGGTGCCGGCAGGCGGCCTCTGCTGGTTTGGTGAGATGGGCGGCCTAACGACACCCGGGTTGTTGCCTGATCAACCGCGGGCCGTTCTGGCGTGGGTGTCGCTCTTGCTGGTGGGGGCGGCCTATGGCCCCGGCGGGATTGGGGCGTTGCTGCAGGCCGAGCTTGGGGAAGCGATCACGGTGGCGATCAAACCCAACCGGGTGCAGGTGATCGGCCTTGGCGACAGCTTGGCGGTGCTAGCGGTCCGCTATGGGACAACGATTGAGGCCCTGCGGCAGGTGAACCCGGAGCTGCAGGACCTCAGGACCATTGCTGCGGTGAGGGGTGATTCGCTGTACCGGCTGGCGGGGCGGTACGGCACCAGCACTGGATCCCTGCGCCAGGACAACCCCGCCTTGATGCAGTCGGTGCCCTACCTGGTGGCCGACGGCGACACCCTCGCCAACCTGGCGAGCAGCCATCAGGAAACGGTGAGCGCCCTGCGCCTGTTCAATCCCCAGCTGGCGCGCTACCCAGCGTCGGCGCTATTGCCGGCAGTGGTGGTGATCCAGTTGCCGGCCATAGGCGTGGCGGACGATCTAGCGGTGGGCCTGCCTTTGCTGGTGCCCCAGGTTGAGCCGGGCGATCCACTGCCGGTGGGGGGCTGGGTGCTGTTGCCGCCCCATCGGGGGGTGGGTGGTCTGGCGGAGTTGTAGCCGGCGGCTGCCGATTGTTCCCTGGCAATAGCCCCCGTAGGTCCAGCCCGGATGGGGGACCTGCAGCAACCACAGCCGTGATGGGTGGACCGATGAGCCGCTTCTTCAATTTCAGTGCCCTAGGCGCAGCTGACCCAGTTGTGCAGCCCCTGCAGCGCTACGACCAACCGCAGCCATGGCCCAACCAGGACCAGAGCACAGACGCTGACTCTCTCGATGGGGCTGACGCCACAGGGGATCAGGATGACGACCTGGAGGCCGACGACGACCTGCCGGTAGATCTGCCGGAATCCAAGGGCTCCGAAGTGCCCGAGGCCCTCAAGGCCGAACGGCGCAAGACCAACCAGCTGGAGCACGACATCCGGGTGCTGAAACGTCAGCTGCAGGAGTTCTCCAAGATCAACCCCGACGAATACGAGCGACTCCAAGACGCCGAACGCCAAAAGGTGGAGCTGGAGCGGGAACTAGCCAGCCGTGAACGCCAGCTAGAAGCAGCAGCCCAACGCAAGGTGCGGGCCGCCGCCAAGGAACGGGATGAAGCCCAGGCTGAAGTGCTGAACCTGCGCAAGGAACGCCTGCTGGAGCGGCTATTCCTCGATGCCGATGGCCGCGCTGGCGGCGATAACCGGGGCTCCTTTTTTGAGATCTTCCAAAAGCAGGTGGGCTCCGAGTTCCGGCTCACCACCGGCAGCAATGGCCGCGATGTGCTCGAACCGATCGACTCCAAGGGCAACGTGCTGCTGGGTGACCACGGCAACCTCGATGCCGCCAGCCATGTCGAAACCCTGCGCACCCACCCGGTGCTCGGCTTCCTGTTCAATCAGCGCGGCGGTCTGGGGCCAGCGGCGGTGATCGCCGAATTCGATGGCAATGGCCAGGCCACCAACCTGCAGGCGATGAGTGCCAGCGAGCTGTACCTAGCCAGCTACGCCCGCAAACCCGCCGGCCCAAGGGGCTAGGGGGGCAGAGCCCCGGGGGCATTGCCCCCTTGCGATTGGGAGGGCAGCCAGGAATAGCCGGCTGCCCGGGGTATAACTGCCTCAGGCGGCCTTGGCGATCAGCCGCGCTCAGCGCCTATCAATCGTGGTGGGTTCACCCAGCCTGCTTCTCCCCTTTTGCGTTGACCGTCACCATGGCCAAATCCGTGTTGCTTTTATTGGCGGCGTCAGCCTCCCTGCTGGCCGGTGCCTGCAGCTCAGCATCGGCTCAGCAGCCGGTGCAACCGCTGCCCAAGGTGGGAAGTTGCCCGCTTGGCTACTACAGCTCTGGCGGCTACTGCGTGCCGAGCTCTGGTGGTAACACCCGTGGCGCCATCGAGAAAAGTGGTGCTGGTTGTCCGCTGGGTTTTTATTCCTCTGGCAGCTACTGCCTCAGCAGCCCAAGCAACGAGCGGGAAGCGATCCAGAAGAGCGGCAAGGGATGTCCGCTGGGTTGGTATTCATCCGGCAGCTACTGCGTCAGGAGCCGCTGATTGCCATGGGCTTCCGCTTTCGACGCTCCACCCGCCTGGGCCCGCTGCGCTTCAATTACCGCTTCGCGGGCCTGCGGCTTCGCCAAGGGTGGATTGAGCTCGATCTCAGTGGGCGGGCGGGGCGCCTCGTTCAATATCCCCATCGCCCGAGGTGGTGGTGCGCGCACTCCGATCAACACCATCAAGCTAACTGGTCGCCAAGATGAGATCCTTTCGTTGCTGCTTAACGGCGACACGGAAATCCTAATCGCCGACAAATTGGGCATTTCCCTCACGACGGTCAAAGACCATACCAAGGTGCTCCGTAGTAAATTTGGCGTCAAAAGTAAGGTCGAGCTAGTCATGCGCGCCATGCGCCTTGCCGTCACCCGATAGTTAACCAGGCGTCCAACCACAAGGAATCCAGGCAGCAACTTTGCCTTGCTGCCCTTGGATTGAATGGCCTCTCAAGGCCGCCTAGCTGCGATTCCCTTCGGCAGTGGCCAGGGCTGCGCTGGGATCACCACTGAGATCGGCGGCCAGGAAGGCGGCCGTTTCTGGCAGGGCCAGGTGCAGATTCGATTCCGTATGCAAGCCCAGCTGGAGAGATTCAGCCGCCAGTTCCAGTAGATGGCCGCCATGGCGGTGGTCATCACTGAGCAAATGCAGGTGGTAGCCCGGCACATTGATCGTGCGGGCATAGTCTGGGGCCCAGAAGCCCACCAGGGTTCCGCTGATATTTTGCAGTTCAAATTCCGCCTGGTGGCTGGTGGCGCTGACCAAATCTGTGCCAGGAGCGCTTTTACAGGCGGTGCGCACCTTGATCCGTTCGAAGTGGCCGTGGATCCGAATAGCTACAAACACATTGGCGCTAGGACGCAGGCCATCGAGACGGTGGCA
Source organism: Synechococcus sp. UW140 (assembly GCA_943370565.1). Lineage (GTDB taxonomy): Bacteria > Cyanobacteriota > Cyanobacteriia > PCC-6307 > Cyanobiaceae > BAIKAL-G1. The sequence continues at coordinate 2,068 of CALRRL020000041.1, read as the reverse complement.
CAGGTCTGAGAAGCTGCTGACCCCTTGAAAAGTGACCTCCGTATCAGCCACAAAATGGGTCGCCACGAAGAAGGGCGCCAGGGCCGAATCGATGGCCACCTGGACCGAGCCATCGCCGCGGGCCTGCCAGCAGGTGCCATCCAGCAGAATCGCCTCGCCATCGAGGCCATCAAAGGTGCCCAGGCCGAAATCACCATGGCGGCGAATATCACCAACGGAGACACATCCCTGGTAAACCCCCTCCACGAGGGCGCCAGACGTGGACACCTGGTAAAGGGTGTGGTGCTCGATGTCGAGGCCTTCCGCCAGAACCGAGCTCACGGCATGGTTGAGGCTTTCGCCAGTGCTGGCGCAATGGGCTTGCAGGGCGGCCCAGAAGCCAGCCGGCAAGCGCACATGCAGGTCGTGAACGGAATCGGGATGGCTCATCTTGGCGGCAACAAGGGGAAACTCAGGAGAAACTCAGTGAATGAAATCTTGGTGGACGTTTTGCATCAACTTGAGATTCTCCGAATAATCAATGGGAATGTCGATCAGCACGGGGCAATCGGCCTGCAGGGCCTCGCGTAGCACCGGGCCCAGTTGGTCAGCATCGCTAATGCGATAGCCCTTGCAACCAAAGGCTGCCGCAAAAGCCTCCACGTCGTAGTGGCCCAGCTTGACGCCGGCAATGCGGCCGTAGTGGGCTTGCTCCTGGAACTCCACCATGTTGTAGGAGGCGCTGTTCCAGATCAGGTGAACGAAGCGGCTACCGAGCCGTTTGGCCGTTTCCAGTTCGGTGGCCGTGAACAAGAAGCCGCCATCCCCCGACACGGAAATCACCGGCTGGTCCGGCCGCAGCAGGCCAGCGGCCATGGCCCAGGGCAGGGCCACCCCCAGGGTCTGCTGGCCATTGCTCACCAACACCTGGCGGGCATGGTCGGCGGCGAAATAGCGACTCATCCAGATGTAATGGGAGCCCACATCAAGGGCGATGGTGGTGTCTGGGGTCACCACCTGTTGCAGCTCCTGAACCACCCGCAGGGGATGCACCGGCATGCCGCCGAGCTGGGACCCCTCGGCCACGGTGGCGGCCAGCTCGGCCCGATCGGCATCGGCGCTGCGGCGGAAGGCCTCCTCCACCTGCACCTGCAGCAGGGGCGCCAGGGCCTCGAGGCTGGCGTCGAGATCGCCGATCAATTCGGCCTCGGGCAGAAAAGCCTGGTCCTGGTCGATCGCCTGCACATCGATCGCCACCAGGGGCCTGGCCTGGCCGCTGTTCCAGAGGCTGGGATCGAATTCGATCGGATCGAAGCCCACGGTGATCACACAGTCGGCGTCATTGAGCAGGCGATCGGCCGGCTGGTTGCGGAACAGGCCCAGCTTGCCGACGTATTGGCTGGGGGCGGCCCAGCCACCCGGCCCCTGGAAGGTGGCGGCGTAGGGCAGGCCAGTGGCGGCCAAAAAGCGCTTAATGGTGTCGGCAGAAGCAGGTTGTGAAGCCTGCAGGCCCATCAGCACCAGGGGCCGGCGGGCTGCATTGATCAGCAGGGCGGCCCGCTGCAGTTCGGAGCTGGCGGCCGGTCCGCAGGGGGCGCTGCGGCCCCAGAGGGGCGAAATCTCGCCCGGGAAGTCGGCCAAGCCCACATCCTTGGGCAGGCCGAGGAACACGGCGCCCGGCCGGCCACTTTCGGCGGCGCGCACCGCATTGCCAAACACCTCCGGCAGGGCATGGATGGTGAGGGCCGACTGGGCGTACTTGGTGACCGGCTTCATCACATCCACGCCATCGAGGGCCTGGTGGGTGTGCTTAATCCGGTCGTCTAAGGGCACTTCACCGCCGATCGCCAACACCGGATCCCCCTCCGAAGTGGCGGTGACCAGGCCCGTCACCAGGTTGGTGACACCCGGGCCGGAGGTGACCACACACACTCCCACCTTGCCGGTGAGCCGGCCAAAGGCCTGGGCCATGAAAACGGCGTTCTGCTCATGGCGGCAGAGCACCAGCTCAATCGGCGAATCGAGCAGGGCGATGAACAGGCTGTCGACCTTCGCTCCAGGGATGCCGAACACATGGGTGACCCCATGG
>CALRRL020000040.1:0-16557 GCA_943370565.1 Synechococcus sp. UW140 | reverse complement strand
CTGCACTTCTTCCTCGCAGCCTGGCCCGTTGTCGGCATCTGGTTCACCGCCCTCGGCGTGAGCACCATGGCCTTCAACCTGAACGGCTTCAACTTCAACCAGTCGATTCTGGATTCCCAGGGTCGGGTGCTGAACACCTGGGCTGATGTGCTGAACCGCGCTGGCCTGGGCATGGAAGTGATGCACGAGCGCAATGCTCACAACTTCCCCCTCGACCTGGCCGCTGCCCAGTCCACCCCCGTGGCCCTGACCGCTCCTGCGATCGGTTGATCCCTTCTGATTCATGCCTTAGGGCTTGAGTAAGACGAAAGCCCCCTCGCAAGAGGGGGCTTTTTGTTGTTTGGGCTCTGGAGGACTACCACTTCAACCAGTCGATCCTGGATTCCCAGGGTCTGGCGCTGAACACCTGGGCTGATGGGCTGAACCGCGCTGCCCTGGGCTTGGAAGTGATGCACGAGCGCAACGCTCAAAACTTCCCCCTCGACCTGGCCGCTGCCCAGTCCACCCCCGTGGCCCTGAACGCTCCTGCGATCGGTTGATCCCCAACCCTCTAGGCGCTAAGGCCTGAGATGCCTTGACCCCCTCCCCCGAGGGGGATTTTTTATGGTCGTTAGAATTGAGAAAGTTCCCCATTGATTAATTCCGGGACCCCAAACCAAATAATCCAAAACAATTCATATGACTACAACCATGGCTTCGACCCAAATGACTCCCGACCTGGTGACGGCGGGAGCCTTGCTGCAAGGCCAGCAGCAGATCCTTGAACGGGTGGCCCAGGGCAAGCCACTCCGGGAAACGCTGGAAGCGATTGCCGGCCTGGCGGAAACCTCGATGTCCCACGCCCAAGTTTCAATCCTTTACTACGACCCCTTCGACAATCGCCTCAGCCATGGCGGCTTCGCCAGCCTGCCGGAGGGCGTTCGCCAGTCCCTCGAGGGGTCGGTGCCTGGGCCCCAGGCCGGCAGCTGCGGCACCTGCGTGCACCGCAACGAGCTTGTGATCTGCGAGGACGTGGCCACTGACCCGCTCTGGGAGAACCAGCGGCAGCTCGGGTCGGAGCACCAGATCCACTCCACCTGGTCGGCGCCCTTGCTTTCGCCGAAAGACCAGAGCCCGCTCGGGGTGTTTGGGCTCTACTACCGAAGCCGACACATCCCAACGCCCGAGGAGCGGGATCTGATCGACCATTTCGTCCACCTGGCCACGCTTGCCGCCGAAAGGCACCGGCGCGATGACGAGAACAGCCGCCAGGCCTGGCAAGACGGTCTCACCGGCCTGGGGAACCGCCACCAGCTCCAGGCCCGTTCAGCCGACATCTTGTCGAAATACCAAAACGAAGGCAGACCCCTTTGCCTGGCCTTCATCGATTCAGATAATTTCAGGCTCTTTAATCACAATTATGGCCACCACCTGGGCGACAAGCTGCTCCAGCATTTAGGCGCAAAACTCAAAGACCGGCTGGCACCCTACGAATTGCTGGCCCGCTTTGGCGGTGATGAATTCGTCGCCCTGATCGCCGGTGAGCCCCAGGACATCCTGGTCCGTCTCGATCAACTGGCCGCCGAGCTCGATACCGAGGCGATGTTCATCGAACATGCCCGTGCCCGCCTGACGCTCTCGATGGGCCTGATCAATTGCGCCGATGTGGGCTTCGATCTCAATCAAGCGATCATGCAGGCCGATGCGGCCACCCGGCGCGCCAAGGAGGGTGGCCGCAACCGCACGGTCCTGGTGGATGCCAATCAGCTCGATGAGGTGCAGGCCCGCCTGGTGGTGGCCAAGAAACTCGAGGACGTGGTCAGGCAATCCCAGATCAATCCCCATGGCCAACCGATCGTTGATCTTCACAGCGGCATGCCGATTGGGACCGAACTGCTGTTCAGGCCCCAACGGGGAGTGCTGACCGGCGTGTCCCCCCAGCATTGCATCAATATCGCCGAAACAACCGGCCTGATTGACAGTCTCGGGCTGCAAATGCTCTATGCCGCCTACCAGCTGTCCCACAACCCCCAGTTGAGCACCAGCGAGATGGTGGTCAATGTCAATCTTTCGGTGCAGCAATTGATGCGCCAACAATTCTTCGATGAGGTGATGCAGGGACTTGACCTGTTTGCAGTCAAACCGGAACGCATCTGCCTGGAGGTGACCGAAAGCCGCTGGCTGGAAACGGAAGGCCCCTCCCGCGATGTGCTCGACCGCCTGGTGGAGCGGGGCTTCAAGCTGGCCCTCGATGATTTCGGAACCGGCTATGCCTCCCTCGTGGTGTTGCGGGCCTTCCCCTTCCACCACGTCAAGGTCGATAAGTCGTTTGTTGACAGCATCGAAACCTCTGAGGAAGCCCGCTCCCTATGCAGGGCCATGCTTGAAATGGGCCATGCCTGTGGCGTTGAGATCACCGCGGAGGGGATCGAAACCGAAGAGCAGCGCTTGATCCTGAGCAACATGGGCTTCCGGCGCGGCCAGGGCTATCTGTTTGGCCGCCCTGTGCCCATGGACGAGCTGCCCGAGGTGCTCGCCCAGCTCGCGAGCAAGGCCAAACCGGTCTGACCAGGGCCAACCGGATCCTGGGCGGTGGGCCGAGCGATTGGCTGGGGTTTTGCCTGGCCGTCCAGCTGATTACTCACCGCGTGGATTCCATCAGAGAGGATTCCATCAGCGCGCATCCCGGGCCAATTCCCCGACTGGAGCCTTTGTAGGCTCCAGGCCGGCATGTATTCCCCATGGGCAGCAGCTTCGGCGACCTCTTCCGCATCAGCACCTTCGGGGAATCCCACGGCGGTGGCGTCGGGGTGATCGTCGATGGTTGTCCGCCGCGGCTCAAGCTTGACCTCGAGGCCATCCAGGCGGAACTGGACCGGCGCAAACCGGGCCAGAGCCGGATCACCACGCCGCGCCAGGAGGAGGACCGGGTGGAGATTCTCAGCGGCCTGCTTGATGGGGTCACCCTGGGCACGCCGATCGCCATGGTGGTGCGCAACAAGGACCAGCGGCCCGGCGACTACAAGGACATGGAGGTGGCCTTCCGCCCCTCCCATGCCGACGCCACCTACCAGGCCAAATACGGCATCCAGGCCCGCAGCGGCGGCGGACGGGCGTCCGCCCGTGAAACCATCGGCCGGGTCGCGGCCGGTGCGATCGCCAAGCAGCTGCTGGCGAAGGTCCATGGCACCGAGGTGCTGGCCTGGGTGCGCCGCATCCACACGATTGAGGCCGAGATTGATGCCAGCGCCGTCACCCTGGAAGCAATCGAGGGCACGATCGTGCGCTGTCCCGATCCGGTGGTGGCCGAGCAGATGATTGCCCGGATCGAGGCGATTGGCCGCGAAGGCGATTCCTGCGGCGGCGTGATCGAATGCCTGGTGCGCCGCCCGCCCGTGGGCCTGGGCATGCCCGTCTTCGACAAGCTGGAGGCGGACCTGGCCAAGGCCCTGATGTCCCTGCCGGCCACCAAGGGCTTTGAGATTGGCTCCGGCTTCGGCGGCACCCTGCTCAAGGGCAGTGAGCACAACGACGCCTTCCTGCCCAGCGAAGACGGCCGCCTGCGCACGGCCACCAACAACTCCGGCGGAATTCAGGGCGGCATCAGCAATGGCGAGGTGATCCAGTTGAAGGTGGCCTTCAAACCAACCGCCACGATCCGCAAGGCCCAGGCCACCATCACCGCGAGCGGCGAGGCCACCACCCTGGCCGCCAAGGGACGCCACGATCCCTGCGTGCTACCGCGGGCCGTGCCGATGGTGGAGGCGATGGTGGCCCTGGTGTTAGCGGACCACCTCCTGCGTCAGCAGGCTCAGTGCAGCCTCTGGTGAGCCCGCCGGCCAAGCTGGTCGAGCAGCCCAGCCAGTTGGGGATCAAGGGTTTCTGAGTGGGGATCCTGCCGGGATGGAGCCGCCTGGTGCTCGCCGGGGCCAGGGGCCGGACCCAAGAGCCGCCCCCCTAGGGCGACGGCATCCACACCCTGGTCGAGCCAGGCGAGCACATCGGCACAGGCCAGCCCCCCGGCGGCGATGCAAAAAGGCAGGGGGCCCAGCGGACCGGCCAAGGAGGGCCAGTAGCTGGGCCCCAGCGGCCTGGCCGGGAACAATTTGACGATCCCCCAACCCAGCCTCCTGGCCTGGTGCACCTCCGTGGGACTCTGCACGCCGGGCACCAGGGTGAGGCCCCGCTGGCGGGCCCGCAGCAGCAGGTCCGGATCGAGGATCGGTGACACGGCATAGCGGAGGCCGGCTTCAAACACCGCCTCCAGTTGCTCCAGGCTCGTGACCGAGGCAGCGCCAAGGCGCAGGGCCGGGAAGCCCTTGGCCAGGGTCAGAGCGCCTTCGCTCCAGGCCCTGGAGGCCTCAACCGCCAGCTCCACATGCACAAGCCCCGCGGTTTGCAGCAAGGCCAGCTGATGCCGGGCCTGCTCCAGACTGCGGGGCCTTAAAACGGCGAGAACGGGCTGGGCCTGCAGGGATGCTGCCAGCCCGCCCGGATCGCTACTGAGGCAGGAGGAACGCTCAGACGTATTCGGCGACCTGCACCTGGCTGCGGATCAACAGCTCCTGGAGATCTTCGGCATCCACCGTTTCCTTCTCCACCAACATCTCGGCCAGTTCATCGAGAACGGATCGGTTGCTGGTGAGCACGCTGGTGGCCCGCTTGTAAGCCACCGCAACCAGATCGGAGACCTCCTCATCGATGGCGGCAGCCGTGTCTTCGGAGAAATCCCGTTCGGCGGCGATGTCGCGGCCCAGGAACATGCCGCCTTGGGCCCGACCCAGGGCCACGGGGCCCAGGCGATCACTCATGCCGAAGCGGGTCACCATCTGGCGGGCAACCCGGGCCACCTGCTGCAGATCATTGGACGCCCCCGTGGTGACCTCATCCTCGCCGTAGACGATTTCCTCAGCGACCCGACCGCCAAGGGCCACCGCCATCTGGTTCTGGAGGTAGGAGCGGGAGTACAGACCGGATTCCATCCTCTCTTCACTGGGGGTAAAGAAGGTGAGGCCGCCGGCCTGGCCGCGGGGAATAATGCTGATCTTCTGAACCGGGTCGTAGTCGGGCATCAGGGCGCCCACCAGGGCATGGCCGGCTTCGTGGTACGCCACCAAGCGCTTGCGCTTTTCACTCATGACCCGGTCCTTTTTCTCAGGACCGGCCATCACCCGCTCGATGGCATCGTTCACCTCATCCATGGAGATTTCGGTGAGCTCATGACGCGCTGCCAGGATCGCCGCCTCGTTGAGCAGGTTGGCCAGGTCGGCGCCAGTGAACCCTGGCGTGCGGCGGGCCACCTTGTCGAGATCCACGTCCTTGGAGAGGGTCTTGCCGCGGGCGTGCACGCCGAGAATCTGCAGCCGGCCGGCATAGTCAGGGCGATCGACCACCACCTGGCGATCGAAACGGCCGGGCCGCATCAGGGCCGCATCCAGCACATCGGGGCGGTTGGTGGCGGCCACGATGATGATGCCGGTGTTGCCCTCAAAGCCGTCCATTTCAGTGAGCAGCTGGTTGAGGGTCTGCTCGCGCTCATCGTTGCCGCCGCCCAGACCCGCGCCCCGCTGGCGACCGACCGCATCGATCTCATCGATGAAGACGATGCAGGGGGCATTCTTCTTGGCCTGCTCGAACAGGTCCCGGACCCGGGAAGCGCCCACGCCCACGAACATCTCGACGAACTCAGAGCCCGAGATCGAGAAGAAGGGAACCCCGGCTTCGCCGGCAACGGCCTTGGCCAGGAGGGTTTTGCCGGTGCCGGGGGGGCCGACCAGCAACACGCCTTTGGGGATCTTGGCGCCGACAGCGGTGAAGCGATCGGGGTTCTTGAGGAAATCAACCACCTCGGTGAGTTCGAGCTTGGCGCCCTCGATGCCGGCGACATCGCCGAAGGTCACCTGGGTCTGGGGTTCCATCTGGACCCGGGCCTTGCTCTTGCCGAAGTTCATGGCCGGGTTGCCGCCGCCGCCCTGGGCGCGGCGCAACAGGAAGAACAGGCCCCCGAGCAGCAGCAAGGGGAAGATCAGGCTGCCCACGGCCTGCTGCCAGGCAGCCGGCTCGCGGCTGGGCTGAACGGCAATGTCGACCTTGTTTTCAGTGAGGAGCTTGAGCAGGTCCTTGTCAGGGGCGAGGTTGACCACGGCGCGCTGGCCGTTGGTCTCGACCACCTGGGCCGTGCCCCGGTCGGGGGAGATCAGCACCCTGGAGACCTCCTTGGCCTCAACGGCCTGGACGAAGTCGCTGTAGCGCATCGTCAGGGGGGCGTTGCCGGCGGGGCCTGGCCGATCCAGGAACGCGGTGCCCACGGCGATGACGACGATCACCAGCAGCACGTAGAGCCCGGCGTTGCGCCAGCGTTTCTTCACGGTGACCGTCTCCTCTGTGAGAGCGAAGTAAAGGAATGTTAACCGGCGCCTGGCGAAAGCTGGCGCCCCGGGGCTCCAGGCGCTCAGGCGGCGCGCAGAACCTCCACCACGCTACGGAAGGCGAACCACTCGGGGATCTCCTCGCCGCTGCGCAGCATCTGGCGGAACTGGGTGCCGCTGAGCTTGCGCACGTGCAGCCCGCGGGCCTCGGCGTGTTCAGCGGTGACGTAGCCCTCCTCCTCGGTGTAGACGAGGTTGAGCGAGGGAACGGTTTCCATGCCCAGCTCGGTGGCGTTGTCGCGGGCGAAATCCTGGGCCTGGTAGGGCCCGTAGAAGTCGTCACCGCTGATCGAGCTCTTGCAGCCGGCCATGTCGCGGCCAATGATGAAGTGGGTGCAGCCGTAGTTCTTGCGGATGATCATGTGCTGCAGGGCCTCGCGCGGGCCGGCCATGTGCATCGAATAGGGCAGGTAGGCCCAGCGGATGCGGGGGTTATTCACCTCGGCGGCGAGGCGCTCGTAGGTCTGGAAGCGCACCGCGCCGGCGATGTCGTCGTCCTGGGTGGGGCCGCAGGTGGGATGGACCAGCACCACCCCCTGGTCGCTGACATTGGTGGCCTCCAGGGCCCGGGTGAAGAGTTCGTAGTGGGCGCGGTGGATGGGGTTGCGGCACTGGAAGGCGACCACGTCCTGGCCGCCTGGCAGGGTGGCGCGCACCTCCGCCGGGCTCTTGCAGGGGAACACCCGGTTGGGCAGCTCCAGGCCCTCGATCCGACCGCCCAGATAGAAACGCCCCCGCTCGGTGGCGATCATCTTCACGGCCGGGTGTTCCAGGGAGGTGGTGCCGTAGCAGCCGAGGGCCTCCCGGGCCTTGTCCGGCTCCCAGCGGCTCTCCACCGTCATCACCGCCAGGTCCTGGCCCTTGTAAGTGAGCAGCAGGCGCTGGCCGACCAGCACGTCGTCGCGCTGGGTGTCCATCACGATCGGCAGGCCGAAGAGCAGGCCGCTGGTGGTGCGGTGGTTGGCCACCACCGAGAGGTAATCCTCCTGGTGCATGAAGCCACGCAGGGGCGAGAAACCGCCCACCATCAGCAGCTCCACATCGCAGGCATTGCGGTCGCTGCACTCGAGCACGTGGTCGACCCCGGCCTTGGCGCCCTCCCACTGCTCCACGGGCAGCCGCAGGTCGACCAGCACCCCGCCGTGGGGGGCGATCAGACCATGGGCGGCGGGTCCGGTGGCAAGGGTGCTGGTCATCGGCTCGGCTGAAGGCAGCTAGGCGGGGATTCTCCCAGAGCGCCTGCAGCAAGCCAGGCGCTCACCCCCACAAAAGGCCAGACCAGAGCAACAGCGACCCTTCTTCACTGCCAAGGACTAGCTCGCCGGCCAAACCCCCATCGAGAGGGGCCATGGCCCCGGGGGCCCCAGGCCCCTTCCCCCGATCCGGGAAGGGGCTCGCCAGCCGAAGCCATCCCACAAAAAAGGGGGCCTGAGGCCCCGGGAATGGCAAGGACTGGGGTGACCCTCCTGGCTCAGGCCGCCCAGGCTGGAGACCCCTGCGGCTGCGATCGCGGCTGAACCGCCAGGCCCCCGGTGTGCGTGCCGGGGGCGAGGGGTTGGCAGCCCAACCGAATCAGGCCTTTTCGAGCCGGCCGTAGAGCTGGCCGGTGATCTTGACGTCCACGGCCTGCTTGCCGCCCATGTCGGTGTCAGAAGGCTGGATGGCCGTGAACACCCCGGCGAATTCACCAGTGGAGGCATCCACCTTGGTGATCGACAGGTTCATGGTGCCGGTGCCATCGACGTAGCGCTTGACGTTCTCCTTGAGCAGCTCCTCGTCATCGCCAGCGGGAACCAGGCCCACGGCGCTGCTGTAGCCGGTGGTCAGGCCCCGGCCCTTGGGATCAAGGAAGTTGCTGGTGCGGTAGCTGGGAGCCCGGTAGCTGCCATCAAAATCCGTGTTGGTGCTGATCGAAGCCCCATCGGCCGTGGCCAGCAGCTCCTTGCTGGAGAAGGTGAAGGGCACCTCCTCACCGCCGGGCAGCAGCACGGTGACGGGCTGGAAATCGATGCCACCCAGCTCCTTGAAGGAGAGCTTGCCGGCATCCACGCTCAGGTCGCCATAGACCTGGTCGAGGCTGGAGGTGTAGCGGGTGAGGATCTTGCCGGCGACGAACTGGGCCTCCTGGCGCTTGTTGGCCGGCTCGCCCTTCACATACACCTCAGTGGGGTGCATGCAGATTTCGCGCAGCTGGTATTTGGCCGAGGCGTCCAGGGGGATGGTGCCCCGGGCGGAATCGGGAAGGGTCGGGCAGTCGTTGGCCAGACCGGTGTTGTGGATGTCTTGGTAGGTGAGATTGGCCCGATCCACAGCCTTGGCGCCGCCGCCGCACGCGGTGACCAGGGTGAGGCAGAGCGCCAGCACGAGGGCCAGCAGGGGACGGAAACGCATGGGGAGAAGCCGTTCAGGCAGGGAAAAACCTCGTGTTTTGGGGTTGACCCAAGCGCGATAGTACCGGTGCAAATCCCTGATTCCGCGTACCATTGCGCGGCTCTCAACAACCTGTAGGCGGGAGCGCCATCCCCAGGCTCCATGCGCGACGCCAGCCCCCACGACAACCCCGCACCACCCGCCTGGGAGGCCAGGCTCCAGGCCCTGCTCGCCGAAGTGGATGGACTCGCCAGCGAGCTGGAGGGCCAGCCGGCTCCGCTGTTGACCCTGTTACGCCAGATCGAGGCCCTGCACCGGCGCATCCAGGACGGCCCCTTCCGCACCAGCCTGCCCGCCGATCGCCACCAGTTCTTCACCCTGCTGCAGGCGATGGAAACCAGCGGCGGCTGGCCCTACATCCCCCGCCTGCAACTGCGCACCTTTCTGGATCTGCTTGACCGGGCCGAGCTCGATCGCGACGGCCAAGACCAGCCGGGCCCGCTCAGCGGCAGCCCGTTCGCGCCGGACCTCGACGCGGGCAAATAGGTCGATCAGCGAGGTCCTTCAGCTAGCTCCATCAGCCTGCTCGGGGACTCGCGGTCAGGCGCTGGCGGGGGAGTGCCCTGGGCCCAGGGCCAGCAGGGCCGAGAGCAGCGAATGGGCGATGGCCAGCTTGCTGGCGGGTCCGAGGGGTTGGCAGCCCTGCCCCGGTCCCAGCAACCAGCCCTGGTTGCTGGCAACCGCGAAGCCGGCACCAGGGCGATCAATCGGGTTGGCAAACAGCAGGTCGCAGCCCTTGCGCGCGTACTTGAGCCGGGCCTGGGCCACCACATCGCCGGACTGGGCCGCAAAGCCGAGGATCCGCTGGCCCGGCGGCCGCTGATCGACAAGTTGGCGCAGGAGGTCGGGCACCTCCTGCCAGCCGGCCGCCAGGGCCTCGGCCAGGGCGGCTTTCTCCAGCTTGCTGGCCTGGGGCCTCGCCGGCCGGTGGTCTGCCACGGCCGCCGCCATGGCCACCGCAGTGGCCGCCGGTTGCAGGTCGTGGAGCCGCTGCTGCAGCTCGGCACCAGTGCTGATCGGATGGCAGCGCAGGCCCTCCAGCCAGGCCGGGTCCACGGCCAGGGGTCCATGCACCAGGTCAACGCTGGCGCCCCGCAGGCGGGCGGCCTGGGCGAGCAGCACCCCCATGCGCCCGGTGCTGGGGTTGGTGAGGCAACGGGCCGGATCCAGCCATTCACGGGTGGGACCGGCCGTCACGAGCAGATGCTGGCCCTGCCAATCCCGGCGCCAGCCCCAGAGGGCCAAAGACTCCAGGGCCAGGAGCAGGGCGGCGGGTTCGGCCATGCGGCCCGCCCCCTGGCGGTCACAGGCCAGCAGGCCGGCACTCGGCCCCAGGGCCAGCAGCCGCTCAAAGCCCTGCAGGGCCTGCCAGTTGCGCACCACCCCGGGGGATTGCCACATGGCCGTGTTCATGGCCGGGGCCACCAGCACCGGCGCCTCGGTCGCCAGCAACACCGAAGCCAGCAAGCTGTCCCCCAGCCCGTGGACCCAACGGGCCAGGCTGGTGGCACTGAGGGGCGCCACAAGGACCAGCTCGGCCCACTCGGCCAGCTCGATATGGAGGGGCCTGGGCTCGCGGTGGGTCCACTGGTCGCCATCGAGGGCCACGGGCGCCCGGCTCAAGCAGGCGAGGGCCGGGGCACTCACCAGCTGGGCAGCACTGGGGGTGAGCACGCAGCGCACCCGGGCCCCCCGTTGCACCAGGGCACTGACCAGCTCGGGCAGCTTGACCGCGGCAATGCTGCCGCTGATCCCCACCAGGATGCGCCGGCCCGCCAGGGGATCCCCCCCGATCGCACCGGAGCCGGTGGCAGCAGCGTCGACGGGGCCGCCGCACTCCAGGGCCGGGGCGTCTGCCGCCAGGGGACGGGAACCGCCCGAGTCCGGGCGCCTGGTGCCTGCATCCCCAGGCGTTGGCATGGGCAACGGGTCAGCCATCGGCCGCTGCTGCCGTGAACCTTCGGCAGGCCCCGGGTCGGGCCGGGGGTTGGTTCTCCGTTCCAGGGACCCCGGCGCCATGGTCTGGCAAGGGCAGCGCTGCCTGGTGCCGACCGAAAGGCCTAGTCCTCATCGAAGGGTTCCTGATCAACGAGGTGGACATAGGGTCGGGCCAGGTCCGGCCGGTGGATGGCCAGGGCCCGCATGAGGTGCCAGTCGCTGAGGCCCGCAAATGGGGTGGGGTAGTCGTCGTCATCGAGGCGTTGGGCCAACGCGGCGATCGAGCTCTCATCAAATTGGTCCAGCAGCTCGGGCGTGATCGCGCTGGACGCGGCCATGGGGGTCTGGTTCACGACAGGGCCGGGGATGGTCGGATCCATTGTCGATGGTCCCAGTTGGCTGGATGGGCAGATCCTCACAGCCCAAGGGCAGGGGGCCAGGCCTGAAGCAGGGCAGACCCAGGGCGGACCCAGCCCAACCCGTGGTTGCGGAGTCACGCCAGAGAAGCGCCAAGCCAAGCGGCAGCACCCCAGCCCGCCCAGAGCGTCTTGTTGTCCTGGCCGAAACTGGTAGCCTGACCTGGCTGGTGGTTAAGGCCACTGGAAGCGGGGAGTTAGCTCAGTTGGTAGAGCGCTGCGATCGCACCGCAGAGGTCAGGGGTTCGAATCCCCTATTCTCCATGAAGCAATCAACGACTGAACAGTTGAAATTGGGGCCCTGAATTCAAGCCCCCAATCTGGAATCACTTGGACCCCGGCCTTTCGTTTGACAAGGAAAGCTTCGATGGTCCCCCATCGTTCAGTCCTGGCATCGGCCTGACCCTACAGGGGGCTTGCACGGCGAAAAGGACGTTCTCACCGTTAACCAGCGGAGATAAGCCAACCATTCCAATGCGGATTCAGCATCAACGACCCGCTTGCCAGAAATCTGAGCCACCACCAATCACGAAGCGCACGACGGAGCCACTGTTGGGGGCCACCAAAAGCGCCGAAGCGCCCTGACAGCCCTGCCGAAGGAGCGCCTGCACACTTCGAAATCACGAGGAAACATGGGGACGCATCCCCTCAGGAATGATCTTTTTGATGGGCGTGCCCCGTAACCAGGAAACCACTCAGGGCCAGCAGCAACACACTGACACAGAAGAGGATCAAGGACTGGCCATCCTCCACCTTCATCATAAGCATGAACTTAAAGGCGGTCACGATCAAGGCCACCACAAGCACCTTGACAAGCTTTTCCTTGAGCTGGTCCAGATTGCGGATATCCAACAGGCCATCTGAGACCCCCCCAGCATTATCGCGGGCAGCATCAATACTCGACAACAAGAGCTCATACATGCCATAGCCAAAAATCAGCAAGGCGATCCCAATCAAATAGAGATCGATGCCCGAAACAATCCCGGCAAGCAACTCCGCCTCGAGATGGTGCCAATGGTCGGCGCTACCCTCAAGCCGCTGCAAAGCGAAAAAGGAATTGAGAATACTTTTAGTGCCCAAAACGAAGGTCACCAAGGTGCTGAGCAAACTCATCACCACCGGGATCATGGCGATGAGGCGAAACCGCCACATCAGCTTTTCAACCAACAACTCAAGCCGCTTACCCTGGCCGGGTTTGCGCAGTTTTTGCAGATTAACCATTGAAGAATAAGTTTTTCGATGTAAGACCTTTAGGCCCGGGGAGGCTTGGGCAGGTCAGGACCTGCCCAAGGTCTGGATCCCACGATTCTGACCCCAACCCAGCTACGCGACAACCCAGCCCTGGCCCAGGGCTTGGGCAGCACCACCCCGGGGCCCACACCCAGCCGCGAACCGCCCCTGACAGGGCCTCCACCGCTCGCCCCCATCGCCCCAAATCCGAACGCTCCTGCCTTGGGCGCCCCAAGTCGATCCGGGGATTGCGGGGGATCCCGGGCCCAGGAGAGCCGCCTTGCGGTCCCCTAATCTCGTGGCGCCGTGCTGCATCCCCGGAATCTGGGCCATGAACTGGAGTGCCGAAGCGGAGGCCAAGTTGAAGGAAATTCCGTTCTTCGTGCGGCCCGCCGTGCGCCGGCGGATCGAAAGCCTCGCGGCAGATGCGGGCCACGACCGTGTCGATCTACTGTTTTTCGAGGAGGCCAAGGCCCAGTTTGGCCAGAAATAGGCGGACTTCCAGGCCCTGGCGTCAGGCGATGCGGTAAAAGGGAGGTCGGATCCCGTTTCTTGTCGATGTCGCAGTCCAAACGCGAACAAGTCGTGAGTCACCTGCGCTACATCCGTCAGGAATTGCGCGAAATGCATCAAGGGGTCATGGACGACGGGCTCCTGCCTGAAGCGGGCGAGGTGCGGGGCGTGATGGCCCAGATGGAAGCCCTGCTGGAGCTGCTGGAGGGCAAGGGCTCCCGCAAGAGCAAGGACAGCGACGGCTGAGCCCCCCTTGACAGGACCGATTTTTCTGACGGCTTGCACAATTCAGCCAAACCCGCTTGGCTGCTGCTTGTCCCCATCCCCCGGCCCGGGCCCCCAAGCCCGGGCTTTTTTATTGGAATCCCCTATGGGTGGGGGATGGGGCAGCCCAAGACGCCAGAAATGGTGTAGACAAGGATTGGCAGGGCCCGGGCCGGGTGATGGGGATCACCATTGGTGCCTTCCACCCTGCCTCCTTTTGCCCATCCAAGACGTCGAGCTGGACGCCCTAGGTGGCCGCTCCGCTGGCTGCCAACAAATACAGCAGTGCCATCCGGATCGGGATCCCGTTGCGCACCTGCTCCTCCACCAGGCAACGGTCGGGGTCGTCGAGTAGGGCCCCCGCCAGTTCCACGCCCCGGTTCACCGGTCCGGGATGGAGCACCGGCACCCCATTGCCACAGCGCTCCAGCCGTTGATGGGTCAGGCCGTAGCTGCGGTGATAGGCCTCCAGGCTGGTGAGCAGGTTCTGGTGCATGCGTTCCTTTTGCAGGCGCAGGGTCATCACCGCATCGGCGCCAGCGAGGGCCTGGTCCAGGTCGCGGCAGATCGTGATCGGACCGCGCTGGGCCACCGGGTCCCGTGCCTGCCCCGGAGGCGGCGCCGCCACAAAGTCGGCGAAGGCCTCTGGCAGCAGGGTGGTGGGCCCGCAGAGCACCAGCTCAGCGCCGCAGGCACTCAGGGCCCAGAGGTTGGAACGGGCCACCCGGGAATGGAGCACATCCCCGACGATCACAATGCGGCGACCGGCCAGGGCCGCCGGCGTCGGCGCCGCGGGAGCGAAATGGCGGGCCAGGGTGAAGAGGTCCAGCAGCCCCTGGCTGGGGTGGCTGTGCAGGCCATCGCCGCCGTTGAGCACCGCCACCCGCTCACCGCAGGCCTCCAGGTCGTGGGCCAGGCTGGCCGGCACGCCCGCACAGCGGTGCCGCACCACCAACAGGTCGGCCCCCATGGCCACGTAGGTGCGGGCCGTGTCGAGCAGGCTCTCGCCTTTGCTGAGGGAGCTTGACGCAGGCGAAAAGCTCTGAACATCGGCCGAAAGCCGCTTGGCGGCCAGCTCAAAGCTGCTGCGGGTGCGGGTGCTGGGCTCAAAGAACAGGGTGGCCACGAGGCGGCCCTGCAGGGCCGGCACCTTGCGGGCACCGGCGGTGGGCAAGGCCCGAAAGCGCTGGGCCAGCTCCAGCACCACGGCAAGATCCTCCAGGGAAAAGGCCGCCAGATCCAGCACATGGCGATGGGTCCAGCCGCTCAAGACACTGTTGCTGCCGTCACGTCTCAAGGTAGTGGTCCGAGGAGATCCCGGCTTGCCGCGGCACCAGCAAGCACGGCCAAGCCGGCTGCGCGCTTTAGAGTTCAGTCCATCTGCCAGGACCAGTCCAGACGCAGCGGGGGCTGCCAGGCCCGATCCCGGCTGGGTGAGCGATCGCCCGCTGCCCGGCGGCTGACACTGCGACTGGCTCGCAGATACCAACGCCAGGGCAACTCCTGGGCCTGGGAGAGGCCGATGCGGGGGCAACGGACCAGGACGCTGCCGGTAGCCCCACCTGGCTCGTGTCCGGTCGGGACCAGCTGGGCGGCAAGCTCGGGCAGCCGGGGAGCGAACCAGAGCCCCGAGGCGGGCCCAGCCACCAGCCCATCCTGACGGCGAACAAGCCCATAGCGCCGGGCCAGCAGGGCCGGTCCCGCAGCCTGCCGTTCAGCCTCCCCTGGCAGGGCCACCGCCCGCAGCAACACCCCATTGGCCCAGTTGGCCTGGCCAGTCACCACATTGACGCAGTGGTGGATGCCATAGCTCACGTAGACATAAAACCGCCCAGGCTCACCAAACAGGGTTTCGTTGCTCGGAGTGCGGCGGCGATGGCCGTGGCAAGCAGGTTCGCTTTGGCAATAGGCCTCCGTTTCCACAATCACGCCCCAGAGCAATTCACCTGAGGCATGGCGTTTCACCAGCAGGCAGCCGACCAGCTCGGGGGCCACCTCTTCTGCGGGGCGGGCGAAGAAGGCTTGGGGGAGGGCTGGGAGGGTCTTGGTGGCTACGGGGGTGGCTATGGAGGCACGCCTCCCACCTGTAGCGCCTCATGGGTCTTGGAGGGCAGGGCAGGTGGACAGCACACGCCATAAGAAGACCCGCACGAGGAGCACCTTGCCATAAGCAAGCAGGGGCAGTCGCCGCTTTTTGCAATAACTGCAAGACGGCGGACTTGACAATAATCGAGCAGGTATAAGAGAATTCACAAAGTCCAATAAACAAGTTGCCCAAAACAATTCACAATGACGGCAGAAAAATACCAAGATTTAGGCGGCGGCAAGAAAGCAATCTCAGGCAAAGTTGCTGGGGACAAAGGCGTCTACTGGAAATATGACTTAAGCGACACCCAAGTAATTTTTACTCAGTGGATCACGCCAGACCAAAGCAGCGGACTGACCAACGAGATCACAAAGGTTGTATTGAGCGGAAATTTCTCATACGGAAGTAACGGAAATTATCTCGGGGGCACAATAAAAAACAGCACGTTGTACAGCGCGCGTGCTGGAGGGCACTACGCTGGGCTAGAGAGCGAAAGAGCTACATCATTCAGCTGGAATTCAGGCACAATCAACCCTGACGAGAGTAACGCAACAAAGGCAAACTACTTCTACTCAAACTCCTCCAAAATAGACATTGGTAAAGAGTATTCTGAGCATTCATCTCCTCCAATAACAAGGTACCTAAACACCCCAACGCTCCACAACCGCTCCCTTCTGAAGGGATTAACAGATGCGAATCTGTTCCCTGACCAGTGGTGGGCAAATCCATTTAACTTGCCGAAAGGGTCACCAGCATCAATATCTCTAGGGTTAACAGACCCGTACGAGTTCGATGGTGCGATTGCAGAAGATGGCACAAAGCCTCTGACCTACACCTTTACCCGCATTGGACCTAACGCCGAACCGCTGACAGTCAAATACACGGTTGGAGGAACTGCTTCAACAGGCATTGACTACACAGTCGATGGAAGTAGCACTACGAATAACACTCGAACAGTTACCTTCGCGGCAGGGTCAGCGACTGCGACTGTAACCATTCAACCAATAGCAGATGCAATTGTAGAAGGAGATGAAACCGTTAGCCTCGCCCTCGTTGCTGACTCGGGTTACACGATTGGCAGGAGCGCCACCATCGCTGGAACCATCAAAGATGGCAAACCACCAACCTATTCCTTCGTCACCCCACCTACCTCAGTTAATGAAGGGGCGAACCTCACTCTCAATGTCGCCAGCAGCATTGCTTCAGCAGGGCAGACCATCTACTGGACACTCACAGGCACTGCTGCGGATGCCTCTCGCTTCGCAGACACCTC
>CALRRL020000039.1:0-18323 GCA_943370565.1 Synechococcus sp. UW140 | reverse complement strand
GGCACCAACGACGCTCCGACCCTCTCCCTCCTGAGCCAAGACAG
The DNA here is from genome assembly GCA_943370565.1 of Synechococcus sp. UW140. Classification (GTDB taxonomy): domain Bacteria; phylum Cyanobacteriota; class Cyanobacteriia; order PCC-6307; family Cyanobiaceae; genus BAIKAL-G1. The sequence continues at coordinate 18,279 of CALRRL020000039.1, read as the reverse complement.
CAACAGCGCTGCAATCACAGAAACCAATTCCCTCCTCGCCGCCAACGGCAGCCTCTCCCTTGTTGACCTGGATCTCTCCAATACCGTTACCGCTTCTGTTGACTCCGTCCTGATCAACACCGCATCCTCCTTTAATCGCATCAATCCGCTCTCAGATGCCGATCTCCAGGCCATGCTCTCTGTCACCAATGCCGCCATCGATGCGGATTTCGGTGCCACCAACAACCTCGCTTGGGCCTTCTCCTCTGGCGCAAATTCCGCCTTTGACTTCCTCGCAGAAGGCGAAACCCTCATCCTTGACTACACCATCAAGGTCACCGATTCCAATAACACCGCCGCAACCGTTTCACGCCGCGTCTCCATCACCATCACTGGCACCAACGACGCTCCGACCCTCTCCCTCCTTAGCCAAGACAGCAACAGCGCTGCAATCACCGAAACCAATTCCCTCCTCACCGCCAACGGCAGCCTCTCCCTTGTTGACCTGGATCTCTCCAATACCGTTACCGCTTCTGTTGACTCCGTCCTGATCAACACCGCATCCTCCTTTCATCGCACCAATCCGCTCTCGGATGCCGATCTCAAGGCCATGCTCTCTGTCACCAATTCCACCATCAATGCGGATTTCGGTGCCACCAACAACCTCGCCTGGGCCTTCTCTTCTGGCGCCAATTCCGCCTTTGACTTCCTCGCAGAAGGCGAAACTCTCATCCTTGACTACACCATCAAGGTCACCGACTCCAATAACACCGCCGCAACCGTTTCACGCCGCGTCTCCATCACCATCACTGGCACCAACGATACGCCTAACATTTCCGTTCAGAGCAGCGATTTAAGCTCAGCGGTGCTAGCGGAAACAGATAGCGGGCTGCAATCTAGTGGTCATCTCAGCATCGAAGATCCGGACCTGAGTGACACTGTCAATGTGTCGATCGAATCCTTGGCCGTGAGTGGCTCAGGATCAATGCGAATTCCCGCTGATCTGATGGCCTCTGATAAAGCTGGGCTGCTTGCCATGCTGAATCTTGATGCCGGCAACCGCACCAACCCCGCCCAGCCAGGTTCAACGGAAAACTTAAGCTGGAGCTTTAATTCTGGTTTTGAGGCCTTCAATTGGCTGGCCGAGGGTGAAACCCTTACACTGACTTACACACTGCTGGCTTCAGATAGCAGCCCATCACCTGATCGCGACAGGCAAACGATCAACATCACAATCGAAGGGACCAAAGAAGACCCTAATGTTTTAACTAGCACCACGGTAATCGTGAACGAAGGTTCACCCTATGCGGTGTTTCAATTGGATGGCGGAGTTGGCCAAGCCATCCGTCTTCAATTGAAAGCCTTCGACAGTGATGCAGAAGCATTCGCTGCTATTAAAGGCTCCAAGGCAGCAACCTTACAATCAAGCAATACGCTCTCCACTGGGGATGCAGACATTGGCAGCAAACTAGAAATTTTTGATGGCAAAGGATGGCAAGCCTACACCCCTGGAACCAGCATTACGCGCCCAGGAACCAGCAACAAATTAATGGCTCGCGTTGCCATCCACAACGACAATGTCGATGAGGGCAATGAAGCATTCATGCTAATTGCAGAGAGCGCGAGCGAAACAGCGAGAGCAACATTAGACGTCAAGCCAATTCGCCTGACCTGCCTTGCAGTCATCAACGATGAAGGCTCAGGCGCAATATTTGGCAACTCTGGCAATAGAAATAACAACAGACAGAAAGACGACGACCGTGGCTTACAATCCCCTGACATTCGCATCAATGAAGCATCTGGTCTTGGCGTCTTCACAATTAACAACCGCCAAGACAAAGCTGACACCTTGCTACTGTCACTGACAGATTCCAATCAGCGGAATTGGATTGCAGGTGAAGCGACATTTGACATGGCTCAAACACTGCAAATCTGGGATGGATCCGACTGGGTCGACTACACCAATAACATTAGCGTTGACGCCCACTCAAGCCTATTTGTTCGGATTGCCATTAAGGAACAAGACAAAGTTTATGAAGGTGCTTTCATAAACTCAGAGAGCATTGGCGAAAGTCTTCGCCTTAAGATCGTTACCAGTGATGGCTCTGTTCAATATGCCGAAGCAATGGTACTGGATGATGGGACTGGATTAATTTACACAGGTGCAATTGGTAGCAATAGCCCCAAAACATTAGGGCGAAATCTCGATGATGATCTTGATAAAGACGGCCTCTCTCCCTACTCAGAGGAAGTTTTAGCCACACTTGCAGCCAGTGCCCGCGAAGGCGGCCTGCCTGGAGATCTCAACGGGGATGGCATTCAAGATGCGGAACAAACCGCTGTTGGCACATTTGCCTGGATGACCACAGACAATTTCCAAGCAGGCCTCAATGGTGACCTAACGGAAATCCGGCCAATCGTTTCAATTGCGGTCATGGATGGCCTAGGCTCACAGAAGGTGAACCCTAATTACCAGCTCGAAGATGTTGAGGTTTTGGCATCAGGAGATATAAATCTTGATGGCCTTAAAAACCGACCGAACGGGCCACTGATCACAAAATCCCCCTGGGATGCCGTGAAGTTTGCTATCTCACCTTCACTGAGCGACTCCGACGGCATTCTTGACGATGTCGATCCCCGCAGACAAGGAACCCAAGTGAGAATCAGCATTGATGTCAGCCTGACTGGAATTCGCGCAGAAGACTTCAATTCTTACTACAAATATGTAAGCACCTCTGCATTAGCAGATTATTCCAAGAAAAATATCGCATTACGCGATCTCGATGGCAAGCCAATTACCCAGCCTGGCTGGTACGACTTCACGCGGCGCACATCCGGAGGCGATGGAGTTTCGTTTAGCACCAAAAACGGCATTGTAACTGCCATAGACATCGTCCTAACTGACAATTCATTCGGTGATAATGATGCTACAGTCGGGCGAATTTTTGATCCTGGTGCACCATTGCAGGTTGCCCACCCTGCCTCCGAAGTTGCCCTCGCTCCCCAAGACAATGCCACTTTGCCAGCTCCGCAGCCAATGGTCAGCATCTTCACTAGCATGCAAAATAGTCCAACCATGGACGCACCTGGTTCCAGCAATGAACAGCCTGAACCAGCAAAATACCAAGGCAATGGCGGCAACCTAGAAACCACAACGGTCGACCAACGCTTAAGGGAGCAAGCGCGCAATGCCCTGATTCAGTGGACGCGCGAGGCTGGTTTGGAGAATCTCATCAGCAGGGACTCAAATCAGCAAAACACGACCCAAGCCAATGGATCTGACGTTGCCAATGGCAGTGATCCTGGTACCGATCAACCCGTTGCAACCCTGCTACGGCGTAGCATCTCGGCCCAGGGTCCTGACCTGCTGGAAGCCCTGACGCTGGGTGCCGCTGGCCTCTATTTAACCCAGACAGTTGGACAGCGCAGCCTTGAACAAATGGCGCGCAAGTGGATAAAAGGACTCAGACCCAGAAAAATCATCAAGACAACAGGGCGCCATCATCAAGAGGTTGTCAGCATATTTGTTGTGCAAGCAAGTGGCAAACGGCCAAAACTTGTTGCCGCCAAAATTCTTATCGATGCCATTGAAATCCTGGTCGAGCTACCTCTCGATCTAAAAGTTCCCCTGGGCACAGCGTGGAATGAGCTGGATTTCAGACAAGCCTTCAGACAAATCCGCACGATCCTCAACGATCAGGCGATCAGCTCTGAGCGGCTACTGCTGCTCGATCCGATGCTGAGCTCCCACCTGAGCGACGCAAAAGACATTGGCGTGGATCAGGCCATCTTGCGCCACACTGAATTCAAGGCCTGTCTGGATCCGCTTCAGAATGAAGACCTTGAGCTCCTGCGTCACTGGCTTAATCGGCCTAGTCAAACATCCCTGCAGCACTCACCGGGCTGTCGTCAAGTGATGGCCCAGCTAGCCTGCCTCCAAAGCCATTGGGTGCGTCACATGAACGAATCAATGGCCAATGTGGCCGGTGTGCTCGAACTCAGCATTGCCCTTTGCAACCTGCAACCCGAGCACGCCGTGATCTAGGGCTCAAGGGGTGGGGGCTTTCCAGTCAACCCACTCCACTTCAGCATCACCAAGGGGGGCAGCCTCTGTCGCCGTGATACGCGTGACCAGTTCTCCTGGTAAACCCAGGCGCTCAAACACATCCCGGCGCTGATCCATGCCCATCTCACCGACAAGCTTGACAACGTCGCGAACTTTTTTCTCGCGATACACTAAAGTCATCAAGACATCTTGATCAGCAGCTTCTAAGTTTGAAAACCACTGCAAAAATTGTTGAACTTTCTGCGGTGCAGAACCGATGGTGGCTTCAGTCATTGATCAGAAATAGTAGCGTTGCCTTAAAGCCAACTTCAGGGAGAGTTGGCTGAACGAATTCGACGCAAAGAATCCAGGGCGCGGTCAACAACATCGGTTAGCAATGTTATGACTCGTTTTTGGCGGAGAACGACATTGACCTGGACACTTTGCCCCGAGCCAACTTGGTAATGAATAGCATCGCGTTCAAGATAATTGCGATCTAACCTGACATAGCCTGGAAACCTCGGCTGGGCATTTTGTGAGTCGGCTGGCAGTGCATAGGCAGAAACAGCCTTGATCCGGCCATTAATCGAACCAAACTGGGTAAAAGGAAAGGCATCAACACGTATCTGGGCTTTTTGGCCTGGCTTGACGAAGCCCACTTCCCGATTAGTAAAGTAAACCTTAGCTTCAAGACTGCCATCGGGAACGACTTTTAGCAGCGTTTCCCCAGGCCTCACTACATAGCCGTTACTTGATGGCACCAAGTCGAAAACAATGCCATCAAGGGGAGATCGCAACAGCTCCTCGTCTTGCACCTGTTTCACTTCTACCCTTTGCCGATCAAGCTCCGAAAGGGAGCGCAATGAATCCCGGCTCTGCCGCACAGACTCAGCCTCAATTTCCCGCTGATTGGCTTCAGCTTGGGCAATTTCCGAGCGCAGCTGCTCAACCCTGTTGCGCTGCTGCAGCAACTGCACCTGCTGAATCGCCCCAACCTTGGCTAAGGGCTCGATCTGGTTGAGGATTTGTTGCTCCGTAAGCATGGATTGACGCAATGCATCAGTTTTCGCTCTGAGACTATCGGCCCGGGCCTTGAAGGCTTGGCCTTGGCCCCTGAGTCGATCGCGCTCCAATTCCGTTTCTTTGGCCACGGTGGATTTACGCTTCTCTGAGACATCATGATCAAGACGCAGCAACGCCTGCCCTTTGCTGACCCGCTGGCCCTCTTGAACCATGATCTGGCCGACCACGCCAGCCAAGGATGATTTAATCGGTCGTTCAGCACCACGGGGCTGCAATATCCCCGGAGCCACCACAACCTCATCAATCTTGGCCATCACGGCAAAGCCAAACCCTGCAACGGCAGTGCCAATGATTGACCAGACCATCATTTGACTCCAAATGGGGGCTGGTCTCAGCCTCACCTCCTGGTGATCGAGGGGCCTGGCCGTGAGGGTATTCAGCGATCTGCGTATTAGTTTGCTCATGCTAGAGACTCTCCTTGCCGTTGATTCAAAGCGGCATAACGGCCCTGCAGGGCCATCAATTCATCATGACTACCTTTCTCCGTCAAAATACCCTCATGCATCACCAGAATCAAATCAGCATGGCGCAGGGCTGCCAAGCGATGGGTAATGAAAAGCACCGTACTCCCTCGGTAAGTTTCCATTAAATTACGGGTGAGTTGACGTTCTGTATCAACATCAAGCGCACTGGTGGCCTCATCGAGGATCAACAGTCGGGGGCGCTTCAGCACCATGCGAGCAATGGCCACTCTCTGGCGTTGACCGCCACTGAGGGACGCACCGCGTTCTCCCACGGAACTTGCATAGCCTGCGGGTAAGGCCTGGATAAAGTCATGGGCGCAGGCCACCTGGGCGGCTTGGCAGATTTCTTCAAACCCAGCATCGGGCCGCGTCAGAGCCAAATTGGCCATGACGCTGCCATCAAACAACAGGCTGTCTTGGGGAACCACGCCGATCTGGGCACGCAAGGAATAAAGATCAACCTTGCTGATGTCGTGACCATCAACCCGGATAATGCCATCAGTGGGGTCATATAAACGGGTGAGCAATTTAAGCATGGTACTTTTGCCACTACCACTACTGCCAACGATCCCAACAAAAGAGCCGGCAGGGATCTCCAGATTGACATTGGTGAGTTGCAACGGTCCCTGGCTGGCAAAACGGAAGCTGACGCCCTGATAGCTGATGTGCCCCATGACAGGGGGCAACGGCGGTAGTTGTTCGCCGGCGATCTCAATCTCCTCGGGATGGTCGACAATGTCGGCCAGGCGCTCCAGCGAAAGCCCCGTTTCCTGAAAACTTTGCCAAAGGGTTGCCAGGCGCAACAGGGGACTGGTGACGTAGCCAGCCAAGATCCGGAAGGCAATCAACTGACCAAGAGTCAGCTGTCCTTTCAGGACAAGCGTTGCACCGACCCACAACACCAGCAGGCCGGAAAGTTGTTCAAGAAATCGACTGGCCGAACCCGCTGCCGTGCTGGTTACAGTATTGCGAAATCCAGCCTGGATCTGGGTTCCATAGAGCTGTTGCCAGCGCCAACGACTGTGTAACTCCATGCCCTGACCTTTAACCGTTTCCATACCGCCCAAGGTTTCAACCAGATGGCTTTGCACCCGGGAATTCGCCTCAGCTTGGTCGCGGAGCTGTTTTCGGATCAGTGGTGCCGTTGCAATCGTAATTGCAATGAAAAAAGGAACCACAGCCAGGGCCCAGAAGGTGAGTTGCACCGAATAGAGCAGCATTACCGCAATATAAATAATTGAAAAAAGCCCATCGAGTACGGCCGTTAGGGCAGTGCCGGTTAAAAAGCGACGAATCTTTTCAAGCTCGTTCACACGACTGCTCACCTCTCCCACCGGGCGGCGGGCGAAATAGCTCAGGGGCAAGCGCAGCAAGTGATCAATAATTGTTGATCCCAGGGTGATATCAATCCGGTTTGTTGTGTCACTGAAGAGATAGGTGCGCAAGGAGCCGAGGACGGCCTGGGCCACGGCCATGCCAACCAACAGGGTGCCGAGCACATTGAGGCTACTGAAATTACCCTGGGTAATCACCGCATCAATAATCTGCTGAATCAGCAAGGGATTCAGCAGGGCAAACAACTGGACAAAGAAGCTGGCGATCAGCACCTGAGAAAGAATCATCCGGTGCTGGCGAATGGCCGGCCAAAACCAGGACAAGCCAAAGCGACTGGTGGGGGTCGTGGCACTGCGCTCCAGGCTGAGCAGCGTGACGGTGCCTCGATCCGACCAGTCGCCCAGCTCCTGATGCAGAACCCGGCTCTGGCCCTGGCGCGGATCGCCCACGAGGGCATCCCGGTCGGTGATCATCCAGATCACCCGGGGGTGGCCCTGTTGCCAGGCCAGGGCCGGGGTGTTGACCCGGGGCAGCTGGTCGGCCCGGATGTCCAACAGGGATGCCCGCAGCCCCATCAGGTCGCAGAGACCGGCAAACTGCTGCACACCCAGTCCGGCGTCACCCTGGCGTTGCAGCTGATCCGCTAGCACCCGTCGCAACACGTCCCGACGGAAGGGCATGTCGAATTGACGGGCGAGCATCCTCAGGCAGGCCAGAGCTTCTTCCAGATCTCCCTGGCCGGCATGGTGGGGAAAGGTGCCATCGGACCAGAGCCGCCCGTACCAATCTTCAAGGGCCTCGGACTGCTCATAGGGCACAAGCGCCGAGGTGCTATCCAGCCATTCCGGCTCAACCAATTCAGTGCTGTCCTCACCGGAGGCAATCCCATCCCGGCCGACTACAAGGGCAACCGGCAGGGCTTTCGGGGGCCACTGGGCCGGTCGGGTCAACAGACGGGCAGGCAGCCGACCGAGCACACGCAGGCGTTGCCCTGGATTGAGCTCTTGCCCAGGTTGCAGGCCATCCACGTTGTTGCTGCTGAGCAACAACGGACCCATGTCGGCCGAGATCAGGTGCTCACCCGGCGGCAAGAGCAAGACCTTTTGGTCGTGGGCATGCTCAGCGAGCAAATTGGACACCCAATTGAGCAGGGCTGTGCGGCTGGGCAACTGGGACGCCTTGCTCAGTTCAGCGACGCCGTAGAGCTCTTCCAGGCTTGGCCTGGCATAGGTTTTCTGGAATTCAGGGAAGCGCTCCACCACCTGCAGAAACGCTGCTGCCGGCAGGAACCAGATTTGGGAGAGCTCGGCCGCGGCGATCGACGAGGCACTGGTGCCACGCAGCAAAGAAATGGCGCCTGCCGTCTGACCGGGACCGAGTCGTTCGAGCGTAAAAGGATCCCCATGCTCGTCCTTGCCAAGCAGACGCAACTGGCCGCGGGCGACATGCACGATTCCGGGAGGAAACTCGCCAAAATCAGTCAGTTTTTGACCTGGCCTGAGCTGAAGGGGCTGGATCTGCTCGGCAAGTTTGGCCTGCTCGGCCCGGGGAAGCTCGTCAAAGGGAGCCCATTTGGCAAGGGCCCTCAAGGAAGTGACGAGCGTCATGAACCGGGGGGATAAGAGTAGAAGTAGCGCTGGAAGCCAGTCGAGCGCAATGATTTTCGGCGATCGTAGCGGCCCGCGGGGCTAGGGCGACTCCCCCGAGGGGGATAACCCCGAATCGATGACAGCATTGCAAATAGTTCACTGCGAACGCCTAAGCGCTCGCATCGGTCTCAGAAAAACTTGAGCCGCCAGTCAAGCAACGAAACCAGCGCAGCCCTTGCAATTCAACGGCCCAATCATGACGGCTCTCGTACCTCACTGGCGGCCATTTGTTGGCAATCATTATAGCCAGACTGAATCAGTGAGCGCGTCCAAGGCTGCAATCAACCCCACAGCATATCCGATCACTTCAACAGCACCACAAAAAATCTAACTACGCCTACGAATCAGCCAACAAAACTGATGAACTGAGCAAGGTGTAGCTGTTGCCCTCTCTGGGATGGGGCAATTTTTCGGAGTGGCCTCAATGGAACCTCGATCACCCAATCACAAGCTTCGTCCCCCATCGCCAGGCAAGGTCCAGCCACGCTCCCCCCATCACGCCAGGAAGCCCCAGACTCGAGCCAACCGACCCCTGCGCACACCTGCCAAGCACCGTTTCCCTGGATGACCGGTAAAAGGGGCGATCAGCTGGCGGCACGGATTTGCACAACCTGATCGGCCTCAAAGCGGGCCAACCAGGGTTCAAGCCGGCGTTGTTCCTCATCGGTGCGGGTACAGGCAAAGCCGTAGCGGGCCCGCACCCGTTCGCTGGCCGCTGCCAGGGCCGCCCTGGCGCGGCTGCCCAACTCCGCCACCGTGAGGCTTTCGCCAGGGCGCAGGTGGCTGAGGATCACGGTGGACGGCGAATAGAGCTGGGAGCTCTGGCCATCGGGCCAGTCCAAGGTCAGCAGCACTTCCGGCACGGCAGATCCTCTCGAGGAATGGGGTGATCGTGGCGAAGCCGCTGCTCCGGCGGGGTGGCCATCGTGACAGGGACAGCCCCCTGGGGTGCTCCTGGGCAGGCAGGGCCTGGGTCGGGCGCTAAGGGGACCTGCGCTGCAGGGAAAGCCTGAGCGACCCCGCATCCAAGTCTCCTGGTCTTTGCGCCCAGGATCCTGCGCGACCCGGCCATCCCCCGCCCCGGCCTGTCGGAGCTCTTCGCGCTTAAGCCAGGGCCCCGAAGCCGGTCAAGGGCTCCTGACCGTGCCAAAAGTCCTGGCGCTCGCCGCCCCGCTCCAGCACCAGTTCCGCGGCCCCAGCAGCAAAGACTCCGATCTGGGCGCAGAGCAGGTCGGGATAGGGCGCGATCGCCTGCTGGATGGCGGCCAGCCGGCTGGGGGCCACCGCCAGCAGGAAGCCAAAGCTTGGAAAGCAGGTCAGCCAGGGCTCCAGCTCCACCCCCTGCGGCGGCTTGATCGCATCCAGGTTCAGCTCCAGGCGACAGCCGGCCGCCTCGGCAAACATCACCGCCGTGCCGACCAGGCCGCCCATGCTGATGTCCTTGGCGGCGTGGGCCAGGCCCTGGCCGGCGAGCTGCACCAGCAGGGCGAGCTGGGCGCGCAACAGGGCCGGATCGGCGCTGGTGGCCGCATCCCAGAAGGGGTAGTGGCGATGGAATCGGCCGCTGGTGTTGATCAGCAAGACGCAGCCATCGCCGGGCCGGGCGGCCCGGGCCGAGAGCACCGGCCCCGGGGCTGTGCCCAGCACCGCCACCGCGAGGGCGGCGTAGGGGCTGTGCAGGTTGGTGTGGCCCCCCACCATCGGCACGCCAAACACCTCGCAGGCCCGGACCATGCCGGCCAGCAGGGCGGCGGCGTGGCCAGGCTCCCCAGCCCAGAGGCTGTTGACCAGGGCCAGGGGGGTACCGCCCATGGCGGCAATGTCGCTGAGGTTGACCAGCACCGCACTCCAGCCGGCAAACCAGGGGTCTTCCGCCACCAGATCGGGGTGAAGCCCCTCGCAGGCGAGCAGCAGGGGAGATCCCGCGGCGGGCAGCAGGGCCGCGTCATCGCCGAGGGCGGCGGCGGGCCCCAGCTGGGGGAAGGGCTGGTGGGCAAACCAAGCGGCCGGGGCCTGGATGTCGCGCTTGCTGGCCAGGCCCGCTGCCCGCTTCAGCCGACCGACCAGGTCCGCCAGGGCGGGGGGCTGGGCCTGAGCGGGCTGGCCTTGACCCGGCTGAGGCTGACCCGGCTGCGGGAGGGATCCGGCTGGAGCAGCGCTCATGCCGCCAGCTGCAGCGGCCGCCGTTCCTTGGCGGGGGCGTAGTAGCTGAGGTCGGCCTCCATCAGGTGGTGGCGGACGCCGCGGATCTCAAGCTCCTGGAGGGACTGCCAATGGAGCCGCTCAAAAAAACGCACGTTTTGACGTTGCACCGTGGCCAGGAAGCGATCACAGCCCCAGCCATGGGCGGTGGTGACCGCCTTCCAGATCAGGCCCTTGCCGATCTGGTTGTGGCGGCGGCACTCGCAGTGGACGCCGAGGCGGCCGCCATACCAAAGCCGGGGACTCTCCTCCAGGATCCGCACCACGCCGACCACGCCAGCGGCCGCCCCGGAGCCCAGGCGGGCGTCGTGGTTGAGGGCGGCGATCGGGTAGGCGATCGCGTCGTTGTCGTCGCGATCGCAGTCTTCAAAGAGATGCTGTTCTTGGCAAAAGATGGCGCTGCGCAGCTGCCAGTAGTCCGCCAGCAGGGGAGAGCCAGGGCGCAGCAGATGGAAGGAGAAGCGCTCGGAGCTGGCCGTGGGGGAGAGGCGGAAATCCTCGGCATCAACGCCGATGCCCGAGCGCACCGACGGGGTGAAGGCGGCCGGGGCCGAGCTGCTGCTGCGACCGATGTCGTGGCTGCTGGGATCGATGAAGAACATGGGGGACCAGACGGAGATCGGGCGCTGGATTCGGGAGCTTGTGGGGAAGGCCTTGAGGAAGGCCTTGAAGAAGGCCGAGGGAAGGCCAAACGGCCCAGGAGGCTGGCTTCGGGCCGGCCGGTTTTGCCCAGGCCGGGATCAGGTACGCCATGGGGGGGGCGGGCCCGAACGCTCAGGGCGTTGGCGCCTGGGCGGTTTCAAACAAGGACAGGGCCGAGCAGGCGCCGCACTTGGCGCAGCCCGCCGCCATCGCCTCAGCGCTGATGTCGGAGGCGCGCAGCAGGGCGGCCACGGCGCCATAAACGCCCACCATGAAGTCCGTGCTCGGGGCCGGGTGGTGCTGGAGGGGCGTGCCGGCGATCGGCACGAATGGCACCACGAAGGGATAGACGCCGAGCTCGATCAGGCGCTCGCTGCAGGCAATCAACGACTCGGCCCGATCACCCAAACCCGCCAGTAAGTAGGTGGACACCTGGCCGCGACCAAAGACGGCCACCGCCTGCGCGAAGGCCGCGTAATAGCGCTCCAGGCTCAGCTCCGCCTTGCCCGGCAGGATGCGACGCCGCACCTCCGGCTCCACCACCTCCAGGTGCATGCCGAGGCTGTCGATCCCGGCCTGCTTCATGCGTTGGTACCAGATCGGATCGTCGGGCGGCTCGCACTGGCCCTGGATCGGAATCGCCACCCGGGCCTTCACCGCCGCCGCCGTTTCGGCCATCAGCCGGGCGCCCCGGTCCTCGCTGTTGGGGGTGCCGGTGGTCATCACCAGCTGGCGCACGCCATCGAGGCGCACGGCCGCCTCCGCCACCTCGGCCACCTGGTCCGGGGTCTTGCGCACCAGGGTGCGGCCATCCTCGAGCGATTGCTCGATGGCGCAGAACTGGCAGGACTGGCTGCGATCGCGAAAGCGGATGCAGGTCTGCAGCAGGGTGGTGGCCAGCACATCGCGGCCATGGAGCAGGGCAATCGCCTTGTAGGGGGTGCCATCGGCCGTGCTGAGGCCATAAAAAGCCGGCTCCGCCGGCGCCACCGCGGCCGCCAGCCGTGCGCCCCCCCGCTCCGCCACGGCCACGGCGCCGCTGGTGTCCTGCTCGAGCTGGTAAGGGGAATCCTGGGAAACGGCGTTGTAAACGGGCACCATCACGGTGGCGCCCCCGATGGTCAGGGCCCGGTGGTCGGAGGGGCCGGCGCCACCGCGGCGGCCCTGGTTGCCGGCGATGGCGGGATCGACAACCCCCCGCACCTGCAGCTCGGTGACCAGGCGGCCCAGGTCCGGGCCAGCGCCGGAGGAGGGGGTGACGATCAGGGGTGCAGCCTCGCTCTGGGACAGGGCCTGGGGTAAGGACTGGTTCAAGGTCTGGGGGCGCATCGGGGACTCGTGCTGATGGGCAGCGTCAGGCCCGATCGCGAAACCGGTGGGCGGGGCGCCGTCAGGGCGGGTTGGGACTTCAGCCACGGGCGAGGTCCTCCATCCGGGACGGCGAGGGGCCCGTGGGTGCGCAGGCCTGGGGCGCCAGGACCGTTGGCGACCAGGGGATCGGGGGCGGGGCCCCAGGCCCTGGTGAAGCGGACACCGCCAGCCCCTCCCCTGGGGCCGGCACCCCCAGGGCCTCGACCTGGCTGGCGGAGCTGGCGTTGAGGCGCAGGCCCAGCAGATCGGGCCGGCTGTAGTGGCCAACGCTGTCCATCATGCGTTTGCGTTTGGTAATCAAGGAGCGGTCCAGTTCGGCGATGGCCAGGCCCTCGCCCTCGGGCAAAGGGCCCGCCAGATAGCGCCCCTCAGGACTGATGACGGCCGTGTGGCAGCCACCCTGGAAGGCCCGATGCAGGGAGGCATCGGGCGTGATCGAGGCGTAGTCGCTGGGGTCGAGCCAGGCGGTGGAGCTGATCACGAAGCAGCCGGCCTCGAGGGCGTGGTGGCGCAGGGTGACCGCCGTTTGCTCGCTGAAGATCGGCCCCACCAGGGAGCCGGGGAACTGGGCGCAGTGGAGCTCTTCCCCCTGGGTCATCAGGGCGAAGCGGGCCAGGGGGTTGTAGTGCTCCCAGCAGGCCAGGGCACCGATCCGGCCCAAGCGGCTCTCCACCACCTGCAGGCCAGCGCCATCGCCCTGGCCCCAGACCATGCGTTCGTGATAGGTGGGCGTGATCTTGCGGCGCTTGAGGCGTAACTCGCCCTGGTCATCAATCAACAGCTGGGTGTTGTAAAGGGTGCCGCCATCGCGCTCATTGATGCCAACCAGCACATGCATGCCATAGTGGCGGGACGCCGCCGCAATCCGGGCCAGCTCGGGACCAGGAACCTCCAGGGCCTGCTCATAGAGCCGCAGGTGCGAGCGGCCCATCAGCACCGCCGGCTCGACGAAGGAAAAGTAGGGGTAGTAGGGGAGAAATGTCTCTGGAAAGACAATCAACTCCACCCCGGATTGGGCCGCCTCCTGGATCGCATCAAGCAGGCGCAGCAAAGACCCCTCCAGGTCCCAGAGCACGGGACGGATCTGGGCCGCAGCGACGGTCAGGGTTGGCGCCATCGATGAAGCCATGGAAGGGGGAATTGGTGATGAAAGGCAGATGGCATCTTCAAAACCAATTTGAAGATGCCTGGAAATCAAGAGGCTTAGATTCGGAGCCCCAGTCAAGGCCCGGGCTGCCTTGAGCAAGACAGCCCGGGCCCAACTCAGAGGGTCCAGGTATCGAGAATGAAGGCGCCTTCCTTGCGGTGCATCAGGATGATGTCGAGCACATCGAGGGGATTCACGGGCGTGATGCCGGGGATCAGGGCCCCTTCGCCGTGGCCGTAGAGGGCCTGCAGGGCAAAGCGGCAGGCATACACCTTGCCGCCCTGGTCCATGAACTTCTGGATGCGGGCGTTGAAGTTGAGATGGCCATCAAAGGCGGCATCTCCGAGCTTGGGAAAGCCGCGCTGCACCCCCAGGGTCACGCCTGGGCCATAAAGAAGAATCGAGGTTTCAAACCCCTTGTTGATCAATCGGCTGGCCTGCAGCAAGTTCACCAGGCCAATCGAGCCTTCAAAGGCGACGGTGTGAAACGTGACCAGGGCCTTTTCGCCCGGTTCCGCCTTGATATCGGGGAAGACCTTCTGCTCGTAATCAACGAGAAAATCGCCCGGCTGGTTGGCGGGACGGGTGACTTCTGGCATGGGGAGCAGGCCTGGGAGAAGAAAGACACCGAAACGGTTGCATGGTTGAAGTTTTGTTTTATGTGGCCGATGCGACCAAATCACCCCCTGGCCTGGCGCCTTCGAGGCCCGGCCCTGGGCACTGGCACTGGTCGAAGCCAGCAGGCCCCATCGGCGAGCCGTCCGTTGCCTTTGTTACCGCAAATTTGCCCCCCAGACATCAAAATCAGACTTCAAAAAATGGGGCTCTCCATGCATAGTGATGTCCCAATCCGCCGGGTCCCCGTGGTGGTAGTGGGCGGCGGCCAGGCGGGTCTGTCGGTGGCCAGCTGCCTGCAGCGGCGCGGCATCCGGCCCCTGGTGCTGGAGCAACACCGCATCGGCTTCGCCTGGGAGCAGCAGCGCTGGGATTCCTTCTGCCTGGTGACCCCCAACTGGCAATGCCGCCTGCCCGGCTTTCCCTACGACGGCGAGGCCCCTGATGGCTTCATGGGCCGCGATCAGATCGTTGACTACGTGCGTCGCTTTGCCGCCCACATTCAGGCCGATGTGCGCGAGGGCGTGGCTGTGAAGCGGCTGCTCCCCCAGGACGCGGGCTATCGCCTGATCACCAGCGAAGGCGTGATCGATGCCGACCAGGTGGTGGTGGCCACCGGCGGCTACCACCGGCCCCGGCGCCACCCCCTGGCCGAGCGGTTGCCCGCCTCGGTGCTGCAGCTCGATGCCCGCGCCTATCGCAACCCAGACCAGCTGCCGGAGGGGGCGGTGCTGGTGGTGGGCAGCGGCCAGTCGGGCTGCCAGATCGCCGAAGACCTGTTCCTCGCGGGCCGCCGGGTGCACCTGAGTGTCGGTTCGGCACCCCGCTCACCCCGCCGGCACCGGGGCAAGGATGTGGTCGATTGGCTCGATCGCATGGGCTATTACGCCATGCCGATCGACCAGCACGCCGATCCCAAGCTGGTGCGCAGCAAAACCAACCACTACCTCACCGGCCGCGATGGTGGCCGCCCCATCGACCTGCGCCAACGGGCCAGCCAGGGGCTCCAGCTCCATGGCCGCCTGCTCGATCTGGGGCCAGGCCAGATCCGGTTCGCCGATGACCTGGCCGCCAACCTGGACCAGGCCGATGCCGTGTATTGCCGCATCGGCGCCAGCATCGACGCCTACATCGCCCGTGAGGGCCTGGACGCCCCCGAGGAGCCGGCCTACCGCGCCTGCTGGCAGCCCGGACCGGGCCATGACGCCACCCCCCTCGACCTGGAGGCCGAGCCCCTGGCGGCGGTGATCTGGTGCACGGGCTACAGCGCCGACTTCGGCTGGATTGAGGTGCCGGTGTTCGATGGCAGCGGCTATCCGGCCCACCAGCGGGGCGTGTGCGCCAGCGAGGGCCTTTATTTCATCGGCCTGCCCTGGCTGCACACCTGGGGCTCGGCCCGCTTCTGCGGGGTGGCCGACGACGCCGACTACCTGGCTGAAACGATCCGGCTGCGCCTGCACCGCCGCGACGCCAGCCAGGAACGGTTGGAATGCACGGCCCTGCTGGGCTCCTGAGGGTCAGCGGACCCGGTCCAGGCGCTGGTCCAGCTCGGCCGTCGCGGCCGCCAGCAGGTCGGCCAGGGAGGTGACGAGGCGGTAGCTGAGGGCAATGGCCAGCAAGGGCGCCTCGGGCACCAGGGCGCCGAGGCGCAGCAGCAGGGCCGCCTCGAACACCCCCAAACCCCCCGGGGCACCGGGCACCACCAGGCCCAGGGTCCAGGCGAGGGCAAAGCCGCCCAGCCATTGGTTCCAGGGCAGCAGCGGGGCGCTATCAAAGGCGAGCACGCAGCAGGCAAAGCCACCGAAGCGCACCAGCACATACACCAGTTCGCCCAGGAGCGGAAAGGCCGGATAGCGCTGCACCGCCACCCCAGGGGCAGCCAAGCCCATGGGCCCGCTCTGGTGATCGCCGGCTTCGTTTGCCAGGGCTGGCTCCGGGTCCAGCCAGCCCTGCCGTTGCAGCTGGGCCTGGCGGCGCCGCTCCAGCCGCAGCAACAGGGGCCGGAACCAGCGGGGCCGCAGCAGCAGCAGGGGCGCCAGCCCCAGGGCCGCCAGTCCCCCCTGCCAGCCGCCACAGGCCACCAGGGCCAGGGCCGCCACCGCCATCAGCACAGGGTCCAACAGCACCGCCACCAACCCCTGGCGCAGGTCCAGGGCGGTCGCCAGGGGGCTCTCGGCATCCACCGCACCCGCCGCTGGCTCCCCCTGACGCAGCACGGCCAGGCGCTGCAACAAATGCCAGACGCCCCCGGGCAGATATTTCCGCAGGTTGGAACGCAGGAACAGCACCAGCACCGGCAACCAACGGGGCCGATGGCCCAGCCAGCCCAAACCCAGGCACCAGGCCAGGCCATTCACCACCAGGCTGAGCAGGGCGAAGCCCAGCCCCAGCACCAGCCAGGCCCAGCCCTGGGCATCGAGGCTGAGCTGTTGCAGCTGGCGGCCATTGGCCACCAGGGCCGCCAGCAGGAAGCCGGCGCTGGCCAGGCTCACCCACAGGCTGGCCCCGCCCGGTAGGGCCTGGGCCAGGGCGGCAAGGCGCCCCAGGCGGCCGACCAGCGGCCGGAGAGCTTCGGCCAGGGGCCGGAGGCGGCGCTGGGCCCGCTGGGGCCAGGGGTCCTGGGGCTGGGGGCCCTGGGGCTGGGCGTCATCGCCCTGGGGGGGACGCGATCGGGTCATGGCGGGGACTCCTCCTGGGCCAGGGCCGCCGCCACGATCTGGCGCACTTGGGCCAGGGGCAGGCCATGGCGGCGGGCCAGGGCGGCCAGATCCTCAAATTCGGGTTTCGAGCGCCGCTCCCCCGCCGCCCAGGCCACCTGCTTGAGGCGCACCGGCCCCAGGGGTGTCGCCAGCTCCAGGCTGCTGCGGGGCAGGGCCCAGCGCTGCTGCAACTGCTCCCGCACCCCCAGGCTGGTGCCCTGGCGCCACCAGATCCGGCGCAGGCCCTCGGCCTGCTCGGGCCGGGCCAACACCGTCAGCAGCACCCCGGGGCGCCCCTTCTTCATCAACAGCGGCTGGCTGAACACCTCCAGGGCCCCGGCGCGGCGCAGTTCCTCGGCCAGAAAAGCCAGATCCTCCGGAGTGGCGTCATCGATCTGGGCCTGCTGTTCCAGCAGGATTTCGGGCAGGGCTGTCTCGGGCAGAGCGATCTCGGGCAGAGCGATCTCGGGCAGGGCGCTTGCGGCCAGGTCAGTCCCACCCTCGTCGGGCTTCTCTCCACTGGGGACGGGCCAAACCGCCCCAGCCACCGCTGCCACGTCAGTCGGCTCCTGGCTTGGCGATCGCAAGGGGGTGGGCGGGGCCTCTGCCGCCAGCACCAGGCGCAACAGGTTGGGGCGATCCAGCGGGCGACTGCCCAGGCCAATGCCCACGGCCTGGGGCACCAGGGCCGGCGCCGGCCCGAACCGATCCGCCAGCACCGCCATCAGGGCCAGGCCCGTGGGGGTGGTGAGCTCGCCCGCCGGGAAGCCAGCGCTGCTAGCCAGGGGAATCCCTCGCAGCCGGGCCAGTTCGAGCACGGCCGGAGCCGGCAGGGGCAGGAGCCCATGGGCCGTTTGCACCGTGCCATGGCCCGCCGGCGGGCTGGCGCAGACCAGCTGGTGGATCTCGAAATGGGCCAGGCCGGCGCACACCCCCACCACATCCACCAGGGCATCGATCGCCCCCACCTCATGGAAATGGACCCGTGCGGCGCTCTGGCCGTGGACTGTGGCCTCGGCCTCGGCCAGCAGGCCAAACACCGCCAGCA
>CALRRL020000038.1:0-18680 GCA_943370565.1 Synechococcus sp. UW140 | reverse complement strand
CGGGAGCTGAGCCAGGAGCTGGGCCGCACGCCGACGCTGGGGGAACTGGCGGAGGCGGTGGAGCTGCCGGAAGAGGAGGTGAAGGAGCTGCTGTGCCGGGCGCGCCAGCCGGTGAGCCTGGAAACGAAGGTGGGCGATGGCGAGGACACCGAGCTGCTGGATCTGCTGGCATCCGAGGGTGGTGAGCCCGGTGATCTGGTGGATGGCGAATGCCTGCGGGGGGACATGCGGGCGCTTTTGGACCAGCTGCCGGACCTGCAGGGCCGGGTGCTGAAGATGCGCTACGGCATCGATGGGGATGAACCGATGAGCCTGAGCTCAATCTCCCGCGACCTGGGCATGAGCCGCGATCGCACCCGCAACCTGGAGCGCACAGCCCTTGAGGCGATTCGCCATCGCTCCCGCGACCTGCAGGGATATCTGGCGTCCTGAAGCCGAAGTATCAACAGGCGCTTCAGCCGTAGCGCCTGAAGAGCCTGTTGATGACTGGCCCGTCTGCGGCCCGTCCCATCCGTTCGATCGGTGGTAGTGACGATTAATGGCTTATTTAGGCTGCTTTTGAGCGGCCATGAACTCAACCGTACACGCTTGCTGCTGTTTTTATAGGTCAGATTAGTTCTGGTTTTGTTCCCCGTTCTGATTCGGGTTGGCGGCTCTTCAGTCTCCCGAGTAGTTACCTTTGATGGGGGGCTCGCAGGGGTTGCTGCAGGCATGGCCCCGCGATCAGGGGCCTCAGCATCTGCAAGCGCCATTGGCTAGCCAAGCGTCTTTTCCAGTTCTGCCAAACAGTGATCCAGGGCTTTGGTCAGAGTGGCTTCGAGCTTTGGGTCCGTTGCCTGGGAGAGGGCCACGGCGAGGCGCGAGGCCAGGCCCAGCTGGTAGGCCCCCAGCCAGTCCGGATGGGGATCCGGTTCTGGGTTGGGTGGCCACCAGATTAGGCCGCGGATGCCTGGGCACGGTTCCGCACCAGTCGTCCAGGTCATCGAGAAAGGATGAAGGAGTGTGGCCCAGCCGTGTTGCCAGCCAGGTCAGGTGGATGAAGTCAGCGGCCACGGCAGCGCCAAGCTCCAAGGGGGGCAGCGGTTGGGGATTCAGCTCCCTGCTGCCAGCCCTTGCCAGGGATGGGGTTGCTTGTGGTCCCCGGGGGATCACGTCGTAGAACGCCGGAATTCGCCGGCCGATCAGTTCCAAGAGACGGCGATTGATCGCCGCGGTATCGATTGCCAAGGGGAGGACCAACAGTTGGGGAAGCGGTGAAGTCACGACCGCATCCTGTGTTCATTCCAAACTGTGCCACAAATGCCTGGTTGTCCAATGCTTTAGCGAGCAAAAAAGCAGATCTGCTGTTGATGGGCCGCAGGCAGGCTGACTGGAATCTGGGCTGGTAATTGGCGTGTTTCGTTATAGCCTGCAAAATATCTGATTCAATTCAAGTCGAGCAGGTTTATTCAAAGGTCGATGAATTGGTGGATGGCATTGCTTTGGCCGGCGCTGCCCTTGCATCGATTCAGCCCATCGCCCTCGCCATCGCCCCCGCCATCGCCATCACCAAGACCCTCCCCATCGCTGGGCTGGTGGTGGTGTTGGCTGGCGCTGGATGGCCCGGGCCGGCCCGATCCACCTCCATGGCCAGATGCCCCAGGGACGCCCCCCTGCCTCGGCAGGCGATCCTGCCCTTTGGGGTTTCAACGTCATTGTTATCAACGCTTAAGGGGCTGGGATACACGTTTCGGTGGGGTTGGGCGGGTGGCTGGCTCCCTGGCTTGCTTGGTCGGGCCGCGACCCCTATCGCCAAGGGTTGCAAGGGCTGGACCTGTCCATGTTGCGAATTGCCACATGAGACTCTATTGAGACTCAAATTCTTTGGACTAGTTTTCAATGGTTCACTGGGTTACTCCGGGCCGCTGAAAAGGTTCGCCTCGGCACTCCTTTTCCCATGAAATTGGAAGCTTTTCCATAGTCTTGCCCGTCTTGAGCGCGCCAGTGTCTTCCAGGAAACCTGGCTGGTGGCTGTGCTGATCGCTACCGTCCGGCCTGCGGGACCGTGAGGTCTTTGCTTAATAATCTATTTGTGTTCCCGTGACTAAAACAGCGCTGCTTCTGGCCTTCGTTGCCGCCAGCACTTTCTCCCCTGCCCTGGCCATTCCCCTCGGCAACGACCGCACCGTTGGCTCCGAGGGCGGTTCCGCCCAGGTGGGCCCCCACCGTCCTGGTCAGGCGGTGAACCCTGCCGGTCCCCAGGCGGATGCGGGGATGGGTCCCAAGCGCCCGGGTGGGGGCAATGGGGCCATCGATCCCGCCTACCTGGCGGACCGCTGAGAGCTATCGCTGGCGGCAAGGGACCGGGACGGGGCCATCCGGCCCATCCCTGACTGAGCCGGACGCCGGCTCCAGATCTGCGCTGCAGAACCATGGGGCCGCCCCCGCCGGCGGCGGCACCGGGCCCATTGTTGTTGACCGACTTGATTGACCGACTTGATAGGCCAACCTGATGGGCCGTCCTCATGGGCCAGCCTGATTGGCCGGATTAATTGGCCGGATTGATCGGAGATTGCGTTCGGGACGGTTCAATCCCCCCGATTGCGATTGATCTCAACGCATTGCAGAAGTCCTGTACCAGGCTCGATTCAGGACCAGCATCCATCGCCCCTGTCGGCCAATCCCGCCGGGTGACCCTGACCGACTGGCCTGAAGTGACCCGTTTTTGGTGGGGGTCCTCCTGCCTGGGATTGGCTGGCTTTGGTTGGCTGCTGGGGTGGCGGATACGGGGGTGAAGACACCCTGGGACCCCGCCGTTCGGCCGGTCTGAATCCAGAGATCCCCGTTGCTGTAGGAGCGCCGGTGGATCGCTGAGCGGTTGTTGGGAGCCTTTTCAATCGGCTTCGAAGCGGCTGCGGAAGCGGTTGTAGAGGGCATTCATGGCCAGCATCAGCAGGCCGACGCCGATGAACACCAGCCCGCGCAGGCCCATGTCGGCTTGGCGCATGTCCACCGCCACGAGCCGCAGCAGGCAGCCGCCCAGCCCCGCCAGGGCCAGATAGCGGAACTGGTTCTCGCGCAGCAGGGCGCTGAGGCCAAACAGAACGAAGGCTTCCGCGGCCCAGAGCAGGGTCAACAGGGCGTGGTCGTAACGGCTGGCCAGATCCAGGGCGATGCCCAGGACCAGGGGGTAATAGAGCAGCTGGTTGCGATGGCGCCCCAGCACCAGGGCGAAGCGGGCCAGGCCCTGGGATGGGGCCCTGGCCTCGGGCCCGGCCAGCACCAGCCAGCGATGGGAGGCCAGCACGTACAGCACCTGGATGGCGATCGCCGCCAGGCCGATCGCTCCGGCCGGCGCCATCCCGGCCTGGCCCAGTCCCAGCGGGCCGACCCCGCCCTGGGGCGGTCCGGCGAACGGGGTGGCGGTGGCCACCCCAGCTGCGATGGCAACCCATTGCAGCCCGACGGAATAGAGCTTGATCCGTGGCGCCAGCAGCCGCTCCATGGCCGGGCTCAGCAGGGCGAGGGCCAGCAGGGACCAGGCCAGGGGCTGCCATGGGCCGGGCACCTCCAGGCCCAGGGTGATCAGGACGCCCAGCAGGAAGGCTTCCACCAGACGGGGCCTGATGGCGATCCACAGCCCGTTGCCCGCCAGCTGCGGGCTTGCTGGCCAGCGCCACCAGGTCAGCACCACCGCCAGTCCCGCCAGATCAACCAGCAGGCGGGCGCGGATGGCGAGGCGACCCACTGTCACCAGCTCGGGCCCCGGTCCCCCCTGGCTCAGACCCAGGCAGCCCGCCATCAGGAGCGCGATCAGGCCGATTGCCAAGGCATGGGAGGCCTTCTCCTTGCCCAATCGATCGGCAGCCCCCAGGGCCAGCAGGGAAAGCCCCAACCAGGCGCCGGCAGGGGCAAGGGGGGATAGGGGCGCCACCAGCAGGTAAGTCCCCAGGCCACTGCTCATGCCAATCAGGTCAATTGCCAGCAGGGCCAGTTGGCCGTTGGTGCAGCAGGCCATCACCAACCCCAGGGTCACCAGGGCCAGCAGCCGGCACCAGAGCGTGGCTGCCGGCCAGGGATGGCCCGCCAGCAGGGTCAGCCAGCTCACTCCATGACCAATCGCAATCGCTGTGGCGCTGGCATTGACCACGCCGGGCAGGGGCTGGCGCCGGCTGAACAGCAGCAGGCTGCCCAGGCCCAGGAGGGCCACAGGCTCCTGCCAGCCCTGGGGCGCCCCCCACCAGGCCGCCGTGAAGGCCAGGCCTGCCGCCAGCCAGCCCAACAGGGGCAGCTGGGGTCCGTTCAGCGCCAGCCGGTCCATTTGTTGCTGGTAGGCCACGGTCAGGGCCGAGGCGCCCAGTAGCACAGCCGTGACAGCCCCTGGGTTGCCCTCGGGGTGCTGGGCGATGGCGATGGCGCTGGCCCCCACCAGATCGAGCAGCCCCAGGACGAGGACGTGGCAGGCCTCCTGGCGCGGCAGGCGCGGGGCGATGCCCAGGGCGACCAGCCCCAGCCCCAGCCAGGCGGCGGCCAGGGCCAGGGGTGGCAGGGGGGCCGCCAGCTGGAACGCCCCCAGGGCTGCCGTGAAGCCGATCAGCAGGATCGCCCCCCGGCGTCGGCTGCCGCTGGTGCTGGTGGCCATCACCATCCCCAGCATGAGCAATGGGATCAGGTGGGGCAGAACCTGGCTGGCCTGGGCCGCCAGGGTGCCTTGCCGGGCCAGGCCGGCCCAGCTGATCCAGCTGGCGCCATGGCTGACGACGATCGCCGTGCTGGCGCCGCTGACCAGTCCGGGCAGGGGCCGGGCCCGTCCGAGCAGCAGCAGGGGCCCCAGGCTGCCCAGGGCCACCAGCTCCTGCCAGCCGGCCGGAGCACAGGTCCAGGCGGCGCCAAAGGCCAGGGCCGCCGCCAGCCAGCCGAGCAGGGATGGGATCGGCAGGGCTGGCACCGATTGGGCCTGCCACTGGGCCTGCCGCTGAGCCTGCAGCTGGCTTTGCAGCGGCTGCGGCGAGGCTTCTAGAGCCATGTCCGAAACGGTTGGCTCCCCGAGACCCGGGGCCGGACGCGCCGAATCTGGCGAAGCGGAGCCGGGCCAGGGCCGGTCGCTGGCATCCGGGGTCCCAGGGCGTTTGCGGTGGAGGAACCCCTGCAGCGCAATCGTCAGGGCTGAGGCGGCCAGCAACAGCACCCGGTTTTGCTGGGCCAGGGCCAGGGGGGTGGTTGCTGCGGCCAGGGCCCCCTGGCCCGGGACCGCGCCCTGGTTAACCACCGCAAGCAGAAGGCCGAAGCCCGCCAGGTTCACCAAGCCCCAGCCCACAAGGCCGATCCAGGCGTCGCTGGCGTCCTGGCCAAGCCGCACGAACAGCACGGCTTCCAGCAACAGGGCAAAGATGAGCAGGGGCCCGTTGGCGATCGGCCCGAGCAGGCTGAGCAGGGCGGCGATCGCCAGGGCCTGGGCCACCAGGCGGTCGGCGCGCCGCAGCCAGGGCTGGCTGGAGCGGGGGGTTCTGCGCGCCAGCAGGGTGGCCCCAGCCCAGCCCAGCACAAGGCCGCCAAAGCGCAGACCGGGGCTCTGGGGGTAAAGGAGCAGGGCCAGGCCGAGGCTGGTCCAGTTGCTCAGCAGCCCCAGCAGCTGCAGGGGGATGGCGGCCGTGGCTCCGCCCGGAGTGGCCCCAGCCGCGTTCAGGTTCTCGCCGATGGCACCGCTTGGAGCCTGGCCTGGAGCCTGGCCGGGGGCCTGCATCTGGGTGGGGATTGCCAGGTCCAGGCCCCGGTGGGCCAGGAGCACCCCGCAGCCAAACACGGTGATGGCAGCCCCGGCCGCCAGCCAGCGCAGGCTCGGGCCGCCGGGGCTGGCCAGGGCCAGGTCCTCGCCGCCGTGGCCCAGCCAGGTGAGCTGGAAGCAGCCGTAGGCCAGGCAGGCCACCAGCCGCTGGCCATGCCAGGCGTGCTTCAGGGGCAGCACCAGGCTCAGCACCGCCACCAGGGTGGCCAGCCCCAGGGTGAGGCCACTGGGGGCGGCGATCATCAGCGGCACCAGGGTCAGTACCCCATGCAGGGCGGCAATCGTCTGGCTGCGGGCGAGCACGGCCACGAGCAGGTTGGCCATGCCCCCCAGCAGGAGCAGGGCCAGGGCCCCGCCGGGATCCCGCTGCCAGGTCAGGCCCAGGTCCGGCACGCCGCCGGCGGCGGAGCAGGCGAACAGAAACAGGGCCGCCCCGCCGCTGCGCATCCAGGCCGTGAGGTTCTGCCAGCTGGTGCGGCGGCCCCACAGCAAGGACGGAACCACCAGGACGGCCGCGGCGCCGACCGTGAGCCAGAAGCGCGCCTGGGGGCCCATGGTCAGCGCCATGTTGATGGCCACGAAGCTGACCCCCGCCACCACCATCACCACCCCGAGAATCCCGGTCCAGTTGGCCACCACGAGCCGTTCGATCCGCCGCCAGAACAGCCGCAGGGCAGTGGGGGCGGGCTGGCTCCTCGGGCTTCTGACGGCAACGGCCGCCCGGGGCTTGCCGGGGGCGACGGGTGCGCTCGGGCTGGTGCGGACCGGGGGCCTGGCGGCAGCCGGCTGCTGCCGTGGGGGCATGGCGCCGGCTGCCGGTGGGGGGCCTGCAGGCCCGGTTGGTTCCGGGGCCCTTGGCGCCAGAGGGCTGGGAGACGCCGGAGCCTGAGCTGGCCCAGACATCGCTGGCGCCTCGGGCCCAGGCAGCTCTTGGGGGGCAAGGGGCGGGTCAGCCTCTGCCGCCCGCAGCCGCGACGATTTGGGCAGGGGGCGGGAGGGAGGCTGCTGGATCCCGTCCAGGGCTGAATTGTCCAGAGCTGGACTATCCAGAGCTCGACTATCCAGAGCTCGACTATCCAGAGCTCGACCCTGGAGAGCAAGATCGCCCCGATCAGATCTCTCGGGCCGAAGCTCGTCTGACTCAAGCCTGTCTGAGTAAAGCCGGTCTGCCTCAAGACTCTCTGATTGAAGCCTGTCTAGATCCAGGCCGATCCCATCAGGGCTGTCCGAATCAACGCGTTCAACATCAACCCCATCCAGATCAACCCTTTCTGCATCAGGTTGTTGCCAATCACGCCTGTCTGAATCCTGGTGCTCTGGATCCAAGCAAGTCAGCGGCTGTGAACCCAGCCTGGGTAGATCCAGATCCAGGACCTGCAGGCAGAGGATCAGTTCCGCCAGCCGCTGGTCCACCTCCTGAAGCTGGTCTTCGAGGGCTTGGATGCGCTGCCACCAGGTGGCATGGCCCTTCTCGATGGCCAGGAGGTCGAGATCCAGCCCTTGCAGGGACAGGACCAGTTCCGCCAGGCGCCTCTCCCCCGCTTGGACCTGACGCTCCAGGCTGGCCAGCTGACGCTTGGTTTGCACCTGGTTGCCAGACAGGCTGACGATCAGCACCAGGATCAATACCGCCAGTCCCACCAGGGCCATCAGGCCCAGAACCAAGGCTTCAACCATCGACGCGTCGGGGGTGATGCCTGGGTTCTAGGTCCGTTGGATCATCGGCAAAGCGGCTCTGGACGCTTTGCCGGTTGACCGGTGCTGGGACTCGATGGGGCTGGCTGAGTGATTGGGTCGCGCGACAGGGCCTGGGTGGGTTGGGGGCCTGGGTGGCCGGTGGTTCGCTGGTTTGCCCCAGGCCGAAGCGAAGCAGGCCCGTTTAGAAGAATTCGTCGAAATTATCGAAATCCACCACCTTGAAGGTGCCATTTTCTACCTGTTCCATCAGCCGCACCAACTGGACCCAGAGGGCGCCGGTGGTGAGCAGGGACAACAGCAAGGAGACGAGCAGGGAGGTGCCGCTGGCGAAGCCGAAGATCTGCAGGCAGCTGCCGATGAACAGGCTGATGCCGATCACGATGCCCACCGCCGGCGCCACCGTTTCGATCCGGCTCAGGGGCAGCAGGGCCAGCCGGTCCTGTTTCCAGCCTTCGAGCCGGATCTGGATCACCTTGGCAAAGGTGAGCCCGCAGGCCGCGCCGATCGCCAGGCCGGCGATGGCCACAAAGTAGGGCGGTTGGCCGTAGCCCACCAGCTCGAGCAGAAAGTCCTGGGCTGATTCATCCATGGGCTGGGCAGGGGCAGGGGGAACGCGAAGCTCTAGGGCAGATCAGGCTCTAGGGCAGAGATGGCACCAGGGCCGAGAGCGCTAGCGGCAGACGAAGCGCACGAGCAGAAGGGGCGCACGAGCAGAAGGGGCGCACGAGCAGACAAATCGACCGTGCTGCCTGGGCGCGAGGGGAGACCCTAGAACGCGGCAGCCAGGGGGTTGAGCCGGGCGAGCAGGCCGCCGGCCAGCTTGCGCGGCGAGAAGGTGCGGCGCACCAGGGCCACCAGGGCCCGCAGGTCGTCGGTGTGGAGGTGGTCGTTCTCCACCAGGGTGAGCAGCAAGCGCTGGCGCAGGCTGCTGCCCTCAGGTCCGAGCAACAGTTTCAGGCCAGCCCCGGCCACCGGCAGCAGATCGGGACTGCTGTCGTCCTTGTCGACCACCGCCAGGAGGTTCTCGAGCCGGTCGACCTGGAGGCGCCCATGGCGATCGAACAACACTTCCAACAGCTTTTCGCGCATCTCGGCCGTGTCGCCGGCCAGCAGGCGCCGGGCCACATAGGGATAGGCCACGCCGATGATGCGGAAGCTGGGATCAAGCCGCAGGGCCAGGCCCTCCTGGCTCACCACTGCCCGGATGATCAGGGCGAACCGGGCCGGCACCCGGAACGGATAGGCATACATCAACTCGGAGAAGCGATCGGTGATCGCCTTGAAGTTGAAGGAGCCGACGCTGTCTCCCAGGGCGCCGCCCAACACCTGCTCCAGGGCGGGCACAATCGGGGTGAGGTCGGTTTTGGGATTGAGGAAGCCCAGGGCGACGAAATCCTGGGCCAGGCCGGCGAAATCCCGGTTGATCAGGTGCACCACGGCCCCGGTGAGGGTCAGGCGGTCGTGGTCGCTGATCGAATCCATCATGCCGAAATCGACATAGGCCAGATGGCCCAGGGCGCCGGTTTTGCCTGGCAGGGCAAACAGGTTGCCGGGGTGGGGATCGGCGTGGAAATAGCCGAATTCGAGCAGTTGTTGCAGGCCGGCGATCACGCCGGTGCGGATCAGGGCGGTGGGATCGAGCCGTTGGGCCAGCAGCTCCTGGCGGTTCTGCAGTTTGGTGCCATTGACCCAGGTGGTGGTGAGAACCCGCCGGGCCGAGAGCAGCCGATCGACCCGGGGCACGATCACGGCCGGGTTCTCGGCGAACAGGGCCGCAAAGCGTTCGGCGTTGGCCGCCTCCTGGCGGTAGTCGATTTCTTCGAACAGGCTGCGGCCGAATTCATCGATGATTTCGCCCAGGCCAAAGCCCAGGTTCAACGGCAACAGGGGGGCCGTGGTCACCGCCAGCAGCCGGATGATCACCAGGTCGCGGCGCAGGATCCGCTCCAGGTTTGGGCGCTGCACCTTCACGGCCACCCAGGTGCCGCCGTAGGGGCGGGCCCGATAGACCTGGCCCAGGCTGGCGGCGGCCATCGGTGCCGAGGGGAAGTCTTCGAACAGCTGGTCGACCGGGGCCCCCAGCTCGGCCTCGATCGTGGCCAGGGCAATGCTGTGGGGGAAGGGCGGCAGGTTGTCCTGCAGCTGGGTGAGCTGCTCGAGCCAGTCGCGACGCACCAGGTCGGGCCGGGTGGAGAGGGCCTGGCCCACCTTGATGAAACAGGGCCCCAGGGTGGTCAGGGTGGTGAGGATGCGCTTGCCGAGGCGCTGCTGCTCGGCGGGGTCGCTGCTGTTGCCGCGCACGGTCAACACCACCGCCAGGGCGAGCAGCTGCCAGCTGATCGCGATCAACCGGCCCACCAACACCCAGGGTTGGAGCAGCAGGGCGCGCAGGTCGGCGCCTGGGTCGTAGACGACCTGGGGGCTAGAAGCGCTGGAGCCAGCGCCGGCATCGGCGTGGGGGGTGGGCACGGCGATGGGGCAGGCAAGCGGGTCCAGACTCTAGAAAGATCGGCCCGGCTCCATGGATCTGTTGGCAGCCCTGGCGGCCCGGGGGCCGGCCCTGCCCCTGCATCTGCCCGCCCATGGCCGGGGCCGCGGCCTGGCGCCGCCCCTGGTGGGCCTGTTACGGCGGCCTGCGGCCAGCTGGGACCTGCCCGAATTGCCGGCCATCGGCGGCCCCCTGGAAGCCGAGGGAGCCGTGGCCGCCAGCCAGGCTGCCACGGCCACCCTGGTGGGGGCGCGGCGCTGCTGGTACGGGGTGAACGGCGCCAGCGGCCTGCTCCAGGCGGCCCTGCTGGGCCTGGCGGACCCGGGCCAGCGGGTGTTGTTGCCGCGCAACCTGCACCGCAGCCTGCTGCATGGCTGTCTGCTCGGCCAGCTGCAGCCCGTGCTGTTTGACCTGCCCTTCGATCCGGCCACGGGCCTCTGGCAGCCGGCCCCGGCCGCCCACCTGGAGCGGGTGCTGGCGGCGGCCCTGGCGGCCGGTCCCCTGGCGGCGGTGGTGCTGGTGTCCCCCAGCTACCAGGGGCTGGTGGGCGACCTGGCCGGCCAGATCGCCGTCTGCCACCGGGCCGGCCTGCCGGTGCTGGTGGATGGGGCCCACGGCGCCCACCTGGGCCTGGCACCGGGCCTGCCCGCCTCGCCATTGGCGTGCGGAGCCGATCTGGTGGTGCTTTCCCTGCAGAAGGCGGCCGGAGGCCTGGCCCAGAGCGCCCTGTTGCTCCAGGCCGGCGAGCGGGTGGAGCCGGCGCGGCTGGAGCGCGCCCTGCTCTGGCTGCAGACCTCCAGCCCCAGCGCCCTGCTGCTGGCCTCCTGCGCCGCCAGCCTGGCGTTCCTCAAGAGCGATCGGGGCCGCCGCCAGCTGGACCGGGCCCTGGTCCTGGCCGGGCGCCTACGCCAGCGCCTGGCTGGGATCGGCCTGCCCCTGGTGGCCAACCAGGATCCCCTGCGGCTGGTGCTGCACACCGCCGCCTTGGGCCTGTCGGGCCTGGCCGCCGACGACTGGCTGCTGCCCCGGGGCGTGATCGCCGAGTTGCCCGAACCCGGCTGTCTCACCTTTTGCCTGGGCCTGGTGCCGCCGGCGGGCCTGCTGGGGCGCCTGCCCCGCCAGCTGCGGGCCCTGGCCCAGGCCCTCGGCGCCGAGCCCTTGCCGCCGTTTCAGGCGCCGCCCCTGCCCCTGGTGGCCGAACCCGACCTGGCCATGGGCCAGGCCTGGCGTGCGGCGGCTGAGGCCCTGCCCCTGGAGCAGCTGGAGGGACGCATCGCCGCCGAAGCCCTCTGCCCCTATCCCCCCGGGATTCCCCTGCTGATTCCGGGCGAACGGATCGATCGGGCCAGGCTCGCCTGGCTGCTGGATCAAAGACGGCTCTGGCCGGGCCAGATCCCTGATACGGTGAGGGTTCTGGCCCCTTGAACCCGGCGCCCTTGAACACGCCGCCTGACGGCCCCTTCCAGTGGGATTTCGTCACCCCGGGGCTGCCCGATGCGCTGTTTGCCGAAGCCCCGGGCTTCAGCCCCACGCCGATGGAGTTGCGGGTCATGCTGCTGGCCCACCTCCGGCCCCGGGCCGATTCCCTGGTCTGGGATGTGGGCGGCGGTACCGGTGCCCTGGCCCTGGAGATTGCCCGGCTGATGCCCGCTGGCCAGGTGCACACCCTGGAGCGGGACCCGGATGCCATCGAGTTGTTGCAACGCAACCAACGGCGGTTCGGCATCGGCAACCTCCACATCCATGCCGGCGTGGCCCCCGAGGGCCTGGCCCAGTTGCCGCCTCGGCCGGATCGGGTGCTGCTGGAGGTGGGGCGTCCGCTTAATGCCGTGCTGCGGCTGGTGTGGCAGGCCTTGCAGCCGGCCGGGCGCCTGGTGATCAGCACCGCCAGCCTGGAGGGTCTGGTGGATGCCACCGATACCCTGGGCCAGTTGGAGGCCGTGGATCTGCAGGTTGTTCAGGCCACCGTGCATCGGATGCAACGCCGGGGCAGCCAGGCGCGGTTGGCCGCGGCCGAGCCCCTGTTCCTGATCGCCGCCGAACGGCCTGCTCCTGCCCCTTGAGCGTCCCCCCTGCCCCTGGCCGCACCTCCCCCCAGCGGTTGCTGAGCGGCTACGGCGCCGGCGCCTTCGGCTTGCTGGTGGTGGGCCTGGGCGGCTGGTGGTTCACCCTGGCCCTGGGGGTGATCGTGCACCTGGGCCTGCTCGAGTTCTTTCGCCTCGCCCAGTTCAAGGGCATCCGCCCGGCGGTGAAAACCACCCTGGTGGTTTGCCAGTTGCTGCTGATCACCACCCAATGGGCCAACAGCGCTGCCGGTGGGGTGGGCTTCTCCACGGATCTGGCGGCGGCGGTGGTGCCCCTTTCTGGGGCCGTGCTCTGCGGCTGGCTGTTGCTGCAGCCGGTCACCGGCACGATCGCCGACATCGCCGCCTCGATCTTTGGCCTCTTCTATCTGGGCTTTCTGCCCAGCCACTGGATTCGCCTGCGCGACCTCACCGATCCCCACCTGGCCCCGCGCCTGGCCGAACACTGGCCGGGCCTGCCATCCGGCATGGCGCTCACCCTGATCGGCTGCCTGCTGGTGGTGGCCACCGACATCGGCGCCTATGTGATCGGCCGGCGCCTGGGTCGCCATCCCCTCTCGCCGATTTCGCCTGGAAAAACCGTGGAAGGGGCCCTCGGGGGGGTCGCCTGCGCCGTCCTGGTGGGGGGAATCGGTGGGGTGGCCCTGGGCTGGCCCTGGGGCTGGGCCCTGGGCGGGCTGCTCGGTGGGGTGGTGGCGGTGTTTGCCCTGGTGGGCGACCTCACCGAATCGATGATGAAACGGGATGCGGGCGTGAAGGATTCCGGCGATGTGATCCCCGGCCACGGCGGCATCCTCGATCGCATCGACAGCTTTTTGTTCACCCCGGCGGTGTTTTTCTATGGCGTCAAGTTGTTGCTTCCCTTGGTGAGCTGAGGGCTGGCACCCGGCTCCGAAACCCTGGCCAGGGCGAGCTGCCTGCGGGCCGCCTAGGGGGAGACCCTGGCTTCGCCGTGGAGTTCGAGCCGGCCGGCGGCGATGCAGGCGCGCTCGATGCGGATGTTGGGGTCGGCAGGCAAGCGGGTGCGTCGCTGGCCATCGAGGCTGTGCAGTTCCAGGCCGCCATCCACGGCCGCGGGCCGGGTGGCCAGGGTGCCAGGCAAGGGGTCGGCGGGCTGGTCTTCGCCCTGGCCAGAAGGGTGCCCGTCGGGATGGGTGCTGGCGCCGCCGGAAACCAGCAGCAGGGCCCCGTCGTCAATGGCGATCTCCCCCAGGCTCTGGGCGCCGAGCAGGTCCCGGGCCAGGCCATGGGCCAGGTCCCGCCAGCGGTGATCGGCGAGGCCCCGGTCCAGGCCAGGGCCACTGAACAGCACCAGGCCCCGTACCGCAAAGGGATGGTCCAGCTTCAGCCCCTGGCCCTTGAGCAGGGGGCCGGTCTGCACCTGGATCGGGCCGCTGCGCAGCTCCACCCGCTCCATCGGCAGGCCGGCAAAGACAACCTCGCTGGCCACCAGGGTGACCCCCTCCAGCCGGCCGCGGAGCAATTGCAAGGCGGTGCCATGCAGCTGCAGGTCCAGCTGATCGACAGCTTCACATTGCTGGCGGATCCAGAACTGCAGGCCCGAGGCCAGCAGTTGCAGCAGGGGTCCCGATCCCGGGGGGGTGGCCGTCATTGGCTGCGATCGCGGAGCTGCTGCCAAGCCTGGGCCACGGCCGCCGGCTGATCGATGTGGGGCAGGTGGCCGCAGTCGGCCAGCTCGGTCAGCCGATCCCCCAGCAGGGCCAGGGCGGCCCGTTTCTGGGGGGGGCGCAGGATGCGGTCCTGCTGGCCCCAGAGCACCCGGATCGGCTGGGGCGGCAGGGGGCTGCCGCAGCCGGCAAAGCCGCCGCTGCGGGCGAAGGCCCCCAGGGCCTGGGCCCAGCCGGGGCTGGCCAGATGCAGGGAGGCGATCTCCAGTTCCGCCGGACCCACGTCCCGGTCGGGATTGGCGAAGGCACTGCGGCAGAGGCCGCGGCGTACGCCGGGAAGGGCCAGAAAGCGCACCCCCAGGGCATCGAGCAGGGGCGGCACGGGCATGGGCCGGCCGGTCAGGCCGGCGGGCGAGAGCAGCAACAGGCGCCCGATGGCCTGGGGCTGGCGCCTGGCCAGTTCAACGGCCACCGAACCCCCCATCGAGGCGCCGACCAGGCTGATCGGAGCGCCGCTGGTGGCCTGGATCCGGGCCACCAGGGCCTCCAGATGGGCCAGCACCCCCGTGGGGCTGTAATCGGCGCCGGCGGGCCGGGGGGTGAAGCCGAAGCCGAACAGGTCGGGGATGAGCACCTGATGGTCCTGGACCAGCAGGGGCACCAGCCGCCGGAACTCGAGAAAGCAGCTGTCAAAGCCGTGCAGAAGCAGCACTGGCGGGCCCTGGCCGACCACGGCCACGGGCCAGAGGTCCGCTCCGGCTGCGGCCAGCCCGGGGAGTTCCCACCACTGCACGGCCGCCGCCAGGCTGCGCCCCAAGGGATCGAGGAGCGCTTTGGCGGCGTGGCTCACCAGCTCCTGCTGGCGGCTCGGGGGCGGGGAGAGGGCAACCAAGGGCTTCAGGTCGGACGGGGGGCTGGGGTTGGGATCGTGGTGGTGCTGACCAGGGCCGTGAGCAGGTCGTCGCTGCTGACGGCAAAGGGCAGGTTGTGCAGGTCGGACTCCGGCCGGCAGGCGAAGGCGCAGGCGGCCTTCAGGTCGCTGAGGGGGGCGTCGCCCAGGCCAAGACCGGCCAGATCCACCGGGATGGCGAGGCTACGGAAGAAGGGCAAGAGCTGGCGCCGGGCCTGGATGGCCAGCAGGTTGCCTCCCACCAGTTCCTCGAGGCGCAGCTGCACCAGGATGCCGAAGCCCACCTTTTCGCCGTGCAGCACCCCATGGGTCTGGGCGAGCTGGGTGAGGCCGTTGTGAACGGCATGGGCCGCCACGGTGCGGCATCGGGCGCCGCCCAGGCCGCCGATCAGGCCGGCGGTGAGGGCCGACGCTTCGGCGATGCGGGCCCAGCTGTCGCTGCCGGGGCTGGCCAGGGCGCCCTGGCCTTCGAGCAGCAGCTGGTCCCGCAGCAGGCGGGCCTGTTGCACCGCCTGCTGCACCAGGCCATCGCTGCTTTCGCCACTGCTGACGGATGCCTCGTACCACTTGGCCATGGCATCGGCGATGCCGCTGGCCAGGGTGCGGGGTGGCGCCTGGGCCACCAGGTCATGGTCAAAGATCAGCAGCTCGGGGCAGCGCTCCAGGGCCACGTCACCGCGGAAGGCCCCCTGGGGCGAATACAGATTGGCTAACGCCGTCCAGCCGGCGCAGGTGGCCGCGCTGGTGGGCACGGTGATGCAGGGAAGTCCGAGCCGGTGGGCGAGGAGTTTGCCGGCGTCGAGCACCTTGCCGCCGCCAACGGCGATCACCCCATCGCAGCCGGCCTGGCGGGCCCGGGGGGCCAGGGCCTGGAGATCCTCCTCGCAGCAATCAAATTGCAGCTCCATCGCCACGGGCCTGGGGCCCTGGCCGATCAGATCAGCCACCAGGCGGGCCCGCAACGGAGCCGTGGCGGCACTGCGGCCGAGCAGCAGGGGTCTGGAGACGAGCCCGGCGATGGCCCCCTGGGCCTGCAACCAGGCCTGGTTGCCGCGCAGCACCCGGGCTGGAGCGATGGCGTTCTGGGTGCAGCGGGAGCCCATGGACGCCTGCAGGGGTGAAGGACCACCATAGAAGCGGCATTCAGACCCGCTCCCATGGCGTCCCCCTACCAACCATCCCTGCTGCGGCTCCTCCATGGCCTCACCAGCCTGGGCGCCCTTGGGGCCTGGATCAGTGGGGTGCTGATCTACAGCGCCTACGACGGCCGATGGGGCCGGTTGCCGCTCCAGCCCCCCGGCGATTGGATCGAATGGCATGGCCATCTGGGGCTGGTGTTATTGGTGCCGGCGATCGGTTTGGCCCTCTATTCCTTCAGCCTTGGCCGCCAGCGGTTGGGCCGGGCCAGCAATGCCCTGCCCCTGATCGCCCTGGCCGTGTCCCTGATCAGTGGCGTTTTTATGGAAGGCGAGTGGCTGGAGGAGGGCCAGCTGCAGGCCACCATCTACAGCCTCCATCTCACCGGCTGGCTGCTGGTCAGCCTGTCATTGCTGGCCCATGTGGCCGGCCTGGTGCGCCGCGGCGGCTGGCCCCTGGCTGGCTCGATCGTGAGCCTGGCGGTGCGTCCCGGCGATGGCCCCGCTGCCTGGCCCACCCAGGTGTGGACCTATCTGCAACGGTCCCGCCGCTGAACCGCGATGGGGCTGTCCTGCTGTCGGCTGGTACCTCCTCGGGCCAGCCTCCGGTTTCAGGCTCCTGATCCAGCGTTCTGATTCACCCCTCCGATTCAGCTTTCGGTTTGATCCTGGGGTTTGAGCCTGGGATTTCAGTGTGTTCTCTCACGCTGGCTTTTCACGCTGCCGTTTCAGGCTGCCGTGCCCAAGCTCGCTCCTGGCCCCGATGCAACCCGCTGGGCCCTCTTTGCAAGGCCCAAGTCCGCGTCCCAACTGGGGCCTAAACTGCAGGCACCATCAGGGGCCAACCCGTCGTTGCAGCGATGACCATCAAAGTCGGCATTAACGGATTTGGTCGCATTGGCCGCTTGGTTTTTCGCCGGGCCTGCACCCTTGCCAACGTGGAGGTGGTGGCGATCAACGATCTGATTGACGTTGATTACATCGCCTACATGCTCAAGTACGACTCCACCCATGGCCGCTTTGATGGCGATGTGCGGGTTGAAAATGGTCAGCTGGTGGTGAATGGCAAGGCAATCCGGATCACCGGCGAACGCAACCCAGCCGACCTGCGCTGGAACGAGGTCGGGGTGGACACCGTGCTCGAATCCACGGGCCTGTTCCTCACCGATGCCAGCGCCCGGGCCCACATCCAGGCCGGTGCCCGCCGCGTCGTGATGTCGGCCCCCTCCAAAGACGACACGCCGATTTTCGTGATGGGGGTGAACCACAGCACCTACGCCGGCCAGGAGATCGTCTCCAACGCCTCCTGCACCACCAACTGCCTGGCGCCCATGGCCAAGGTGCTCCACGACAACTTCGGCATCGTTTCCGGCTTGATGACCACGGTTCATGCCACCACGGCCACCCAGAAAACCGTGGATGGTCCGTCGGTGAAGGACTGGCGCGGCGGCCGCGGTGCCAGCCAGAACATCATTCCCTCCTCCACCGGGGCTGCCAAGGCCGTGGGCCGGGTGATCCCTGAGCTGAACGGCAAGCTCACCGGCATGGCCTTCCGGGTGCCCACGCCGAATGTTTCGGTGGTCGATCTCACCGTCAACCTCGCCAGCCCGGCCAGCTACAACCAGATCAAGGCAGCGATGAAGGCGGCCTCCGAGGGCCCCATGGCGGGGATCCTGGGCTACACAGAAGATGAGGTGGTATCCACCGATTTCCTTGGCCAGTCCTGCACTTCGGTCTTTGACGCCGGTGCCGGCATCGCCCTCACCGACACCTTCGTGAAGCTGGTGGCCTGGTACGACAACGAGTGGGGCTATTCCTGCAAGTGCCTTGACCTGAT
This sequence comes from Synechococcus sp. UW140, assembly GCA_943370565.1. GTDB lineage: Bacteria > Cyanobacteriota > Cyanobacteriia > PCC-6307 > Cyanobiaceae > BAIKAL-G1. The sequence continues at coordinate 1,135 of CALRRL020000038.1, read as the reverse complement.
CGAGCACATGGCCAGCCACAGCTGAGCGCCAGGGGCCTCCAGGGCCTGCCGTTGCCCCCCCATCAAGCGTGTGAGCCCGGCTGGTTGGCCAAGCAGAGCCGCCATTCAGCCGGGGGGGCTGCCCTGGACCAATCCGTGGCGGGCTGAAGCAGACGGCGCTAACCAAGGAGGGATCTGACCGCCAGGGAGTTTTCTGTGGAGGACAGCCCGATCACCCCCCATGCGGGCCCGATCATCGACCGCGATGGCAACCTCACCTATATCGGTGATGACGGCCGCCGCTACGTGGTTGGTCCCGTGCCCGACGGGGATGAGGCCAGCGTCGATCGCGTCATGGAGTTGTTGCGCAGCGGCAATGGCCTGTTCAGTAGCATTGAGGCCCTCTCCAGGCGTTGGCTGGACACGGTGAGCGGCACCCATCTGGACCGGCGGGCCGCCCTGGTGTTGCTGCTCACGACCCTGGAAACGGCCCTCGAAGACGGCGACGACGGGTTCGGCGAAGGACCCTGAGGGTCCTCCCAATCCCGGCAGGGCGGCAAAGGCCGTGGATCGGGCTAGCCGGAACCGCCCCTTCCCTGAGGGAGAGCTGGCCAGAGGGGCAGAGGGGGTGGTAAGGTTTTGGACTGCGCAGGAGCGAGGGGTTCACCCCCTGAGGATCCTGGTTGCAGGACAGCTGAGTCGCCGCGAGGCGTGTCAGAGGTCGAGCTGAAAGCAGAGGGAGGCGCAAGCCGCCGATGCTGTAAGTTCAAAAGGCGGAACCGAGAGGCGCCGCAGCCTGGAGGAAAAGGGGGAAGCCAAGCAATTGGCTGACTAGTTTCGGAAGGGCGCACCTGGACAACTGAAAAAGTTTAGGAACTGACGCTTTTGCTGCGTCACGGACCTAGGGCTGAAGCGACTCACTTGATGTGGGCCACCCAGTCCTGAGCTCGTGGCCGAAGAGCAGCAAAGGTGTGAGGTCCCGTCAAAAGAAACAAGCAATTGAGATCTGTTGCGGTTGTCTGGGAAACCTTCTCACGAGGTGGAACAGATGAAAGGCTGCGATGGGTTGAATTGCGACCGGATCTGAGATCCTGGAAAGTTGCTTGAGGGAATGTTGAGGCGATTAGGAGTTTTGGTAAGGCCAGGAATGGTTTTA
>CALRRL020000037.1:0-21010 GCA_943370565.1 Synechococcus sp. UW140 | reverse complement strand
GCGGGCAGGACCAGGCCCGTCCCGGCCTCCTGCTGGCGCAGAAACGAGCGCAACAGGCCATTCACCACCGGGGCCAGGCGGGCCAGGCCGCCGCGCTTGGCCAGTTCCACGCTGGTGCTCACCGCCGCCGAGGCCGGTACCCGCTCGCTGGCCAGGAGTTGATAGAGGCCCACATGCAGCAGCCAGCGCAACTTGGGCGGCTGGCGCTCCGCCGGCACCTTGCCGAGCTGGTCGAGCCAGGCATCGAGCAGGCGCCGTTGGCGAATCGCCCCGTAGGCCAGCTCCGTGGCCAGGGCCCGGTCCTGGGCCCCCAGGGGGTGGCGCTGCAGCTCCCGCTCCAGGGCACCGTCCGCATAGGCCCCCGCCGCCACGGCCTGCAGCACCTGCCAGGCCAGCTGCCGCGGCGCTAGCCCGATGCTGCCCGGGCTCGTGCCCTCGCTGGCGGCTGAGCTGCCGCCTGCTGCCTGCCGCCGGCTGTCGTCCCCGGGGGCCCCGCCATTCGCCCCCCGGGCAGGCCCGGGCCGTCCCTGGGGGGCGAATGGCGCCTGGGCGGGGTTGGGCCTGGGGGCGGGTTGGCTCAACGGGACAGGGCTGGGGTTGTCTCCACAGCTAGCGCCCCAGCCGCGACTAGGGCAGCCGCAATTGGGGCAGCCGCTGCGATCAGGGCACCAGGTCCCTGGGCTGCCAGCGGTGGGCCGCCAGGGGAACACGGCCCTCGGCCGACACGGCAATGCCCTCGGCCAGCAGCAGCTCCCGCTGGATCCAGTCCGAGCCCTGGCGCGAGGGATCCATGCTGATGCGCCCCTGGGCGTTCACCACCCGCTGCCAGGGCACGCTCGAGGGCAAGGGCAACCGCCGCAGGGCCCAGCCCACCTGACGGGCGGCGCCGTAGGCCCCGAGCAGCTCGGCGATCTGGCCATAGGTGGCCAGGCGCCCCGTCGGGATCCGGGCCACCACGCCATACACCCGCTGATCGAATGACAGGGCCGTGGCTGCCTGGGGCCCTGGGGCCTGGTGGGGCCCACCGTTGGGTCCCTGGGCCCCGGGCCCGGGGTCGGGTTGAAGCGGGGGATGCGCCAGGGCTCGCAAAGCGACTGGCTCCAGCATGGGGAGCCGCTGCCGGGCTGTGCTGCCGCCTGCGCTGGCTGGGCCTGGGCCGATCCAGGGGCAGGATGCAGCACGCAAGGCCCGCTCCCGGCGTTCCCCCCATGCCCCTGCTGTCGAGACGCTACGAGCGGCTGCGCTCCGTGCTCAACCGCCGCATGGGCGATCTCACCGTGCTGCTCGAGCAGGTGGACAAGCCCCACAACCTCTCGGCGATCCTGCGCACCTGTGATGCGGTGGGGGTGCTGGAGAGCCATGTGGTGAGCCTGCCCGGCCGGCCCCGGATTTTCAACGACACGGCCCTGGGCAGCCAGAAGTGGGTGCCGCTCCACGCCCACGCCACCAGCGAAGCGGCCATTGCCGTGCTCCGGGACCGGGGCTTTCGCCTCTATGGCACCCACCTCAGCCAGGCGGCGATCGATTACCGCGACTGCGATTTCACCGGCCCCACCGCCTTCCTGCTGGGGGCGGAGAAATGGGGCCTGAGCGCGGCGGCCGCAGAGGCGGTCGACCAGGCGATCGTGATCCCGATGACCGGCATGGTCCAGTCATTGAATGTGTCGGTGGCCACGGCGATCCTGCTGTTCGAGGCCCTGCGCCAACGCCAACGGGCCGGCCTGATCCCCGAGCAGGGCGAAGGCATCCCCGGCGGCAGCGACGCCTACGACCAGATCCTGTTCCGCTGGGCCTACCCCCAAGTGGCCGCCTGGTGCGAGCGCCAGGGCCGCCCCTACCCGGCCCTCACCGCCGAGGGCGAAATCGCCGAAGACCTGCCCCGCACCCTGAAGCTGCGCTACTGACCCGGGTCTGAAGACGGGCTGCAAGCCTCCCGTTTCAGACCTGCTTCCGTTTGTCCGCGCTCGGCAACCACAGGGCCAGGACGATGCCGGCCAGGTTCAGCCAGAGCAGGCGGCCGAAAACGCTCGCCGCCAGCAAAAACACCACCCCGATCACCCGCATCAGCAGGCCGATCACGTCATCGCGCCTGAGCCCGCCCACCAGACACAGCCAAACGCCGGCTGCCGCGAGGATGAGGGTGATCCCCCAGGGCATCAGCTCAACAACAACGGCAACAAAACCCTAGGCCAGGCTCCAGGGACAACCCGTTCATCACAAACAGCCTGGCGGAACGCTGCCCTGCCCACGATCAGAGCGGCTGAGGCTCCTGCTCCCAGGCGTTGATAATGGACCCAAGTGCTAACTCTCCATGGATCTCGAAGACTGGCTGGCCACGTCACCGCGCCGTCTCAACAGGCTCGCTGAGGTCCTCGGCTGCAAGACCTACCTTGAAATCGGTGTCAGTAAGGGCGTCACCTTCAACGCCGTCAACGTCGAAACAAAAACGGGTGTTGACCCTGATTTTCAGTTTGATTGGCAGGCCAGCCACGATGGCATTCGTACCAGGCTCCTGCCCCTCACCAGTGATGCCTTCTTTGCCCAGGAGCCGACGGGGAGCCGTTTTGATTTGATCTTTATCGATGGGCTGCACACCTACGACCAAACCTACCGCGATCTCCAAAATGCCCTTCTGCATAGTCACCCGGGCACGGTGATCCTGATTGATGACACAATTCCTTGTGATGCCTATTCATGCTGCCGCGATCAGGATGAGGCCATTCAGTTGAGGGCGCATGGCACTGGCATCACCAACGCGATCTGGCATGGCGATACCTATAAGATCATGCCTATGATTCATCTGTTCCATACGGCTTATCAGTACTGCACAATCATTGACCAGGGCAATCCTCAGACAGTCCTTTGGCGCAGCAAGGAGCCCAGGGAGGTTGATGAACTGGCCTCGATGACGACCTTCTGGGGCCTCGAGAATTTGGCGGCTTGTGACTATCTCTGGATGCTGCGCAATCTCCAGTTGTTTAATCCCGTGAGCGAAGAGGAAGGCTTCAACAGGCTTGTTGCGGGGGCCCTTGCGCTCTGCCACTGATTAACGATGCTCCCCCTTCTTGTTGCGAGTGAACAGAGGTCGCCTGCTGTTAGGTGGTTAGATGTTTGTTTGTTGGTCTTGTTGGCCGCATTAGTCTTTTTATTGGTGGCCATAACGGCCAATGGCATGGCTCCAGGAGACTTGGGGGTTTGGTTGAGCGATTCTTTGGGTTTGGCGCGATGCCTGAGCGGCTACACGCAGGCTTGCGGTGCAATTAGTAAATTTCCACTTGCATATACGTTCAATTCAGGGCTGCTGGTTGAGGGAATGCGCCATGCAATCAAGCTTCCCGCTTACCTCGCAGCTCTCAATGCTTTGGCTTTGGCCCTCCCCTTGCTGTTGCTTCGGTTCTGTCGCTCAAGCCGAGATTTGTTCCAAAGCTGGGGCTTTTATGTGCTCCTGTGGCTGTTGACGCCCATTCCTAGATTTTATCTTTTTACGGGCTCCCTTGAGGTGCAGGCGGGTGCCATTATTGGCCTGGCCTTTGTTCTCAGCTTTAGAGCTTTGCAGGTTAGAGATGGGGGTGGAATGGGCGTCCCAATGCCAAGTTTCAGAGCTATCGGTCTGTGCAATGGTTTATGGTTTACGGCTTGTCTTTACAAAGATACCTCATTCATCACGTTTCCACTTGTTGGTCTTCTGCTGTTTATTGCGGACCAAGCACGGCGAAGTTTGACAAGGCAAGCCTCATTGCTTCGAACGCATGGGGCTGGATCAAAAGGCAAGGCTGCTAAAGCACTGGCCAGACCCCCTTTGCTTGCCAAGCAGGAGGTTCGAATGCTGTGGCTGACAATGCCGGCCCTGATTGCTGCCGCGCTTACTGAGGTGAGCTTTAACTGGATTCGCTACGGGAGTCTGTTGCCGGTAGCTTACTTGGATGAGGCTCGATTAACCACAACCCCGACCTCCTTTCGTCTGCAAAGCTTGTTTTGGAGTTTGGCCTCACCAAATGGGGGCCTGGTTGTTTTTTGGGGGCTCTGCTTTGCCGTTCTGGGGCTGTATTGGCTTAGAAAGAGGCGTCAGGTTTCGGCCTTACTTAGATCCCAGTTTGCTGCTGTGAGAGCGGCCACTCTTTGGGCTTTGATCAGCTTGCTTGGCCTGAGCCTGTGGTGGAACCCCTTTGGCTGGGCAAGTTGGGGTAATCGGCTGATGGTGCCAGCGATGATGGCCATTGTGATTGGCTTGTGGGATGCCGTGTTCAATGGTGGATGGCTACAGCCCATCTCTCCCCAAGCGGCGGCTTGGGAGGATGCATCAGGCAGCCAGCCTGAACCTGCTCGGCGAAAGTCACGGCCGAAGCCTGCTTTGCTCGCAAATTACTTGCTGGTTGTCGTCCTAGGCTTCAGTTCACTTCCGTATGTATTGCTTGGTTATCAGGGAAATGGGGTGGAAGTGCGTCGCTATGCCAATCCGCAACTCGTCCATTGTAGGAAGATGCTTGTCGCAGTGAACACTATCCCTCTTGAAAAGCATCTTGAGCTTATTTATAGTGGTGAATTGTGGTGGCAGTGTGCCATGGAGAGCTACGGCCATAATCCTGTGTTGGCGCGTTCATCGTATCAAGAGCGCCGTTGATTGGCTACCCAGATCGAAAAGGTGGGCTGATACCTAGAAAGCTTTGCACTGACTTTGGAATGTTAATGAATTAACCCCTCAGCCATGGCGACTAGGTATTTGATATGCTTCTCGTAGAGACTCGCTTGTTGTTCGGCGGGCAAGTATTTCCACGAGGCATGGATGCCGACGGCATCGGAATAGATTGCTTCGCTGGCAAAGGCCTGGGCTATCGCAAGCGGTGGCAATTCAGCGCAATAGGCCGGCAGATGGCGACTGAAAAACACGTCTTCCGGCTCCCCCTCGTCTCGGGATTGCTCAGCGGCAATCAAGGCCATCAACGACCGGTTGCGCAGCGATAGGCCCCCATTGCCATAGCCATGGGGCACCACCGCAGCCAGGCCTGGGCTCAGTTCAATCGAAGCCCGGGCCACCAGCGTCCCATCGCCTGCTGCTCCGCCATCGGGGTTGTCTTGATTGCAGGGAAAATCGATCTGCAGGCAGCCATCGCTGTGCCAGGGGGCGCCTAGGTAAGGCACTGTTAGGAACGACGCAGGCAGGGGTGCCAGAAGCAGGGAGTCACTCTGGAAAATTAAGATGCAATCAGCGCTGAGAGCCTGCCAAAATTCACTCTTGGTTAGGAGTTGATTGTAAGCCCTTGGATTGAAGTTCTCCCCCAGGGGGTAGGGGCGAATCTCCAGGCCAGCGCCCAGATCGCCCAGCAGGCTTGTCATCGCCGCAAACGCCTGTTCCGAGGTGATCAGGATGATCGGTGTGCCGGCCGGCAGCATCAGCATGGCGTTCAGAATCACCGCCCGAAGCACGCTGGTGGCTCGGGTTTCCACAATGACCGCTTCAAGGCCTGGATAACGGGGTGGCTGCAGATAAAAAAACTGGATCCAAGGATTCAAGAAGGTAGCCAGGATGTACTCACAGTGGGCCTTGAAGATGGCATCGCGATAGGCCATAAGTGATGTGTACAAGTCCAGCGTTGTTGTCATGGGATCCGCAGCTCAGGGCTGGTCAGCCAGAAAGGTGGTCAGGGCGTCGCGCACCGCCGCGATCACGGGCTGCCAGTTGTTCGCCTCCTGCTGGCGAAACAGCCGCATCGAGGGATACCAGGGGGTTGTTGACCCCTCCAGGCCCCAACGCCAATCCGGTACAAATTTGAGCAGCACCCAGGTGGGTCGCCCCAGGGCCCCAGCCAGGTGGGCCACGGAGGTGTCTGAGGTGATCACCAGATCGCAGAGCTCCAGAATCGAGAGGGTTTCGACAAAATCCCAGGCCTGATCAACCTCTGCTTGCGCGGCGATGAAGCGATCCCGGAAGGAACAGTTCTCCAGTTGCTCCGACCCTGGACCCTTCTGCAGCGACAGCCATTGACAGCCCTCGAGCTCAGCCAGCGGTGCATAGGTTTCCAACGGGAAGGAACGCCCCCGGAAAAAGGCATCTTCCGAGACGGGATTCCCCTGCCAGTTGAGACCGATTAAGCGGCTGCCAGCCCGAGGGGCGATGGCGGAGGCCCACTGCTTGGTTTTATCCGGATCGGCGGCGAGATAGGGCGCATCGATGATCACCGCCTGGTTGTTGATGCCAAGCAATCCCAGGATGGAGGCCATCGGATACCAGGCCGACTTCTCCATCACCCGATAGGGTTCCTTGACGGAGTGGACGGCATCAAATCCACCATAGTGCTCTAGGAGGCTATGAAATTTCGGCTCAGCCAAGATGGTGATCCGGGGAATCCCTAGGCCCAAAAGAATGCTATAACGCATGAACTGCACCACATCGCCTGCTCCCTGCTCAGCTACGATCAGGAGCTCATCAACCTCTGTCAGTCCGTCCCATTTGTCCAGGCCGATTGGTAAAAAAATGGCGCGATTCTGTTCAAGGCGCGCTTCGTAGAAGGCCCATCCTTCTGCGAATTGTTCATGCATCAGCAGTGCCAGGCTTAGGCTGATTTTGCCCATCACCAGTTTGGGGGCGATGGCATAGGCCTTGCGAAGTGCAAGCAAATCGGGGCCTTTTTGGCGTAAGTTGTGAAGTACGTTGCCAAGATTCATCCAGGCCTCGGCAAAAAAAGGAGATAGCAAAATCGCTTTTCGATAGCAGGCTTCTGCTTCTTGAAGGGCTAGATAATCAGCATGGCTATTGCCAAAGTTCAGGTGCAGGGCGCCAAAGCAATAATCAAGTTGCAGCGTGCTTAAATGGGCATCTAAGGCTTGTTGAAATTTGCCTTGCTTGTCTAGCGCCATGGCTAAATTTGCCATGGCAGCCAGATCTTTGGGGTGGCGATCGATTACGCCGCTGAAGATTTCACAGGCGGCGGACGGATCCGTTTTTAGAACTTGGATGCCAACCGCATTCAACACTTGAGGGCTGGTTGGGTAGCGCTCAAGCAGGATGTCGATCTGACTAAAGGTGCGTTCTCTGTTGTCATCATTGGCGGCGATCAACGCCAGCGCTTCCAGATCCCAGGTCCAGGCGATCTCCTGGGGTGGCCCCTGGTCTAACAGCTCCAGGGCCCGATCCAACTGACCGGCATCGGCAAACCGTTGTACGAGGGCCAGATAGCGCTGGCCATCTGCTCTGGCTTGCTCCACCAGGGCTTCCAGGTTGGTTAACCCTTGCTGAATCTCGGCTGGGTCCCCTTTGGCGAGCAGGGTGGCCAGGCCCAGGTTGCGCTTGAAACTAAGGGGGCCCTGATGATCGAGGGAGCGATAGAGGTTTTCCGCCTCCTGACGCTCGCCCCGATCAAGCAGCAGCTCGGCGAGCAGCAAGCGTGGCTCCTCGAAGCTTGGATCAAGGCTTAGCGTTTGGCGCCAATAGGTTTCAGCTTCTGGGGCATTGCCACAGAGAAACAAGGCCCCAGCCAGGTTATGCAGGGCCCTGGGATTCTCCGGGCTGTTTCGGGCCAGCAATCGGTAGATCGCCAAGCCCTCTCCTTGGCGGCCGCTTTGGATCAATTCACCGGCGAGGGCCTGCAAGAGGTCTGGATCATCGGGTAGGGCGCCGATGGCCTCGTGAAACAGGGGCAACTCTTCGATCGTCAGGCCAGCCAGGCCGCCGTGCCCGGGCCAGGCCTGCCTGGGCCACGGGCAGCTTAGGATCGGCTGATAGAGCGTTGTCATCCGCTCGTGGTAGCTGGCCAGGGCCGCTGCGTGGCCCTCCAGACAAGGATTGCTCGAATTGCTCATGACACTTGAACAGCCAGCATCGGGATTGGCGTCATGGCCGATCGGGCGGGGTATCGCCACCCCTGGCAGCGCCGCTCAGCCAACTCTCCAGGCCCTCGCCAAGACAGGACAGGCCCAGCACCAGCCCAAACATGGCCAGGCCTGGATAAAGGGCTGTCCACCAGATGCCCGTGGGCACGGCTCCCAGGGCCTGCTGCAGGTCACTGCCCCATTCGGGGATCGATTCCGGCAGCCCCAGGCCGAGAAAACCCAGACCCCCCAGCACCAACACCGCATCGGCGGCATTGAGGCTCAAGAGCACGGGCACTGTGGTGATCACGTTGCGAAACAGGTAGCGGCGCAGGATCCACAGGGGCCCGGCCCCAAGCGAGCGGGCCGCTTCCACGAACAGCTCCGCCTTAACCTGGGCCGTCTGGTTGCGAACGACGCGGAAATACTGGGGGACATACACAACACAGAGGGCTGCGGCGGCATTGGGTAAGCCCTTACCCAGTAAAAAGGCCAAGACAACTGAAAGTAACAACACGGGCAGCGTGTAAAGGGTGTCCATGAGGAGCACCAGGAGGCGATCCAAGCCGCCCCCCAGGTAGCCGCTCACCATGCCCAAGGGCACGCCGATCACCAATGCCAGCCCCAGGGCCAGGGCCACCACCTCGAGCGCCACCCCACTGCCGGCCAGGGTGCGGGAACAGACATCGCGGCCGAGCCGATCGGTGCCACACCAATGGGTCCAGCCGGGTGGCCCGTAGATCGGATTGTCCAGGCCCCCATTGGCATCGGGCAGAAGGCCGGTGTGAACCAGGAGGGGAGTAGCCAGGGCGATCAGTCCATAAATCGACACAATCACCAGGCCCCAGCGAGCCATGCGACCAGCCAGCCCGGAGCCAAACGGCAGCTGTGGACAAGAAGTGGCCAGGGTTTTTTCAATAACGAAATGGTTAGGGCTTGATACTAAGGGAGCTACCCCCAGCTTGAAACGGTTGGGGCTGGGCTGCACTAGTACGTCCGGACCAACCAATTGCAGGCAAAACATCCCCCATCGGGGACATAGCTGGAGCGGGCGCGGATGCCTATCTTGCAGATTCTGCAAGATAGGCTATTCTGGTTGACGGTCGTCCCTTTTCGGGATAGGCTTAATTTGTCATGCAGCAAATTTGCCGCTAATGTACGCCAAAACTCAACTGGAATTATTGCGACAGCTCCGCTCTCGCCAGAGCATGCTGAAACAGGGTTTCACCTTGGTGGAACTGATGATCGTTGTGGCGATCATCGGCCTGCTGGCCGCTGTGGCCCTGCCCCAATTCCTCGGTGCCCGAGATCGAGCTGATGCTAGAGCCAAGATTGGTGAGGTGATTGGCCTTTCCAAGGAATGCGCCGTCTTCAACGCCGAAGCCGATCCGACGTCAACCTCAGTGCGTCTTGCAGTGGGCGGAACCGTATGGTGTGGTGGTGCAAACCCATCAGCTCAAACGTTCAGCACCAGAGCATGGGCTACCACCCAAACGGTGACTTGCCTTGGTTCCACCATAACCAGCAAGAATGCAGTGGCTATTACTGTGAGCATTCAAGGACAAGTCAGCTGTGGTTGAATAATTGTCTACATTTTGCCATGGCCAGGCTTTAATTCTAGCAAGCTGCTTGGTCATGGCTTTTCTTAAGGGTTTTTATTTTTCCGTTGGCTCTTCCAATGATGGCATCAAGATTTTCTCCCCGATACAAGCTAGCACTTCTTGATGAAATTTCTCGTTATTATCAAAGAGAGTCCCGAAAGCCATTTTTGATCAGTGGAGGTGGGTTCACTTTGGTTGAGCTCATGATTGTTGTTGCCATCATAGGACTTCTTTCTGCCGTAGCCCTGCCCCAGTTCCTTAATGCGCGCAGTCGGGCCGATGCCAGATCGAAGATTGGAGAAGCGATTGGCCTCGCTAGGGAATGTGCCGTCTTCAACGCTGAAGCGGATGTCATTACAACTTCAATTAGGTTGGCAGTCAGTGCCCTAACCGTTGCTTGTGGGGGTGCGAATCCTTCGGCACAAACATTCAGTACCCGAGCTTGGGCAACCACCCAAACGGTAACATGTCTTGGCTCCACCATTACAAGCAAAAACGCTGTGGCAATCTCGGTAACTAGTCAAGGCCAGTTGTCTTGTGGTTGATTAACGAAACTTTTGCTTGATTAAACTTCAAGGTAGCTTTGAGTACCATTGTGACTTGACACTCTCGCAAAAGCGTCATGAGCAAGAATTTTTTACATCAGCGGATGCCGCAGCTGGGGCCTAGCCTTGAGCTTTACCATAAATCGGTCTGGATATGGACAGTTAAGCTCATCATGAATACACTGATGAGAGAGGGCAGCCTGGTAGGTTCTTGGCTCTCATCGGATTGGTGTTCGCTCTTGCCAGTCAGGTTTTCCCAATGCAACCCCTAAGCTTAGTTCAGAGTTTAGCGAAATCTGATCTTCGCTGGATTGTTTTCAATTGTAGTAAGTATGGCCGGCCCAAGCGCTCTCAGGGCATGGCTCAGCTGGTGGTGATGCTGCTGATGCTGACCATCTTTACCACCACATTGGCCATTACGAATCGAGTCACTTCTGGTTTGTATTCACAAACGTTGCAGTCCCGATTGCGCTTGGCAAGGGATGCGGCTGAGTATGGCCTCACAATTACGGTTCATGAGTTGAATAAGCCTGGCAATAGGCTGTTCCTCGGCACTGATTGGACTGCGAATAATAATCAAGGCTGGCAAAATGCCTATGGCAACGGCAGTAATTCGATGTACGGTCCTGATGTTATCCCCACCGATGTAAATCAAGGGCAAGACCTTAACCGATATCCGTGCTTTGTTTATGTAGAGGAGACTCCTAAGAATAGAATCTATCGTCCAACTCTGCAGGCGTCTAATATGCATATAACCCAGCCACCCCAGTATTACAGCGACAATCACCAGTCCTTTCGTCTGTTAGGAATGCAGCTGTATGCTAGCGATCATATAACCAAGTTAAATGTTGCTCCGAAGAATTCCATCACCTATTTGGCATTGACAATGGAAGGTTCTTATAATGGATCTATAAATTCAAGCAATAGTGACTTTACCACAAACACAAATAATGCAGATTTAACTAAAGACGTTAAATATACAATCCAGCAGGAATACGAGGTGATTCCAAGGTGCTGCAGCACAAGTTTCGGCCCAGTCGCTGGAGTTAGCTACGGCAGTGATACTACTAGTGATTCAAACAGCTGCCCTTCGCCTAAAACCCAGACTGTTTGGATGATTCGCTCCATCACAAGAACAGCCAATTTTGAGGGGAGAACTTAGCAGTGTTCAGGATGCTTTGTGCAGGTCGCTTGAGTCGTGTGATGAAGTGTGGCCCAAGCAATCAAGCTTTTGCCTTGATTGATGCTGTAATGGCTTCGGTTTTGCTCGCTATTATGACAGTATCAATACAAAATCTTTTTGATGTGAGTAGAGATGGCATTCTCTTTTCCAATCAAATAGACCAGGCTGATCGGGATATCCATACTGTTATGAATACCATTCGTAATCTAGGCATGACATATCATTACTGCGGTAATAGGGCAAGCTCCAATGCTAGGGACTGCGGCCAAGAAGGTAATTTGCTTGGTACTAACCCCCAGTCTTATTACTCGCCTTCTGCTGGTAATGATCTGAATAATTTTAAAAATGACTGTAATTTTGATGCTAAAAATGGCATTACTACCGATCGTATTCTTAATGGTGGCGATGGCAGCGGCAATGCTGGCTTGCTTGACGATCTCAGATTGATTCAGCAAAACAGGCCACTTGGTGTGACAATCGTTTCGTATGTCCAAGACAACAAGGAAAATCGCCGTATCAAAGTTACCCTTGCAAAGGACGTCACTTTTAATGGTCAGACGCGAACGTTAACACGCCAATACTATTTTTCTCCGCTGCTTGCATTGTGGTGTCCATGATCAAGTTTCATCGTCCCAGGTTCCGACGCAAGCTGGTGAGGGCGTTCACCTTGTTGGAGCTTATTGTCGTTCTGGCAATTATGGGGATCGTAGCGGCTCTTGTTGTTGAATCAGGCAGTAGGTCTTTAGAGCGATCGAGGATCGATGCGGTGGCGGTTGAATTGGCTGGTTGGTTGATTGCTATGCATGCTAATAATTTTAGTACCAATAATATGGCTGCAGCAACACCCTGCTATGTCGATCTTGCCTCCATTAGCAACCCTGCTGCAGTTGTAACTTCGGCGATTCCGAATGACGCTTCCTATTCTATTGGTAATCGTCTATTTGTTGTTAGGCCGCAAGTGGTTAATGGTGTGCAAAGCGCTAATCAATCCTGTTCTGTTCCAGAGCCCTCTTTTGTGTTGCCAGATACAGCCGCCGGCGGTTACCAGATAAGAGCCTTTAGTCCAATTATTTTCAGCGTGCGTGGCAGTGTTGCGATCGCTGATAATATAAATGGTGCCGATGATGACAGTGATATCAAAATCTATCGAGCGAACAGTCGTTTGCTACGCTGTGTCAGGATTTTTTATTTTACAGGCACAATTAGAATTGGTTCCAATGGCAATGCTGCAAGTGTTGCTGATGCTTGTAACCAGTTCAATACTTTTTGAGGATTGAATCGTGAAAACCAGGGCTCAAATCATCAATTTGTTCCGTATCGGTATTGCAAGAAGGTCGCGTCTGTCTGCAAGAGCATTTACGCTTCTTGAGCTGATTGTTGCAATTGGGATTACGGTGACTATTATGTGGGTGGCAGCAACGATTGCTGTGTCGGAGTTGAGAAGTAGTATTAAGCTCTACGTTTATCAAACACTGCGTGATCAAGCAGCCCGTGTTACTTTTTTGATCGAGAGTGAGGTTGGCGAAGCGTCAAGTTTTTTGACCACAGAGCCAGCGGCATGCCAAGCTGCGCGCAATGGAGGGAACACCGCGTTTCTATTTGCCCTGCGCCATAGCTATTTACAGGGTCCAAATTTCGTTAATACCTATGCGGCGGCCCCGGCGGCGTTGACAATCTGCTACTTTAACCGAGTTGTTAATAATGATAATGCTAATCCTGTCTTTGATCTTTTTCGATTCGGCCCTCCGTTGGATCCTGGAACGGGCGTGCTAACTTCTGGTGCTTCGGTTATAACGCTGGTAAGTCCGGGAACCCGCTTGATCAATGCTGATGGAAATACGGGTGTGAATATTAATATCAATGCGGCTTTCTGGCCAAACTTTGCAGCCTGCACTAGCTGTGACGGCCGCACCCTTCAGTACAGGATCAGGTTGCAGCATGATACAACTCTTAATTCTACGAATCCGAAGGTGTGGAACCTTGCCTATGAGCCTGGGAATACGTACACGGCGCGCATCCTTTCTTTTTGTATTTCTAGTGCCACGAATACCGGGTGGTGTAGCAACTAAGCTCCGTTCTGCCCAGGATTTTTTAATTCTGTCTGGTCAGATTTTGAGGTTGCCGATGCTCTTCGAGGTGCGTTGCGATGGAGTCTTTTGGTCGATAAAGGCGCTTTTCTCTCGCTTGATTTCGCAGAATTTTTATGTGGCGGGTTGGCTTGATTGAGATTTTTGAATAGAATTGGTCAATGGGGTTTTGAGGGGTTGATGGATTGTCGTCATGGCGCTGGGCATTTGAGGCTCGTTCTCCCGATCGGCCTGCCCCTGTTGGCCCTGGTCGCCTGGATTCCCACGGTTTGGGGCTTCGGCAGGGCCTCTGGTGATCAGGTCTGGGAGAGTTTCGCCCTGGCCAGTGCCTGCCAGGCGGATCGGTTCCCGTTGGGGTGGGTTGGCGAAACCAGCCCTGCGGCCAACCTCGGCGGCTTCACCGGCGCCCTGCCCGCAACGCTGCTCTCCTGGTTGAGTTGCCAGCTCTCGCGCCATTCCGTTCTCAACCCGTCCCAAAGTTTTTTGGTGTTGGGCCTCAGCCTCACCTTCGGCCTGACCCTGGTGGCTTGCCGACGGGCTGGATTTCGCCCGGATACCAGCCTGGTGGTGGCCTTTCTGATCACCACGGCACCCTGCGCGTTCTCACGTATTGGCCATCTCTCCCTCTCCATGCTCTGGTCGATCATCCCCGGACTGCTGGCCTGCCATGGGCTCTGGCGTGCCATGCAGGCGCGGCGTCTGGGCTGGGGTGTGCTTGGCGCCGGGCTTCTGGCCGGGTTGCTCTGTTATCCAGCCCAGGACTACTACATTGCGTTCCTGCTTCTGCAGATTCTCGCCTGCTTTGGTTTGTTGCTTCTTCTGGCAACGACCCGCACGATCGAGCCGGCCTGCCTGGGCCGGATTGCAGGGGCGGGTGCGCTGTTTGTGTTGGGGTTTGGGGCCGTGATGGTGGGGGCCGAATCGCCCAACCTGCTGGGGGTGACAGCGGCTGGACCGCCCTGGTCGTGGGTGATGCCCCGTTCGCCGAATGAGCAGTTCTTGTATGGCCTGTTGCCCTTCACCTGGCTGATTGCACCGCCCTGGGTGGAGGCGGTGAATCACGCTTTTGTGGAGGCTGGGGTGTCAACAGGGACGGAGTCCTACTGGCGCTCCAGTGGCAGCTTGTTGATCCCGATTGCCTGGTTGGTGGGGCTCTGGCAATTGGCGCGCCGGCCTGCCGAAGCGGAGGTGTGCGATCGCCAGTCCAGGGCCGTCCGCTTTTTTGCCCTGTTGCTGGGCCTTATCACCTTCCTGGGCCTGTTCTGCATGACGATGGGGGGCCTGGGCACCCTGTTCGCCGTGTTCGTCAGCCCGGTGTTGCGCTCCCTGAATCGCTACACCGTGTTTGTCTACGGTGCCAGCGTGTTGCTGTTGGCCTCCCTGCTGGATGCCTCCCTGCGGCGGAGGTTCCCTTGACCGCAACCGGCAACCGCGATCGCAGCCTCGTGTTGTTCGGGCTGTTGGCCATCTGGATCCTCATTGAACTGCTCTCAAGCAGCCGCTGGTTGGCCTTCCGCCCGCTCGAACAACAGCCGGTTCGCCATGATCAGGCCCCCAATCGCCTGGCCAACCTGCTGAAGCGATCCACCCAGCAGGGGATCCCCAGGGTGTGGTTTGCCCCTTACACCACCTTTCCGGAGCCCGCCAACGTTGAAAGCCGATTTCGAGGTGGTCCTTATGACAGCTTCCTGGCCTTTCCCCCTGGTGGCCTGGCCAGCAACTACGGGACCTTCAAACTCGGACCGGCTGATCTGCTGTTCAGCCAGGCCTCCAGTCAGGGGCTTGCGGCAGAGGCCCAGTTGGCCAGCGACCTTCACTACGACTCTTTCGCCCTTGATGTGGGCGCCATTGATCCGGTTGACCAGGCGATCACTCTCTGCAAGCAGGTGCGCGGATGTCAGCTCAGTCAGGATGGCTATGCCCTGTTCCCCCTGAATCACGCTCCCGGGACCTGGATCCAGGGCCTTGATTCGCTGCAGCGCCGGATCAAGGAGTTCCCCCAACGGGCTGCGGGCTATCGCTGGGCTGGCCTTGTCCTCAGGCCTGGTGAATGGTTTGTGCCTGACAAGGCTGCTCTGCTGTTGCGCCGGCCTGGTCGCCCAGCCGTTCGCATCTGGGCCTTGCCGCTGCAAAGCAACAGCCTTTACGTCTATCGCGATCAGGACCTGCCGGCTGCCGTGGCCAGCCGCCTCCAGACGCGGCTGCGCCGCCTGTGGCTCACCCTGGCCCCTGGGGTGGCCGGGGCCGATCTCTGCCTGCACGTGCATGTCAATCGGCCCTGCCTGCCGTTGCGGTTGCGCCAGGCGCAGCCGCGCCTGGAGATCACCCGGCTGGTTCCGGCGGGGCGGGTCAGCAGCATCGACACCTTGGCCCTGTACGGAGCCCACGGTCAGGGGCTGCGCCTGGACCAGCTGCCTCCCCTGCCGGGGACAGGGATGGATCGGGCGATTTATGGGATAGAAATTCAGTAGATCTGGGCGCCATCTACGGTTGGCTGCCGTGCAGCCAGCGAGGCGGGATTGGGCAGGTTTAAAGTGCCGTCTCTGCAGCGCTGGAGGACAGGGGCACGCCCAACCCTGGCTCCGGGACGATGCCATCGCCGGAGTCAGCAGCCCTGGGTTGGCGGTTGGCCAGGCGGTCGAGGCGGATTGCCAATCGCGGTGTCTGGTCGGCTTGCTTGTGGGTTGCGTTCGGGGGCCTCCGTTTGGTTGGGCTCCTGCGGGAGCCCTCAAAGGGAAATCGCAAAGCCCTCGGCCTGGTCGAGCACCACCCGGTTCTGATAGGCCCCGCTGAAATTCGGCTGGCCATCGAGGCCGTAGGCCGGGCCGCAGCGCATCAACACCTGGCCGCGCCAGATCGGCGAGGGTGCCGCTCCCAGGCTCCAGGTGATCGGTGGTCTGCCGTTGGCCAATTGCAGGTGCAGCAGCGGTTGGCGTCCGGCCAGGCTGCAGGCGGTTGCTGCTGTCCCTGGCTGGCTTGTGGCCAGGTTGGCCAGGCGACGGTCGTCTTCGATCAGGCGGCGGGCCCGGCGTTCAAACTCCCGCTGGTGCAACCGGGCCAGCACTTTGGCGCTGAGGTTGGTTTGGGCCAGCAGGGCCTCGATCAACCAGGCTGCCAGCAGCAAGCCCAGGCCGAGGGCCAGCAGCAGTTCCACCAAGGTGAAGCCGCCCGTTGACTTGGCACGGGGAGCATGGCGGTACGGCGAACGGCTCATCGTTCCGCCTGGCAGTGGCTTGCATTCAGGGGGCCGGCGGGATCGGCGGCGTAGCGGCCCAGGCGCACCACCCCCAAGGGCAGGGCCATCACTAGGCAGCGGCGCAGGCCCGTGCCCGCTCGGCTGAGCACCACCACACCGCCATCAATCACCAGCCCATTGGCGCTGAAGCGCAGGGTGGCGGGAAAGCTGTGGGCCAGGCTGATCGCTTCGCTGAACGGTTTCAGGCCCGTGGCGCAGGCCGGCAGGTTGCCATCGGCGGGCTCCTGCCAGCCGCTCGGATCCAGGCTCAGGCCACAGGCCAGCTGGCGCTGTTCCGCCTCGGCCCGGGCCAGTTGGATCCCGGCCAGCAGTTCGCTGGTCACCGTCTCCACCCTCTGGCGTTGCCGCTGCTCCTGGCCACAGACCAGGCCCCAGCAGCCCAGGCCACCCAGCAGGGCCGCCACCACAAGCTGTTCGGCCAGGGTCATCCGAGCGGCCCCCCTCCGGGTGGACAGAGGCCATAGGCCGCTGCACTGAACAGCCGCTGCCGCTGCCAGCGGCCCCCATGGGCTGACAGCCTTAACCGCACCACCCCAGGCGCCACCACGCCCACGTCGCGGGCCAGGGGCACTTGCTGGCTTGGGTTGGCCAGGCCGTTGTCACTGGTACTGGGGCTGGTGATGGGGCTGGCGTTGGCCGTCGGACTGCCCTCGCCAAGCCCGTCGCCTGCGGAGGGGTCCATCAGCCAGCGGCTCAGCAGCTGTTCGGGCTGTTCACAGGCCAGATCGGTGGCCTGCTCCTGCCGCACCCCCGCCTGCACCCGGGCCTGGCTGCGCTGGAGGTCTGCCTCCATCTGGGCTGCGGCCAGCTCGGCCTGGGCACTCCCCTGCAGGCTGCGGCCCAGGCCGGCCATCACCTGCAGGGAGCCGGCGCCGCAGAGGCTGAACAGCAGTCCGGCCAGCAGGATTTCCACCAGGTTCATGCCCCCTCCTGGTGCAGGGCCAGGATCCGCCCATCGCCCAGGGAGCGATCGAAGTGCACGAGCCCCAGGCGCTGCTCGCCGCCGCGCCCCTTGAGCGTCACCTGCAGGGTGATCAGGCCCAGGTCGGCCGGTTCACTCGGCTGCCATTGCAGGCCTCCCAGTTGCCAGCCGGCCGGTAGGGCCAGGGCGAGCAGGTCGGGCCCCAGGCTGGCGGGGTTGAGGACTTCGGGGCGTTGGCCCACCAGCTGCGGGGCGAGCAGTTGGGCCAGGTCGCGCAGGCCGTCATCGGCCTGGCGGCGGCGCTGGTCGGCGGCCTGGGCCTGGTGGCTGGCCAGGGCCGTGGCCAGCAGGCCCAGGCTGCTGGCTGAAACCACCAGGCCCGCCACCAGGGCGAGGGGCAGCACAAAGGCCGGCTGCTCGGGGGGGCGGCTGGATCGGCTGGTTCTGTTGGGCCGGTTGGGCCGCTGGGGCCGCTGGGACCGGCCGGCGTGGCTGGCCGA
Organism: Synechococcus sp. UW140; assembly: GCA_943370565.1. Taxonomy (GTDB): domain Bacteria; phylum Cyanobacteriota; class Cyanobacteriia; order PCC-6307; family Cyanobiaceae; genus BAIKAL-G1. The sequence goes on along the minus strand of CALRRL020000037.1, from coordinate 3,110 downwards.
GCGGCTGATCAGGCGTCGCCGGCGCTCCCGGCGCTGGTGCCCATGGGGCCCGGGTCGCAGGGAGGGCGGCGATGTGGCGCCTGGGAACCTGGTGTCCCGGGGATCCTGCCCGCTGCCGCTTCCCCAGCGGCCATCCCGTTGCCATGCCATCACGGACCCCTCCATCGCTGGGTTGGGAGGGTTCCCAGTGCCGGCGCCCCTTGCCCTGGGCAAGGCGTTTCAATCAGCAAGTCCAGACAGACAAGCAGGCCCAGGGGCTAGCCAGCACCATTTCGCCCTAACCAGAGCATCTGTAATCAGAGCACCAGTTCAGGCCCAAAGCCGGCCTGGCCAAAGGGAGTTCCGATGTCAGCGGGCCGGCCCCCTTGGCTTTGGACCTGAACTGGGGCTTGCCCCATGGGGGCGTTTGCGCCTGGACCGGGGCCCCTGGGTCAAGGAGCTAACGACCCAGGCCGTCTGGCGCCTGGGCGCGGCCGTGGGGGCCTATTGGTTGAGCTTGAGCACCGCCATAAACGCCTCCTGGGGCACATCCACCTTGCCCATCGCCTTCATGCGTTTTTTGCCCTTGGCCTGTTTCTGCAGCAGTTTTTTCTTGCGGGAAATGTCGCCGCCGTAGCATTTGGCGAGCACATCTTTGCGCATGGCGCTGATGCTTTCACTGGCAATCACGCGGCTGCCTATCGAAGCCTGGATCGGAATCTTGAATTGCTGGCGGGGGATCAATTCCTTCAGTTTTTCCACCAGCCCCTTGCCCACGTTGTAGGCCTTGTCCCGATGCACGATCGTGGTGAGCGGGTCAGCCCGTTCGGCGTTAATCAGCACATCCAGGCGCACAAGTTCATTTTTGCGATAGCCAATCAGGCTGTATTCCATAGAGGCGTAGCCCTTGGTGCGGCTCTTCATCTGGTCGAAGAAGTCTGTGACGACTTCGGCCAGGGGCATTTCGTAGTGGAGCGTGACCCGATCGGTGGTGATGTACTTCATATCGATAAATTCGCCGCGCCGCTCCTGGCACAGCTCCATCAAGGTGCCGTTGTAGGTGTTGGGCGTGTAGATCTCCAGCTTCACATAGGGCTCTTCGATCGATTCGCGCTTCTGGGGATCGGGCAGGGTGGCCGGATTGTCCACCTGAATCATGCTGCCATCGATCAGGTTCACCTGATACACCACCGAAGGCGCCGTGACGATCAGATCCAGGTCGTATTCGCGCTCCAGCCGCTCCTGCACGATTTCCATGTGCAGCAGCCCCAGGAAGCCGCAGCGGAAGCCAAAGCCCATGGCGCTGCTGGTTTCCGGCTCGTATTTGAGGGCCGCATCGGAGAGCTGCAGCTTGTCGAGGGCTTCGCGCAGGTCCGGGTACTGGTCGGCATCGGTGGGGAACAGGCCGCAGAACACCATTGGCTTGGCCTCGGTGTAGCCCGGCAGGGCCTCACTGGCCGGATTGGCCACAAGGGTGATCGTGTCGCCGACGCGGGCATCGGCCACCGCCTTGATCGAGGCCGAGAGGTAGCCCACTTCGCCGGCATGGAGCGACTCCACCTGGCGCTGGTCGGGCGCCATCACCCCCACCTCATCGAGTTCGTAGGTTTTGCCGCTGGCCATCAGCAGCACCTTGTCCTTGCGGGCAATGGCGCCGCTGATCACCCGGAAATAGACAATCACGCCCCGATAGGGGTCGTAGTAGGAATCGAAGATCAGGGCCTTGAGGGGCTCCTCGATCCGATCCGGCGGGGGCGGCACCCGATCCACCACGGCCTGGAGAATCTCGGCCACGCCGAGCCCTGTTTTGGCCGAACAGGTGATGGCATGACTGGTGTCCAGACCGATGATCGCTTCGATCTCGGCGGCGATGCGTTCGGGATCGGCGCCGGGCAGGTCGATCTTGTTGAGCACGGGAATGATCTCCAGGTCATTCTCCAGGGCCAGATAAACATTGGCCAGGGTCTGGGCTTCCACCCCCTGGCTGGCATCCACCACCAGCAGGGCCCCTTCACAGGCCTGCAGGGAGCGGCTCACTTCGTAGGAGAAATCGACGTGACCGGGGGTATCAATCAGGTTGAGGATATAAACCTCGCCGTCGGCGGCCTTGTATTCCATGCGGGCTGCCTGCAGCTTGATCGTGATGCCGCGCTCCCGCTCCAGCTCCATGTTGTCGAGGAACTGCTCCTGCATGTCCCGGGCCGCCACCGTGCCGGTGGTCTGCAGCAGCCGGTCGGCCAGGGTCGATTTGCCGTGGTCGATGTGGGCAATGATGCAGAAATTGCGGATCCGCTGAACGGGTACGTGGGTCATGGACAGGCTGCGGGCCGGCGGGCCCGATGGACCGCCGCAAGTGCCCGGATCCTAAGGAGCCCCTGGGGCCGCCCCCGCGCCAGCCCCATGGGCCGCCCCATCGGCAGCCCCCTGGCCACCGGCACCAAGCCCATGCCCCGCTGTCTGTTGCTCGCATGGGCGGGCGGCCCGGGGCCAGGGCGAGCCAGGTCCCTCCGCCGTCTTCCTAAGCTCAACCCACTTCTGCCACTGCACGATGGGCACCGACACGGCTTCCGCTGAAACGGCTTCTGTTGATCCTGCCCCCGCGGCTACCGATGCGGCCGCAGCCGAACTCGACCCCCGTGCCCTCACCCTGGCCAACGTTGAGCGGGCCCTCGATGAGCTGCGCCCCTACCTGATGGCCGATGGCGGCAACGTTGAAGTGGTGGAAATCGATGGCCCGATCGTGAAGGTGCGGCTCCAGGGCGCCTGCGGCTCCTGCCCCAGCAGCACCATGACCCTGAAGATGGGCATCGAGCGCAAGCTGCGCGAAGCCATCCCCGAAGTCGACGAGGTGGTTCAGGTTCTCTGAACCGAGTCTCAAGTCAACCCCCCAAAGCCGTGCCGGCCAGGGGCGCCGTTCTGCGCGGAGCGCCCCTAGGAGTTTGTTGCCAATAGAGCTCCAGGCCAGTCCTTGCAGTGCAACTCGGCGGCACAGATGATCGCGGCGGCCATGGCCGTGTACGTCCTGAGCCCCATCAATGTGGAGGAGCGGATGCAGCCCTGGCCGGTGCCGATAGGGATGTTTGGCCTCATCCCGTCGGTGCTGCCAGCGCCTGCTGCGTTCGTCGGTAGCG
>CALRRL020000036.1:0-23136 GCA_943370565.1 Synechococcus sp. UW140 | reverse complement strand
CTGGTCCTGGTGCGGGGCGGCCTGCATCCGGCCGCCCCGCTGGAGCAGCTGGCCCGCCAGTCCCTTGATCTGCCCGTGGCCCTCAGCGACGGGCGCCCCACCCTGGTGGAGTTCTACGCCGACTGGTGTGAGGCCTGCCGGGCCATGGCCCCGGCCATGGCCTCACTGGAACAGGAGCACCACGGCGCCCTGGACGTGGTGCTGCTCAATGTCGATAACCCCCGCTGGCAGCCGGAGGTCGATCGCTTTGAGGTGAACGGCATCCCCCAGCTGGAGCTGTTCAATGCCTCGGGCACGGCCGTGGGGCGCTCCCTCGGGGCCCGCAGCCGGCCGGAGCTCGAGGCCCTCACCACGGCCCTGCTGGCCGAAGCGCCCCTGCCCCAGCTGGCCGGGGTCGGCAGCGTCAGCAGCCTGACGGCCGGCACGGGCGCCCCCCAGGCCGCTGCCGCCATGGCCGGTCCCCGCAGCCACGGTTGATCCCGCTTCGCCTCGCATTCTTTGTTTTGTTGTGCCATGAAGCGCTTCCGGGTTGAGCTGATCGCCGCCACCCCCAACCCCCAGCAGTGCATCTTTGCGGCGATGCACCAGGACTATTTCGAGGGGTTCGTGGCCTCCGAGCGCGAGCAATGGCCCGATGAGACCAAGGCCGGCGAGATCTGTGTCAAACGTCTGCTGGCGGGGGAGCGGGGCCACTACGGCCCCCTGGAGCACCCCCAGATCACCCTGAATGTGGGCTGGTTTCCCCATTCGGTGATGCAGCAGGCCCGCACCCACCGGGTGGGGGTGAGTTTTGATGTGCAGTCCATGCGTTATACGGGCGAACGCATCTCCCGGGCTGCCAATGGGGAACTCGAGCTCGAAGAGGTGTTCTATCTGCGGCCGGTCGGCAGCTATAGCGATCGCCAGGGCAAAAAATATCACTATAGCGCCGAGGAACGCGCCAAGGATCTGGCCCTCTGTCAAACGGCAGCTGAGCGCTACCGCGAGATGTTGGCGGCCGGGTTTGCCGAGGAGCACGCCCGCGGCATCCTGCCCTTCGACTACCGCCAGCACTTTGTGGTGAGCTTCAGCCTGCGGGCCTTCCTGCACTTCATGGACCTGCGCGCCAAGCTCGATGCCCAGCAGGAGATCCGGGAACTGTGTGATTTGATGTGGCCCCATTTCCAGACCTGGGCGCCGGACATTGCCCTTTGGTATGAGAAGAGCCGCCTGCATAAGGCCCGGCTGGCGCCCTAAGGAAGCCCTGAAAAATCGTTGGTCTGGCTGTTTGAGCTGAGAGAGATCAAGTGCTGCGAAAGGAGCGCTTGGATCGTTGCCCGGTTGGTCAGGGCGTCCCGAGCCGGGGCCGGCAGGGCATCGGCGCGTTGGGGGCGCCAGGGGCCACCCCTTAGCCTTGGCCCCAATGGTTTCTGGAGACCTCCCCATGGCGGAGCTGGCCCGCTTCCCGTTGGGTGAGCCCCTGCCGGCCGGCCAGGCCCGCTTCGGCACCGATGGCATCCGCGGCCGGGTCGGCGCGGTGATCACGCCGGCCCTGGCCCTGCAACTGGGCTACTGGTGCGGCCAGGTGTTGCCGGCCCAGGGGCCGATCGTGATTGGGTCCGATTCGCGCAGCAGCGGCCCGATGCTGGTGGCGGCCCTCACCGCCGGCCTGGCCGCGGCGGGGCGGGAGGTGTGGGACCTGGGCCTCTGCCCCACCCCGGCGGTGCCCGGCACGATCCGCTCCCAGGGCTGCGCCGGTGGCCTGATGGTGTCGGCCAGCCACAACCCGCCCCAGGACAACGGCATCAAGGTGTTCGGCGCCAGCGGCGCCAAGCTCAAGGAGGACCAGCAGCAGGCGATCGAGGCCGGCCTCCACGGCGCAGGCCACGAGCGCTTCCCCTTCAGTGGCGTGGGCAGGCTGCGCCAACGCCCCGACCTGCTGGCCGCCTATCGGGACAGCCTGATCGCCAGCGTGGGCGGCGCCCGGCTCGATGGCTGCAAGGTGGTGCTCGATCTCTGCTGGGGCTCGGCCACGGCCTGTGGCGAGAGCGTGTTCCGGGCCCTCGGCGCCGATCTCACCGTGCTCCATGGCAAGGCCGATGGGGAGCGGATCAACCTGGGCTGCGGCAGCACCCACCTGGAGGCCCTGCGCCAGGCGGTGCTGGCCGAGGGGGCCAGCATGGGCTTTGCCTTCGATGGCGATGCCGATCGCATGCTTGCCGTCGATGGCCGCGGCCGGGTCGTCGATGGCGACCAGATCCTTTACCTCTGGGGCCAGGCCCTGATGGCCCAGGGGGAGCTGCCCGACAACCGCATCGTCGCCACGGTGATGTCGAATCTGGGCTTTGAGCGGGCCTGGCAGGCCAGGGGCGGCCTGCTCGAGCGCACGGCCGTGGGCGACCAATACGTGCACCAGGCCATGGAAGATCTGGGCGCCGGCCTGGGCGGCGAACAATCGGGCCACATCCTTTCGGCCCGCCACGGCATGAGTGGCGACGGCCTGCTCACGGCCCTGCAGGTGGCCGTGCTGATCCAGGCCCAGGGGGGCTCCCTGGCCCAGTGGCTCGATGGCAGCTTCCAGCCCTACCCCCAGAAGCTGGTGAATGTGACCGTGCCCGATCGCCAGCGCCGCACCGAGTGGCAGCAGTGCGAGCCCCTGCGCAGTGCCGTGGCCGAGGCCGAGGCGGCGATGGCGGGCCATGGCCGGGTGCTGGTGCGCGCCAGCGGCACCGAACCCCTGCTGCGGGTGATGGTGGAGGCCGCGTCCCAGGCTGATGTGGACCATTGGGCCGGCCACCTGGCCGGCTTGGCGGAAAGCCAGTTGAACGGGGGGTAAGGGGGGGGGACCCCCAGCCCAGGCCCGCGCCGATTCGCCCGCCCCTGGTCCCAGAAGGAGGTCCTCCCGGGCGCTGGAGCCGGGTGTCAGGAGCCTGGTGGCGCCTGGGCCAGGAGCTCCTTTGCCGCAGGTGCTGCGGCCAGAGCGTGGGCCAACTCCAGGGCTCCCCGGCAGGCGTCGCCCCGGGGCTCCACCAGCACCGCGGCGGGCAGCTCCTTCGCCAGGCAGGCGCCAAAGCCCAGCCGCAGCTGATCGAGGTGGCTGAGGGCGCCGCCCACCCCACACACCCGGGGAGCGGCCAGCTCCAGGGTCCGGGCCACCCCCAGCACCAGGCCCGCGAGGGCCGCGGCGGAGGTTGCGATCACGGCCCTGGCGTGGGGATCGCCCGCTGCCGCCAGCTGATTCAGCACCGGCGCCAGGCGGGCAAAGCCGGCCGGGCCGAACGCCGGCGCCACCACCCGGGCTTTCACCTCCTGGGCCGTTTCGGCTCCGAGGGCCTGCCAGAGCTGGCGGCGCAGCTCGGTTTCGGCCAGGCGGCCATCGGCCATCTGCACGGCCAGGGCCAGGCCGTCGCGGCCCACATCCATGGCCGAACCCGCCCCATCGAGCAGCCAGCCCCAGCCACCGCAGCGGTGCTCCCGGCCCTGGCCGTCCTGGCCGAGGGCGATGCAGCCGGTGCCACTGATTACCAGGATGCCGGCGTCTGGGCCGCAGGCACCACGCAGGGCCGTGCGCTCATCACCGGTCACCAGGAGGCGCTCGGGTGCCAGGGCCAGGGCCTCGCTGGCCAGGGCCAGCCCCTGCTGTTGCACGGGGCTGCCGGCTTCGATGCCACTGGCGCCGATCGCGGCGGCGGCCAGGGGGCGCTGGCGCCAGGCGCTGGCGAGCTGCTGGCGGGCCGCCGCCAGGCTCAGCACCAAGGCTTGCTGAAAGCGCTGCGGGCCCTCGGCAGCAGCCAGGTGGCTGACGCCGGGGCCTTCGCCCTCCGCGAGCACCTGAACCGGCCCCGCGGGGACTGGCTCGTTCTGGCCCGCGGCTCCAGGCGCCTTGGCCCAGGCCAACAGGCAACGGGTGTGGGTCTGGCCGGCATCAAAGCCCGCCAGCAGGTGGCCCTGGCCTTCTGGGCCTGCGGCTGGGTTTGGCACGGGCCTAAGGGGTTTCGCCGCTTGGCTCGCCTGGGCCGTCAGGGCGCCCTGGGGCCAGGCTGCCGCTTACCGCCAGGGTGGCCAGGCAGAACCAGCCGGTGAGTTGCACCTCGGGCCGGAAGAAAATCGTGTCCGTGGCACCCTGCACGCACAGGCCCACGATCGCGCCCACGGCCGCCAGGGCTGGCAGGGCGAAGGCGCTCTCCCCCTTGAGCTGGGCCCAGCCGCTGCGCAGGCTGGCCAGCAGCAGGCCCAGGCCCGCCAGCAGACCCGGCACGCCGCCCTCCACCAGCAGTTCCAGGGGCACCGAGTAGGCGCTCAGGGCATTGAAGCGGGGCTGTTGATAGAGCGGATAGATCAGGTTGAAGGCCGTGTTGCCGGGGCCGATGCCCAGCCAAGGCCGCTCCTGAATCATCTGCAACACCGCCATCCAGACGTTGATGCGGAAGTTGTTGGAGCTGTCCTCCCGGCCGGCCACCAGGCTCATCGCCCGGATCCGCAGCGGTTCGATTTGCGTGACGGCCACCACCAGCAGCGCAGCGGCCCCGGCCATCAGCAGGAGCGGAAACAGGCGGCGCCAGAGCACGGGCCAATGGCGGGTCTGGCGCAGCACCAGCAGCAACCCGACCGTGCCCAGGCCGGCAATCAGGCCGAGCCAGCCGCCGCGGCTATAGCTGAGCACCAGGGCGGCGCTGCCCAGCACCAGGGCGGTGAGGGCATAGAGCCGCTCGGCCCAGCCGCGCCAGCGCAGCAGCGCCACCACCGCCAGGGGCAGGATCGGCAGCAGGTAGCCTGCCAGCAGGTTGGGGTTCTCCAGAGGGCCGTAGACCCGGATCGTGCCATCGGCCACGGAGTTGGGGTCAACCCAGCGGGCCAGTTCGCTGGTGTCGCCGTAGAGCTGGCGGATGGCGATCACGGCGCTGGCCAGCTCGCCGGCCAGCAGGGCCGCCACGATCCGGTCCCACCAGCGGGGCGCCTCGGCCAGCAGCTGGCGCATCAGGGCGTAAACCCCCAGGTAGCTGAGCAGTTTGAACAGGCCATGCAGGGCCGCCTTGGGCACGGGTGAACAGCCCGTGGCCACCAGGGCCACGGCCAGGGCCACCAGGATCCAGGCGCTGATCGGGCCGAGGCGGCCGCTGCTGGGACGCTTCAGGGCGATCACCAGCCAGAGCAGGCCGCAGGCCAGGATCAACAGGCTGAGGCCGCCTCGGGTGACCAGGGGCATGCCCGCCATCAGGGCGCAGAGCACCAGGCCCGCCACGCTGGTCAGCCGGCTCGCCAGGGGGCCATCGCTGGCGCGCGCAAGCAAGCCCTGCCAGCGCAGCAGCCAGGGGGTGGGGGCGGGAGCGGGGGTCATGGGCTGCCGGGCGTTGCGGCCGGCTCGGGCGCCGGGGTCGTGGCCGGATTATCGGCGCCCTTGGCCCCCGCTTCCAGGCTCGTGGGGCAGGGAACGGGCTCTTCGTTGCGCCGATAGAGCACCCGGTACACCGGCAGCCCCTGGCGCAGCACCAGGCTTTCCCGTTCGCTGGCCACCGGCAGGGGGTTGTCGAGCCGCCAGGGACGGGCGTCGGCGTCGGGCCGCTCGAAGCAGCCACTGGCCTCCACCTGGGCCACCATCGGCTCGATCACGGCCAGTACATCGCTCTGCAGAAACAGCTCGCGTCCAGGTGCCAGGGCGGCGGCCAGGCTGCAGAGCAGGGCCGGTTGCAGCACCCGCCGTTTGTGGTGTTTGAGCTTGAACCAGGGGTCGGGGAACTGGATCGTGGCCCGCTCGAGCAGGCCTGCCGGCAGCGCGCCGAGCCAGGTCTCGAGGCTGATGTTGGCGTTGCAGAAGAGGTAGCGGAGGTTGGTGAGCGCCAGCCGCTGGCGGTCGGCTTCGGCGGCATCCACCAGCGGCCGGCGGATTTCCACGCCCAGGTGGTTGGAGGCCGGTTGCTGCTGGGCCAGGGCCAGCAGGAAGCGGCCGCGGGCACAGCCGATATCCAGCTGGAGCGGCTGCTCCGGGTTGGCGAACAGCTCGGCGGGCGGGGGCAGGGGCCGCTCCAGCTGGTAGAAGCGGCTGAGCGGGTTGACGTGCTGACGAACCATGCCGGCTCAGGCGGGCGGATCGGAGAACGCCCCAGCATCGCTGGCCTCTGGAGCCCGATTGGGCACCAGGAACCCCCAGCTGGCCGTGTAGCCATGCAGTTGGGTGGCGCCGGCCACCGGGCCGATCTCGCCGTTGCAGAAGGCGCCGCTGATCGGCAGCGCCGGAAACAGGCCATGGCAGATGCCCACATCGCCGTCGGGACCGCCGTAAAGCCCCTTGCCCCGGCCCAGGCAGGCGAACAGCAGGGCCGCCAGGGGCTCGGGCGTGGCCTGGCTCTGGCGCTCCAGCAGGTGTTGCAACTCCTGGCGGGAGGCGGCGGCATCGCGCAACTGGAACTGCACCTGCTGGCCCAGCCGCAGCCGTTCGGCCACGGCGATGGCGCCGTTACGGGGATCCACCCCCAGCAGGTTGCGCACCAGGAAGGCGGAGGGGTCGGAACCGCTGAGCTGGAAGCTGTTGCGGCCGACGCCGAGGAAGAGGGAATGGCGCACCTGTTCCCGTTCAGCCGGGCTCAGGGTTTCGAGGATGGTCTGCAGGCAGGCCACGGGCGTGGCTTTTTTGCTGCCGTCCGCCAGTTCCAGGATCACGTTGCGCTCGGAGCGCTCCACCGCAAACACCGGGCCGATCGGCCGGCAGCCCTGGGCCACCACCGGATCGAGCCGCCAGCTGCCGCCGATCAGGCAACCCACGGCCCCCTCCACCACCTGGTCGTCGACGAGCAGGGAGCCGCAGCTGGCGCTGTGGGGCCCGGCGATGCCCCCCACCTTGTCCACCTGGGGATAGGCGTAGTCGAGGCCGCTGATCAGGTCGTTGATGCTGGGGCAGTCCGGGTCGATGAACAGCAGCATCGATTCCGCCAGGGCCGGGTCGGCCCCGACCCAGTCGAGCCAGGCCTGGGCGGACCCGTCGAGGTCGGGCAGCTGCTTGGCGTCGAGCACGAAGGGCTGCAGCTCGGCACCAGGCAGTCGCAGCAAGGTCACGGCCAGGGCCGGCTCCTGTTCGAGTTCGTGGGGGCGGCCATCGGCGCCGGTGCCGACCACGCCACCGCCGACACAACCCAGCCAATGGCGGGCCGACAGGCTCTGGCGCAGCAGGGGCAACAGGCGGGGCAGGTCACTGGCGTAGGCGGTGGAGCAGAAGATCAGGGCCAGATCGGCTGCATCGCCACCACCGCCCCCACCCCAGCCCCCGGGGCCCCCGCCCCGCAAGTCGCGGCTGACTTCGGCGGCAGCCCCCTCCAGGGACACATTTTTGGACAGGGCCGTGCGGCAGCTGGCCTGGGGAGCGCCTCGCCGCAGCCAAGGGGCTGGACGCCAGACGCTCCTGGTTGGGGGCCGCGAAGACTGGGCTCCCGCGCTGGCCCCGGCTGCGGCCGGGGGCGCTGGGGGTCCGTCCAGCCGGCGACGCTCCTGCGGGCGTCCGTCCGAACCGGACGCCCTTGCTGCGGGCGCATCAGCAGGGGACCCGCCACCAGCGGGGGAGCCCCCCGGCAGGACCCTGCCAGGGCGCAGCCTTCCGGGCAGCCAGGGGAAGGGGGAGGGGCCAGCCATGGGCGGACCCTACTGCTGCCAAGGGTTGCGCCGGGCCACGGATAATGGCGGAACCCCGACCCCCGCCCGTGCAGGATTTGCTCTACCGCAGCCTGGTCTGGCTGGACTATCGCCTGGCGGTGGTGTTCAGTTTCGGCCTGCCCCTGGTGTTGTTGCTCTGGGCGGCCCTGCGGCGCGATGGCGCCATGGTGCGGTTGCTCACCATCTATTGGAAGGTGGCGAGCCTGCTGGTGATCACGGCCCTGCTGTTCACCGATGGGCGCCCCCTGGGCTTTCTGCTGGCGGGCCTGGCCAAGCTGCTGGTGGTGGCGTCGCTGTGGTTCTGGGTGGACCTCAACGAGGAGCTGGCGGACCAGCCCCCCTGGCGGCCCCTGGCCTTCACCCTGCGGGCCTGGCGCTGGGGCGCAACCCTGTTCGGCCTGCTGGGGGCTGGATTGAGTGCCACCGCCTTTGGCTGTTTCAGTGGCCCGGTGAGCCGGCCCTTCTGTGCCGTCTGGCTGGAGGCCCCCCGCGGCCTGAACGTGCATGTGGATCGGCTCTTCTCGTTCCTCTTCGGCGGCGCCTGGACCAATGCGATCGCTGCCTTTGTGGGTTATCTGGCCCTGGTGGGGTTCGTGGTGGGCTTTCTGCAGTGGCTGCTGGTGCGCCTGCCCAAGCAGGGGCGGGTGGCGGGCGGCTTCTGAGTGCCCATGGCCCCCTTCGCCGTCGCCGACCTGCTGGTGGCCCTGGAGGCGATCAGCCGCGCCCGCCCCGACCGGGTGCTGCGCCTCACGGGCCAACTCCCGGGCCCCGGAGCCTCCGAGCCGGGGCCCGGGCCCTCGCCAGAGGGCAGCGAGCCCTTTGAGCTGCTGATCTTCCGCGGCTTTTCCAGCAGCCTCAGCCACCCCACCGGTTTCGATCCCGACCTGCCCGCCCTGCCGGCCACGGCCCGGATTGAGGCTGCCGAACTGCTGGCCGGACCCCTCAACCCCAGCCGGGAGCAGCGCCTGGCGGGTCCTGGGGCGGTGGAAGGCTTCCTAGATCCCGCGGCCTGGCTCTGAGCCCTGGCTTGACGCCCTGGCCCCAGGCCAGCGAACCCCGCCAGCTCATTGGGTTGCTTCCAGGTCTGCCAGGGCCCTGGGGTGCCGTTCCAGAGGCGGCCCCGGAGCTGGGGCCCCAAGCGCCTCCAAGGCCTTCGCTGCAATTGAGCTGCTTTGGTCAGCCATCCAGGGTGCTGCGGCAACGGCCGCAGATCTGGCCGCTCACCGTGGCGCTGAGCGTGTGCTCGGCCACATCGGTTTCGTAGTGCCAGCAGCGCTCGCACTTGACCCCCTCGGCCCGGGCAATGCGCACGGTCACGCCGTTGTCGCTGGCCTCGGCCAGCAGGGCCGCCGGCGCTTCTCCGCCGACCTGCACCGCGGACACCAGCAGCCAGTCCGCCAGGTTGTCGACGCTGGCGTGGCGGCTGGCCTCCAGCAGGGCCAGGGCCTCGCGTAGGGCTGCCGTGCCTTGATGGGGGTCGAGTTCCAGCTGCACCCGGGCTTCCAGGGACGCGCCGATGCCGCTGGCCGTCCCGGCGGCATCGGCCCCTTTGCCGCCCTGCTTGCGGCAGGCTTCCAGCTGGCGATTCACCTGGGCCCGCAGGGCCAGGATCTCGCCCACGGGCGCCTCCAGGCCAGGGTCGCGCCAGCTGGCCGGCACGGTGGGCCAGCCCCGCTCAAACACCGAGGCTTCGGCCACCGGATAGGGCAGGTTCTGCCAGATGTCTTCAGCCATGTGGCAGAGCACCGGCGCAATCAGCCCGGCCAGCCGCTCCACCACCAGGGCGAGCACGGTCTGGCAGCTGCGGCGGCGGAAGGAACCGGCGGCGCTCACATAGAGGCGATCCTTGGCGATATCGAGATACACATTCGAGAGATCCACCACGCAGAAGTTCTGCAGGGCCTGGAAGAAGCGATAGAACTCAAAACTCTCGAAATCGGCCTTCACCCCATCGATCAAGCTGGCGGTGCGCTGCAGCATCCAGCGATCCAGCAGGGGCAGCTCGGTGATCGCGATCGCATCTCCCACCTCCGCCTGGGGTCTGGGATCAAAGTCGTGCAGGTTGCCGAGCAGGTAGCGGGCCGTGTTGCGCACCTTGCGGTAGACATCGGCCAGCTGTTTGACGATCCCAGGGCCCAGGGGCACATCGGCGGAGTAGTCCACCGAACTCACCCACAGACGCAGCACATCGGCGCCGTAGGCCGGCTCCTGTTTCTCATTTTTGCCCCCCTCCACCAGGATCGCCGGATCCACCACATTGCCCAGGGATTTGCTCATCTTGCGGCCCTTCTCATCGAGCACGAAGCCATGGGTGAGCACCCGCTTGTAGGGGGCTCTGCCGTTGACGGCCACGGAGGTGAGCAGGCTGCTCTGGAACCAGCCCCGGTGTTGGTCGGAGCCTTCCAGGTAGAGATCGGCCGGGTAGGAGGCCCGGGCGGTGGCGCCAGCGCTGCTGGCTCCGCCGGGAGCCGCCAACGCCCCGTCGGCAGACGCCGGGCCCGTGGGCGTTACCCCCTGGGCCGATCCGGCCGCTGGATCCAGGGCGGCCAGGCCCCCCAGCACCCCCGCCCAGGAGGAGCCGGAATCGAACCACACGTCCATGGTGTCGCTGCCCTTGCGCCACTGGTGGGCCTGGTCGGCGTAGGCGGGGGGCAGCAGGCCGGCTTCGTCCCGTTGCCACCACACATCTGCACCGTGCTCGGCGATCAGGGCCTGGATGTGGGCCAGGGTGTCGGCGTTCACCAGCACCTCGCTGGTTTCGCGGTGATAAAACACCGGAATCGGCACCCCCCAGGTGCGTTGGCGCGAGATGCACCAGTCGCCGCGATCGCGCACCATCGCCTCGATGCGGTTCTGGCCGCTGTCGGGGGTCCAGGTCACCGCCTCGATCGCCGCCAGGGCCTGGGCCCGGAAGCCCTCCACCGAGGCAAACCACTGTTCCGTGGCCCGGAAGATGGTCGGTTTCTTGGTGCGCCAGTCGTAGGGATAGCGGTGGGCGTAGCGCTGTTCGGCCAGCAGGGCGCCGGTCTCCTGGAGGGCGGCGATGATGGCTCCGTTGGCGTCCTTGAGCACGTTGGTGCCGGCAAATGGACCCGCTTCAGCGGTGAGGTTGCCGGCCTCATCCACAGGGCAGAGCACCGGCAGGCCGTATGTCTTGCCCGTGTTGAAGTCATCGACGCCGTGGCCGGGGGCGGTGTGGACAAGCCCCGTGCCCGTTTCGGTGGTGATGTAGTCGCCGCCCAGCACCACCGGGCTGCGGCGCTCGAACAGGGGGTGTTGGTAAGTGATGCCCTCCAGCTCGCTGCCCTTGAGGGTCAGCACCGGTTCCAGGCCCAGGCCCAGGCTGGTTTGCAGGCTGGTGATCAGTTCGCTGGCCACCAGCAGGTGGCTGGGGCGGGCGCCTGGGGCCTCGGGCGCGTTTCCAGCGGTTTCGTCAGACGGCTTGCTGACGCGGCAGATGGCGTAGTCGAGGCTGCCGTTCACCGACACCGCCAGGTTGGCGGGCAGGGTCCAGGGGGTGGTGGTCCAGATCGCCACCGCCAGGCCGCCTGGGGCTGTGGCGGTGGCCGGCGGCAAGCCAGCGGCATTCAGCTTTTCGGCCAGGCTCTCCGGCAGCTCGCGCACGGCAAAGGCCACGTAGACGCTGGGGGAGGTGTGGCCGTCCGGGTATTCCAGTTCCGCCTCGGCCAGGGCCGTGCGCGAGCTGGGGCTCCAATGCACCGGCTTGAGGCCCCGGTAGATGTGGCCCGCCAGCAGCATCTGGCCGAACACCCCGATCTGGGCGGCCTCATACTCCCGGTTCAAGGTGAGGTATGGCTGATCCCAGTCGGCCCAGATGCCCCAGCGCTGGAAGCCCGTTTTCTGGCCCTCCACCTGCTCAAGGGCATAGGCATGGGCCTTCTGGCGCAGGCTCAGGGGCGTGAGCGCCTGGCGCTCGCTGCTGCCCAGCGCCTGCAGCACCTTGAGCTCGATCGGCAGGCCGTGGCAGTCCCAGCCCGGGATGAAGCGGGCCCGCCTGCCCTGCAGCAGGGCGACTTTATTGATGATGTCCTTGAGGATCTTGTTGAGGGCGTGGCCCACATGCAGGGCCCCATTGGCGTAGGGCGGGCCGTCGTGGAGGGTGAAGGGCTCGCGCTCCGGGGCCTGGCTGAGCCGCTCGTAAAGCCGCTGCTCGGCCCAGAAGCCCTGGATGTCCGGTTCGCGCTGCTTGGCGTTGGCCCGCATGTTGAACGGGGTCTGCAGCAGGTTGAGCGTGTCCTTGTAGGAGGCGGGGGAGGAGGCGGCGCTCTGGCTCGTGCTGCTCCCGGTCACGTCGCTAGCGGTCACGGTGCCTGGGGCAGGAAGGCCCGATTATCCAGCCTCGCTGCGGGGGGCCGTGGCGCCAGCCTCGGGCGGCTCTTCGGTCGGCTCCTTGGCCGGGATCGGGCTGGACGGGTTGATCGCGGTCGCCAGGCTGGCGCCTTCCGCCTGCGTTGGGTCGATTGCCACCTCAGGGGCTGGCTCGGCGGGGGCCTGGCCTGGCTCCCGGGCCCCTCCCCAGGCGGCGTCCACCAGGGCTTCGATCTCGGTGAAGGAGCCCACTTCGATCACTGGGGGCTGCTCCGGCTCCGGGGAAACGGTTGCCGGTGTGGCCGTGGGCGGGTCGGAGTCGGACTCGCTGCGTTCGGGTTCGGTTTGGGATGCGGTTTCGGCTGTGGTTTCGGGGGGGCGTGCGGTGGTGGCAGTGGCGCTGGATTCCGGCCGCACCCAGCGCTTGGTCTGGCCGCCGGCCTTGCCGTTGCCCTTCCCCTTGCCCTTGAAGGCAGTTGGGGTCCCCGCCGCGACCTGGGGCCGGCGCTGGGGGAGGCGGGTCAGCAGGCCCGAGAGTCTTTGGCTGGCCAACCCCTGCAGGGCCCCCAGGCTGGCCAGCACCTGGCCCAGGGCCGCGCGCCAGTGGGCGCCGGAGCCCAGCCGCTGCTGCTCCTCCGGCGTGAGGGCCCGCCAGCGCTGCTGGCCCACCTCACTGCCGAGCCGGCCGATCAGCAGGCCGCCGCAGAGCACCGCCACCATCGGCGAGCCGCCCAGCCGATCCGAGCTGGTGACGAGCACCAGGCCGAGCAGCAGCAACACGGCCCCCCAGACGGCATCGCGGGCCCGGCTCAGTTCGGGGGTGAGCAGGGGCACCAGCAGCACCACCAGGCCCAGCAGCAGGGCCAGGCTTCCCCCCAGGGTGGCGAACATGGTGGGCGGCGCGGCGGTGGCCCCATTCTGGGCAATCTCCACGGCTGGTCTCCATCCCCCGGCTCGCCCAGGTCAGGGCCTGGCCGGTCCGGGCCGCCCTGGGCACGGTCCGCGGTCACTGCCTACAGTCGGCTCCTGCCCACCTGGCGGAATTGGTAGACGCGCTGGTTTTAGGTACCAGTGGCTTCGGTCGTGGGGGTTCAAGTCCCCCGGTGGGCATGGCGGAACGGGGGCTGGCCTGGAGCCCCTCGACCTCCCTCACGCTGCGGGCGGCCTGGTCGGCCACAAGCCCGCTGCTGCCCCGGTTCAGCGGCGCCTTTGCCCTTCTCCTTAAGGTGGGGCGTCGATGCGTGCCTGGGGTGCGGTTGTAGGAGATGACACCAACCCTGGCCCCCCTTCAGGCCGTCAGCCAAGGCGATCAACGGCCCCGCTACCAGTCGGTCCCACGGGAGTTCCTGGATCCCCCCAACGCCTGGAACCCCACGGTGGGGCTGTTCTTGGCGGGCTACGGCCTGGCGGCCCTGACGATCTGGGGCTGGTTTGTGGGCCATTGGACGCTGCCAACCCTGCTGGCCCTCGGGTTTCTGGCCCTCCACCTGGAGGGCACCGTGATCCATGACGCTTGCCATAACGCCGCCCACCCGAATCGCATCCTGAATGCGGTGATGGGCCATGGTGCCGCCCTGCTGCTGGGCTTCAGCTTTCCGGTGTTCACCCGGGTGCACCTGCAACACCACGCCCATGTGAATGATCCGAAGCAGGATCCCGATCACATCGTGTCCACCTTCGGACCGCTCTGGTTGATCGCGCCACGCTTCTTTTACCACGAGTTCTTTTTCTTCCGCCATCGCCTTTGGCGTCACCATGAATTGTTGGAGTGGGGGATTGCCCGGGGCGTCTTTTTCAGCATTGTGCTGGCGGCATGGAAATTTGATTTCCTGGAATTCATCTTCAATTGCTGGTTTGCCCCGGCTTTGATGGTGGGTGTCACCCTGGGGCTGTTTTTTGATTACCTGCCCCACCGCCCCTTCCAATCGCGCAACCGTTGGCACAACGCCCGTGTCTATCCAGGTTGGCTGATGAACTGGTTGATCATGGGCCAGAACTACCACCTGGTCCACCATCTCTGGCCGTCGATTCCCTGGTTCGAATACCGGCCCGCCTACCACGCCACCAAAGACCTGCTGGATGCCAAGGGGTCACCCCAGCGCCTCGGTCTGTTTGAAAGCAAGCACGATTTCCTCAATTTTCTCTACGACATCCTGTTGGGCGTGCGCAGCCATAAAAAACGCCGCAGCCGCCTGCGGCCAATTGCGGCCTTGATGCCCACCCTGCGGGCCAAGCGCCACGTGCTCGACCTGTTGCACCGCACGGCCGTATCTCCCCAGCGTTAACGAGCCATTCGGCTTAGGGAATGGTTTGATCCAGGCCACTAATCGAAACAGTGCGGTTTTCTGTCCGATCGATCAAGCCGTGAGGGCCTGATCAATCGGCCATGATCTTGGGAACCCGGAAAAAGTCTCCCTCCCGTTGGGGCGCCTGGTCGAGCAGGTCCTCGCGCACCGCGGTGGGCTCAACCCGGTCTTCCCGGGTGACATTCACCACCTCAACGGCCCGGGTGGTGGGGGGCACGCCCTCGGTGTCCACCGATTCGAGCTGGGCGACGTAGTCGAGGATCCGCTCCAGCTGGCCGGTGTAGGTGGCGATTTTGGCCTCCGGCAGATCAAGGCGGGCCAGCTGGGCCACCTTGCGCACGTCCTCGGCGGTGATCTTGCCCATGGTTGAGTCGGCTGGTGCCTGTCGTTGGGCTGAACCTAGCTGGCATCCGGCTCGGCCAGGAAGCTGGCCAGATCCTCGGCCAGGGCGGTTGCCGCCAGATCGAGGAACTGGAGTCCGTGTTCGGCCTTGGCCAGGAAGGGATCGGAGCCCATGCGGCCATCGGGATGGCGCCGGCGGAAGTCGTCTGGCCCATGAATCGGGCCCGCTGGAGCGGCTTCCGGCAGCGGCCGTTGCTTGCTTTGCAGGCTGGGCTCCAATGCCAGGGTGAGGGCGATTTCACTGGGGGTGGCGTGGTGGCCCTCGCGGGCGCCATAGAGCTCCCTCGCCAGGGCCGACACCGGTGCCGCCATGAACCAGTTGGCCAGCCGGCAGCGCAGGGCGCCGGCGTTGGCCAGGCCGCGGCTGGCGGCGGTGCCATAGGCCTGGGCAAAGGCGGCCCGGCTGGTGGCGATGTTGCCGCCGTGGCCATTGATCACGAAGATCCGCTCAAAGCCGTGGCGGGCCAGGGACAGCACCACGTCATGCAGCACGGCCATCAAGGTGGCGGGCTGCAGGCTGATCGTGCCGGCAAAGCCCAGGTGGTGTTCGGCCATGCCGAAGGCCTGGGCCGGCGTGACCAGCACGCCCGTGCGCCGGCCCACTTCAAGGGCCACGGCTTCGGCGGTGAGGGCATCGGTGCCGATGGCGCCGGTGGGGCCGTGCTGTTCGGTTGATCCCAGGGGCACGATCACCCCTTTGCAGGCCTGCAGATAGGCCTCCACTTCGGGCCAGCTGCGCAGCTGCAACCGGATCGAGGCCTGGTCCGGAGCCTCACCGGGCAGGGAGGGGGCTGGGCTGGTGGCAACCACGACGGTGCAGGGGCGGCGGATCGGTCCATCATCCCTAGGATTGATGCCAACGGCCCCGGGTCGATGTTCCACCGCAAGCTCTCCACTGCCCTGGGCGAACAGCGGCCGATCTGGGTGTTTCTGCGCGACCAGCAGCGCTGGATCGAAAAGGCCTTGGTGGTGGATCTTGAAGGCGGCCTGGTGACCCTGCGCTACGACGCCGAAGACGACGACGAGCTGCACAGCTGGGAAGAAAGCGTGCGGATCGATGCGATCGGTGCGATCAGCACCCGCCTGGCGTTCTTCAGCCGCCATGCCCAGGCCGACGACCTGGAGGTGACCGGCGAGTGCCCCGAATCAGAGCAGCTGCCCAGCCAGGGCTAGGGACAAAGGGTTCCCTCTGGGCCAACGCACGGAACTGACCCCGGGCACAGCCTTTTTGTGCTGAACTCCATCCGTCTGGTTCGGGGTTACCCAAGCGGCCCAAGGGGATCCATCAGAGACCCCGCAGAGATCCCCCCGAGATCCCTCAGTGGGCGGTGCCGTTGCCGTCGTAGGCCTTGGTGTCGTAGAAGCCACCCTTGGTCCCAAAAAACAGGGTGGTCAGGCAGAACAGCCCACTGGTGGCCACCAGAATGGCCGCCAGGGTGAGGCCGGATGCGGATTCAGCCATGGAGGGAACCGATGCAGCAACTCCCCGCAGTGTGGCGCCGTCAGCCAGATCTGGCAGGCAATTTCTTGTTTTTGCGACATGGATCAGCCCGATCCCTGGACCGTCCGCCGGCCCCAGTGTTGCCACTGCGCTAGGCCGCACCCTCGACGGACCTCCTGGCGCCTGTGCGACGGCGCCAGGAGGTCCATGGTTACGGGATTGATAGTCCACTCCAAAGGGCGCTCTGGAGATTGCTGCCGCGTTCGAACGCAGCGAAGGGAGGCGTCCAGAAAGTTGTTGTTTGATGGATGACCTTGATGCGGGCTTCCGGTCCTATTCCCCAAAAAAAGAAACCTTGACGTCGCGAGAGGGACCAGATAAAAAGCTTTTTGTGTTGGCTGCCCCTGACCAGGTTGTCATCAACTTCAACCTCGGCAAGCGGCCCATGCCTTGGTCAGAGCCAGGTCTCTGGGGAGAATCAGCCTGATCCGAACTTGTCCACGGGGCTTCGTCTGCCGTTCGGTTTCTTTGGGGGCGAAGCAGCGACACTTGGCGATGCTTCGGGACGCATCAACGTGACATTGCTTGCCCTAGAAGTGGTCATGCTGTTGGGCTGTGCACGCAATCAGCGAGCGGCCCAAGCGAAGGTTGGCTTTTTGAAATTGTTGCCTGCCATGGAACACGACATCAAACTATGGTTGGCATGGGCAAGCGCTTTCAGGGCCCAAGCAATTGGGAAACAAGAACGACTATAATATTCTGAGCGTTGCCACTCTTACTATCTAGGGGCCAGTAAAGGGGAAGTGGATTATGGCGATGTCATTGAAGTGTCGAAGCTGAATCATTGTTAAATATTAGCCTTAAAGGCTTAACTCCCTGGGGCTGCTGTATTGTTTTGCCTCGGGACTGGCGAAGAGCTTGTAGAGCAGGCCTGCGGAAATAAAGGCTCCAGCTGAAATGATGATGCGTAGGCTTGTATCGGTATTGTGGCTGAGGGCCATGGCCACCGCTTCATGGGCAGCAACAAACCATACTTGCCGCATTGCAATTCTGAATCCTTTGGGGTTTCTGTTGAGAATCAAGGCGGAGCAGTAGATGCCGACGGCAGAGCAGAGGAGCGTACCGATGCTCAAGGTGGTGAAATGGGGCGTGTTGACAAGGGCATAACCAATTCCCCTGATCAGGGCAATGCCATTGACGACCAGTCCAAAAATGGCCCAAAATCGAAATTTATTCATCGAAAAATGGTCTTGGTTTGTGTGCCTGAATGGTTGTATCCAAACATTGGTTTGGTCCCTAGCAGCCAAGCAATTTGCTTGGCTGCTAGACACCCTCTCGAATTCGGGTTGGTTCGATTCGCCAAAGAGTGACTACGGTGCTGTTGCCAGATTACTTCATCATGGAGCGGCGTCAATGGGCTTTTGTTGTTAATGGCAGGGATGGATCGCTGCGATACCGTCGATCTTGGAGTTGTTCTTGAGCGCCTGTACAAACTTAGAATAGGGCTATGCCAAGGGAAAGGGTTGCCAATTTTGTATTGTTCCAATAAATGGATAGATTGTTGGCTTTGTCAAAGGTCCCGATTCCTTCTTTGCCGGTTAGATTGAGGTCTTGCGACTGTAGGGATGTCGGCTTGAACGTCGTGATCAGCTTGTCGGAGCTATCAAGGTTATCATTTTTGTTTGCGTCTTCGAACAGATTGACTCTGTCGTTGCGATGGCTAATTGTTTGTCCGTTAATCGTGCCACTGTAGATCTTGTCGTCACCGTTGCCAGGGCTCGGACCGATTCCATTGTAGATAAAAGGCGCAAGAATCGTTTTTGTTTGGCCAGTAATAGCGTCCGCTTTCGTGAATGCCGGCCTGAGTCAAAGGGACTTCTGCCGCGGCCTGACTTCTGAGGGTCTTGGAGGGGTCAAAAGCCAATGGGCAAGCCATTCCCCAGGAATCTCCCCGTTTTTTGGTCCCAGGTGCCTCCCAGGGCTAATAACGGCTACGAAATGGGATGAGGGTCTTGGCCGCGGCATGGGGGCGGCCATAAGCCAGAGGTCAGCAGAGGCGCAGACCGCCCGACGACCTGAGGTAACCACCCATGAGGAAAGCACCATCGCTGAGGAGCAACAACGGGGCGTTGCAGGTCCGTGTGCGACTTGATGGGCGCGATGTCTTCATCAACCGTCTGGGTCGCTGGGACGACCCTGTGGCAGTGGCGAGGGCACAGGCGATTAGTGCCCAGATATGGAGCGACTACAAGGAGGGGACGTTTGACCGCTCCCTGCTGCGCTACACGCCGCTGGTGAAGGGTCAGCAGGTGGGACTGCTGGACGCGATGCAGGCACTGGCAGATGGCACCCATAACGCCCGCTGCATCCATGCCCTGAGGGTCGTGCAGCGGTATGGCAAACCCCTGAGAAACCGCAGTGATGTGGAGGAGTTTGTGCGGTGGATGCAGGCAGTGCCGCTTGCCAACCGCACCATCGCGGGAATTCTCCAGGTCTGCCGTAATGCCAACCCAAGCAACCGCCAGTTGTTTACCTACCGCTTGACGCTCCAGCAGCGGTCTGTGCAGAGCGATGTGCTGAGCATTGAAGAAATTGGCATGGTGCTCAGGGACATGAAGGAGCACGAGCAGTGGTTTTACCCGCTGTTTTTGCTGTGGTTGAGCACGGGACTACGGAATGCCGAGATTCGGGGACTGACGTGGGATTGCATCCGCTGGAGCGAAGGCGAGTTGCTGATTTGCAAGACCCTGAGACGGGATGGATATTCCAGCGGCAAGGTCGCATGGGCACCCACCAAGACGGGGAAGGAGCGTGTCGTGCCCCTGACCCCTCAGGTGCTGGAGACGCTGCTGGAGCACCAGTGCCAAATGCAGGAGCAGGGGTTGTTTGAGAAGCAGGGACTGGTCTTCTTCTCCCCTGACACCTTCTCCAATGTGTATGACCACCTATTAGGAAGGGTGTGGCATCGCTCCTTGAAGCGTTGTGGGTTGCCACCAAGACGGTTGTATGCCCAACGCCACTCATTTTTGAGTCATGCCTTGGCGATGGGGAATTCACCAGCAGACCTTGCTCAAATTGCTGGTCATTCCACAGAGATTCTGCTGAAGACCTATGCCAAACCAACGGGACGGGTGAAGTTGCCTTGCTGGAGTGCCACTGATTGAGGAGTGCTCATCCCTGCTTACGAAACCGAGAGCATTTCTTTAAGGGGTCACGGATTCCATAACTGGCTATGCCCTTTGATGGGCAGAGCACCTTGGAGAGAAAGGACTCGCCAAAGAATGCCAGCGGTTTGATGGTTTTGGGGTCAGGTGCATTGGGTTGATGCACGATTTGGTGCCGCATTGCGATGAGTCCGCATCGGATGCTGTCAATTGGCAAGTCTTCAGCGCCTTCTTGGACTCCATCTGGCCAGCGTGACCGCTCAATCTTCTTTGTGCTAATGAGGCATTCCCACTCATTCTGCGAGGTAATAGTTACGACTAATTCGCTGAGAGTCGGCCTCGTCTTTGGAGCATCCATAACCAGATTCCATGGTTTCTTCTGAAGTGCGTTGACGCTTTGGCAGTGCCTCTGCAGTGAATGGTCTGTATCGGCTAGTGATTCAGAGGTGACGAGAAAGAATTTATTGCTGCCATCGTCCATTTTGGTTTTTTCAATCTTCAATCCACGCTCTGCTAATTCATTTCTGATGATTCGCTTGAGCACCTGCTCAAATGCTTGGGCAGAGGCGATGACCGATTCATGGAAGAGCCCGTTGCTGTTGAGGCAGTGGATTCTCTCTGTGATGCCTTGGTGCCCCCACTCGACCAATGGATACATGCTGGTGTCCTGCTTGAAGTGATTAGGTGAAAAGAAAGTGTGAAATGGGACCCGTAAAAAGGATGCTTATTTCTAATCTATAAAAGTGGGTGCATCCTATCCCAATACATCTTACTTGAGTCACTGGCTAGGTTCTAAGTCCTTTAGATAGCGAGCAGCAGGGTCCAGGTGTCTGCGCTGCTGATGCTGCTTGACCTTGTTTGCCAGTCGAGCAGAGCACCCTGCCTGTTGCTGCGGTGTCAGACGAGGCAACTTGGTCACTGCTGGTGCTTTTGGAATTGAAGTTGGTTGATTCTGTTTGCCTTCAACCTCTTCTGCATCAGTTCTGCGAGCAGTTTCTGCCGACCCAGCACCCATATCTCCATCAATCTCATCAGATGCCCCTGTAAACCGTCCTACGACCCGCTCAGCAGCATTGGATAGGGTTGGGGCATTCGTGCCCTTACCCGTTAATCCCAATCCATCACGGTCTGTCACATAGGCCAGAAAAACCTTAGGGAAGTGGTCCTCTAAAAAGGTATGAAACTGCTTGCCGACCCCACAGCGGTGACACTTGTAGTTGAGTGCATTGCCAACCTGATAAAAGTATCCTTTGCAGCGACTGGAGGACATTGGCCGACCTTTGTGGTCTTTGTTGCCATTCTGACAATAAGGACACTGCAGGCGATAGGAATTTGATTGCTTGGCGAGGTATGGCAATAGTCCGCTGATTTGATTTAAGTACTGTTGCTCAATGCTGTCTAAGTCTGGCTTGATTCCCATGGGATTTATTTGCTTACTTCTTTGATGATTATAGCACGGATTCTCTGATGTGTAAATCCTCAAATGCATAAATAACCTTGTATAAGGTTGACGGAAATAGGTCCTCAATGCGCCCAATTGGCTTGACAAAAACCCTAAAACCTATTATGATAAACCTTGTAGAGGGTTCAATCAAGTATCTATAAATTCCTTTGGTTGAGTCCCAAAAATATTCAAAAGAATTTCTGGTAAGTGTCCACCAGGAGTCACTGGGACTTGATTGGCTCCATCAAGTATTCATCAATAAGGCCCTCATGTATTTATCCATTGAATTTCAAAAGAAGACCATTGAAAAGCATTATCCGCTTTCCATCTAAGACAGCATTGCATCCCAGATAGCAACCTGAATTGAGTTGCATCTGGCGATAAATAGTGGTATAATATCATCAATAGATATCAAGGAGCGTATGTACTTTAGAAGTCAAGTCAAGCAAATCAGTTTCAAGTGGAGAGAGTATCCCGTATTGATGTCTCACCAAAAGCAATTAATGGAGCACTATGGAATGGATATGAGCGGGTTGTATAAGCATCTGCTCAGGGAAAAGCATTCGCAACTCTTCCCATCACCAGTCAGCCAATGAAAAGGGTCTGTATCAATATTCCTGCTTTAGAAGCGGCCATGCTGCTGGAGGTGCAGAAAGTCAATAAAGAGTATAGAGACCTTGAGGGTTTGGTTCTTGGTCAAATCCACCAGGAGTATCAGAAAACTCCAAAGGGCAAGGGGAGTCGCTGAAGTGGCACTTCTCGGCGGATTATTTGGCGGCAAGACAGAAGCAGTTGATACTCAAATGAACTGCAGATTGCCAGATGAAAGAGTTGGTTTATTCGTTAGGACCGCAAAGATTCCACCACCAGACCCACACCCGTTGGTCAGAGCACCATCTTGGTTGTTGTAGAGGAACCCAGTGGAATGGTCGTAGACAATCTGTGTACTGCTTCCTAGTTGGGTGGTGAGTGCAGAAGCACTATTGACTTGTGCGAAGGTGGGCGAGAGTCCGCCACTGCTGATTCCAAAAGCACTCTTACCTAGTTTAATAAGGTCGCCTTCTGTGGGGTTAAAGTTTGTGATGACATCAGAAGTGGAACCGTTGCTTGAATAGTTGGGAGCGGTGTTAAAGCCAAAGGCGTCTGCGAAAGTAGTACCAGTCAGCGTGTCTTTGGTTATTGTGGTTCCGAAATAACCAAAAGTTGAAGAGAGGTATGGGAGGTCTGCTGCTTTGATGATGGTTGCATCGTATGTCGTTTGACCGTTGCTTGACCCATTGCTAATGGCAGATAGGACTAAGTCACTGTTCTTTTCAAATCCCGCACTTGGATTGCTCATATCAGTATTAAAGTATATTGGAATCGATGTATATGTTCCTGTTGAGGCCAGTATCTTTTTTGGGGTAGTTAGGTCATCTCGGCATATGCCATATAAGTCTCCATTGCTATTGGTGTATAGGGTGACATACCCACTGGGCGGCACTGTAAATGTGGGGAAAAAATTCTTGCTGAGTACTGACCCATTGCTTGAATCGAGGATGCTTAGAACAACTACTGTCTTTTTGTTGGCATCCTCCGTATTGTAAGAAACTGCGATTTTGCCGTTTGGCAGGGGAGCTATGCTGGTTCCCCAACTCCTTTTGTCAAATGTGTGTGACCATTTCAGAGCGCCGTTATTCGTGTATGCGTTGACTGTCGAGGTTGCATCGATCGTCCCATCTCCTTTGGTGTCACTAGAAAAGAACGAATCTTTGAAATAGAATGATATTTTTGGATTTACGGGAATATTTACGGTGTTATTGCTAGAGTTTGTGAATTTGCTGTAGTAAAGCGGAGCGATTTTGTATGCCATGCCGCTTGTGCCGTTCTTCGAGGAGGTGTCGTATAAAAACTCAGTCTGGGACTCTCCTTGATTGCTTGTTAGGTCAGCGACGCCAAGAAAAAGAGTTGATGAAACCTTGTAGAGGCGGGCGCGAGTATTCTGATAGGTTGCCAGTATTGGTTCCAGTGCATTTGATGCAGCGGCAAAAGTTTTACCAGTAAGGGATGTAAAGAATTTTTCGGCATTTGAATATTGGCTCTGTTGACTTTTTTGGATGTACTGTGTCCATTTAATGCCGTAGTCGGCAGTGCTATCGCCAGTCCCAAGCGCTGCCCTTAGTGCTTCATCGGTAAATGTCTGGTGAATGACAGCAGGCGCTGTCGAAGTATCGTTAATGGTGACGGATGTGGTTCCAACCTGCGAGGTCATCGCAGCATCAGAGAAAAGAGAAATTTTTAGTTGGGTAGCACCTTGTGTCTTGTTGTCAGCAAGAATTGATTTGACGATTTGAAACTTGCCATTGCTGTCAGTAGTTCCCGTGCCTGTCAACGCTTTGGTAACGGTTGCAGAGGTGTCTGCGAAGCGAGAGGCATCCGCAGCAGTGCCTG
>CALRRL020000035.1:0-23255 GCA_943370565.1 Synechococcus sp. UW140 | reverse complement strand
GTGAGCCGGCCAAAGGCCTGGGCCATGAAAACGGCGTTCTGCTCATGGCGGCAGAGCACCAGCTCAATCGGCGAATCGAGCAGGGCGATGAACAGGCTGTCGACCTTCGCTCCAGGGATGCCGAACACATGGGTGACCCCATGGTTTTCCAGCATCTTGACCAGCGCCTGGGCTCCATTCATCCCTAAATCCCCTAAAACAGAACTAACTCCGTTGAATTTTAACAGCCCCAGCATGATGGGGCCATTAACAGATCTTTAACACAAGATGGTCGATTGTTCCTGCCAAAATAATGGCCCCATCCTGTCGAGATTTTAACTCCATTTCGATCCCAGCCCGAATCGAAGTAAGACGCTCAGTTGCAACAGCCGTTGTTATCCATTCATGGGGATGGCTTAGACGTCATCAATGCCTTTGCAAACCTAGCCACTACAGCCCGGGGCACCAGGCGCAGGGAGCGGGCCTTCAAGGCATTGATCCGATCATCAATGCTGGAGAGCTTGCCGGCAAAGAGCCGCGCCAGCCCCGCCTCGGCCACCGCCCGCGCTGACCGGCGCCCCCCCTTGGCGAAGGTGTCGATGGCGATGCCGCGCTGGTCAAGATCGCTGAAGAAGCCCGTATCGCTGGGGCCAGGCGAGAGGCAACTGACCACCACGCCCTGGTCCTCCAATTCCATGGCCAGGGCCTCGGAGAAATTCAACACATAGGCCTTGGACGCCCCATAGGCGGCGAAATAGGGGGTGGGCTGGTAGGCCGCGGTGGAGGCAATATTGAGGATCCATCCCTTGCCGCGCCGTCCCATCGCGGTGCCGTAACGGTTGCAGAGTTCACTGAGGCTGAGGATATTCAGTTGCAACATGCTGGCTACGCTGGCCGGATCCAGGGCCGTGTGATTGCCGTAAAGACCAATGCCGGCATTGTTGATCAAAATGTCGATCTCAAGGCCCCGGCTTTCGGTGAAGTCCCAGAGTTGCTGGCTGCCGCTGGCCAACCCCAAATCGATCGT
This sequence comes from Synechococcus sp. UW140, assembly GCA_943370565.1. Lineage (GTDB taxonomy): Bacteria > Cyanobacteriota > Cyanobacteriia > PCC-6307 > Cyanobiaceae > BAIKAL-G1. Next base: position 22,249 of record CALRRL020000035.1, on the reverse strand, counting down.
TGCAACCGTCACAGCAGTGCCATGGGCGGCCTGCAACTCCTTGGCCAGGGCCTCCAATTTGCTAGTGCTGCGGGCCACCAACACCAGGGCGTGGCCCCGGGCCGCCAGCAGGCGGGCGAACTCCAGGCCAATCCCGGAGCTGGCGCCAGTCACCAGGGCGATTCCTTGGGGTCGCGTCATCTTCTCTAAGTTGTGGTCAGGGCCAGGACCTCACAATAGTAGACGTGTACCCAAGCAAAAGGTACATAACTGATGGGGATGGGGCCTATTCACTTGCCAACAATCCCCCAAAGGAGACTCCACGTTGGACCATGCTACTGATGGCTGCCACTAGATTAACCGCCGACTGAATTGGCCAAGGGTTTTTGCTCGAAAGGATGGTTGCTTGCGGGTGGCGGAGAAGGAGCTGCCCCGGAAGACTTCGGAGCCTTGGTGCCGGGCATGATCTCAAAATCAGGGCTGCATTGCACCAGCATGGCTTGTAGTTTCTCGATCACTGTTCGATTACAAACCAACTGGATCTTGCCGTTATTCACCAGCTCACCAAATGTGAATGTTCCCATCATCAGGGTTTCCAGTTCAGGGCGATTCAGAGACACGCTGAGGTCAGCATCGGATGCCGTGAACCCCTTGATGTTGGTGAGGCCATCGTTTTTGTGATTTGGAGTGCAGCCAGGAATAGCCGGCTGCCCAGGGATGAACCCTTAGAGAGAACAGCGGCTCAGGCGGCCTTGACGAGCAGGCCCACAACTGGCCTGGGCTTTGCTGGAGTGATCAGCTCCGCGAGGACGAGGGCCGGCAAGGCCCGGCGACCGCCACCGATGGCTTCTGCCAGATGGGGCGACCGGCGCCGAATGGGTGCAACCGCTCTGGGCCTGGATTTAGCCCGGAACTGCCAGCCCCCAGAGGGACCCTGGTGATCGAATTGAACCAGTGCTTGCTCCAACTGGAGCGCAACTGCCTTTGGCAGACCAAGGGGCGGCCGGCCCCGATCCCAGCAGGCAGCTGCCAGATCCCAGAGGGCCCGCTGCTGGCGTAAAAGGCCGCGCAGGCCGACCTTGCTGATCTCAACCTCGAGCCAGCGCCCGGAACCAGAAGGCACCAGGGCCACAGACCAACGGATCCCTTTGGGGGTGGAGCGAACAAACAGCGGACTTGCCATGGGGAAGACAGGCAAAGGACCGCCCAGCCCGGCGCGGCGAGGACAAGGGGCGCGTTAGCGCCTCGCGTCAGCCCTTGGCCCGCCGCGCACGCTGAGGAGGGCCGCCGCCGCAATGGGTGGGGTGAGTGAGAGGCTGATCCCAATGGGTTGCCCGTTCCCGAGTCCAGGGAGAAGGGGCCCCATGGGGGCCCCGCTGGGGCGGCTAGATCACCGAGATGGTGGTATTGGCCCGGCCCTGCAGCTTGCGGGCTAGCTCATGGGCCTTAGCCATGGGCATGAAGCGGACCTTTTTGACGGGCTTACCACGACGGCCCAGGGGGACATCGAGGCGCTCATGGCCAAAGGCCTTGATGCCATCGGGATAGACATGCATCACCAGGGCTCGGATTTCGCAGCTGGGGGCCTTGCTGATCGCCATGGAAGAAACGGCGTGGGACACCGCTCTTGCGCCTCACCCCGCAGGCTGTTGCAAGGACCGCGCAGCGGCCCGGCCTGATCCTTGCGACGGCCGAGGAGTGGGGCATTTTTTGCGGGGCCCTGCCGGTTCTTTGGCGATCGGCACTGGTCCGGCTGTGGAAGGGCTGGGGGTGTGGGGGGGAGGCGATGGCAGGGTTGCTAGGGACTCGCTGGCAACGAAGGTGGTGCACAAGTGAGCGGCTGAGGCTTGGTGTCGGTGCCCTCTGGGATGGGGCCTTGGCGCTGCAGGATTGGCAGCAGGCTGCCGATGCCCAGGGCCAGAAAGGAAAGGGCGTCGAGTAGCGCTAACAGCCGCAGACCCAGTGGGCGGCCAGGATCTTTGTCCCAGCCCTCTGGGTCGATCGGTTCCATCAATCGAGCGGGGATCTTCCCGGATCTGGGGTGATGGGCTATTGCAGATGGCTGGGCAGGCAAAAGTCTGGGGCCAATGCTGTCTGGTTGCTGTGATGATTGGCCATCAGCTTGAAAGCATCGACACTCCTGCCAGCACTGCTCCGGATATAGCCGCCGCACCGATCACTTGAAGAACGCTCCAGCCCAGGCGTAGCTGCACAAGCAAGGCCAATCCCACCACAAGCAGCGCCCAGGGGTTGAAGGCGCCGCCGGGCAAGAGCACCGGGCCGGCGAAAAACAACGCCAGGCTGGCGATCACTCCCACCACGACTGCGGTGATGGCGGACAGCGGTGCCCCGAAACGCAAATCAGCTCTGGAGGCTTCCACGAAAGGGGCCCCGACCAGGATGAAGCCAAAGGAAGGCACGAAGGTGAACCAAACCGTCACCAACACTGACGTTAAAGCTGGCAACCAGGGGCCAGCGCCGGCGCTGAGCGCCTGGTTCCATCCACCCATGAACCCGACAAAGGCCACCACGATGATCAAGGGACCAGGGGTGCTTTCCCCAAGCGCCAGGCCATCGAGCATTTGCGCAGCCGAAAGCCAGCCAAAGTCCTCCACCGCGCCCTGGGCCACGTAAGGCAGCACCGCATAGGCACCACCAAAGCTCAACAACGCCACCCGGGTGAAGAAGCGGGCCATGGTCGCTAGGGAGCCGTTCCAACCTCCGGCTGCAGCCAGCCCGGCCAGAGGTAGGAGAAGGGCTAGGGCCCAGATCAGCAGCGTCAGCGCCAGGCGACGGCGCGAGAATCGGGCGTGCTCGGGGCTCGTTGTGTGGTCGTCATGCAGGGCGCCTGGTCGATCTGTCTCCGTGTTCTCTGCTGTTGATCCGTGGGAGCGTGCGGCCAGGAGCAGGGAGGGTCGCAGACGGCCAGCCAGCAGGCCGACCACGCCCGCCCCAATCACGACCAAGGGATAGGGACTGTTGAACGCCGCCAGTGCCAAAAAGCCAGCGATAGCCAGCGCCACCAAGAAGGAAGTGTGCAGGGTGCGGCGGCCCATGCGCCAGGCGGCCATCAGCACGATCGCCAGCACCGCTGGCTTGAGCACGGCAAACACCGACACCAGCAGCGGCAGCTGTCCCCATAGGGCGTAGAGACTCGCCAGGACCGTGAGAACGAAGACCGAGGGGATAACAAACAACCAACCGGCGATCAGGCCCCCGGGTACGCCGTGCATGAGCCAGCCGAGGTAGGTGGCCAGCTGCATGGCCTCAGGGCCAGGCAGCAGCATGCAGTAGTTGAGCGCGTGCAGATAGCGCCCTTCACTCAGCCAGCGGCGGCGTTCGACCAGCTCGCGATGCAACAGAGCGATCTGCCCCGCCGGCCCCCCGAAGCTCACCCAGCCAAGCTGGAACCAGAAGCGCGTGGCCTCGGCCAGGGACACCGGCGACGGTTGTGCCGACATGGATTGAAATCAGCCTGCCATCACGACACATCCTGCGGGTAACCCTTCTCCCGTGCCGTAAGCGCCACCACAGCCGCCCTTGACTCTCCGATACATGGAAGTTTCAGGCCGGATGGATCCCCTTTCCGCCTGCGGTCAATGGCCACCACGACCTTTCTAGTTTTCCGCCCCTACCGGATCGATCTCTGGGACCACCCCTGCACCTACTCAAGGCCATGAATGACAGCGCGCCGAGTAGTGGTAACTGGCGCAGACCCGGCGGGGGCCAGGATCTTGATCCCAGCCTTCTGGGTCGATCGGCTCCACAGCGAGATGGCGCGCTGGCCTGGGGCGCTGGCCGATGGAATGGACGTCATGGCCTGCAGCCTGACGGAGCAGGAAGCACCCTGCGGATCCCATTGAAAAGGGCGTCCCGTGTGGGACGGCCTAGGGCCGGTTGCAGGGCTTGGGCTCGCTCAGCTTTGGTCGAGGCCTCTGATCCAATACAAACCCCGCTTGAGGGGTGTGTCAGTAGGGGAAACCGAGCCATGGCGAACAACTAGTCACCACTGGGGCGAGCAAGGACTCCAGCCCTGTTTGCGGCGTTCGCTCCAGAGCTGGACGGCCTCCTTACGGCTCAACTCCCGGCGGTGCTTTAACAATGGAATTGGTTCTCCTGGCAGCAGTTCGCCGCTGATGATCTCCAGCCGCTGGCCGTAGTAATCCCAGCGAACTGGCCGAAAGCGCAACACGGCGCGGCCATCACTGAGCCACCAGGTGCGTGAGGTGTAGGGAGGTAGCGGACTGGGGTCTTGGCTCATGCCGCTTCCGGTGCCCAACCCCGCGGGCTTGTCGCCTCACTGCTCCAGTTGGGACAACGGCGGGTGAGGTGCTCGCCCTGGCCGATCAGGCCTTGGTGGAACTGGCAGGTGAGCAAGGGGATCTCGGCCTCACCAAGGTGATGGCGGAAGGAGCGGCAGGTGAGGCAGACCTGCTTGCTGCGGCTGGCAATCAGCAGGGAAGAGTCCAACTTGGGCCAGCTTTCTGGGGCCTGGAGGAGGGACGGGGCCATGGCCGACCGGGGATATGGGTACACCTGTACTAGCAAGAAGGGGCCGGTTTTGTCTGCCCTTCCCGGGGTGTCTAGCTTGCTGGTAGCGCTGCGGTCCCATGGGCCTAGGAGCGCCCGGTGTTGGGTCGCGTCGCTTCTTTTGCCTCCTGTTTCCGACTTTGTCGATCAGCTGTCTTGTCAGGTTCCAGGTGACTTGATCCCGCCTGCCCCTTACTGGGGGCTGGTTGACTTGGGCCGCTCTAGCCGTTCGGTCAGCCAGACTTTGATGATCGATTGACGGGTTACCCCGAGGCGATTGGCCTCCTGGTCGAGTTGCTCAACCATCCAAATGGGGAAATCGACGTTGACACGCTTTTGCGCGTGCCGCTGACGGCGCGCAGCGGAAACATCAAGCACCTCGATGATGGATTCACCGTCTTCAATACGGCGATCGAACTCAGAGCTGTTCATAAAGCTGATAGGGTTGCCTTTCGTTGTTTTAGGACAATCGGGAATTGCTTAATCTCTGAGCTGCTGGAGCTTTCACTTGTCATGGGATTGGGATCTCTTGATAAATACCAGGCTGCATCGAGTCAGTGGCTGTTGCAATCATGGCAGTCGCATTGCGGATGCGCGGCCAGCTGGTGGTTGTTAGGACCATGATGGCGATGATCCGTTCTTTAAGATTCTGTTGATAGCGCAGGTTTGTATCCGTAGTGATCAGTAGCTCAAAGCCTTCCAGTTCTGCTAAACGAATTAGGTCACCATTGCTCACGGCTGACCAGCCCTGCTCGTAGGCTGTTGAGACTTGATGGCCAATGAGAAAACGCCTTAAAGGCACAGGCGTTCCTTGGTCAAAAAGAATGCGCATTTATGCAGCTAAAGCGGCTGTGCTCTTGGCTGCATGCTCCAAGACGAGACGTGCTTGCTGCACGGTGATACCTGGAAATAGATCCACAAATTCTGTGATAGAAACTCCGTCCTCTAGGTTCTCAAAGAGCGCTGCAACGGGCACCCTTGTCCCTCTAAATACCCAGGCGCCACTGACCCGCAGCGGATCCTGCTCAACGGCTGAACAGCCTGCCCAGCCTAGATTTTTGCTTTCCATCGAGTTGCCCAACTCCCTCGATTCAGCGTAGCCGGCGTTTTCCAAGCTTCTGACAGCACTCTCATTCCTTCATTTCCTGCCTTCCACCTGCACCAGGAACGCCTCAACCCAGTCATGGTGCTGCTTCTGGGTGATCGCAGCCGCCACCGAGGCCCCCTCCGCTAGCCGAAACCGCTGCCGGAAAGCCGTGACCAGCTCCTCCAGCTGGGGCCGGGGCAGGCCGCGGATGGCGCCATGGAGCTGCTGGATCACCTCAGGCGTTAGGGCCGCCAGTCCAACAGCGCCTGTCTCCGCAGGCGAGATAGCCAGAGTGTCGGCCTGAGCCTGGGGCTCGATCGCCCTCGCCTCCGGTAGTGGCTTGGGATGACCCGGCTGGACCAGGGGCCCCTGGCCCTGGGGACCCCGCTCCTCCCGCACCGAACTGGTGACCTGCCGCTGCTGCTTGTCGTAGAGGGCGAGACCAAACGGATTGCCAAAGGTCATCAGGGCCCTTTTCATCGCATCGGTTTCTGCCTCCTTGAGGGCGGATTCATGGGCCAGGCCGAGATCAACGTCGATGCCATGGCCGGCGCCGCTGCCCTCCCGCACCAGGGACGGGACTCCACTGGCCTGGCTGCCCAGACGGACGCGCACCTTTGCGATGTAGGTGACCCCCCAGCCGGGCTTCTGGTCCCGGCCGATGGGGCGCTGGCTTTCGGAAACGCAGCGCAGCTCGATCGTTTCCCGCTGCCAGCCGTCAAAGCCAAAGATCCGGTTCGCCTCGCGGATCGCCACCCAACCCTCCAAATAATTGAGGGAGCGCCCGGCCTGGGAGCGGGTCTGCACATTGGCCCGGTTGAGGGGAGCGGCCAGGGCGGCGGCTTGCTCGGGGGAGAGCAGCCCGCCGGGTTCTTGTGAAGTTGCGTCCGGGAGATCCGGCAGTTGGGGGCTCGCTGGCCTTTCGACCTCAGGAACGGCAGGAGCCAGTGCCCCTGGCCGGCGCAGCAGCTGCAGGGCGGATGACTTCTGGACCGGGCTGGCTGGAGCGGCTGGTCTGGATCCGTTGGTGGTGGGGATGGTGCTGGTCATGGCCTGGGGTGGAGCGTTGGGCGGAGTGGAATGGATGGGAAGGGGGCCTGGCTATCTCGCCGGGCCCCTGAATCGACGCCACATAAGGGGCGGCTTAGATCAGTGGATCGACCAGCTGCGCCGCGATACCAAGTGGGCACCGTGGATCTGCTGGCCGGCCTTGAGGGCTGCCTTGATCGCTCCCTTATCGGGAGTTGTGGCCGTGGTGACGCGCAGCCACTCGGGCGCAAGCTCCTCATCTGCGCTGATCTCGACGGCCTCGCTGCGGCGGCTGGTGAGTTCGTGGTGGGGGAAGGAGAAGCGGGTTGCTGCCGGTTGCAGCCGGGTGAGCACAAACACCAGGGTGGTTTCAAGGGCATCGGCCCGGCGCTGATCGCACTTGGCCAGTTCCACCAGGCGTTTGGCCTGTTGCTGGCGGTAGCTGCCTTGGGCGCGGAGATGATCGATCACCCAGCAGGTGGCATCGGCCTTACGGGCCAGGGCCTCGCGGTTGCCTTCCTCTACCAGGAGGGCTTCTTCTAGGGATGCAATGGCGGCCTGCTGCTGCTCGGGCTCTTCTGCCTCCAAAAGGTCGGCCAGGCGAGCGATACGGGCGGTGAGCTCCTGGGCCTCGATGCCGAGGTGCCAGAGGCTGGGGGTTGCTTGAACTAGTGGTGCTGGAACTGGGGCCGGGACGGCTAGGGGCTTGGCAGCGAGTGGGGCCAGGGCGGCAGGTGTGGAGCGGGGCATGGGCTTAGGGCAAAGGGCTGGAAACAAGCAACGGGAAGGCAGGGCCTAGGAGGCCTATGGGCCATCTGGCACTGGGGGCGGAATCTCGACCAGAGCGATCGGCTCGCCATCGGCGGCGATCAGGTGACGGGCCTGGCGCAGCAGGGAGGCAGTGCCTGCGGCGCCGGGGAAGGCGATCACCAGCACCGAGGCCTGGGCTGGGGTGGCCTCATCCAGGGCCCGGCGCAGCAGCAGGCCATTGCGCAGGGGGCCAGCGGCCCGGCCATAGCGGCCCCATTCGGCAGGGATCACCTCCACCGGCCAAGCCAGGGAGCGGGCAGCCTTCTCAATCAGGCGATCGGCACCGCGGGCGCCGCCATGGAGGAGGAGCTCAACGGGCCGGCCGGCGCTGGCCTGTAGCAAGGCGGCGGTGATCTCATCAAGCGGCCAATCAAGATCTCGACTGCCACCGGCGACGATCACTAGAGGGGCTGATTTATCGCTGAGGGGATCACAACGGGAGCGCGCCAAGGCGGCGGCCTGGAAATCAAGGATCTGGGCCATTGGCTACAGGCAAAACAACAACGCACCAAGCTCCGATCAGCGCCCTATGGGGGCGGGATGGGAGGAGCAAACCCAGCTCTTGGCGGGCTTTCCTGGTGGTCTTAATTCTACCAATACGGGCGTACTATGGGACGCTCTGGCTGATTAGGAAGGGTAATCTTTTGGGGTAGCGAAAGGGTTTAGGGTGAACCAAAAAGGTGGAACAGTGGGGCCGCCCCGGACGGGGCTTAGGCGATTATCAGAGCGCTATTAACTGCTGAAAGCCAACACAAATGAAAGTGAAATAGATCCTTAATTTCACTGAAGGACCCGTGCCCACCTTGGGAGCCCTTCGCCACCGCAGCCGCGGGAGGGGAGCACTGGCCTGGGCCCCCCACAGAACCAGCCCCCCCGCCGCCGGATGGTTTGAGGGGGCTTATCACCTTGGCTTACAATCTGATGATTCGAGGCCAAGGCAGGGCCCCTAAGGCAGTTGAACTAGGGGCAAATAGGACTACTTCTCTAGTAACTACGGTTCTCAATCCGCTCGTCACTTAATTCTTCGTCAAGGGCATGCACGTTGGCAAGCATGGGCCAGTAGGAATCGATGAGGTCGCACTGCTGGGGCGAATCCTTTTTTGTCGAACCGATGAGAATGCGCAAGACCTTCAACTGGTCCTGGAGGTCAACCAGTCGTTGCTCGCGCTTGTCCATGGGGTTATTGGACTCAGCTTTCTTGCTTCGCTAAGCAGCGACAAGATTTCTGTGTTGGCTCAGTCGGCGTAGGCCACCCCGCCCCCCCGGCCACGCGAACCCGATCTTGGTGGCCTAATTGAGCAGCAAGCAACCCGTAGAGAGAGAGCGCGGCTACTGCGGTGCGGTGGCGTCCATGCCATGGGCTCTCTGGATGCCCTGCGCAGAGCACACCCATCAGGGATTATTTGGGTTTCTTCCGTAGGCCCAGAATGAAGGCAATGGGCTCTCAGCTGATGAACCGCATCCACTGGCAATTGAGTGTGCTGGCCCTTGCTGCAACGGGCCTTGCCTTGGCACCGGCGGCTGCCTGGGCCCATGTCGATGGCCACCACGGCGGTGGTTTCCTGGCTGGCTTGCTTCATCCCATCTCGGGCCTTGATCACGTTGTGGCGATGGTGGCCGTGGGTCTGTGGGGGGCGGTGCTCGGCCCTCCGGCCCTTTGGGTGCTGCCGGTGGCCTTTCCCCTGGTGATGGCCTTCGGGGGACTGCTGGGGCTGCTCGGCGTGCCGATTCCGGGGGTGGAAATCGGCATCGCCGTCTCGGGTCTGGTGATGGGACTGATGGTGCTGCTTGAACTCAGACCACCGCTCTGGCTGGCGGCGCTGATCGTCTCTGCCTTTGCCGTGTTTCACGGCCATGCCCATGGCGCTGAACTGCCCGCCGGCAGCAACGCGCTGCTCTACAGCCTCGCGTTTGTGATCGCCACCGGCCTTTTGCACCTGCTGGGGATCCTGCTGGGCGAGACGCGCCGCTGGCCCGGTGGCCGGCGCTTTGTCCAGGGAGCTGGTGGGGTCGTGGCGCTGGTGGGGCTGTGGTTCCTGGAGCAGGCCCTCACATGATCGCGCTCCTCGCCCACCTCACCCCCACTGGCTTCGGGCCCTGGACTGATGGCATGGCACGGCTGTTTCTGGAGCCCACCGAGCTGCTGCTGGTGATTGCCCTGGTGCTGCTGGCGGCCCAGTCCGGCAGACCCTGCACCAATCGTCTGCCGTTGCTTCTGCCGCTTGCCTGGCTGCTGGGCGGACTGATCGGTCTTCATTTGTCCGCGGAGCTGCTGCAGTCATTGGCCTGCACGGCCGTGGTGGCAGCCACCGGCTTGCTTGTGGCCCTGGGGGTGCGGCTGCGGGCGCAGGTGCTGTTGCCATCCGTCGTCCTCCTGGCTTCTGGGTTCGGCCTAGTGGCGGGTTCAGCGCTTGCAGGACACCCCGGTGCTCTGGCAGCCCTGCTGGGGGAGACCGTCGCCATCGCTGCCTTAACCACCCTGCTGGGCCAGCTGCTGGCTCCGCCCCATCCCCGCTGGCGGGCTATCGCTATCCGGGTGGGCGGCAGCTGGATCACCGCCGCCTCGATGCTGATGGTCGGTTGGCTGGTCCGCCACCCAAGGTGAGGCTCCTGGAGCCGGCCTCACCCTCAATGGAGATCCCAGTTCCAGTTGGTCATCTGGAGGCAACGAGGAGAGTCTGGTGGGCCGCAGGGTTCTCCTGAGCTGAGTCCGCCGCTGTTCCGCAGCTGCGATGGAGCCTGGCTCCTCAGTCAGAACACTCACTGCTGAAACCCATCCATCACTTCTGGCAGGTCCATGGTGAAGCTCATGCCAGCTCGGCTGGCCAGCCTCCTCGGCATGGCTGGCCTGAGTGGATTCTTCGTTGTTCCGACCCCGGCACCAGCGCTGGCGGTGCCCATCGCCGAGGGCTTCCTGCCGGTTCAGTGGGCTGCTTTCTGGTGGTTGGTGTCGCTGCCCTTCATGCTGGTTCGTCTGCGCCCCCAGTCCCCCCGCAGGCCCACCCTCCTGACGTGGTCAGGTTTTCTGCGGGGGAATGCCACTCTTCTGTCTTTGCTCCCCTGGTCAGCAGAGCGATTGCGCGATCGCGTTGCACTGCTGCTCCAGCAGGCCGATGCGCTCCATCAACTCGCCGAACGCTGGCACCTGGCCTCGCAGCATCCCCGAGCTGGTCATGGCTGTGTAGTCGGTTTCGAGCGCCTCCCGGCCGTCACCGGTTGGCACCAACTGCAGATCGCCACTGAGCGCCTGGAGGTAGTTGATCGGCGGCTTGCGCCAGAAGTCCTCCTTCTGCTGTGCCACCTCAATGGCGAGTTCCCGATCACGCATCGCGGCTTCCGCGATGCCAGCACTGGCCAGACGATCGAGGTCGTACCAGTGCCGTGAATAACGGTCGCCTTCTCCGCTGCCCCAGCTCCCTTTTCGGCAGGCGACATGAATCGCCGCGGCCTTCTCCAGGAAGGTGCGCTTGGGGTCCATCACCAAGGGGTGGGCCATTGGGAAAGCCAGCATGGTGAGGTGAGTCGCTGCCTCGCAGGCAATCGGCATCGCTCCATGGGGATCGCCGGTGGAGTGGGCGCCGAACTCCAGCAGCACCGTGGGCCGGATATAGCCAAAGCTCCTGTCAGGAGCCGGGATCAGGGGCTGGTAGCGCAGAACGATGGTGGGTGGTTGCCGGCGATCCGGTTCGGCAGCTTTCAACGACAGATCCAGAGGAAAGCCTGCTGCGGCGACCGCACGCTGGAGCAGCGGCAGCGGGATTTCCTGCACCCATTGCTTGAGCTTTCTGTCGGCAAGCTTGCGGCGAGTCTGAGCCTGGCTGGGGCTGGCAGCGGCAGACAGGTCAACCTCAGGCCAGAGGTGCTGAATGTTGAGGGTCAGATCAACGTCCTCCGAAAAGCGCTCGATCAGCCCATGGGCCTTGGAGAGCGACGTGCCCCCTTTGAAGGTGAGGGAGGCGAGCAGCTGCTCGTCTGCCCCGAGTGTTTGCAGCGCCCAGACCACCCAGATGTCCTTTTCCAGGAGGTAGGCCGGCCAGCCGCTTGCGGAAGCCGCCACCTCCAGGGCTTCTCGCTGATCGGCTGGTGACAGCGAGATCCAGGACTCAGCCATGCAGCTCCTGTGCTGCCTGCTCGTTCAGCAGCTCCACCAGCCAGCTGGGCAGTTCGGCCCGCACTGCCAGCAGCGCATCCCAATCCTGCTGGGGCAGGGCCTTGCGGAGCTTCGGTAGAGCGGCGCCGGCCTGATCGGGGCCCAGCCAGGCCAGGGCGCGGATCGCCTGGCCGGCAGGGCGATCGGCCAGCAGGAACTGCCAACGGGGTGCCTGGCGCAGGGTCACCTCCTGCTTGCCGAAGCGATAGCGCTTGCGGCTCCTGGTGCGGCTCAGAAAGGTCTGCTGCACGGGCACCTGGGTGGTGAGGCCCAGGGCATTGGCCGAAGCCACACCGCTGCTCAGTAGCTGGTCGCCCTGCTCGTCCTGCAGGCGGGCCATCACCAGTTCCGGTGCCGGAGGGCGTGTGCCAAAACGACTATGCACCGGCAGGGCGTACCGGCCGCGGGTGATCTTCACCAGCTGGCCGCGGTTCGCCAGGCGTCGCAGGGCCTGGTCCACGGCATCCCGCTTGCCCAGGGCCAGGAATTCCTTGGCAGCCAGCAGGCTTCCCTCGGGCCGGCGGCCCGCTCTTTCCAGGATCTGGGCACTGAGGGCGGTCATGGCAGTTCAGGTGTGTTGTCTCGTGCGCTGATGTGTCAGAAGTGTACGCAAGTTTCTGACACTTTGTCCACGGCCTTGGCACTCCTGGTCTCCATTGCCGCAGATTCGGGCGCCCGTACTGGCAGGATTACGAAACCCTGTAAGCCGGGCTTACGCATGGGAGGCGGTGCATGGGCGATCCCCTCCCCAGGTCAGCGGCCTTCGTCGCCAATCTCGCTATCCCCGAAGAGGACTGGCCTGACCTCGCCAGCGACGTGCTGCTCAGGACCCCCAGCCGCAAGGTCTGCATGACCTGACACTGGTTTCGGCACCACGCGGGGGTGAATTGCATCCCGGTGCTGACCTATCAGCGGCACCAAGGCTTGGTCGCCCATGGCGAGCACCTCACCAGCCGCTGGCAGGGCTGGACTGACGACCTGGAGCGTCAGAAGGGCTGGGCGCCGGAGGTGGCATCAGATCTGAACAATGCACGTCGGCGATCAGTCGCGCCGCGCACCGCTCTCCGCAGGAGGGTTGGATCCGTGATGGCCGTCAGGTGCTGCAGTTCAGGCCGCTCCGCTACGACCGTTGGAGTCAGTCTCTGCCCTCCCCCAAGGCCAACCACGTGCTGGTGGAGGCATTGGAGTTTGTGCCAAGCACCGTGCACCTCTGGCGGGTTGCCTGCAGCAGTCGGAGGACCTGAACCAGGGCCCGGTGGTTCCGGAGGGTGCGGTGTGGAGGAGCTGGGCTGGTCTGCCAAGTGACAAGGCCAGTACGGGCCTGATCAATCTGCGTAGACGACCCCCACCCCTGGCCAGTCCTCAAAGCCAAAGCTCTCCATGGGCCCCTCGGGTTCGACCCACTCCTTTGGTGCCGGATCGGCGTACTCGAGCTTGCCGATCACATGGGTGGTGGGCACTCCCAGCACGTCGCCCGTATCGACATCCAGGACCGCCAGCCAGATGGGATGGCCCTGGGCATGGATCATTTGAATGCGGCCGACCAGCTCTGGCCAGTGGCTGCCGGCCCTGACCGCAACCAGCTCGCCCGGTCGGAAGTCCATGGGGCGAGGGTAGTACAAACGCTCAAGCTGGCAATAGCCTGGTGCCCAGGGCCTTTTGGCCTGCTGATATCGAGATGACCGTGATGCGGAAGGCCTCGAAAACCCTGCTGGTCCTGGCGGGCCTGTCCCTTGCGGCCCTTGGCCTCCTGGGCCAGGCGGCAACGGCCGCCACTGTGTTGTCAATCGGGGATGGCGACACGATCAGCGTGCTGGAGCGGGGTCAGAAGCTCAAGGTGCGGCTGGCCTGCATTGATGCCCCCGAGACGGCCCAAAGCCCCTATGGGATGGCCAGTCGCATTCAGCTCAAGGCCCTGCTTCCCCTTGGCTCCACGGTGAGCCTGCGGGTTCAGGCGGTAGATCGCTATGGCCGCAGGGTGGCGGAAGTGATCGGCAAGGGACCGATCAACCTGGCGATGGTCCAGAGCGGTCAGGCTTTTGTGTACCGCCAGTACCTGGGCCGTTGCGACCGGCAGGCCTACTTGGCGGCGGAACGGCAGGCCCAGGCCCAGCGGCTAGGGGTGTGGGCAGTGCCGGGGGGTATTACGCGGCCCTGGGACTTCCGGCATGGGGGATCGGGTCACCGCAGCGCAGGGGCGGTCCCAATCGCGGCGAACTCAAGTACGCCTTTCTTTCGCCCTCAAGCTGCCCTGCCAAGCGGGGCCAAGACCACCTGCAAGCAGATCGGCTCCTATGCCCAGGCCCAGGAGCTCCTGCGGCAGGGGCACAGCTACCTGGATCGCAATGGCGATGGGGTGGCTTGTGAGGGGTTGTGGTAGCTGATCGGGCGAGAACAGCTGGCATGGAATGGCACGGGTGATCAAAACGATCGGGCGACGTCCTTCATGACGGGCGCAGGAGCCCCCCGTACCGCCATGGCCCCACCTTCCGACCTGGGGCACAATGGGTTCATGGCTATCGCGACTGGCTTACCCCTAAACAAACGGCTAGCGGGCATGGCCGCCGAGATCCGACAGGTGATCCCGGCAGCAGAAGTGCGGCTGTTCGGTTCTTGGGCCCGTGGTGATGCTCGACCCGAATCAGATGTGGATCTATTGATCACTGCCCCAGATGATTGGTTGGGTCAAAGGGATCGATTTGCACTTCTTGGCGAACTCTGGGGTGCGGTAGCCCAGCCTGACCTATCGGTTGACCTGGTGCTCCATTCCCGCAGCGAAGCCGCTAGGCGCGGCCAGGAGCCTGGTTCCCTTGTGTATGAGGCCATTCGCGATGGAGTTCTGCTTGATGGCTAGCCCTGAAGCCTCCCGCTTGCTGCGCGTGGCTCGCCGCGATTTGAAGATGGCGCGAAGATTGCTTGATCCGGAAGTGGAGGAGGCCAGTTGGGGATGGGCCACTCAGCAATGCCTGGAGAAGACCTTGAAGGCCTGGCTCCATATGCTCGGGACCAAGCCCCCTCCTACCCATGACCTGGCGCGATTGCTGCTTTTGCTTCAGGAACTAGATGTGAATGTGGGCGATTTACTGTCTTTTCGGGCGTTCACAACCTTTGCAGTCCAGACTCGCTACGAAGATGAACCGGATGAGCTTGGTCTTGATCGTGTCTCCTGGAGCAACCGCGCTGAAGCGTTGATTGAGTTGGTGCAGAGCAAGCTCAGCAGTTAAGGCAATTAATATCCCTCTTGGCATGCGAGCTCCGTAGTTCGATGTCCATTGGCGCTGCCCACTGCTTCATAGCTCTCAAATGGTTACTATCGCCCGCTGTGTAGCGCACCTTCCGGCGCAATCAACTCCACCGCCTGCCTGGCCTCCCCCAGCACCTGAAAGAGCACCTGGGGCTCAGCCTGGAGCAGGGCGATCCATTGCTCCAGATAGCCGGCATGGCTCTGGAGCTCACTGCAGATCTCAAGCCGATCGCCCAGGAGCACGGCGCCCAGCTCGGCCACCAGCTCCTCTCGGGCATACCGGGGCTGGCCAAAAGCGCCGCCCAGATCGCGCTTAAGGCGGGAGGCATGGCCGGTGGAATGGACCTGCTCATGGGCCCAGGTGGCATAGAAGGCTGCCGGGGAATCAAAGCTGGCACGCTCGGGTAACTGGATGCGATCAAGCTGGGGCAGGCTTGTCGCATTCGTCTCTGGTAGCCGATCTTGGCGTTTCTTCTTGATTACCTCACTGCTAAGGGAGACGCAAGTTGATTTTGAACTGACCCTGGGTTGATGTAGGAAATCCTTTTGACGCCAATTCGGGGCGCAATTGTTGATTACGCTTCCCCCATTGCTCAGCCCGTGGGACTAGAAACGACGATGCTTCCGAGTCAGGAGTTGACGCAATGATGGGTTTACTCAATAGAATAGCCGATTCCCTTCGTAGCGGGCCTGCAGCTGCTCTAGCCGGTGGATTAGCGCCTGCTGGCGCTGCTCCTGGCGGGCACGCGTGCTGGGACTGCCATTGAAATGGG
This sequence comes from Synechococcus sp. UW140, assembly GCA_943370565.1. Classification (GTDB taxonomy): domain Bacteria; phylum Cyanobacteriota; class Cyanobacteriia; order PCC-6307; family Cyanobiaceae; genus BAIKAL-G1. Next base: position 6,647 of record CALRRL020000035.1, on the reverse strand, counting down.
TAATCTCATTGCGGAGCATGTAATCCACAAAATCTTTGGCTTCGCAGGGACGATTGTCCATCCACTTATGGAAGTTACGGTGAAGGGCCGAGCTGATCACCAGGAGGTTTTCGTCTAAGGCTGCCAGATCCGGCCTTGTGGCGGCATCAAAGAGGTGGTGGGCTTCCAACTGGATCGGGTTTTTGTCGGCAGGGTTGGCCCGTTGCTGGGTCACCGCACAACCCTTTGCCTTTCTGTGGGCCCGTTGCATTGCGGCCTTCACTCGGGCTTCATGGCTTTCAAGCACCTTGCGTTGGACCTCAAAGCAGTCTTCTGCGACATCGGCCACGGCCTTCACCCACGCTTTGCGTGCTTTTGTGATGCGGCCCTTGTCGTGCATCGTTCGGGCGAGGCGAGCGATGCCGCGTTGGCTCCAGTGGCGTCCTTCCGCATCGTCGAACTCGGCAAAGTGGACGTCAATCTCAAGCCCTTCGGCGCCATCGAGGCCCGCGCTTTCTTCCTCAATCCGACGCAGGCTGCCAGCAATTCCCTTGCCGTTTGTCCCCAGCACCCGAACCACAGAGCGCTGCTGAAGAAACACTAGGTCGCCACGGATCTGCAAAGTAGAGCGGTCCTGGGTCACCTGGATGATGCGCCGCTGCACCAAGGCCCGGGTGACACGGGCGCGGTGATGGGTGAAGAACTCCTTGAGCTGGGCGAGGAAACTACCGCCTTCGGTTTCCTCCAAAAACTTGGCGATCGCCATCACGCCTTCTTCGTAGAAGCGGCGCTTGCGCGCCTGACCCGGCTCATATTCAAAGAACTCTCCCTCAATTAAATCCCAGGCATCATCAAGATCAGAGTCAAAGAACTCGCAGATCCGATAAAGCTTTGCAACTGGGATGCGGAGCATTTTGGCCGCTTCCTTGTCGTTGAACATGTCGCGTTCCCGCTGCCGCCGCGATAGTGCTTGGGACGGGGATGGTGGTGTCTTTGTCATCAGCGGAAAGCCAGTAATGAATCACGCATTTTTTGTAGCCGCTCCATCACCCGTGGGTCGCCGCCCACGTCAGGGTGGTGCTCTTTTGCAAGGCGACGAAAGGCATCCTTAATGTCATCGGCCGTGGCCTTAGATGGTTCTAAGTCGAACACATGCCAGGGGCGGAAATTCTCCAGAACATCGATGCCATTGATACAGGTCTTGCCGCTGCGATTGCGCTCTGCCTGGGGTACACCCACCCACTCTCGATAGAGTCTCTGCCAGTCCGCCTTGGTCTTGAGATCAAAGCTGCGGCCAGCCATTGCCAGGTTGAACTCGCTCGAGTCGCGAAGTTCCTTTGCTGACTCACAGCCAAATACCTTGAACACCTCGCCTTTGAGTTGGGCTAGCGTGAGAACTGGCTCGGGGAACGGTTTGCCGTTGATCAACTCGGCAAAGGCCAGCAAAGCAGAGGCGTCTAGGGATCCCTTGGCCAGCAGCTCGGTGATGTGCTGCTGAACGGTAGGTCGATCTAATGTTTTGCGCGTCGCTCTAGTTGGCGATGGCTTTGGAGAGCTGCGGCTGGGCACTGGCAAGGAAGGGTGGATGCAGTGCCCTTGGTCTAGCGCAGGTAGGCTCCGTAGCGCAGCGGAGTAGCCCTCTCTTCACGATACGCAGTATCGGCTAGGGGCGAATGTATGCGTCCAATGCATGCCTCGACTGGATTCATGGTTCCTGTCTGTCATGCCGCTCTCGAGAGCTCGATGCTGGACCAAGGAGCCTTTTCTAGTCTTGTACTCGGGCGTCACGCCGCTGGGGTCTTTAACCAGCCGCATTAGGAACCACATCGGCTTGGTGGATTCGATCAGCTCACCCATTACCACTGGCTTTTATGCCTGGGGCTTCGCGCTTGAGCTGGGCCCGCTCCGGGCCAAGCTGCATAGGGCTACCTTCTCGCCTTTGATGGCCATGGAGTGGGGGAACCAATGGGCTTGGCGTGGCAGTGCTTCCTTAGTGCCGGAGGTGGTTTTGCTCTTTGGGGTCCAGCATTGATGGGTGGGATAGAGGGAGCTTCCAAAGCTCGGCTATTTGGCATGGACCAGTTGCTGACTCGCCTGGCCCCAGCCCTACCCCACCTCGCTAACTAGGGACTGCCCCACCCCCTCCGGTGCAATCAACTCCACCGCCTGCCGGGCCTCCCCCAGCACCTGGAATAGCACCTGGGGCTCGGCCTGGAGCAGGGCGATCCAGTGCTCCAGATAGGCGGCATGACTCTGTAGCTCACTGCCGATCTCAAGCCGATCACCGAGGAGCACGGCGCCCAGCTCAGCAACTAGCTCCTCTCGGGCATAGCGGGGCTTGCCAAAGGCGCCACCGAGATCGCGCTTAAGGCGGGAGGCATGGCCGGTGGAATGGACCTGCTCATGGGCCCAGGTGGCATAGAAGGTCGCCGGGCAATGGAAGCTGGCTCGCTCAGGCAACTGGATGCGATCGAGCTGGGGCAGATAGAAGGCCCGATCACCGCCATAGCTGACCGGCACCGGCCAGGCGGAGAGCACGGCCTCTGCTGCTGCTAGGCGCTCCGGCTCTGGCCGGGCCTGCTGACCTGCAGCTTCTTGCCGGGCTGCGATCAACTCAGCCAGCCCCGGCCCCTCCAGATCGCCTGCATGGAAGACCGGCACGGGCCGATAGCTCACCCAACTGCGGGCAGCCCCCTCGAGGCGCCCTGCTCCCCCCTGCTGGGTGGACTCCTGCTGATCGGCCTGCTGATGGAGCTGGGGCCGCAGGATCATGGCCGCCTTGCTGCCCTTCTTGGGGCTGATGCCTAGCTGCTTGGCTTCTGCGTAGCCGCACCAGAAGGGCAGGGCCGAACCCCGAATGTGCATGCCCAAGGTGAGCAGGATCGGATTGGAGCCCCGATAACGATGGCCACTGATCAAATTGTAGTAGTGGCCGCCGCCAGAGCCATTCCACGGCTTTCGCCAGGGAGCAACCCCCTGCTGCATCAGCTCAATCAAGCTGAGGACTAGGCGCTCCTGGGCATTGGGCCCGCACCGGCGGCCTGCTGCCGCTGGGGCCTTGGATTTGGACTTCGCTGAGGACTTTTGAGCGGACTGGGTGACGGCCATGGCCGGCTGGCGTGGAACGCCCCCTTGGTCCTCGCGTAGGCAAGGGGCGCGTAGCGCCTTGCGTAGCCCTTGCCCGCGAGGCCACCATGGGGCAGCCCACGCCAGCCACCCTTACGGGTTGGGGACAAAGCGATAGGGCTGCTGGATTGGTGGGGTGGTCGCGGGCTGGTGGTCCCCGCCAGTAGGTCGGCTGGAGAAAAGGGGGCCGGCAAGCAGCCCCCGGAGCCCAAGGGCCCGCAGCTCACCCCGCGGCCACAACCGGCAGCGCCGGCTCTAGATCGAACTTTTCAATGCTTATCTGCTGCTCTGCCCAAGCCTCCCGAGCGGCGGCGACGGCATCAGCCCGCTCCAGGAAGTGGGCAATCACCGGCAGCACCTCTTCTTCTAGGAGGCAGATTTCTTCCTCCACCAGGGGGGCTTCATAGGAACACTCACGGACTCCCAACTCCTGCAGGCGCAGATAGCGCTCGATCCGTTGCTGGGCCAGCAGCAACAGGGAGATGGGATGGGAAGACAAGAGGCTGGACATGGGCCTGGGCGCCTGGGGCGCAGCGATGGGACGCATCCCGTGCCGCCGGATTAGGCAAGGGGCGCGCAGCGCCTCGCGCCAGCCCTTGCCCCGGCGGACACTGGAGCGGCCCGGCGCGGAAACCCCCTACGGGGTCAGGGGTTTTTCAATCAGGGCCCATCGGGTCCGGGTCCTGACCCTGGTCCTGGTGCTGGCCCCCTTCCTGACCCTGATCCGGGCTCTGTCTCGTCCTGCCCTTCCCGCCGCCTGAGCCCAAGCGACACCGCCCCTGCTCCACCGAGGAGGGCCAAGGTGGCATTGATCGCCGATTCAAAGGCGTCATTGAGGCGGCCCAGAATTTCCGGGCAGCCCTTGGAGCGCAGTTGGGAATAACGCTGATCCAGCAAGTGGGCGCACAGACCCACCCCGACGCCGTAGAGGATGAACTGGGCCAGGAAGATCCCAGCCAGACAGCCCAGCAAAAAGCGCTCGCGGTTAAAGCGACTGCCCGGCCAGCCCCCCAGCAAGACGCTGAGCAGCAAATAGAGGCCAATGGCCACCGTGGCGATCAACACCACCATGGGGGTTAGTTGCTGAAAATCCAGGCCCACCCGGAGCTGGGCCCTTCCAGCAACCAGCGGGGATTGGTGTTGGCAAAGGAGTAGTGCTGGCTGCGGCCGGCCCCCTGGCCCTGGCGGGCCCAGCCGCCGCGGACCAGGTCCAGTTCGCCGTAGGGGTCGTGCACCAGCCAGCCCGTGGCGTCATAGCCACGAATGGCGATGTAATGACCGCCGCCACTGGGCGCAGAGACGGGGCCGTGGTGCAGGATTCCGAACGCCAGCCCAAAGCCCTTGTCCAGTTCGGCCTTGGCCCGCTCCACACTGCAGGAGCTGATGAAGCGCCCTGCCGCCTTGAGTTCCGCCAGGGCAGCGGCATGGGCGGCCTGCTGGGTGCTGTCGCCATGGAGTTGCACCACCTTGAGGTAATCGAGGTCGTCCTTGATGCCAGCAACACCCAGATAGGCCAGGTTCATGGCGATCGAGGAGGACTGGTAGTGACGCCACCCGTCAGGGCCGTCGTTGGTCTGGTCAAAGAAGGGCAGGGCCAGGGCGACGGCGCCATTGCTGGTTTTCTTGGGCACTGGCTTAGGCGTCGGCGCCGGTGGCGTGCTGAACTGCCGGGCCCAGGGCGCCTGCTCATCAAGGATCTGCGCACCGCCCTCCAGGAAAGCAATGGCCGCATGCAGGGCCCGGACCGCCGCCACCTGCTGGGGTTGGTCGCGATAGTTCTGCCAGCGGTCTAGGAAGCGCTCGGCGCTCATCGGCTCGACCATGGCGACAGCAGGCGGGGTCCCTTGCTCTTGCCAGCAGCGTCAAAGCTGACCAAGGGCCAGGGGCCTGATGGCCCCCAGCCCCAGCGGCTGCCCCTAATAGGGCAGCTGGGCGAGGATCTCGGGATCGAGCTCGGGCTCGGGCAACTCCCTGATGCGATCCATGAGGATCTCATCGGCCAAGGCTCCGAGCCTCAGGCAGGGATTAGCCGCCACCTGGCAGCAATAGCTGAGCTCATCAAGCAGCTCAGAGCGGAAGCGGGAGAGCGATTGTTTGCGAACGATCGAGGCCATTTGGGGCAGAGCGCAGGACCCAAAAACCAAGGCGGCTGGGGTCAAGGGGCCGCCCCATCCCGTCCAGTGAGGCGTCAGCCGCACCAACAAGCAAAAGGCGGACTTGCGCAGCCCTTGAGGCCAGCCGGACCATGAAGGCTCCTGCGCGCAGCCCCACCCACAGGGAGTGAATGGCGGAGGGGATTTGGATTGCTGGTCTTGGGGCTTGCTGGATTGGGTGGGTAGCAGCGCCTCCCTGGAAACAACGTCTTGGCCTTCACCCAGACGCGCGTCAACAGCGGTGCTGATGGCCTGCAGAGTGGTGGGATGGAACGTTGTCGACTCGGTTTGATGCAGCGAGAAAGCACCGCAGAGATGGCGGCCAACATCGATCGGGAGCTGCGCGAGCTCGGATCCGTTCTGGCCAGATGCCGGGGCGATCGGGTCGCCGAGCCCAAGGTCACAGCAGCGCTCCTGGCTCACCTGCTGATCTCCAGCCGGGAGTTGCTGCAGAACCTGCTGATCGACACAGCCCAGCGGCCGTTGCGGCTGGTAAACCGACCACGGCATGTGAAGTCCCAGCTGGGTTGAACCGCCTTAGGGTTGGTTGATGAGCAGCCGTATCACCCATAACCCAGAGCAGTGCGGAGGCAAGCCCTGCATCCGAGGGATGCGCATCCGCGTACGGGACATCCTTGAGCTTTATGCCGCTGGTGAGAGCAGCGCCCAAATCCTGGCTGATTTCCCGGATCTGGAGGCGGAGGACCTCAAGGCGGCTTTGGCCTATGCGGCAAGGGAAATCGATCACCCAGTTCTGGTGGGATGAAGCTTTGGCTTGACGCCCAGCTGCCACCTTTGCTGGCGCGCTGGATCAACGAGCAGAGGTGGGCACTGCAGGCGATCGCTGTTCGGGAGGTTGGCATGCGAGATGCCAGCGATCCTGAGATCTTTCGGGCTGCACGGGATGCAGGGGTTGTTGTGATGACCAAGGACCGGGATTTCATGCGCCTGCTGGATGAACAGGGCCCGCCACCCCAGGTGATCTGGCTGCGGGTGGGCAACTGCAGTAACGCTGCCTTGCAGAAGGTTCTGGCAACGACCTTGCCCCGGGCGTTGTCACTACTCAGGGAAGGGGAGCCCTGGGTCGAGATCCGTCCGAACCAGTCAGAAGACGGTTGATTTAGCGCTAGTGGAACCAAGCTCCAAGACGGTGATGTAAAGTTCCGTCGCTGGGGTGGATCAGTAACTCAGCTGGAGTGCTGCCCAAAAAATCGAAACGGCCCCCGGCCGTGCCGTGGCCGTGGCAATAGCTGGGGACGTTGCTGGGGCCTGGCCCCGGGGTGAGCATGGGCCTGACATTGATCGAGGCGGCCAAACACGAGACGCGGGTGGAACGGCTGGCCGTGATCCGCACCTTTTCAGAAGGCCAGCTGATCCGCCGCCTGCCGT
>CALRRL020000034.1:0-27178 GCA_943370565.1 Synechococcus sp. UW140 | reverse complement strand
GTGAGCCGGCCAAAGGCCTGGGCCATGAAAACGGCGTTCTGCTCATGGCGGCAGAGCACCAGCTCAATCGGCGAATCGAGCAGGGCGATGAACAGGCTGTCGACCTTCGCTCCAGGGATGCCGAACACATGGGTGACCCCATGGTTTTCAAGCATCTTGACCAGCGCCTGGGCCCCATTCATGCGCAAATCTCCAGATTGATCAACGAAATAGGTTCGTTTGCCTTCAAGCTAGATCGATGGGCCCAATTGTCAGCCACCTGCAACCCAGGCGTCATGACGCCCACGCAAACCCATGCCCGACCCAACCGTCCCGTAGCAAAGCGGTTCTGCCTAGTGCTTGGAGCAATCCGTTCGCACCTTTCCTGGCGAGGCTTACTCAGCCATCTTGGTGAACAATCATCTTGGTGAACAATGCCAGCCAGCCGTTGAACAATGCTACCCAGCCATCGCAATTCACCCTGCAGCCCGGATTGCAATGGGACTTGCGATCATCACGATCAATTCATCCCATAACCAAGTCAACCAGCCGCCTTTGCCGACATCAGCGCTTTCGAGAATTTCGCCACCACCCGGCGGGGCACCAGCCGCAGGGAAAGGGCCTTCAAGGTATTGATCCGGCCATCGATGCTGGATAGCCGGCCGGCGAACAGGCGCTCCAGTCCCGCCTCGGCCACGGCCCGGGCTGAGCGGCGCCCCCCCTTGGCGAAGGTGTCGATGGCGATGCCGCGCTGGTCGAGATCCGTGAAGAAGCCCGTGTCGCTGGGGCCGGGCGAGAGGCAGCTGACCACCACCCCCTGGTCCTCCAGTTCCATGGCCAGGGCCTCGGAGAAATTCAGCACATAGGCCTTGGACGCCCCGTAGGCCGCGAAATAGGGGGTGGGCTGATAGGCCGCCGTGGAGGCGATGTTCAGGATCCAGCCCCTGCCGCGGCGCCCCATCGCCACCCCATAACACTGGCAGAGTTCGCTCAGGCTGAGGATATTCAGCTGCAGCATGCTAGCCACCTTGGCCTGGTCGAGGGCGATGTGCTCGCCGTAAACACCGATGCCGGCATTGTTGATCAGGATCTCAACGGCAATCCCCTGGCGTTCGGTGAACGCCCAGAGTTGCTGGCTGGCGCCGGGCTGCCCCAGGTCGATCGAGGCCACCGTCACGGCGATGCCATGGGCGGCCTCCAGCTCCTTGGCCAGGGCCTCCAGCTTGCTGGTGCTGCGGGCCACCAACACCAGGCCATGGCCCCGGGCCGCCAACAGGCGGGCCATCTCCAGACCGATTCCCGAGCTAGCGCCTGTCACGAGGGCAATACCTGGGCTACCGGTCATGACCATGGGGCGCAATCCTGCAGCCACCATTGTTCCACAGGGCAGGAATCGAAGCGGTCCTTTTGGTGAATCAAACCCCAGAAGAGCCAGGCTCAAACCAACAAGGCGACAGCGCAATCAGGCTGACTCTTTTTTGTAGCTTGCCCCCCAGATATCACATTCACCCAATCAATAAACCTCTCAACATACCAACCATTATTTGCATATTATGTCAACCAGTCCAGCCCATCAATCCCCCTCAGGAGACAACATGAAGCCGCAGCCATGGCAAGCCTGAGGGCGATTCGATGACCCCAACCAGGTCAACGCTGCCGCAGCCGCTCAGGCCAGGTCCAGGGCCACCAGCTCCAGTTCCCGGCCCTGGAGCAGGTCGCGGCTGATGCTGCCGCAAACGGGGCACTCACAGCAGCCATCTCGGGCCAGGAAATCGCCGGCGCAACAACGGCAATAACAGCGGGCCGGCACAGGTTCGATCTGGAGCTGCACCGGCGCCATCCCTGGGGGTGCCTCCCGGCCCATCACCACCGCAAAGGCCAGCTCCAGGGCCTCCAGCTCCACGCCCGCCAGGCTGCCGACCCGCAGCCGGATCGCGCTGATGCGGCCCCCGCCATGGCGCGCGGCCTGCTCCTCGGCCAGCTCGCGCAGGGCCTCCATCAGGGCCAGTTCATGCATCGCCCTGGCCGGCCAGGCCGGCGGCGATCCAGCCGTTGATCAGGCCCCGGGCCTCGCCCAGGCGCCGGGCCAGGGCCAACGACAGGCCCTGCCCATGGCCGAAGTGGTGGCCCGGCAACAGCAGCTGCTGGGCCCGGGGCGCCCGGCCATAGAGGGCTTGGCTGAGGGCCAACAACGCCTGGGGGCTGAGGCCATGGCTGGCGCCGCCCCAGGGCTCCGCCCCCGCCCAGATCCCGGCCGCTCCGTTGGCCAGGGACTGGTCCAAAGGGGCGGGAATCTCCTGCAGTACAAGCGGGGGCGGAGCCGGGGGCAAGCGCCGCTTTGCCGCCCCCCCCTGCCGCTCGGCACCCCCTTCAGGCCCCTGGGGCCCTAGGCAGGCATCGAGGAGCAGCACCCGCTCCGCCGCCGCCAGATCCTCCGCCAGCTCGGGGGTGAGCTGCTGGCGGCAGCGCACCACCAGGCCAGCCCGCGCCGGCAGCTGGGCGGCCAGCCGCCAACCGATGCCGTCATCGCTCCGCAGGGGATTGCCGAGGCCGATCACCAGGGACGCGGCACCGCTTGGCCGCGGCCGGGCCTGGCCAAGCTCAGCCGCCCGCCGGCTGCTGCCCCGGGGCCCTGGCACCTGGGCCCTCATCCGCGGCAGCGCTCCGCCAGCAGCTGGCCATCGGCCGCCAGCAGTTGCAGCCGCAGGGGCATCTGGCCGGCCGCATGGGTGGAGCAGGAGAGGCAGGGGTCGTAGCAGCGGATCCCCGCCTCCACCCGGTTGAGCAGGGCCTCGGGGATCTCAGCGCCCGCAGCCACGGGCCCGGGGATGAGCTCCCGGGCGATCTGCAGCACGGTGCGATTCATCGCCCGGTTGTTCTGGCCGGTGGCGATGATCAAATTGACGCCGGTGATCAGGCCGTTGTCATCCACCCGGTAGTGGTGAAACAGGGTGCCCCGCGGTGCCTCACTCACGCCCACGGCCTCGCGGCATTGCAGGGGTCCCCGCAGCCGCACGCGCCGGTCCTGCAGCTCGGGATCGGCCACCAGCTGTGCAATCGCCTCGAGGCAGGCGACGATCTCCACCAGCCGCGCCTGGTGATAGGCAAAGGAGCTGGTCACCACCCGGCCATGGCGGGCGCGCAGGTCGGCCAGTTCGGCATCGGCCCAGGGGGTGCCGATCCGCTCGCACAGATTCAGGCGGGCCAGGGGCCCAACCCGGTACATGCCATCAACAGAACCGAGGGGCTTGTAATAGGGAAACTTGAGATAGGTCCAGTCTTCAACGGCTTCGGCCAAAAAACTGGCGTAGTTGTTCTCATCGAGCTGGTCGGCCAGCACCGTGCCATCGCTGGCGATCAGGCGCAGCTGGCCATCGATGCAGTTCCACTCGCCATCGGGCCCCACCAGGCCCATGAACAGGCTGGGGAAGTGGCCAAACAGCTGCTGCTCCCGTTGCAGGGGGCCATCAAGCAGGGGCTTGAAGCGCTCCAGGGCCAGCCGCGCCGTGGCCCGCGCTTCCGGCAAGCGCTCTTGGATCCAGGCTTTGGCGTCGTCGCTGAGGGGGCTGCGCACGCCCCCCGGCACGGCCCAGGCGGCGTGGATTTTGCGGCCGCCCAGCAGTTCCAGAATCTGCTGGCCGAACTGGCGCAGCCGGATGCCAGCGCGGGCCAGATCGGGGTCGGCGGCCATCAGGCCAAAGAGGTTGCGGCGAGCCGGTTCGCACTCCCAGCCCAGCAGAAAATCGGGACTGCTGAGGTGAAAAAAGGAGAGGGCGTGGGACTGGCAGATCTGGGCCAGATTGAGCAGCCGCCGTAATTTCTGGGCCGCCGGCGGGATCGTGATCCCCAGCAACTTGTCACCGGTTTTCGCCGCCGCCAGCAGGTGACTCACCGGGCAGATGCCACAGATGCGGGCCGTGATTCCGGCCATCTCCGTAAACGGATGGCCCTCACAGAATTTCTCAAAGCCGCGATACTCCACCACATGAAAGCGGGCATCCCTGAGGCAGCCGTTTGCATCGAGATGCAGGCTGATCTTGGCGTGGCCTTCGATCCGGGTGACCGGATCAATCAGCACCGTGCGGCTCATGGTTGGCGGCTCATGGTTGGCAGTTCCTGGCTGGCTCTGCCATCAGCCGAACCGCAGCATCGCCGCCCCCTGCTGGAGCGGGCGCTGGCCCTCCAGCAGGGGCAGGAGCGTGGCGGCGATGCGCTCGGCCGAGGGCGGACAACCCGGCAGATACAGATCAACGGGAATCACCGCATGCAGGGGCAGCACCTGTTCAAGAAGCTCCGGCACCAGGCCAGGGGCATGGGGATGGCGGCCACTGCCATCGGCCAGCTCCACATAGCTGCGCTGCAACACCGCGTCCGCGCCACCTGCACCCTCGCGGTTGAGCAGGTTGCGCAGGCCCGGCACATTCGCCGTCACGGCGCAATCGCCAAAAGAAATCACAAATGCGGTGCGCGCCCGCAGCTGCAGGGCCAGCTCCAGGTTGGCGGTGTTGGCCACCGCCCCCTCCACCAAACACACATCCACCGCCTCGGGATAGGTCTTGATGTCACTGGCCACGGGCGAATACACCAACTCCACCCGTTCGGCCAGCACAAACAACAGCTCATCGAGATCCAGAAAGGACATGTGGCAGCCGGAACAGCCCGCCAACCAGGCGGTGGCCAGGCGCAGGCGCGGCTTGGGCAGACCTGTGGACAGGGATGCCGGTGCTGGGGGCTCTGGTGCTGGTGATCCCAGGCTCATGGCTCCACCCTCCGGGGCTGGTCGTGGACCCGGCGCACGGGTTGGGATTGGGATTGGGATTGGGTTTGGGGCAGCTGGCGCTGCTTCTCGGCGGTGCCTTCGTCGTTGTGAAACAGGGCACCGGTGGGGCAGGCCTCCACGCACTGGCCGCAGGAGGTGCAGGTATCCACCTCGCCCCAGGGTTGGTCCAGGCCGGCCACCAGGCGGCAATGGCGGCCCCGCTCGGCAATCGCCCAGACATGGGCCCCCTCCAGCTCAGCACAGGCCCGCACGCAGCGGCTGCAGAGGATGCAGCGGTTGGCATCGAGGCTGAACAGGGGGTGGGAGGCATCCACCTGGCGCAGGGGGTACTGGTAGGGGAAGCGGCTGTGGTCCATGCCCACGGCCACCGCCATCGCCTGCAGTTCGCAGGCGCCGCTGGCAACGCAGTAGGCGCAGACGTGGTTGCCCTCGGCGAAGAACAGCTCCACCGCCATGCGCCGCCATTGGCGCAGCTCGGGTGTGTCGGTGCTCACCACCTGGCCCTCCAGGGCTTCGCTGGTGCAGGCGGGCTGCAGCTTGGCCTGGCCTTCGATCGCCACCAGACAGAGGCGGCAGGCGCCCACGGGCGTCAGCCCATCGCGGTGGCACAACACGGGCAACACCAGCCCGGCCGCCCGGCTGGCCGCCAGCAGACTCGCGCCCGCCGGCACCGCCACCGCCTGGCCATCGATCCGCAGGGTCACCACGGCCATCAGGGCGGGCCTCCGGGCTGGCATGCAGGCGTTTCGGATCCAGGCGGGCCAGCGAGCCCTGGAACCGGAGCCTGCTCTGGCAGCGGATCAGGACGTGGACCGAGGGCCGAATCGCCAGGCATTTCCCTGGATGCGGGCCTGCAGGCCGCCAGGAATTCCGGGCGGAAATGGCGCAGGGCGCTGAGCACCGGGTTGGGGGCGGCCTGGCCCAGGCCGCAGAGGCTGGTGGCCTTCACCATCCGGCAGAGCTGCTCGAGCTGCTCCAGCTCCCCGGGTTCGGCCAGACCCGCCAGCAGGCGATCGAGCAGCTGCTCCAGCTGCACCGTGCCGGCCCGGCAGGGCAGGCACTTGCCACAGCTCTCCGCCACGCTGAAGTGGATGAAATGGCGCGCCAGGGCGGGCATCGCCATCGCCTGGCCCACCACCACCATGCCGCCGGAGCCCATGATCGAGCCGAGGGCCTGGAGGCTCTCGTAGTCCACCGGCGTGTCGAGCCGGTGGGCGGGGATGCAGCCCCCCGAGGGGCCGCCGGTCTGCACCGCCTTGACGGCGCCCGGCGCCGCACCAGGGCCGGCGGGCACGCCACCGCCCATGGTTTCGACAATCGTGCGCAGGCTGAGTCCCATCGGCACCTCCACCAGGCCCGTGTGGCGCACCGCCCCCGAGAGGGAAAACACCTTGGTGCCCTTGCTGGTTTCGGTGCCGATCGAGGCAAACCAGTCGGCGCCCCGGCGCAGGATCGCCGGTACCGCCGCCAGGGTCTCGACGTTGTTGATCAGGGTCGGCGCGCCCCAGAGCCCCGCCTGGGCCGGGTAGGGCGGCCGGGGCCGGGGCTGGCCCCGCTCCCCCTGGATCGATTGCAACAGGGCCGTTTCCTCCCCGCAGACGTAGGCCCCGGCCCCCACGCGCAGCTCCAGCTCCAGGCCGGTGCCCGGCCCCACAATCCCCCGTTGGTGGGCCTGCTCCAGGGCCCGGCGCATCCGGTCGATCGCCAGGGGGTATTCGGCCCGCAAGTAGATGAAGCCGCGCTCGGCGCCCACGGCAAAGGCGGCGATCGCCAGGCCCTCCAGCAGGCGATGGGGATCGCCCTCGAGCACGCTGCGGTCCATGAAGGCGCCCGGATCGCCCTCATCGGCGTTGCACACCACAAACCGGGGCCCCGGCGGTTGCAGGGCCACCGTGTCCCACTTGAGACCGGTGGGGTAGCCGGCGCCGCCCCGGCCGCGCAGGCCACTGCGGCGCACCAGGGCCCGCACCGCCTCGGGGCTGAGTTCGGGGCTGGATTCGGGGCTGAATTCAGAGTTGAGCTGGGAGAGACAACGGCGCCATTGCCCATAGGCCCCGTGGGCGAGGGCATCGTCGATCGACTCCGGGTCGATCCAGCCGCAGTGCTCGAGCACCACGGGCTGTTGCAGGGCAAAAAAGGGATGGCCCAGGTCCAGCCGCTCCCAGGTGAGGTCCGTTGCTGCGGGGCTGGGGATGCCGGCCTGGGCTTCCGGGGTGCTGGCCTGCTCAGGACGGGGCGCCGCCACCCAGCCAGCCGCCAGATTGGTTGCCGCCAGGGCCCCAGGGCCCGAAGCGGTGGCTGCCGCCCGCACCAGGGCCCGGGCCTGGTCGGGGCTGATTGCCGCTCCAGGCGCAATGCCGGGATCGGCGTTGCCCAGGGAAAACAGGGCCGGGCCGCCCGGCCCATCCCAGGCCAGCAGGGGCCCACGGCTGCAGAGCCGCAGGCAGCCCACCGCCTTGATCCCCAGTTGCAGGGCTCCGGCCTCGCCCCGGGTGTCGCCGGGAGCCTCCCCCGGGGCCTCCCCCGCAGCCAGCTCCGCGGCAGCCAGCTCCGCGGCAGCCACAGCCTCCTGGGCCTGGCGGAGGGCCTGCAGCAACGGCCCGGCGCCGGCAGCCAGGCAGCCACTGGCCGTGCAGCACCTCAGCTGGCGCCTTAAGGGGGCAGGCGGAGCCCCCAGCCTCTCTGCGGCCGGAGCCAGGGGAGAGGGCCGCGACAGCGACGCAGCCATCAGCCCGCCCCGGGGGCCCAGGGCTCCGCGGCCCTCGGCAGACCGAGGCGGTCCAGGCGGGCCTGCAGGGCTGGCGCGGAATCCACCGGCAAGCGCAGGGCCAGGACCCCATCCACCACCAGCACCGGCGCCTGGCCGCAGGCTCCCAGGCAGCTCACCGGCTCCAGGCTCCAGGTGAGCGCAGGCGGGTCACCCTGGCTCAGGCTCTCCCGGTTCGGGATACCCCGGTTCGGGGTCTGCCGGTTCCGGGTCTGCCGATTGGGGAGCGCCCGGTTCGGGATCGCCCGGTTTCGGGCCTGCGGGCCTGGGTTCGGGGAGCCCTGGCTGCTGGGGCTGTCGGTCTTCCGGCCCAGGAGCTCCTGGTTTGGGAGCGCAGGGCGCAGGGAGACCCGGCCCGGGAGCCTGCGGCGCGGCTTGTCGGTCCCAGCCCGCCGCCGGGATCGCCCCCCCGGCGCCTGGACTCCGGGGCCAACGGCGGCCCTGGTCGCCTGGGGGAGCCGGGCCGGACCGGGGGCGCGGGGGGCGCCATTGGCCGAGCCGCTGGCGCGCTCCAAGCGCTGGCCCAGCCGCACCTCCAGTAGGGCGGCCAGGCTCGGGGCCCCGAGCACGAAGCAGGCGCTGCCCAGGCAGATGGCGCAGCGGTGGGGGCGGGGCGGCTCGAGGCGAAACAGGTGATAGAAGCTCGCCACCCCGACCACCCGACTCAGGGGTAGCCCCAGGGCCTGGGCCACCTGGCGCAGGCTCTCCTTGGGCAGGGCGCCATCGAGGGCCTGCAGGCGATGCAGCACCTCGATCAGGGCTTCGGGCCGGAACTGCTGGTCTGCCGCCAGGGCCCTGATGCGCGGGTCCAGGGATCCGCCGGTGTCCATCTGCCCCAGGCATGCCAGAGCCCAGGCCTAGCGGCGCCGGGCCGACCCCAGGCCGGGGCGCCGCCTGTCTGGGGCCGCCATGCCGCATCGGCGCCGCAGACGCCAGCGGGTCGAACCAGCGGGGTGCGCCCCCTGCAGGCGCTGGCTCCCCCGCCCCTGCGCCGGCCGGGACCGCTCCAGGGGCCGTCAGCGCCGGGCCCGCCAGCCCCCCGCCAGACCCCATAGGCTCGGCGTCCCGACCGATGCCGCGCCATGGCCAACGACGCCTATCGCTACGAACCCGTCGAGAAGTTCGGCGAAAGCCTCACCACCTCCAGGCCCTGGAACGTCGGCGCCCTGGCGGGGGTGGAGCAACTCAACGGCCGCGCCGCCATGGTGGGGTTCGCCGCAGCCCTGCTGGGCGAGTGGCTGACGGGCAAGGGCATCGTCGGCCAGCTGGGCCTGGGCCTGGCCTGGCTGCTCAACCCCTCCTGGTAACGGCGTGAACGACTGCCGCCACCAGCTGCTCACGGCCCTGCAGGGGCCCAGCGCCGGCCCGCCCCAGGGCGGAGGCGCCGACGCACCCGCTGCGACCGGCTCCCTGGTCGAGCAGCTGGAACGGGATCAACCCGCCAACCTCGAGCGGGATCGGGCCCTGCTGGCCGGGGTGTGGGAGTTGCGCTGGAGTTCCAGCCGCCAACCCTGGCTGCGCGAAGCCCCCTGGCTCGAGAACCTGCAGGTGCTTGAGCCGAACCGGGGCCTGGGCATGAACCTGCTGCGGCTCAAGGGCCCCCTCGGCGCGGTTGCGGCGATCAGCGTGGTGGCGACCCTGGAGGTCTGCCCGCCCCAACGGGTGGCGGTGCAGTTCCAGCGGGGTGGCTGGATCGGGCCCCGCCTGGGGGGGCAACGGCTGGAACTGCTCGCGGCCGTGCGCCAGAGCTTCCCCGCCTGGCTCGATATCACCGTGCTCGATCAGGACCTGCGGATCTGCCGCGGCAACGCTGGCACCGTGTTTGCCCTGCTGCGCCGGCCGGATCTGGTCGCTGCCGACTTCCTGCCCAATTAGGGCTGGAGGCGCAGGGGGGCAACGGACATCGAGGTCCAGATCTGCGCTGCGGCCTTGGATCGGGGTCCCATCGGCAATCGATGGGTTGAGGCCATTCGCACGCAAACGGAGAACTGACCTGCAGAACAACCCGCCCAGCGAAGTGCGATGAACAAGTAGGACTAACCCAAGGAATTAGCAATCATCCCGCAGGAAGCCATGGCAAACCCAACCCATTCACTTGCTTGCCCATTCACCATGCCGAAAATCAATCGGCATGGGAACATTTGAGAATGGCTATTCATCCTCGCCGGCAGCAGTTGCCGCCTTCAAACGATCACGCCTCCGCCCCAAAAAGCGCTTAAACAACCCAGGAAAAGCCTGGGCCGTCAATGATCAAGGCAAGGAGAATAAAGGATCATATTGATAATACTCAGGCCGATTCAGACCGTCGTGCCGGAGCATTTGACGAAGGCGGACAATCTCCTGGCGCTGGGTAACGATGATTCCTCGGGCGAGCCGCAGGTTGGTGGGATTGTGGCTTTTCTGGAGGGCATCGTGGGCCATCACCAGGGCGCCGCCATGGTGCTGCAGCATCCCCTCGAGGAACCAGGTCACCCGATTGGCCCTGGTGGGCAGCGACCGGACCATGCCCATGGCAGCGATCTGCCCGGCGGTCATCGGCGCCAGACCTGACAGGGCGTTCGGGTCACCGCCCGGTTGATAGGCCACGGGCGCCACGGGGGCTTCGGGATACCAGGCCTTGCGCCATTGGCCCATGGCCTTGATCTCCTGGGCCTGGTCCCGCCAGATCGACGCCGCCAGGGCACCGACCCCCGGGGAGCCGATGTCGAAGACGAATTCGGCCATCCGCAGGGCACCACGGTGGTGTTGCACCATGGCGTCGAGGAAGCGCAGGTCATAGCTGGCGCCGGCGGGACCGAGATCCAGGCCATGGCCCCCATGGCCCGAGGCCGCCCCAGGGCTGGCGGCGTCAACGGCTGCTGGCCCCGCGGCGGCGCCATGGTCGTGGTGGTGGTGCTCCGCCGGATCCTGGGCGGCAGGGGCCAGGCCACCCGCCAGCAGCAGGAGCGCAGGCAAGCCGCTGGCCAGGCGACGGGACCAGGGGCGAAACAAAGGGCGCACGGGAGCTCAAATAACCGGTCCTTCCACGATGGCGCCCCACGCCCCAGGGACGGGACCTGCCACCCCATCCCCGGCGGCGAACCAAGGGCGGGCCCCACCCCCGCGGCTCGAGAGCCCAACCGGAACAGCTGCCGGTGCCCAGGACAGGGCATGGACCAGCTGGCTGGGAGTCAGATCTGCAGGTCGTCGCTGGCGGCCCCATCCTCGCCACTGGCCAATTCATAGACATCCACCGTCTGTTCACGCCCCTTCACCGGCTGGGGGCCCCAGGCGAACAGGCGCCAGCGCCCCGGCTCGAGCAGATCCTTGGTCGCGGAGGAGAGCAGGACCCGGCAGTTGTTGCTCATGCGCTCCTTGGTCAAGGCTTCGAGGCGGGCACTGATGTTGACCGCATCGCCCAGCACCGCATACTCCATGCGGGCACTGCCGCCCATCGAACCCGTGATCACGGGGCCACTGCTGATGCCGATGCGCAGGCGAATCGGCGGCCACTGCTTCTGCTCGAGATCCAGCAACAGGCGTTCCACCGCCAGCTGAATCTCATGGGCGGCGGTCACCGCAGCCTCGGCATTCTGGTGGGCATCGAGCGGCAACGGGGCGCCAAACACCGCCAGGAAGCCATCCCCCGTGAACTTGTTCACCATGCCGCCATGGCGATTGATGATCTCCACAAAGATCTTCATGCCCGTGTTGAACCAATCCAGCAACTCCGTGGGGGGCATCCACTCGCCCACCGAGCTGAAATGCACCGTATCGGCCAGCATCACCGTGAGCGGCAGTTCCCGGCCGGGGAAGCGGCCATCGGCCAGCAGGCTTTCGCGCTGATTCCACAGCTCGGCCGCCACCGCTGGCGAGGTGGTCTGGCCCAGGAGCCGCTCAAACTGGCGCTGGTGCTCCTGGCTCGCCGCTGCCCGGCGGATCCAGCTGGCCACTGCCATCAGGGCCAGGCCCGCCATCGGCAATGCGATCCCGACCCAGGCGCCGCCCACCAGGAGGCCAACCGCCCCCGTCAGCAGGAGCGCCTCCGCAAGCAGCAGCAGCAGGGCACTGCGCACCAACGATCGCGGCCGCTCGCCCACCAGCAGGCCCAGGGCAAGGGCAACCAACACCAGGGCGCGGTTGATCCAGGCCGGCTGGGCCACCATCTGGAACTGGCCGCCCGCCTGAAGATCAAACAGGGCGGCCAAGCGTTGGGCATGGATTTCGACCCCATCCATCGTTACCAAATTCGCCTGCTGGCCAAAGCGGGTGAATGGGGTCTGAAACGAATCCCGCAGGGAGGGGGCACGGCTGCCCATCAGCACAAGCGTGCCGCGCAGATCCCTGGCGGGGATGGTGCCATCCAGCAGGCTGCTGAAGCTCCAGCTGGGAAAACGATTGGGCTGGTGGAAGGCCAACATGCGCTGCAGGCCGGCGGCGTCCTGGTTGCGATAGCCCCCGGAATCGCGGCGCAGCCAGTCGCGATCGAGAACGCCCCCCTGGAAGTGATCGCGCAGGGCCTGATTGCCGGTCGTGCGTTCAAACAACCGCAGCGGCAAGGACACAAACTCGGGCGGCTGCCCCTCGACGTGGACCAGATCCCGACGCACCACGCCATCGGCATCCACGATCAGATCGTTGAAGGACCGCTGCTGCACCGGCGTGCCGGGCGGGCTTGGGATCCCCGCCGCCCCATTGAAGATGGTGATGATCTCCGGGTGGCGGCGGATGCGATCCCGCAACAGGGCTGCCCCCGGCTCAACGCCCCGATCCCGATAGAAGTCGATGCCAATGGCCTTGACACCGTCGGCCCGCAGGCGATCGATCGCCCGCACCAGCAGGGCATCGCTCAAGGGCCAGCCAAACCGGCGGATGTCCGCCTCCGTCAGGCCAATCAGACGGATCGGCCAGCGGGCGCCCGACGGGGCGGGCCGCAGGGCAACGGCGGTGTCGTAGATGAGCAGGTTCAGCGATTCGGCGATGCCGGCGGCCTGAATGGCCGCCAAAAAACCAAGGCCAATGCCAAAGGGGAGCAGCCGCTTACCAAACCGTTGCAGCTTGGAGCGACCCAGGGCGGGCCGCAGCCCTACCGTCCACGCCATCCACGTCACAAGCAACGGATCGGCACCAGGGCAGGCCAGTCGTTGGACTGCAGTTCATCCAAGCCAAAGTCCGTGGCCAGCTGCTCTTTGGACACCGTGCCACCGCATTGGGCCTTCAACCGGGCCAGCTGGGCCTGCAGCAACCGATCCGCCGACAGCGGTGCGGGCAACAGCAGACTCACGGCCGGTGGCGCCCCAGCAGAGACGAAACTGAGGGGATCGGGATCGGTGCTGGCGCCCTCACAGCGGTAGCTGCTTTCCCAGACCAGGCCGGCGCCCAGCGGCGGCGCCTTGAGCAGCAGCAGGCTCACGGGAACCGCAGCGATCTCGCGGCTGACAACGGCTGCACCTGGCACCACAACCCCGGCGGCGTCAGCCGGCTTGAAGGCCACCATCAGGGGGTGAAGGTTGGCGCTGGGCCCCTCCAGGATGCCAATCAAACCACTAGCGCCAGGGGCAAAGACATTCGACCTGGGCACCAGATTGGCTACCAGCCGGGCGGTGCATTCGCCGCGGGTGCCGCCGCCGACACGGCGACCAGGAAAAACACTGCGCGAACTCCCCTCAGCCCAGGCCGGCAATCCGAATGCCAGAGAAGCGAGCAACGCCAGCAGCAGCGAGAGCCTTGGTGCCGGGCGCTGCGGAACGGAAGGAAGGCAGGCGTGGCGAGCAACGACGAGAAGGAGGGTAGTCATGGTGAATCGTCACAACAATGCAAGGACTTGAAACCAGACCCAGGGCAAGGGGATAACCAACAACCAGCCCAGGGCAATCAGGGTGCAAAAGAATCTATCTGGCAGCCAGGATTTGACTGCCATCCGAGCAAGAGGGCAGGCTCACCATGGGGAACCCACCATTTCAATGCCGGCCCAGAAATAGGGATTGGACAGGCCGCTGGCCACCCGCCGTTGCTCAGCCACGTTGAGCTTGTCAAGCAACAACTCACCATCAGCCGCCAGAATCCTGTTGCCAACCAGCTGCACCCTGCCCTGGCTGAAATCGCGCCTGGTGGCCTGCAATGCTTCTGCCTTGGGCAATCCCTGTTTGAGATAGCGATACACCTGAATGAAATAGGCCGATGTGGCCACATCATCCACATACCAAAGGGTGCCGATCGCACTGCGGGCCCCGGCCTGGATCGCCAGACCGGCAAACCCAAGCTCGCTCTGGGCATCGCCCAGGGCCGTTCGGCAAGCACTCAAGCTGAAGAGATCAATCGGATGGCCCTGCCGGTTTTTGCGCAGGTCGGCAAAAGCCGACAGGGGCAGGGGGGTGGTTCCGGTGAATAGGCGCGATTGGGAAGGACCGCCGGGAAGAAACTCAGCGTGGGTCGCCACATGGATCCAGATGTAACGGGGATCGGCTGCCGCCATTAGCAGGCTGCTGGGAGTGAAAGAGCGATTCAGCATGGCCTCACTGGCGGTGAGAGCAGAAATTTTCTCCAGCTCCTGGGGCACCAGCGGCAGGGGGGCCAGGCCATCGTTGAACTGGGAGGCCCCAAAGGTGAGCAACCGCTTAACAGCATCATCCTGCACCTTCAGATCCGTCAGGGAGAGGGCTGGGGTGAGGGAAAAGGCAAATCGATCACCGAAGAACTGCTGGCCATCATGGAGGGCGGCAAACGGTACACCCTGCAAACCACGGTCAGCAGCGATCAAGAGGGTACTGATCCGCTGACGATGCAACTGCTCGGCCACTGGTGCGATCAACAGGTCGTAGAGCTGCCGCGAGGGGGAATTGCGATCGCCAACATCAAGGGGTTCCTGGCGTGAAAGACTGGCGTAAAGCTGCTTCAAAAGGCCGGAAAGCTGGCCGGTATTCAACTCAAGGCGCTGACCGATGATCGGCCCTTGCGGCGGGATCAAGGTGTAATCGAAAAAGGCGTCGGCGCCAGCCTTGAGAGTGCGTCCCTTCGCCTCCGTAAAACGAATGCTCAAAATGGCAGGAGTATAATTTGCAGCCGAAAAGATCCCGGTCTGGCCACCCGCATCCGTGGCGGATGGCGTGGGCATCACCGCAACCCAGGAGTTTTGGTCGCGCCGGCGAGCCTGGGCCTCATCCGTGGGGCCCGCCTGGGCCCGCAACCCTCGTTCTCGCATCGAAACCGTGGCGGCCTGCAGCAATTTCTGCAGTTGGGCAGGCGTGAGGGCCTCGGCATCAGCGACGCCAAGGGCCTGAGCCGTGTCATGGGTGATGGCAAGTTCAGCGGTCGTGAACTGATCAGCCGGGGCGGGCATCGTCGATGGGTTGCCTTGAGGAGCCGGCCCCATCCCCTGGTTTGCGGAGGGAGGAGTTCCTGCCTGTGGGGGATTGGCCCCGCCCTGGGGAGCAGCCCCACTGCCCATTCCAACAGTGCTGCCACTGATAGCCATCCCAGCACCGCCCTGGCCGGCCATGGATGACGGCGACCCAGCAGGCGAGGCACCCGGTTGTCCGCCAGCTTGCCGCGGATCCCCCCCCTGACCCTGTGGATTGGACAGCGATGCCGGCAAGGCCGCAAAAGAAGATGGGCCTTGGCCCAAGGACTGCCCATTGTGACGATTGAAAGAATTATCGCTCGGGCTTCCTACATCATTGCCACTGCCACTGCCTTGGGCAATGCCATCACCACTGCCTTGGGGAATGCTATCGCCGCTGCCTTTGGTAGGGCTATTGACACTGCCGCTGCCAGCACCGGGAGGCTGATAAGGGCCAATGGAAGGATCAACCTTAATCACAACCGCAAAACCCGATCCTTCACTTGCAGGCGAAACACCATTCGATTCTGCTGTTGTAGCATAATCGCCAAATGGAGAAGTGAATCCAGTGCCATTATTCTGCAAGCGAATATAAGCCTGACGAGCCACCAAAAAAGCGCCCAAAGTAGGCGCAGAGTAGGGCTCAATCACACCGTTAAATTCGATCGAACCAACAGCGAAAGTATCGGCACTGCTAGCCGTGTACAGGCTCTCGCGAGTCAAGAGGAAATGGGCTGGATCCGCCAATACCCCTATATTCGAAACAGCGGGATCCGCAGTAAACGAATACGCCATAGACGAAGGATTGGCTAAGGCATAGGCACCAAAGGCGATACCCGACAACCCGTTGACACCCGAACCAAAATTAATGCCGCCGGCAAACCAAGGCGCAACAGCCATCAACGTATCGGCCTTCAACACACTCGAAGGCGCAAAATGGATCTTTGCGGCCATCAGGTTAAATTGCTTGATGGCTAGCTGATCGCTGTTATATGTGATTGAGGAGCGCGCCAGGTCGTCGCCACTGGCGTAGGCAGCACCGGCCAGGCGCAAGGCAGAGCTCAACTGGGTTGTGTCCGTCGCCGTTGAAAGCAAATCAACAAACGAACCGCCTGTAGTGCCACTCGACTGGGCATACACCTGAGGCGCAGCAATCAACGTCAACGCATTGACACCATTGGTGTTGAAGCCGGTGCCAAGCACAAATCCAAAAGGATTAACCAAAGCCAATTCCACGGGATTCGCCAGCAGCGAACGCACTGAGATCGTGCCATTCAGGCTGCTTGGCGCCCCCGAGAGAACTCTTGCCCAGATGGCACTGGTGGTGCTGGGGCTACTGGTGAGATCAAAGGTGGCCGTGGCACCCGCTCCCAGATCAAATTTGCTGAAGGAATGGATCACGGCATTGCCCCTGGTGAGCAAGCCACCGGTGATCACGTAATTGGTGGTGCCTGGACTGGCCGGCTGGGTGGTGCTTGTATCCGTGACGGTGGTGATGGCAGAGCTGGGAACGATGGTCTGGGCGCGACCTGGACCTTCAATCGGCCCCAGCCAGACCCCCAGCCCCAGCAGCACAGGCAACAGGCGCGAAAGCCGATCAAAACGGTGGCCTTGGCCCCAGGGGCGCGCTGTCATGACTGTAATGTGCTGCAATTTTGCTCCATTCTGCCGCAACCTGGCTAAAAAGGGATCCGGCCTGTTGCATTCAGAGCAAGCCCTCTAGGGCACAGCCAGGGGAATGGCACATCAAGACTTGCCATCCGCAGCATCACTGCGGCAATAATGGCGCCAAATCATTACATCTCATGCTGTTGCTCGCCCAACTGGTCGCCCCACCGCTGCAGCCAGGGCCAGTGCGACGGCCTGAAACCTACCCCCTGCAGCAGCCCAGGCCAGGATCAAAGCAACAGCCGATTCAGCTGAGGGATGGGCTCCAACCCGAAACGCCGAGCCCCCCGAACCAATCAGGTCCGCCCATCCAACCTGTTCAGGGAGCCAAACTTCCGAACGTTGAAGGCAATCACCAATACAGCCAGAGCCAACTTGAAACCCTGCTGAAATCCTGCGCCACCGCCGACCCAGCCACCACCCTGCAGGCCTGCGCCGCCGCCCTGACCGCTCGCTACATCAGTGATGGTTATATCAATACACGCGTGTATGCCAATCCTGATCAGGGCCAATTCAGCCTTCAAGTGGTCCAAGGTCGCATCGCCGAAATTCGGATCACCAGCAACAATCCAAAGCTGAGTCAACGACTCAGGCCGCTTGTCAGGCCCCTGCAAGGGAACGTGCTGCACCTGCCAAGCCTGCAAGCCCAACTCAACCAATTGCGACGGTTCCCTGGGGTGGGCCAGGTGAAAGCCGCCATCAATCGTCTTGGCAGCGATGCCACCCTGGCTGTGTTGACCCTCAAGGTTGATGCCCTGGCGGTCAAAACGGAGGGTGAACTCTCACTTCGCAATGATGGCAACACAGGAACTGGTGAAGCGCGGGCCACGGCCCTGCTCTCCAGAAACAGCCTTTTCCAGTATGGCGACAACCTGTTCATCTATGCCGAAGCCGACGGCACCCGTACCCCCGAACTGGGGACGCTGCTCGGCTCCATCAGTTATTCCTATCCCCTCAACAACCACCTGCTCGTTTCCGGCTCCTTCGGCTATAGCCGCCGCAACCTCGTTGAGCTCACAGGTCTGCTCCACAATGCCGCCTATCGCCAGCTGCAAGGCTATGGCCAATTCGAATGGACCTTCAAGGAAAGCCTGGGTCAGCGCTGGTATGGCTTTGCCGGTCTGAGCATCAACCGCAATGACAGCTTCCTCAACGGCGAAACCTACCCGTTGCTTGATTTGTTCAGCAATAGTTGGGTCAGCTCCGGCTATGGCCGCTTCGGCCTTGGGGTCTCCGGTTTTGCCGACAAACTGGCCTGGAATGCCAATGCCTATCTCTTGCAGGGAATTGCGGGACTGTCCGATGCATCCCACCTGAACGCCCTCGCCTCCATCGGTGTGGTACCTGGCACGGCCCGGGCCTACGGAGGCAGCGTCAATTTAGCCGCTTTGGTATTGCCAAGAGTGCAGTTCAGCCTGCGTGCTGCAGGTCAGATTGCTGAAAATCCCCTGCCTTCTGAGATGGGATTCACCCTGGGCAGCGACACCGGCTTGAGGGGCCTTCCCGGCCAACTGATCAGTGGTGACAGCGGCTATCTAGCCACTGCAGAATTAGCCTGGAGTCTCTGGCAGCAGCACAAGCAGGCCGTGCAACTGGTTCCCTTCATTGGCTATGGCAATGTCAGCAGCAACCGAATTGTGCAGGGCCAAACAATCAACTACAGCGATGGCATCGGCTCCGGTGGCTTGCTGGCCCGCTGGATCGCAGGCAGCCATTGGCTACTCGAACTCGGCTGGGTCAAACAATTTAGCGCCGAGGACAATTCAGGCTCCTGGAACAACTGGCTGCTGGGCAATGGCCTTTACAGCAAAGTTCAATATCGTTTTTAAGTCTACATCGATGACCGGTTAGGCGCAGCCAATCCCCGGTTAATGGCAAGCTATACAGAATTCCTTCGTGGGCAGTAATTTTTTCCCTCATTCGTTTCATGGGAGAAGGTCTCCTGGTTGGGGCGCCTAACGGGACCGTCAGGGACGGATCGGCCCAAGCCCCCCCCGGCGGAGTTGAATTGCGGCACCTGAAGCCATTGCCCCCTGACCGTCCTCCACTTGAGCACCGCGTCCGGTTGCGGCCTCGCCATCGGTGCCTACCCGCGCTTTCGCTACGACGCCCGCGGCGGCGGCGGAGTTGCCCAGCTTGCTGAGGCAGGCGAGCAGGACGGCTGGCAGGCGATCGGCTTTGATCCCGCCGGGCTGCTGATTCCAGCCCTCAGCTGGCGCAACACCCGCCTCTTGGGCCTGCCCCTGCCCCCAGGCCTGAGCATCGCCATTGAACCCAGGCAACTCCAAGGCCACTGGCACCCCAGAAGCGGCGAGGTGCAACTCGATTTCCGCGCCAGCTTTCGGTTTTCCCTCGCTGGCGTCTACCAAGCCCCCCCTTTACAGGTGCAGACCCGCCTCCACACCCAACGGGCCCAGGGACAGCGCCACCAGGCCCAGGGGGAACGGATTGGCAACGATGGCCAGGCCCTGCTGGTGGGCATCGCCACGGTGCCACCCACAGGCGAAGGCTGGCTGGATCGATTTTTAGGCCTCCCCGATGAGGCGCTTGCCTTGCTGCGCTGTCGCTTCACGCTCTCGAATCCGTAGATCCGGCTCCAGCCTGGCCATCCTTGGCGCCCCCGAGCCGACCCTCAAGCCTAGGCCTGGCCGAGCAGGCTGGTCACCCCGCTGCCGCACTGCGCCAGGGTGCTAGGTAGCTCCGGTTGCGCCGTGCCGGCCCCAAGGTCGCTGCCCGGTCAGGCCGGAAGCACAAGGGCGCGCCGATCATGTTCGCTGGTGAATCACTAGAGCACCGCCTGTTCCACCTACACCTGCCGTTCTCAGGCTTGTGTCACAGGGGGTGGCTCACTGGGGATGGGAGTTCTATGACGCTGGCCCAGGCGCTGCAAACGTCCCTTCGCCTCTGCAATCTCCATAGGCACGAAGCAAGTTGCATTGACCAAGCCAGCAATGCCAATCAAAGCAATCCTTTTGACCGCAATCAACCGGATTGTTCTTGCCCTGGATCACAACGCAATGGGCCCCGGGCTGTATCTGGGACGCCCAGATCAGACATCCCAGACGCAGCCATCAATCCTCAGAACCGATAACGAGCCCCAACCCGCGCCCCAAAGGCACTCAGGGAATCGTAATTGACACGATCAACGGAGAAGCCACTGCTGCCTTGGTAGGTGCCTTCCACAAACACATCGGCTTTGGCCCTGACTTGATACGACACACCCAACTTGGCTTGGTATCCCAAGACCCCTTGGTTGCCGGATTGCTGCGTCAGGGTGGCACCAAAGGCAGAAGCCGAATAGGCACCCCAACTCACATTGGTGTAGCCCAGGCCGCCGCCCAGATAGGGCGTCAACTTGCTCTTGGTTGGGATATCCACGTAGGCACTCACCAAGACCGAATTGGTGCTCACGTTGCCATTGTTGATAGCAGCACTGCCACTAGCCCCTAAGGCCTTCAGTGTCAACGAGTTCAGGGTTGCACCTGTATAGGTGTAGGTCAGCTCACCACGTACGGCTCCAAAGTCATAGCCGGCACCCACTTCGCCTGAAAAGCCTCCATTGAGGCCATAGGAGCCCGAAACGCCAACACCAAGTGCTGTCGTGTCACCAGTCACATTCTGGGGCCAGGCGCCACCAACGCCGAGGGTGGCATAAAACCCCTTCTCAGGCGTCGGGCTTGTGCTGCTAGCTGAGCTGCCATAGGGATCACTGGCATCGGAATCAGCCCTGGCCCCAGCAGCCGAAAATACCGACAGGCTTGTTGCAGCAATTGCAAGGACAATCCGGCATAGATGGGTCATGGTTGTTTTGGGCAACGGCTGCTGCTAAGCAGCTGCAAAGGTGGAGCAGTCCCGCCCGTTGTCAGCAAACCAATTGGACCCCTCTTTGGCGGTTGCTGTATGCAGCAGACGCATGAAATCCGCCGATTGCCTGCCGGATCGCCTGGGCCTGCGCAGCCAGCACGGGAAACTGGTCCCAATCGCTGGTGTTCACCAGCAACCAGATCTGCTCTTGAATAGGCCTGGTGAGCGCCAGCCAACGCAGGCCAGGGCGATCGCAGCTCAAGGCAGCAAACCAACTCGGCGTCGCAATGCAGGGCAGTCCCTGAGCCTCCAGCCACTGGCGCCAGTTGCTAGCACCGCTTAAGGCCTTGGGAACTGGGCGGGCCATCCATTGCTGTTGGCGAACTGCCGAGGCCAATCCCGGCGCAGCATCGAGGGGCGGCACCGCCACCTCGGACCAGCGGGGCGGCAACCCATCAAGCTCCTCGGGAGCCACCAAGCCCAGCTGCCAACAGCCGAGCGGAATCAACATGCAACCCTCCCACTCCCAGAAAGCATTTCGGCAATACGTTGGCGCGTCGGCTACAGGCGTGGGACTGGGCCCAGACGCTGACCCAGCCAATGCCAGATGGTCAGGCGCCATGGGCCGCTCCGGTAAGAGCGCCTGAATCTCCAGCGAACTCACCAGGGCCCCATCCAAAATGTGGCTCCGCACCAAGCGGTGCAAGCTGCTGGCCTGACGACATTGCACCGGGATCGGCAGGATCGGGGGGGCACCACCCAACAGCCCCTGCCGCAAAGAATCGACAGCAAGCCTGAACACCCCTGAGCCCAGGCGATGGGATTGAAAGGCCCGGCGCAGCAGGCGAATGCTTTGCGATTCGCCATACAACAAGCCATCAACACGGCGCCGGGACGCTTTCCCCAAGCCAAAGTCTTTGCAGAGCTGCTGATAGCGGCGACTGATTGTGGGCTGGGTCAGGTTCAGGGGAGCCGCTGCCGCCGCCATCGAACCGCCCAACTCCATCAGGTCGAGGGTATGGAGGCCATCAAACAAATCCGGATGGCGGTAAGAGCTGGCTGCCAGGGAGGCGCCCATCAAGGCCTTGCAGGATCCCCTGAGCATTGGGGCAGCGGGCGGCCCAACTCCAGAACCTCGTGCGAAAAACCACCCTGCTCAGCCCCCAGGGGCCCCATCCACGGGCATCCGCCTTCCGCCCGATCGACACCCATCACCAGGTGGTCCTGGTCTTTCGCAGGTTATGGCTGTCCTGGCTCCAGGCCCCTGCAAGCCTGCAGCGATGGCCGTCCCCCTGCGCTGCCACCTGCTGATCGAAGCCCCCGCCAGCGGCAAGACGAGCCTGGCGGTGGTTTTGGCAGAACTCACCGGTGCGGTCGTGCTCTCCACGGATGTGGGGCGGGCCGAGTTCTTTGGCGATGCCGCCGTTCAGGGCTCCTGGCACGACATCGAGGCCCAGCTGCACCACCGCAACCGTCAATCAGTTGCCGCCGGCATCCCGGTGATCGTCGAAGCTACCCATGCCCGCCGCCCTTGGCGCTTAGCGATCACCCAGGCCCTGGCCCTGCCGGCCCCGGTGGAATGGATCGGCTGGTGGCTCAATCCGCCCCTGGCCACCTGCCCGCAGTGGAACCAGACCCGCCAGCGCCAGGTGCCAGAAGCGGTGATCCGGGAGATGGATGCTGCCCTGGCCGATCCGGTCTTTGGCCCCAGCCAGTCCGGGGGATTCGCGGCCCTGGTCGCCCTGGTGCCCATGGCGCCGCCCCCGCCTACAGCCCTGCTGGCCAATGAGCTGGCCCGTCTCGATCGCCGCATGCCTTCAGCCCGCAACCGGGAGCGCCGATTCGCGCTCCATGGCGATTCACGGCTGCTGGATTTCGAAGGCTTGCTCTATCTCCTACGCCTGCTGAGCCGCTTCCCGGATCTGGCGGGCATCGATCCGGCTACCCCAGCCGAGGTGGAAGCAATCGTTTCGCCCCTGCCATCGGGAGATCTGGCCGATCGCGCAGCTGCCGTCCTGCGCCACCGCCTTCCGAGCGGATTTGAATTGGCTGCAGACCAACGACTTCTGCAGCATGGTTCCATCGCTTGCCCCATCCAGCCCCCAGCGGAACCAGCAGCTGTTCCAGACACAGCAGCACCCCAGGCCTCCGGTCTTGCCCCTGGGTGGGAGGCGTGAATGGGGGCTACCCGCCGCTCGCCGACGCCCAGGTCTTCCAACGGGGATTTGGGTTCCTGCGCCACCTGCTGCAGCAACCGTTTGACCGCCAAGTCGAAACGCTGTTGCCCGAGCACCTGATCGCCCAGAGCGAATTGAGTCCCGGGGCTTACCTCCCAGGTGAGGCAGCCACCCTGCGCAAGGACCTCGAGAAGCGTCTCGCCCCCTATGGCTTCGGCTCCGCAGCGACTCCGTGCAACAGGGGGGGGGCCTCCATGATTGGAAGGGGTGACCAGGGAAAGTCTGCGGCTCTTTGCCCGAAAGCCCCTGCCATAACTGCGATTTGGGGCAACATTCATTCCCCAACTGAAACGCCCCCTGTTGGATTCGAACCAACGACCGGCTGCTTAGAAGGCTGTGGTTACAAAAGCCCAGAATGACTGGTACAACAATGAGTAAGCGTGAGGCTGCCTCAGATGTGAGAAGGCATGTGAGAAGGTTCGAGGTTTCGCGTCTTCCTCAGACCGCTCAGGGAGGGCCTTGGGAACGAGCAGCTGCTTGCAAGACAGCTGCTCGATAGGCCGAGATTGGAAAGGTTTCTCGAGCGCAACCTGGACAGCGCGACTGGAGAAGCTAAACGCCACTGCCCCCTTATTCAAGGATCCAGCTCATCTTTGAATAAGCTGGGCTCGTATTCAAAGTTTGCGGGGGAGGCCCCATGCGGCGCCAAGCCACCGGCCATTACGAGCTCACCAGCACCGCCGGGGAAACTGTGCGGTCTTTCGTGCCGGCGCCTCTCCCCCCTGAGCCGACGTTGGTCCTGACCGGCCCCCTGCAGGCACTGCATGAGCGGGCACTGCTGGCCTGTGGCCGCCTAGATGGTGTCTCGTCCCTGCTGCCAGACCCGGAGCTGTTCCTCTACGCCTACGTGAGGCGGGAAGCATTGCTCTCCTCCCAGATCGAGGGCACCCAGTCATCCCTTTCCGATCTGCTGCTGTTCGAGCTGGAGGAAGCACCCGGCGTTCCCTTTGACGACGTCGTGGAGGTCTCTAGCTATGTGGCCGGGCTGGAGCATGGCCTGAGCAGGCTGGCGGAGGGCTTCCCGCTCTCCTGTCGTCTGCTGCGCGAGATCCACAAACAGCTGCTGGCCCGCGGTCGCGGCGCCGACCGCCTGCCAGGGAAGTTCCGGCGCAGCCAGAACTGGATCGGTGGAACCCGCCCAGGCAATGCTCGCTTCGTGCCGCCGCCGCCGGGGCTAGTCGAGGACTGCATGGGTCAGCTGGAGCAGTTCATCCATGGCGGCCACCACGGTGAGCACTCCCTGCCGGTGCTGGCCCGTGCCGCCCTAGCCCACGTGCAGTTCGAGACGATTCACCCCTTCCTTGATGGCAACGGCCGCCTGGGCCGGCTGCTGATCGTGCTGATGCTGATCGACGCCGGGGTGCTCCAGCAGCCGCTGCTCTACCTGAGCCTGTTCTTCAAGCAGCACCGCAGCCGCTACTACGAGCTGCTCGATGGCGTGAGGCAGCAGGGCGACTGGGAGGCCTGGATCGAGTTCTTCCTGGAGGGGGTGGAGTCCACGGCCTCAGCAGCGGTAGCGACGGCTCACAGGTTGCTGGAACTGTTCCGATCGGATGAGGCGCGGCTGGAGGGCCTGGGCCGATCCGGCCCCGGCGTGCGCCTGGGCTATGCGGCCCTGCGCCGGCGGCCGCTCACCAGCACAAAACAACTGAAGGAGTTGAGCGGCCTGAGCTTTCCAACCGCAAGCAAGGCAATCGAGACCTTGGTGGACCTCGGCATCGCCCGGGAGATCACCGGCGGCCGGCGCAACCGCCTGTTCGCCTACGACGCTTACCTCGCCATCCTCAGCGAAGGCACCGAGCCGCTCTGATCCCCGGCAGGGGCAGTCCTTTTCGGCGTTGCAATTGGACCAGCAAGCCAAGCCGCCCAAGGCCAGGAGGCAAAACAATCTGCTAGCAGAATTGCAAGATATGCAATACACTGACCTAAGAAGCTATTCCGGCGAAGCAAGGTATCTATAGCGACACCATTCGAACCCTCTATTCGTACCAATTGACACCAAACCAGCTGAACATAAGGCTGCCTTAATGCTGTCTGGAAGCCTTGACATTTGCTATTACCTGCCCTGCCTTCGTTCTAGAACGCACAGCCCGCTGAAAGTCTTTGAACGATCGCATCGCTGGCCGCCATGGCCGGGTCGCCCTAGGGAGCTTCAGCAGTGCCCATCGCTACAGCTGGAATACCCATTCGGGAGACAGGTGAGTCATGCCAATCCCCAGCTTTGATCAGTTCGGTCTGCTGCCCGATGGCGTCCATTCCTGCACATTGGAGGAGGTAGAAGCCGTGCTCGCCTGGAGCAACAAACGCCGCCGATTAACCCACCAGCTGCGCGACTTCATCAGCGCAGAACTCAGTCCCACCTTCCTGCCGCTGCCCCCGCTGGTGCTTGGCGGGAGCTACGTCACGGCGGCGGACAATCCTGCCGACATCAACCTGGTGCTGGAACTGCAGCACCTCAGCGACCACGAAAAGATGCAGGGGCTGGTGCTTTACCAGCGAGTCCCTGCAATCTTCCGGCGCTATCGCATCGAGATGACCCCAGCACTACAACGCTCTAGCAACGACATGGTCACCTATTACCAGCACCTGAACCCTAGAAAGGCGTTCGCAATGAACCTCTTCCATGGCCATAAAAAAGGCTTGCTGAGGATTCACTAATGGATACCTCAAGGTATTGCTCTGTGCTGGAAGGGCATAGCAGACGAAAGCCAGGCAGGGCATCAACCTCCTTGGTTGATTTGCGCGTGCAGCTGAATTTACAGAGGCCACTGGGCCGGGCTCTGGTCCAAGCCCCCGCCCCGCCCCTCAAATCAACAGGTCCGTCGGCACCCCAGGCACCGCCTCAGGCTCCTCTTCCTCAGGACTGTCCCCCAGCAACCAGCCCGGCTGCGGGTCCTGGTCCTGGTCCAGGGCCGCCTGGGCGCCATCGAGGGCAATCACGCTCCCAGGGCCCGCTTCTGCCTCAGGGCCCCGGCCCAGGGCCTTAGCAGCCGCCAGCACTTCTGCCTTGCTGAGCGAGCTATCGAGCTTCTGGCCATAGGTCTTGCGGGCAAAGGCCAGCAGCTCGGCTTTGGTCATCCCATCGAGCTCGGGTGGGGCAGTTGGCACTGGAGCATCGGCTGGCTCCAGCAGCTGCACCTGGAACGGCAGGCAGGCCAAAGACCCAATCGCCGCCACCAGGGTTAGGTGACAGGCGACCTGGAGCAGGCGGGAATCAAGCGAAAGGGCCATCTCGGTGGCATTGGCGTAGGTGAGATCGGTGGGCGACAGCGTCTCGCCGGTGGAGGCGGTGATCTGGAGGTCCATCTCCGGGGTAAAGCCGCTCCCCTGCAGCACCGCCCGATACGGCTTCTCAGCCCGGGCATGGAAAGGGCCCCCCAGCAGGGCCGTGATCACGGGGGCCATTAAGGGGCCACCGGCCTCCTGGCCAGGGGCAGGGCCAGCACCGGCAGGCTGCGGCCAATCCAGCTGCCAGCCCAGGGCCAGCCAGCCGGCTAGATGCACCGGCCAGATCACCTGGAAACTGTGGCCATCACTGATCCGCAGCATCCCCTCGGGTTGGGCTTCAGGGGCCTCAGGGGCTAGCCAGGGGGGAGAGGTGGGCTCCATCGATTCACTGCAAAGGGTTGGGAAGGAAATGGAAATGGGAATGGGAATGGCTGGGGCTCAATTCAGGGCAGGGTCTGCCAGCTGTAGGGGGCGCCATCGCCCCCTCAGTGGGTGAGGCTCACGTGGCAGCCCGGCGGCGTGGTGGGCGTCACCGTGGCCCGGGCAAAAACCAGGCAGGGCGCCTTGCTGTTGGCGCCATCGGTTCCAGCCAGCACCAAGTTGGCCGGGTTGATCGGGGTTTCAATTAGGCCGCCCACCGCCGGGATCACGACCGTGGCGGCATTCACAAAGGTGCCGGTGCTGCCGTCCTTGAGCAGGGGCGCCAGGGCCAGCACCACCGTGATTGGACTGCCTGCGCCGGGGTGTGACGTGACCAGGGTGATCTGCCCGGCCGCATCCAGCGGCGTTGAAAGCCGCACCACCTCATTGCTAACCCTGGTGCGCTCAAAGGGATCAGTGGCCGTGCTGTTGATCCAGCCCACCAAGGTGGTGAGGGCATCAAGGCGCTTATTCGCCAGGGGAGCCATGGGGTTGTCCTCGCAAGAAATGGGAAAGATGAACGGTTGAAAGAGCCAATCGGCTCAAAATTGGGGCAGGCCCCTGGCCTGGGCCTGGCCCTAGGCCACAGCAGGGCCGATGTTGTAGAGCCGCGCTGCGGCCTTGTCGTCGCAGACGGCAAAGCCCACGTACCAATCCACCCGGGTGCGAAACACCGGCGCGTCTTGCACTTCGCCGAAATCCCTGACCGAAATCCCGTAGCGACCTTCAAACGGGCCCTGGAGCCCGGTCATCAGCTCGTCGCCAAAGGAGCAGCAGTAAAACGACGTGGTTTTGCCGGCCTCGCCAAAACCGAGCACGTCCTGGCCGTTGGCGTCCTGGTCAACCACCAGGATCTCGACGTCCTCGAACCAGTGGCGGCCGTCCATCACCTGGTACAGCTCACCGCCCACATCGCGGCAGGCGGCACTGATCTGACGCCTCCCGGCCTTGCTGGTGATCAGCACCTTTTCGCCGCC
>CALRRL020000033.1:0-29554 GCA_943370565.1 Synechococcus sp. UW140 | reverse complement strand
TCCCGCTACAGCTCAGAGCTGCTGGATGAGCTCAGCTACTGCTGCCAGGTGGCGGCCAATCCCTGCCTGAGGCTCGGAGCCTTGGCCGATGAGATCCTCATCGAGCGCATCAGGGAGTTGCCCGAGCCGGAGCTTGATCTCGAGATCCTTGCCCTGCTCCCCTATTAGGGCAGCAGCAAGGGCTGGGGGCCATCAGGCCCCTGGCCCTTGGTCAGCTTTGACGCTGCTGGCAAGAGCAAGGGACCCCGCCAGCTGTCGCCATGGCCGAGCCGATGAGCGCCGAGCGCTTTTTAGACCGCTGGCAGAACTATCGCGACCAGCCCCAGCAGGTGGCGGCGGTCCGGGCCCTGCATGCGGCCATCACTGCCCTCAACGGCGGCGCACAGATCCTTGATGAGCAGGCGCCCTGGGCCCGGCAGTTCCGCACGCCACCGGCGACGACGCCTAAGCCACTGCCCAAGAAAACCAGCAATGGCGCCGTCGCCCTGGCCCTGCCCTTCTTTGACCAGACCAACGACGGCCCCGATGGCTGGCGCCACTGCCAGAGCTCGTCGATCGCCATGAACCTGGCCTACCTGGGGGTTGCTGGCATCAAGGACGACCTCGATTACCTCAAGGTGGTGCTGCGCCATGGCGACACCACCGAGCAGGCCGCCCATGCCGCTGCGCTGGCAGAGCTCAAGGCGCCGGGGCGGTTCATGACCTCCTGCAGCGCGGAGCGGGCCAAGGCAGAACTGGATAAGGGCTTTGGATTGGCCTTTGGAATCCTCCATCACGGCCCCGTGTCTGCTCCCAGTGGCGGCGGGCACTACATCACCGTGCGCGGGTATGACGCCACGGGCTGGCTGGTCCACGACCCCTATGGCGAACTGGACCTGGTCCGCGGCGGCTGGGCCCGCCAAGGCCAGGGGGCAGGGCGCAGCCAGCACTACTCCTTTGCCAACACCAATCCGCGTTGGCTGCTGGAAGGTCCCAGTTCCGGTTGGGCCTGGATTTTCAGCAGCTAACCCCCATGGTGGTGTTGATCGCCACGGTGGCCATTGGCCTCTATTTTCTGCTCAGCGTCCTGCTGGGCGGCTGGCCTGGGAGTCGCTTTAACCGTGAGCGTTTTTTGTTGGGCTGTCTGGCGGGCATCTTCCTGGCCCAGTTCATCCTTTACGGCGTCGGGGTGGGTCTTTGCGCCCACCTGCTGGATCAGCGTTATTCCCAACTGCGCTCCAAGGGCTGCCCGGAAATTCTGGACCGGCTCAATGACGCCTTTGAATCGGCCATCAATGCCACCTTGGCCCTTCTCGGTGGTGCAGGGGCGGTGTCCCTGGGGCTCAGGCGCCGGGAAGGCCAGGAGGAAAACGAGCCTGGAGCAGGGTCAGGCAGGGGACCAGCACCAGGACCAGGCTCAGGCCCCGGGCCCGATGGGCCCTAATGCCATCGACACCCAACCCCGTCAGGGGTCTCCGCGCCGGGCCGCCCCAGTGTCCGCCGGGGCAAGGGCTGACGCGAGGCGCTGCGCGCCCCTTGCCTGATCCGGCGGCACGGGATGCGTCCCATCGCTGCGCCCCAGGCGCCCAGGCCCATGTCCAGCCTGTTGTCTTCCCATCCCATCTCCCTGTTGCTGCTAGCCCAGCAAAGGATCGAGCGCTATCTGCGCCTGCAGGAGCTGGGGGTGCGGGAGTGCTCCTATGAGGCCCCCCTGGTGGAGGAAGAAATCTGCCTCCTAGAAGAAGAGGTGTTGCCGGTGATCGCCCTATTCCTGGAGCGCTCCGATGCCATCGCTGCCGCTCGGGAGGCCTGGGCAGAGCAGCAGGTCATCACTGAAAAGTTTGAGCTGGAGCCGGCGCTGCCGGTTGGGGCTGCGGGGTGAGCACGGGCCTCGGGCTCCCGGGGGCTGCTTTGCCAGCCCCCTTTTCTCATGCCGACCTGCTGGTGGGACTACCAGCCCTCGATCACCCCACCAATCCAGCAGCCCAACCACTGACCCCAACCCGTAAGGGTGGCTGGCGTGGGCTGCCCCATGGTGGCCTCGCGGGCAAGGGCTGACGCAAGGCGCTACGCGCCCCTTGCCTACGCGAGGACCAAAGGGGCGTTCCACGTCCAGCCGGCCATGGCCGTCACCCAGTCCCGTCCAAAGTCCTCGGCCAAATCGAAATCCAAAGCCCCATTCGCAGCAGGGCGCAGCTCCGGGCCTACTGCCCAAGAGCGTTTAGTCCTCAGCCTGATCGAGTTGATGCAGCAGGGGGTTGCTCCTTGGCGCAAGCCCTGGGATGGCTCCGGCGGCGGTCACCACTGCAATTTGATAAGTGGCCATCGATACCAGGGTTCCAATCCGATCCTGCTCACCCTGGGCATGCACATTCGGGGATCGGCCCTGCCGTTTTGGAGCGGCTACGCGGAAGCCAAGGGCCTCGGCATCAGCCCCAAGAAGGGCAGCAAGGCGGCGATGATTCTGCGGCCCCAGCTGCATCAGCAGGCCGATCAGCCGGAGGCGGGTCAGCGGGAGCCTGCGAATGGCGCCGAGGGGGCTGCCCGCAGCTGGGTGAGCTATCGGCCGGTGCCGGTCTTCAATGCAGGTGATCTGGAGGGGCCTGGCCTAGCCGAGCTGGTCGCAGCCCGGCAGGAAGCCGCCGGCCTGCAGGCCCGCCCGAAGCCAGAGCGCTTAGCCGCGGCAGAGGCCGTGCTCTCTGCCTGGCCGGTGCCGGTCAGCTATGGCGGCGATAGAGCCTGCTATCTGCCCCAGCTCGATCGCATCCAGTTACCCGAGCGCGCCAGCTTCCATTCCCCAGGCGCCTTCTATGCCACCTGGGCCCATGAGCAGGTCCATTCCACCGGCCATGCCTCTCGCCTCAAGCGCGATCTCGGTGGCGCCTTTGGCAAGCCCCGTTATGCCAGGGAAGAGCTGGTCGCTGAGCTAGGAGCCGTGCTTCTGGGTGATCGGCTCGAGATCGGCAGTGAGCTCAAGAGCCATGCCGCCTATCTGGAGCACTGGATCGCCCTGCTCCAGGCCGAGCCCCAGGTGCTTTTTCAGGTGCTGGGGGAGGCCCGGCAGGCGGTGGAGTTGATTGTGCCGGAGGGGGTGGTGGAGTCCCAAAATCGAGAGGGAGATTGAGGGCTGGGGGTGATTACTTTGTATCCCAGTATCCGAATAGGTCTGCTCCTCGGCTGGGAGGGTAAATGGGTTATCTCATCAAAAAATGCCAATGAAGGGGAGCAGGAATATGCCCTTTTAGTACAATTAATTACCCTTTCCGTCTCAACAACTTGCCATTAATCTGATGGAGGCAAAATAATAGCAAAATGTTCGATTGCCCTTAACCCTTGTGGCAATCGAATAATGACAGCCCAAAAACCAGCTTCTTTCTACGTTCACCGTAAATGCTCTTAAAGTGAGGGCCGCGAATAGCACCGCTCCTGCATGACGATGCTCAAACTAACTTCGGTTAAGCAGGAGCAAAATATCTTTTACTGCGCTAACACTCTTACGGTGCAATTAGATGGCAGTCATGTGAGCTAGAGTAGACAACGCAATCGAAATTATGGCCATGGCAATTTGCAGCGGGAGCAACGCAGCCAACGGGCAATTCTGAGTAAGCCCAATGCCGAAATACATTCAGAAATCTGGGATCGTTCAACATCCCTGGACAAATCAGAGACTTGCAATATATCTTATGTCCTTTGCTGTTACGTAGCCCTTTTCGCTAGCAATCACAAGGCCTTTGTACTGTAGCTTTAGCAAAAGGATAATTTGCAGGCCGTATTGCGCGCACATCAAAAGATCGTGGTGAGACCCTGTGGAAGCATCCACACCATCAAGTGTAATTGAATGCGCAACTGAATCACGTGCTGCTTTCAAATGCTCGATATCAAGAGCAAGAATGGATAGGTCAATGCCTGATTGAGAGGCAAGTCCTTCGATCTGTCGCCTGAGTATGGGCCAATCAAATGCTTTAGCGATTCGGTCGCCTATGAGGCCATTGCAGTCAGCAGTTGGATAAATCTTTGACCAATCTTTACGGATCTCCTTAAGCTTTTTCTTCAGCTCTGCTTCGGCTGGAGTTAGACCAGACCCTGGAATCCATTGCATTGCTA
Organism: Synechococcus sp. UW140; assembly: GCA_943370565.1. Lineage (GTDB taxonomy): Bacteria > Cyanobacteriota > Cyanobacteriia > PCC-6307 > Cyanobiaceae > BAIKAL-G1. The sequence goes on along the minus strand of CALRRL020000033.1, from coordinate 25,471 downwards.
GATATTCCCATGTCTGAGCTGTCTGAAAGAGGCGATTTTCAAGATAGCCAGAGCCAGAATTATTTAGATGGGTGATCGCCGTTCGAATAATTTTTCTTTCCGCTTCGGGCATGTGATGCCAGACAGGGATAACTTGCTCAATAAAAGTGAGAAGACACCATGGCTCGACAATGGGACCGGGTCCTATCTCTTCTCCAGCTCTGCTTCTCCAGAATTCAATTCGCTTGTTATCTGAGTAATCAAAGATCCACCGATGACAGGTTACTCCGGTCCCACTTGCTAGTGACAACAGTAGCATGATGTCTGCAGCCATTACCTCATGTTGTTCATGTGATTTTCCCTCTGATGAGATTCTCAGTGTCGATCCTTCCAGGGGGATCCCAAGACCTTTAGAAGCTTTAATATTTAGCCTTGCATCTTTATCGCTGCATAGATCTAGTAGCCACTCACCATAATTGTAATTAAATTCTCCTTCATATAGGCCGGTGAGAATAAATGTAGAGCCCAAAGGCGCTCCAGCGCCTCGGCAGCCTATCTCGACCGCACAGTTCCACGGCCTAAGCTCCACCAATCCACCCTCCTTGGCTCCAATTCGTCTCAGTTGATCAATAAATATTGGGCGCTCATCTGTGAGGACTCCTAAAAGACTAAATGAATCCGCGGAAAATGCGTCGATGCCTATTGCTGATTGATCAAAGGAAATGACTGTTCGTGATAGTTGCCTATGAAGCGTAAACTCAAGTTTGTGGTTAGTGGTGCAGCAAGCAAGGACGCCCTTGCCTCGAATTGTTAGGACATCGATTGGCCTTACGCTGATGCCCTCAGGGGAGTCTGTCATTTTGCTTTGCTGTTGATGCGATTAGATATCTGAAAGCAATGCCAATCTAAAATCTCGACTATCCGGCAAGGAGTCTATATGTGCGGCAAGTTCGAGGACTTCAATTATCGGAAACAACGGACTCCCCGGCACACACAACTCACAACTATCGCTATTGTCCTCAAAATAGTCAGCGTTGCAGGTAACCCGCATTTCCTTGTCGAGTCCTGGCTGGGTCCAGGCGAAGTCAAAGGCACCAATTGGCCGGGCACGACAACCTGGCGGTAGCAACGACGGTTGTCTAAGGATGGCTTCAAGGTCTACCAGGGTGAGCGGTGAAGGCTGCAGGTTGTTAACCACATCACGGATGGCGTCAAGGTCTTGCATGACTTCATCGAGGTCCAGACCCTTGAGCTCGGGTTCCTGTGCAACAGCAGCCACAGCAGACGCCCGTGCTTTCTCCCGTTGATCACGGCTGACGAGGGTGGCCTGGGAGATGGAGCTTGATGCCTTGGCCAGGATCGGCTGGAGCTTGCCCACCACCTGCTCAAACATCGCGATCCGGCCCTTCAGAGCCCGGTACACATCGGCTTCCACGGTGCCCTCAAGGTGCAGGTTGATGATCTGCATCTGGGGATATTTCTGGCCGATACGGTCGATTCGGCCGATGCGCTGCTCCACCCGCATCGGATTCCAGGGCATGTCGTAGTTGATCAGGGCTCCGCAGAACTGGAAGTTCAGGCCTTCGGCTGCCGCATCGGTGCAGAGAAGGATGTCGGCCTTGCCTTGCTTGAACTCGCGCTTAGTGGCCTCGCGGTTTAGGGCTTTCCATTCACCGCCTTTTTGCAGCAGCTCACCACCGCGCCCAGTGAACGTCATCAGGCTGGTACGGCCGGCACTGACTAACAGAGCCTTGAGGGCATCGACCGTGTCGGTGTATTGGGAGAAGACGATTACCTGCTTATAGCCGTGGGTCTGTAACTCATTGATTGCATTCAGAAACTCGGTCCCCTTGCTGTCATGTCCCACCAATGGGCGGGCCTGATCAAGCAGCACCCCGATGGCATCGAGTTCGTCCTGGACAGACATGTCCTGGAAAGCGCTTTGCATGCCCTCCAGATCGAGGGTGAGTTCGCCGGTGAAGTCGTCGTCTTCGCTGGCGGCAGCGTCTTCCTCCAGCTGTTGCTGCTGGCCGGCCATCCGCTTCTCCAGGGTGGAGACCAACGCGGCCACGCTGCTGGCGAGCCGGCGCCGGTAAATCGTCATCACGAAGCCAACCGCTGATTTCTTCTGGCCGGTTGCCTGGGCGTACTGGGTGGAGATGAAGTCCTCCACGGCGTCATAAAGCGCCCGCTCTTGCGAGGTGCTCTCCAGGAAGCGGTCGTCCACATGGCGGGTGCCGATGGCGAGGTCCATCGATCCCTGCTGCTTGTAGGCCCGCAACAGATTGCGGCTGTGGCGGGAGATCAGCCCCTGCACCGGGGTCCAGCGTTTGGCCAGGGCCAGCGAGGCCTGGCGGATCTCGATGCCGAGATTGCGGCGCGAAAGGGGGTCGGTGTCGTTGAGGGCCCGCAGGGCCTTGCGCTTGCGCAGTGGCGACTTTCGCAGAGCTTCTGGCATGGCATTGCCTGGTGCCTCGCCAAAGGCCGACACGCTGCTGCGCCATAGCCCGGCCAGGTACGACAGGGTGGCCTCATCCGGGTTTTCCTTCTCCACCCACTCGAAGAACCGCTCGAAGGCGTCTTCGGTCCACTCGGGGGGCATGCCCAGCAGGGCGAGCAGATCCCACACCTCCAGCTCACTCACCTGCATGGGCGTGGCGGTGAGCAGCAGCAAGCCATTGGTGCGCTGACGCAGCTGCTGCATGAGCTGCATCAGGGTGTTCGGGCGGAGGCGCTCACCGCCGCTGCTGTTGTTCTCCCGGCGGGTGCGGGCGTGGTGGGCTTCATCGAGCACCACCAGGTCGTAGGGCTCGGCTTCCAGCAAATCCTTGTGGCGGTCGCGCCGTCGCATCAGGTGGCTGGAGACCAGCACAAAGGGTTCTGCCGTCCAGGTGTCGCGGCTCACGGGGCGGCATTCGCCTTTTGGACGGAAGCGGGTGGGTTGCCAGTCGAGTGACTTGCCGCTGTAGATGGGCCAGTCGAGGCCGAACTTCTCGCGCAGTTCCCGTTGCCATTGGCTGAGCACCGATGCCGGTGCCATCACCAGCATGCGGCGGGCGCGGCCGCTCAACCAGGCCTGGCGCAGCAGCAATCCGGCCTGCACCGTTTTGCCGAGGCCCACCTCATCAGCGATCAGCAGCCTGGGCGGCCACTGCTGCCAGAGGCGCTGGAAAGCCCGCTGCTGATGGGGCCAGGGGGTGACGGCACTGGTGCCTTCACCGACCCGTTCGGCTCCCGGCAGACCGCTGCCAGCGACCTGGAGCACATAGCTCCACACAATGCGACGCCGTTCATCGATGTCGGGGACGATCTCGCCGACGGGCTCTGGCTCCGGCGCGGGCAGATTTTTGAGGAAAGGTTTGAGGCGTCGGGGCACGCCTTCGGTTGGTTGGAAGATGGCCAGCTGCTGGCGGATTGCCTCGGGGAGGGTGAAGGTGCGGGCACCGGAATCTCGGTTTTCCCAGAGCCGCAGGAAGCCAGCCTCCAGTTCATCGATGGCCTCGGCGCCGCCAGGCTTCCAGGAGCAGAAGGTCTGGATGGTTTCGAAGTTGCTGGTCCAGCCGTTGGGGGTTTCGTTGACGCTGCCGCTAAAGCCCAGTCGTTGCCCGTGATTGTCTTCGATCACGCCTTCCTTGGCGTGGAAGATGGCGCCGTCGTTGACGATCCGCCCGTCCGTGAGAGGCAGGCCCACCCGAATCTCCAGGTGGCCGCGGCTCACCAGCCAGGCGAGCAGCTCGGCCCCGAGGGCGGCTGCGCCCGGCCCCCCCGGCTCAACACCCTTGAAGGGGAAGTGGCTGGAGAGATGGTCTGTGAGAACGGTTTCAGCGGGGGTTCCAGCCGCCAGGGCAGCAATGTCCTGCTCGCTGAGGAACACCCCCGTGATCAAGCGCATCTGCCCATGGCCCAGGCCATCTGGTGAGGCAGCCACGAGGTTTTCCACTCCCTCAAGGACCTGGAGAAGGGAGCGGCTGGTGAAGTAGCCGGTAACGCGCCAGTAGCGGGTGGCATGCTGGAGGGCTGGCTGGTAGAAGCCATCGAGCAAGTTCTGCAGCGAACTGCTGAACCGCCTGCGCCACTGGTGATCGGCGAGGCTGAGCATCGGGTCCAAACCGGCCTTGCAAGCTTAGGGCCGGGAAATCCGGGCCATCGGGTGGTGAGCCGCTACAGGTAGTGCCTGCATCCTTACTGCATACTCCACCGATGGTGGACTGCGACAAGGCCGCACGGATGCGTCATTTTTCGATGCAACAGTGTGTTGATGTCGATACTGATCCAGGCGAGGTGCCGCCCTACAGTTCCGGAGTGGAGGTCATCCAATGAAGAGACGCACAAGAATCAGAAGAGGATCACCCATGGCCGCCCTTGAGGTGGGTTTCGCGCGGTTGCTTGACTTCTCGGGATCCCTGACGACCTATACCTACGACCACCGGCCAGATCAGCACGATGCGGCCGCGATTGCCTCTGATTGGAAACATGTTGGTGGCGACATCCGCGTTGCTAGCCGCAAGGCCGACAAGCTGATCGCAAGCAGCAGCAGTGGAAGGTGAGATCTCAAAGGTTGAGCCTTCCAGCGGCCCAAACCTCAGTGCTCAGCAGGCTGAGCCAAAGGAGCTTTCAACAGACAAAGCCGCTGATCCAGAGCTGCTGAGCCGAGAGCCTTCTGGTCAGCTGGTTTACCAAAGCTATGGGTTCAGTGGGCCGATTCCACCACCAGAAATTTTTGCCGGTTACGACAAGGCTTTGCCCAATGGCGCTGATCGCGTCATGAAGATGGCGGAGCGAGAACAAGAGCACCGGCACAAAATGGAAGACACAATCGTCCGGAAGGAGTCTTTTGAGAAGAGGGCTGGGCTTATTTTTGCCTTTTTCCTTGCCATCTCTGCCATGGGAACAGCCAGCTATCTTCTAATCTTCACAGACAAGAGCTGGCCTGGATTGACCATGTTCATCGTTCAGTTTGTTGGTCTTGCCGGGGCATTCCTTGGCGCACAAATACTGAAGAGAAGCGACAATGACGAAGAATCTGAAGATTGACTATTTGATGGATATGTCTCCTGAGCATTCCAAGCAATGCTTCAGCCCGCCGCCAACTCAGCCAACACCAACTCCAGCTGCTTGGGCGCCGGCACCTGCTCGGCCAGGGCCAGGCGACGCAGGTTCTCCAGGGCCTCAAAGTCGGACGCGGCAGGCGCGGCGGCCTTCACCGGATCGAAACCGGTGTAGCGAGCAGAAAGGGGCAGCACTTCGAGCACAGCCTCCAAGGCGGTAAGGAAGGAGGGGCTGTTAGCCAAGCCGTTGTCATCGAGCAGCTGCTTGGCGGCGTTGAGATCGATGCTGCGGGCGCGGTGGGCGCAGTGGTGGATGGCATCGATCCAGGATTTGGTGCCATCAGGGGCCCCGAGCTTGCCTTTGGTGGCGCGGGTGGAACTGTCCCAAAGGATCAGATCGCTGGCCTTCTTCTCCGCGAGCACGCCCACCACATCCTTGTCGAGGTCGAGACCCACAACGCGGGCGAGGCGCAGAGCTTCGTCGTAGGGGAACTGGGGCGCCTGGAAAGCATCCCAGGCGAGCACGAACCATTCGGTGAGTGGATCGAGCTGGGAGCGGCGTGATCCAGAGGTGAGTTTTTCCATGCGCTAGGCCTTCACCTCGCGGCGGGCGGCATCGAGGGCATCTTCTGGGCTCACGGCATAAGGGTCGTCGTTGGCCAATAGGTCTTCCAGGCTGAGCTGGGCGCGACCACGCTTCTTGGTTCTCTCCTCGATCGGCTTGGGCTGGCCGCGCTTGATCGGCCAGTGCCGAGAGAATTCCTCCAGGGCCGGACCGAAGCAAGAGAGGTAGAGGTCCACGCCACGGATGCCGCCCGCCTGGAATTGCTCAATGCGTTTGCGCACGGCCGCCTTCAGTCGGGGTTCGAGGTCTTCCCAGTACTGGACTCCGTCTTCTGGTTTCTGGGCTGCCCGGGGGCGGCAGACCAGGAAGATTGTGCTGTTGGCAGCGGATTTATCTTTGATATGGAGGGAGCCTTCGGCTTCGGAGTTGATTGGCCAAGAAGCGGTGATCACGAAGCCGGCATCGATCAAGCCCTTGGTGAGTGCATCCCAGGCGCCGGTGGCCTTGTGGGTGAACATCAGCGTCATCACGCCATCGTCCTTAAGAACGCGGCGCATTTCAGCAAATATCTCGGCCATCTTCTGCTGATAGTCGAGCCCAGCAAGAACTTTCTCCCCGTTTTTGCCTTTATGTAAAGCTGGGTTGGCAACAGCTTCGTTTTCCTTATCGGTTAGAGTCGCCATGAATAGTTCGGGGTAGAGCACCCCAGCGGTGCGCTTGAGCCACACATAGAAGAAATCACTGAGCTCCGCATACATCACGTTGTCGTAGTACGGCGGGTCCATCACTACTGCATCTACCGTGCCTGCATCCAGATGAGCCAGCGAATCACCGGAGCCGCAGGAAATCACAACCGGAGCTTCACGGCCGGGTTCACATGAGGTCGCGCTTGCAGAAAACAAAGGCCCAGCATCAGCAATCGCAGTATTCTGCGGATTAATCAGTTCAATGAGTTCAGCGATGCACTTTGCGACCTGTCTAAATGCCCAGTCGTAGCCAAGACCTTCGACGAGCGGGGCCATCTCGACATACGACCACTTGATTGCGAAGTTGTGACTGTCAAAGGTATTCGCCATGACCTCACGCTGAGTTATCCAGCGTGTCATCCTTGAGTTGTAGTCACGGAGCTTATCAAGAGAAATGGCAATATAAGCAAAGGCCGCGCGGAGGCATTCACTCGAGAGCCCATCGCTGGAAGACTCTTCGCGAAGCATCTCTCGAAAGACCTCGACGCTAGTTGCATGGCAGAGTAGCTGTCGCCTTGAAAATAAGTCACGCCAAGTCGTCATTCCATACATTATGTGACCACGTTCGTAGTTGCTTATCTCTCCTATGGCTTCACCAGGAACAATATCCATTGCTTCCCACTCAGGCAGCTTTACGGCAAGTGCCGCTTCAATCGCGTCGATGTGGTCGTCCTCGATCCGAGGGGCCCGGTAGCCTCGCTCCCACTTGTACTTCGGGCTGGCGAGTTTCTTCTTCGTGGCTTTGGTGTAACCCGTGATTACCTGCTTCTTAAACACTACTGCGAACAACTGCTCACCCATGCCGTCTATTTGGGCTTGCAGCTTCACGTTGTCGCCGTCAATAACTCGGCCACAGTCGGGATAGGGGCATGTGGCATCGCCGCCCTTCACCGTGCCGTCACTTTGCTCGCTGGCACTACTAACAATCTCAAAAGCGCAGTGGCGGCTGGCATCCCCTGGGCCATTACCCAACTGCGGTAACACCTTCACGCCGGTGCCATCAGGGGCCAGCTTCCAATTGGGTGAGAGAGGAACCTTGCCAGCGCAGTAGGGGCAGTGGATTGTGCGAGCCCAGAGATAGTTGGTGGAGATGCAGTTTGCTACTGGCTCTGCTGGGTAGTAGGGCGCCAAGCGCTCCTCACGGCGCTTCACAAACTCATCTGTCAAACGCTTGAACTCTTCGACAACGGATGATCCGTACTTGGCCGGCCACTCATATGTGGCCTTCTGCACAAAGACAGCAACAGGATTGATGTCGTTGGCATAGGTTGTGCAACCCAGCCGCAAGGCCTCAAAGGGGATGGCGCCACCACCAGCAGTTGGATCGAGCACAGTGGGCTGCTCAATACCCAACTTGCCCATTTCTTCTAGGAGCCAGTACTCTTCTTTCTCGTTTGGTTTGTACGTAAATGCCCGTTTATAGGTGTAAGCCTCCCCCTCAAACCGCTCACCCTTGCGCTTAGCTGCATCGATACGCTTTCGAGATGCGAGGGGATCCCCATGGATCCCGAGCATGTGCATGAATATCTTCCGATCGGCATCAGCCGGTAGCAATGAGGCGAGCACTGCCGCGCGTGATGCAACCAGCGGCCGCCGCGCCCACCAAATATGCAGACGATTCGGCGCAGGAAACGGCGTCATAGGGGTACGTTCGCGCACGCTCTCGATGCCGATTTCAGCAATTGGCAGCCATTCCTCGATCAGACGTTTGGTCATGGGGGATTAGAAAAAAGTGGCCAACAGTTGCAGGCCGAAGCCAGCTGAGATCAAGCCGAGAGCCGCTGTAGCCCAGCGGTCGTAGAGACGGGCTTTCGACATTTCAGAGTCATCTCGGTGCTCGAAAACCAGGTTGATCGACCCATCCCGGCTCAGAGCTTCGGGTAAGCCGTATTTCCATAGAAGCAAGGCGCCTGATAGATCAAGTGATAGACCCACAGCAGTGAGGAGACGGGCACAGTTCATGCGGGCACCTCAACAGCAATCCAACGGGGATCAAACACAACTGCTGCTGCCTGGCCTTCGGGAAGGGCCCGCATCGCTTCAAACTCGCTGGGTTTGATTCCGCGGTGGTGGAGTTCTTCAAGCTGCAACACCTGGCCGCAGAGTCGGTCGTGGCCTTCCACTAGGGCGGCGATATTGGCCAGGCCTTTTGCGAGCTCTTGCTTCACCAACTTGTAGCGCTGCCCGGTGTCCTGGCCTTGATTGATCGGGCCCAGCCACTTCTCAGCCACGCCACTGGTGTCGACCACAACCTGGGGGATAGTGCCATGCCAATCCTCGTAGCTCTTGAAGGCATCGCCAAGCTGGGGGCGCAGCTGATCAAACAACGCGTTGGCGCTGATCTCCTCAGCGCGCTCGCCTGGGGTTCGTTGCATCCGTTTGAAGCCGTTGCTTAGCCAGAGAATGAAATCCAGATCAACCTGGCCCTGGAAGTCGGGCCTGAGATAGACAGCCCGGCGTTCCAGCACGGCATTCATCAGCTGGGTCAAGCCTGGACGCAGCTCCGTGAGTCCCTGGCGCAGGGTACGGGCTGCTTTTTCGCCCTCATCAAGAAGCAGGTAGGTCTGCACTTCGGCCACCAGGGCCGCAAAGGCCATCGACACATAGTCCGCACTTGTGGCTTCCGCCTTGGCCGCACTCCGCAACACCTGCTGGTTGAAGTACTGCCGCGCCTCATGCAGGGTGGTTAGGGCCTGCCCGGCCATCTGCAGACGCAGGGCCCCATCCCCCAGCTCCACCGCGTTGCGGCAGGCGTTGACGCCAGCCTTGAGCTTGGCAAGGGCTTGGTCGTCCAGTTTGATGCTGACCCGATCCACCTTGGCTTCGATCTGTCTGATCTGATCGCTGATCTGGTTGAGCTGGGTGATCACCACCGCGAATCCGGCCACCGACACCCCGAGGTTCACAGCGCTGAGCATCGGTGCGACCAGCTGAGCGGCTTGCCCCATCGGCAACTTCGGCAAAGTCAAATTGTTCAACGCGCCGCTGCCGCCTTCGCGCAGCCAGGCCACCACCTGCTTGCTGTTGGAGTCACGGATCACGCCGCCCACCCGTTCCAACGCGCCGCTCTGCAGACCATTGGCCAGAACGGCCGGTAGATCGAAAACAACGTTCAGCGGTGTCATCAAGGTCAGGCGGTCTGAAGGTCGTCTTCAAAGCGGATCGTGAGCCGACTACCCATCGCCTTGGCGAGCCGCTGCAGGGTGTCGAGCCGTGGTTCCACTTGGCCAGTTTCGAGGCGGGCAAGCTGGGGCTGCTTCATGCCGGCGCGCTCAGCCAGATCACGCTGGCTCCATCCGTGTTTTTCGCGCATCTCGATCAACTGCCGCACCACGGCAAAGCGGGGCTCCAGATCGCTGTAGGCCTGCTGCACCTGGGGATCGGCGAGGAAACCGGTACGGATTTCGCGCCAGTTGGGGTGATGAATGGCAGGGGCGGGATGGCTCATGGGTCTGCTCAGGCGGATGGGGAGTCGGTAGCGAGGAAGTCGTTCATACGCTTGCGAGCTTTCTCCAGCTCCTGCTTTGGGGTCTTCTGGGTTTTCTTGTGAAAGGAGTGAACCATCACAAACCGCTGCCCAGTGGCGGCGAAGTAGAGGGTTCTGTAGATGCCGTCCTTGTCTTGAACGCGCAGCTCATAGAGCTTCATGCCCATCGGCTTGACGTGGGGCATGCCCACCGCCGTGCCCTTCTCCTCCAGCAGATCGAACAGGCGAGCGAAGGAGGCTTTCACTTCGGGCGCCTGGTCCGCCAACCAGCTCAGCACGGGCTGCTTGCCGCTCGGCAGCGAATAGAAGATGACCTCCCAGTTCATGCTGATAACTCCGATGTTATCACTAGGTTGCCGAGAGCAGCAACCGCAGCGAAGCCAGCACCCGGCGCGGGTTCTTGCGGTGCATGGCCATCCCCAGCCAGTAGGCGGCCTCCTCGCGGGCCATCGCATCGATGCCACGGGCGCAGTTCTCGATCGCGACAACGTTGCGCATCGGGGCCAGCAGCTTGAACAGCAGCCCCATCGCCAAGGCCAGATCCTCGGAGAGGGGGTCGCGGCGGGCTTCCCCTTTCTTCAGTTTGGCCAGGCTCACCTGTTCAGCTTTGAGGCGCCGCAACACGGCTCCCTCCACCAACAACAGCTTGTGGCCGCCAAGGCCAGCGATGCGCCTGGGTTCGTTGAGTTCGGGGGTGGCGGTGCTTGGCACTTGCCAAACCTCCAGCTCCAGATCACTGGGACCGCGCTGCCTGCAGCGCAGCTCGTAGGCCGGTCGCCCAGACGCAATGGCCATAGTCATGGGCTGGTGAGCTCCAGGCGAATCGTCGCAGTTTGGGCGCTGAGGCCTGCCCGGGTGAGGCGAGTGATCCAGCCATCGCCGTTGTCGGCCCAGCTCAAAGGCGGCTCGTAATGGACCTGGTAGGTGATGTCGAGCGATTTCTCCCCACCCCGGCGCCACTGGCCCTCGATGAAGCCCCGCAGGTGGCTAGCCTCCTCGGGTGTGCCGTTGAAGTCGAAGCTCCACTCCGCACTGCCGTCGCCGCTGCTCCAGCCCCCCTCCATCATCTCGACGCGCACCGTGGCGCCGGGCTCGGCCTTGAGCAAGGCCATCGGCAGGAAGCCATCGCCACTGTTCATTCGCCAGGTGATGCTCTTGATTGCCTTGCCGCTGCTACTCACCTGCTGGGCCAGCTGGGTGAGGGCGGTTTTGATGTTGTCAGTGCGCTCGATAACGCCAGGCCCTGTAGGTGGTGCAACTCCAGCGCCGCCGCTACCGGTGCTGGTGGAGCCAAAGCCCACCTGAACAGCGGTTCCCGTCTCAACATCTGCGGCCACTGGAGTTGTCCCACCATCTCCGCCAATCACGGTTGGCTGATCCACGCCAGCCCCTGCAGCTGGAGCTGATGTCTTCGGCGGCCAGACGCTCAATTCCAGCGCCTTCTCCATCGTGAAGATCTTGCCGTCTTCACTGATTGAGAGCGTTCCAGGGGGCAGACCTTGGCCTTCGAGGCGGTCTCCCTCTTTGTAAACAAACAAACCTTGATCCAAGCCCATACGCAGGCATTTTTTGAGCACCTCATCGCCTAACAAGATCGGTAGGGCCGGATCGCGGAAGTACTCATTGCGCAGATCCCGCGTGCTCATCACCCCGATGCGTTTCAGGGGTGTTTTGTCGGCCATGTAATTCGGCGCCGGCGGTGCATCTTCCGCCAACACCAGCTCGCGGGCGTCGCGCAGCACCCGCTCCACCTGTTTCTGGCCAACGCCTGGCTCGCTGCTGGCACTGGTAACCGTGATCGCGGCATGGGTAAGCGGCACCTCAGGCCACTGGCCCCGCTCGGGATAGAACACGTGCCGGTAGCACTGTTGCACTGCCAGCGCGAAGCCCTGCTGGGCCTGGCCGTAACGCTCCTTCACCTGATTCTGCTGATGCGACTGGAGGCTGGCGAACAGATCCCCCTGCTGCATCTGCTGCAGCGCCAGATAGGAGCGGGTTTTGCGCAACATGTCGTCCACCTGCAGGGCATCGGCGCAGACGAACACCAGGTTGTTGCGGTTCAAGCGCACATTGGCGTTGTCGCCCTTTTCCTTGAACAGCCGCACCACCAGCTCCGGCAGGTGAATGTTCACCTGCTCCACGGTGTGGCCTTCCCAATGGATCACTGCCAAGTAGGGGCCATCGGTGTCGTCCGGAATGTCAGCCGGGCTGGAGGGGAACAGCACAGGATCCAGCCGTTGTTTGGCAAAGATCGTGCCGATGCGGCGGTTTAATTCCTCGCGCACACTCTCTAGATCGAACTGACCCTCACGCTTCCTCACCATCTGGTTGAGGTTGGCATCAGTAAGGAATCGCAGCTTGCTGGTGCCGCTGTCGTCGAGATATTCCGACTCTTCCTGCAGGAGGCGCACAGCCTTATCAACAAAGGCTGGGTCTACAGCCGGTGCATAGAGGCTGTAATTGAGTTCTAAGCGGCTCAGGCCTTTGAGCGGTTCGTTAAATGCGAGGGAATGGAATAGCACCGTGCGTGCCACCATCGAGCCATAAGGCTCCATCCCGGTGAATTCCTGGAGATCGAGGCGCTGGGCCAGGGCCCTTCCTCCCTCCGCTGCTGTGGTGGACACATCCGCCCTAATGGATGGGATGAAGGCCTGCAATCCCAGCTTGGTGGAAAGCTCTAGCCGAATCCGCTCGTTGCCCGGATCAATGTGGTGCAGGTGGATCGCCGTGGCGCCTCGAGGTTTGTCCCGCCAAAGCTGACCCACCGTTTGGGCGAGAAGCCGCAGCATGCCCCGCACCCGCTGGAAGTTCTCCAGGGTGGAGGTTTTCTGCATCAAGGTGTCGATCAGCTCCGGATGGAGCGGATAGCCCTTGCGCAAATTGGCAGAACGGTCATCGTTTTGCCCCACCGGCGGCAGGGCATCGGCGGTGCGGCTCCAGATCTCCTGGTAGGCCTGGACAACCTCCTCGACCCGGCTCCGGTCGATCGATTCGAACAGGCGCCGGGTCAACACCTGGACCGTTTCGTCTTCGCTGGTGGGGGTGAGGGCCGTGATTTGCCGGCCCGTGACTGACTGCAGTTCGGCAAAGGTCCGATCGATCCTCTGGTTTTCCTCGCCGTAGGCATCCACCGACTGGCCGCCCTTGCCCAGGGCGAGGGTGAACACCAACACGGCCTGGGGTGAGGAATTCACCGCCTTGATCAGGTCGGTGAGGAAGGGGGTGAGCTGTTCAGCCGCCTGACCAGCCGCTGGTCCCTTGATCTTGCGCAGGTAGATCGAGAGCTCATCGATCAGGATCAGCACCGGCCGCTCGCCGATCAGCTCCCGCAGGGTTTCAGCGCCCGGGGGCGCAGCGCCCAGCCGGTCGCTGTTGCGGATGCGCTCGTAGCCCGTAGGTCCAGCCAGCTGCACCGCCAGCTCACCCCAGGGGGTAAAGGCCAGGATGTCGCCCCCCTGCCCCTGGGACCCCATGCGCCTGCCATTCATCGGGTCGGCGTTTTCCCCGTCGAAGGCTGCAACGGTGACCTTCTGACTGGGCAGCCGGGCTGGATCGATGAACTCCGCCAGGTTGGGGATCTGGTCAGCGGCCGTCAGAATGTGGTTCAGGCCAATCAGGGCGTGGGTCTTGCCGCCGCCGTAGCTGGTGTCAAGCCGCAGGATGCTGCCCAGCTGGCTGCCGGAGCTGGTCAGCCGGTCCACCACCGCCAGGAAGAGGTCGCGCAGGCCCCTGGTGGGGTGGGTGTTCGCAAAAAAGATGGCCGGGTTCTTGTAGAGCTCCGGCGCCGTGCCCTTCAGCACCTGACTCAGGTCCGCCGCGAAGTCCTCATCCCGGATGCGCCCCTCCAGCACGTCGGCCCGGGGCTGGCAGAGCTCGTAGATGGAGGGGATGCTCATGGACGAGGGCGGTCTGGCCCTGGCGAGCCAGGGTGCTCGAAGATGTCAACCCCCATCCTGCTCGCTAATGGGCCCAAGCGACGCCCAAGTCAACTAGCCGAGACGATCCGTCAAACCCAACGCAGTTCTATACGGATTCTGCATCTAAACCCCCTTGAGGCCTTGTCTCAGGTGGGTCAGCCTGATGGTGTTGATCCGAGCATCGTTTATCGACTCGATGGCCTCAATGGAGGGCTTGATTTATTTCTAGGGTCGAGTTCTAGGACCTTCCCATCCCTGCATCCGGTCTGAGGCTCCAGCAGGCGGTTGACCCACGGCTCAGACCCCGTTGTTGTGCATTAGAGCACCTGCACCTGGTCCTGGAATAACCGCACACCTTTGATCGGTGGCCATGATCGGGGCCTCCCCGCCGGGCACGTTGTGGGGCCCGGCGAAGATCTGCCCCTCGAGTTCGAGGAAGAGCACCCGCAGCAGCTGGCCGGCTTTGCCCAGCAGATGGTCCTAAACCACGCAGATCGGGCACTGGCACTCGATCGGCCCTCGGTTTGGGTGAACGGGGAAAAGAAGGCGAGCCATGGCAGGGATGGCGAACGACACCACCGCTGCGCCCCGGTGACGCCAGCGCCGTGCAAGGGTCGCGGAGCGCAGTGGAGCGACTCGCGTCACCCCTTGCACTGTGCGCGAGCCGGGGCTCTTACCTGACTCCATTTCCAGCCCAATCAGCTCACCTCAACCCCTCACAAGCCACCCCATCCCCATTGCGATCCAGGTAGCTGTGCCCCTGCCGCAGCATCTCTTGGGCCCGGGCAAACGAGCCGATCTGCTTGCAGGTGGTCTTGGCCTCGCTGGGCAGGGCAGCTGGAGGACTAGAGGCCGGCGCGGTTGAAGTCGCCGCGGCTGAGTTCGCCCCTGCGCTGCGGTGCCCCGCTCCCCCATGCCGGAAGTCCCACGGCCGCGTCATCCCCCCTGGCACTGCCCACACCCCAAGCCGCTGGGCCTGGGCTTGGCGCTCCGCCGCCAGATAAGCCCCTCGATCACAACGGCCTAGGTACTGGCGGTACACAAACGCCTGGCCGCTCTGGACCATCGCCAGGTTGATCGGGCCCTTACCAATCACCTCGGCCACCGTCCGTCCATAACGATCCACCGCCTGAACCCGCAGGCTCACCGTGGAGCCGAGCGGCAGCAGGGCCCTGAGCTGGTTGCGACTGGCCACACCAAAAGGCGTTTGGGCGGTCTCGGGCGCATCGATGCAGGCCAGCCGCACCTTGAGCTTCTGGCCCCGCTCCAGCACGCTGATCGTGTCGCCATCCCCGATCGAAAGCACCGTGGCAGCCGTTGCCGCCTGGGAGAGGGGGTCAAGGGCAGCCAGGGAGAGGCCCGCCAGGCCTAGCAGGATTTTCAAGGCCTTCCGCATCCCGGACATCAGAGGCAATGCCAATGGGCCAAAGGGGCCCAGGCACCAGGCTATTGCCACCCTGAGCGTTTGTACTACCCTCGCCCCATGGACTTCCGCCCGGGCGAGCTGGTTGCGGTAAGGGCCGGCAGCCACTGGCCCGAACTTGTCGGCCGCATCCAGATGATCCATGCCCAGGGCCATCCCATTTGGCTGGCGGTGCTGGATGTCGATACGGGCGATGTCCTGGGCGTCCCCACCACCCATGTGATCGGCAAGCTCGAGAACTTCGATCCAGCCCCCAGCGATTGGTTGGGTCCCGAGGGCCCGATGGAGAGCTTTGGCTTTGAGGACTGGCCGGGGGTGGGGGTCGTCTATGCCGATTGATCAGGCCCGCAGGGGCCTTGTCACTTGGCAGACCAGCTCAGCTCCTCCACACCGCACCCTCCGGAACCACCGGGCCCTGATTCAGGTCCTCCGACTGCTGCAGGCAACCCGCCAGAGGTGCACGGTGCAAGGCACAAACTCCAGGGCCTCCACCAGCACGCGGTCAGGCTTGGGAGAGGGCTAGGCGACAAAGCCAGGCCGTCAGCTAGCCGATCCCATGACCCCCGCCCATTCAAGTGGCGTCGCCTCGGGCGCTGAGCATTTGGATGGCCACCAGCACCGCCCCAGATGGACCCAGTCATCCGTGTATACTGAAGTTTAAACGTGTGGTCGCCATGGTGTCGCCCCTCTCTCGCCCGATACCTGCTCGTCAATCGTTGCGTCGCTGGGGCAATAGTCTCGGAATCAGGCTCCCCGCCGCGATTGCCAGACAGGCGCAACTACAAGAAGACCAAGACGTCGAACTTTCAGTCGTTGAGGACGGTATCTTGATACGGGCAGTAAGCCCAAGACTGAGTCTAGAAGATCGGCTTGCTGCATTTAATCCAAGCGCAGATGATCCCGTTGAGCGAATGGATTGGCAGCCCGTCGGAACCGAACTGATCCCATGAGCCCAAGGCCAATCAATTCGGAGCCCCAGTGGGTACCCGATCGCGGCGACGTGATCTGGATTGATCACAACCCCCAGGCCGGACGGGAGATGAGGGATCACCATCCTTTTGCGGTCCTTTCGCCAGCCAGCTTTAACCTCAGGGTAGGCCTTGTCGTTGGTTGCGCCATGTCCTCTGCTGCCTATAACCAAGGATCTAGCCTTTCGGTAGATCTTGGGCCCATAGAAGGCCGGAGTGGCTACAACAGCTACATACTTTGTCAGCAAATAAAATCATTCGATTGGCGAGCCAGGGGTGCCAAACCCCATCCAATGGGGAAGATCACAACGTCAAAGTTATCTGAAGTCCAAGAAATTGTCGGCCAAATCCTTGGGCTGTTTCCCTAGCTGAGGTATGGCGGCTTGGGCTGTCTTTGATTCACTGGCCATGACATTTCTTGCCTGCTGTTGCCTGCAACAGCTCCGCCGAATGCCCCCAGAAGACAGGGCCTAACCGGCTCCTCAATTCACACCTTCCACACCGCACCCTCCGGAACCACCGGGCCCACGTTCAGGTCCTCCGGCTGCTTGCACGTCACCCGCCACAGGGGCAGGGTGCAGGGCTCAAACTCCAATGCCTCCACCAGCACGTGGTTGGCCTTGGGCGAGGGCGATGCGACAAAGCCAAGCCACCAGTTAGCCGATCCCTTGAACCACACCCAGCAGTTCTCCATGACTGCTTGGCAAGTCCTAATCCGAAATGAGACTTTTCACACCCAAGCCCAGCTGATCCATCTCCCTAACGCCCAACGCCTTGGCCTCCATGATTAGGTAGCAGGCCAACTGCCGCCAGTGAAGAATCGCCCGTTGTTCCCCCAACTGTCTAACGGCATTCAAGCTCTGCCTTGCCAAAGCCTGGGGTCTTGGCGGCCGTGAACAGCCAGAACCACAATGGCATCGCCCGCCTCTCGGACATAGATCGCGTACGGGAATCGCCTCACCACCAAGCGACGCACCGAGCCGTGCCCATAGGGAAACGCTGCTGGATCGCTTGCAATGCGCTCAACCCCTGCCGCGATCGCTTCTGCAAAGGCCTGCCCAGACCCGGCTGGCGACTGGCATACCAACGCTGGCTTTTGATCACGTCATCCAGCGCCTCCGGCAGGAAGCGGACAACAGGTGTCATCCCAGCCCCAGTTGGCTGCGCACCTGATCCCAAGGCACCGACGCCGCGGGGTTCTCCAGGTGAGCCTCCCAGCGACGATCGAGCTCCGCACCTAAGTTCGCGTCAACAGGAAGAAATTCGTTTCGACCCTCGTCGTCAAGGCTGTCCCAAAGGGCCATCGCCAGGGCAAGACGCTCACCCCTGGGTAGCAGCAGAAGATCGGCAATCGATGTGGCGGCCATGGTTCTGGCACTGATACTGGTCACGCTACCGGACTTGAACGAATTGGGCCCAAAGCAGGATCCAGTGCCGTCCTGCCTCCCCCCAACAGCTGCAGCTCAAGAGTCGTTGCGATCACGGCGGTGCCAAAGAAAACCGGCCCTGACGCAAGACACACCGACACCTCAATCCATCCGGCGGCGGGGCTGGATCGTGTCAGGCGGCGCAAGGGCGTTGCGAGTGCGGCTGCGCCGCACCCTTGCCCTCGCCTGAGGTTCTGTGAACGCCGCCGCCGGGGAGCTGGTGCTGTGGGGTCAACAAGGCCAGAGCTCACCTCCCGCGGCTGCGGTGGCAACAGATTCCCGTTGGCGGAGCAGGTCAATCAGTGAAATTACGGATCTATTAAGCGTTCAATCGTGTTAGCAATTTGCGATTAATAGCGCCCTCATAATCACCTAAGCCCCACCCGGGCCAGCCCCACTGTTCCACCTTTTTGGTTCGCCCTAAACCCTTTGGCTACCCTAAAAGATCACCCTTCCTAATCATCCAGACCGGCCCGTAGTACGCCCGTATTGGTAGAATTAAGGCCACCAGGAAGGCCCGCCAAGAGCAGGGTTTCCGCCTCCCATCCCGCCCCCACACGGCGCTGATCGGAGCTTGGTGCTTTGTTGTTTTGCCTGTAGCCAATGGCCCAGATCCTTGATTTCCAGGCCGCCGCCTTGGCGCGGTCCCGTTGTGATCCCCTCAGCAATGAATCAACCCCTCTAGTGATCGTCGCCGGTGGTGGCCGTGCCCTCGATTGGCCTGCCGATCAGATCGCCGCCGCCCTGCTTCAAGCCACTGCAGGCCGCCCCGTCGCGCTCCTCCTCCATGGCGGCGCCCGCGGAGCCGATCGCCTGATCGAGCAAGCCGCCATCTCCCTCGCCTGGCCAGTGGAGGTGATCGCTGCCGAATGGGGCCGCTATGGCCGCGCCGCCGGCCCTGTGCGCAATGGCCTGATGCTGCGCCAAGCCCTGGAGCAGGCAGTCCCAGCCCAGGCCTCGGTGCTGGTTGTCGCCTTCCCCGGCGCTGCAGGCACTGCCTCCCTGGTGCGCCAGGCCCGCCACCTGATCGCGGCCGATGGCGAGCCGATCGCCCTGGTCGAGATCCAGCCACCAGGGCCTGAGGGCTCCTAGTCCCTTCCATCGCGTCGTTTGTCTCCAGCCCTTTGCCCTAGTCCCATGCCCCGCTCCACCTCCGACGCACTGGCCCCAATCGCATCCAAGGCCGTAGCCCTCCCAGCTCCTGCTGCACCAGTTCAAGGAACCCCCAGCCTCTGGCACCTCGGCATCGAGGCCCAGGAACTCACCAGCCGCATCGCCAGCCTGGCCGACCTTCTGGAGGCAGAAGAGCCCGAGCAGCAGCAAGCCGCCATCAAGGCCCTGGAAGATGCCCTCCTCATGGAAGAAGGCAACCGGGAGGCCCTGGCCCGTAAGGCCGATGCCACCTGCTGGGTGATCGATCACCTCCGCGCCCAAGGCAGCTACCGCCAGCAACAGGCCAAACGTCTGGTGGAACTGGCCAAATGCGATCAACGCCGGGCCGATGCCCTTGAAAACACCTTGGTGTTTGTCCTCACCCGGCTGCAGCCGGCAGCCACCCGCTTCTCCTTTCCCCACCACGAACTCACCAGCCGCCGCAGCGAGGCCGTCGAGATCAGCGCAGAGGAGGAGCTTGCCCCCGAGTGGCTGCGCGTCACCACGGCCACGGCTCCCGATAAGGGGGCGATCAAGGCGGCTCTCAAGGCCGGCCAGCAGATCCCAGGCGCCCAGCTGGTGACCCGGCGCAGCTGGTCGATCCACTGACCCCCCCCACAGGGGGTTCGATCACGGGGCCCGGCGAAATAGCCAGGCCCCCTTCCCTTCCACTCCACTCCGCCCAACGCTCAACCCAAAGCGATGACCAGCACCATCCCCACCACCAACGGATCCAGGCCAGCCGCTCCAGCCAGCTCGGTCCAGAAGTCATCCGCCCTGCAGCTGCTGCGCCGGCCAGAGACCGAGGCTCCGGCTATCCCAGAGATCCAAAGGCCAGCCAGCCCCCAACAACCGGACATCTCAGCCAAAGCCTCAGTCGCACCAGCCGCGCTGCTCTCCCTCGAGCAAGCCGCCGCCCTGGCCGCCCCGCTCAATCGGGCCAACGTCCAGACCCGCAGCCAAGCCGGGCGCTCCTTCAATTACTTGGAGGGATGGGTGGCAATTCGCGAGGCAAACCGGATCTTTGGCTTTGACGGCTGGCAGCGGGAAACGATCGAGCTGCGCTGCGTTTCTGAGAGCCAACGCCCCATTGGCCGAGATCAGAAGCCCGGCTGGGGGGTCACCTATATCGCCAGGGTCCGCATCCGCCTCGGCAACCAGGCCAATGGGGCCCACTCCCTGGTGAGGGAAGGCAGCGGTGCCGGCCATGGCATCGACGTCGACCTGGGCCTGGCCCATGAATCCGCCCTTAAGGAGGCCGAAACCGATGCGATGTAGCCGAAGGCCTGCGAAGCAGTAGCGGGCCCTGATGACCTTTGGCAATCCCTTTGGGTTGGCCCTCTACGACAAGCACCAGCGGCAGGTCACCACTTCGGTGCGGGAGGAGCGGGGTCTCCAGGTCCTGGGGGCCCTGGTCCAGGCGGGTCAACCCAAGCCAGTGGGGGAGACGAAGGCGATCGGGCCTGAGGTGCAGGAATCGATTCTGGCTATCTCGCCGGTGGAGCCCGGCGCTGTTGGCCTGGCCGCCCTAACGCCTGAGGTGATCCAGCAGCTCCATGGCGCTATCCGCGGCCTACCTCGGCCCCAGCTGGAGGAGCTGGTCACGGCCTTCCGGCAGCGGTTCCGGCTAGCTGAGGGGGCCTCGGTGGCGGCTGCAATTACCCAGAAGCAGCACCATGACTGGGTTGAGGCGTTCTTAGTGCAGGTGGGGGGGAGAGCCGATGTCTAGCAGCAAGGCCTACAGAGGTAAGTACTGGTAGGCCAGGCCCAGGTGGGGCAGGTCCCCGTCGCCAAAGGCCGAACCATCGGAGGTGTCAAAGCAGGCCGGCAGCCGGGTCAGCCCTGGATAGCGGGTGGAGTTGGGCGGATCACAGCGCCAGCCGGTGGGCTCGCTGGGGTCGGCTCTCACCGGATGCAGGCACACCTCCATCCCCGTGGCCTGACTCTCGGCCTGAGTGAGCCGCAGGCTCCGGTAACTCCAGCGGTCGGGGGCATCGGCATCGCCGAGAAGTGAAGCGATCTGCTCGCGCACCGCCGCCTCAGTCCCGGGTTCCACCGGCTGAATCCCCTGATGCTGAGGCTCCCGCCCGTAGATGCGGCTTGGCAAGCCGTGGCTGGAGGGCAGCTACCTGTTAAGGGCATCGGCCCGGGGCACCAGCTGCAGCCGGGGCAGCGACAGCCGATCGCCGCGGCGCAGCGGTTCCTGCCGGTCGCCCTCGCTGGGCCAGCTGTGTTCGGGGGGCAGCACCAGCACCAGGGCAGCGCCATCGCGGAGGACCAGCAGGTCTGCGGCTGCAAGGAACTCGCCTAGGTCCGTACCCCGACCATCCACGTCGGTGAGCACCGAGCTCAGGCTGGCCGGGAGGCTGATCCAGCTCCCCCGGCTGAGCATCCCGGCGTAGGTGCGCAGGGCGTCGCGGAAGAAGCCTGAGGGGCGGGCTGCATCGAGGCGCTTGCGGTAGGCGGTGTCCGGCTCCCGCTCACCCTTGGGGAGGTAGTGCTCCTTGCGGCTGCTGCCGTCAGGGGCGGCGAGCAGGGCCCAGCAGTCAGCAGTGATCTGCAGAGAGGGCTGCAGCGCGCTCAGGGTGGGGTGCAGGGCCCATGGGGCGTGGGCTCGCACGTTGGGGGCTGTATGCACGTACAAAGATCACAGCTGCTTGCTGTTGCCACAAAGACTGTTGAGGCTTGTATGGCAGATTGAACAAGTGGTTCTCGGACCCGTGAACCATGGCTATCGGCAGAGGAGCTGGCCTGAGGATCCTTATGCACGCTGGACTATTAGCCATCGACCTCGCCATAACCGAAATGGTTCTCGGACAGGAGTGTAGTGAGCTCCATGGTTCTCGGAAACAGCGAAGAATGAGTTATTTGGTAAAACCACTCATGCATCATCATGGAATCCTTGACTGAGAGATACTGCTCACGGTGTGGGTTGAGCGTCGTGCCACTTGATAAGCCCCACGTAGCACGGACCTGCGAAACATGCGGCCGGGATACATTCGTTCAGGAACGAGGAGCTGACGGCGGGATAGCTATCCGAAAGGGTGATCGGTTTACAATTCCAGCCGGTTGGCTATCAATCTCGCTGGATCCTTCTTCTCGAGGCAAGCTATTTCGGCCAGGATTGCGACTTCTGCTTAAAGGAATGTTTGCCGGAGATTTGCCGACACAGTCTGCTGAGATCTCTAGAGTGCTTGATGGATACTGCAAGCTCGCTGATGAAGTCTTGGAGAACAGTCCGCTACTTAAGGACTTAGATCTAGAGACAGAAGCTGGAGGTGCTGCGGCGTATGAACGGCTCAAGTCTAAACACCGTGATTCTCGCGAGTGGTTTGCGCTACTTTTGGGATCATTTGCCCAACTCGCGACTAAGGCAATCGCGGATGCCGATGTCGAGGCTGCGGCACTTTGGTCAAGAAATGCAGCCAGCGCATACGCGGCGACCATGGCACTTGAACCAGTCTTCGACCAAACAGTGTGGCGGGGATATTTGACGAATACAGTAGTATACGAAGCCGTTGCAGCAACGGCGCAAACTGTGGCCGAGCAGGAAGCCATCCGTGCACTTGAGCCCTTGTTTAGTAGTCTTGATGAGCAAACTCTGCACGCGTGGGTAGAGTCAGAAGCGGATTAGGACCACGTCTCGGAATTAAGTCATTGCCGGAGCCGGTGCTCAAGGCCTTGGCAAAGTTTCATCTTGCACAGTTCGCGCGTCGGAGAGAGGAAGAGGCTAATGCGCGGCAAGCCGCCAAAGATGCTAAGGATTTCAAGATAAAATGGCTCAGCCTTGGCGCGGGGGCTGCGACTGCAATCATCTCGAGCACAACTCTCGTACTGAGATTGCTCGGACTACTTTGACGTGCCAGAAACATCAAGATACACTTGAAACGCCTTCTAAAGGATCTTAGTCTCTGCTTAAGCTTCTTACGTGCAGGTGATCTTGGCGTTATGCCCTAGCGACAAGGCATGGTCTAAGTCGCCTATGATTGTGTCAGACAAAAATGACTAGTGGCAGCTCAAGCGGAAGATCCAAGGCCAGCTCAGGCATCAGAGGCTGTCAATCCAGCACCGCCCCAGGCAGAGGCAGCTATAGGCACATTACAGCCACCTGAAACTCTAAGAGCTGCAAAGAGTAAAGCTGCGAGTAAGGGTGCTAGGTCCGCTAAGCCCGACGAGACCCTTGACGCCCTCTTGTTTGTCGATACAAATGTACTGCTCGATTTCTATCGAATCAGGAAAAGTGATATCAGTCTTAAATATTTAGAGCTGCTGGAGGCATGCAAGGATCGTCTAATTACAACTTCTCAGGTAGAGATGGAATACAAGAAGAATAGACAGGCAGCCATCGTTGAATCGCTTACCAGCTTTGGATTGCCGAATTGGGAAAAACTCAGTGGACCAGCTATTGTTGCCGAAATTCAAGCGATGAAGATGATTGAGAAAAGCAAGAAGGAGATCTCGCGACAGCATAAGATAGTTGACCAGAAGATCCAAAAGATCCTAAAGAACCCAATAAGCAATGATCCAGTCTATAAATGTCTACAGCGTTTATTTAAAAATAATTCAGACTATAATTTATCAAGAGACAAAGCCAAGAGATTTGAAATTAGGGACCTCGCGAAGAAAAGGTTCGTCCTTGGCTATCCACCTCGGGAAAAAGATGACACGTCAATCGGTGATGCTATTAATTGGGAGTGGATTGTCCAATGTGCTGTTGATAGCGGTAAGCATATTATTATTGTGACTCGAGATAGAGATTATGGGGCGACTTACAATGGGGAGTCCTTCCTTAATGACTGGCTTCGCCAGGAGTTTTCAGAGCGCGTAAGTATCAAGCGAAAAGTTATTCTTACTGAAAAGCTCGCAAAAGCACTTAAGATGGTGCAAGCTGCAGTAACAAAAGAAATGGAAGAAGAGGAAAATCGAATGATTGCCGAAGTGCCTGACTCCTCCCCTGAATCCTCTGCCGGCGAGGCATAACATTGGCTTCGGAACCGACACCCCTACGGGATGCGGGTCAAGCCAGCGTTCACCAGTCTTCCTGTGATCATTCGCATCTTTCGTGTCGAGATCGATCCAGCCACTCGATCCGCCTTTGAGGCCGGGTTTCGGACTCTGTCTGTCGACGCCGTAAAGCAGGCGCCTGGCAATCTGTCGTGCGACATCGGCATGCCAACGCGATGGGCACCGAACACCTACGCGATGATCAGCCGTTGGAGTGACGAAGATGCTCTGATTGCCTTCGCAGGGCCGGAATGGAACATGCCTGTGATCCCTTCCGGAATGGAGGCGTTCGGGAAGAATTGCTCCGTCGAGCACTATTGGATCGATGACACGCCCGCTGTCGAACCACCCGATGCAACGGACTCGCGATGAAGCCCAGCGGCGTGGATGATCCTGCGGCCACATGCCATTGATCTGGGTCGTCAATCCTGCTCCACAACCTCCATTGCCACCACCCGTTGACTACAAGCCCCCACAATCTCCCGCCATCGCTCCGCACTGACCCCCAACCGCTCAGGAACCTCAGCCGCTGCCGTCCCCAGTCGCATCAGCTTCTGCCCCCTCGCATATAGCTCCCTCCAGCTGGCAGGCACCTTGATCAAGAAGCCTTTGTCCCTGAGGTAGTGATAAACCTCCCCGTTGGCATAGGTGCGGGCGTAGGGCCGAAACGATCCCCGCTCCGGTGAATAGCGGCGAGCAGCCTGAATAATGCCGAGCATGGCGATCTGCTCCAGATCTTCCTTCGGGTGGCCGGTGCGGCGGGAGATATTGCCCGCCACGGTGGCGGCAATGTCGCGGTGCTGCAGAGCCAGAGCATTGGCGGTGGCATGGGGGTTCACCGGTCGATGCCGCCGCGGCTTGGCCGGGAAGGCGATCACCAGCTGGACGGCATCGCCCTGGTGCCGAAGTCGCGGACTCGGTCGATGACCGATTCGCACTCGCTGAGTACTGCTGGGCCGAGGCAGGCACGTCGCCACCACGGGCGGCCGCAGCGGTAGATCGAGTTGGCCGGCTGCACCACCGCAGGCAGGTGTACGCAGGGGCCGGGCGATGGCGTCGGTCATGGCTCAGCGGCTGAACACCATCGGTACCGGCGAGCTGCCGTACCCCCGGCCGCGCCAGAACTGGGCCTCGATCCAGAGCACCCCCTGGCAGAAGGCATCCACCTGGTCGTCCACACCGCCACGGGGCGAAAAGGCCAGGAGTTCTTCGATCAGTGAGTCGGCCTTGCGGGCGAAGCGCACCTGGCCCGCCTCCAACAGCGGTGCCACGGCATGGGCGCGGGAGGCCTTGCTGCCCTTCGGTGGGATCGCGATCAGGCCCGGCACCTGACGCCGCAGGAGCTGGCAGACCGCCGTGCCGTTGGCCGCGTCCTCGATCAGGACGGCGTGAGGCCACAGGCTCTGGCGCTCCAACGAGGGCAATAAGGACAGCAAGACTTGATCACCCCCCATTTAGAAACTGCTTGCCCAAGCTGGCTTCTCCAAGCCGGTACCAAAAGCGCCCAGGGAGCCTTGTTGTCATCGAAGACGTTGCTCTCTCCGGTTTCCCCTACTGACAACCTCCTCCTGCGGCCTTAGTACTTGAACAGAGGCCTCGACCAGGGCGCTGGCGTCCCCTGCAGTGGTGTAAATCCCCGGCACCCCCACCCCGGCGTAGCCGGGGTGGGCCGCACACCTCAGGCGATCGGCTCCACAGCTGACGTTGCAAGGGGTGGGCAGGCCCGTTTCCCTGGTTCGAGTACCACCTCAACCA
>CALRRL020000032.1:0-29813 GCA_943370565.1 Synechococcus sp. UW140 | reverse complement strand
GTGGTCTGCTCCGGCTGCCAGGGACGGAAGGACTTGGGCTTCTGCATGGTCCATCCTATCGCCCAGATCCATTGCTGTCACTGGGATCTGGGCAAATTCAGGGGGGGCTGTGGAGGGCCGGGGCGGATCTACGCGCAACAGACTCCTAGCTTGGGCATGGTTCACTGCACCTGCGCCCATGCCCCCGGGTCTGATGGCGGGCCCGGGGGCGGCCCTTAGGCTGCGGCATCCCTGCCCCGAGGCCCGTGCTCGATCAGCGTCTGCTGCGCGACAACCCTGAGCTGATCAGCCAGCAGCTGGGTCGGCGCGGCATGGCCGTGGACCTGACCGGGCCCCAGTTGATCGCCCAGCAGCAGCGCAACCTCGAGGAGCAGCGCAGCACCCTGCAGGCCGAGGGCAACCGGGTCGGCAAGGAGGTGGGCCTGCGCATCAAGGCCGGCGCCGATCCGGCCGGGGCCGAGGTGAAGGCCCTGCGCGACCAGGGCAACCGGCTCAAGCAGCAGGTGGCGGTGCTGGAGGAGGAGGAGAAGGCCCTCAGCCTGCGCCTGCGCGAGCAGCTGCTCAGCCTGCCCAACCTGCCCGCCGCCGAAACCCCGGATGGCAAGAGCGAGGACGACAACGTTGAGATCAAGCGTTGGGGCACCCCCCGCCAGGAGGACGGCCTCCTGGAGCACTGGCAGATCGGTGAACGGCTGGGCCTGTTTGAAACCGAGCGCTCGGTGCGGATCGCCCAGAGCCGCTTCATCACCCTGCTGGGCCAGGGGGCCCGCCTGGAGCGCGCCCTGATCAGCTTCATGCTCGATCTGCACGCCGCCAAGGGTTACACCGAGGTGATGCCGCCGATCTTGGTGAACAGCGCCAGCCTGCTGGGCTCGGGCCAGCTGCCCAAGTTCGCCGAGGAAAGCTTCCGCTGCGCCGAGGACGACCTCTGGCTCACTCCCACCGCCGAGGTGCCGGTCACCTCCCTGCACCGCGATGAGGTGCTGCCTGCCGACCGGCTGCCGCTCAAATACGCCGCCTACACCCCCTGCTTCCGCCGCGAAGCCGGCTCCTACGGCCGCGACACCCGCGGCCTGATCCGCCTGCACCAGTTCAACAAAGTGGAGCTGTACTGGTTCGTGCGTCCGGAGGAGTCGGCGGCGGCCCACCAGCAGATCACGGCCGATGCCGAGGCGGTGCTGGAGGCCCTGGAGCTGCCCTACCGCAAGATCGAGCTCTGCACGGGTGATCTGGGCTTTTCCGCCACCCGCACCTACGACCTGGAGGTGTGGCTGCCGGGGGCCGGCGCCTACCGGGAGATCTCCAGCTGCAGCGTCTGCGGCGATTTCCAGGCCCGGCGCGCCTCCATCCGCTTCAAGGAAACCAAGGGCACCCAGCTGGTGCACACCCTCAATGGCAGCGGCCTGGCCGTGGGCCGCACGATGGCGGCCCTGCTGGAAACGGGCCAGCGGCCCGATGGCAGCGTCGCCCTGCCGGCGGCCCTGGTGCCCTATTTCGGCGCCGAGGCGATCACGCCGGCCTGAGCCGGCTGGCTGCGGGGGTGGCCCGGGCGGGCCCCAGGGGCGGGCTGACTGGGCGTAGGGGGCCCTGGGCCGCGGCCCTGACCAGATCTCCCCCGGACGAAACCCCAACCCTCGGGCTGAGGGGACCAACCATCACAATGGGTTCACACAAGGATCGGTCCTGAATGGGTGTGCTCACCGCACTGGCGATCCTGGCCGGCCTGATCGTGGTCCACGAAGCCGGCCACTTTTTCGCCGCCACCTGGCAGGGCATTCGCGTCAGCGGCTTCTCGGTGGGCTTTGGGCCGGTGCTGCTGGAGCGGCGCCGCCGGGGGGTTCAGTTCGCCCTGCGGGCGATCCCCCTGGGCGGTTTCGTCTCCTTCCCCGACGACGACGAGGACAGCCCCATCCCCGCCGATGACCCCGACCTGCTGCGCAACCGCCCCCTGCAGCAGCGGGCCCTGGTGATCGCCGCCGGCGTGCTCGCCAACCTGCTGCTGGCCTGGACCGTGCTGTTGGCCCAGGGCCTGGTGGTGGGCATTCCCGCCGGCTACGGCGCCAGCCCGGGGGTGCTCGTGGCCGGGGTGGCCCCCGGCCAGGCCGCCGCCGCCGCCGGTCTGGAGGCGGGCGATCGCATCATCAGCATCGAAGGCCACCGGGTGGCCGGCGGCCAGGCAGCCGTGGCCGATCTGGTCAGCCGCATCAAGGGATCCCCCAACCACAGCCTGCAGCTGGAGGCCGAGCGCAACGGCAGCCGCCGCAGCCTGCGCCTCACCCCCGTGGCCGTTGATGGCATCGGCCGGATCGGCGCCCAGCTCCAACCCTTCGGCAACCAGGCCTACCGCCCCGCCCGGGGCCCCCTGGAGGTGATCCGCCAGGCCAGCAGTGACACCGCCGCCCTCACCGAGCGCACCATCAGCGGTTTTGTCAGCCTGGCCACCAACTTCGGCGAGACCGCCAGCCAGGTGTCAGGTCCGGTGAAGATCGTGCAGATGGGCGCCTCCCTCGCCCACCAGGGCGGCAGCAGCCTCTATTTGTTCACGGCCTTGATCTCGATCAACCTGGCCGTGCTCAACGCCCTGCCCCTGCCTTTGCTCGATGGCGGCCAGTTCCTGCTGCTGCTGATCGAGGGCCTGCGCGGCCGCCCCCTGCCCGAGCGCTTCCAGCTGGCCTTCATGCAGTCGGGCTTCCTGCTGCTGGTGGGCCTGAGCGTGGTGCTGATCGTGAAGGACACCAGCCAGCTGCCCGCCGTGCAGCAGCTGCTGGGCCATTGAGGCCGGCTCCGCCGTGATCGAGTCGCCCGCCATCGAGCCTGAAGGGGCGTCAGCCAGGGATCGGGGGGGAGAGCCGGCGCCCGAACCGCCAGTCAGCCCAGCCGCCCAAGCGGATGGGCCCGCCGCCCAGGAACGGCAGCCCCCGAAGCCAAGCAAGCCAAAACGGGCCCCGGCCAGGCCGAAACGGGCCTCCGCTAAGGCTGCGGGACTTTCAGGCCGGCCAGCCCCCTTGGCCGACCCCCTGGGGTCGCCTGTCCCGGACCAGGCGCCCGGGGTCCAGCCACCTGGTCCTGCGGACCCGCCCAACTTGCCCCAGTCCTTGGACGAACAGGCTCCGGCCGAGGCCAAAGGGGCCCCAGCCAGGGCCAAAAAGACGCCGGCCAAGGCCAAACGGGCTCCGGCCAGGCCGAAACGGCCCTCGGCGAAGCAGCGGATGCCGGCGATTTTTGAGCGGCTCGGATCCGCCTATCCCGAGGCCACCTGCTCCCTGGATTGGACCACCCCCTGGGAGCTGCTGGTGGCCACCATGCTGTCGGCCCAATGCACCGATGAGCGGGTCAACAAGGTGACGCCGGCCCTGTTTGCCCGCTTCCCCGATGCGGCGGCAGCGGCGGCGGTGGAGAGCAGCGCCGTGGAGCCCTTTGTGCAATCCACCGGCTTTTTCCGCAACAAGGCGAAGAACATCGTCGCCAGCTCGCGGCTGCTGCTTGAGCGCCATGGCGGCGAGGTGCCCCAGTCCATGGCCGAGCTGCTGCAGTTGCCCGGCGTGGCCCGCAAGACCGCCAATGTGGTGCTGGCCCATGCCTTCGGCATCAATGCCGGTGTCACGGTGGACACCCACGTGGGCCGGCTCAGCGGCCGCCTGGGCCTCACCCGCCACAGCGATCCAATCCGGATCGAGCGCGACCTGATGCAGCTGCTGCCCCAGCCCGACTGGGAAACCCTCTCCCTGCGGCTGATCTATCACGGCCGCGCCGTCTGCAACGCCCGCAAACCGGCCTGCGAACGCTGCCTGCTCGCCGACCTCTGCCCCAGCGCCTGAGGCTGGTGCGATCGGGCTGGCGGCCGCGGCGACCCGGCCCTGGCCAGGGGCGGCCCAATGGGAAGGTAGGCTCAACTCCCAAAGGACTCCGAGCACCAGCCGCATGGCGAAGAAGTCGATGATTGCGCGCAACGTCAAGCGCCAGAAAATGGTGGACCGTTTCGCGGCCAAACGGGCTGCCCTGATGGGAGCCTTTGAATCGGCGGCCGATCCGATGGAGCGCCTCGAGATCCACCGCCAGATCCAGGGCCTGCCCCGCAACAGCGCTCCCTCGCGCCTGCGCAACCGTTGCTGGGCCACCGGCAAGCCCCGTGGCGTGTTCCGTGACTTCGGCCTTTGCCGCAACCAGTTCCGCGAGCGCGCCCACAAGGGTGAGCTGCCCGGGGTGGTCAAGTCCAGCTGGTAAGACCCGGCTTGCGGGGCCTTCTGGTGGAGGGCCCTTGCCATTCTTTGACGAGAACCGTTTCGGGAGCCTGATCTGGCCGGGTACTGGCCAGGTTGGGCTTTTTGCATTTCAGCCCCCGATCGCTGCCACAGGAGGGCTATCCGCCCTGGCTGACGCAACAGTCAGGAAGCCAGGATGCGACAATGATGGGTGACACCAAAGCGGACATAAGGTCAAGTGCAAGGACAAATTCAGTCGATCTCCTTCGATGGTCGGGAGATCCGGCTGACCACCGGTCGTTTCGCCCCCCAGGCCGGGGGCTCGGTGTTGGTTGAGAGTGGTGATACGGCTGTTCTGGTCACCGCCACCCGCTCCAAGGGGCGCGAAGGCATCGATTTCCTACCCCTCACCTGCGATTACGAGGAGCGTCTTTACGCCGCCGGCCGCATTCCGGGCAGCTTCTTTCGCCGTGAAGGGCGCCCCCCCGAGCGGGCGATTCTCACCACTCGCCTGATTGATCGGCCCCTGCGGCCCCTGTTCCCCTCCTGGCTGCGGGACGACATCCAGGTGGTCGCCACCGTGTTGTCGCTCGATGAGCGGGTTCCCCCCGATGTGCTTGCCGTCACCGGGGCCTCGATCGCCTGCCTGCTGGCCAAGCTCCCCTTCTATGGCCCCATGGCCGCGGTGCGGGTGGGCCTGCTGGGCGACGACTTCGTGCTCAATCCCAGCTACCGCGAGATTGAGCGCAGCGAGCTCGACCTGGTGGTGGCAGGCACCCCGGAAGGGGTGGTGATGGTGGAGGCCGGCGCCAACCAGTTGCCCGAGCAGGATGTGATCGAGGCGATCGACTTCGGCTACGAGGCCGTGGGCGAACTGATCAAGGCCCAGCAGGCCCTGCTCAAGGAACTGGGCATCGAGCAGGTGCTTCCTGAGGCCAAACCCGAAGATCCCCTCCTGCCCAGCTTCCTCGAGAAGGAATGTGCCAAGGGCATCGGCGAGGTGCTGAAGCAATTCACCCAGACCAAGGCCGAGCGCGACGAAAAGCTTGATGCCATCAAGGCCCAGGTCGGGGAGACGATCGCCGCCCTCCAGGATGACGACGCCATCAAGCTGGCCGTCACCGCCAACAGCAAGCTTCTGTCCACCAGCTACAAGAGCCTCACCAAGAAGCTCATGCGTGAGCAGATCATCAAGGAGGGCAAACGCGTTGATGGCCGCAACCTCGATGAAGTGCGGCCGATCAGTGCTGCCGCCGGGGTGCTGCCCAAGCGGGTCCATGGCTCGGCCCTGTTCCAGCGCGGCCTGACCCAGGTGCTCTCCTGCGCCACCCTCGGCACCCCGAGCGATGCCCAGGAGCTGGACGACCTCAACCCGTCCACCGAGAAGTCCTACCTGCACCACTACAACTTCCCCCCCTACTCGGTGGGGGAGACCCGGCCGATGCGGTCCCCCGGCCGCCGCGAGATCGGCCACGGCGCCCTGGCCGAGCGGGCAATCATCCCGGTGCTGCCCAACAAGGACAGCTTCCCCTACGTGCTGCGCGTCGTGTCGGAGTGCCTCAGCTCCAACGGCTCCACCTCCATGGGCTCGGTGTGCGGCAGCACCCTGGCCCTGATGGATGCGGGCGTGCCCCTCAAGGCCCCGGTCAGCGGCGCCGCCATGGGCCTGATCAAGGAGGGCGAGGAGGTGCGCATCCTCACCGACATCCAGGGCATCGAGGATTTCCTCGGTGACATGGACTTCAAGGTGGCGGGCACCGAGAAGGGCATCACCGCCCTGCAGATGGACATGAAGATCAGCGGTCTGGCGATGAAGACCGTGGCCGAGGCCGTGAACCAGGCCCGCCCGGCCCGCCTGCACATCCTCGAGAAAATGCTCGAGGCGATCGAGAAGCCCCGCGATGGCCTCTCCCCCCATGCGCCCCGCCTGCTCAGCTTCCGGATCGATCCCGAGCTGATCGGCACCGTGATCGGCCCCGGCGGCCGCACGATCAAGGGCATCACCGAGCGCACCAACACCAAGATCGACATCGAGGATGGGGGCATCGTCACGATCGCCAGCCACGATGGTGCTGCCGCTGAGGAAGCCCAACGCATCATCGAGGGCCTCACCCGTCGCGTCAGCGAGGGCGAAACCTTCAGCGGTGCCGTGACCCGGGTGATCCCGATTGGCGCCTTTGTGGAGATCCTGCCCGGCAAGGAAGGCATGATCCATATCTCCCAACTCTCCGAAGCGCGGGTGGAGAAGGTGGAGGATGTGGTCAAGGTGGGTGATGTGGTCACCGTCCGCGTGCGCGAGATCGACAACCGCGGTCGCATCAACCTCACCCTGCGTGGTGTGCCCCAACAGGAGCCCGGCATCGACTGAGCCACCGGCTTGCGGATGTGATCCCAAGGGGCCTCTTGGCCCCTGGTCCTGGCCGGCCCCAAGGGGGCCGGCTTTTTGCTGGAGGATCCCCTGCCGGGTTGATCGGCCGCCCCGCCGCATCGGCCATAGGGCGGCTCCCTGGCTCCCTGATGGTTCTTAGACGGCAAAGCCTGGATCGATCCGGGCCAGGGCGGCGGCGCTGCGGGCGCAGAGCTCCTGGTGGTTGGGGCCGTGGCTGGCAATCAGGCAGCCGGCCTGGCGCACGTCGCCGCTGTTGTAGGTGAGCGGCCGGCCATCGGCATGGCTGAAGGCGCCGCCGGCGGCCCGCAGCACCGCCTCCGGGGCCGCCATGTCCCAGTCCTTGGGGGCGCTGCGGCCCGAGAGGGAGAGGTAGAGGTCAGCCTCACCGCGCAGGATCGTGGCCACCTTGCCGCCGACGCTGCCGATCGCCCGGCTGTCACCCAGGGCCAGTTCCGCGAGCAAGGCCTCCAGCCGCTGGTCGCGGTGGTTGCGGCTGGCCACCAGCACCAGCTCCGGGAGCCGGCTGCGGGAGCTGAGGGCTGGCGCGAAGCGCCCGCCGTCCCGATTTTCCCGCCAGGCCCTGGCGGCTCCACCCCCCAGCAGGCCAAACCACAACTCCTCCGGTTCCGGCAGCAGCACCACCCCCAGCACAACCTCCTGGCCCCGCACCAGGGCGAGGTGCACGGCGTACTCGCCCGTGCCCTGGAGGAAATCCTTGGTGCCATCGAGGGGGTCGAGGATCCAGAGCCATTCGGTCTCCAGGGGCACCCCATCGCTGAGCTGCTGCTTGGCCGTCTCCTCACTGAGCAGGGTCCAGGGGGCCGCCGGGAAGGCCTGGGCCAGGCCCTCCAGTAGCCACTGGTTCACGGCCAGATCGGCGGCCGACACCGGTCCCTCGCCGCCCTCCTCCACGCTCAGCACCGGCGCAAAGCCATAGGGGGGCTGCTCACCGCGGCCGTAGGCCCGCAGGATGTCGGCCGCTCCCCAGCTCAGCCGCCGCAGTTCGCTCAGGAGCTCCGCTTCGCCCACCCCTGCGGGCAGCCAGGCCTGGCTGGCAGGGACGGCAGGGGCAGGGTCGGCAGGGGTGGGGGCGCTGGGGGCTGGGGGCACGGGCGCCATCATGGGATCGGGCAGAGGGGGCATTGTGATCCAGGGCGAGGAACCGGCCGCAGGCGTGCTCTATCTGGTCGGTACGCCGATCGGCAACACCGGCGACCTCTCGCCCCGGGCCCGCAGGGTGCTGGAGGGAGCCCACCGCATCGCCTGTGAGGACACCCGCCGCAGCGGCCTGCTGCTGGCGGGCCTGGGCATCAAGAGCCGGTTGGTGAGCTTCCACCAGCACAACCAACTCGCCCGCATCCCCCAGTTGCTGGAAGCCCTGGAGGCCGGCGAAGCCCTGGCGGTGATCAGTGATGCCGGCCTGCCGGGTATCTCTGATCCGGGCGAGGCCCTGGTGGCCGCTGCCCGGGCCGCCGGCCGCACGGTGATCTGCATTCCCGGTCCCTGCGCCGTGACCACGGCCCTGGTGAGTAGTGGCCTGCCCAGCGGACGCTTCTGCTTCGAGGGCTTCCTGCCGCCCAAGGGCCAGCAGCGCCGGGCCCGGCTGCGGCAACTGGCCCATGAACAACGCACCCTGGTGCTGTTTGAGGCGCCGCACCGGCTGGTGGACCTGCTGGAGGATGTGCTCGCCGAACTGGGGGATCGGCCCCTGCAGGTGGCCCGCGAACTGACCAAGCGCCATGAAGAACAGGTGGGTCCGAGCGTTAGCGCCGCCCTGGAGCATTTCCGCCAAACCGCCCCGCTGGGCGAATGCACCGTGGTGCTGGGCGGCGCCCCTGAGGCGGCGATCAGTCGCCCCGATGACGCCAGCCTGCGCCGTGAGCTGGAGCAGCGGGTGGCCTCAGGGCTGAGCAACAGCGATGCGGCCCGCCAGCTGGCCGCCGAAACGGGCCTTCCCCGCCGGGAGCTCTACGCTCTGCTGCATCACCCGGGCCCGAGCTGATGGTGCTGCGCCTGCGCTTGCTGCTCACCTGCCTGGGGGGAGGGGCGTTGCTGTTGCTGTTGCTCTGCCTCGGGGCCCAGAACCTCAACAGCCGCATCAGCCTCAATCTGGGGGTGGGGAAAACCCCCGAGCTGCCGAGTGGCTTTCTGGTGGGCGTCGCCCTGGTGATCGGTGTGATCAGCGGTGGCAGCGCCACCGCCCTGCTGCTGCCCCGGGGCGATCAGCTGCCGGGCAGGGAATAGAGGGCCCCTTCCACCACCAGGCGGGTCACCCCCTGGGAGAGCAGGTAGGGGGCCGTGCGGGCCAGCATGCCACTGTCGGGCACCTTGATCACCCGCTGGTTGCGACCGCAATAGCGCTTGGCCTGGCGGGGGTTGGCGTACACAACCAGGGCATGGCGCTCCCCTTCCCCATCGGGCAGGGGGCCCAAGTCGGGCAGGTCCTTGAGGGGCTTGATGTCAAGCTCCACCGTTTTGTCCACGAGCATGTAAACGCTGGCGGGCAGGGCGCTGGGCTCCAGGGGCTTGACGCTGAGGCTGGGTCGGTCTTCGATCGTCTGGCCCAGGGGCAACACCACAAAGGTCTGGCCGTCGCCCGGGATTGGGCCGCCATAGGCCCCCCCGAAGCTGTCTGCGTCGTCGCTGCCGTCGCCCTCGTCATCGCTGTCCTCATCGCCCGCTTCGTCAGCGAAATCATCGGCATCGTCGATGGCCAGGGCGGCATGGCCTTGGTCTTCCTCATGATCCTCTGCAGGGCTATTGGCGTCGATCGAACCGGGGTCAAGGGCGGTGCCTGGAGCCGCCTCAGCAACGAACCCTGCGCGTTGGGGGTGCAGGCCTGGATCGCCGGGTTGGTCGGCCCCAACAAGCTGCTGGCTTACCCAGGCGCCGAATGGGGGTTCATTAGGGGAGCCCCCAGGCTCCGAGGCCCCAGAGGCGAGGGACCCAGGGGCGATCGAGGGCTCGACAGCAGGGGGCTCTGGCGGTTCGGGGATGGAGGGCTCGGGCCAGGTGGGTTGGGACCCGCCTGATGAAGCGGTCGCCGCTGCCGCGGGGTTGAGGCTGGTCGCCGGCTTGTCAAGCCCCGAAACCGGGGCGACCAGGGGACTGTCCAGGTTCAATCCGCCGCCAATGGCCGCCACCTGGCCTGCGGAGCGCCCCCGTTGCTGCTTCAAGGCCTCGTACTCCTGGGGGGGCAGGGCCGTGCGCACCACCCGGCTCACCGTGTTGGCACTGCAGCCAAAGGCTTCGGCCAGGGCCCCAGAGGCCTCTCCAGCCCGGAAGCGGGCCACGAGCTCCTGTTTCTGGCTGTCGCTGAGCCGGGTGGCCGCCATTAGAGGACTGTTCCGCAGCACCCGACTCTAGGCACCCCCCTTCAAGACCTGCCCTGGGCCGGAACGGCCGTGGTTGTTCCTGCTTCGATGGCCCTGGCACCTGCGGCTGTTCGGGTATCCCCCGCTGGCTCCCCCGGTCCCTGGCCTGCTGCCGAGACCCTGGGGGCGACCCCGGCGGCGGGCCTTCACCCCCGGCCGCTGGCTTGGGCGCCAACGGGCGGGCCGATCCCCTGTGGTGATCGACGGGGATGGGCCTGCCACAATGGCCTTGCCTGCCCGCAGGCCACCCGCTCCCTTAGCTCAGCTGGATAGAGCAGCTGCCTTCTAAGCAGCCGGTCGATGGTTCGAATCCATCAGGGGGCGTTTCAGTTGGGGTCTGGTTTTTCAACCCAAAAGCCCTGTTGCGACAGGCTTTTGGGTTGACAAGCTTTGCCGGCTCCTGCTCGCCCGTGCCAAGCTGTGAGAAGGACCTTCTCACATACCTTCTCACATGCCAGCGGTCCCTCAATGGGATGTTCTGCTCCGGGGTGGCGTCCTGCGGGCCCTCAGTCAAAGGGGGTGCAGAAACGGCTGGACGGTGTCGAATTTCAGGGGACGGGCACGGCTTCACATCACTGCCCGTGCCGCTGGTGGGCATCGCAAACAACTTTTGTTGCCCTACCCCTGGGAGTCAGAGCAACTGGAAGCTATCCGCGATGGCGTGCTGAAGCTCTACGAGGACTTCCAAGAAGGCATCCCGATTGAGGCGTCCATCGCAGAGCTGGGTGCTGCCTTAGCTGCTGAGCAGGCCA
Source organism: Synechococcus sp. UW140 (assembly GCA_943370565.1). GTDB lineage: Bacteria > Cyanobacteriota > Cyanobacteriia > PCC-6307 > Cyanobiaceae > BAIKAL-G1. Next base: position 19,096 of record CALRRL020000032.1, on the reverse strand, counting down.
AACCGGAGACGCCCAGCCAGGCCAACAGCCACTTAGAGCCCCAGACCACTAGTCCGTCCCCTGCGAGAGCCGGCCGCCCGATTGCCGTCGACTGGCCTGGGCTAATCAGCCGCTACCAGCAGCACAAGCTGCGCAGCGGCGACATCAAGGAATCGACCTGGGAACGGCTTTACAAGCCGCGCATGGCTCTGCTGCTCAAGACAGCGAAAGGCCCTCCGGCGGCGCGAGATTCCAAACAATTGCTAGAAGCCCAGGCTGATCTCTGGCGCCAGCGCCCTGGCTGCCGCACCAGACGGCTTCAGGTCCAGTACACGGCAGCCCTGCTGCGTTGGGGTGTGAGCCAAGGCCTGCTCCCTGCCCATTGGACGCCAACGCTGGACCTCTCCAGCACCATCGGCCGATCACGGGAGAGCAAAGCGGTCACCACCCCGATCGGCGTGGATGACATCGTGGCGATGGTGCAGGTGATCCCAGATCCCCGCTGGCGTTTCGCCTTTCAACTGATTAATGCCTTTGGCCTGCGACCCGAGGAGCTCCAGCACCTGCAGCTGCGGCAGGGCCGGCTGTGGTGCACCTATGAAAAGGTTGCTTCTCGCGGCAAAACCAAGCCCAGGCCGCTTCGGTTGCTGCCCTGTGACCAATGGGCCAGGGAATGGCAGCTCACCGAGACTTTTGATCCTTCAAAACTGCCGCCCATGCGGCCAGGGTTCGGCTCGGATTCCTTTAATCGCTACTTGCTTCGGCGAGAGCACTGGCAACAGCTGCGCCAGCAGTACGAAGCCCAGGGAGAAAAGCTAGTTCTCTACTCCTGCCGGCACGGCTATGCCCACCGGGCCCATGTGATCTGCGATTTGCCACCCAAGGTGGTGGCCGCAGCAATGGGCCACAGCGTTCAGACCCATTTGTCGGCTTATAGCCGATGGTGTGGTGACGATGTGGTGGATGACGCCTTCTCTAAGGCGGAGCGGCGGCTCGGCGAGGGCCTCCGAGCTCACAGCTCAGCGGTGTAATTCCGAACCGACTGCGTGAACTCCTCCAAGCCCTGCTCCCCCATGGTCTCCAAGTATGCCTCAACCGTTTTGGGTGGCTTTTTCAGGCTGGCCCGGTGCTTCCGAATTGCTGTGCAGACGTTCTCGGGATCAAGGTTCAACTGATCGATCAGGAACGCATCCGGATGGCAGGCGCTAATCCCATAGCTCGCCAGGACTTGCTCCGGGAAATCCCCCAGGTTGAAGGTAAGGATCAGATCAGCACCGCACTTGATAGCGGCAGCGAGAACATGGCGATCATTCGGGTCTGGCAGCTCCAGGGCTGGAATTAAGGCCTGATAGCCATCCACCAGGGCATCGCGAACGTGGGCATTCATTAGCGAGCGCGTGCGTTCCAGCTGCTCCCTGGTGAGATCAGGTCGGTTCCTAAGGACAGCTCCGATCCACTCTTGGTGAATCTGGTCGCTCCAGCGGGCTCGATATAGATCTGTGAGCGCCAATCGCATCAGTAGATCGCGCAGTGGTGCTGGGTAGAGAACGCAAGCGTCGTAGACGACGGTGAAGCGATTCACCTCAGGGCACCACGAAGAATCCAGGGAAACGTATGAACCTTTTGGTGAGACTCATGTCCTAATCAAATTCCGAATGTTATGTGCTTAAGTCTAACGGTAATTTTCGAGTTGCCCCTCAGTAGCCCAGGCCCAGCTCCTGGGCCTGGGCGGCCAGTTCATCGAGGGCTGTCGCACGCTGCTGGTCGATGGCGTGTTTGTAGACCATCAGCTCGTGGAGGCGGATGCGCCGATGGGTTCCGACCTTGCGGAAGGGGATCTCCCCTTGCTCCAACCGTTCGATCAGGAAGGGTCGGGACACATTCAGCAGATCAGCGGCCTGCTGGGTGGTGAGTTCGGCATGAATCGGCACCAGTGTGACGGCATTGCCCTGGGCCATCTGCACCAGAATTTCCTGCAGCAACTCCAACACAGCAGTCGGAATTTGGACGGTTGTGCGCTGGCCGCCTTCCAGATCAAGGGAGAGGCTGGCTTGACGCATCCTGTGGGTGGCCCGGAACCGGCTGAGATTCCGCAAGCTCTCTCTTGCGGCTTCAGCCGCCTCTGCCGTGGGAACCACGGGCTCAAGGGAACTTGAAAGAGCTACTGCCATGGTGGGGGGAGAAGGGGCAGGCCACACCAACGGTAATCGAAATAATCGCAGCATCTGCAGCATCCGCAAGAGCGTGTGTTGGTTCGTGTCATGCCTGTGGAAGCCCATTCCAGGCCAGTTGGTGAGCTGCTTTCTCCTTGCGCTTGCTGCTGCTGACGTTGGTGATGGCACCCGTGCTGGCTCCGGTGCACGCCCTGGCCGCAGGCGACACCCGATGCCAATAGGTACAGCAGCTGGGGTGGATCCTTTCTGGCTTGGCTGCGAAAACAGCCTCAACGCCGTTCTGATCAAGCAGATCAGCAAGCCACTGGTCTGCGGATGGGAGCTCTACCTCTGCAGATGCCGCCGGCTCCAGCCAGTGATGGTGGCCTCGACGTTCTCGAGGTGCCACTGCAGGGGGCCTTTGCCCTGGGTGCAGCCCCAGCGGCGGTAGTGCTTGCCGGGCGTGAGCACCCCCCGCAGCCGCAACTGACGGAGGGTTTCGCGGCTCATGGCCAGCGCATCGCATGCCTCGGCGGTGGTCACCCAGACCCGGTGTCGTCCAGATGGGGGTGGCATCGTCTGGTGCTCCATCAGCCCAGCCCCCGCACGATGTCGACCACGGCTGGGTTCCAGAGAATTTGATAGCCGCTATGGCCCTGGCGGCAGTAGGGCAGGGCCTCGGCCCACTGCTGCCCCCGTTCGCTCAGCTCCCATTCATCGCGGGCATTGCGGAGCTGCAGACCGCAGGCCGCCAGATGCTGGTTCATCACCCGTGCCGCCATCCCCAGCCGTTGCCCGAGCTGGGTGGCATTGAGTGAGCAGATCGGGGCCTGCGCTGCCGGCAGGGTGCGGCGCAGGGTTTCGACGCTCAGGCCGGTGTTTTCCTGGATGCAGGTGAGGGTGGCCGCCATGGCGATGCCCGCTTTGACGCCAGGGACTTGGGCGATGGCCTGACCAATGAGAAGCAGGGCATTGACGCTGTCCTGTTTGTTTGCTGGCAAGGCCGGCTGCGAGGAGGCGAGGTTCGGCACGGCATAACTGCCTGTCAGGCGGATCGCCGGCAGCACCTCATGGGTGATCCAGCGCTTGAAGCGCTTGGCCTCGGGCTTGCGGCTGCTAAGCACGAGGGCATAGAGCCCAGACTCGTTCACTGTGGCTAGGGACTGCTGCCCTTTAAGGGTCTCGGTTGAACCGAGACCCTTCTCGTCATCGTCGAGGCGGCTGAGGGCATCACTGGGATTGCGGATCCCAAGGCAGCTGCATAGATCGGCGGCGATGAACCAGGGAGCGCCCTGACTATCGGTGAGGACCCGGATCTGAGCGCCCTCGTAGTGGAAGGGCAGAAGGCTGGAGAGGCTGTTAGTCATCACTGAAAAGCGGTGGAACGGTGGAACGCGCTAGTCGCAGCGGTGAGCAGGTTGCGCCGCAGGATGTCTTTAACGAGGAGTTCATCGCGCTGATCGAGGCCACCGAGCCGCTCGAATAGGCCGATGCTGCGCTCGACCAGGGCAAGCAGCTCGGCTGCCTTGAGCCTGGGCGAGGTCACTGGCGCTGATTCGGCTGGCGCCTGCTGGCTGGTTTCGAGAAACCAGCCGTCCATCCAGACGGCAAAGGGTGCACTGATCCAGCGGGCCAGGTCGACTGCGACCTGGGGATGGACCCAGGATCCGCCGCCACCGGCACCGCCCGAGCGGGACTCGATCAGGGCGTGGCCGGAATTTCCGGCCACGCTCCCTAGGGCATCTAGATAGGTCTGGCAGCGGTCTGATTCGTGATAATCCTTCCAGCGTTTGGCGTTGGCTTTACACATCGCCGTGGCATTGACATAGCCGTCGCTAGTGCGGCGTGAGATGGGGGTGTCGTTCCAGGAACGGGACACCAGAGCGTGGAGAACCATCGCGGGAGCAGCTGTTGATTGGGGAGGGCAGACCGTTGCGGTGTTCAACGACCTAGAAGCGGAGGGCGCAGGGCGGAGGTGCTGACAGCGCCAGTGATGCCGGTGGTGGGGCTGCTGGCCATGCGGGATTGGGCCGGCGTTAGCTGGGGCGGCACAGGGCCGGCGATCAGCAGCAGCAAGGTGCTGAGTTGGAGAAGCAGACCCAACACCAGCAGTAGGCGCACTCCCAGCCCGAAGTGGCTGGTGAGCGTGACTAAGACGGGCGGGCGGCGGCTGCGGCAGAAGGCCGGCAGCTGGGGCCCTGGCCGGTGCGGGGACCCTCCCCGCCAGGTGACTGGCTGGGGGGCCGGTTGATCGGGTGCCATCAGAAGGGGACCTCCTGGTCGTTGCTGTCGCTGGCGGCGGACCAAGTTGGGGTTGGATTGCTAGGGGCCTGGTTAGGGGCTGGGCTGCTGGCCTGACTAGCGACAGCCTCCGCTGGGGCGGGGCTGTAGCCCTCGAGCTCGTCAAAGCTGTCGGTGGGATCGAGCTGCTCGTAGGGGATGTAATCGACGACCTGGATGGCTCGGGGCTGGAAGGTCATGCCGCAGCCGTTTTCTCCATCCCAGTCGTAGATGTCAAAGGCGACAATCAACTTGGAGCCATTGCCAATCGCAGCGCCAGTCCAGGGTTGTTTCTTGGCATCGACGATGCGGGGCCCCTCGGACAGGGAGCCATCACGCCTGAGAAACTGCGGCACCTTGAAGCGCAGCACGGTGATCTCACTGGGCCGCTCGCGATCGGCCTTCCAGGGGAAGCCTTTCTCGGCGCGGCGTTTGCGGCTGCCGTGCAGGCCGATGAACTGATCCTCCATCGCCAGTAGGAACGATTGGGCCTGCTGGTCGTTGCTTGGCAGCAGCAGATCGCAGGTCCAGGCCAGCGGTTTGGCCCTATCGAGCTGGTGACGGGGGGTGATCAGGTGGGCCCAGCGCACTGCAGCGAGGGGCGTGCGGAAAATGTCCTTAGCCATGGGTGAACGCGGTGGATGGGATCTGGTGAACGGCTGGCCGCAGGCTTGCTCGCCTTAGCGCCTGCGCGCCCTTGGGCCTGGCTCAGCGCTCATGGGAGCGCCGGCAACGGGTCGGCCTCCTGCACTGGGGTTTGGTCCTGACCCTGGAGTTGCCCCTGGGCCTCGGTAAGGAAGTGCTCCAGGAAGCGGCCGTGGTGGCGCTGGCTGATGCGATCACCGATCGAGCGGGCATTGCGGGGCACCAAGAAGTGCTCGCGGAAGGCGGTGGTGAGCTCGCGGCGGCTGCTTGCGGGCAGGGCCAGGATCCGGCGGTGGTAGTCGCCGATCTCCTCGGGGCTCAGGGGTTCAAGGCCCAGATCCGCTGTGGCGTCTGCGTTTTCGCTGTCTGGGGCAGGCTCCAGGGCACGGGGCTGGTGCTGCGGGTCTGGGCCAGCCAGGTCAGCTGCAGGCGCCAGCTGGGCTTGCTGATCGGCTGGTTCGCCGACAGGCTTGCCGGCTGCGGCCTCACTTTCAGCATCACTGGGCTCTACAGCCCAAGGCTGCTCTGCCACAGGAATACCCAGCAGTAGGGCCAGCAGCAGGCCGGCGGTGTCAGCCAGGTCGCTGGCTTCTGGGGCCCAAATTTCGCTGCTGAGTTCGGCGCCGGCGGCATGCCGGACCGTGACCTGGAGCTTGGAGCGGCCGTACTGGTCGCCCAGGCGCGCTGACCAGCCGATGCCCTGGCTCAGGGCCGGCTTGGCGGCTGCGGCGACGGCGCCCAGGTCGCTTGTGGGGATGGCGGTGATCTCGGCCTGGAAACGGGCTAGGGCCCAGGTGAGTTGCTGCTCGGGCGCTTGCGGGCTTTGGGGTGGCGCCAGCAAGGCGTTCTGGGGGCTGCCCCCTGGACTGGCTCCTGGACTGGCTCCTAGGGGCCTGGATGTTGGGTCCATGGCGATGACGATCGGGCGGTTGCCCGCTGATCAAAAGCTTAAAGCTCTTAGATCAAAGCCGCATTCATAGCCGCTGTTAATTTCTAGTGAAACGGCTAGGACTGGTTGCTCATTTGGGTGCCATTGGTTTTTTGCCCCTGCTGCCGCCGCTCTGGCGCTGCTGGCGGTTGCTGTCCTCCCACTGGTCCAGCCAGCGCTTGGGCAGGTACTGGTCGGCGCCAATCCAAAGGGGCGCTAATTCGTCTGGCTTGTAGTCGCCAAAGCCGGTGAGCACGGCATAGAAGCGCTTGCGGTGCTCCTCGCTGGCGGCCGCCGCCAGGGTGGTGATCGCCTCGCTGGGATCAAGCGCCCACTCCTCCACCACCCGGCGCAGCTGCTGACGCCACTTGGCCGAGAGTTCGGTGGCCTTGCGCTGGCCAATCGTCGGCGGTGGGGTGGCAAGGAAGGCCGCCGGCACCTGCCGCAGGCCGCAGTAGCAAGCCCACAGCTCCAGGGCGGTCCAGATCGGGCAGTCGCTATCGCCTAAGGGAATGGCGCCCTCGAGTTTTTGCTTGATCGCCTGGCTTTTGATCGTCCCCCACTCCTGCTCGGCGATGCGGCGGTTGATCTCGCCCAGCTGCCAGAAGGCCTTTTGGCGCAGCTCGCCGGCCTTGCCCTGCTCGATCACCGAGAGGTTGCCGTAGGAGATCGTCTCAAAGCCGGCCTCTTCTGCCCAGCTGCAGGCGGTGTACTGGGTCCAGCCGTTGCGGCGGCGCCAGTTGAGCAGCATGCGTCCAAAGCCGGTGCGGTTGGGGCCCTGGTGCTCCAGCAGCTCGGCGTAGGTGATTGCCACTTGATTGACCCAGAGTTAATTGGGCCGATCCTAGGGCAAGCTTGCTGTTGCTAGCTAGAGCCTGACCGGTCAAGGCCCGTCAGGGCCGTTCAGGGCCGAGCGGAGAGAGGAGCTGCTTGGCCAGCTTGCCTGTGATGATCTGGCCTGTCTCCACCTGCACCCTCAAAGCCAGGCTGTAGGGATGCTCGCCCGGGTGGGCCCGGCTCAGGCGGCGGAGCTGCTGCTGCAGGTCGGCCCGCTCCATTAGGAGATCTGCGGCAGCGGGTCCCTGGCTGGCCAGGGCGCCAGCTTTAGGACCTGCTCGGCCGCCTCGACGGAGCGGCAGATGGCCGCTAGGCCGCCTAGCTGCTCGACCAGAGCGAGAAAGGCCCGCTGCTCCGAGCTGACGACACCGCGGGCGGTCTTGATCTCCAAGGCAACGAACTGGGCGAGGCGCTCGCCAACCTGATCTGGGGTGATCACAAGCGAGCGCAGGCCGATCAGGTCGCTGCTGCCCTTGCAAAGCCCAAAGCGCACCAGCCGGCCCTGCTGGTCGACCAGGGCGCCGCTGTTGTTGCGCCACAAGCGCACCGGGCCGTGGCCGCAGGCCAGACGGATGCGTTGCTGGATCTCGTGTTCGCTCATCGAGGCGGCCATGGCCCCTATTGCCAGCGGGGGCGGGGCGTCAGGGAGTGGCAGGTATTTGCTGTTTGGCGAATACCTGCCATGTATTTGCTGATCTGGCAGGGGCGCAAATACGTCGCGGATAAGCGCGGCATCGCCGCAACAGCGTGGCAGCAGTACTAAAAAGCGGTACCATTAGCCGATGAAGCGCAAGCACCAGCGCACCCTTGAGCTGATCTTCCTCAGGCCTGTCAATGGCAGTGTTCCCTGGCGAGACGTGCTGGCCCTGTTTCAGGAGCTTGGCGCCGAGATCAGCGAAAGGGAAGGCAGCCGCCTTGCGGTTGTCCTGTTCGACGAGGTGCGGGTGTTCCATCGTCCCCACCCCTCAGCGAACACCGATAAGGGAGCCGTGGCGTCGATTCGGCGCTGGCTCGACCAACACGGAGTGATCCCATGAGCCTGATGACCCTCGACGGCTTCCATGCCCGCATCGACTACGACGAGGACACCGACCTCTTCCGCGGCGAGATCCTTGGCCTTAATGGTGGTGCTGACTTCTATGGCTCCAGTCCAGAAGAACTGCGCCGGGAGTTTCGTCAATCGCTGGATGTTTTCCTGGAGGTGTGCCGTGAGCAGGGGATTGAGCCCCGCCGGCAGTATTCCGGCAAGTTCAACCTACGCATCTCCCCCCAGCTGCATGAGCTGTTGGCCCTACGGGCCCAGGTATGCCACAAGAGCCTGAATGCCTTTGCGCAGGAGGCCCTCGAGCGCTCCCTGGCCCCTGCGGACAACGGTTAGGGCCATGCCCGCGAGAGCGACCAAACTTGGACCAACTCGATAGCCAAGAGCCATGGTGCAGGTGACGGTGGCGCAGGCCAAGGCCCAGTTCTCGCGCCTGCGGGCCTTGCTGCCCGAGCAGGCCTGCAGCGGTGTGGAGACGATCAGGACCATGGACCTGAATGCCGAGCCTGGGGAGCGGCTCAGGGCAAGTCCCAGGGATTGATCAACTCCAGGCCGATCTCGGCGAAGTCGTTGCTGTCCCGTGTGGCCAGGGGCACCCCGTGGGCCAGGGCCGTGGCTGCGATCACCGCATCGGCGGTTGCCAGCGGCCGGGCCAACAATTCGCGGCGCCGCAGCAATTCGGCGTACCAGTGGGCCGCCTCACTTGAGAAGGGCCAGATCCGGCCAGAGAAGAGCTCGGCCGCCAGGGCATCCCAGCTTTGCTGGAGCTGCTGCTGACGCCGGCCAGCTGGGAGCCGGGCCAGGCCGTGCAGGATTTCGGCCTCGTTCATGGCCGTGATCGCCACCTCCCCTGGATCAAGGCCATCGGCCCAGGCCAGCACCTTGGGCTCGGGCGCCAGGCGCATCAGCTCCGAGATCACATTGGTGTCGAGCAAAATCACCGGGACGCCTCCGTTTGGGAATCGATCTGCCTCAGGGCACCAGGTTGGTTTCGCGCTCGAATTGGGCTGGGGTTGGCAAGGCGGAACGCTCCGGCAGGTCCAGCTCCACCCCGCCGAGCTGGGCGAAATGGGCATGGATGCGACTGCCCAGGCCCTTGCTGCTTGGGGCCGGCTTGCCGGCTTCCATGGCGGAACGGATGATCGTGCGGGCTTCCTCCTCCATCGAGCGGCCGTGGCGGGCGGCCTGAACGCGCAGCTGGGTCTTGGTGCTCTCGTCGAGGTTGCGGATGGTGAGGGTGGCCATGGCGGACGACTGTTTGTGCTGCTAGCAATGCTGTCAATGCTAATACCGCAGGCGGCTGCTTGCCCTGCCAGCCCCTAAGCGGCTCGCTGCCGAGCCGCCCAGACGTGCCTGGCCCAGCCGGGTTTGTAGCCCCGTTCCTGCTCCCGCTTTAGGAGTTCTTCCAGGCTGCGGCAACCGGCGGAGGGCGACTGGGGACGGGGCCGTTCTTGGTGGGACTGGCTGGGTTTTGGGCGGTGGCGGGCGCGGCCAGAGAACAGGGCCAGCTCGCCATCGAGCTGCTGGAGTTCGCGGCGCTGCTCCTCGCGCTCGCCGGCAAGAAACAGGTGGCCGCAATCGGGGCAGAGCTGGGCTGCGCTGGGGCAGCTGCAAAAACATTGGGGGCAGTCCTTGATCGGGATCGAAACCCCCTGGCGGCGGCGGCGGCCGGCCAGGGCCCAGGTCCGCTCCTCGGTAGGTAAGCCGTGGCGGTGGGCATTGCCGACGTGATCGAGAATCACGGCCCCAGCCTTGCCGGGGGCGGGACGCAGGGCCCGGCCGACCATCTGCAGGTAGAGGCTCAAGCTGGCCGTGGGGCGCAGCAGGATCGCGCCGCCGACAGACGGGATGTCAGTGCCCTCGGAAATGAGCATGCAGCTGGTCAGAACTTCCACTTCGCCGGTGCCTAGGCCTGCGATCAGGCGGCGCCGTTGGGCTGCGGGGGTGGTGCCGCTCACCGCAGCGGCCCGGAAGCCAGAGCCGCGGAAGGCTCCGGCCAGTTGCTCGGCGTGGGCTGTTGTGCAGCAAAACACGATCGCCGTGGCCGGGTGCAGCCGGCGCCGGTAATGGGAGATGGCATCACCGATGGCGGCCCGATCGCCAAACACCTGGGCGGCGGCCTTGAGGTCGAACTCGCTTTGCCTTTCTGGGCCCTGGCCCCCGGGGGCGTGCCCCTCTGGGGCTTCCTTTTTGGCAGTGGGCCAGGAATAGACCTGGGGCCTGGCCAGCCAGCCCTGCTCCACCAGCTCGGCCGCTGAGGGTCCCAGGACCAGGGCCTCAAAGAAGCCACCGGCCTCAACGCCCAGCCCCTTGCCGTCAAGGCGTTCGGGGGTGGCGGTGGTGCCGATCAGGTGGGCGCTGGGCCAGGCGCCGATGACCTGGCCCCAGAGGTTCCCCGCCACTAGGTGGTGGGCCTCGTCTTGGATGATCAAATCCGGCGCCTGGAGCTGCTCGAGCCGGCGGGCGACGGTTTGCACCGAACCGACCGCCACCTGGCGGCCCTCGAAGGGGGGGCCGGGGGCGATCAAGTCGGGCTCTAGCCCCCAGGCCCGCAGCGTGCCGCTGAGCTGCTCGATCAATTCGCTGCGGTGGGCGAGCACCAGCACCCGCCGGCCCTTGGCGGCAGCGCCCTGGGCAATGGCGCCGATGATCTGGCCCTTGCCAGCGCCGGTGGGCATGACGGCGCAGACCCTCCGGTGGGTTTTTAGGGCTGTGCGGAGACCTGTGAGCAGCTGCAGCTGGTAGTCGCGCAGCACGACGGGGCTACCCAAAGTGACACCGCCCATGGCACTACAAAGCCGGCATGTGATCAGCGCAAGCTAACAAGCCTTGCCGGCCATGCTTAGGCTGGGCTCCGAGTTCCTGGTCTGCATGGCCTCGTTTGCATCTCCCTTGAGTGTCTCGATCACCGAGGCGCAGCTGGCCTGGCTTGAGCAGCGCCGTCTCCATGGGGCCCTTAGCCGCTCGGCGGTGCTGCGCCAGGTGCTCGATGCCGCCATCGCGGCGGAGCAGGGCCCCAGTGGCGCCCGGCCCGGGGCCGCCTGGGACTCAGTCCAAACCAATCGCTGAACGGAGGACACCTCATGGCAACCAACGGGATCACGGCGGCTTTGGGCCGCTGGAGCGACCTGCTCGCTGCCCTGGGCGGCCTGGAGCCGGCCCAACTCAATGGCCGCCACCAGCCCTGCCCGCTTTGCGGCGGCCGGGATCGCTACCGCTTTGATGACTTGCAGGGCAGCGGCTCCTGGTTTTGCAACCAGTGCGGCGGCAAGGACCAGCTCGGCGGCGGTGGCACGGGCATCGACCTGCTGATGCGGCTGCGGCACTGGAGCTACCGCCAGGCCTGCGAGGCGGTGGAGCGCTACTTGGAGCTGGCGCCAAGCCGAGATGAACAGCAGCGGCATCGTCCCCAGCCTGGGTCTCACCCTTTGCCAGCTGCCTTGCCAGCGGCAGGTCCAGGGCCGGTGAGCGGCCTGCCCGGCCACGGCAGCAGGCCTTGGCGCCAACCGGAGACCCCGCCTGTTGATGCCCCAGCGCCGGCCCTGGAGCAGGGGGCGATCGCCCAGTGGTGCTACCGCGATGAGGCCGGCGCCCAGCTGTTTTGGGTGCAGCGCCTCTGCCTGGGCCAGGGCGGCCGCAAGTCTTTTTTGCAGCGGGTGTGGCTTGATGGTGCCTGGCACCGGCCCAGCCGCCACGATCTTTTTTCCTGTGAGTGGCCGGCGCCTCGGCCCCTCTACGGGCTGCCCGCCCTTGGCCAACGGCCCGAGGCAACGGTGCTGGTGGTGGAAGGGGAGGCCACGGCCGAGGCCGCAGCGTTGCTGTTCCCCGAGCTGGTGGTGATCAGCTGGGCGAACGGCACCAACGCGATCGCCAAGACCGATTGGCGCCCCTTGGCTGAGCGCTCGGTGACCCTCTGGCCAGATGCCGACGCACCGGGCCGCAAGGCGATGGCGCGACTGGCGGCCCTGCTAACGGAGCTGGGCTGCCGGTTGCAGCTGGTGGAGCCGGCAGGGGAGCTGCCCCAGGGCTGGGATCTGGCCGATGCCGACTGGAGCCCGGCGGAGGCGGCCGAACACCTGCAGCAATGGGCCAGGCCCCTGCCGGTAGCGGAAGAAGCCAAGTCAGCGCCTGCAGCCCAGTTGCCCAGTGCCGGAGCCAAGCGAAGCGAAGCCGATGACCCCAGGGCGACGGCTCCTGAGGCGGCTGGCCCGAAAGCGCAGGCCTCTGATGGGCAAACCACCGCCAACAGCTCAGGCCCCATGGCGGCCGATCGCTCCGGGGCGGCTCCGTTCCAGTGCCTCGGCTACGACAGCGAGGCCTGCTACTACCAGCCCAGCAGCACCGGCCAGATCCTGCGGCTGGGTCGTTCGGCCCACACCGCCACCCAGTTGGTGGCCCTGGCCCCCCTGCGCTACTGGGAAACCCTCTACCCCAGCCGCACCGGTGTGAACTGGGCCGCGGTGGCCAGTGACTTGCACGAGCGCTCCGCTGCGATCGGCATCTTTGCCCCCGAGCGCATCCGCGGCCGCGGGGCCTGGTGGGATGACGGCCGCAGCGTGTTGCACCTGGGCGATCGCCTCGTGACTCCAGAGGGGGAGCATCCGATCACCGCACCCTTCCGCTCGCGGCACATTTACCAACGCCTCAGGCACTTGGAAGGGCCCGGGTGCGTCAAAGCGCTCTCGGTGGCTGAGGCGGCAGTGATTGTGGGGATCGCTAACCGCTTCCGCTGGGACGTGCCGGCCTCCGGCACCCTGCTGCTCGGCTGGGTGGTGCTGGCACCGATCTGTGGGGCCCTGCCCTGGCGGCCCCACCTCTGGCTCACCGCTGGGGCGGGAACGGGCAAGAGCGCGATCCTCGATCGCTACGTCGTGCCCTTGCTCGGGGATTTCGCCCTGGTGGTGAGTGGCGCGACGACAGAAGCGGGGCTGCGCCAGACGATTTGCAGCGACGCCATGCCGGTGGTGTTCGACGAGGCGGAAAGCAACGAAAAGGGCGACCAGCAGCGCATTCAGGCCATCCTCTCTCTGGCCCGGGTGGCCAGCAGCGAGAGCAGCGCGGCGATGCTCAAGGGCTCCCCCAGCGGGGACGTGAGCCGCTATCGGGTGCGCTCGATGTTCCTGCTCAGCTCGATCGCCACCGCCCTCAAGCAAGGGGCGGACCAGGGCCGCTTTGCCCAGCTCAGCCTGCGCAGCCCCGGCGACATCGCCAAGCAGGAGCGGGAAGCCCATTGGGCGGCGTTGGATCGGGACCTGGAGCGCCAGATCACCCCGGAGCTGGGCCGGCGCTTGATCGCCCGCACCACCGGCTTGATTCCGATGATCCGCCAGGCCGCTGCGGTATTCAGCCGCGCCGCGGCGCGGCATTTCGATTCCCAGCGCCTGGGGGACCAGTACGGCACCCTGCTGGCCGGGGCCTGGTCGCTGCTCAGTGATGTCGCTCCCACCGAAGCAGAGGCAGAGCTCTGCATCGCCTCCCACGACTGGGAGAGCTACAGCCAGAGCTGCGAGTCAGCGGATGAACGGCGCTGCCTGGAGACGATCCTGCAGCGGCCGCTGCGGGTGGAAACCAACGACAAGCCGTTGACCCGCACGATCGGCGAACTGGTGGAGCTGGCAGCCCACCAGGCCCATGACCTGGAGATCGGCGCCGACCTGGCCTCCCAAACCCTGGCCCGCCATGGCCTGCGGGTCGAGCCGGAGCGGCTTTTGGTGAGCAACACCGCCAAGGCGATTGAGCAAATCCTTGCCGATACCGCCTGGGTGAATAGCTGGCCGTTGGTGCTCTCCCGCCTGCCTGGGGCGCAGCGCCATGCGCCGGTGCGCTTCTGCGGCGCGGGGATGGTGACCCGGGCGGTGGCGATCCCGTTCAGCTCGTTTTGAGCGGCGATGCGATACGCCATCGGCGGCTCGATGGGCGCCAGTTATCAGCAAAACGATTGCAGCCACAGGGTTGAGGTCACCTGCAACCGTGTAACGGTGCTGGCCGGCTATAGCCACCCCTATAGAGATCAAGAGATACCCCTTCTCTTCTTTTCTTGCTTGCTAAAGCTTCTATATAAAAGTAAATGGTTATTAAAGGAGGAGGCGCCCAGATCGCTGCTGCCAGATGGGATCTGGGCTGTGACGGCCTTTGTTATCTGCCGTTGCAGGGGGGGACAGCGATGCTGACTAGTACCTGGCTTGAGCCGGTCCCGGGCCTGTGGCGGGAGGAGCCTGCCCACCGCTACTGGCTGGGGGAGCACCTGTTCCCGGTGTCGATCACAGGGGTGCTGGCCCATGGCATGAGCGCCTCAGCCAAACGGGCGATCGCCGCCAAACGGTCGATTTGGGAGCCGCGGGGCGTGATCGTGCATGCGGCACTGGAGCGCTACTGCCAGGCCCGCTTCCGGGAGGGCAAGGGGGCAAACGAGGCCCTGCTGGAGGGCTGGGACCTGCCGGGCCAGCACCGCTACCGGGACTGGATCTTGCCGCTGCTGCAGCTGCCGCTGTGGGACGAGGTGCAGGTGATCGCCAGCGAACGGCTGAGCTGCTGCCTGGAGCGCAACCTGGCTGGGGCCTTTGATGGCGCCTATCGCTCAGCGGCCTTGAGCGAACGCCAGGGCCATGAGGTGCGGGTGCTGTACGACCTCAAGACCCTCTCGGCCCACGGCCGGCCCTATTCCACGGCGGCCCAGCTGGGCGGCTACATGGTGCTGGAGGCGGCCCATGGGCAGGACTATGAGCTGGGCCAGACGCTGTGGAGCAAGCCCGGTGCGGCAACGGCCAGCCGCTTTTACAGCCGGGAGCAGTGCCTGGCGGCCTGGGCGGCGGCCTGGAGCCCCTACTGCCTGAGCGAGAGGCCGTTTTGAGGGCAGGGCTGGGGGCTGGTAGGTGTGATTAGAAATTAACAGCCCTTGTGCTTGCGGCTCTCACTAGCAAGCCCATAGAGTTCATTTGAGGCCTAGCTCTGCCCTGCTGGCCCTGGTCCTAGTGGCCCAACGATCTCGCGACGATGGTGATGGCTCCTGCCCCTGCTGCTGCTCCAACGGCCACTGACACCCCCCCGCTTGCAGCGCTTGGCTCGGGCGATGAGGCCCTTGACGGCCTGCTGGATCAGATCACGGTCCTCAAGGCCGAACACAAACGGCTGGAGCAGCAGCTAGAAGCGCTGCTGGAGTCCCTCAGCGCGGCGATGGCAGCCGGGCAGCTGGATCCTGCTTTTTCCCACAACGACTGGGCGTTCTCCCATAGCTCCGGGCGCTTGAGCTACGCCTACCCGGCGGCGGTGGCGCAGCTCGAGCGCCAGCTCAAGGCCGCTAAGGAGGCCGCGATCCAGCAGGGCAGTGCGACGGAGAAGCGGGGCAAACCCTTCTGGACGATCAAGCCCCCCAGCGCTCCGGCCCTGCCCTTCTAGAGCGATGCCGCAGTGCTGCCGCCAAAGCATGCCCGCTGCTGATCCGGTGGAGGAGCTGCGCGCTGCGGCCAGCGCAGAAGACGACCACGGCAACCCCGTCTACGAGCCGACCGATCCGGCCAGGCCGATCGGTCACGCCAACCCACCGCGGCGGGCCCAGGGGACCAGTGTCCAACTCCCACCCAGGCCATCAAGGCTTGAGGTGGAGCGGCGGATTGCCGAGGCCCAGCTATGGATTGCCCAGCGTCTTCCCTTGGCGCTGGTTTACGAGAAAGCTCGTGAAAGCTGGGGGGTAAGGAATACCCAAACGATCAACCGCTATCTCAACTTGGCTCGCCAGCGGATGGTGGAGGAATTGATCACGGACCGGCTGCGGCACCAGGCCGAACAGATCTTTGCGCTCAATGACTGCGCCCGCCGGGCCATGGACGCCGAGCAGTTTTCTGCCGCTGTGGGTGCCTTCCGGGTGATTGCCGAGATCGGCGGGATCCTGCGGGCGCCGCTCAAGGCTCCGGAGGCCAGGTAGGCATGGCTCAAACCGCTCAAGGCGTTGATGTCCAGACCCACCAGGATTCCTTCCTCAAGGCTGGTGACCCCTGGGCGGACCCGGGCCTACTGGCCTACCGGGACCCAGCCAGCTGCGACACCCCTGCCGCCCCCCAATCCCTGCGGGAGTTCATCCGCGAGGCGTTCCCCCGCTATGGCTTCCACCGCTGGGCGGAGCTGCTGATTGAACGGCTGCAGGCCGTGGCCGATGGCGAGCTGGGCCGGCTGATCGTGACCTGCCCGCCGCGGCTGGGCAAATCGCTGCTGGTGTCCAAGCTGTTTCCGGCGTACTTCATCCAGCGCCACCCGCAGCTGTTCGCCGCGATCGCCAGTTACTCAGCTGAGCTGGCCTATGCCCATAGCCGGGAGGCAAGGCACTACTACCGTCTCACTGGCAACTTGTTGTCCAAGGATTCAGCAGCTGTCGGCAACTGGCTCACGCCCCAGCGGGGCGGCTGCATTGCGGCCGGGGTAAGGGGCCCATTCACCGGCAAGGGCTACAGCCTCGGAATTATTGACGACCCCTACAAGGGCCCGGAAGATGCCAAATCGACGTTGCAACGGGAGCGGCTGATCGACTGGCTGCGCTCGGTGTGGCTGACCCGGGCCGAACCGGCAGAAGTGGAGGACCACAAGGGGGGGCTGCGGCCAAACCTGTCGGCCCAGGTGATCGTGCTGACCCGCTGGGACCACCAGGACGTGGTGGCCTGGCTGATGGAGCAGGAGCGGGGCGAGGCCCCCCAGCACTGGGAGGTGCTGGACCTGCCGGCGATCGCCGAGCCCCCAGAGGATCGCCCCACCTTCCCGCCCACCTGCACCCTGGTGCCGGATTGGCGTAAGCCCGGGGAGGCCCTTTGCCCCGAACGCTTCCCGCTGAGCGAACTGCTCAAAATCCGGGCCCGGCTGGGTTCTTATTGGTGGCAGGCGCTGTACCAGCAGCGACCCTCACCGGCGGCGGGCTCGATCTTCCTGAGGGCCTGGATCCGGCCGCCGTTTGAACGCCAGGGGCAGCGCCACTACGGGCCATTAATCCTGAGCTGTGATCTGTCGTTCAAGGGGGAAGAGGACAGCGACCACTGCGGCTTTGTGCTGATGGGTCTGCTGCATCCCGAAGCCAAGGCAGAGGAGCAGCGAGACCAAAGGGCCAATCCCCTGGTGAAACCCTATGGAAAGCCAATCGCACTTCCCGTCAAGGAGCTAGAGATCGAGGTGCTCTGGGCGGCCCGCCATCGCTTTGGGCTGCCGGAGACAGTGCGCTTTCTGCTGGCCTCCCTGGCGGCCCTCCAGCAACAGGGGCTCAAGCCCGATGCGGTGCTGATCGAGGACGCCGCCAACGGCCCGGCGGTACTCCAGCTGCTGCGCCGCAAGGTGCCGGGCCTGCTGCCGATTACGGCCCGGGGTAGCAAGGATTCCAGGGCCCATGCGGTGGCCCCTCTGCTGGAGGCCGGCCAGGTGCGCTTTCACCACCGGGCCGCAGCCTTGGTGGAGGAACTGCCGCGCTTTCCCAAGGGCAGCAAGGACCTGGTGGATGCCTTTGGCCATGGGACCCTGTGGCTGGAGGCCCGCTACTGGCGCGGCCTGGGCCTGAAACAGGGGCCGATGCCGCTGTTGCTGTCGCGCTGATGGAAGGGATCCAGTTGCACCTGCCAGTGCCAACCGAGGCCCAGACCCTGCACCGACCGGGGGGTGACAGGGGCCCAGCCCCGCGCAGCAGTCCCGCTGGGTGCTCCGGCGCAGCGCCCGCCCGGCCATGCCCCAGGCCCCATCAGCAACCACAAGCGCCCCGCCCGAGGCCCCGGCGCCAACGGCCAGTCCATCCCCATGCCGCCGCCCATGCCCTGGCGCTGGCCCATGGGGATTTGGCCGACAGGATCGCCGGCAACTTCGCCCGTCGCACCAGCCACCCGTTTGATGACTTGCGCCAGTTGGCGATTATCGGCCTGCTCAAGGCCGCGCTCCGCTTTGACGGAACCGGCGGGCGCCAGTTCCGGCCCTACGGGCGCACCTTTGCCAACGGCGAGATCACCCATTATTTGCGCGACCACGGCTATGCGATCAAGGTGCCGCCGACCTGGCGGGATCTCAATGCCAGTGGGCAGAAGCTGTTGCGCCAAGGGGTAGAGGCTGCTGAGGTGCCGGGGCGGTTGGGGATTAGGGCGGAGCGGTGGCGGGAGATTTGTGGGGCCTGCAGTGTGCGGGTGGTGGCGTTGGGGGTGGAGGAGGTGGCATGAGGGCAACCCAAGGATTAGCACCAATCGCGGAACTCTGACGCTAGGACTTGATGGTTGCGCTGGTGCTGGACCGTCTCCAGCTTTTGGAGTGCTTGGACACCATATCTAGTTTGAGAGTGAAATGGCTGGAGCATGCCGGAGTTTATCGACGAAGGAGCAAGGGGGCCGAGTTGTAGGAACGTACCAATTGGGAGGTTTTGTGAGCCAATGCAGCAATAACCCCGAGTGTATCTACATGCAGAGCAATCCTGTCGACAGCCAACCAAGACCCCGTTAAAACGATGAAGACACTAATAAATATGCGCGCATTGCACAAAGTAATCATGACGACTGGTGCCGTTCCCCCGGATGCTCCCAGGCCCCTTGAGATCGATTCGTTGACCAGGCCGGATAATAAGGGCTGAATTGCAAAATAGGCATAAACCAGTCAGATCCGCTGCCACGCAGTGGCTGTGGTCGCTCAGAGGCGCGAAGTGAGGGTTCACGAAAAAAGCGGTCAGCCAACAGATACTGAAAAGTTAATAGTCGGTGTGCTATTTATTGTTAGTCAACTCCACTGAAGCCGAAGCCATGGTCAGCGGCAAGGCCCTGCCACTTGCAAATGCCATAGACGGAGCATGCCGTACTCACGTGAGCCAGTGGCCAAATGCTAGCTGTCTTGAGGTCGCTGTCTGCAAGGTCCTCAATCTTGAGCGTAGCACTACAACTATGCAGACTTTAAACGACCAGGTGGCTGTGAGGGCTCTGTGACCACTACAACAGGAGCTATTACCGTAGGCATCGACGACAAGCCAACAAGCTTATCGATTGAGCTTGATATTTCCGATGCATCTGGATTTGGTGATAATGGCTATGGCCATATTGGTGGCATTAATATATGCGGACCCAGCGGGCAGAGCATCTACCTTGGGCTCAGTAAAGCCGACATAATTAGTCAAGGTAAAACTACGGCGACAATCAAGAAGACGATAGCGCTTGGAACAGGCGTCCCAAGCGGGAAATGGTATGTATGTGGGATTAATTTGACAGATACGTATGGGAATCGCAAGGAAGCTTATCT
>CALRRL020000031.1:0-32981 GCA_943370565.1 Synechococcus sp. UW140 | reverse complement strand
GTCCGGGAGCTGGAGATCGAGGTGCTCTGGGCGGCGCGCCATCGCTTTGGCCTGCCGGAGACGGTGCGCTTTCTGCTGGCCTCCCTGGCGGCGTTGCAGCAGCAGGGCCTCAAGCCCGATGCGGTGTTGATCGAGGACGCGGCTAACGGTCCGGCGGTACTGCAGCTGCTGCGCCGCAAGGTGCCAGGCCTGCTGCCGATCACGGCCCGGGGCAGCAAGGAATCCAGGGCCCATGCGGTGGCACCGCTGGTGGAAGCCGGCCAGGTGTGCTTTCACCACCGGGCAGCACCCCTGGTGGAGGAATTGCCGCGGTTCCCGAAGGGCAGCAAGGACCTGGTGGATGCCTTTGGCCATGGGGCCCTGTGGCTGGAGGCCCGCTACTGGCGCGGCTTGGGCCTGAAGCAGGGGCCGATGCCCTTATTGCTGTCGCGCTGATGGAGGGAAATCAGTTGCTGTTGAGTGTTCCAACGGATGCCCAGGCCCAGCACCGCCCGGGGGGTGACAGAGGCCCAGCCCCGCGCAGCAGTCACGCTGGGTGTTCTGGCGCAGCGCCTGCCCGGCCATGCCCCAGGCCCCATCAGCAACCACAAGCGCCTCACCCGAGACCAAGGCGCCAACGGCCAGTCCATCCCCATGCCGCCGCCCATGCCCTGGCGCTGGCCCATGGGGACCTGGCCGACAGGATCGCTGGCAACTTCGCCCGGCGCACCAGCCATCCATTTGATGACCTGCGCCAGCTGGCGATGATCGGGCTGCTGAAAGCCGCGCTGCGCTTTGACGGCAGCGGTGGCCGCCAGTTCCGGCCCTACGGGCGCACCTTTGCCAACGGTGAGATCACCCATTACCTGCGCGATCACGGCTATGCGATCAAGGTGCCGCCCACCTGGCGGGATCTCTATGCCAGCGGGCAGAAGCTACTGCGGCAGGGAGTGGAGGCGGCGGAGGTGCCGGGGAGACTGGGGATCAGGACAGAGCGGTGGCGGGAGATTTGTGGGGCTTGCAGTGTGCGGGTGGTGGCTTTGGGGGTGGACTGCTCTGGGGCGGAATGATGGTTGGTGGCCGTAGCTAAGACTGCTGTCCTGTTCAGTGATGTATAGAGTTAAAATTTGATTTCTTTTGCATCTCTGGTTCTTGCGCCATGAAATTGCTGCACACCAAAGTTGGCGAGCTTGAGGCTTATCGCTTTAATGCCAATGATCAATGCCGCCTTGCAATCCTGGCAGACCCTGAAATATCTGGAGGAGCCTTCACTTGGTTTCTTGAAATTCACGATCCAGGTGATCGTGTTCCGGCCCATACCCATCACAACGCCATCGAGGCTTTCTTCGTTATACGAGGAAAAGTTATTTTTCATACCGATGAAGGTGTTTTTTTAGCGCAAGGAGGCGATAGCTTCGTTACACCTTCTGATGATGCGCATGATTTTGAAAACCCAGGCCCTGGGCGTGTTTATTTGATCACCCTGCTCGGCAATGACGGTGGTGAATTTGCAAGGCTTTTGCGGGCTGGGCTATCGACTCCACTTGACGCTGAGGATCTTGAAGTGTTGCGCAACCTTTAAGGGGATCTCGAAAAATTGCCGTAAGCCGTAAAAGTACAACAGGCGCAACCTGATCAGCACATTCTCATAGACTGGTTCGTGTGGAGAACTGGATTTTTGAGGTGCCCTTAAGCAAGAGCTTTTTAGCACTTGAGAGCAACCCCTTATTCCTGCTCATGCTTTCCCTGGCAATAGCCACCAGCCACCCCAGCCCCGTTGCCGCGCAGCAACCCGAGCCGCCCCCGCCGCCGCAACCGCTGGCAGGCGCTGAGCCCTGAGGAGCTGCAGGCCCAGGCGGCCGAGCAGCGCATCCAAGCTGGCGGCCCCGGGTCATTGCCCTGGCAGCCCCACCCAACCCTGGTGGCACTGCAAGACCGGCTGCAGCTGGTGGCTGACTGCTGGAACCTGCTCGATGGCACTGGTGGTCAGTCCAGGCGGGGCCTGTACCTGCCCCAGGGCAGCAAGGAGCCCGAGACCTCTTACGGGCAACGGCTGGCCAATGCCCGGCCCAGCGGTTTTTTCAGGGATGCTCTGAGGACCTACGCCGGGATGCTGGCCTCGGTGCAATGGCGGGACCTCCCGGGCTCCCTGGCAGGGGTGCTCAGCGATGTGGATGGCCTCGGGACGGACCTGGGCGTGTTTCTGTTCCTGGCCGACCTGCTGGTGCTGCGCGATGGCGGGGCCCTGGTTCTGGTGTTGCCGGCCGAGCACCGCTGGCCGTCAGAAGGGCACCGGCAAGAAGCGATCCGTCGCGGTGATCGGCTGTCGCTGCCGCGGCTGGCGTTAGTGCCCCGGCGGGATTGTTTGGATTGGCAGCTGGCCAATGGCGACGGCCTGCCGCAACGGATCCGTTGGCGTGAGCGCTGCAGTCAGGGCCAGGCCCAAGCCCAAGCCAAAGCCCAGGGACCTTTGTCCCCACTGGCAGACGGGGTGGCCGTTCACCTTCTGGGACCGGGATCCTCTCCAGAGCAGCCCGATGACCCGGAGGGCTGGATCTACCGAGAAGCCCTGCTGCAACCCGGGGGCCTGCAGTTCAGTAGTTACCGGGCTGTGGCCAGCAGTACCGAACCCGCCGGCTACCGGGCCGAACGGATCGGCCGGCCCTTGGTGCTGCCAGGCCAGCAGCTTCTACCTGCAGTTTGGTACGCCGCCGATGGGGCGGCCTTTGGCGAGGGCGACCTGCCCCACCTAGGCCTGGCCAACCAGTACCTCAACCACTACCGCCTCAAGAGCGACTACGAAGATCTCCTCTCCCGCTGCGCCCTACCGGTGGGGGTACGCACGGGCCTGGTGGACCAGTTCGGCTACCAGCGCGACGAAGACGGCGCCGGCCGTCAGCCGGAACAGCTGACCCTTTCCACCAGCACCTTTATGGACCTGCCAGAAGGGGCCGATTTCCAGTGGAAGGAGATCCGGGCCCAGTCCCTGGCGGAGCACCGGGCCTATCTGACGCTGCTGGATGAAACGATGCACCGCGATGCGCTGGTACCGACCCAGAACCGGGGGGCCGGCCGCAGCGACACCGAAATATCGCTCTGCGCCGGCCAGGCCTATGCCTTACTGCAATCGCTGGCCACCCAGAAGAGCTCGATCTTTTCCTCGCTCTTGGGCCACTGGTGCCTCCAGAGCGGTGAGGCCCTCGCTCCAGGGGCTGGGATCTCGCTAACCGTGACCCCGATGACGCCGCCGGTGCGGCCCCAGCCGAGCGTGGCCGAATGGCTGGAGCTCGAGGCCCGGGGCCTAATCAGCCGGGATGAACTGCGGCAGCAGCTGGCGATCAGTGCGGCGCCGGGGCAGGTGAACCCGGTGGGGCAAGGGCTCACAGCCCCGCTCGGGGCCAGGCCATGACCACAGGAGCTGCTAGCTGGCGTGCCGGGGACCTGGAGGGGATCCGCGCCGCCCTGGGCATCCCGGTGAGTGCGGCCTCGATCGGGGCGATCGGTCGGGCGATGGTGGAGCTGGAGCAGGACTATCCGGCCGGGATAGGCGTGGCGACCAGGCGCCTCGATCAGATCGCCGCCATTGACCAGCAACTGGCCAGCACCCCGGTGGCGGCCGAGCCGGTGGTGATCAAGACCAGCCGCAAGGGGGCCGCTGCGCCTGTGCCAGCGGAACTGCCCAAGCGAAAGCTGGATGTGATCGAGTTCGCCACCGAGCTGCTGATCGAGGAGGTGGCAACCGAATACGCCCTGCCGGAGAGCACCGGCCCAAGCCTGGCGGCCCAACGGCGCCAGCAAGTGGAGGCGTTGCTGCTGGTGCTGCCGGCTCTGCGGGTTTGGCAACCCCAGGCGCCGCCACGGTTTCAAGGCCGGCTGGAGCGCAGCTGATGGGACAGGCCCTGCCGGCAGCGATGGCCCTGCAGGGGGTGGCCAATGCCCGGCTGCTGTTGCACCAGCTCGATTACCCGGGGGCCGCCTCCGCCAAGCCGATCGCCCGTCAGGGTTGGGAGGTCTCCTTGAAGCAGGTGGATCTGATCTCCAGCCGCGACAACGGCCCGGGGATCGATACCGGCGACATCCTGTGTGAGGGATTTTTGTGTCGGGCGGCGTTGTTGCCGGCAAGGACGAATGAACCCTGGGACTGGCTAGCCAGAGAACTCCCGTGGCAGGAGCCGGGCCTGAGGGCCGTGCTGGACCAACCGAATGCCGGCCGCCACTCAACGATCGAGGTGCCGACAGGCGGCCTCTGCTGGTTTGGCGAGATGGGCGGGCTGACGATGCCCGGAATGTTGCCGGACCGACCGAGGGCCGTGCTGGCGGGGGTGTCGCTGCTGCTGGTGGGTGCGGCCTATGGCCCCGGCGGGATTGGGGCGCTGCTGCAGGCCGAGCTTGGGGAAGCGATCACGGTGGCGATCAAGCCCAACCGGGTGCAGGTGATCGGCCCCGGCGACAGCTTGGGTGTCCTGGCGGCTCGCTACGGCACGACGATTGAGCCCCTGCGGCAGGTGAACCCGGAGCTGCAGGACCTCAAGACCATTGCAACGGCCAAGGGGGATTCGCTGTACCGGCTGGCGGGAAGGTACGGCACCAGCACTGGAGTTCTACGCCAGGACAATCCGGCGTTGATGCAAGCGGTGCCCTACCTGGTGGCTGAGGGCGACACCTTGGCCAACCTGGCGAGCCGTCAGCAGGAATCGGTGAGTGCCCTGCGCCTGTTCAACCCCCAGCTGGCCAGATATCCGGCGTCGGCGCCGTTGCCAGCAGGTGTGGTGATCCAGCTGCCGGCGATCGGTGTGGCGGATGCGTTGGCAGTGGGCCTCCCTTTGCTGGTGCCCCAGGTTGAACCAGGCGATCCGCTGCCGCTTGGGGGCTGGGTGTTGCTGCCGCCCCAGCGGGGGGTGGGTGGGTTGGCGGAGTTTTGAGGGGGAATTAGCTGGGGGTGGTTTTGGTCCAAAAGATCTGGCATTCGAGACTGCCGCTTCGTCTTGCTTGAGACGGTGCTGTGCTTTGGCGGGGTTGGGGTTGGAGCTGTGGGAGGTGGACTGAGGCGACGGGATCAAGTTGGTGGTTCAGGAGTAAAACGAACGCAACAGGCATAGAATACGCTGTACAACGCTTGGATTATTCAAAGTGAGTAAAGACATCGAAGAAGAGCAAACAAAAGAAAATCAAAAACAGCAAGAGAAGATTCCTTCAAGTATGCCACTTGCTTCTGTATTGGCCTTATGCTTTGCTTTGCCAATGGTCGGCATTTATGTTTTTGTTTTTCTGTCTTTTTTGGGCGAGATTTTAAATCCATCGCAAGTTCAGCCATCCATTCAATATCAGCCGGGCTATGTGATCCCCCAGCAACAGCAATCGCTGCCTCCTGATTTAAGAATGCCTGGATCTCAAGGTGGCGTGACATGCTCTCAAGAGGTAGACGATATTTCCGGTCAGTTGGTTACCAAGTGTGTCCCTAACTGAATTGAAAGATTAAAGTAAACGCTAGCAACTTTTGCCAGGAAGTTCGGTAGTTGCTGGAATTCCTCACCTAAGAGCGTCAGCAGGCGCCTGGTAAGCCGACACCTTGCACCCACGCTTTAGCAGCACCAGCAAGTGCCCCGGCTTGTCGTTGAAGCCTTCCAGTTCCGAGCTGACCCACTAGACCAGGTTGTCGACGCTCGCCACAGCACCCTTCGCCAGGTTTTGCTGGGCCTCGTCCCAGTTCGTAGCAAACTCCTCACCCTCCTCACTATTTGCCAACGACTTGCAGGCTGCCTCGGCTACTCGGTCATGTTGTAGTTCCAGCCACTACGTCAACACCCGAGACGCCTTTGCAGCGCTGGCTATGACTGGGCCCCGGGGGTGCTTTCAGAACCACCCTCCCTATGGCGCCAATCACTAGGGCAGAAGCGTTTGAGGCTTTGCCGCTCTTCGGCGACCTATTTCCAGGCACCTACGCCGGACGGCTCCCTCCCCTGGCAATAGCCCCTGTAGGCCCAGCCCGGATGGGGGACCTGCAGCAACCACAGCCGTGATGGGTGGACCGATGAGCCGCTTCTTTAGTTTCAGCGCCCTGGGCGCAGCTGACCCTGCTGACCAGGACGACCAAGGCCAAATGGCCAATGGCCAAGACAGGCAGCCCCTGCAGCACTACAGCCAGCAGCAGCAATGGCCGAACCAGGACCAGGGCCCCGATGCTGATCCCCTCGATGGGGCTGATGCCGCCGGAGACCAGGACGATGACCTGGAGGCCGACGACGACCTGCCGGTGGACCTGCCGGAAACCAAGGGCTCCGAGGTGCCAGAAGCCCTCAAGGCGGAGCGGCGCAAGACCAACCAGCTGGAGCACGACATCCGAGTGCTGAAACGCCAGCTGCAGGAGTTCTCCAAGATCAACCCCGATGAATACGAACGGCTCCAGGACGCCGAACGCCAAAAGGTGGAACTGGAGCGGGAACTAGCCAGCCGCGAGCGCCAACTGGAGGCCGCCGCCCAACGCAAGGTGCGGGCCGCCGCCAAGGAACGGGATGAGGCCCAGGCCGAAGTGCTCAACCTGCGCAAGGAGCGGCTACTGGAGCGGCTATTCCTCGATGCCGAGGGCCGCGCCGGTGGCGATAACCGGGGCTCTTTCTTTGAGATCTTCCAAAAGCAGGTGGGCTCCGAGTTCCGGCTCACCACCGGCAGCAATGGCCGGGACGTGCTCGAACCAATCGATTCCAAGGGCAACGTGCTCCTCGGCGATCACGGCAACCTCGATGCCGCCAGCCATGTCGAAACCCTGCGCACCCACCCCGTATTGGGCTTCCTGTTCAACCAGCGAGGCGGCCTGGGCCCAGCGGCAGTGATCGCCGAATTCGATGGCAACGGCCAGGCCACCAACCTGCAGGCGATGTCTGCCAGCGAGTTGTACCTGGCCAGCTACGCCCGCAAACCCGCCGGCCCCAGGGGCTAGGGGGCTACGCCCCCCTTGCGATTGGGAGGGCAGCCAGGATTAGCCAGCTGCCCGGGAACTAGCTGCCTAGGCAGCCTTGGCAAATAGGGCCCTAACCGGCCTGGCCCTGGCTGGGGTGAGCAGCTCGGCCAGAACGAGGGCCGGCAGGGCCCGGCGACCGCCGCCGATCGCTTCTGCCAGAAGGGGCGACCGGCGCCGAATGGGCGGAACAGCCCGGGGCCTTGCTTCAGCCTGGAACTGCCAACCCCCAGAGGGGCTCTGGCGATCAAGCTGAACCAGCGCCTGCTCCAACTGGAGCGCAACTGCCCTTGACAGCCCCAGGGGTGGCCGGCCCCGATCCCAACTGGTGGAAGCCCGATCCCAGAGCGCCCGCTGCTGGCGCAACAGACCCCGCTGGCCGACCTTGCTGATCTCAACCTCCAGCCAGCGCCTGGAACCGGAAGGCACCAAGGCCACACGCCAACGGATCCCTTTGGGCGTGGCGCGAACAAACAGCGGACTTGCCATGGCGCAGACAGGCAAAGGACCGCCCAGCCCGGCGCGGCGAGGACAAGGGGCGCGTTAGCGCCTCGCGTCAGCCCTTGGCCCGCCGCGCAAGCTGAGGAGGGCCGCCGCCGTTTTGGTGGGGTGAGCGAGAGGCCCAGCCCAATGGGTTGCCCGTTCCCGAGTCCGGGGAAAAGGGGCCCCAACGGGCCCCGTGGGCCTAGATCACCGAGATGGTGGTATTTGCCCTGCCCTGCAGCTTGCGGGCTAGCTCATGGGCCTTGGCCATGGGCATGAAACGGACCTTTTTGACCGGCTTGCCGCGACGGCCCAGGGGGACATCGAGGCGCTCATGGCCAAAGGCCTTGATGCCATCGGGATAGACGTGCATCACCAGGGCGCGGATTTCGCAGCTGGGGGCCTTGCTGATTGCCATGGAAGAAACGGCGTGGGACACCGCTCTTGCGCCTCACCCCGCAGGCTGTTGCAAGGACCGCGCAGCGGCCCGGCCTGATCCTTGCAACAGCCGAGGAGTGGGGCATCTTTTGCGGGGCCCTGCCGGTTCTGGGGCGATCGGGATTGGTCTGGCTGCGAAAGGGCTGGGGGTGTTGTTGTGAAAAACCTACGCTTAGATGAGACCCAAAAGCCCCTTTCATAACCACTAGAGCAATCTAACTTGACTCTTCTCGTAATGCAAGTGATGGCGACATAGATAGCGTCTGTGTTGATTTGGCACAAGCTTATGGAATGTCGAGAGTAAAAATAGTGGTTAGTTGCATTGATCGGCGTCTAATGTTGAGCAACAGGGAAGTACTTGTTTTTTTTTTAGGCGATGCCTTTAATGGCTCTGGCAAAGTATTTAGCCTCTTGCCATTGCAGCGATCTGTATTTGTTGATTATCGAGGGTAGCAAGGATTTCTGAGCAAAAATCTTATGGCTTACAAAGGCCGAAGCTTTTCAACCCTTGAGCGCCCTCTCCCAGTCTTCACCGTATCTCATCTAAGAGAAGCTAACCGATGGGCGATAAGTGAAGCCTGAAACAAAGAATTCATAGGCTTTTGCTCGCTTCGTTGTGAAAGCTTGTAGTGACTTGTGAGGATTATCGATAATCATAATATCAAGTGATTCGTCTTGGCTCCTTCGTACAAGCGCTAGTATATATGTCTCTCCAAGTACAACAGCTTCATTGAATTCATTTTGAGTAAGTGAAAAGCCTTTCCCTGAATCCTTAATGTCTTTGACTTCGACGCATAGGCGTGTTGAGTCTCCAAGAACCTCAAGGTCATAACCTTTATTTGCTTGACTTACATCTATTACCTTAAAGCCTTGAGATCGATAGTAAAATGCGACGATCTCTTCGCTTAATCGCCAGTTCTGGATACCATAGCGGCGTTTTGTTTCATCATCTAGAATACGTGTATTGACCGTTGTTGCGGTTTCTCTTTGTGGAACAACCTCTCCTCGAGCAGTCTCTGAACGTTGAACAAGTGCACTAATGTCAATAGCACCAGCTCCCTTCTTAAAGGAATTCCCAAAGTGGTTTTCGCATAAGCCGACACCTTCCAAAAGGTCTTTTGCCCTGCGTTGACTAAGAAACTTTTCGCCTAGAGCAGCAACGAATCCCTGGTCTAGAGAAAGCTCTTGTTCTATGACTTCGCGAGGGCAAGCAACTTTCTTGTCGTGACCAACAAAGGCATATATGGAATCAAGGGATTTTAAATCAACTCCCTCGTCAACGGCATTTCGCAGAAAAGTCGGGCACAAATGAGCATCAATGTAATTGTTTGGATTTTTGTGATACTCAAGGATGGTTTGGACTGGCAATTTACGTGATCCAATTATGTCTAGAAAGCGCTTTGCATCTGCAAAGCTTGCCGAGATTGGAAGAAAGATATTAAATGAGGATGGAAGCTTAGAGCAGATCGATTCAATGTCTTTGTATATGTCTGGCCACATCGTAAGGCTTTTCTTGTTTTCATTGCCTTCAATGTTTGAGAGTTTCAATTTAGGCAGAAGAGATGTGCAGAACTTATTCCCCTGTAGCTCGAGTATCTTAAAGTCAGGATAAGGAATTAATGAATCAACAAAGCCGCGCCAGTAGAGAGAATCCGGACTGGCGGAAAGTTCATATATTATATCGGTTGCTAGAGATGCGACGTTGGAAATTGCTTCTTCAGTTGTCGAATCATATTTAAGTCTAGTGCGAGAGGGGTCAGTGCTGAAATCAGCATTAACTCTTGCTCCAATGCCACTAATTGTTTGCGTCGGAAGATATGCGTGAAGCAAAGCTTCTTGCTTTTGCACACGTGAAGGGACGCCATCGACAGTTTTTGCGGCTACAGAGACATCGTTTTTTGTGACTACAGACCATCGGCTCAGTGACTGTTGCAGGTCTGAAGAAATTACAACATCTGTGACTGAGAGGTCTGGGTTTGCGGGTGTAGCGGCTTGGATCCTTTCGATACCTAGGCTTAGTTTATTATTTCCTCCTAGCAGCTTTATGGAAACATTGGATAAATTACGCAGGAAAAGAAAGTGTTCCGGGGAAAGGCTAGAGAACTCTTGATTGATAGAGTCCTCGTTAAGCCCGCCGAGAATGAAATATGTTGAGTAATTTGGAAAGTTTTGCAGTACTTCATTGCAGATACTTTTCTCTACAGTTGTCAATTTATGTGGAACACGTACTAGGGGCACATCTGAGGAGCATTGAAGAAGGCTGGCCGTGCGTACTCTGTCAAAGGCACAACGTAGATCTCCGCTGGCTACTATTGCATTTGTGCATATGTTGACGATGGACTTAAATCCTATTCCCCTGTATCCAATAGACTTGCCGCGCTCTTTTGAAGATGAAGCACTCTTGCACAACGATTCAAAATCTACTGAGCTAAAAATTCTACCGTTATTAGCATAGACTAAATAGTCAGAAAATCTGAAAATGCCGACCTCGGTAGATTCGCAATCATCGCTATTCTGAAAAAGCTCTGAAAGGCATCTTTGTGCATAGGTTTCGGCGATATAGCCTTCTAGTCCGGCAAGCTCTTTTATTAAGCCAGCATTGATTGCCGCTTGATTCTGGATCTCATCAATCTGGAGTTCAAAGGGGCTGAAACCACTAATCTCTCGTGACATAAATCCTGATTTTGGATATTTCGTTGTTCATGCCGTAGCACGATATGGAAAATGCATCGAAAGGGGTATTTTTATTGCCCACGTTAGAGCTGAGTTTTTCTATGACCCTAGATTTGTTATCATATATAACGACGTTGACTTCGATGTCGTAATCATTTTTGGGGGGCTTAGAGAAAATGGCTTCACCGCATACTTTCAGGGTATCGTCGTCCAAAATTGCCGAAAGGCTGGATAGTTCAACTCCAGCCTTCTCTTCAGTTGACTCTAGCCGCTCCAGTAGCTCGGTTAAATCTTCGGCCACTTTTGAAACTAACACTATCTATATTGTCTATTGCTGACCCTGTGCATGCTGCCCTATGGGGACGGTATTAGAGGTGTCATAGATGCCTGCATCTAGTACTGCACGATCTGCATAGAACTAAGAGAACTCCCTTCCCTAGCCAACTCAACCAAATTGGAGTCTGGATGCAGCAGGGGATTGATTCGGTGGCAAGACCAGCAAAGCTGAAGCGAGTTTTACGATGACGCCTCGTTAGGTGAAACGTGTTTTCGAATTCTGGCAAGAGCTGTGCGCACCCCTAACTAGTCAGTACCGACTATCAACCCTATTGCTTAAGGCCTGCCCTCCACCTGCACCAGATACGCCTCAACCCAGTCATGGTGCTGCTTCTGGGTGATAGCAGCCGCCACAGAGGCACCCTCAGCTAGCTGGAACCGCTGCCGGAAAGCGATGACCAGGGCCTCCAACTGGGGCCGGGGTAGGCTGCGGATGGCGCCATGGAGCTGCTGGATCACTTCAGGCGTTAGGGCCGCTAGGCCAACAGCTTCGGGCTCCGCCGGCGAGATAGCCAGAGGCGGGGCCTGCACATGGGGCTTGATCGCCTTCGTCTCCCCCACTGGCTTGGGATGACCCGCCTGCACCAGGGGCCCCTGGCCCTGGGGATCACGCTCCTCCCGCACCGAACTGGTGACCTGCCGCTGCTGCTTGTCGTAAAGAGCCAACCCGAACGGATTGCCAAAGGTCATCAGGGCCCGCTTCATGGCATCGGTTTCGGCCTCCTTGAGGGCGGATTCATGGGCCAGGCCTAGGTCCACGTCGATGCCATGGCCAGCGCCGCTGCCTTCCCGCACTAGGGAGTGGGCCCCATTGGCCTGGCTACCCAAGCGGATGCGGACCCGGGCGATGTAGGTGACCCCCCAGCCGCTCTTCTGGTCCCGGCCGATCGGGCGTTGGCTCTCAGAGACGCAGCGCAGCTCGATTGTTTCCCTCTGCCAGCCATCGAAACCAAAGATTCGGTTCGCTTCCCTGATGGCTACCCAACCCTCCAAGTAATTCAGGGAACGCCCGGCTTGGGATCGGGTCTGGACATTTGCCCGGTTGAGCGGGGCGGCCAGTGCGGCGGTTTGCTCGGGGGAGAGCAGCCCGCCGGGTTCTGCTGAGGTTGCGGCCGGGAGTTCCGGCAGTTGGGGGCTGGCAGGCCGTTCGACTGCAGGGATAGCCGGAGCCTCGGCCTCAGGCCGTCGCAGGAGCTGCAGGGACGATGGCTTCTGGACCGAGCTGGCTGGCGCGGCTGGCCTGGATCCGTTGGTGGTGGGGATGGTGCTTGTCATGGCCTGGGGTTGAGCGTTGGGCGGAATGGATCGGAAGGGAATGGGGCCTGGCTTTATCGCCAGGCCCTGAATCGAGACCCCCTGTTGGGGGTTGGTCAGTGGATTGACCAGCTGCGTCGCGATACGAGCTGGGCGCCTTGGATCTGCTGTCCGGCCTTGAGGGCTGCCTTGATGGCTCCCTTATCGGGAGCTGTGGCCGTAGTGATGCGCAGCCACTCGGGCGCAAGCTCCTCCTCGGCGCTGATCTCGACGGCCTCGCTGCGGCGGCTGGTGAGCTCGTGGTGGGGGAAGGAGAAGCGGGTGGCTGCCGGCTGCAGGCGGGTGAGGACGAACACCAGGGTGTTTTCCAGGGCATCGGCCCGGCGCTGATCGCACTTGGCCAGTTCCACCAGGCGTTTGGCCTGTTGCTGGCGGTAGCTGCCTTGGGCGCGGAGGTGATCAATCACCCAGCAGGTGGCATCGGCTTTGCGGGCCAGGGCCTCGCGGTTGCCTTCCTCAATGAGGAGGGCTTCTTCTATGGCCTTGATGGCGGCCTGCTGCTGCTCGGGCTCATCGAGGTCCAGTTGGTCGGCCAGGCGGGCGATGCGGGCGGTGAGCTCCTGGGCCTCGATGCCGAGGTGCCAGAGGCTTGGTGCTGGGGTGGGAATGGCTGGAACTGGTGCTGCTGGACCTAGGGCCTGGACGGCTAAGGGGTTGGCAGCGAGTGGGGCCAGGGCGGTGGGGACGGAGCGGGGCATGGGCTTAGGGCAAAGGGCTGGAAACAAACAACGGAAGGCAGGGCCTAGGAGCCCTCAGGCCCTGGTGGCTGGATCTCGACCAGGGCGATGGGCTCACCATCAGCAGCGATCAGGTGACGGGCCTGGCGCACCAGGGAGGCGGTGCCTGCGGCGCCGGGGAAGGCGACCACCAGCACCGAGGCCTGGGCTGGGGTGGCCTCTTCCAGGGCACGGCGGAGCAGCAGGCCATTGCGCAGGGGGCCAGCGGCGCGGCCATAGCGGCCCCATTCGGCAGGGATCACCTGCACAGGCCAGGCGAGGGAGCGGGCGGCTTGCTCGATCAGGCGATCGGCACCGCGGGCGCCGCCATGGAGGAGGTGCGCAACGGGGCGACCGGCAGTGGCTTGAAGCAGGGCGGCGGTGATCTGATCGCTAGGCCAATCGAGGGCACGGCCACCACCGGCCACGATCACTAGAGGGGCTGATTCATCGCTGAGGGGATCACAATGGGAGCGCGCCAAGGCGGCGGCCTGGAAATCAAGGATCTGGGCCATTGGCTACAGGCAAAACAACAACGCACCAAGCTCCGATCAGCGCCATGTGGGGGCGGGATGGGAGGATAAAACCCAGCTCTTTGCTGGCCTTCCTGGTGGCCTTAATTCTACCAATACGGGCGTACTACGGGCCAGTCTGGCTGATTAGGAAGGGTGATCTTTGAGGCTGGCCAAAGGGTTTAGGGTGAACCAAAAAGGTGGAACAGTGGGGCCGGTCCGGGCGGGTCTTAGGTGACAATCAGGGCGCTATCAACGGCTAAAAGCCAACACGAATGAAAGCGAAATAGATCCGTAACTTCACTGAAAGACCGGTGCCCGCCTTGGGAAACCTTTGCCACCGCAGCCGCGGGAGGAGAGCCCTGGCCTGGCCCCCCCACAGCACCAGCCACCCGGCGGAGGCGTTCACAGAACCTCAGGCGAGGGCAAGGGTGCGGCGTAGCCGCACTTGCAACGCCCTTGCGCCGCCTGACACGATCTAGCCCCGCCGCCGGATGGTTTGAGGGGAGTTATCTCCTTGTCTTACAACCAGATGATTGGAGGCCAAGGCAGGCCCCCTTAGGCAATCGAAATAGGGGCAAATAGGACGACTCCTCTAATAACTACGATTCTCAAGACGCTTATCACTTAATTCCTCAGCAAGGGCATGCACGTCAGCAAGCATGGGCCAGTAGGAATCGATGAGGTCGCACTGCTGGGGCGAATCCTTTTTCATCGAACCGATGAGGATGCGCAAGACCTCTAATTCGTCCTGGAGGTCAACCATTCGTTGTTCGCGCATGTCCATCGGGCGGCTGCTCTCGGCTGCCTAGCTTCCCTCGGTAACGACCAGCTTTCTGTATTGGATCAATCGGCGTAGACCACCCCCACCCCCGGCCAGTCCTCAAAGCCAAAGCTCTCCATCGGTCCCTCGGGTTCGGTCCACTCCTTTGGGGCCGGATCGGCGTACTCC
This sequence comes from Synechococcus sp. UW140, assembly GCA_943370565.1. Lineage (GTDB taxonomy): Bacteria > Cyanobacteriota > Cyanobacteriia > PCC-6307 > Cyanobiaceae > BAIKAL-G1. The sequence continues at coordinate 18,623 of CALRRL020000031.1, read as the reverse complement.
AGCTTGCCAATCACATGGGAGGTGGGCACTCCCAGAACGTCCCCCGTATCGACATCAAGGACCGCCAGCCAGATGGGCTGGCCCTGGGCATGGATCATCTGGATGCGTCCGACCAGTTCCGGCCAGTGGCTGCCGGCCCGCACCGCAACCAGCTCGCCCGGGCGGAAGTCCATGGGGCGAGGGTAGTACAAACGCTCAAGGTGGCAATAGCCTGGTGCCCAGGTTCGATTGGCGAATTGGCGTTGCCTCTGATGACCGTGATGCGGAAGGCCTCGAAAACCCTGCTCGTCCTGGCGGGCCTCTCCCTGGCGGCCCTTGGCCCCTTCTGCCAGGCGGCCTCCGCTGCCACGGTGCTGTCGATCGGTGATGGCGACACGATCAGCGTGCTGGAGGGTGGCCAGAAGCTCAAAGTGCGGCTGGCCTGCATTGATGCGCCCGAGACGGCCCAAAGCCCATATGGGTTGGCCAGTCGCAACCAGCTCAAGGACCTGCTGCCCCTTGGCTCCACGGTGAGCCTGCGGGTTCAGGCGGTGGATCGCTATGGCCGCAGGGTGGCGGAAGTGATCGGCAAGGGCATCGTCAACCTGGCGATGGTCCAGAGCGGCCAGGCGTTTGTCTACCGCCAGTACCTGGGCCGCTGTGATCGGCAGGCCTACCTGGCGGCCGAGCGCCAAGCCCAGGCCCAGCGGCTGGGGGTGTGGGCAGTGCCGGGAGGGATGACGCGACCGTGGGACTTCCGGCATGGGGGAGCGGGTCGCCGCAACGCAGGGGCGGCCCCAGCCGGGGCATCCTCAAGCGCGTCCTTCACTAGCACTCAGGTGCCCCTGCCCAGCGGGGCCAAGTTCAGCTGCAAGCAGATCGGCTCGTTTGCCCAGGCCCAGGAGCTGCTGCGGCAGGGGAACAGCCATCTCGATCGCAATGGCGATGGGGTGGCTTGTGAGGGGTTGCGGTGATGGGGCTGCTCTGGGACTTATGGCAGGCATCACTCCCATTGCGGCGCAATGGATTCACCTTTACGGATCAAGTTTTTTGCCTTTGGAGCAGGCGCGCGAGGAGCCAGGCGCGGCCAGAGAAAACCCCTGAAACACGCATGTCAGCCACTGATATTCCTGCTAGGTGCTTGACGGACCCTTCTTCGCGTGCAATGCTTGGCTCATCAAGCCCAGGAGGGCCATGGCCAAGACCAAGCACTACGGAGCGCGAATCTCCCAGCGCGGCATCCGCGAAGCCACCGTTGAGCTCGCGCAGCAGCACGGCATCCCCCATGGGGACAAGCTGGTGCTGGGTCGCAAGCAGATTCAGTCCGTCCTTGAAGCGCTGGATCGCGAAAGGAAGGAATTGATCAGGGCCATCGACAAGGGTGGCGTGATTATCGTTGAGTGTGGCGGCGTACTGATCACGGCCTATGACTTCGATAGCCGGAACCGTTACTGATGGAAAATATGACTTCGAATGCAATGAATCGTGTTGCTGCAGAAAAGGTAATCTGGAATGCGTGTGATGAGCTCTTCCGAAGTGCTGTTCTTAGCCATCATGCCCTAGATGTTGTGCTGGAAGTTTTGCTTTGGGCTCGCTGGATACCTTCTTCAGAAGGGAAGTTCATTGGCTACTTCGACGCTATGCGTAGCTTGACCAATACAGATGAATGGAATTCCATACTTGAAGCAATCGCTGAGCGCTCTGGGGCACCTTTGCTTTCCCATACGGGAATGGGGCGGCTGGCACCTCAAAATCAGGAGCGCCTGAGGTCCTCTCTATTGCCAATTGGCAGGGCTTTGAACAGTGGTGATCCTTTGGAGTGCAAGGCAGTGATCGAGGCGATGGCGGCGCTGAAGGCTGAAGAAAGATATGGCCCTGGCTGGGGAAGCTCCTCTTCAATGGAGTTGCTATGGCAAGAATTGCTTTCCTATTCCCCTATGCAAGAGGTGGCTTGCCTCTTTCCATTTGGTGTTAGTGCTGCTCCTAGATTAGGGATGGACCACCCACTGCTGTTGGCCTTTGCCAATTTAGAATTAAAGGCATGGATCCTTGGGCTTCTTAGTCTTTACAAAGAGCCAGTTATTGTAAAGTCAGTTGCGGATCACCTCAATTGGTCACTGGCTATTGCCGCCCCTCCGTGGGGAGAGAAAGGGCGTGATTTGCTGGAATATGAACCCTGGCTGCCACCGATACCGTTGGATTGTCCTGCGGTGATCAGGGATGCTGAAGCAAGAAGGGTCTATGGTGCTCACCAACGCTGCACAGGCACAACCTATGCCCTGATGTCTCCAGGTATTGGCTTTCGGACCTCCAGAGATCTTGAGTATTTTAGGGAAGAGCTTGTTCGGAAAAATTGGCTACATTCCGTCGTTGCACTGCCTTCTGGGGCTCATAGTGGAACACGTATTGAGGGATTGCTGCTCGTACTCAAGCATGACCGTGTTGATTCTGAACCAATCCAAATGGTTATGGCAAGCGAGCTCCTTATGGCTAATAAGGGGAAAAGTAGTAAGCAGATCTGGGAGCCAGCAGGGATCAGGGAACTAGCAGGAATACTCCATGAGCGGCGCGCGACCTCTGACTCCCGACTTGTGACAGTCGAAGAGATAGCTGCAAACGGCTTTAGTCTCCAGGTGGGACGATACTTCCACTCGGAATCGGACCTGGCGCTTAAGCGCTACCTTGGATCACGACAAACGGAACAATTGGGTGATCTAGCCGAAATCAGGCGACCAGTGGCTTCGCTTGGACGACAGGAGGACGACGGGATCGAGGTGCGCGAAGTTACACCGGGTGACATCGATGACTCTGGTCGCATGCGGCAAGGCTCTAAGGTTATTCGTATAGCTGAGATCGCCATGGCTAAGGGCAGCCAGAACCTTCTTGAGATAGGAGATGTGCTGTTGTCGATCAAGGGCGGACTGGGCAGGGTGGCTATAGTTCAGGACCTTGAGCATCCCACTGTGCCAGGACAGGCGTTCTGCGTGATCCGACTGAGGCCAAATGCTCGCCTGACGCCAGTTGCCTTAGTGCAGTATCTCCGCAGTGCCGTGGGTCAGACGCTATTGAACAGGGCTGGGCAGGGCGCAACAGTGGCGTTTGTGCCCATGGGGGAAGTGAAGAGCCTGCCTATCGTGATTCCTGGCGCCAGCGAACTCAAGCGTGTCGAGGCCCTTGAGGAGGAGAGCGTGAACCTTAGCCGGGAAGTAGAGGAGCTCAGCCTCAGGTTGCAGCAGCTTTCGCGGCAAGGCTGGTTGGAGGACATTCCCCCAACCCTGCTAGCTGGCACCGGTGGGGAGGGAGCCTGAATCATGGCGATCCGTAAATCCGAGCTGTATTCGAGCCTGTGGGCCAGCTGCGATGAGCTGCGCGGTGGCATGGATGCCAGCCAGTACAAGGACTATGTGCTGGTGCTGCTGTTCATGAAGTACATCAGCGATAAGTTCGCTGGCCAGCCCTATGCGCCGCTGGTGATTCCGGAGGGAAGCGGCTTCGCCGACATGGTGGCCCTCAAGGGCAAGGCGGAGATCGGCGATCGCATCAATAAGTTGATCATCGTGCCGCTGGTTGAGGCCAATCAACAGCTAAGCCAGAACGATTTTCCAGACTTTAACGATCAATCCAAATTGGGAAGCGGTAAGGAGCTGGTCGATCGGCTTTCCAATCTGATTGCGATCTTCCAGAAGCCGGAGCTGAACTTCTCACGCAACCGGGCCGATGACGACGACATTCTTGGTGATGCCTATGAATATCTTATGCGTCACTTCGCCAGCGAAAGCGGCAAGAGCAAAGGGCAGTTCTATACGCCAGCTGAGGTAAGCCGCATCAAGGCCCAGGTGTTGGGTATCGACAAGGAGGTCACATCAGCTGATACCACGGTCTGCGACCCCACCTGCGGTTCTGGCTCACTGCTGCTGAAAGTGGCTTCCCTGGCGCGCACGCCGGTAACGCTTTATGGCCAGGAGAAGGATGCGGCCACCAGCGGCCTGGCGCGGATGAACATGATCCTGCACGGCAACCCAACCGCCACGATCTGGCAGGGGAACACCATTGCAGACCCCAAGCTGACGGAGGGTGATCAGCTCAAACAGTTTGACTTCGTCGTCGCCAATCCGCCCTTCTCAGACAAACGCTGGAGCACAGGTCTCGAGCCCACTAAGTACTACGGCAGGTTCGAAGGCTTTGGCATGCCGCCGAACAAGCAGGGCGACTATGCCTACCTGCTGCACATCGTGCGCACGCTCAAGAGCACGGGCCGGGGCAGCTGCATCCTTCCCCACGGCGTGCTGTTCCGCGGCAACGCCGAAGCAGAGATCCGCAAGAACCTGATCCAGCGGGGATTGATCCAGGGCATCATCGGCCTGCCGGCCAACCTTTTCTATGGCACCGGCATCCCCGCCTGCATCCTGGTGATTGACAAGCGCGACGCCGGCAGACGCGAGGGCCTCTTCCTGGTGGATGCCAGTAAGGGCTTTATCAAGGACGGCCCCAAGAATCGCCTGCGCGAGCGCGACATCCACAAGATCGTGGATGTGTTCACCCGCCAGTTAGAGGTTCCCGGTTATTCGCGCTTCGTGCCCAACGAAGAGATCGCCGGGCACGACTACAACCTCAACCTGCCCCGCTACATCGACAGTTCAGAAGCGGAAGACCTCCAAGACATCGAGGCCCATCTGCGCGGCGGCATCCCCGAGCGCGACATCGACGACCTAGAGGCCTACTGGCAGGTGTGCCCGCAGCTGCGCGAGGTCCTGTTCCAGCCGCTGCGGCCCGGGTATCTGGAGCTGGCGGTGCCGCCGGCGGAGGTGAAGGCCACGATCACCGCCCATCCCCAGTTCGCCGGCTTCCTGGCGGGGATGGCCAAGCACTTTGCGGCCTGGCGGCAACAGGCGGCGGCCCAGCTGTTGGCCCTGGAGGCGAGCTGTCATCCCAAGGCGGTGATTCGCGAGCTGAGCGAGGGACTGCTGACCCACTACCAGGGCCAGCCCCTAATCGATGCCTACGCCGTGTACCAGCTGCTGCTCGACCAGTGGGCCGAAACGATGCAGGACGACGTGTATGCGATCAGCGCCGAGGGCTGGCGCGCAGAGCCCTACCGGGTGCTGGAGACCGACAAGAAGGGCAAGACCAAGGACAAAGGCTGGGCCTGCGACCTGGTGCCCAAGGAGCTGCTGGTGCGCCAGCTGTTTGCTGGCGACCTGGAGATGATCGAGGCACTCCGCGCCCAACTGGAGGAAACCAGCAGCCGCCTGGCCGAGCTGGAGGAGGAGCACGGCTGCGAAGAGGGCGCCTTCAGCGAGCTGGACAAGGTGAACAAGGCAGCCGTGAACGCTCGCATCAAGGAGATCCGCAAGGATCCAGAAGCCGCTGAAGAGTTGGCCGTGCTGCGGGAATGGCTGGAGCTGAGCGACGAGGAGGCCGGAACCAAGAAGACCCTCAAGGCCGCCGAGGCAGAGCTCGATGACCAGGCCTACGGCCGCTACGACAGCCTCACCGAGGCCGAGGTGCGCGAGCTGGTGGTGCAGGGCAAATGGCTGGCCAGCCTGGAGCAGGCGGTGGCCGCCGAAGTTGAACGGGTGAGCCAGGCTCTCACCGGTCGCCTCAAGGATCTGGGCGAGCGCTACGGCGAAGCCCTGCCGGCGATCAGCCAGCGAGTGGAAGAACTGGAAGCACGCGTGGCCGGCCACCTGGAGCGAATGGGGTTCACATGGAACTGAAGCCGAGCTACAAGCAGACCGAGGTGGGGGTCATCCCGGAGGATTGGGTCGTGTCCTCAGTCGGCGAGAGGGGTCAAGTCGTCGCGGGGAAAGCTCTTGCAGTCAATGCCCAGGGCAAGCAGAGACCATATCTGCGAACAAAAAACGTGTTCGACGGAAACATTGATATCGAAGATGTTCTTTCGATGCCAATGACAGATGAACAGTTTGCCCAGTTTCAACTGCGTCACGGCGACGTCCTGCTTAATGAGGGGCAGAGCCTGGAACTGGTCGGGAGATGCTCAATCTACAAAGGTGAATATCCCGAGCCCTGTGCTATTCAGAATGCACTATTGCGCTTCCGTGCCAAAACAGGCACATCAGCCTCATTTGCGTCGCATCTTTTCCGTCATTGCCAACAGACCGGAATCTTCGCGAAGATTGCACTTCAGACAACATCAGTCGCCCATCTGGGCAGTTCACGATTCGCCAAACTCAAGCTGGCTTGGCCGCCAGAGAATGAGCAGCAACTCATTGCAGCAGCATTGGATGAGCTTGATGCCCTGCTTAAGTCGCAAGAGGCAGCTATCACAAAAAAGACCGCCCTCAAACAGGCTGCCATGCAGGAGCTACTCACCGGCAAGCGGCGGCTGCCGGGGTTTGAGGGGGAGTGGGAGGTGAAAAGGTTGGACGAGGTAGCAACACTTTCCAAAGGAGATCAACTACACAGCAGCGAGGCAGAGGAAGGCGGCAAGTTCGCACACTTGAATGGCGGCATTACACCCTCCGGCTACACCAACAAATCAAACACGCCAGCGAACAGCATCGCCATCAGTGAGGGCGGCAACTCCTGCGGTTACGTGCAATTCATGACAGAGCCGTATTGGTGCGGCGGCCATTGCTATTCGGTTTATCCGAAAGGGATCGACAAAGTCTTTCTATACCACGCACTCAAAGGCCAGCAGACCGCAATCATGGGGCTTCGCGTCGGCTCTGGCTTGCCAAATGTGCAGAAGGCTAGCCTCCTGTTATTTAAACTTCGTTTCCCTGGGACCGTCCCCGAACAAACCGCCATTGCATCGGTGCTGACAGAGATGGATGCTGAGCTTACGGCATTAGATCAGTGGCGAGAGAAGTCTCGCGCTATCAAGCAGGCCTTGATGCAGGAACTCCTCACCGGGAGGACGCGGCTGGTATGAAGATCTCCACCATCCTCGACCACATCGACAGCGGCCACATGGCCCTGCCCGAGTTCCAGCGGGGCTACGTGTGGAATCGAGACCAGGTGCGCGGGCTATTCGATTCCCTCTATAAACGCCATCCTGTTGGTGGCCTGCTGGTCTGGGCCACGGAGTCGCAGACCGCCACCCATCGCGGTGATGGCCAGTTAGCCGCTGGTGTGGTGAAGCTTCTGCTCGATGGCCAGCAGCGCATGACCTCCCTCTATGGCGTGGTGCGGGGCAAGCCTCCCAAGTTCTTCGATGGCAACGCCCAGGCCTTCAGCGGGCTCCGCTTCCATCTCGGAGAGGAAGTGTTTGCCTTCTACCAGCCGGTAAAGATGAAGGACGATCCACTCTGGATCGATGTCACCAGCCTGCTCAGCTTGGGCAGTGCTGGCCTTGGACAGCTGGCTGCCGAGTTTGGCCAGAACCCTGAGTTGGCCCCACGGGTCGGGGAGTTCATAAGCCGTCTCAGCCAGCTGCTCGGCATCACGGAGATCAATCTCCACATAGAAGAGGTCACCGGCGCCGACAAGACGCTCGACGTGGTGGTGGACATCTTCAACCGCGTCAACAGCGGTGGCACCAAGCTCTCCAAGGGTGACTTGGCCCTCGCCAAGATCTGCGCCGACTGGCCGGAGGGTCGTGATGCGATGAAGGTTAAGCTCAAGGAATGGAGTGACCACGGTTACAGCTTCAACCTCGATTGGCTGCTGCGCTCGGTGAACACGGTGCTCACCGGCGAGGCCAAGTTCCTCTACCTACACGACAAGAGCACCCCCGAAATCCAGGACGCCCTCAAACGTGCCACCAAACACATCGACACCTGCCTCAACTTGATCGCTGGCCGGCTCGGCCTCGATCACGACCAGGTGTTCTTTGGTCGCTTCGGCATCCCCGTGATGGTGCGCTACCTCGATCAGCGCAGCGGCCCCATGGATGAGGTGGAGCGAGACCGGCTGCTTTTTTGGTTCGTGCAGGCCGGCATGTGGGGCCGCTTCTCAGGCTCCACCGAATCGTTCATCGATCAGGATCTCGCCGCCCTCGATGGCGAAGGTGCCGGGCTGGAGCGTCTGCTGGAGCAGCTGCGTCTCTGGCATGGCGGGCTGCGGGTTGAACCCGGGCACTTCACCGGCTGGAGCCTCGGAGCCCGCTTCTACCCCCTGCTCTATCTGCTTACTCGCATGGGTGAGGCCCGGGACTGGGGCACTGGGCTGCCGCTCAAGGCCGGCATGCTCGGCAAGATGAGCCGCCTGGAGGTGCATCACATCTTTCCCAAGGCGCAGCTCTACAAGGCCGGCTACCGCAGACCGGAGGTCAACGCCCTGGCCAATTTCTGCTTCCTCACAAAAGACACCAACTTCAAAATCCTCGATCGTCTGCCGGAGATGTACTTCCCCGAGATCGAGGCAGCCCATCCCGGTGCCCTGGCCTCCCAGTGGATCCCCCCTGATCCCAAGCTCTGGAAGCTCGAGAACTTCCGCTCCTTCCTGGAGGCCCGCAAGGCGTTGCTGGCAGCCGAAGTAAACGCCCGGTTGGAGGAGCTGCTCCATGGAGACACCCGCTGGCTGTCCGGCCCCGCGGCCGCCGTACCTACTCCAGGTGCCGACACACTCAGTGGCATCACCAGCGAGGAAGAAGAAGCTGAGCTGATCCGACTCAATGCCTGGATGGGTGATCAGACCCTCCCCCTTGGCACCCTCGCCTACGACTTCGCCGATCCAGCAACAGGCGAACAGCGCGCCGTGTTCGACCTGGCCTGGCCCGCCGGCATCCAAGAAGAGCTCAGCCAGCCTGTGGCCGTGCTGCTCAACGAAGAGCCCGCCACCCTGGTCCTGGCCAGCGCCGCAGGGTTCCGCTGCTTCACCTCGCCGTCCGCCTTCCGTTCCTATGTGGAGCGGGAGATCCTCAGCGTGGAGGCTGCAGCATGAGCGGGATCGGCCCCGAGCGCCTTACCCAGAACAGGGTTATCATGCTGTTCCAAGAGGAACTCGGCTATCGCTACCTCGGCGATTGGAAGGACCGGGTTGGCAACAGCAACATCGAGGAGGAGATCCTTGCCAGCTACCTCCAGCGCCGCGGCTACAGCCCGGCGGAGATCAGTGGCGCCTTGTATCAGCTCCGAGCTGCTACCGACATGAGCCAGGTTGGCCTGTATGAGGCCAACCGCAGGGTCTATTCCTTGCTGCGCTATGGGGTGCAGGTGAAGGCGGCCGCCGATCAGCCCACCAGAACCGTGGTCCTGATCGACTGGCACGCACCCGATGCCAACGACTTCGCCATTGCTGAGGAAGTCACCCTGAAGGGCCCCAAGGAGCGCCGCCCTGACCTGGCGCTCTACGTGAACGGCATTGCGGTAGGCGTGATCGAGCTCAAGCGCAGCCGGGTGAGTATCGGTGACGGCATCCGGCAGAACCTCTCCAACCAGCAACCCGAGTTCAACGCCTGGTTCTTTGCCACCAATCAGCTGGTCTTTGCTGGCAACGACTCGGAAGGCCTGCGCTACGGAGCCATTCTCACGCCAGAGAAGTACTTCCTCTCCTGGAAAGAAGACGAGGCAGATAACAGTCGTCCAAAGCTTGATAAGTACCTGTTCAAGATCTGCAGGAAGGAACGGCTGATCGAGCTCCTGCGTGACTTCGTACTCTTCGATGCCGGCATCAAAAAGCTGCCGCGGGTGCATCAATACTTCGGCATCAAGGCCGCTCAGCAGCATGTCCATGAGCGCCGAGGCGGAATCATCTGGCACACCCAGGGAAGCGGCAAGAGCATTGTGATGGTGCTCCTGGCCCGCTGGATTCTTGCCAGCAACCCCCATGCCCGGGTCGTGATCATCACCGACCGCGATGAGCTCGATAAGCAGATCGAAGGCGTCTTCGGTGGTGCAGGTGAGACCATCCAGCGCAGCAGCAGTGGACGGGATCTGATGCAGGCTCTGAGCCAGCCGATGCCTCGCTTGCTCTGCTCCTTAGTCCACAAGTTTGGCGTCCGCGGTGTTGACGACTTCGAGGCTTTCCTCGAGCAGCTCCAGGCACAACCGAGCCCAGCCGTTGGCGAGCTGTTCATCTTTGTCGATGAGTGCCACCGCACCCAGAGCGGCAAGCTTCATCGAGTCATGAAGGCGCTGCTGCCCGATGCCGTCTTCATCGGTTTCACCGGCACTCCCCTTCTCAAGAAAGACAAGGCCACCAGCCTGGAGGTCTTCGGGGGCTACATCCATACCTACAAGTTCAGCGAAGGGGTGGAAGACGAGGTGGTTCTCGACCTGGTCTACGAAGCCCGAGACATCGATCAGCGGCTCAGCTCACAGGACAAGGTGGACCAGTGGTTCGATGCCAAGACCTCAGGGCTGAATCCCTGGCAGCAACGGGAGCTCAAGCGCCAGTGGGGAACCTTGCAGAGCGTGCTCAGCTCAAAGGCACGGATGAACCGCATCGTGGCCGATATCGTCTTCGACTATTCCTTGAAAGATCGCCTGGCGAGCCAGCGCGGAAACGCCATCCTGGTGGCCTCCAGCATCTACGAGGCCTGCCGTTACTTCGAGCTGTTCAACCAGACCGAACTCAAGGGCAAGTGTGCCGTCATCACCTCCTATGACCCCAAGGCGGCAGACGTAACCAAGGAAGAAGTCGGCGCTAACACAGAGACGGACAAGCAGTTCATCTACAACACCTACACCAGGCTTCTCGAGGACATCGCCCCACAGCCAGGCATGACCCGCACGGAGGCCTACGAGGAGCAAGCCAAGCAACGCTTCATTACCCAGCCAGCTCAGATGAAGCTGCTGATCGTGGTTGACAAGCTCCTCACCGGTTTCGATGCTCCGTCCTGCAGCGTCCTATACATCGACAAGTCGATGCAGGATCACGGCCTGTTCCAGGCGATCTGCCGGACCAATCGCCTCGATGGCGACGACAAGCCCTATGGCTGCATCGTGGACTACAAGGACCTCTTCAAGAAAGTCGAGAACGCCATTGCCGTGTATTCCAGCGATGACCTGGATCACTCAGCCGGTGGCGTTGATCCCGATGTGCTCCTCCAGGACCGTCTCACCAAGGCGAACGAGCGGCTGGAGGCGGCCCTGGAGCAGGAGGCACTGCTCGCCGAGCCCGTGCCTCCTCCGATGGATGAGCTGGCTGTTCTGCATCACTTTTGCGGCAACACGGAGTGTCCAAACGACTTGCAAGAGCGTGAACCGCTGCGGATGGCCTACTACAAGGCCGTCGCCGAGCTGACTCGGGCCTATGCAGCCTTGGCCAATGAGCTTTCAGATGCTGGGTACTCCGCCTCAGAAGCCAACCGCATCACCCGGCAGCGGGATAAGGCGCTGGAGTGGAGGCAAGTGATACGGCTCGCGGCAGGCGAGAACCTTGATCTCAAGGCTTACGAGGCCGATATGCGCTACCTGATTGACTCCTACATCGAGGCTGACCTGCCCAGAAAGATCTCGGCCTTCGATGACATCGGCCTGCTGGAGCTGATCATCAAGACCGGTGTCGCGGAAGCCATCCAGCAGCAGTTCGGCAAGGGGGCCTCAAACAGGAAGGCTGTCGCCGAAACGATCGAGAACAACATTCGACGCACGATCATCAGCGAGCGCGCCAATGATCCGGCCTTCTACGACCGTATGTCGCAGGTACTCGATGAGATCATCCAGTTCCGTAAACAGCAGGCTGAGGCCTATGAGGAGTACCTTCGTCGTGTTGCTGATCTGGCTCGCCAGCTCAACCAGCAGACAGCCGACAACACCCCATCCGAACTTGATACGACTGGGAAACGAGCCCTTTGGAGCAACTTGAACGGAAATCTGGAGCTGACGCTTCGCATCGACAGCACGGTTCGTCAGGTCAGGCCGGATGGCTGGCGTGGTGTGCAGACAAAAGAGCAACTGATCAAGGCGGCTCTCTACGGCGTGCTTCAGGACGCTGCGGAAGTGGAGCGCCTGTTCCCCATCCTCGTGGCCCAGCCTGAATATTGATGACCCGGGCCTATCCCAGCCATCAGCTTGTGATCGGGTCTTTGTCGGTGGAGGTCACCGTCAAGCCGATCAAGAACCTGCACCTTTCAGTGGTCCCACCGGATGGGTCCGTGCGCATTTCAGCGCCGGAGGGGATGAGCCCAGACCATGTGAGAGCTTATGCCATTGGCAAATTGGGGTGGATTCGTAGGCAGCAGACGAGATTGGCGGGGCAGCAGCGAGAAAGTCCCAGGCAGGTCGTGGAGCGGGAATCCCATCATCTTTGGGGGCGCCGCATGCTGCTGCAGATCAAGGAGGAAGAAGCGCCTCCAAGGGTTGAAGTTCATCCCAGGCGACTTGTTCTTCTTGTTCGACCAGGCTCAACATCAGAGAAGCGCCAGAGCATTTTGGCGTCCTGGTACCGAGATCAACTCAGAAAAGAGGCTGCGATCCTGATCGTCAAGTGGGAACAACAACTAAACGTACAAGTAAACCGGCTCTTTGTTCAGGTGATGACCCGACAATGGGGTAGCTGCAATCCCAAATCAAAGAATATCCGTTTGAATACTCAGCTTGCTCAGAAGCCAAGGGAATGTCTTGACTACATCGTTCTCCATGAGCTGGTCCATCTACTCGTGCCTACCCATGGCGAAGAGTTCATTAACCTGCTGGATTTTCACCTTCCGGAATGGGAGCAACGCCGTCAACTACTTAACAGCCTACCGCTACTCAGTAGTTGACTAGAACTATTTCTCTTGCCAGCTGAACTATCAAGTCTTGACGCTTTGATGAGAGCCATGCCCTCTATCTATCGGTAGGGACATCCGCCGCAATCAACTCCACCGCCTGCCGGGCCTCCCCCAGCACCTGGAAGAGCACCTGGGGCTCAGCCTGGAGCATGGCGATCCAATGCTCCAGATAGGCAGCATGGCTCTGGAGCTCACTGCCGATCTCGAGCCGATCGCCCAGGAGCACGGCCCCTAATTCGGCGACGAGCTCTTCTCGGGCATAACGGGGCTTACCAAAGGCGCCACCGAGATCGCGCTTAAGGCGGGAGGCATGGCCTGTGGAATGGACCTGCTCATGGGCCCAGGTGGCATAAAAGGCCGCCGGCGACTGAAAGCTGCAGCGCTCGGGCAACTGGATGCGATCAAGCTGGGGCAGATAGAAGGCCCGATCACCGCCAAAGCTGACCGGCACCGGCCAGGCGGAGAGCACGGCCTCTGCCGCGGCTAAGCGCTCCGGCTCGGGCCGGACCTGCTGGCCGGCGGCTTCTTGCCGCGCCGCGATTAGCTCGGCCAGCCCCGGCCCCTCGAGATCGGCTGCATTGAAGACCGGCACCGGCCGATAGCTGACCCAGCTGCGGGTTGCCCCTTCGGTGCCCCCTGCTTCCCCCTGCTGGCTGGGATCTTGCTGATGGAGCTGGGGCCGCAGGATCATTGCCGCCTTGCTGCCCTTCTTGGGGCTGATGCCGAGGGCTTTTGCCTCTGCGTAGCCGCACCAGAAGGGCAGGGCCGATCCCCGAATGTGCATGCCCAAGGTGAGCAGGATCGGATTGGAACCCCGGTAGCGATGGCCACTGATCAAATTGCAGTGGTGCCCCCCGCAGGAGCCATCCCAGGGCTTGCGCCAGGGAGCGACCCCCTGCTGCATCAGCTCGATCAGGCCTTGAACTAGCCGCTCCTGGGCGCTGGGCCCGGACCGGCGACTTGCTGCAACTGGGGCCTTGGATTTGGACTTCGCAGAAGACTTTTGAGCGGACTGGGTGACGGCCATGGCCGGCTGGACGTGGAACGCCCCTTTGGTCCTCGCGTAGGCAAGGGGCGCGTAGCGCCTTGCGTTAGCCCTTGCCCGCGAGGCCACCATGGGGCAGCCCACGCCAGCCACCCTTACGGGTTGGGGGATTCAGTGATTGGGCTGCTGGATTGGTGGGGTGACCCAGGGACCTTGTATAGGTGAGCTGATTGAATCTCTTGATCACTTTCCAAGGTATCTCCGATAACTCCTGCTTTAAATAACCAAGCCAATCGGGATTGCGCTACCTACTGCTATTGCGGGGCAAAGGGAGCGGAAATGGCTTCATCTTTGGCTAAGATATGAGCCATTGTGGGAACACCTTTTATGCCCGGAAATTGACTTCAACTTTCACTAACGTGATCGCAAAGTGCACGCCCAAGCAGCTGGCTCCTATTTACCCCGGAGCGAATGCCAATTTGCAGGCCTTCTGTCAGTGGTAATGCATTCTATGCAGGAGAGGCTGCAGCTTGCATTTGGCTAGCCATCAACTTCCATTTCGGGCAACTAATGCCCAGCGAATACGGCCGAGCGAATAGCGTCCTTCCAGTTTGCATAACTGGTCGCCATTGGAGGTTCTGACGACAACGCTTTTATTGGTAATAGACGACAAGTTGCGATTCGACAAAGTGGCAGTTTGGAAATCCAAATGCTTGATGACAAGGCCCCATAAGTCATCCTGTGATATAGATGCATCTGCCTCAAAGAGGCATGGCTCGTCAAAATTAGAGTCAAAGGTTGCTGGAGCAATAGATTGAACTCCGGAAGCAACATCTATCTCTTCTTTTGTCGATCCCTGGGCAACAGCGGCTATGGCAAGAATCCTGCGCAGGCGGAGATCTGGCATTCCTGAAGCAGCCAAAACGGCTATAGGCCCCAAAAGAAAGCCTGCTTTAGTCCATTCCGCGGTGTTCAGTCCTTTCGAAAACGCAAGTCTTTTGCACAGGTAAGCGCAGACAAACGCATTGATAATTATAGCCAGAAACAGAAAACCTTCCATGCCAGGCAAAGTCGTGCGTTAAATTAAAGCATAGCACTTTGCGTTGCTGCACTAGCTTTTAACTTCGCAAGTGTCAAGCGTATAACTATTGCAGCATCGTGATAAGGCAATAAAGGGCCGGCAGCCAGCCCCCGGGGAGCCCGAGGCCCGTGCTCACCCCGCAGCCACAACCGGCAGCCCCGGCTCCTCAGCCCTGACCTGCTGCTCTGCCCAGGCCTCCCGAGCGGCAGCGATGGCATCGGAGCGCTCCAGGAATAGGGCAATCACCGGCAGCACCTCTTCTTCTAAAAGGCAAATTTCTTCCTCCACCAGAGGCGCTTCATAGGAACACTCCCGCACTCCCAACTCCTGCAGGCGCAGATAACGCTCGATCCTTTGCTGAGCCAGCAGCAACAGGGCAATGGGATGGGAGGACAGCAGGCTGGACATGGGCCTGGGCGCCTGGGGCGCAGCGATGGGACGCATCCCGTGCCGCCGGATCAGGCAAGGGGCGCGCAGCGCCTCGCGTCAGCCCTTGCCCCGGCGGACGCTGGAGCGGCCCGGCGCGGAGACCCCTAACGGGGTTATGCGTCATTGGCATTACGGCCCATCGGGTCCGGGTCCTGGTGCTGGTCCTGGTCCTGGTGCTGGTCCCCGACCCGAGCGATCTCCCACCTCTGGCTCGTCCTGCCCTTCCCGCCGCCTGAGCCCAAGCGACACCGCCCCTGCTCCACCGAGGAGGGCCAACGTGGCATTGATCGCCGACTCAAAGGCGTCATTGAGGCGGCTGAGAATCTCGGGGCAGCCCTTGGAGCGCAGTTGGGAATAACGCTGATCCAGCAGGTGGGCGCAAAGACCAACCCCGACGCCATAAAGAATGAACTGGGCCAGGAAGATGCCGGCCAGACAGCCCAACAAAAAGCGCTCACGGTTAAAGCGACTGCCAGGCCAGCCCCCCAGCAGGACGCTGAGCAGCAAGTAGAGGCCAATGGCCACCGTGGCGATCAACACCACCATCGGAGTCAGCTGCTAAAAATCCAGGCCCAACCGGAGCTGGGCCCTTCCAGCAGCCAGCGGGGATTGGTGTTGGCAAAGGAGTAGTGCTGGTTGCGGCCAGCCCCCTGGCCCTGGCGTGCCCAGCCGCCGCGGACCAGGTCCAGTTCGCCATAGGGGTCGTGCACCAGCCAGCCCGTGGCGTCATAGCCGCGAATGGCGATGTAGTGGCCGCCGCCACTGGGCGTAGACACGGGGCCGTGGTGCAGGATTCCGAACGCCAGGCCAAAACCCTTGTCCAGCACTGCCTTGGCCCGCTCCACGCTGCAGGAGCTGATGAACCGCCCTGGCGCCTTGAGTTCTGCCAGGGCAGCGGCATGGGCGGCCTGCTGGGTGGTGTCGCCGTGGCGCTGGACCACCTTGAGGTAATCGAGGTCGTCCTTGATGCCAGTAACCCCCAGGAAGGCCAGGTTCATGGCGATCGAGGAGGACTGGCAATGGCGCCAACCATCGGGGCCATCATTGGTCTGATCAAAAAACGGCAGGGCCAAGGCGACTCCGCCATTGCTGGTTTTCTTGGGCAGTGGCTTAGGCGTCGGCGCCGGTGGCGTGCTGAACTGCCGGGCCCAGAGGGCATGCTCATCGAGGATTTGAGCGCCACCATCCAGTGCAGCGATGGCGGCATGCAGTGCCCGGACAGCCGCCACCTGCTGTGGCTGGTCGCGATAGTTCTGCCAGCGCTCCAGAAAGCGCTCAGCGCTCATCGGCTCGGCCATGGCGACAGCAGGCGGGGTCCCTTGCTCTTGCCAGCGTCAACAAGAAGCCCGGCAGGGGTGGGGCCTCCTGCGGATCCGCGTCACCACTGACCAAGAACCAAGGGCCAGTGGCCTGATGGCCCCCAGCCCCAGCGGCTGCCCCTAATAGGGCAATAGGGCGAGGATCTCGCGATCAAGCTCCGGCTCAGGCAACTCCCTGATGCGATCGATGAGGATTTCATCCGCCAAGGCTCCGAGCCTCAGGCAGGGATTGGCCGCCATCTGGCAGCAGTAGCTGAGCTCATCAAGCAGCTCTGAGCTGAACCGGGAGAGGGATTGTTTGCGGGCTATCGAGGCCATGAGGGGCGGAGCGCAGGACCCAAAAACCAAGGCGGTTGGGGTCAAGGGGCCGCCCCATCCCGTCCAGTGAGGCGCAGCCGAACCAACAACCAAAGGCGGACTTGCGCAGCCCTTGAGGCCAGCCGGACAATGAAGGCTCCTGCGCGCAGCCCCACCCACAGGGAGTGAATGGCGGAGGGGATTTGGTTTGCAGGTCTTCTGGCTTGCTCGATTTGGTGGGTTGCTGAGTGATGGGGTCCAGGCAATCGTTAGGCCTCAAGGCCCGCAACTGCTCGCCTTAGACCAGCCTCTGGCCACAAGATGCACGAGCGCTACGGCCGACGACATTGCACCGACTTGCCAGCCAGCACTGCTTTTAGTGCCGGCAACCGGGCGCTCCTTTCGGCCAGCAGGGCCTGGCGAATGGCCAACTTGCCGGATTCATCGGCCGCGCAAAACGCTTGCCGCTGGGGGAAGGGCATCGTTTCGAGCAAGGCCCCATCAATCGGGCAAGCGCCCTGAATCAAAGGAGCTGCCAGCCGCTGGAAACAAGCCAGGGCATTGGCGGCCTCCCAATCCGTGAGGCCCCGTATTGGCCCGGGCCCCGGCAGGCCAAGCCGCAGACCGATGGCCCGGCCATGGATGACGCATGGGCCGAGGTAGGGCCAGCGCAGGGATTCCAGCATTCGGGAGCGGGCCCAGGCCCCGCCATGGACAAGCTCGATCGGCCCGACCCGGCTGAACTCGATTTGGGATTGGGGGCAATCGAGCCACCAGGCCAGGGTGGCTAGATC
This sequence comes from Synechococcus sp. UW140, assembly GCA_943370565.1. GTDB lineage: Bacteria > Cyanobacteriota > Cyanobacteriia > PCC-6307 > Cyanobiaceae > BAIKAL-G1. The sequence goes on along the minus strand of CALRRL020000031.1, from coordinate 1,117 downwards.
CAGGCCAAACCCAGGACCAGAGACCAATTTGAGCTTGGTGCTTGCTCTATTGGCTATTTCCTGGCGGGAAATCAACAGCACTTGGGACGCCACAGCAGGCAGGGCAAAGGACCCGCTGCCCCGCCACGGCGAAGTCAAGGGGCGTCGCTGAGTGCTGGCTCTAACGGCTGATGGAGTGCGACGCCTTGCGTCAGCCCTTGACCGCCGTGGACGCTGCGGGATCCCTGAGCCCCACTACCAGCCATCAGAGCTAAGGGCTTAGCTCCTTGAATCGAAACGGCCCATGGCCGTGCCGTGCCGTGACACTCCTATGGACTGTCAACCCCCCAGGCACCTACCTGATCGGCTGGTGGCTGCCCGGTGCTGGAGGAGCTAGGCAGGTCAGCAAGGATGGATCCGATGCCGCTTGACCATTCTGTGGAGTCGATCACCACATCGAACCAGCTTCTCCTCTTGGAGGCCATCGATCGGGTACGAAAGGACGTGGATGCTCCGCGCTTGCCGTTCGAGGAATTGACCGAGACCACTTTCACCCTGGTGGCCGAGCACATGTCGCTGGTGCAGATCATCGATGCCGCAGAAGGCCTGATCCAGCTGGCCTCCCATCCCACCAGGCCAAAAACAGCGTCGCCGATGCCAATTGATGAATTGCAGGCCCTGCTGGAGAAGGTCATCGATCTCAGGGATTGGCAGGAGCTGGAGGAGCAGGACGATCGTGATGACACCCAAAAGCTGATCGACAACGCCACCGACCCCGACACCGTGCTGGTGCGTGATCCCTCCGCCACTCCGGAGCTACAGGAGATCGGCATCCTGGAGCTGTTGCAGCGCTATCCCTGTCGCAGCAACGATGCCCGCTGGAGCCCCGACGATGCCATCGCCTTCCTGGAGACCAAGGCCCGCTGGCTGGATGCGGCACTGGAGACCTGGGAGGCCGATGGCGAGGCCATGGCCGACGACAGCGACGTGATCGAGGCCAAAGCCGTCGTGCTGACCGTTCCTGAGAAACCTGACCAGGCGTTGAGGATCGAGGTGCTCGACGTGCTGATCCCCGTGGAGGAGTGAACCGCCGGCCGGCTCTCGTTCCGGCAGATCCGTTGCCTGCCGGGGGGCGGCA
>CALRRL020000030.1:0-33268 GCA_943370565.1 Synechococcus sp. UW140 | reverse complement strand
TTAAAGGTGATCGTATTAGCAGACTGATCGAGGTCGACGCCAGCATTGGCTGTACCGCCATCATCTTGCACCTGGAAGGTGAAGCTGCTGTAGGCGCCACCATTGGCGTTGCTCGCAGGTGCGTAGACGAGTTTGCTGAGGTCAGCCACAGCGATTGAGAGACCGGCTGTGACGTCCACGCCGCTCAGTTTTAACGTGCCGGCAGCGGGCAGTGTCGTGATCTTGACCGCCATAAGACTATTGGCAACACCATCGTTTACATCACTGAAGCCAAAGTCACTGGCCGAGAATGATTTGCTGCCGTCTTCTAGGACCGTGAGCGTCTGATCGGCGCCAGAGGGGGCGTCGTTGACACTCGTCACATTAAAGGTGATCGTATTAGCAGACTGATCGAGGTCGACGCCAGCCTTGGCTGTGCCGCCATCGTCTTGCACCTGGAAGGTGAAGCTGCTGTAGGCGCCACCATTGGCGTTGCTCGCAGGTGCGTAGACGAGTTTGCTGATGTCAGCAACAGCGATTGAGAGACCGGCTGTGACATCCACACCGCTCAGTTTCAAGGTGCCGGCGGCGGGAAGCGTCGTGATCTTGACCGCTAAAAGGCTACTAGAGGGATTGTCGTTTGCATCACTGAAGCCAAAGTCACTGGCCGAGAATGTTTTGCTGCCGTCTTCTAGGACCGTGAGCGTCTGATCGGCGCCAGAGGGGGCGTCGTTGACACTCGTCACATTAAATGTGATCGTGTTAGCAGACTGATCGAGGTCGACGCCACCATTGGCTGTACCGCCATCATCTTGCACCTGGAAGGTGAAACTGCTGTAGCTGCTACCAGTGGCGTTGGTCACTGGGGCGTAGACGAGTTTGCCGAGATCAGCCACCGCGATCACATGCCCGGCTGTGACGGCCACACCGCCCAGTGTCAATGTGCCGGCGGCGGGCAGTGTCGTGATCTTGACCGCCATAAGACTATTGGCCACACTATCGCTTGCATCACTGAAGCCAAAGTCACTGGCCGAGAATGTTTTGCTGCCGTCTTCTAGGACCGTGAGCGTCTGATCGGCTCCAGAGGGGGCGTCGTTGACACTCGTCACATTAAAGGTGATCGTATTGGCAGACTGATCGAGGTCGACGCCAGCATTGGCTGTGCCGCCATCATCTTGCACCTGGAAGGTGAAGCTGCTGTAGCCGCTACCAGTGGCGTTGCTCGCAGGTGCGTAGACGAGTTTGCCGAGATCAGCCACCGCGATCACATGCCCGGCTGTGACGTCAACACCGCCAAATTTCAACGTGCCGGCGGCGGGCAGTGTTGTAATTTTGACCGCCATAAGACTATTAGCAACACCATCGTTTGTATCACTGAAGCCAAAGTCGCTGGCCGAGAATGTTTTGCTGCCGTCTTCTAGGACCGTGACCGTCTGATCGGCGCCAGAGGGAGCGTCATTCACTGAAATAATAGAAGTCCCAAGGGATACGGTTGTGGATGAATAGGCAGTGTTACCCCCATTGGAGGAAACATTAATAGTGGTACCATTGTTCGGAGCAGAAATGCTGCTATCGGCGAGCCGAACGGTGAGAGAACCAGGTGTGCCATGGAAATTAGCAGCAGGAAGGAAGCGAAGGCTGGTTGCGGCAGTAAGAAACAGCCCAGAGTGATCTCCTAATGACGTTGAGATCGCAGTCCAGGTGTAGCCATTCAGCCATTGCCATTCGCCTTGCCCAGAGGTAGCGGCATTGCCCGTCACAACAAGACCGGCAATGCTGTTGCCCGTTGCGCCGCCATTCAAAACATCTAAGGGGTCGGAGAAATTAGCGGCAAACAACGTCGCCACGGAACTGCCGGAAGGGCTAGAGTTGTCTTCAGGCAGGTCTGCAAGGGTTGCCGAGCCACTGGCGACTGGTGCATCGTTGACTCCAGTGACAGTGAGGGCAACAGTATCGGTCGCGGTTGAAAAAGCGGTAATGCCACCAGTGCCGCTAGCGGAGACATTGGCAAAGCCGCCGGCGCTGCCGCTTGATTGATCCCATGCGCGAATAGTGATCGCCTGGCTGATCGAACCATTCCAATCAGCGGCGGGCTTGAAATAGAGGCGGTCGGACGCTCGAAGCAGAAGGGCCGCAGTCTCTGTGAGAGCCGTAGTGATCTGGGTCCAATTGGTTCCATCATTAATGGAGTAGTACCAATCACCCGCCACAAAGATGTCTCCATCATAAGCCGTAAGGGCGATGCCGATCGGATTACTGGTATCGACATCGCTGATATTCGCAGGCGCCAATCCAGTTTTAGAAATCAGGCTAGAAACCAACCAGCCAACCGACCCCGATGGTGCAATTGCATCTTCGATTTGGCTAAGGCTTAGAACGGGACTGGCATCCAGGACAGGCGCATCATTGGTGCCAGTGACGGTGATGCTGACAGTGGAGGACGTGCTGTTAGCCAATTGCCCCACCCGTGCAGGACTGTTATCCGTGGCTGTAACTGTATATGTAAGCTCAATTGTTTCACCAGCCGCAAGGAAATTAAAAGCAGAATCACCCGTAGAACCGGAGGCGAATGTCCAGTTGAAGTTGGATCCTGCAGTTGGATTGGCGGACAACGACGAGTTGCCACTGGTTTGGCGAGATGCCCAAGCTGGTCCATTTGTCAGAGTACCTGTGAGGTTACTTCCAGAGCTTCCTTGGGCACTGACGCTACCATTAGAAGCCTCGTTGAAGTCATAGTAGGCAATGAGGCCAATTTCATTGCCAGATGGCCCAGATAGCTGACGGTACGTCAGCTCGTCTTGCGTTAGCGCCCGGCTCCAGATCGCCACATCGTCAATACCACCCTTAAAATATTCCCCACTATTTGTTGAGCAAATTCTAGCATTTGTAGCCGTTGCAGGAACGTTATGGCCGCCAGGCGAATCCGAGCCTTTGAGAACACCATCTACATAAATTTTCCTGTAGGTGCCGTCAAATGTTGCTGCGATATGGTGCCAATTACCATCGATCAGACTTCCCGTGGGCAGGCCAATATTAAGGTCATTTCCCCACCAGTAATTGATCACTCTTGTGCCGTTGCCAAGCCTTAAGGCATTGACTTGATTGCCACTGCCCCAGGGTCCCCAACCAATAATCCCATTGTCACCATGTGTGTCTGGCTTAATCCAGGCCTCCAACGTGTAAGCTGAATTTCCAGATGGCAATGCTGCTGTACTGGGAATTGCCACATAATCATCAACACCATCAAACGCCAATGCAGCTGCTGAATCATTGGTTGATAGCGACAGCATCGCTTTCAGCGCAGCGGTGCTGATGGGAACCTGGGCAGCGCTCAGGCTACCTCCAGTGATGGCAACAGAATCAACAGCTAGGGCGATTGTATCGGTGAGATCGCTATCCGTAACGGTCATTGAACCGGTGGTTGTGAGTGTGGTATTAGTTTCAGCAAGAGATCCGCTAGCCGGGGCATTGGTGATCACGGGCGTGTCGTTGGTACCAGTGATAGTTACGGTGACCGTGGTTGTTGAGGCGGCTGCTTGATCCGAGCCAGATGCACCACTGTTGTCGGACAGTGTGAGGGTATAGGTGAGTACGAGAGTTTCGCCATCGCGAAGGAAGTCGAAGGACGACTCGCCGGAGCTGCCTGACGAGAAGGTCCAATCGAAAGAGGTGCCACCGTTTAGGGAGTTGGCTGCCAGGGGAGTGCCCGCAACAGGGTTGCTGAGCACGAGCATGTTGAGCAGCGCCAGGTTGCTGCTGGCGCTGAGGCTGGAAGGCAAGGTGCTGCCTGAGGAGGTAAAAGTACCAGAAAGGGCAACGGAAGAGACGGCGGCGGTCACGGTATCGGTGGTGTCAACGTCGGTGACCGTGATCGTTCCTGAGGTAGAAAGGGTTGTATTGGTTTCTGCAAGAGAAGCAATATCTGGGGCGTTCGTGATTACCGGCGTATCGTTTGAACCGATGATCGTGATCGTAACTATATTGTTACCACTTAGGGACGGCGAACCATTATCGGAAGCGGTAATTGTATAGGCAAGCACGAGGGACTCATCCTTGCGGAGATAATTAAAGGTGTCGGAACCAGAGTTAAAAGACCAACTGAGTGTGTTGGATTGCTGGCCCGGCGAGAGGACTGGGGCTGGGGACAGGGAGAGCATCCCAAGCAAGGTCGACTCGGAGGGAGCAGCAGGGTCGATTCGGCTGGATGTGCCTGATACGGCGAGTGTTTTGGCAATAGTGACAATGTCAATGCCATCGATGTCGGAAACTGTGAGAGTGCCAGAGGTGGAGAGTGCGCTGTTGGTTTCTGCTAGAGCTTCGGCCTTAGAGTTTCCGGTACCAACGCTGATGGTGGGGGCATCATTACTTGCGATAACTGTGATCGAGACAATATCAGTGGTGGATGAAAATGCTGTGGAGGCGCCGTTGGAGCTGGTGTCGACTTTGCTTCCGTTGGTTCCTAACGTTAGATCCCAGGCCCTAAAGGTCAGCACATCTGAAAGGCTACCGTTGTAGTTGCCTGCGGGTTGAAAATAGAGCCGGGTGTTGGAGTCAGAGGCGAGAAGCAGGGATGCTGTGTCGCTTACCGATCCTACAAGGGTCCAAGATGAGCCCGCATTGGTGGAGTAGTAGAGGCTGCCGTTCGCACTGTTGACAGCGGTGATGGCGATGCCATTCAAGGCATTAGAGTCAACATCGCTGATGCCTGCAACGAGTTCCGTAATGAGTGTGCTATTGGCAGTAGACCCGCTTAAAGGAGCTGGAGCATCCTCGATAATGTTGGCGAGCGACGGCGATCTTGAAGGATCAAGGACGGGAGCATCATTAATTGAAGATACAATAATTTGTACTGAACTTGTATTGGCTGAAAATGCGGATGCTCCGCCAGCAGCTGTAGTGGCATTGTAATTAGCCGTCGCGTTTGTTGAAGCCGTACCCGTTGTTTGGTCCCAAGCCTTGAAACTAAAGCTTGCTGTTTCACCGTTATTGCCGTTTGGGGAATAACGGACCCGACTCGTGGAGGTAAGGAGCATGGCATTGGTGGCAGAGACTGGGCCAAAGGCTTGCCATGTGGTGCCATTGGTTGAGTACTGCCAGGTGCCATTACCGCTACTGGCAGTGACTGCCAGACCGCTGAGTGCGCTGATGTCGACATCAACCCAGCTTGCACCTGTCAAGATTGCCGATGCGTTCGTCGCTGAGGATGGGGTGTTTTCGTCTGTGGTGGGAAGGGTATAGATGTAACCACCGGTGATCGCCGGAGCATCATTGACAGCAGTAACACTGACGGTGGATGAAACTGGGCTAGAGAAGGTGTTGCCATCATTGACCTGCCAAGAGATGGTGCGATTTGCAGACGTTGCAGTGGGATTATCGGAAGTGGAGCTAAAGGAGACTGAACGCAGAGCGGCCTGATATTGGGTTACGGTGGCAGAACCTGTGAGGGTTAGGACGCCGTTACCTGAGTCGTAAGAACCGACGATGCCGTTCTGGGGTATGAAGCCAAGAACATCACCAGATGTGCGCCCAGCTGAAATGGTGACGGTGGCACCAGTGAAGGTTGTGTTGTCGACATCAACGGTCGTAATCGTAGGATCAATGGGGGCTGCAGGGCCGTTCTCAAGATAGGAAAGGGTGCTACCCGCAGTGACAATGGGTGGGTCGTTAACTGCGGCGATAGTAATGCCAACTGTGGCAATCGCAGATGATAAGGTGCCATCAGATGCCGTGATAGCAAATGTCTTGACGCCTGTCTCGTTGGCTGCTGGGGTGTAAACTAGACTGCTGAGATTTGCAGCCTGAACGACCTGGCCGGCGGATGCGTCTACGCCAGCAACCCTTAGGACTCCCGTCGCAGGAAGCGAGACAATCGCAATACTGGCCATGGGCGTGCTTTCAACATCTGAATAGTACTTGGAAGCTGCCGAATCAAATGAGATACCACCGATTGCAGCATTACCCCGTGGGCCACCACGTGCATAAATTGAATAAACTTGTCCAGAAGTGCCGCCTTTGATATCGAAGAAAACCCAGTCAGGGATACCATTGTAGGTGGAATTATTGGTTTCTAGCTCGGTAGTAAGGGGACTAGTAAGTACTCCTGAAACAACTTTGAAACCGCTAGAACCATAACTCCCGCTAGCGTCGGTATTGCCGGTCATTATTCCCAATCGAACGACATCGGGAATCGTCCCTGTCAACGTGAAAGAAATAACGGGACTAGCAGAAAGGGCTAGGTAGCCGGGAAATTGTTGATTGGTTGTGCCGGTATAGATCGTTGAAGGATTTGGACCAGGCGTAGTAAGGGGATTGTCGATTTGGGCATAGCCGCCGTTGGTGTAGTAATAACTGTTAGCTGAAAAGCTAGTAATATAGCTTGGACTGCTTAAGGCTGATCCAGTCAACCACCAACCGTCGCTACCAAGGATGTTATTTGAATCAACGTCGTAGGGTTTGGTTGTGGAAGCAGTTCTCCATCCCGTTCCCATATCGATCTGCGATCCAACGTAGCTAATGCCTGGAGATACGGAGGCAAACTGGGCAAGGTCAAATGCAAAAGGAGTATCTTCAGTGCCATTCAAACTAAGATCTAAAAGCACGGGCGCGTCATTCACTGGATTAATGGAAGTGCCCAGAGAGACCGTCGTGGATGAGTATGCGGTGCTGCCGCCATTATTGGTGCCAGCAACGATGATGGTGCTGCCGTTGCTGAGACCCGATGCAGACGAATCCACTAGTCGCGTGCTCAGAGCGCCGGGAGAGCCGTTGAAGTTAGCGGCAGGCAGGAAGCGGATGCTGGTCGTTGCGGTTAGGTAGAGACCAGCGGCATCCGACAGTGCAGTGGACATAGGAGTCCAAGCGCCGGCGTTGTTCCATTGCCAGGTGCCCTGGGCGGAGCTGGCGGCATTGTTAGTGAGCACAACGCCAAGAAAGGTGTTGGCAGAGGAACCACCTGGAACGGTGTCGGTGGCATCAGAGAAACTGGCAGAAAAGAGAGCAGCTACAGTGGATCCAGCCGGAGAAACGGTGTCTTCGTTAACAGTGGGAAGGGTGGCAGAGCCTGTGGCAATGGGGGCGTCATTGACGGCATTGACAGTGAAAGAGGCGCTCTGGCTGGCAAGGGTATTAACGTTAGGGGCGATTCCAGAGCCGCTATCGATCACATCAAAGGTGATGGTGGCAGTGCCGTTTGCATTGGCAATGGTCTTGTATTTCAGGCCAGCAAACTCAGCAGCGGTGAGTGTGGTGCTGGCCGTGACGGCTGTAGTGCCATCGCTCTTAAAGAGTGCGATGAAAGAAGGAATAGCCGTAATTTTATAGCTTAATGTCTGAGAGCTTTCATCACTACCGCCGCCGCTGCCAAAGGCCGGGGTTGTGGTCCAGAGGAATACAGCTGTGGAATTGGCCGAATCCTCGTTAACCGAGGTGATGGCGCCAACGGTGATGAGTGAGGGCTGGTCGTTGACAGCGGAAATCGATGTAGCGAGGGAAACCGTGGCGGCGGAATAGGCCGTAGTGGCGCCATTGGAGGAGACATCAACGGTGCTGCCATTGCTAGGAGCAGGGATGCTGCTATCGGCGAGACGAACGGTGAGCGAGCCGGGAGTACCGTTGAAGTTTGCAGCAGGTACGAAGCGGAGGCTGGTAGAGGCGTTCAAGAACAAACCCGAGGTCTCCGCCAATGACGGAGAAATACCTGTCCAGGTGGAGCCATTAAGCCATTGCCATTCGCCTTGCCCCACGGTTGCTGAATTGGCCGCCACCACAACGCCCGCCAGGATGTTGCTAGCTGAGCCGCCGCTCACACCATCGAGGGAATCTGAGAAGTTGCCAGCGAACAGGCTGGCGACAGTACTGCCGTCAGGACTGGAACTATCTTCTGGAACAGGCGCAAGGGTTGACGACCCGCTAGCGACCGGTGCATCATTCACAGCAGTGACTGTGAGGGCAATCGTGTCGGTTGCGGTGGAAAAGGGAGTACTTTCACCGGTGCCGCTCGTGACAACGTTGGCTGGGGCTCCGGCGCTGCCACTTGATTGATCCCAGGCACGGAACGTGATCGCCTGGCTGATCGAACCATTCCATTGGGCGGCGGGCTTGAAATAGAGGCGGTCAGTAGCTCGTAGTAAGAGGGCAGCAGCCTCCGTGGGGGCCGTAGTGATCTGGGTCCAATTGATTCCGGAATTGATGGAGTAGTACCAAGCACCCGCCGTACCAGTGGCGCTGTCGAAGGCGGTGAGGGCAATGCCGACCGGATTACTGGTATCGGAATCGCTGATATTCGCCGGTGCCGTTCCTGCTTTGGCAACCAGGCTGGAAACCAAGTTTCCCACCGCCCCCGAAGGCGCTGTTGCATCTTCTGGTTGGCTCAGGCTTAGAACGGGACTGGCATCCAAGACCGGTGCATCATTGCTGCCGGTAATACTAAATGCGACTAATTGACTGACCGATTCAATCCCATCGGTGACAGTAATCAAAAAAGAATCACTGACTGTTACATCAGCACCTAGGCCCTGGGTCGTGGCTAGTGAATTGTTTAGGGTATAGCTTACAAGGCCAGTCAAGATATTCAGGGTCGCCGTTCCATAGGTGCCGGATTGGCTGAAAAGATTCGTTCCCGCCGCCGTCCAGCCAGTGGTGCCATAGCTCGGCAAGGGGCCATCGGGATCAGCGGCCGTGAGGCTGATCGTCGCGGTGTTGACGCCCGTACTTCCACCGGAAGGGCTGGCGCCCTCGAGGTTGGGGTGACCCGTGTCCGACCAGGTCGCGCCGTTCATGAGCGCACCATCGATGGCAGCCGTGGCAGTGGCTAGGTTGGTTACACGCGTGCCAGTACCTTCATTGAGCTGGTAATAGGCAACAAGTCCAGAGCTTGTTCCCGCAATAGGTGCAAAGCGATTGGAAGCAATCTCCGTTGGATCGAGAGTGCGATTCCACACCCTCACCTCATCAATTTTTCCTTCGAAGTATTGGCTCAGCAGGGGGCGTCCGCCAATCCATAATTGCTGACTATTGGCGACCAGTGTTTGGGGCTGGCCAGCACGACTACTTTGGCTGCCTCCAACCGCACTCCCCCCATTCACAACAATCGTGACCGTGTCGCCGGCCTTGACCATGGCCACATGACTCCAAGTGTTCGCAGGAACGGACACTCCAGAGTTCGTCCAACCAACCCAGGAGCCACCTTGTCCATCGGGACTAAAGGCATATTGGAGGCTGCCATCAGCAAACCGTGCCAGCTCAAAACTAAACTCCTTATTAAAGATGATGCCCCCAGCAGCGCCTGCCGATCCCCCGTTACCCGTCGGATAAACCCATGCTTCCAGGGTGAAGTTGGCACTGAGGTCGAGATTGTCACTGTCGGGAATGACAAAAACATCATTGCTGCCATCCAACAGGAGAGACGCACTCACCTCTGCATTAGCACCCGCTCCAACAGATTCGACAAGCTGGACAGACTGGGGACCAACATTAAGGATGGGAGCGTCATTGATTGGGGTAACCGTGATCGCGACGGTGTCAGTGGCGGATGAAAATGCTGTGGAGGCGCCGCTGGAGCTGGTGTCGACTTTGCTTCCGCTGGTTCCGGACGTTTGATCCCAGGCCCTAAAGGTCAGCACATCTGCAATGCTACCGTTGTAGTTGCTTGCGGGCTGAAAATAGAGCCGGGTGTTGGAGTTTGAGGCCAGAAGCAGGGATGCCGTGCTACTCACAGATCCCACGAGGGTCCAGGTGGAGCCAGCATTGGTGGAGTAGTAGAGGCTGCCATTAGCACTGTTGACAGCGGTGATGGCAATTCCTTTCAGGGCATTGGAGTCAAGATCGCTGATGCCTGCAACGAGGTCAGAAATAAGAGTGCTGTTGGCCGTGGATCCATTCGCAGGCGCTGGAATATCCTCGGTTATTGTGACGAGAATAGGCGATTGAGTACTATCTAAAATGGGAGCATCGTTAACGGAAGAAACGATGATTTGGGCGTAGCTTGTATTGGTTGAGAATGCCGAAGTCCCTCCAGCGATTGCAGTAGTGACGTAATTAGGAGTGGTGCTTGTTGAAGCAGAGCCTGACGTTTGATCCCAGGCCATATAGGCCAAGGAAGCTGTCTCACCGTTAGTGCCGTCTGGGAGATAGCGGACCTGGCTCGTTGAGTTGAGGAGAAGCGCATTGGTGGCAGAAACGGACCCAAAGGCCCGCCAGTTGGTGCCATCTGTTGAGTACTGCCAGGTGCCATTGCCTGTGCTGGACGTGATGGCTAGGCCACTGAGTGCGCTGGCATCAACATCGACCAAGTTTGCACCTGCCAGGATTGTGGATACAAGAGTGGCCGAGGAGTTGGTATTTTCATTGGTAGTGGGAAAGTTATAGGTGTAACCACTTGTTATTAATGGAGCGTCATTGACAGAAGTGATCGTTGAAGACAGGGCAACAGTAGCTGCCGAGTAGCTGGTTGCGTTGCCTACAGAGGTTGCACTGGCAGGATAAATGCGTAATTCATGAAGTGCCGGATTGTTATTTTTAGAAGTATCAGCAACAAACTTCAAGTAGCGATAGGCTGCACTGCCCGACGACAAGGCAAAAGATTGGGGGCTTGGCGCTACGCCGACAGTCGCATATGCCAATGTTCCACTTGCGACTGTCAAACCATTTGAGAGTTGGTAATTTGTCGCGCTGGAACCAGTAATAGCATTGCTTACTTCGATATGGAACTGCGCCGTTGCACGGTCATTGTAGCCAGAGTTAGTGGCATTAAACAGCTCGATTCTGCTGAGAGACGTGGCAACTCCAAGGTCAATTAGAATAGACCCGCTACTGGCTCCGTCTGAAGCGAGCCAATAGTTACTCCGGAAAGCGTCTGCAACAACTGATCCGGTTTGCTCATCAACAATGTTATCTGCAGCAAAAGTGTTATCATAGATCGAGCTCCAGCCAATCACATTACTTGACGCCAGGATCAGTTGAGACCCTTCTCCAGATAGGTTGACGGTGGCTCCGGTCACCACAACTGCTCCACCGCCCTCAATAAGAGATGCAGCGAGAGACGTTGCTGCTCCATTATAATTAGTTGCTGGAACAAAGCGCAGGTAATCAGAAGCCTTTAATGTAACCGCTGCGGCGATTGTCGAAGTCTGTATATTTGTCCAAGCCAAGCCATTTGCAGAATACTGCCAGTTTCCCTTTAAGGCGTCCACCGTATAAGAAGAAATCGCAATTCCTGCTAATGAATTTGCAGAGGAGCCACCGGAAATGGCATCCGCGGAATCAGAAAAATTGGCGGAGAACAGAGAAGCAACAGTCGAACCAGCCGGGGAAACGGTATCTTCGTTAACAGATGGGAGGGTTGCGGAGCCTGTGGCTAAGGGGGCGTCATTGACGGCATTGACGGTAATAGAAACGCTCTGACTGGCGAGGGTATTAACGTTAGGGGCGATTCCTGAGCCGCTATCGATCACATCAAAGGACATGGTACTAATGCCGTTAGCGTTAGCCACAGTTTTATATTTCAAGGATGTGAAATCAGCAGCACTGAGCGTCGTGTTGGCGGTGACGGCAGTGGAGCCATCGCTCTGAAATAGTGCAATATTGGATGGAATGGAGGTTATTTTATAGCTCAATGCCTGGGTACTTTCATCACTACCGCCACCGGAGCCATAAGCGGGAACGGTGCTCCAGAGGGGGACAGCTGTGGAATTAGCAGAGTCCTCGTCAACGGCGTTGACGACACCAGGGGTGGTGAGAGTAGGAGCGTCGTTGACGGCTAGAAAATTAATGGTTGTAGTCGCAAGTGCAGTGCTTGTACCGTCAAAAATTGTGGTGGTTAGCGTGCGGCTCGAGGAGTTGTTTGCCGCCCCTTGATAAGATACATTTCCTGCTGTTCCAAAATATGAATTTAAATCTGCGGCAGTGCCTGTAAATGTTTTTGCAATGTCGCTTCCACCCAATGCAATGCCGGTTGCTGGCTGGCCTGTGATTGTTCCGTCTGCTATGGACAAGGTAATAGTGAGAGTGTCGCCATCGGTGTCTGCAAATGGTGAGTCGATAAATTGGATATTTCCCGCTGTGTCTTCGGTCAAGGTTAAGGCGGATGGGATGCCCCTTGCGAGCTGAGTACTTGTGCTCCAACTTGCGGCAGTTGCTGTACCATTTCTGCCATTGCCGGATGAGTCGTTAGCATTTCCATCCAGTTTGTAATAGTTAACCAGGCTTGGTGAATCGGCTGGATTTCCTTTGAAGGCATTACTAATGAAGAGCGAAGATGCCGAATTGTAGATTCTGACATCATCAATGAGACCGGTTGCCGGAAAGTTGTCAGTTTGAATTCTGCCAATTGCAATCCGAGTCGCTGCCGTTCTCGCACCGGTGGGACCATTGCTGATTGCTGTGTCAACCTGTCCATCGATATAGATTGACATGTTACTACCTTGGCGTAAAGCCGAAATCAAGTGCCAACTGCTGTCGTTAACCGTTTTAGTAGAAAAAATTGTTTTATCGCTTGATCCGACCCCAAATGCTATTTTCCCACCAATTAGTGAAATGCCAAAATCGCTGGTAACGCCTCCATACTCCGCATCAACGAGACCAGCGCCTGAATACCATTGAGATCCTGCTGAGCCTTGGCCTTGGCTTGCAGTATTGAGCCAAAAGGTAATGGTGAAATCGGTAAGTGTGGGAATCGGAGCATAGATAGAGGAGCTGGAAGAACTGCTGTAGCTTGCCGCTGCTAGGGGATTGGCCTGGTAAATGGTTGGTGCTGCCTCCTCCACCAACACCTGCACCCCATCAATGGTGAGAAGGGCAGAATCGTTATCCGCACGGATCAACGCCCGCTCCGCCTCAGTGAGTTGCTCACCATTGAGGCGCTTAGCAAACAGTGCGCCCTCATCCCCTTCTGAATCAAGCGCTCCATTAAGGCGATGGTCGATGGCGTGGCCCGCCTCTTCCAGCAGCACCTGGCGAATCAGCACAGGGCTGGCGCCCATGGTGATCCAATCGGCGTTGAGATAGATACACTCACGACCTGCGGGGCCAATGGCGGCATAGGCACCGGCAGCGCCAAGAAGTTCGTCATTGCTGAGCAATTCAACCGTAAGACCGAGGCCATCGCTGACCAGCTGGAGCTGCAGAGCAGCAACACGCTGATCAAACAGGTCTGGATCGGTGCCTGCCGTGCCGAAAGCCTCTTGGATGAGGGCGTTGAAATTGGTTTGGCTGGCGAGGCCGGTGAGGGTTTGGTTGACGCTTGCCAGGACCTCCTGCCAGATGTGTTGGGGACCATCGGCAAGCTGTAGGCCCGTGCTGGCCTGCTGCAGATGGCTGCAATCGGGCAGCCCATCACTGGCATCCAATCTGATGGTGGAGGAAGCAGCAATGGGCTGACCAGAACCGGGAGAGGACTCCAGCAGCAGCGCCTGGGCCTGCGGATTGGCAGCCAGGGATCCAACGCCATCCTGGCCCCCCTGCTCCGTTGGGAACCGAAGATCCGTCGCGGGCCCCTCGAGCCGTGGCAGCTCACCCCTGAGGGGAAACGGGGACGCCTGCGTGACAGCGGCGGGCGACCAAGTCCCGGAGCCCTGGTCCGGGGCCAGGGCTCCGGATCGCAGGTCGGCGGCAGGTGTCAGGCCCGCGTCAGACCCAGGGACTGGCTGGGGTGGGGTCGTGGGCAACCCTTCCTGGTACACCAGCAAGGGATCCGCCGCAAAGGCCCCAGCCAAAAGGGGCGACAAATTATTGGCAACCAACGTGCCGCTGGCTTCGCTGCCCGGGGCATGGGCCAGGCCAGTGCAGCCATCCAGGACTTGGGGGTTAGCCCCAGCAAGACCTGAATCTGCAGCAAGCTGGGCCCAGGGAGTGGGGCCCACTGGATCTAAGCAAAGTCCAGGAAGTTGGCCGCTCAAACTGCCGAATTCCCGATCCAATCGCTCCCTGGGATCCAGGGGAACATGGCCATTGGCCCCCAACGATTCGAGGACACGCTGAGGTCCCAAGGCTGCGCCGCTGGCCTCCGGTTCGCCCGATCGATCAACCGTGGAGTCGGATCGCAGGCCCAGGCTCTGCTGGTCGGCAGAGCTGCGGTCCCGGCTGCTGAAGTCGGGCTCGCTGATCCCACTGGGGGAGCGCTGGGATCGATCCAGCCAGGCAAGCAGATCTTCGTCCGCCCCAGGCCCGTGGCCGGCAAGCCCCCCGGTGTAATCGGATACCCCTAGCAGGGCCATGGAATTAAACTGGAGGCCCTAAGGGCTCCAGAGTGTCATTAGATTGATAGTTCTGACCCTATCAGCAAATTTGCCCCGCTGCCGGGGCAATCCTGCAGCGACCAGGGTGGCCAGTCGGTCCAGGCACCCCCCAAGGGGGACAAAAGTGACCTTCAGTGACTCAAAGAGACTCCAAAAAAGATGCGCGGTAACAACCCATTGCCAAGAACTGACATTTGAGAAAGTCGGTTAATTAGTCCGAAAAGAACTTTCCCTAAAATTTGAAGCGGGCGGCGGGAATCGAACCCGCATCATCAGCTTGGAAGGCTGAGGTTTTACCACTAAACTACGCCCGCAGCAGTACAAGCGTACTGAGCAATTCCGAAGACTCCAGAGTCCGCCAGGCAGGCGACAGGGAGCCGACAGGAAGCTGCAGCATTATGGCCTGCGTCAGGACAGGCAGCTTTGGCCACAGACAGGGACGTGGGCAACGGGTCAGCCAGAGACAGGGGGCAGACGGAGAGCAATCGGGGTTCTGCCGGCCCAGGACCAGGACCTGGTGAGGGGCCGGCGACCTCATCGGCTGGGGGCCGAAGCCCTAGTGCCGGTTTCCCCATCACCGATGCGGCCGACCTGCGGGGAGGCGCCCGGGCCCGGCTGCTGTGGGCCTATGGCATGGGCGATGTGGGCACCGGCATGGGCGCCGCCCTGATCGGCTTCTATCTGCTGCTCTTCTACACAGCGGCGGGCCTGCCCCCCTGGCAGGCGGGCCTGGCCTATGGCTGTGGCCGCCTCTGGGATGCGATCAACGATCCGATCGTTGGCTGGCTGAGCGACAAGACCACGAGCCCCCGCTGGGGTCCTCGCCTGCCCTGGATCCTCTGGAGCGCCCTGCCCCTGGGCCTGGCCATGGCGGCCATGTGGTGGCTGCCGCCCTGGCCCGGCACCTGGGTGAAGTTCTGGATCTTTCTGTTGATCTCGATCGTTGCCAACAGCCTTTACACCTGCGTCAACCTGCCCTACTCGGCCCTGGCCGCCGAACTGACCACCGACGTCTCCCTGCGCACCCGGCTCAATACGGCCCGGTTCACCGGCTCAATCATCGCCACCCTGGTGGCTTCGGTACTGGCCGGGATCCTGGTGGCGGACCTGCACAATCCCGCTGCCTACCTGCCCGTGGGGCTGGTGTCAGGCCTGATCATCACCGTCACCACCCTGATCTGCGGCTGGGGCCTGGTGCCCGCCGCCCGAAACTGCCAGCGCCCCGAGAGCCTGCCTGGCACCACCCGCCGCCTGCTGGGCCGGGTGATCCACAACGGCCGCTTTGTGCGGGTGCTCGGGCTCTACCTGCTGCTCTGGTGCGCCCTGCAGTTAATGCAGGCCGTGGCCCTCTTCTATCTGCCCATGGTGCTGCAGGTGCCCGAGGGCTGGAGCCGCTGGATCCTGTTGCCCTTCCTGGTGAGCACCCTGCTGGGGCTGTGGCTCTGGAACCGGCTCTCCCATCGCCGCGGCCGCCTGGCCGCCCTGCGGCTGGGCAGCGGCCTCTGGATCGCCGGCTGCCTGGCCGTGATGGTGTTGCCGCCCCTGGATCCAGCCTTTGGGCCCACCGGCTCCTGGGCCAACCTGGTGAAACTCGTGGCCCTGCTCACCACGATCATCACCTCCGGCATCGGCGCCTCCACCGCTTACCTGATCCCCTGGTCCTTGCTGCCCGATGCCATCGATGCCGACCCGGAGAAACCGGCGGGCCAATACAGCGCCTGGATGGTGCTGGCCCAGAAGGTCTGCATCAGTGTGGTGATGGTGGGCTACGGCGGCCTGCTCAGCCTCAGCGGTTACGTGCAGGACCTGGGCATCCACCAACCCGCCAGCGCCCTGATCGCGATTCGCCTCTGCATGGGCCTGATCCCCGCGGTGCTCGTGGTGCTCGGGCTGGTGGTGATGCGCCGCTGGCCCCAGAGGGGAGCTCAGGCCACGGTCCAACCCAGCTCCCCCTGACCCCCTCCGCATGCCATCCCAACCCTCCAGCAGCCCCCGCCCGAGCGGCCGGTCCCCCTCCCGGCCACGGGCTGTGCCCCGCTGGCTGCGGCCCCGTTGGCTGCGCCGGCTGGGCAGCAGCCTGTTGATCGGCGGCCAGTCGGTGGCCGCGATCATGCGGGGCCGGATCAGCCCCAACGACCTGATGGAGCAGCTGTTTGAGGCGGGCCCCGGCAGCGTGCTGATCGTGCTGATCACGGGCCTGGCCTCCGGCACGGTGTTCAACATCCAGGTGGCGGCCGAACTGGTGAAACAGGGGGCCGGCTCCACCGTGGGCGGCATCCTGGCGATCGGCCTGGCCCGCGAGATCGCGCCGATCCTCACCGCCACCCTGATCACGGGCAAGGTGGCCACGGCCTACGCCGCCCAGCTGGGCACCATGAAGGTGACCGAGCAGATCGATGCGATCACGATGCTGCGCACCGACCCGGTGGAGTACCTGGTGGTGCCGCGGGTGGTGGCGATGGTGGTGATGGCACCGGTGCAGTGCCTGCTGTTCTTCGGCGTGGCGGTCTGGTCGGGCCAGCTGAGCAGCACCGCCCTCTACGCGATCCCGCCCTCGGTGTTCTGGAACTCGGTGCGCACCTGGATGGAGCCCTCCGACCTGCCCGCGATGCTGATCAAGGCGGTGGTGTTCGGCCTGATGATCGCCGTGATCTCTTGCGGCTGGGGCCTCACCACCCGGGGTGGCCCCAAGGAGGTGGGCAGCAGCACCACCGGCGCCGTGGTGATGATCCTGGTGAGCGTGGCCCTGGTGGATGTGGTGCTCACCCAGCTGCTGTTTGGCGAGTGAGGCAACCACCGCCGGGGGCCTGGGCGGGGCTCCCTGGGGGGCCCCAGCCAGCCAGCACGCCGGCGGCCAGCCAAGCCGGCCCCTCCCCAGAATGGGACCCCTGGAACGACCGGCGCCGATGGACCCCCTGCAACCGGATCACCCCACCCCAGCCGATTCCGGGATCCAAACGAGCCCGAACTCCCAGGCGGGGCCCGACCCCCAGGCGGGCGTGATCCTGGAGCCCCGCCCCTGGGTGCCCCTGGGCGTGGTGGCCCTGGGCCTGGCCTGCCTGCTGCTGCTGCCCCTCTGGGGCGGGGCCGCCTGGCTGGCCCTGGCGGTGGGCCTGTTCGGCCTGGTTCTGCTGCTGCAGAGCCAGCTGCTGCGCCTCCAGTTCACGGCCGATGCCCTGCTGGTCTGGAGCCGCCAGAGCCTGCTGCGCCGCTTCCCCTACGACAGCTGGCTGGGCTGGCGCCTGTTCTGGGGGCCGCTGCCCGTGCTCTTCTATTTCCGTGAACAGCGCAGCATCCACCTCTTGCCCGTGCTGTTCGATGCCACAACCTTGCGTCAACAGCTCCACCAGCACCTCAGCGCCCTGCCATGAGCGACCCCGCCCCCGACGGGCCCCTGTCTCCGGACCTGGCTGGGCCCAGGGCTGAAGCGATCGCTGGCCCAGACGGGCCGCAAGCCTCCCCAGCCGGCCCCCTGGAGCCGCAGGCCGACGGCACCCAGGCCCTTGAAACCAGCCAGCCGGAGGCCGCCCCTGGCCCCCTCCCTGGCATCATTCCTGGCGCCGACCATGGCCTGACGGCGCCAGAGGGGGCTGGGCCGCAGGCAACGGAGCCTGCCGATGCGCTGCTGGCCACGGGGCCTGGAGCGGCCCTGCTGGAGCTGGCCCTGGCCGAGCTGCAGCACAAACGCCGGGTGCTCGAGCAGGAGCTCTGCGAGCTGGAGGCCCGCCGCGACCAGGTGCAACGGGAGATCGCCAGCAGCGTTGGCGGCCAGTCCGATGGCATCGCCCGGCGGGTCAAGGGCTTCCAGGACTACCTGGTGGGGGCCCTCCAGGACCTGGCCGTGGCCGCCGAGCAGGTGGAGCTGGTGGTGCAGCCCCTGGTGGTGCAGCCCTCCCCCCTCGACCTGGAGCAGGCCAGTGGGGGCCCAGCCCCTGGCGCCCCGGCCCAGGCCCCGGCCGCCGCGGGACTGTTCAGCCAGGACGAACCCCTGATCCGCCAGCGGCTGGAGCAATTCCTCGGCCAGCCGGATTTCTACGCCGACCCCTGGAAGCTGCGCCGCAGCCTGGATGCCCCCACGGCCGGGCTGCTGGAGGACTGGTTTTTGTTCCAGGGGGGGCGCGGCGCCCAACCCAGCACCGGCAGCCGCAACCGCAATGCCCTGGTAGGGGCTGCCGCCATCTCGATCCTGGGCGATCTCTACGGCGAACGCTTCCAGACCCTGGTGCTGGCCGGCCAGCCGGAACGGCTGGGGGAATGGCGGCGGGGCCTGCAGGATTGCCTGGGCCTGGGCCGGGAAGACTTCGGCCCCAACAGCGGCATCGTCCTGTTTGAGCGGCCCGATGCCCTGATCGAGCGGGCCGACCGGCTCGAGGAGCGGGGCGAGCTGCCCTTCATCCTGGTGGACGCCGCTGAACAGGTGGTGGATGTGGCGATCCTGCAGTTCCCGCTCTGGCTCGCCTTCGCCCCTGGCCCCAATGAACTCACCCTGGAGGACGACCTGCTGTGACCACGCCCCTGCCCACCCTGCTGGCCCTGGCGGCCGGCTACCTGCTCGGCTCGATCCCCAGCGGCTACCTGGCGGGCCAGTGGATCCAGGGCGTGGACATCCGCTCCCTGGGCTCGGGCTCGACCGGCGCCACCAACGTGCTGCGGGTGTTCGGCAAGGGGCCGGCCCTGGCCGTGTTTCTGGTGGATGTGCTCAAGGGCACGGCGGCGGTGCTGCTGGCCAAGGCCCTGCTCCAACCCCAGGGCATCGCCGCCGCCGGCGACTGGTGGAGTGACTGGTGGGTGGTGGCGGCGGGCCTGGCGGCCCTGGCGGGCCACAGCTGGTCGCTGTGGCTGGGGGGCAAGGGCGGCAAGGCGGTGGCCACGGGCCTGGGCATGCTGCTGGGCCTGGTGCCCGCCGTGGGTCTGGCCTGCTTCGGCATCTTCCTCACCGTGCTCAGCGCCAGCCGCATCGTGTCCCTCTCCAGCGTGGTGGCGGCCCTGAGCCTGCCCCTGCTGATGCTGGGCTCGTTTGCCGCCGCCGGCAGCGGCCTGCGGCCCGCCTACCTGGTGCTGGCCCTGCTCACCACCCTGCTGGTGGTGTGGCGCCACCGCAGCAACCTACAGCGGCTGCTGGCGGGCACCGAACCGAAACTGGGCCAGGCCAAGGGCTGAGCGGAAACGGTTTCGGAGGAGAGATCGCCCCGGATTGGGGCCGTTGGGCTGGGGGCAGGAGCTCCGAGCGGCCGCAGGCCCAGGCCCAGCAATGCTTGGGGCCAGCTCTCACCAGCCATGGACTGGGCTAGGGACTGGGCAGCAGAAGCTCAGAGGCCCAGGTTGCGGGAGGCCAGGCACCACCCACGCCCCCTGGGTCGCAGTGGTGCTCTGGAGAGGAGGGTTTGCTAAATCGCTGGGCTGGCGATTCGACCCAGGCCAGTTGGGCCCTCAGGCCAGCTGGCGGCTGCGTTCGGCGGCGGCCACCACGGCCTCGATCAGGGCGGAGCGCAGGCCGGCCCGCTCCAGCTGGCGCAGGCCGGCGATGGTGGTGCCGCCGGGGCTGGCGACCATGTCCTTGAGCTGGGCCGGATGGAGCTCCTGGTCCTGGAGCAGGGCGGCGGTGCCCGCCAGGGTGCGGTGGGCCAGGCGCAGGGCCAGGGCCCGGGGCAGGCCGGCGGCCACGGCCCCATCGGCCATGGCCTCCGCCACCAGGGCCACGTAGGCCGGACCGGAGGAGGTGAGGGCCAGGAAGGCATCGAGCTGGGCTTCGGGCAGGTCGAGCACCTCGCCCACCTGGGCGAAGAGCTGCCGCACCCAGCGCTGCTGCTGCTCGGAAATCCCCTCGCCCCAGGCCAGGCCGGTGAGCCCCTGGCGCACCAGGGCGGGCGTGTTGGGCACGGCCCGCACGAGGCGATGGGCCGGGAACAGGGCCTGGAGCCGGGCCAGGGTGACGCCGGCCAGCACCGAAATCAACAGGGGCCGCTCGCCAGGGCCTGCGCCAGGGGCAGGGGGGGTGTCGGGCGACGCTGCCGAGGGGCTGGAGGCCTCGCCACCGGCAGTGGCACCGGCAGTGGCACCGATCCCCCGGGCGGCGTCGGCCGCCGCGGCCAGCAGCTGGGGTTTGACCGCCAGAAGCACGACGGGAGCCTGCCAGGCCTGCGTGGGATCAGTGCCCACCACCAGCCCGTGCTGGGCGGCCAGGCGAGCCGCCGAGGCCTCACTGCCCACCACCGCGCGCACGGATCCAGGCGACACGAGGCCGCTGTCGATCAGGGGGAGCAGCAGGGCCTGGGCCATGCGGCCCAGGCCCACAACCCCCAAACGGGCCTGGGCTAGCCCGTCTCCAGGGACCGTGCCCGGGGCGGGGCTGCCGGGGCTAGGGGAGGGGGGATCAGGACGATTCGGCATGGGGGCCGGCCTCGGGACGATTCGCATCGGGGACCCCTGGACCCCCACCAGGACGGCCGGCCGCAGGCCTGGGGGCTCCAGGGGGGCTGGTGGGACGGGCCTACGGCTCCAGCAGACCCGGTGCAGGGGTGAACGGGGCGAGGGCCTGGGGCTCAGCCGCCACCCCATGCCCTCTGCCATGGGCACGAGTGCGCCGATGCCGGGGGTTGCCTGGGCTGGGGCCAGCGCTCAGGCGCCCCGGGGGGCCGCCCCAGGGGGCCATCCCAGGCAGTCGTTTCAGCCCAGGCCGAAGCCGGACTCGGAGCGGCCCCAGGCGGGGCTGGGGGCCGCCTGCTGCTCCTGGCTGGCATCGCGGGACACGATCGTGGGCGAGGAGGCTTCCTCGCTGGCTGCGGTGGTGACGGTGACGCAGCTGGGGGCAAACAGGAAGATGCTCTCGCCGACCCGCTCCTGGTGGCCATCGATGGCGAAGGTGCCGCCGGCGACGAAATCCACGGCCCGCTGGGCCTGGTCCGGCTCCATCATCGTGAGGTTGAGGATCACGGTCTTGCGCTCGCGCAGGGCCTGGATGGCGCGGGGCATCTCATCGAAGCTGCGCGGCTCCATCAGGGTGACCTCCGCCGTGGTGGTGGAGATGCCCGGCATGCCGATCACGTTGGTGCCGGCGAAGGGGTCGTCGCTGCCGAAATCGGAGCTGAGGGCCAGGGAACTGCTGCGGCTCACCGGACTGGCCGGCTCGGGGGCGTCGTTGTGCTCGTAGTCGAGCTCGTCGTCGTAGTCACCGTCGAGGTAGTCATCGCCGGAGACGACGGCACGAAGGCGGGAGAACAACGACACTGATTTTTGTTGTGGCTTGGACCTGAATAGCGTCCCACGTCAGGGGTGGCAAGGTTTGGGGCCAAACAAACCCGAGCCGATCCGCACCCAGGTGCTGCCCGCCGCGGCCGCCTCGGGCCAGTCGCCACTCATGCCCATCGACAGCTCCGCCAGGCCCAGCTCCCGGGCCAGGGCGGCGCACTCCTCAAACAGGGACTGGGTTTCGGCCCGGTCAAGGCCCTGGGGTGCCATGGTCATCAGCCCGACAATCCGCAGGGGAGCCAGGTCCTGGAGCCGCGGCCAGAGCTGGCGCAATTCGCTGGGGCTTAATCCGGTTTTGCCGGGATCGGGCCGCAGCTTCACCTGCAGAAACACGGCCGGGGCCAGGCCCTCCTCCGCGGCGATGCGGGCCAGGCGCTCGGCCAGGGCCAGGCTGTCCACGGAGTGGACCGTGCCGAACTGGCGCAGCACGGCCCGGGCCTTGTTGGCCTGGAGCCGGCCGATGAAATGCCAGTCGAGGGCCCCCAGGTCGGCCAGCTCCGCCTGCTTGGCGATCGCCTCCTGCAGGCGGCTTTCGCCGAAGCTGCGCTGGCCCAGGGCCACCAGCTGGCGAATCCGGTCGGCGGGATGGCCCTTGCTCACGGCCAGCAGCCGGGTGCCCCCAGGCAAGGCCTGGGCCAGGGCTGCGAGCTGCTGCTCCAGGCTCCAGGACGGAGGAACGGATTCGGGGGCGCTGCACGCTCCAGCTGCCATGGGGAGACCGGGATCGGGGTGGCCGAGGAGATCGCCTGGAGATCGGCCCCGTTGCCAGACCGGCTCAGGGGCCTTGAGTAAGGCCGTGAACTGGGGCCGGGATTAGGGACCGGGCCCAGGCCAGGGGCCCCACCCGCTCCGACCTAGATGAAAGTCTGGTCGAAGAGCGTGCGCCAGCGCGCATGGGCCTCGGCCCCCTCGCGGCGGGTGCGGGCCAGGTTCTGCTCGGCTAGGTGCCGGGCATCCATCAGGGGAATCACCTCGAACTGGGCCCCCCGGGGCTGGAGCGTCACCAGAAAGAACATCCGCTGGGCGTAGAGGGTGGCGTAGAGGTCCCGACCTTCGCCGGCGAGGGCCACCCGATAGAGCAGTCCGAACAGGGGATGATTGAGGTAACGCTCTGCGCTCACGTTGTCTGTCGGGTTCGACACAACTTAGAGAGCACCGTACCGCCAGCGCAGCCCGATCAACAGCACGAGTGCGGCAGCGCCGGCCAACTGCAACAGCCGCCATCCGGGCTGGGGCTGGCGCAACTCCACCGGCGAAATCCAATGGCCGCCGCGGGCAAGCAGGGCTTCGGCCCCCTGTTCGGAGCGCAACAACACATTGGCGAGCAGCCGTTCGGCCACAGCCAGCAGCAAGCCAAACCCACCCTTGAATCCCAGCTGCCGCAGATTCAGCGACCGGGTCGCCAGGGAACGCAGCAGGTTCTGGAACTCTTCTTGCACAAGCGGCAAAAAGCGCAAGGCCAACAGCAAGGTGAAACCAAGCCGATCCACCGGCAACCCCAGGCGCCCCAGGGGAGCAATCAGCCAGGCCAGGGCCCACACCAACTCCTCCGGCGGCGTGGTGAGCAGCAGCAGGTTGGCGCTGTGGATCACGGTGAACAGCAGGGTGGCGCTGCTGATACCCAATTCGCCCGAGCGGCGGGTGACCACCAGGGGGCCCAGGGTGAGGGGACCGACCTGCACGGGGCCCCAGCGCACCAGCTCCCAGCTCAGGCCCGTGCGGCTGGGTGGGCGGCCATCGGCGCCGGCCGGGGCCAGGCGCAACTCCGTCGGCGGGCGGCTGGGGCTGGCGGGGCTGCTGCTGCCCGTGGGCAGCAGGCACGACAGGGCGCCCACCAAAAGGGCCAGGGCCAGCAGCAGGGGCAGGCTGCGGCGCCAGAGGCGCCAGGGCAGGCCGCTGAGGGCGGTCACCAGAAGAAGCAGCCCCACCAGGGCCAGGCGCCAGAGGGGCCCGGCCAGGATCGGGGTGAGCAGGAAGGCCAGGGTCCAGGCCAGCTTCTGGCGGGCATCGAGCTGGCGCAACCAGCTGCCGCTGCCCGGCACGTACTGGCCGATCGGAATCTGCCTCAGCCAGTCCATCAGCCGCGACTCCCCAGGCCTTGGGGACCCATCTTCCAGCTCGCCTTAGCCATCCAACCGGTCTTAGTGGGACTTGGCCTGCTGGCGCGCCAGATCCTTCTCGGCATCGCGCTGTTGCTTGCCCCGCCAGAACAATTTCAGCGGTGAGCCCTCAAAGCCCAGTCCCTCGCGGATCTGCCGTTCCACATAGCGGCGGTAGGTGTCGCCGAACAGCTTGGGATCGTTCACGAACAGGGTGAAACTGGGCGGTCGCGTGGCGACCTGGGTGCCGTAATAAATCCGGCCCTGGCGACCGCCGCGGCTGGTGGGGGGCGAGCGCCAGCTGACGGCTTCCTGGAGCACCTCATTGACCACCGAGGTGCTGACGCGGCGGCGGTGTTGCTCCACGGCCACGGCCGCAATCGCAAAGATGCTCTCCACCCGCTGGCCCGAGAGGGCCGAGGTGAACAGCATCGGCGCCCAGTCCAGGAAGTAGAGCTTGGCGCGCAGCTCCTTCTCCATGGCCGCCATCGTGTGGCTGTCCTTTTCGACGGCGTCCCACTTGTTGACGACGATCAGGCAGGCGCGGCCCTCTTCTTCGATGCGGCCGGCCAGGCGCTGGTCCTGCTCGGTGACGCCATCAAGCACATCGATCACCAGGGCGCAGACATCACAGCGCTCGATCGCCTTGAAACTGCGGTTGATGCCGAAATATTCCGGCCCGTAATCGACACTGCGGCGACGGCGAATGCCGGCGGTGTCGAGTAATTTCCAGCGCTTGCCCTCGCGCTCGATCGTGGTGTCGATCGTGTCGCGGGTGGTGCCGCGGATCGGGCTGACGATCGCCCGTTTCTCACCGCAGACGGCATTGAGCAGGCTCGATTTGCCGACATTGGGCCGGCCGATGATCGCCAGCTGGATCGGCTCCTCCTCCTCCACCTCGGGGGTGGGGGGCAGGTGGGTGAGCAGGGCATCGAGCAGCTCGGCGGTGCCGGCGCCGTGGATGGCAGACACCGGGAACGGCTCACCCAGGCCCAGGCTCCAGAACTCGGCCGCCATCGCCAGGCCCTGGTCGGGCGACTCGCACTTGTTCACCGCCAGCAGCACCGGACAGCGCTGGCCCCGCAACCACTCGGCGATCGACTGGTCGGCGGCGGTGAGCCCCTGCTGGCCATCGGCGATCACCACGGCCACGGCCGCCTCGGCCAGGGCCAGGTTGGCCTGTTCGCGGATCTCCGGCAGAAATTCGCTGTCGTCATCGAACACCAGGCCGCCCGTATCGACGACGCGGAAGGTGCGATCCCCCCAGAAGCCCTCCTGGTAGGTGCGGTCCCGGGTCACCCCCGGCTGGTCATGCACGATCGCTTCCCGGCTGCGGCAGAGCCGGTTCACCAGGGTTGATTTGCCCACATTGGGGCGGCCAATGATGGCGACGACTGGAAGAGCCACGACGCCTTATTCCTACAACGCAAGTCCCGTCTTGACCCTACAGACAGACCTGACGCAGGGACCTGCCCCCTAACCGGACCGGATCCCGGTCCTGGGAACCCGGCGTGGGCGCCTGGGGTCAGGCCAGCCTGCCGGCAAGCGAAGGCCGCCTGGACGGCTTACCGGCAGGCTGACACCAGTCCGTTGCGCTCAGGCCACGGGCCGATCGCCCGGGTGGCCCGCCACCGGGTTCTGGGGTGGATCGCGCAGGGGCGGCAGGGGGCCGCCCTCGGCCAAGGGCTCGCCCCGTTCGGCCAGGTGGGCCAGAAGCCAGTTCACAGCCGTGGCCCGGCGGGTGCGGCGCGGATAGAGCTCGCCGATGCGGTAGCCGCCAAAGCCGAGCTGCTGCTTGAGCAGTTGCTTGAAGGGGGCGGGGATGGAGCGGGTGAGGTGGACACTGGCGGGCCGTTCCGCCACCAGCTCGGGAGCGCCCGGGAAGCGCTCGGCCCAGGCCGCTGGCGTGGCTGGTGTGGCCTGCCAGGTCTCGGGGGCGCTGCCTGGCGCGATCGCCCCAGCCTCGCCGGCCGCCGCCGCGGGCCGGTACCCCAGCCGCCACCAGATCAGCTCGCACACGAAGCGATCGCTGAGGCGGTCGTCCAGCACCGCCTGCAACAGGGGCCGCGACAGGGGCCAGGGGGCGGAAACGGCAGCGAAGGGATCGATGGCGCAGGTCAGGCGAAGGGGCGATCGAAGCGGCGGAGCAACGGGCGACCAGGGGGCCGAAGGGGGCAGATGGGGGTGCAGGCGCCGTCCAGACGATGGCGAGAATGCTGCAAAGGTCGCCCATCCGGCAACGGCTGGGGCCCTCCCGCAGAACCCAGCCGCCCCAGGAGCCATCAGCAGCCTTTCCGCCAGCCCCGCCCCCTGGGCCGCACCGGAGCCCTGTCCCCCAGGGTCAGGGCTCCTGGGGGACAGGGCCTGGACCAGGGCGGCGAGCCCCTCGGTGGACACCGCTGGGGGCGCTCCTTTGGGGGCCGCTCTGGGCACCGCGCTGGAGACCGCAAGGGGTGCCGCAGCGGGTCCCCTGCAGAACGCCCCTGGCTGCGACGGAGCCCGGGGGACGAGCCAGTTCCAGGCCCCCCTGGGGCTGCCGGGCCGGGGCACCCCGCGCCAGTTGGCCTGCCGGGTGCTGCAGTCACCCCTGGCCGGGGTGAGCGACCGGATTTTTCGCCAGCTGGTGCGGCGCTGGGCCCCCGAGGCCCTGCTGTTCACCGAGATGGTGAATGCCACCAGCCTCGAGTTGGGCTTCGGCCTCGAGAAGGTGGAGGAGCTCTCCAGCGAGGCCGGCCCGATTGGCGTGCAGCTGTTCGATTACCGGCCGGCTGCCATGGCCGATGCGGCCCGGCGGGCCGAGCAGGCCGGAGCCTTCCTGATCGACATCAACATGGGCTGCCCGGTGAAAAAGATCGCCCGCAAGGGCGGCGGCAGTGGCCTGATCCGCGATCCAGCCCTGGCCCAACGGCTGGTGGCCACCGTGGCGGCAGCGGTGTCGATCCCGGTGACGGTGAAAACGCGGCTGGGTTGGTGCGGCGAGTCGGCCGATCCGGTGGGCTTTGCCCTGGCCCTGCAGGAGGCCGGCGCCCAGGCCCTCACCCTGCACGGCCGCACCCGCCAGCAGGGCTTCCGCGGCCAGGCCGACTGGCAGGCGATCGCGGCGGTGAAACGGGCCCTGGCCATCCCCCTGATTGCCAATGGCGACATCACCAGCCCCGGCGACGCCCTGCGCTGCCTGGCCGAGACCGGCGCCGATGGGGTGATGGTGGGCCGGGGCACCATGGGTGCCCCCTGGCTGGTGGGCCAGATCGATGCGGCCCTGGCCGGCCGGCCGGTGCCCCCCACCCCCGGCAAGCGGGAGCGGCTGGCCCTGGCGGCCGAGCAACTGCAGGCCCTGGTGGCGCGCAAGGGGGACCACGGCCTGCTGATCGCCCGCAAACACATGGGCTGGACCTGCCAGGGGTTTCCCGGGGCGGCCCAACTGCGCCAGCAGCTGATGCGCGAACCCACCCCGGCCGGCGCCCTGGCGCTGCTGGAGCGGGCCGCCCAGGAGGACTGAGCGCCGAACCCGGGGCCGGGCGTCGCAGCACGCCAGCCAAGGGCTGATTGCCCAAGGCCAGGGCCCCCAGTCCCGGGTGCTCAGGCCGGGGCAACCAATCCAGGGGCCAGGCCTGCCGGCGCCAAGGCCGCTGCCGGGTTCGATGCGGCGGCCGCTGGCCCCACGGGGGGAGCCACCAGGGCTGTGGGAGAGATCTTGCGCAAGGCCTCCTTGACGGCCCGATCCAGGGCGTCCCGGAAGGCCTGGGACGAGATCGCCGGGGAGCAGTGCTGGGTGGCGGAATCACAGCCACGCAGGGCCGGCGCCTGCCAGCTCAGGGGGATCTCCAGCAGGTCGCGGGTGCCGGTGATCGCCACCACGGCCAGCAACACGGCCACCAGCCCATTGGCGCTCACATGCAGGCGCCGCATCCGCAGGGAGCGCAGCACCTCGGAGCGGGCCGCCACCGAGAACAGCAACAGGCCCGTGAGCAACACGCCCGCCCAGTAATGGGAGCCCCAGAACGCACCGGTCAGCGGGTTGTCGGCCAGGCGCCAGATCTCCTTCTGGCTGCCCAGGCCCAGCAGGCCGGCCCAGGTGAGCAGGGCAAAGCTGGCCCGCAGGGGGGCTTTCTTCACGAACCAGAGGGCCGCGTAGGCCAGCAGGGTGCCAACGCTGATCAGCAGCAGCAAGGCCAGCCGGGCCACACCGCCCGCAAAAGGCGTAGCCCGATCCAGGAAGTGAACAACAAAGCTGTAATCAAGGGCGATCAACACCGCCAGCACCACGCCCCCGGTGAGCCAGCGGCCGTGGTCGCCATGCTCAATGCCCACGCTGGGGGGCAGGGGATTGATCTTGAGCCGCCGCTCCCGCGCCAAAATCCCCAGGCGGATCGTCGCCCCCACCACCGGGTAAACGAACAGGATGATCAGCACCGGGTGCAGCAACGCCAGCCAGTCGATCGGCGTCATGGGCAGCGGCGGGGGACTGTCCATGCAAGCATCCGCCCCCTTCCGTCCCACCAGACCCGTACCCGTTGTCCTCGGGACTCCAGAACCCAATCGCTAACGGCTGCCGAAGGAGGGCCCTTGGCAGCCGCACCAAGCCTGAAGCCCCTCTGCCCTGTCTAGAACCAAGGGCTCCGCACGCTGGTACCAACTCCTCGAACCATCTCTGCAAAGGCGTCGGATCGCAGAACAATCCCCCCTTCAATGCGTAGCGATGGTGTCTCTGCAAACCTGCCTACACAACGATCCTATGGCCGAACAATCCCCTTACGCTTTGGCCACGACCTCCCTCCCCATGGACAACCTCACCCCCTAATCGTGCCTTCACAGGAATGGAATTGAAGCCCTTATCGAAGCTGACGTCGATCCGCAACCAAGCCATCTGCTCCCCTTTCCCCAAGCCTCCACCTGCAGCCAAGCTGGAGATTCAGACGCCATGGCGTCCAGCCCCTACATCCGCGCAATCCAGCTGAAGTGGGATCAGGTCCCCTCCTTTGACCCCTACCCCTTCGCCCTGGACGCAGTGCGCCATTGGTCGCGTCTGGAACTCCATCCGAAAGTCACCTATTTCATCGGCGAAAACAGCAGTGGCAAGTCCACACTCCTGGAGGCCATTGCCGTCAGCTGGAGCTTCAATGCCGAGGGGGGCACAAGACATTTAATTTTGCCACCCGCCGCTCCCACTCGCCGATCACGATGGCCTACCCGGACGTCACGCTCGATGCCTGCGGCCCAGGCGGCGTGACACAAACAACCTATGAAGAAACCGAGGACGATCAAGTAACGAAGGATTTCCTGCAAAATCGCCAACGCATGCTGAACGTTTTATTTGAAGATTAGAGCTGCTGCCGAACTGGCCCATGGGCGCCCCCCCGGCGGTGATCAGCGAGGGGCAGATTTCGGTATCAGTTCGCACCTGTTTGGCGCCTTTGCGGGCCCCTGGCGTGGGCTGGTGTGGGCTAGGGCAACACCTCAGGCCAGCCCTGACGAATCAACAACAGGGAGAAATAGGGCTGCTCCTCGGGCGCCACGGCGGCCGCCGGCGCCACCAGCTGGTCGGGCCAGCCCACCCGCTGGGCGAACAGGGCGCCCTCCAGCAGGCCCCGGTCGGCCAACACCTGCCTCACCCAGGGCCAACGCTGGCCAAGTTTGAGCAGGGCCAGCACCTGATCTGTTGCCGCAGCCTGGTCCAGCAGGGCCTCCAGGGCGGCGGGAGCCTCGGGGGTAGGCCGAATCAGCAAGGCCTCCTGTTGCAGGGCCAGGGGCCAGCGCCCGGCCGCCGCCGCCGCCGCCACGGCCGTGATTCCTGGAATCAGGGTGATGGGGCAAGTGGGATGGCGCTGCTCCAGGGCCAGCAGCCCGTAGGAGGCCGTGGCGAACAGGGACACATCCCCCTCACAGAGCAACACCACCGCCTCGCCGGCCGCCACCTCCGCCGCCAGGGCGTCGGCCGCCGCCCGCCAGGCCAGCTGGCGCGGCTGGGCCTCCGCCACCATCGGGAACAGCAGGGGCAGGCGGCGCTGGCTCGGCGTGATCCAGGGGGCGGCGATCGTGGCAGCCATGCCCACCGCCTCCGGCCGGGCCACCGGATAGGCCACCACCGTGGCCGAGCGGATCGCCCGCACGGCCGCCACCGTCAGCAGGTCGGGATCGCCGGGGCCCACGCCCACCAGGGTCAGGCCTGGCGCTGGGGCTGGAGCCCCCTGGGGCCCCGGGGCCGGCCCAGGCCCGATGCAGTCCCACACACAATCGCCCCAGCTGCCCTTTTCTAGGCTCCCCCCAACGCCCGTAGCCCTCCCTGGAGCCCATGACCCGCCTGAGCGTCTACCAGGACAGCACCAGCGCCGATGGGGCGGCAACCCTGCTGCTGGAGAGCGAGGACGCCGAGGCGATTGCCCAGGCCCTGGCCGAGCGGGGCCTGGGCTACGAGCGTTGGCCGGTGAAGCCCGAACTGCCCGCCGCTGCCGACCAGGCCGCGGTGCTGGCGGCCTACGCCGCCGAAATCGCCCAGGTGCAGGCCAGTGGCCGCTATCCCACCGTTGATGCGATCCGGCTCGGGCCCGACCACCCCGATCGCGTTGCCCTGCGCCAGAAGTTCCTCTCCGAACACACCCACAACGAGGACGAGGTGCGCTTCTTCGTGGAAGGCCGGGGCTTGTTTGTGATTCATCAACAGGGGGAAGTGATTCAGGTGCTGTGCGAAACCGGCGATTTCCTGCGGGTGCCCGCCGGCACCAAGCACTGGTTCGACATGGGCAGCGCCCCCCACTTCACGGCGATCCGTTTCTTCGACAACCCGACCGGCTGGGTGGCCACGTTCACCGGCGATCCGATCGCCAGCCGCTATCCCTTGCTGGATTGAAGGGCGGCCCCCGGCACCCCCACCAGCCCAGGGGGGGCCGCTGAGGGAGGGCGGATAGGCGCTTGCCTTCGCCCCTGCCCACCAATGGTCGTTGCCATGCTGACCGCACTCACCGGCAGGGACATGGCAACGCGATCAGGTTCGGCCGTTGATCCGCTGGAGCTGCTGGGGCAACAGGACGTCCGGCGGTTGCCCTGGCTGGTGCCAGAGCGCCGGCGGCGCATGGCGGAGAGCCCGTTTGCCTTCTTCCGCGGCGCCGCCATCGTGATGGCGGCCGACCTCGGAGGCCAGCCCCACTCGGGCCAGATGGTGCAACTCTGCGGCGATGCCCATCTGCTCAACTTCGGCTTCTATGGCTCTCCCGAACGGCAGCTGCTGTTCGGCATCAACGACTTCGATGAAACCCACCCCGGCCCCTTCGAATGGGATGTGCAACGCCTGGCAGCCAGTGTCCTGTTAGCCGCCCGCAGCCTGGGGCTGGGCGAGAAGCAACAGGCCAGGGTCTGCCGCCGAACCTTGCGGGCCTACGCCGAGGCCATGGGGGAACTTGCTGCCATGCCCCAGATGGCGATGTGGGTCGCCCAGCTGCCCCTGGAGCGCCTGATCGCTGAACAGGCCAGCGCCAACTTTCGCAGTCACCTGAAAAAGGTGACGACGGCCGCCCTGCAACGGGATAGTCGCCAGGCGGTGCGCAAACTCTGTGAGGCCGATGGCAGCGGTGACCTGCGCTTTCGCCATCAGCCCCCCCTGATCTGGCGCTTCGATGCCCTGGATCCAGCCCTGATGGCCGGCCGGAACAGCCATGACTGGGTCATGGAGCAGTTCCACGCCTACCTGGGCTCGATCTCACCGACCATGCAGCACCTGATGGCGCAGTATCAGCTCAAGGATTCCGCCCTCAAGGCCGTGGGCGTGGGGTCGATCGGCACCCGCTGCGGCATCACCCTGTTCGTGGGCCCGCACCCAGACGACATCCTGGTGCTGCAGGGCAAGCAAGCCGAACCCTCCGTGCTGGCCCCCTACGTGAGCCTGCCCACGCCGGCGCACCAGGGGCAGCGGGTGGTGGAGGGGCAGCGCCTGCTGCAGACCGCCAGTGATGCCTTCCTGGGATGGACCACCAACCTCGCCGGGGATCACATCTACGTGCGCCATTTCCGCGATTGGAAGGGATCGGTGGATGTGGCCCAGCTCGATGCCGATGGCCTGCGGGACTACGGCAGGCTCTGCGGCTGGACCCTGGCCAAGGCCCATGCCCGCAGCGGCGACCGCCGGGCCATTGCCGCCCACATCGGCGAACCGAAGGGGTTTGCCCAGGGCGTTCTGGAGCAGGCGATGCAGCATGCGGACCTGGCCGAAGCAGACCACCGGTCCTTTGTGGAGGCGATCGCCCAGCAGGGAGGCAGCGCCTGAGCGGAAACGGGCCAGCCCCCGGGGCAGTGCCCAGCCAGGACGGTGCCCAGACGGGGAGGTGCCAGGGGGTTGCGCCAACGCAACCCGGCGCCCAGGGGACAAGGGGGTTGACGCGGGACAACCCGGCTCAGATCCCCAGCTCCACCCCCACCGAATGCATCCGCACATCCTCAGGACGCCCCAGGACGCCTTGCAAGGACTGGGTTTCCTCCTGGGCCAGCTCCCGCAGCCGGTCCACGGTGGCCTGGCGGCCGTAGCGCTCCTCGGCCAGCAGCCAGTAGAGGCCGAAGTGGCGGGCCTCACTGGCCAGCAGGTCGCCGTAGAGCTCCCGCAGGTCTGGATCGGGGCTGTGGGCCGCCAGCAGGGCCATGCGCTCGTGGCTGCGGGCCTCGATCAGCCCAGCCACCAGGAAGCTGTCGAGCTTGCGCTCCGGGTCCTGGCGACGCACCAGGGCCACCAGGCTGGAGCCGTAGGGCGGCGGCGGCAGGGGCTTGAGGGGAATGCCCCGCTGCTGCATTAAGGCCAGCACCCGTTCGAAATGCTCCAGCTCCTCCCGGGCCAGGGGGCTGAGCGCCGCGGCCAGCGCGGCATCGGCCGGGTAGCGAAACTGGAGCTGCAGGGCGGTGCTGGCCGCCTTGCGCTCGCAGAGGGCATGGTCGAGCAACACCAGATCCGGCTGGGCGATGGCCTGGTCCAGCCAGGCGGCGCTGCTGGGGGCCGCCAGCCACTTGACCCGGGCCGTGGGGGCGGCTGGAGCGGCCCCAGGGGACGCACCAGCCCCAAGGCGGGCCAACCCTGGCAGGGTCCCAGTCTGGGCAGGAGCCACGGGGGTCATCGCTCGGAGGATTGGCGCAGTCTGTCCACCAGGCCCTCAAGGGCAAGCCGGTAGCTGGTGGGACCGAAGCCGCAGATCACCCCAATCGCCTTGTCGGCCAGGGTGGAGTGGTTGCGGAAGGGCTCACGGGCGTGGGTGTTGCTCAAATGCAGCTCCACGAACGGGATCTCCACCGCCAGCAGGGCGTCGCGGATGGCAACCGAGGTGTGGGTGTAGGCGCCGGCGTTGATCAGGATGCCGTCGCAGTGGCCGCGGGCCTGGTGGATGCGGTCGATCAGGCCGCCCTCGTGGTTGCTCTGGAAACTGGCCAGGGCCACGCCCAGGCTGGCGGCCTGCTGCTGCAGGGCGGCATCGATCTCGGCCAGGGTGGCGCTGCCATAGAGCCCCGGCTCCCGGCTGCCAAGCAGGTTCAGGTTGGGTCCGTGAAGCACGAGCAACTGCATGGCGGGTCGGCTGGTAAGTTCTTGGGGTGTGGTTCGGGTCGGTGCCCGAGTGGTTAATGGGGGCGGACTGTAAATCCGCTGGCTCTGCCTACGTTGGTTCAAATCCAACCCGGCCCACCTTCCACATGCCCTTGTAGCTCAGCGGTAGAGCACTCCCTTGGTAAGGGAGAGGTCAC
>CALRRL020000029.1:0-34371 GCA_943370565.1 Synechococcus sp. UW140 | reverse complement strand
GCGCCTACAGCAGCTTCACCTTCCAGGTGCAAGATGATGGCGGTACAGCCAATGCTGGCGTCGACCTCGATCAGTCTGCTAATACGATCACCTTTAATGTGACGAGTGTCAACGACGCCCCCTCTGGCGCCGATCAGACGCTCACGGTCCTAGAAGACGGCAGCAAAACATTCTCGGCCAGTGACTTTGGCTTCAGTGATGTAAACGATGGTGTTGCCAATAGTCTTATGGCGGTCAAGATCACGACACTGCCCGCCGCCGGAGCGTTGAAACTGAGCGGCGTGGACGTCACAGCCGGTCTCTCAATCGCTGTGGCTGACCTCAGCAAACTCGTCTACTCACCAGCAGCCAACGCCACTGGTAGCGGCTACAGCAGTTTCACCTTCCAGGTGCAAGACGATGGCGGTACGGCCAATGCTGGCATCGATCTCGATCAGTCTGCCAATACGATCACTTTTAATGTGACGAGTGTCAACGACGCCCCCTCTGGCGCCGATCAGACGTTCACGATCCTAGAAGACGGCAGCAAAACATTCTCGGCCAGTGACTTTGCCTTTAGTGATGCAAGCGATAGTGTGGCCAATAGTCTTATGGCGGTCAAAATCACGACACTGCCCGCCGCCGGTACCTTGACACTTAACGGTGTGGCCGTCACAGCCGGTCTCTCAATCGCTGTGGCTGACCTCGGCAAACTCGTCTACGCACCTGCGAGCAACGCCACCGGTAGCAGCTACAGCAGTCTCACCTTCCAGGTGCAAGACGATGGCGGCACAGCCAATGCTGGCATCGATCTCGATCAGTCCTCTAACACGATCACCTTTAATGTGACGAGTGTGAACGATGCGCCGGTTCGGATCACGGCTGGTTTGATCGCTAGCGTCGACGAAGACAGTGCCAATGGCAAGGCTGTTGCTTTGTGGAGCAAGTCGCCCGTTTATGGCACCGGTGGAGGCGTCGACGAAAGCTCGCAAACCCTTCGCTTCAAAATTAACGCGATCCCTTCATTTATCTCCCTATTCAAGGAGGATGGCTCCACTTCGGCAACAACAGGCATTACGCTCAGTGCTGCTGAGTTTGCCGGCCTAAAATATAAGACAGTAGCCAATATGAGTGGCAGCGGTGCGATCGCCTTTGATGTCTTCGATACTGGCTTTGGGGCTGGCCAAGATAGCCAGACCGTTGCCGGCGAAACGGTCAGCATTACGGTGAACGCAGTGAATGACGCTCCGACTTTTGGTGACGGACTACTTCAGGCAAGTGTCGCAGAGCTGAGGCAGGATGACCCCCTCGCGAATAACTTTGCCCACGGCCGCACTGGCGCCATTGCCTTTGCAGATGCTGACTTTACTGATTTTCATTCGGTTGAGGTCGTGCCAGTCGCTGATGCCTATCGTGGTCGTTTGTCTGCCTCAATTCTGACAGAGGCGAGCGGCGCTGGCGGCAATGTGGCCTGGAACTATGCCGTAGCGGATGCTGACCTCGGCAGCTTGGACGCTGGCCAGGTCGTGCGGCAGTCCTACCAGCTCCTCTTGCGGGACCAGGCGGGTGCCGTAGCCGAGGCCCGACAAGTCACCATCACCTTGATTGGCGCCAGTGATGTGCCTGTTGCGGCCCGCTTAGAGGGTCGCCAGGGGGACGCCTTTAGTGCACCCTTACCAGCCACCCTGTTCACGGCCATTGGCGAAAATGGCGGCCTCTCCTACAGCCTGGAGTCGTTCAGCTTGTCAGGCACCACCTATCCAGTGCCGGCCTGGTTGTCGATTAACAGCAGCACCGGTCGCCTTTCTGGTGTGCCTGGGGCAGGGGCCATCGGCGATAACACCCTGGCCGTGGTTGCCACTGATCGCAGCGGCGGCCGCACCCTGGCCTACCTCACGATAGCCATTGCCAATGTGAACGACCCTCCGGCGGTGACGGCTCTGGCTAAGTCAACGGTTAACTCCACCCAGGACAGTCCCACTGAGCTGGATGTCACTGGTTGGTTTGCAGACGCTGATCGCCCCTTTTTGGATGCGAGCGGTGGCCCACTAGACACCCTGACCTATGCAGTGAAGGAGGTCAGCAGCTTCCTAGACAGCTCCCCTGCGTGGTTCAGCATTGATGCCGCCAGTGGCATTCTTAAACTGGCTCCAACCAACAATGAGGTGGGGCAACGGGCCCTGCAGATCCAGGCCACCGATCGCAGTGGGGTGAGTGCCTATGTCACCACGATTGTGAATGTGGCCAATGTCAATGATCCCCCAATCCTGAATTCCTCGGTGGCGTCTGGTTTTGCCCGCAGAAGCCTGCCTGAGGATCGTCCCTTCCGGATCGAGATTCCAGCCGATCTGTTCAGCGATCCGGATCAGGCCATCAGTCCGGCCGAGCGCATCGAATTGCAGGTGCTTCTGGCGGATGGCAAGCCCCTGCCCTCCGGCTGGCTGTTTGACCCCAACACGGGGGTGCTCTCAGGAACCACGGTCGGCCTTCTGTCCACCACCCTGCAGATCCAGGCCCAGGACAGGGCCGGGCTCAGGGCCGCCAACCCCCATCTTTTAACCCTTGCCGTAGACCGCCAGTCCTCAGCTCCCCAGCTCACCCTGCTGAACAGCGCCCCCCAGGCCCCGGAGGGGGCACTGTTGCGCCTTGCCGATGCCGTGGTGGTGACCAACGCCGACCCGGATTCGGAGCAGCTCAGTGTGGTTCTGGAGAGCAGCGGGGACGTCAGTTTGGAGCTGGTGCACCTGGACAGCTCCGGCAGGCCTGATCGGGTAATCCCAGCCACCGGGCCCGGCCAGTGGCGCCTGGCCGCCCTTGAGGGGCTGGCCCTGCGCTCCTCCGAGTCCAACAGCTCCGGGAGCGCCAGGCTCAAACTCACCGCGTCCAGCACGGAACCTCTGGGTGGTGCCAATGGGCCTGCCAGCGCCAGTTCAAGCGCCAGTTTCGAGGCCCGCTTCATCCCCGTGGCCAACGTGCCCCAGTGGCAGGGCGGCAGCGTGGGCCCCAATGATCCGCTGGCCCGCACTCCCCTTGGCCAGGCCCTGGTTGGACAGCTGCTTGATCAGGATGGCTCGGAATCCCTCAGCTATCGCTTGAGCTGGGCTGATGGGGCCACCAGCCTGGGCATCGTCGATGCCAATGGGGACGCCCTGGGCACCCCCTCCAACCGCGGGGTGGTGCTGAGTGCCGCCGAGTGGAACCGGGCCATCCTGGTGCAGGACGGTGGCACTGGCACGCCGCTCGAGCTGACCGTGGTGGCCATTGCCACCGAGGCCAGCAACGGCGACAGCCGGGACAGTGACGTCAGAGCCCTGAGCTGGGCACCCACGCCGCTGTTGACACCGGAGCCATTGGCCATCGAGCCAGCGACCCCGCAGATCCGGCGCTACGACGGCGGCACCGTCAGCAGCGGCCAGAGGGCCGCCCTCAACCTGGATGTCCAGGTGCCCGCTGGTGCCAGGTCGGTTCAGCTGGAGTTGAGCCTGCCAGCGGGCAGCCAGCTGTTCGATGGCGACCAGATCCGACCCGGGACCACGGCCCAGGACGGAACCAGCAGCGTGCAGCTCCGTTACGACGTGACGGCCCTGGCGGGGCAGGCGAAGCCCTGGGATCACCTCAGTGTGGTGGCTCCCGAGGGGTTCAAGGGGCTCTGGCAGGGCCAAGCCCGCCTGCTCAGTTCGGCCCGGCCCCTGACAGCCGACCCCTTTGCCGGTGGCAGCTTCGCCGCCGACCGGCTCGTGCGCCTTGCTGCGGCCAGTGCCACCATCGACCTCAGCCTTGTGGTGCTGGCCCAGGCGCGCCAACCCAGCCTCGAGGCGAGCTACGACCCCTCCAGCCAAAGCCTGCAGATCAGCCTGCAACGGGGCCATTCCCAGGCGAATGCCTTCGATGGCGAGGAGGCCCTGGCCCTGGTGGTGCGCGACATCCCGGCGGGCCTGGTGCTGGTGGATGCCAACAACCGGCCGGTGGGAGCCACCGATAGCTACGGCACCACCGTGTTGATCAACCGAGCTGCGGTGGCCAGTTCCCTGGCCAGCCAGACGGAAACCCTCAACCTCTCCCTGATCCGCCGGCCGGGCAGCTCCGTGGCGGCCACCCTCTCGGGTTCCCTCAGCCTGGCGCTCACGGCCCTGCTGCCCGGGGAGGCGCAGGCGGGCGATAGCCGCTCGGCGCCGGTGGAACGGCAGCTGGCCCTCTCCGGTGCCAGTCCGATCCGGGAGCTGACCAAAATCGACCCCCTGATGCTGGACCTCGGTGGCGACGGCCTGGCCTTGGTGGATCTGGCCGCCAGCCCGGTGCGGTTTGACACCCTGGGCCTGGGCCTGCCCTTCCCCAGCGCCTGGCTCCAGACCACTGACTCGGCAACCACTGGCAACGACGCCTTTGTAGTGGTGGATCGCAATGGCGATGGCCAGATCACCGCGATCAGCGAGATGTTGTCCGAGTACTTCGGCAGCAGCGATGGCCGCCGTACGGCCGCCAGCGGCCTGGATGCCCTCGCCCGTTTCGATGCCAATGCGGACGGTCGGATTGACGCTGCCGATCGGGAGTGGACCAGCCTCCAGTTGTGGTTTGACCACGGCAACGGGCGGGTCGATCCGGGTGAATTGGTGCCCCTGGCCAGTCGCCTCAGCAGCGTCAGCCTTTCCCTGGCCAGCCCCCTGGCTGGACTCGCCAGCGACCAGCCGTCCTGGGCGGCTGGCAACCAGATCCTGCGCTCCACCGTCGCCACGCCTGCCACCGCGGCCAACCCCGGCGCTCCGACCCCCACCCTCTACGACGTGGGCCTGGCGGTGGCCCTGGCGCCAACGGCGGCCGTAGCCCCGTCCCTCAGCCTCGAGCCGGGCGTCTCCATGGAGGAAGACAGCTACGGCACCGGCCTGACGATCGGCAGCAGCGCCATTGCCCAGGCGATCGCCAGCCAGACCATCGGCGCCGATGCCGTGCTGGTGCGTTTGATGGGATTGCCCGAGGCGGTGATCCCCAACTTGGGCGTGAAGGATCAACGGGGCGACTGGCTGTTCACCTGGCAGGAGCTGCAGCAGCAGGGCAACCGCCTGCTGCTAGCCAGCACCACCCACTGGAGTGGCAGCAGCAACCTGCAGGTGATCGCCTCCCAGATCCGCGCCGATGGCAGCGTGGTGGGCTCCACCCTGGCCACGAGCCGCTTCACCGTGACCCCGGTGGCGGATCAGCCCCTGTTGCGGCTGCAAAGCGGCCGCGTCGAGGAGGACGGCTCCATCCCGCTCAGCCAGTTGGTGCGCCAGGCCAGCTTGCGCGACCAGGACGGGTCGGAGCGCCTTTCGTTCCAGCTCAAGGCCGATCCGGCCTTCAGCCTCTGGAACGGCAGCACCCAGGCGAGCGCCACCCAGGGCATTTACCAACTCGACGGGCTGGAGGGCTGGAGCCTGCGGCCCCTGGGCCAGTTCTCCGGCCAGATCGCAATCACGCTCACGGCGACTGCCACGGAGCAGTCGCTCGGCGGTCCGGCCACAGGCCCGCTCGTCGACCCCGCCTCGGCCAGCGCCAGCGTGAGCCTGGCCACCAACCTGCAGGTTGTGGCCGTGGCCGACCAGCCCAGCCTCAGCCTCGTGGCCAAGCCCCTCACCCTGCAGGAAGGCGGGGTGCTGCCCCTCGCCACCCTGGGGAACGACCTGCAGCTCCAAACCAGCAGCCCGGATCAGGACGGCTCCGAGCAGCTGCGCCTGCGCCTGGTCCATCTGCCTGCCAGCCTCATCCTGGAATCCATCGATCCCACCGACACTCGCCGCATTGGCGGCAAACGCAACAGCGATGGCAGCCGTGATCTGGAGATCGATGCGGCCGACCTTCCCTCCCTGCAGCTGCGGGATGCCCTGGGCACCTGCCCTGACCAGTTCACCATCAACATCTCGGCCCTCGCCCGGGAACGCAGCACCGGCGGGGAAGCGATCAGTCCAGCCACGGCCCTGCCGGTGGAGCTGCTGCGCCAT
This sequence comes from Synechococcus sp. UW140, assembly GCA_943370565.1. Lineage (GTDB taxonomy): Bacteria > Cyanobacteriota > Cyanobacteriia > PCC-6307 > Cyanobiaceae > BAIKAL-G1. The sequence continues at coordinate 28,420 of CALRRL020000029.1, read as the reverse complement.
GCCCGCCCGGCGTCGGTTCAGGTTCAGGGTCTGGCGCCCCAGCTGGAATCGGCGACGCCCCGCTGGGCCCTCAGCGACCTGGTGGCGGCAACGCCCGCCAGTCCCACGGACCGGCTCACCTATGTGCTCCGTGGGCTGGCCAACGACCTGACCCTGCGGGCCAGCGATGGCTCGCTCCTGACTCCGGACCGCTCGGGCCGGGTGCGCCTGACCTCCCTGGCGGGGGTGCAGCTGGAGCGACCCGCCCATTTCAGCGGCAGCCTCCAGCTGGGCCTGGAGGTGCTCAGCACCGCCTTCTGGGGCGGACGCCAGGCCACCAGTGGCCCGCAAGCCGTAAGCCTCGAGGTGCTGCCGGTGGCCGATCGGCCGTTCCTGCAACCGCCTGCCAGCGGGGAGGGCGTGCGCCCCAGCGACACCGGCTGGCTGAACCTGGGCGATCTGCAGTTGCAGCTGGCGGATACCGATGGATCCGAAACCGCCGAGCTGGTGATTCTGGGCTTGCCGGCCTCCCTGGACAGTGCGGCCTTCAGCCAACCCGCGGAGCGCATCGACTACGGCCTGGCCGGCGGCGCGGTGACCCAGGCCTGGCGGGTCGACGCCAGCCGGCTGGCGGATCTGCAGGTGCAGCTGGCCGAGCTGGACCAGGACCTGGTGCTCACCCTGATTCCCCGCAGCGTTGAGCAGGCCGATGGCAGCCGGGCGGTGGGTGAGGCCCGCAGCCTCACGGTGCTGGGCGGGGCCCTGGCCCAGGTTCCCTTGCTCAGCGCCGGCGATCTCGTCACCGACGAGGACACCCCGGCGCCGTTGCTGGTCAGCTCCGGGGGCGTGATCCAGGCCCAGTTGCAGGGCAACATCCAGCAGCAGCTGCTGAGCTACCGGATCACCCTGAAAGGGGACACTGCCGGGGCGAACCCGGGCCGTTTGGTGCGCTGGGATGCCAGCGCCCAGCTCTGGCGCGACCTGGGCTTCGATGCCCCGGCCTCCCTCACCCTCGGGGCCTCCGATTGGGCGGGGGTGGCCTGGCGGCCGAGCGCCAATCAATCCGGCAGCATGGCCCTGCAGGTGGAGGCGATCAGCCGCAACCGCCGCGGTACCAGCAGTGAAACCAGTGCCCCCCTCACCCTGCAGGCCCTGGTGCGCCCCGTCAATGACAGCCCCCAGGTGGCCCAGAACCTGGGCGATCGGGGCCTGGGCTTCGGCAGCAGCGTCGATCTGGACCTGGGCGCCGCTTTCCAGGACCCCGATCCCGGGGATGCGCTCCACTACAACCTTACCCTCACCAACGCCCAGGGCCTGAGCGGCTCCTGGCTGGGCATCCGCGATGGCCACCTCGTGGGCTCCCCCGGCCCTGCCGATGGCGGGGCCTGGACGGTGCAGCTCCAGGCCGTCGATGGCCTGGGTCTGGCGGCGAACCAGAGCCTGCACTGGGTCGTGGGCGGGTCCAACCAGCCTCCAACCGTGCTGGCCTCGGCGCCCAGCGCGATTCAGCTGAGCCAGAACGACACCCTCCACCTCGACTTCGCCGCCCTGTTCAGCGATCCGGATCTGGGCCCAGGCGAGCGGCTCAGCTACACGATCCGCGCCGCCGATGGCGCGCCCATCCCCTGGCTCCAGGCTGCCCTCGGGGCGATGGGCGACGGCCACCAGCTCAGCCTGGCCACGGACAACAGCATGGTGGGCAGCACCGAGCTGATCCTGCGGGCCACGGATCCCCAGGGCCTGGCGGCAGAGCATCGCCTGCAGCTGGTGATCAGCAATGTCAATGACGCTCCCACGGTTCAGCGGACCACGGCCGTGGCCCAGGAACCGGGCCTCTGGGAGGAACGCTTCTTGCTCACACCAGGCACTCCCTTGAGCCTGGCCTTGGGCGGCCTGTTCCAGGATCCCGATCAACTCTTTGGCCAGGCCTCGCCGCAGCTCAGCCTCCGCAATGGAGACGGCCAAGCCCTACCTGCCTGGATCAGCTGGGATCCAGCCACGGGCCAGCTGCTGGCGGCTCCTGGCACCAGCGCTGGTGGCACCACCGTCATTGAGCTGGAAGCGAAGGATCCCCAGGGGCTCACCGCCACCTACCGGATGGTGCTGGTGGTCAACAATCCGCCCATTCCCACCAGCAGCACCCCCGTGGAACAACGCTTCCAAACGGGGAGTGGCCTGAGTTTGCCCCTGGCCAGCCTGTTCAGCGATTCAGACCAGGGCGACACGTTCACCGTGGTTGCCACCGTGAGCCGACTCCAGCAACAGGCCGACGGGACCTGGCAGGAGCAGGGCCAGCCCTTCGAGGTCCCGTGGGTCACGATCGCCAACCCCTCTGCCGGTGTCGCCACCAGGGCCTTTGCCAGGAGTGCTACCAGCAGCGGTGCCGTGTTGATGATCAATCCCGGCCGGGACGAGGCCGGTCGCTATCGCTTGCACCTCCAGGCCACCGACCTGCTCGGCGCCAGCAGCAGCCTGACCATGGATCTGGAGGTGGTCGCCGCCAATGCAGAGCCCCAGGTGACCCGCGAGCTCGGCGCGATCCGCAGCGACGACAACAGCCAGCTGACCCTCAACCTGGCCGAGTTGTTTGGCGACCTTGATCTCAGCCAGCCCGTTTCGGGCGCGTTTGCGGCGACCCCAACGGAGACGCTCACCTACAGCTATGCCCTCATCGGTGGCGACCAGGACTGGGTCACCACCACCCTGGATGGCACTGAGCGGCCGCTTCCGGCCATCCAGCTGCGGGACAGCAGCACCACTGACGCCCTGACAAACGATCTGCTGACCCTCAGCCTGCCAGGGGCCGATCGGACCTTGGAAACCATCCTGCGCCTGTTTGCGACCGACGCCAGCGGCAGCCAGGCCAGCCAGGACGTGACCCTCACGATCACGCCCAGGGTTCAGCTGCCGTCCCTGGCGGCGCTCACGGCCCCGAGCACGATCGGCCAGGGGGAGAGCCTGCGCCTCGGCCAGCTGCTCAGCGAGTTGCCCCAGCTCGCGGATCCGGAGGGCGACCAGCTCAGCCTGCTGATCCGCACCCTGCCGGGGGTGGGCCTGGTCCTGCCCCAGGGTTACCTGGGTCAGCTGCAGCAGCTCAGTGGCACCAGCAGCCTGGCGTTGGCCGATGGCCGCCAGGCCCAGGTCCAGTCGTGGCGGCTCCAGGTCAGCAGCAAGGACCCAGCCCACGACCTGGCCCTCCTGCCGGAGGTCAGTCTCCAGCTTGCTCCCAATAGCGGCCTTTTGTTGCCGGGTACGGGCTCCGGCACGGGGTCATCGGCGGTGATCGCCCTGCCGGTGGAGCTGGGCCTGGAGGTGTCCGTTGGGAGCGTCGCCGATGGCTCGGGGCTGACAGGGCTTCCCAGCGTTGCCGGCAGCTCCCAGCTGCGTTGGATCACCATCCCGAATCAGGCGCCCCGATTCGAGTGGGGCGCCGCCAACCGTTTTGTGCGCGTTGAGGTGGGGAGCCAGCCCCAGGGGGTGCTGGCCGACCTCACCAGCCTGTTCAGCGACCCGGATCTGGGTCTTGGTCCGACGGCGGCCGCGGGCCTCCTGTGGCAGATGAGCCTCCCCAGTCGCCTGCAGGGGTTGATCGAACTCGATAACGCCGGCGGTGCCCTGGTCTGGAAAGGCGGTACCAAGCTGGAGAGCGATTTGGCAGGCTCCTATCGGATCGTGGTGTCCGCCTTCGATAGCCACTACGCCCTGGGGGACAGCAGTGCCGTGGCCCGGGGGGTGGTGCAGTTGTTTGTGAAAGTGCCAGGGGCGCCCGCCAGTGCCATGGAGGATCTGGTGTCCCGTGTGCAGAAATTACCGTTGGTGAATGGTGTCCGAAGCTGGAGTTTGTTCCAGCCCATCGATCCCGGCCTCAGCGATAAAAATATTGTCGGATCCAGTGAACCGCTCAACGCTGCCATCGGTTTTCTCGCCCCCGATCAGGCGATCGCAGCCCTGCCCGGTGGCCTCACCCTGGCCAGCAGTGTGGCCCAGGCAGGCCTGGATCCGATTGCCTACAGCCTCAGCACCGACCAGCCGGATGGTTGGTACAGCCTGGTGGATTTCGCCATCACCGAACAAACCATGGCCGATGGTCTGGTGGTGATGAAGGGCTATGACGCCGACCACAGCACCCTCACCACCGAACTGGCCTATCGGCAATACCACAGCCGTTTTGTCAGCTTCGATCAGGCCGCCAGGCGCCAGTACGGCGGCGACTTTGGCCGCTGGCTGCGTGCCCAGGCGTTTTCGATCAGCACCTATCAATCGGAAGAAGCCCTGTTGCAGGTGAGTGAAGCCCAGCTGCAGGATCCGGGGGTCGCGGCCGCAACGGTGGGGGCCTTGCCCAAGGAGCAGGGGCCCGCGGGCGATCGCCTGGCTGCCGATGGATCCGCCCTGTTGATCGATAGCAATGGCGATGGCAAGGTCGATTACATCCGCCTGCTGCTGATTGACAACGGCCTGTTTGATCTGAACCCAGCCAAAGGGCAGGTGAGTGATCCGATGGCCCTGCTGCCTTTGGCCCAGCAGGGAGCCACGCCCGAAGGGTTGGGGGGCGATCCCGTCCCATCGGCGGGCAAATCCCCCAACGAGTCAGCTGACACGGCAACACCCTCCCTGGCCAGCTCTGGGCTTGGCCAGGGATCCGGCGACCTGAGCGCCGGAAAGGCGGCTCCAGCCCCCGCGCCCCCAACCATGGCCAGCATTGATCAGGGCGACGATGGACGTCGGGGCGAGGAGCAGGCGAGCAATGCCTTGGCGGCGCCAAAGCTCAGCAGGGTGGAAAAGATGGATGAGCTGCTCACTATTGATGTCAAGGATGTGGTTGAAAGTTCTAAGGAAACCCTGGAAAATGTAGCGGATTCGATTAAGGAAACGTTCTCGAAATTGCTACGCAACAAAGATGTGGTTTCCTCGCGATTCTTGGCGGGCCTGCTCGTGCCCGCCGGCGGCGGCACGGTCGCCGAAACCCTGCTTGGCAAGTTATCTCCCGGCGGCAGCCACCGTCTCGCCCAGCGGGATCGCAGCCTGCGCGGGCGCTGGCGCCTGGGCCAGGGCCGCCGGGTCCTGACCCTGGTGGATGGTCGGGTGCGGCTGACCCGTCAGGATGATCCCAGCGCGGTGGTGCCCCTGGAGGGCTTCCCCGCCGGGGATGATCCCAGCCTGGCCTGCCTGGTCAGTGGGCGGCTGCTTGCGCTGGTGCAGCGCAGTCCCGCCCCCGAGCGGGCCCTGGCCCTGATTCAGGGGCAGCTGCACAGCCTGCTCATTGGCACCCTGCCGGTGAGCTGGTTCGGTTGGCTGCAGGAGCTGCCAGTGGCCCTCGCCTATGCCAACCGCCTCCAGGCCTGGCGGGCCCGGACCAGCCTCAGGCATCTCCAGAACGAGCTGACCCAGCTCGGTCGCATCGATCCGGCCCTGATGGATGTGTTGATGGCGGCGGAACTGGCTGCCTGTCTTGAGGCGTTTGAGATTGATTTTCTAACCGAAATCGACCCCAGCCAGGCCTGTCAGGGGCCGCCCCAAGAGGCTAACCTTGCTGCCAGATTGTGATCCGACCTACCAAGCGCCTGCTTGTGTTTTATCCCCCATGGTCAAGGCACTGCAAACGGCCACGGTGCCTGAATTAATCGCCCTGTTGCTGAGATTTGAACTGGCAGAGCCGCTGCTGTTGGCGTTAAAGGAAAAGGAGCTGGTGGGTTCCGGGCTCGAGGCAACCCAGGCGCCCGATGCCCAGCCACCAAGCGTCTCAGCCAGTGCGGGCTCGCCACGGACGTCAGCTCCGCCCCCGGCTTCGGCGGAGCGGCAGGAACGGCCCCTTGATCCCGCCGCCGAGGCTGCCGAAGTGGCGATTGGCAATTATTGTCGGCATCACCAATTGTTGAGCGACCAGGCCCTGCAGGATTGGTGTTTTCGCCATGCGCTGACCCCCGCGGCCCTGCTGGCCGAAGCCCAGCATCTCCAGCACCGGCAGTCTCAAGCCGGTGATGGCATTCCCGGTTCAGAAGAAAACCTGTTTCTGCGGTACAAGGATCGCCTCGATCGGGTTCTTTATGGCCTGATTCGGGTTGATCATGAGGCCCTGGCGCGGGATCTGTTCTTTGCAATCGAAGCAGGGGAAATGCGTTTTGGTGAGGCGGCCCGTCGCCATTCCTGCGGACCAGAAGCGCGCACCGAGGGGATTGTGGGCCCTGTGGATCTCGCCACTCCCCACCCTGAGATCAGCAGTCGCCTCCGGCTGGCCTCACCTGGGGAGCTGATCTTGCCCTTCAAGCTGGAACAATGGCATATAATCTTGCGACTTGATTATCGCTTTGAAGCAACCTTGGACGCGGACACCCGACAATTTCTACGGGATCTGTCGTTGCGCAGCCAGGCCCGCGAAGCGATTCAATCCGAACTGGTCACCCTCGCTGCCTGGGTGCAGGACCCTGCGCAAGGTTTGGCGCGATGAAGCTCAGTGCGTCGGAATGCGTGGCCCTGAGGCTGTTGATCCAGCAGGCCACCTCCTCCAACCCTCCTGACCAGGCCCTGGCTCTCCCCCAGGGACAGGCCCCATCCCAAGACGCGATCGCTGCCCAGGATCCGGCCCTGGGCGGGGACCCGGCCCCAGGTCCGTTGCCGAGGGCTGTGGCCCAGGGGGAAGCGATCCGCCAAGGCGGCAACCCTGGTGGGCTGGTGCTGGTGCTTGAGGGCAGCGGCCGGTTCCTTGATCCCGGCAAGACCTTCGGCCAGTACACGATTGAGTGCCTGGAGGCCCCCTTCCTGGTGGGGGCCCTCCAGCTCCTGGCGGCAGAGGGGACCCTGCCCGCCAACCTGAGCGAAACCTGTATCGCGGCCAGTGCCTGCCAGGTGCTGGAGCTGGGTTGGCCCCCGACCGCAGCCCTTGAGGACCACCTGCGCGCGCTCCTGGCCGATCGCCTCTGCAGCCAGGAATATCCGCTGCTGGCCCGGTTGGCGGCAGCAATCGACGCTCCCGCCGATGGCTCCAGTCCTGACTCCCCCCTGGCAACGGCAGGCCTGGAGCGCACGATCGCCGACTGGCGGATCGTGGCGCCCCACACCCTGGCGCAGCAGGGTCTGCTCATCCATGCCGACCGGCCCCTCAGGGGGCGGGTTTATGGGGATCGGCTCGATCCCCAGGATCTCCAAGACCTCCCGGAGGGTGCCCCCTTCCCGCGCCTGCTGGGCCTGCAGTCCCGCCGGCCGCCAGCCCAGCCGGCGCCGCCGGTGCTGCGGGACCGTCCCCTCAGCCGGCGCCAACGCCAGCTCCCCTACGGCACCACCAGCCAGCGGGTGATTGAGGGGGCCCATGCGGTTGACCGGGCCGAGGGGCTCACCCCCGAACCGCGCCAGCACGGGTTCCGCTGGTTCCGTCCCAACAGCCGCCAGGGGCCCTACGCCTGCCTGCTGCTGTCGCTGATCGACCACTTTGAGGTTCCGATCCGGCGCGACATCGTGCGTCAAGCGGGTGAATCCCTCGATCGCCTCTCGGTCAACGGCCTGGAATCGCGGCTGCTGATCGTCGCCGATCAATTGGGGCTCGATGCCTTTGGGGTGTCCCTGGCCCGGCCCAGCGAGCTGGCCCGGCTCCCCCTGCCCTGTCTCTGGTGGGGCGAGGAGAACCGGCCCCGGCTGTTGATCGCTGCCAGTGGCACAAGCGTGGACCTGCTCGATCCAGGCAGCGGCATCCAGCGGGTCCCCCTGGCGGAGGTCCAGGAGTGGGTCATGGAGAAGCCCCGCTTTGTGCACCTGGGGATCGGTCGCCATACCCCCCGCCAAACCTTCGGCCTCCCCTGGTTGATCCCCTACCTGTCGCGCTACCGGCTGCAGCTGTTCGAGGTGTTCCTGGCCAGCTTCCTGGCCCAGCTGTTCGCCCTGGCCAATCCCCTGCTGTTTCAACAGATCATCGATCGGGTGATCGGCCAGAGCTCCGATGGAGCCTTGCTGGGACTCACGGTGCTGATGGTGTTGTTCATGGTGCTGGAGATTGCCTTCAGTAGCCTACGCACCTTCCAGTTCGCCGAAATTTCCAATCGGGTCGATATCAGCCTGGGCTCGGCGATCGTGTCGCGGCTGCTGCGTTTGAACATGCGTTTCTTGCAAAAACATTCGGTCGGCGAGCTGTCAAGCCGGCTGAGTGAGCTCGACAACGTCCGCCGCTTCATCACCGGCACCGCCCTCACCGTGGTGCTGGACGCGCTGTTCGCCCTTCTTTATTTCGGTGTGATGTTTGTTTATAGTGCCACCCTGACTGGCATTATTCTGGGCAGTGTGCCATTGCTGATCGGCGCCATTTTTGGACTGGCCCCGCTCACCGAACAACTGCTGCGCCAGAAGGCTGAGGCCCAAACCCGCACCCAGTCTCTCACGGTTGAGATCCTCAACGGGATTGAGACGATCAAGGTGCAGAGTTCTGAGGTTGCAGCCAAGCAGCGCTGGGAAGAACGGCATATCGAAACAATTAACAAGGGCTTCCAGACCACTGCCGCCGGCACGGCAGGCTCTGGTGTGATTCAACTAATCAACAAGGCAACCGGCATCCTCGTCATCACCATTGGGGCCACCCTGGTGCTCAAGAACGAAATGACCCTGGGTCAGCTGATTGCTTTTCGGATCATCAGCGGCTATGTGACCCAGCCGATCATTCGCTTGGCCGCCTCATGGCAGAGCTTCCAGGAAGCGTCCCTGTCGATGGAGCATCTCTCCGAGGTGGTGAATCAGCCCCTGGAAACCAAGGAGGATGAGGTCAACAACATTCCAATGCCCCTGCTGCGCGGAGAGATCGCCTTTGAGGAGGTGAGCTTTGGCTATGGTTCTGGCCCGCCCCAGCTCTCGGCCATCTCCCTGGAGATTGTGGCTGGCAGTTTCATCGGCCTGGTGGGGCAAAGCGGCTGTGGCAAAAGCACCTTGCTCAAATTGATTGCTCGTCTTTACAATCCGGCCTCCGGTCGCGTGCTGATCGACGGGCTCGATATTGAAAAAGTTGAACTCCATTCCCTGCGGCGCCAGATTGGCTACGTGCCCCAGGAATGCCTTCTGTTTGAAGGGTCGATCTTTTCGAATATCGCCGCCGCTGACCCCGATGCAGACAGTCACGAGGTGATCCACGCCGCCCGCCTCGCCTGCGCCCATGACTTCATCATGGCCATGGATGATGGCTACACCTCAAGGATCGGTGAAAAGGGCGCCGGGCTGTCCGGCGGCCAGCGCCAGCGCATTGCCCTGGCCCGCATGCTGTTGCAGAAACCACGCCTGATCATCCTCGATGAAGCCACCAGCGCCCTGGATGTGGATACGGAGACTCAGGTGCTCAATAACCTGCTCGAATCGGCCCGCGAATCCACCATTTTGATGACCACCCATCGCCTCTCCTCCCTGACCCAGGCCGATCGCATTGTCCTGCTCCATAACGGCAGTATTGATTCCCAGGGCAGCCATCAGGAGCTCATGGATCTGCAGGGTCGCTATTTCGCCCTCTATCAGCAGCAATTCGCCGGTTAACCGATGACGGCCCCCTCCCCTTCTGCCAACCCTGACGGCCCCACCCCCAACGGGGGCCGAGCCGCTGCCGAGGCACCCGCCTATGCCTCCCAGGGCGTGTTGCTGCAGCCGCCGCCGCTCTGGACGCGGGTTTTGATCTGGACCTTGGGGATGGGCTCGGTCCTACTGCTCGTCTGGTCCTGGTTCACCCGGGTTGAGGAGACGGTGAGCATGGACGGGGGGATTGAAACGGCCTCGCCGGAGGCGAAGGTGACCAGTGCCAACGATGGTCAGATCGAGGCGGTGTTGATCCGTCCCGATCAGACGGTGCGCGAGGGAGATCCCCTCTTCCGGCTCTCCAACCAGGATATGGACGTGACCATGTCAGGCCTGAAGGCCAAACTCAGCCAGTTGGAGCAACAACGGTCCGTGGAGCACAACCTCTACGCGGCCAAACTTGCCCAGTTGCAGACCCAGGAACAGTTGCATCGAACGATCCTGGAGCGGCTCACCAAGCTGGCGATCACGGGAGCGGCCCAGGATGTGCAGGTGATCGAGCGGCAGAGCACCTTGCAGGAAACACTCAATGCCATGGATGTGGCCAAAAAGGAGTTTGCCAAGGCAGACAATATCCTCGTGGTTCAGCAGGTTGAGACCAGAAATGCGATGCGAGAGCTGCTCAGTAAGCGCTCTGACAACACCGTTGTTGCCCCTGTCAGTGGCACCGTTCACACCATGATGTTCAATGCCGCGGGTGAACGGGTGAAGGGCGGCGATGAGATGGCGACGATCGTTCCCAGCTTGCAGTTGCTGGCGGCCGTGTCTGTGCCGTCCCGTGTTTCGGCGCCGGTGAAGAAGGGCAATGCTGCCAAGTTGAGTGTGGATGCCTTTCCGGTGAACGACTTTGGCGAACTGAGTGGCAAAATTGTATCGATCTCACCCAATACCAACAGTAGTCAGGAAGGGGGTAAGGACAGCAGCTACCGAGCCATGATTGCGATTGATCGATCGCTTGTGCCGCCCCGTTTCCCGATCGACCAGCTCAGACCCGGCATGGGCGTGAAGGCCAAGGTGAAGCTGCGCGATCGGGCCGTGATCACCCTGGTGTTCGACTTTCTTGATAAGGCGATTGCGCCCCTCACCCAACGGCAATGATCGGCCAGGGAGCTTGCTGGCGAAGCTGGGGCGCAGATTGCTTGCCTGGGTGAATCGATTGGCTTGGAGGATGCTTGTTATTGCTAAATGATTGTTGCTAAATGAATCGATCATCTTTCTAGGCAATTTGTCTTGCCGGTTGGTTTGGGCTGTCAGACCGCTTGGCTTGTCAGATAGATGGCTTGCCTTGTTACTTGGTTTGGGATCCTCTGAAAAGCAGGCCGTCGATCCGGCAGCCCCGTTGCTGCAGTTGGGATCTCTGGAACACCAGCCGCGTTGCAGGCTTTTCGAAGCTTCCTGATCCCGCGCCGGATTGGTTCTCGTACCGGGTGGCTTGTCAAGGCCCATGGCTGCCTCAGCCGGGGCGCCTGATCGGACCGGGGCTCACCGTTGCCGCTGGCCTGGCCGTGGCTGATGGCGTCCAGCAAGGCGAGCGCCCGTCCCGGTCTGGCGGCAGCATGGAGCGGTCCTGGGTGTTCTGAGCCATGACTGCTCCGCCGCAAGGGCCCAGGGGCTCTGGCCGCAGATCGTCCCCAGGCTCGCTCCCCCCGAACCAGGCTGGCCAGGCCCAGGACGTCGACCTGCCTCCCCTCCAGGGCTGCCTCTTTGGGGAGAGCTTTTTCCAAGAAAGCCTCCCTAACGGGAGCCCCTCTCCGGAACCCCTCACCCCCGAAACGCTCCCCCGGGAGAGACCCCCGCAGAAGAGCCATCGGCAGGAGCCTCCAGAGCCCGCGATCAGGGCCCTGCCGTCAGGCGTCCAACTCCCCTGGGAGATTGGCCTGGTGGCGCTCGGACCGCTGCCGGGGCCTGGCGCCGGCCCACCCAAGTCCCTGGTGGCGTTGGTGGTCGATGGCGCTGGCGCCATTCGGGCCGGCCAGGCCGGGGATTCTCACCGCGCCCGATCCCTTCTCCAGGCCAGCTTGACCCTGGCGATCGAGCAACCCGCCTGCGGCGCTCTGCCTGGGCGGCCATCCCAGGTGGTGGTGTCCGAAAAGCGGTTGCTGAGGTGGCTGGCACCCCTGTTGCCCCCAGGCAGCATCCGCGTTGGCCCCACCCCCCACCTGCAAGCTGCCATGGCCGCCTTGCAGCGGGACCTCCAGCCGCAGGCCCTGGCAGACGCTCCCTTGGCGACCCTCTGTTATTTGAGGGAGGACGTGGGGCCGGAGGCCATGGCGGGCTGCTTTGCAGCCGCAGCCGAGTTGTATCGGCGTCAGCCCTGGGATCTCTTTCCCGCTGAAAACGCGTTGTTCGAGTTCAGCGCCCCAGCCCTGGGAATTCGCCGTTGGGTGGGCTGCGTGATTGGCCAGAGCCGCCGGAATTTCGGCGTGATTCTGTTCGATTCGATCGACGATTACGTCCGTTTCAGTGAGCTGGCGGACGAGGATTCATCACCGCCGGCCGGGGCGGGGCGCAGGAACCGGACGATCCCGAGCCACCGCGTGATCAGCTTCGAGCCCAAGGCGGCCATCCCAGCCTCGCTGCTGGCGGAGATCAAACGCCACCGCTGGCCCGTGGCCCGCGGCGACGCCTATCCCCTGCTGCTCCAGGTTGGGGAGGATCAGGAGCTGGGGCCGTTGCGCCGGATCGATGTGCAGCGGCTGGAGGCCGTGGCCCGGGGCCTGGTGCAGCTGATCGAGGCCACCCCAGACCTGCCAAGCCGCTGGCGGGGCCCGGAGCTGCTGCGCCAGCGGTTTCGCCTGGTGGTGGCGGGTCAGGAGCGGGTGGTGTCCATCGGCATGGTTCAGGAGCCCTGGATCCCGGCGGGTCCACCCCCGCAGCCCCAGCTCCAGGATCCAGGCCAGCCTGCCCGCGGCACCCCAGGCCGCCTCAACCCAAGCCGTCGCAACCCAGGCCGCCGTAACCCAAGCAGCCCCTCTGGCCAGCCCCAGCCTGGGTCCCCCGGAGGCGAGTGCCACCAACCGCCGGCCGCACCAACGCCAGGCCAGGCGGCTGGCTCCCAGAAACCGGAACGGGTGCCCGCTGCCCTGCGGGGCAAGGTCGACAGCCTGATGGAGCGGATCGATGGCTTCTGCGAGGCCCGGCTCGATCGGGAGTATCGCCAGCTGATCCATGCCGCGATCTGTGCCCTGGCCCGCAAGCGACCGTCGCCGCTGCTGCGGGGGCGGGACCCCTCCTGGGCTGCGGGGGTGGTGCAGGCGATCGGGATGGCCAATTTCCTGTTCGACAAGACCCAGACCCCCCATTGCCGGGCTGCGGAGATCTGTGCCTATTTCGGGGTCTCCGCCCAGACTGCCCAGGCCCATTCCAGGAGGGTGTGCGAGCTGCTCCAAATCGGCCCGTTCTCGCCCCGGTGGACCCGGCCCAGCCGCCTGGACGCCACCCCCCTGGCCTGGATGCTGGAGGTGAATGGCCTGATCGTGGATATCCGCAGCCAACCCCTCGACCTTCAGCGCGAGGCCTGCGCCCGGGGCTTGATTCCCTACGTGCCGGCCCTGCGGGACGCCGGCGGATCGGGCTCGCCCAAATGCTGAGCTGTAGCAGGGCCCTCGCTGGCCTTGGCCGTCGCCTCGGAGCCTGGGCCAAGAGCCCCGCCGGCCTTCGGCGTTCCCTCCCCGGGCGTCTGGGGTGGGCAGGTCTGGCCCTGGGGGCGCTCGCTTGGGCCAGCCAGTGGGTAGGGCCCCTGGCGCCGGTGCTGCTGGAGGTGGCCCGGCCGGAGCGGTTGACCCTGCAGCCGAGCCTGATCGGCATTGGTCGGGTGGAGGCACGCCGCAGGCACCTGCTCAGCAGCGTTGCCTCGGCCCGGTTGGTGTCCCTGGAGGTGGACAACGGCGATGGGGTGCGGGCCGGCCAGTGGCTGGGCCAGCTCGATGCGGTGGATCTTCCCGATCGCCTGCGGGCCGCCCAGGCCGCCTGGCAACGCAGCCGCCAGGCCCGCGCCGTGGCAGCGGCCCAGGGGCGCGAGGCCCAGGCCACCTTGAACTATGTGCGCAGCAACACGGCCCGTTTTGAACGCCTGGCCCTGGCCGGGGCAGTCAGCGACGACGCCCTGTTGGAACGGCGGCAGGCCCTGGCCCGGGCCGAGGCGGCTGCTACCAGTGCCCAGGCCAATGAACGGGCGGCGGCCCAGGCGCAGCGGGAGGCCGGCGCTGTCCTGGCGGCCCTGGGGGCCCAGCAACGGACCCTGCGTCTGGTCGCCCCGGTGGCGGGCATCGTCACCCGGCGACTGCTCGATCCGGGCAGCACGGTGCTGCCGGGCCAGCCGGTGCTGGAGATCGCCGATCCGGCCCAGTTCTGGATTGACGTGCGCTTTGACCAGCGCCAGGCCACGGGCCTGGCCGTGGGCCAGCCGGCGACGGTGGAGTTCCGCCGCCTGGCGGGCCGTCCCTTCGCCGGCCGCATCGAGCGGATTGAACCCACCGCCGACAGCCTCACCGAAGAACTCAACGCCAAAGTGAGCCTGGAACCCGGGCCGCTCCGGGCCGCCAGCCTGCGGCCCTCCCTCGGCGAGCTGGTTGAGGTTCGGGTGGCCCTGCCGGCCTCGCCCGGGGCCCTCACCCTGCCGGCCGCGAGCCTGCGCCAACGCCAGGGGCGCCTGGGCGTCTGGTTGGCGGGCGATCGGGCCTTGGTTTTCGCCCCCTTGCAACTGGGCCGCAGTGACGGCGAGGGGCGGGTGGAGGTGCTCGGCGGTCTGCCGGCCCAGGCCCGGGTGCTGCTGCGGCCCCCGGCGGATCCGGCCGCCCTGGGCCGCTATCGCTTGCAAGACCAGCCCCGTTTGCCGGAGCAGCCATGATCAACCTGGCCTGGCGCGACAGCGTTTACAACGGCGGCAAGTTGTTGGTGACGGGCTGCGGTTTGGGCCTGCTGGTGGCGGTCACCGTGTCGATGGCCGGGGTGTATCGGGGCATGGTGGCGGATGCCGGGGCGGCGATCGAGCGCAGCGGCGCCGACCTCTGGGTGGTGGAAGAACACACCCTGGCCCCTTCGCCGAGGCCTCGCGCCTCGATGACGACCTGGACCGCAGCATCCGCCAGCTCCCCGGTGTCGCCCAGGCCGTGAAGGCCACCTTCCAGACCCTGCTGATCCCGGTGGCCGGGCGAGACCAGCGGGTGCTGGTGTCGGGCGTGCCCTTGGGGGTGATTGGCGGCCTGGGCCAGCCGCCGGGCCTGCTCGCCGGCCGGCCCCTGCAGCAGGCCCGCGATGAACTGCTTGCCGACAAGGGCAGTGGTCTGCAACTGGGCGAGCAGGTGCCGATTCGGCGTAAGCGCTTCACGGTGGTGGGACTCACCGAGCGGATGGTGTCGCCCACGGGCGATCCGATGCTGTTCGTGTCGTTTCGCGATGGCCAGGAGATCCAGTTTCTCGGTGGTAATGAAGCCATCGCCCGCCAACGCCGCCGCACGGGCCAGGAGCCCCAGCGCCAGGCCCTGGCCAATGCGGTGCTGGTGCAGCTGGAACCGGGCGCCAATCCGGAGCTGGTGGCCTCAGAAATCCACCGCTGGCTGGGCCTCACCGCCTACAGCCGCGCGCAGATGAAAGCGGCGATGGTGGGCAAGTTGATCGAGGCCTCGGCCCGCCAGATCGGCCTGTTCCTGGTGATTCTCACCGTGGTCACCACCACCATGATTGGCTTCATCGTGTTCACCCTCACCCAGGCCAAGCTGCGCGAAATCGCCGTGTTGAAGCTGATTGGCATGCCCAGCTCCCAGGTGGCCGCGATGGTCGTGCAGCAGGCCCTGGCCCTGGGCGCCTTCGCCTTTGTGGTGGGGGCCGGCCTGGCCCAGGCCCTGGCGCCCCGCTTCCCCCGCTATGTGGTGCTGCAACGGGGCGACCTGGTGGCCGCCGCCGCGGTGGCCCTGGCCAGCAGCAGCCTGGCCAGCCTGGTGGGGGTGCGGGCGGCCCTGGCCGTGGATCCGGCCGAGGCGATCCAGTGACGGCCCCGGCTGGGGAGCCGGGAATCCTGGTGCGGGGCCTGGGCAAGACTTATGGCACGGGCCCTACCGCCGTCACGGCCCTCCACGACGTGCAAATGCGGGTCGAGAGGGGGGAGGTGGTGGGCCTGGTGGGGCCATCGGGATCGGGCAAGAGCACCTTGCTTAAGTGTCTCGGAGCCGTGCTCACCCCCAGCCAGGGGCACATTGAACTGGGCGGCCAGACGGTGTTTACGGGCAGCCGCTGGTTGAACCCGGACCTCACCCGCCTGCGCCGCGAGCAGATCGGCTTCATCTTCCAGGCGCCCTACCTGCTGCCGTTCCTGACTGTGCGCGACAACGTCGCCCTAGGGGCCATGCTGCTGGGCCGGCCCAACGACCTGGCCCGGGCCGCCGCCGACCAGTTGTTGATTGATCTGGAGGTGGCCCATCGGGCCAGCGCCATGCCTTCCCAGTTATCGGGTGGGGAGCAGCAGCGGGTGGCGATCGCCCGGGCCCTGATCAACCGCCCGCCGATCCTGCTGGCCGATGAACCCACCGCGCCCCTCGACAGCGGCCGGGCCCTGGCCGTGATGGACCTGCTCGAACGGTTGGCGGCCCAGATCGGCACCAGCGTGATTGTGGTAACCCACGACGACAAAATCATGCCCCGCCTGGGCCGCATCTATGAAGTGCGCGATGGCCGGGTGGGCGAGCCCTGAGGACCAGGACGCCTGAACCCTTGGCCAGATCCTTGGCTAGATCCTTGGCTAGAAACGGAGTCCTCCCCCAGGCCTGGCCATGCCGGACGCCGCCAATTTGGCCCCATCGAGCTCGGCTGGCGAGGCTTGCGCTGGGCAGTCGGAGCGTGGCGGGCTTTCGCAAACGGCATTGAGTCCCTGGCCCCGCTGTTGCCCCTGGCTCGTGATCGGTCTGGGTGTGGCCGTGGGAACGGGGGTGGGCTTTTCGCCCGGGCTGTTTCTGCTGATTGGTGGGGTGTGTCTGAGTAGCTGGTTGCCTGATTTCAACTGAGCCTGGCCAGGCTGCATCAGCGGACCTTAAGCTAATCAGCCCCAGACCTCGTTTTTTTTGGGGGGTCTATGGCTCGCAAATTCAAAGAAACCACTCGGAATCGTTGAGCGATAGGGCAAAGTATAGGCATGCTGATTTGCTAGCTGACTCGCCGCCATAAGGGCATTATCTTGCAGTCCTTAGGCCTTCTTTTCTGGGATAGCAGATCAGGCAAAACCCTCCTAAGCTAGTTTTGATCTCGACCGCAGGGCTCCACCCTGGTTGACCATGTCTACTGGCGATCCCCAAGGAGCTCCCGGCTTGAAGATCGGCCAGGTGGCGTCCTATTCCGGTGTACCGGTTAAGACCATTCGCTTCTATTGCGACCAGGGCTTGATACGTCCTGCCATGAGAAGTGATGGGGGATACCGTTTATTTGATGACTCGATCTATGCGGAGCTATCCCTCATTCGCACCCTTCGGGCCATGGATGTGCCCCTGTCAGAGCTTCGCCGCATCCTGGAGGTCAGGCGCTCTGGCGTTTGTAATTGCACGTCCTTGAAGAGTTCCATTGAGTCCAGGCTGGGAGCGATCGATCAGCACATCCAGGAGTTGGGGGCCATGCGCCAGGAATTGGCTGCGTTGCTGGAGCAATGGCAGGACTGCGGTGGGGCCAAGCCACCGGTAGGGGCAGGGGCCGAGCTCCCAACGCCGTCGCCCTAGGGCAGACCAGGTCCGAAAGCCCTGACAAAAGGCTCTAGTAAGGCATGGTTGCTGGAGGGTTGCTGCAGGATGCGGCGCAATGCGGTTGCTCCTGGCTTGGGCAGGCGGGCGTCATGCCTGGTTGCCTTGCCAGTGATCGCGGCTCCTGCTTGCCCTTTACGCCTGTTCCATGCGCGCCCTTCGTCTTGTTGGCTCCCCCCTGCTGATCCTTGCTGCAGGCGCTGCCCAAGCCGTCCCGTTGAACTTGCCGGCCATCAAGCACTACGCCAGTGCGGAGCAGGTCACCAGCATCTCCCAATTCTCAGACGTGCAACCCACGGACTGGGCCTATCAAGCCCTCTCCAATTTGGTGGAGCGCTACGGCTGCGTGGCGGGCTATCCAAACGGCACCTTCGCTGGCAAAAAGCCGCTCACCCGTTTTGAGGCGGCCGCCCTGCTGAACGCCTGCCTAGATCGCGTTACGGAAGTGACCGATCAGCTCAAGAAGCTAACCAAAGAGTTTGAAAAGGAGCTGGCGATCCTCAAGGGCCGGGTCGATGGCATCGAGGCCCGCGTAGGCAGTCTGGAAGCCAGTCAATTTTCGACCACGACCAAGCTGTCGGGTCTTGCCACCTTCGTGATCGGGGCGAACGCCTTCAGTGGCAGTGCCATTAACACGGGTGCCAATACCGTCAATCGTCGCACTGGCTCAGCCGTTGCCCTGCCCAATGGCACCACCTTCAACTATGACTTGCAGTTGAGTCTTGATACCAGCTTCGACGGCAAAGATCTCCTGCGCACCCTGCTACGGGCAGGCAACTTTGGTTCGAGCGTTTTTGGGGGATCGCCCCATGCCCTCGGCCTGTCTGAACTTGAGGTCGCTTTTGAAGAAGATGCGGGGCCAAACATTGTAGGCATTGACAAGCTGTTCTATCAGCGTCCCCTCGGGAATGGCTTTACGGCAACCGTCGGTCCTCGTGTCGGGCAGGAAGACATGCTGGCCTTGTGGCCCAGTGTCTATCCCGCAGACACCATCTTGAATGTGATGACCGTTAATGGTGCCCCGGCGGCCTATAGCAAGAACCTTGGGGCCGGTGCTGGTCTTTGGTGGCAAAAGAATGGTTACAGCGTTAGTGCTAATTACGTGTCAGGCCAGGGTCAGATTGGCACCGTTGGCAATCCTTCCTCCACAACGGGCGGGATTGGCACTAAAAGTGCGGGAGCCACAGGTAGCGTTCAGTTGGCCTACGCCGCTGAACAGTGGGGACTGGCCGCCATCTGGAGCTATGTCCAACCGGACACTCAGTTCGTGCCGGGCACCACTCCCTTCACCCACTCAGCAATCGATCACAACGCCAATGCCAGCACCAATGCTTTCGGTCTCAGTGGCTTCTGGCAACCCCTGAAGAGTGGCTGGCTGCCTTCCGTCAGCCTTGGCTGGGGCATCAATGGCACCGTCTTCAATCCAAGCTCTGCCGCCGGCAGCCTCAGCACCAGTCAGTCCTGGATGGTGGGCCTGCAGTGGACCGATGTTTTTGCCAAGGGCAATGACTTTGGCATGGCCGTTGCCCAGCCCGTGTTTGCTACCGCATTAACTGGATCAGCCGCACCAGACGATGGCAACTTTGTCTGGGAGTGGTGGTACAAAGTCCAGGTGTCAGATCACATCACTGTCACGCCGGCGCTCATTTACTTAAGTCGTCCACTTGGCCAAAGCACCCCTGCGGGCCAAACCTTTAGCCAGTTCGGGGGGCTGATTAAAACTACTTTCAAATTCTAAATACTTGTGCAACGACCGCAATGATGGCAAGACAATGCTTGCGACTATTGCGGCGCTGACCTGGATGGCTCAGCCGTTTGAGTTCATCCAGGTCACCATCAATTCCCTAGGAATTTGGTGGCAGGGCGGTTGGCGCTGGCTTGGTGTTCGCCGGGGTAGGGGTTTCGCCCTGATGATGGCCAGGCCTGGCTGGCTTCCGATAGGACCCGGATCCTCCCCCGCCACAGGCCAGCAACAGGGGGCTAGTTCTAATTTCTGAACTGACGGGCATGGATTCCATGTTGAACTGCTTTGCCTGTGCCGAGGGAAGCATCACGACAGCCAGAGCCATAACCGTGACGACCCAATGAGTCGTTAAAAAGCGATTGACCATGCTTTAAAGTCTCACTTCTGTGAATTTGAAACTCCCTGAGCCTATGACTTGAGAAAGCATTTGTCAATCGCCCGTACGCTGTAAAGCAGCTCACAATCGTCCGTCAGTCGCATGAGCGAGCCGATCTAGCGTTTGCTTGATCCATTGATCTTTAACGAAAGGCTAAGCTATAGTCAAAAGCAGATCTGCTGCGTGGTAGAAATGCTTCCAACAAAGATCTCTATTGGCTTGCAGCAGAACGGTAGTAGTGTCCCTCCATGGCCACCTCCATTTCCAAATCGCCAAGACATGGAATGCAGCTACGATAGTCAGAGCGCCCCCTGTCGCGGCAGCGGTTTCGCATCTAGCTACCAAGAGTCAATCGGAACTAGGGACAGAGTGATAATGTTCATTCCAGCACTGAATTGATGCCGCCTCCGGACGGATTGACCACCCTCTGGGACAAGATTACTGAATTGCCGTTTTCAATCCGCAGCCATGCCTAGCTTCCATCCTCTGCTCGCCCTTGCAGCCGCAATTGCTTCATCCCTTGCCGCTCCCCCGGCAGTGATCGCAGCACCAGATCCGGCTGCCCAGGGAGGCACCAAGGCGATGTTTGCCACAAAGGCAGAAGCGGAGGCAGCCGCTAAGCAGTTCCATTGCCAAGGCGCCCACAGGATGGGTGCAATGTGGATGCCTTGTGCCAGCCACGGCGATGCCACGGGCAGCCACAGCAGCCCGATGGCCCACTGATGGAAGGTTCAAGCTGTGGCTCGAAGCCGAAGCTGATCGCGATCGGCATTGCCCCCCTGGGGATCATTTCGATCGGCGTCGTGCCGATGGGCGTGGTGAGCATCGGTGTGGTGCCGATGGGCGTGATCAGTATTGGCGCTGTCGCCATGGGCCTAATCAATGCATCTGTAGTGGGGATGGGCGTGTTGATCGCCGGCGTCAATGTGATGGGTGTCTGGTGGGTTGGCTTGGAGGGCATGGGCCCCTACCGCCTGGGCGGCGACGTGGGCCGGGTGCATCACCACCAGGAGCATCAAGGGGGCAGACCCAATCTCTATGCCTATCCGAGCAAGCAGGTGGCGCTGGAAAAAGCGCAGGAGCTGGGCTGCGCCGGCGTCCATGCCATGGGCTCGCTGTGGATGCCTTGCCAGGAGCATCCATAGCCCTAACGCAGCTCATTCAGCGCACCCAGCGGCCGGGCCCCGGGCAGCCGAGCTCTGCGAGAAGCGACAGGCGGAGGGGTTCCTAGCCCATCCCCTTGACCGCCAACGCCCCATCCGCTCATCCCTTGGTTGATGGACTATTCAACGTGACTACCGATTTCGCCACCTGCACCAGACTTAATCCCCAGCTGCCTCCTCCATGATCGCCATGGTGCTGGCCTCCACCTGGCGGGCAACGTCGGCCAGGCCTGGATCGCTAGAGAGCGTGCTGAGCATCGCTTCGGGGCGAATCATGCCGATGTGGGTTTGGCCGGCCTGGGTATAAACGGAGATGCGGCAGGGCAGCGCCATGTTGAGGGCCATGTCAGCCGCGAGCACCTGGGCGGCCTGCTGGGGATTGCAAACCTCAAACACGCGACATTGCTCGGGGAATTCAATCCCCTTGGACCGCAGGGTGGCCGCCAAATCATGCATCGCCAGCAGCCCGAAACCATGGGCTGGCACGGCAACCTCGAGGGCGGCACAGGCCTCTTCAAAGGGCCGGTTCGTGTCGAGTTGGAAAAAGGGGTTCATGGGGGTTGGTTTCTAAAGAGTTGATGGTGTTGGCGTCGGTGGCTCCCTCCAGTGGGATGCGGCTGATCCAGCGTCACCGCGATGCTTTGTTGGAGCGTTGCCGGCCAGTGGCCGGACACGGGGCAACTGCAGGAGTGGCTGGGCGGATTGGGGCGCCATCGATTGGGGTGCCAGGGCGGCGGCCAGGGGAGGGGAGGTCCTTGGTGACCCGGTTGTGGTCCCCAGGCTGCCGACGGAAGGGCGGTGGGTGGTTTGGTTTGCGGTTGGCGCCTGGCGGCGCCAGACCTCTATGCCGCTGAGCAGGGCCGAACCCACCAGCAGGGCGGCAAAGCCCCGGCGCAGTTGGCGGTCGGGCAAGTGGGGGGCCAGGCGCTGGCCGACCAGGGCACCGACAAAGCCTCCGCCCACCCCGGCGATGCCGGTGAGCAGGCCCACTAGCAGTCCCTGAACGGCCAGGGCCAGGGGTGGGCCGCTGCCACTCCGTTCGGCTGTTGCGGTGACGGCCTTGCCGCGGCTGAGCAGCCAGGAGGCCAGGAGGGCCGCGGCGGCAAACAGGCCCAATTGCACCGGTTCGGCCACGAGGCCGGCCTTGACCAGGCTGCCGCCGATCCAGCTGCCAGCCAGGGCGGACACCCCCATGATCAGGGCTGGTTTGGGCGCCACCTGGCGCCGCCGCAGGTAGGGGCCCAGGTTGCCGAGGGCCATCAGGGTCACCACCAGCAGGGAGAGGGGCACGGCCTCCCGGGTGGGGAGGGCGGCACCACTCACAAGCAACGGCAGCAGCAGGATCCCACCGCCGGCCCCAAGCATGGCGAGCAGGACGCCGATCAGGCCGCCGCCGCCCAGTAACAACAGCACAACGTTGGTGCTCACACCTTCACCCGGTTCCAGGGCAGCAGGGCCAGCAGGCGGGCCATGCCACAGAAGCCGGAGATGCCAGCAAAGATCAGGCCCGCGCCAACGAAGCCACTCAGCCAGATCCAGCCGGGGGCCACGGTTTGGCTGAGGATCACACCCACCAACACCAGGGCGCCGGCGCTGATCTGCACCTGGCGCATCAGCGGCAAGGGCGCGCCCCGGCGCTGCTCCAGGGGCAGCTGGGCCGCCTGCCAGGCGAGCAGCCCCCCCTCCAGATCGGCGAGCTCCGTGGCGAGGCCGCGGCTGCGCAGGGCCGCCACGCCCCGTTCGCTGCGGGCGCCGCTCTGGCAGACCAGCACCAGCGGCTCTGGCGGCAGGGGCACCGTGCTGAGTTGGCCCAGGGGGATGTTGCGGCTGCCGGGGATGGAGCCGCCGACGAATTCCATCGGTTCGCGTACATCAACGATGCTCACCCGGCCGCTGCGGTGTTGGTCGGCCAGTTCCTGGGGGCTGAGGCGCAGGGTCGGTTGCATGGCAGGGAGTTCCCAAGGGGAAGGCAGGAGGGGGACGGTTAGGGCTCAGGAGGCGCTGGCTGGGGCGCCCTCGATCGGGAATCCCTCCGCTTCCCAGGCCCGCAGGCCGCCATGCAGGTTGGCCACCTGGGTAAGGCCGGCTTTCTCGAGCTGCAGGGTGCCGAGGGCCGAGCGGCTGCCGGAATGGCAGACCACCACCACGGGGCGCCCTGGGGGGAGCTCCTGGAGGCGGGCCTCCAGCTCCGGCAGGGGGATCAGGAGGCTGCCGGGCACGTGGCCGTCGGGGCCGTGGAATTCCTCGGCCGTGCGCACGTCCAGCAGGGTGAGTTCCTGGCGGTGCTCCGCCACCCAGGCGGGGCTTAGCTCGGGCAGGCCGGCATAGCTGCGTTGCACCGGTGCCCAGCTCGGCTGCGCCGCCGCCGCGCCAACCTGGCCCGCCCGGGGCTTGCCGGAGCGCAGGTTGGCGGGCAGGGCCTCGGCGAGGCGGCCGGGGTGGGGCAGTTTCATGGACTCCATGAAGATCACGAAGTCGCGCTCATTGGCGCCGCCGCCGAGGCGGGCATTGAACACTTTCTCTTCTGCCACCGAGCTCACCGTTCGGCCGACATAGTCGTGGCCTGGGTAGAGCAGGCAGGCGTCCGGCAGGGACAGGATTTGCTCGGTGATCGAGCGGTACAGGGCCTGGGCATTGCCCTGCTGGAAATCACAGCGGCCGCAGCCCCGCACCAGCAG
The DNA here is from genome assembly GCA_943370565.1 of Synechococcus sp. UW140. Classification (GTDB taxonomy): domain Bacteria; phylum Cyanobacteriota; class Cyanobacteriia; order PCC-6307; family Cyanobiaceae; genus BAIKAL-G1. The sequence continues at coordinate 5,228 of CALRRL020000029.1, read as the reverse complement.
GGCATCGCCGGTGAAGGCCGCCGTGTGGTCGTCCAGCACAAAGGTGAGGCAGCCATCGGTATGGCCTGGGGTGGAGCGCACCTCCAGCTCCCGGCTGCCGAAGCGGATCCGATCGCCATCGGCCAGGGGGTGGGTCACGTTTTTAGCCCGGGCGGCAGCAGCCAGGCCGATGGCGCAGCCCGTGGCCTGGTGCATCAACCAGCTACCGGTCACATGGTCGGCGTGGGCATGGGTGTCGAGGCTGGCCACCAGGGCGATGCCCAGTTCCCGGATCAGGGCCAGGTCCCGGTTGTGCTGCTCGAACACCGGATCGATCAGCACCCCTTCGCCCGTGTCGCCATCGGCGAGCAGGTAGGTGAAGGTGCCGGTGTCGGCATCAAAGAGTTGGCGCAACAGCAACGGGCCGCCCCCGGCGGCGGCCCGGAGCAGGGGGCTTGCCAGCGGTGCCGGGGAACCAGGGGCGGCCGGGGCGGGCGAGCCCGGGGAGGCGTCAGACACGATCAATGCCTTTATGGCTGGTATGAGTGTACACGCATAAATCAGATCAAGCAACGGCCCGCGTCAGCTCGCCATGCCTTGCCGACAGGGTTGGACCGACCTGTTGGGTGGGGCCTGCAGGCGGGTGCCTACATAATGGCTTGATCGTCATCAATGCCTTGCCATGGCTGCCCCTGGCTCCATGCCCAGCCCCCAGCTGCTGGAGGAGTACAGCCAGTTCTTCCGCCTGCTCAGCGAGCCCGCCCGGCTGCAACTGCTCTGCCTGCTGGCCCAGGGGCCCCGGGATGGGGCTTCCCTGATCGAGGCCACGGGGTTCAGCCAGTCCCATGTCAGCCGCCAGCTGGGCCAGCTGCAACGGGCCGGCCTTGTGAGCTGCGTGCGCGAGGGCGTGCGCATGATCTACAGCGCCGATAACGACCTGGTGAACGACCTCTGCTCCCTGGTGCAGAACCGGCTGCGGCAGCGTTTGGAAGAGCAGCTCAAGCAGCTCCAGTCCGCCTGAGCTAGGGCTTGGTTGCCCCAACCCCTAGGCCCTTGCCTCCCAGCCGAGACCGAGGCCGATGCTGGGGGCGTCGGGGGTCGCCCGAGAGAGGAGCTTGCCCCTTGGAAGTGTCTGAACCGGGTCGATGTTTGATTGAGCCGCCGGGATTCAATCTCGCCACGGGGGCTCTTTTGAGGGCAACGGTTTGTGCGCTGGCTTGGGCAACGCCGAAACCCATTGACAACCGCTTCGGTTCTAAAGATCGCAGCAAGGGCCTCAGCTGCTGGGCAGGGCCAGCAAGGCGATCGGGTTGAGCCCAGGCAGCGAAGCCTGGGTGCGTTGCGCCAGCAACGCTTGCAGCAGGGCTGCCGGAGTCCAGGCGCCTTCAACGCGTTCGTTGAGGATCTCCCGCAGGTGGGTTTCTAGGGGGCCGCCAGGGGCGGTTTGATCCGCACTAAAGGCGGCAAACAGGCGCGATTCCGGCAGGCCAGGGCGTGGTTGGCGGGCCACAGCCTCAGCCCGCGCTGGCGAATAGCGCTGTAGGAGCCATTGGGCCCAGGCGGCCGTTTCCGGATCGGGATCCTGCCAAAAGCCAGCAAGCACATCCACCAGTTGGGGGATGAGGAAGGGCGGATTTTGGTTGACTGCCTGCATGGAAAGCAGGTCGAGTCCGCTGCGATCCTGCAGGGCCCTGCCGACACTGGCAGGGATCCAACCACGCAGTTGCTCAAAACGATGGCCCAAGGCCCTATCGGAGCAGACCAGCATCTGGGGTAACAGGGCGACCAGCACACTCACCATCTGCAGATCGAGGGACATCAACAGGGGGCGCAGCAGGGGTTGGCGGCCCGACGCCTCCAGCACGGTGAGCCGGTCGGCCAGGGCCTGCTCCAGTTGATCAAGCTCCCGCTTAATCAGGGGAAGCACGGGGCCATCTTCCGTCAAGAAGGCGGACAGCACGGAGCTCCAGCCATCCTCATCGAGCCCACTCTGGCGGCGAATCTTCTCCAGTTGTTGGCGGTAACGGGGCAATAGGTTTGCCAGGTTGGCCCCGGTTTCAGTGGAGCCATGCAGCAGGTCGGCAATGGCTTCGGAGGCGGCGGATTCACGCACATCCCTGGCTTGACGCTGGCGGGCATCAAGCAGCAACAGGGCCGGATCAAGGACCGCCAACTCGCGAATCGCCGCATGATGATCCTCTTCGCGGAGATTGAGAACCTGCCTAAGCTCTTCGAGTTGGCGGAAAGATGCGGCCCGATCTAGTCGACCGGATCGGAATAAATCCGCAAGCACATTGCGATAAATGGTGATGCTGCCATAGCGAACCTGGGCCGGCAATCCCTTTGCCAGGATAAACACTTCATCGGGACTCAGGTCAACGAGCAGGCGACCATCCAAGGCCTCCTCAAGTTGGGGAAGAAAAGGTTGTATTTGCTTTCTGAGACTCGCGCTTGTGGCTTCCCTGCGGTAAACGCTTGAGGAGCGATTCCACAGCGAGGCCAGCCAGATCGCCGTCAGGGCCCAGAGGCCATAGCGAAGGGCCCGGGCCAGCATCCCGCCAAAGGCGCTTAGGCTGGGATCGCTAAACCAAAAAAATAAATTAATTGTCAGAAAGGTAGCCATGAGCCTGGTGCGCTGACGGGCCAGCTCCGCGGCCTGGCGATGGCCGGCATGGCTCAGGCTCAGCATCAAGAAGCGCTCCAGAAGTGCCAGAAGCAAAAAGGAGCCCAGCCCACAGCCAGCCAATAGCAATGGGATCGAGATCAGCCTTGGCCAATGGGTTAGTGCGGCCATGGTTAACTCCCGGGTTTGCGGCTACCGCCAAGGAATTCGGCGGGCTTCGCAGGGATTTGTTGATCCGTGCTGTTGGGGACTTCCCTGCTGAAATCGGCTTCATCCGGGCTGCTTTGCACCGGTTCGAGGTTGATGTCCAGCAGCGACTCGTGTTTGTTGTGCCAGGGGTGTGGGCTCCAGGAATCAGTGGATGGCGCATCCTGGCGCCACGCTTGGGCTTGGCTCCGCGGGGGGCCATGCCCCTGCTCTGGCCGTGTTGGGTCGGACAGGCTAGACGGTTGGGGCTTGCCAGCTGGTGCCCTTGGCGCGGCCAGGGATGGGACCAAGGGCGTCCAGATCCTGGTGAGGACAGTGGTGTCGTAGGCCCAGCGACCACTACGAAAATAATCATGGTCAGCCCCGCCTCCCCCTTGCAATAACAGGAAGAAGGCCAGCACAAGTCCGGGATAGGAATACCAGGCAAAGGTCAACCCGCGCTTTCCCCTTAAGGTCTGCCAATAGGAGCGTTCACTATCAATGTCGAGACAAGGAGTTTGACAGGCCACACAGGTGCTTTTTCACCCCCATGGGCTGAGGTGGTGCGGCACATTGATTGGCTAAGTTTTGGGCCTGATCCCAAATGGGAGGGGCTACCGAATAAGCTTCGTGGTCCAATTAGGATTGTTTGAACGGGACCCATCGGGCAAATGTATTGACACCAGGCCTTGCCTCCATAGGCCCAGCCGACAATGACCGCTGCGAGCACAGTGAGTAGCAAAAAGAGTCCCAATCCGAAGGGGCTGCTGTTGACAACCAGCAGCCGTAGGCTAAGGCCGGCGATAAAGAGGGCCCATTGCAGCTGCACATGATGACGCCCGAGCCAGGAGTCCGGAGTCACCCTGATTACATCAACCCTGCCCCCCTGTCCCCGGCCCGTGCGCTGTAACCCCAGGGCCCGGAAGAGCTGGGAGACAAAGGCAAGTGGGCAGAGGCGGCGCCAAAGTTCATGGCTTACGGCCACAATCATCAAGAGTCCCAGGGGCACGACAACGCCCCAGAACAGGCGATTGCCATCGTGATGATGGAGGCTGCAGCTGCCCATAGGGGCGCAGTCAACAAGGCGTCCAGGGATGGGATCGCTGTTCACCCAGGGAGAGAGCAACAGGCTGCCAATCAGCCCAAGCCAGCCCAGCAATAAAAGCCATCGAAGGCTGTGGGCTTGGTGTTCTGATAAGCGCGAGAGGATCTGCATAGAGGCGCAGTATTGCGTGGGTGAGTTGGCCGTCAAAGTCAGCAGGGAATGACTTTTTAAGGTCAAAATTCAGGCCTGGGCCCATGAAAGAGGGTGTGGCAGCGTACCCTGCATCGAGCAGAGCCGCTATCACACCCAGGCAAACTAGATCTCAGGACAGGTCAAGGCTTGAGCGGGTCTCTGGGTTCCCTTGAATGATTAGATAATCGCCAGGTTGTTGAGATTGCCTGTGAATCCAGTGATTTCAACGATGTTGTCAGTGCTGGACTGGAAGCCAGCATTGGTATCGTTGAGAGCAACGAAGGTCCGCAGTCCTGCCCCCGACCCGAATGTGAAAGCAGCCGCGCCATTGGCCGTGAAAGTGGTGGTCGTTAGCAGGGCCGTAATTGTGTCTGAAGTCAGGCTGGCGCCGATAGTACCGAGTTTGCGCAAGTTCGCAGCCGTAACGGCATTGACCCCATCGAAACTATCGCCACTGGCGCCACCGATGGTGAAGTCGGTCATGCGATCAAAGCTCGGGGTAGTGGTTCCTGAAATCAACGCATCGCCCGCGGCGAATTGGAAGATGTCGGATCCGCCAGCACCCGTGAGGCTGTCGATCCCGCTACCCCCAGAGAGGGTGTCGTTGCCGTTGCCACCGGAGAGGCTGTCGTTACCAGCACCGGCAATGAGGGTGTCATTGCCGGTGCCACCGGTGAGGCTGTCATTGAAGGCACTGCCGGTGAAGGTGGCCGCGTTGCCGGTGTTGGTGACGGCGTAACCATTGGGTCCGCTGGCGTTCGCCAGGTTGACGGTCTGGCCAGCACTGGAGAGGGTGACGGTGCCGAAGTTTGTGGTGGCGGCTGTGGCGGTGAAGGCCGCCATCACGGTGGCTATGGCGGCGGCGCCACCTGACACGACAAGGACATCGGCGGCGGCCAGATCGGTGATGGTGTCGGTGCCAGCATCCACGTTGAAGGTGTCATTGCCAGCGCCCCCGGTAAGGGTGTCATTGCCAGCACCCCCGGTGAGGGTGTCGGCCCCCGTGCCCCCGATGAGGGTGTCGGCTTTGCTGCTGCCCATAAAGGCTGCAGCCGCTCCGGTGTTGGTGACCCGGAAGCCATTAGCTCCGGTGGTGGCGGTGAGATCCACGGCCAGGCCAGCACTGCTGAGGTTGGCGGTGCCGGCATTACTGGTGGCAGCCGTTGCCGTGAATGCGGTGGAGACGGTGGTGGTAGCGGTGGC
>CALRRL020000028.1:0-37023 GCA_943370565.1 Synechococcus sp. UW140 | reverse complement strand
GTGATCAGGCGACAGCCACTCACGAGGTGAAGGCGGCAGCAGGGTGGTCTGCTCCGGCTGCCAGGGACGGAAGGACTTGGGCTTCTGCATGGTCCATCCTATCGCCCAGATCCATTGCTGTCACTGGGATCTGGGCAAATTCAGGGGGGCTGGGGAGAGCAGGGGGCGGATCTACGCGCAACAGACTCCTAGTCCTCAACGTCCAGCCCTAGCCACCGCATTGACTGGGCCAACCCAAAACCTTGGACAATCCCTTCAGCCCTTGGCCTGACTGAATCCAGCCCCCCCCAACTCAGCGCAATACCCTCCTTTAGGAGGGTGATGCAGAAAGGCATCGGTGGCCCTAATTTAGAAAACAATAATTTTGATCAAGCAATGTTTCCCGTACTCCATAGCAAGAAGGCCCTTGCCGCCGCCCAAGACCTCATCGTGGTCGACGGCCTGTGTCCCCGGATCGGAGAGCTGATTCCTGGAGCCCTGCAGGAGCTGGTGGCCCTCGGCCAGAGCGGCGACCCCCTTCAAGAGATCACCCAGGAACTGGCCCGCCGCCGCCGGCAGGGCAAGCCCGTAGACACCCTCCACCTCGTCGCCCACGGCCGCCCGGGCGCGTTCCAGATCGGCGGCGAGTGGGTCACCGCCGCCGCCCTCATTAGCAAGGCCACACTCCTGGCCCAATGGCAGGTGAGCACGATTGCGCTGTGGAGCTGCGAGGTGGGCGCCGATCGCAACTTTGTGGCGCTCCTGGAGGAGCTCACTGGCAGCGAAGTACTCAGTAGCCCACACCGCCTGGGCGGCCATCCCCAGGCAGCAAACTGGGAACTGGTCAGTCGATCTGGCGCTCACTTCGAAATTCCATTTTCCGAGACGGCTCGCCAGCAATCTTCCGTAACCCTGACCCAAGCGCCCTACATCCGCCCATGGGGAATCGATGACCAAGTCACCAGCAACGTCATCAGTACAGGCACACCCCTAACCTATAAATTTAGATTCAGCGAGGACATCAACGCCGCCACTTTCACCGCCAGCGATCTCGTCAATACGGGCACAGCAACAGTCTCATTCGGAACCATTAGCGAGATCAGCCCAGGGCTCTTCACTGTTGAAGTCACTCCCACCACATCAGGAACTCTCCGCCTAGCCATTGTGGCCAGGAGCAGCATTCTCACCCCAAGCCAAGTGGGGGTGGATACGTCCGCCAGGATTACTGACGACACAACACTAACAGCAGCAACCACACCCCGGCTATTGGCCGCAACAAAAGACGATTTTGCAGCGCTTGACCAAAACGGATCCGTCATCACTTGGGGGCTCAATAACTACAGCAGCGCCATCACAAGCCTGAACCTAATCAACGTAGTTCAAATATTTGCGAATGACGGCGCTTTTGCGGCGCTCAAATCAGACGGATCTGTCGTCACCTGGGGCAGCTCTAACGCTGGCGGCGACGGCCTTGTCAATAGCACAGCAAACACAGGCCCTGATTTATCCTCAGGTGTCGTCCAAATATTCTCAAATTCGAGCTCTTTTGCTGCGCTTAAATCAGACAGATCTGTCGTTACCTGGGGCCTTGACTACTACGGGGGCGACAGCACGGGAATAAGCCTAACTGATGTTGCACAAGTTTTTTCAACTGGCTACGCTTTTGCAGCCCTTAAATCCGATGGAACCGTAGTTACTTGGGGGTACTCCTCTTATGGTGGGAACAGCACCGGCAAAAGCTTAACCGACGTAGTGCAAATCTTTTCAAACAGTGGTGCTTTTGCGGCGCTTAAATCAAACGGCTCTGTCGTTACATGGGGCCTTGACTACTACGGGGGCAATGGGCTCGAAAGCACATCAGGAACAGGCCCTGATCTATCCTCAGGCGTCATCCAAATATTTTCAACTAGTAGTGCTTTTGCGGCACTTAAAGCTGACGGCTCTGTCGTTACTTGGGGCTACTCCTCCCATGGCGGCGACGGGCTTATCGATAGCGCACAAAATACTGGACCCGACCTATCCTCAGGCGTCGTCCAAATATTCTCTACCTCTGGCGCTTTTGCAGCACTTAGGTCAGACGGATCTGTTGTCATCTGGGGCGACTCCTCCTTTGGCGGCGATGGCCTTGTCAATAGCACAGCAGGTACAGCCCCGGATCTAGCCTCAGGCGTTGTCAAAATATTTACAACTGACAGAGCTTTTGCGGCGCTTAAATCAGACGGCTCTGTCGTTACTTGGGGGAGCGCCTCGTATGGCGGAGATAGCACAGGCAAAAGTCTAATCAATGTAGTGCAAATATTTTCAACCAATGCTGCTTTTGCGGCACTTAAATCTGACGGATCTGTCGTCACATGGGGCGCATCTGACTATGGCGGCGATAGTTCTGCAGTTACGATCTCGCTGCAATCAGGAGTATCCCAAATCATCTCTACACCCAATGCCGCTTTCGCGGCAATTAAAACCGATGGATCAATCATCACTTGGGGCTTCGTAGGCATACCAGAGGAAGACGGAAGAGTAATCGAACCCATCAGCAACCATATCACCACTGGCGTTTATGCAGTTGATCCAACTGACACCACGCCACCAACCCTTGCGATTACAAGCGACAAACCATCCTTAAAAATCGGCGAAACTGCCACCATTACCTTCACCTTCTCAGAAGATCCAGGCAGCACCTTCTCCTGGGACGGCACCACCGGTGATGTCGTCGTCTCTAGCGGCACGCTCGGGGCTATTTCCGGCTCAGGCCTGACCCGCACCGCAACCTTCACTCCCACCCCAAGCCTCGCCAGCGGCTCTGCCTCGATCACTGTCGCCGCAAACTCCTACACCGATACCGCAGGCAACAACGGTGGTGCTGGCACTACTCCCTCGATCTCGATCGATACCCTCGCTCCAACCCTCGCCATCACAAGCAGCACGGCTGCGCTTCGTTCAGGTCAGACCGCCACCATCACCTTCACCTTCTCAGAAGATCCAGGAAGCACCTTCTCCTCCGAGGATATCTCCGTCTCAGGCGGCACCCTCTCTGACCTCACCGACTCAGGCACAACACGCACCGCGACCTTCACGGCAACATCTAATTCCACAACACCGGCAAGCATTGCCGTTGCCAGCACCACCTTCTCCGATACCATCGGCAACCAAAATACCGATGGCCCTGATGACAATAATCACCTCTCCCTTACCGTCGACACCATCGCCCCAACCCTGGCGATTACAAGCGACAAATCATCCTTAAAAATCGGCGAAACCGCCACCATTACCTTTGCCTTCTCAGAAGATCCAGGAAGCACTTTTTCCTCCGAGGATATCTCCGTCTCAGGCGGCACCCTCTCTGACCTCACCGACTCAGGCACAACACGCACCGCTACCTTCACGCCAACGCCGAATACCAATAGCGGAACTGCTTCTATCTCGGTCAGCGCTGAAACCTACACCGATGCGGCCGCAAACAAGGGTGGCGCAGGCAGTCCAGCGACTCTCACCTTTGACACCGCGATCACCAGCGGCCCAATCGACATCACCTCCTCCACAGACACGGGCGAGGACGACACCGTCACCTCAGTCGGCCTGCCTATTGTCACCTTTACAGGTGAACCCGATTTGGTTCTTAGCCTGATCGGAGCGGATGGTAAAACACCCCTCAGCCAAGGGACCCAATACACCGTTTCCGATTCCGACGGCACCTACATCGTCACCTTCCTGGACGCGGATCCCCAGGCGACAGGCCTGCAGCCCTTCGGGACTTATTTCAGCGACGGTAGTCCCATCGGCAATAGCGACAACCTCAAGGATGGCACCTACACCATCCTTGCCACGGATGCCGCCGGCAACTCCGGAACGATCGGCTCGATCGTGATCGCCACAAAAGGCCGCGACAACGACGGCGCAGATGACACATTCGAATTTGGCAACGATGCCAATAACGACCATATCGACGACTCACTACAACGCTTTGTCGCCACATTTGAGAGCTCCACCAAATCCGTGGGCGCAACCAAAGGCGATGCCGCCAGCATTGTTGTCAAACCGATGGAGCAATCCAGCACGGTTGATCCTGTCACTGGGGGTAGCCTAAATGCCATCACTAGCCTGATCTTCAAAGGGCTTGGCGGCAAAGCCGAAACCACCACTGGCGTTGCCATTACAGGCATCCAATCTTTCATCAAAGCCAATCCTGGCAATAAGAACCTACCCACAGGGGCTGATCTTGTCATTGCCGTTACGGACCAGCCCAGTTTCCGCGTGGTTCCCGAAATCGTGCGCACGGGCAAGTTCGACTCAACGGCTGAAGCGAACTATCGCGACGCTGTCAATAAACGATTCAGGGACACAATCCAACAGGTTGATCTTTATTATGCCAATGGGGCTTCAGCCTGGAACGCCCTGTTCAAGCCCGATGGCAAAGGCGGCTACTACTTCTTTGGCTACGACCCCAAGACAGGCCTCGGCGGCATCCTGCTCGATCGCGACAACAACGGCACTATTGATGGCGCCCGACTATACCTGAAAGACAACGAATTTGGCGACCTCAATCCACTTCCTAATCTAATCGATGACCCCGTGGGCATGGCCGCCCTCGTGAAGGCACCAATCTTGAAGCTGAGTGATGACAAACTTGGCCTGGTGGTGGATGGCGTCGCGGGCACGGGTCTGTGGCTCAACATTGCAGCGCTCTCAGCTGCGGCCTCTTGGCAAAATGGCCTGGAACTTCGCACTACATCAGGAGAGTTCCTGGGGGCCGTAGGAGCCACACCCAATTCCGGCAATCTTGGCAGCAAGAACATCTACCTTGAGGCAGGCAAAGAGCTGAGATTCTCACAAAACAGTGGCAACAATGACCTGAACACAAATCCCTTGTTATTGCTGACAGCAGAGAATGGAGGGTTCCGCCTTCGGCTTGACGACGCAGGTGGCCCCGACCGTGATTACAACGATCTGGATCTGCGCATTACCAGCTCCCTCGCCGCCACGGATATCGACGGCCTGGCGATGGCGCGACTGCAGAAGAGCAGCGGCGATGCCATCCTTGATCTCACCACAATCCCAACGGCGGGTGTCCATCTCAACATCGCCATCCTCACCGATTGCGGCTATCTCAATCGCTTTGGCCTTGTCAAACTTGATCCCATCACCGGCTCCGGCTATCAGGTGGCTGGAGTCGCCGCCGGGACCACGGCTGCGTTCCATGATGCGGTGCGCGACAATCGGATCAAGCCGGGAGGAAGCGAGATCACCGCCGGAGGCCACACCAGCCGCACCATCGCTTGGGATCTGACCAGTGCCGATGCCGGCCTCTATGCCCCCGTCCTGATCAATCCCAATGGCCAGGTCTTCACCTTCGGCAGCACCGGCTCCGATAACCGGCAACACGTGAAGGTGTTAGGGGACAACACCTTCGGCTTTGAGGATCTGCTGGCCTCCCAAGGGTCTGATTGGGATTTCAACGATCTGAAGGTTCAGATCTCCTTCGTTTGACGACCGAGCGCATGCTCCAACGCCGCCAACTTCTCACCCTCGGCCTGGCCGGGCTCGGATCCGCCCTCCTCGCCCCCGCCACTCGAAGCAGCGCCAGCGCCCAGGGGGTACGGGTGATCGTGGTGGGCGCCGGTCTGGCCGGTCTGGCGGCGGCGCGCCAACTGCAGCGCCAGGGCCATCAGGTCACCGTGCTGGAGGGGCGTGGGCGCCTGGGGGGACGCACCTGGACCAGCCGCGCCTGGTCCGACCTGCCCCTGGACCTGGGGGCCGGCTGGATCCATGGCACCAGCGGCAACCCGATCACGGCCCTGGCCCACAGCAGTGGCGCCCGGCTGGTGGCCACCAACCTGGAAAGCGCCCGGATCTACGGCGCCGATGGCAAACCGCTCAGCGCCAGCCAGGATCGGATCCTCGATGGCCTCGACCAGCGCTTGGTGGCCGCCGTCGCCCAGGCCCAGGAGCAGGAGGGCCCCGACCAATCCCTGCAGGCGCTGGCGTCCCGCACCTTCGGCTGGAACCGCCTGAGCAGCGACGACCGCCAACGGCTGCGGTTCCTGCTGAACAGCCGCTACGAGCAGGAATACGGCGCCAGCGCAGCAGCCCTCTCCAGCCGCTGGCTGGACATGGATGGGGCCTACGGCGGCGGCGAAGCCCTGCTGGTGCCTGGCTTTAGCGCCATCGTCGAGGCCCTGGCCCAGGGGCTGACGATCCTCACGGGCCAACGGGTGCAGGAGGTGATTTGGGACGGCCCCATCGCGGCAGCTGGCGGATCAGGTGGCGTCACGGTGGTCTGCCAGGCCGGACCCGGCGGCGAACCGCGCCGCTTCGAAGCCGACAAGCTGGTGCTCACCGTGCCCCTGGGGGTGCTCAAGGCCGGATCGATCCAATTCAGCCCGCCCCTGCCGGCCGCCAAACAGGCCGCGATCCAGCGCCTCGGCATGGGCACGCTCAACAAGTGCTGCCTGCGCTTCGAGCGCCCCTTCTGGCCCACAGATGTGGACTGGCTCGGCCAGATCGACCCGGGGCCGGGCGACTGGATGGAATGGGTGAGCCTGGCGAAACCCCTGAAACAGCCTGTGTTGATCGGCTTCCAGGCCGGCCAGGCGGCGGTGGCCCTCGAAGCCCTCGACGACCCGGCCGTGGTGGCCAGCGCCATGGCCAGCCTGCGGCGCCTCTATGGGCCGGGGATTCCCGAGCCCATGGGCGTGCAAATCAGCCGCTGGCACGCCGATCCCCTCAGCGGCGGCGCCTATTCCTTCAATGCCCTCGGCAGCACGCCAGCCGACCGGCAGGAGCTGGCAAAACCCCTGGCCCAGCGGTTGTTCTTCGCCGGCGAAGCCAGCCACCCCAGCCTGTTCGGCACCACCCACGGCGCCTACCTTTCCGGGCTGCGGGCCGCAGCGGAGCTTCAGGCCAACCGCTCAATCGCCGCGTAGGCCCGCCAGAACTGCTCCATCTGGGCTCGGGTGCCCAGGCTCACCCGCAGGGAGCCATCGATCAGGGGCTTGCCCGCCATCGAGCGCACCAGAATCCCCGCCTGCCGCAGGGCCTGCTCCACGGCCCGGGGGTCCCCCTGGGGCCAGAGCAGCAGGTAATTGCCACCGGCGCTGTGGTGGCGTACGCCGGCCTGGAGCAACTGGGCCACCAGCCAGTCGCGGGCGCCCAGCACCTCGGCCACGTAGGCATCCACGTAGGCCTGGTCGGCCAGGGCGGCTAGGGCGGCCGTCACCGCCAGGCTGTTGATGTCATAGGGACCGGTGACGCGGCTGATGCGATCGACCACGGCCGGGGCGCCGATGGCAAAGCCGATGCGCAGACCCGCCAGGCCGGCCGTTTTGGCCAGGGAGCGCAACACCACCAGGTTGGGGTAGGCCGCAAAGGGATCGCCGCCACCCAGCAGAGCCGGCAGCACGCTGTCGCCGGTGAAGGCCTCATAGAGCTCATCCACCACCACCAGGGTCTGGGGCGCCGCCGCCGCCAGGGCCAGGATCGCGTCCGGGGGCAGGCGCGTGCCGGTGGGGTTGTTGGGATTGCAGATCAACAGCAGCTTCGGTGGAGCCACCCCGGGCCGCAGCAGGGCGGCCGTGAGCGCCTCCAATGGGAAGGCGAAATCGGGCAGCGCGTAGGGAATCGCCTCGATTTCCATGCCCTGCATCTGGGCGCAGGGCGTGTAGTAGCCAAAGGTGGGGCTGGTGGTGAGCAGCCGATCGCCCCGGTCGCCATAGGCGTGAAACACCGCATGGATCGCCGCATCCACGCCGTTGAACAGGCCGATGTGGTCGGGGCTGAAGCCCCCGGCGCCCGGCGCCTGGGGCGCCGCTGCGCCAGCGGTTGCCAGCAGGGAGCCCACCACCGCCTCGCGCAGGCCGTCGTATTCGGGGTAGATGGCGAAGTGATCCGCCGGCATGGCCCGAATCGCCGCCACCACCTGGGGACTGGGCCCCACCGTGTTCTCATTGAAATCGAGCCGCAACAACCCCCGCCGCCCCTCCAAGGGCGCGCTGTAGGCCGTGAGCGACTCCACCTCAGGCCGCGCCTGGGGAAATGGCAAGGGAACGGCGCTCTCGACGGCAGCGGGATCCATCACAGGGCCAGATCGCTCCACGGGCTGCAGCCAGGGCCGGCCTGGGACCGATGCACCGCCACCCCCAGCCGTTGTCCGCCGGGCCGGCTGCCACTGGGATCAAGCGGAGGGAAGGGGGTCAACCGGGGGTGGCGCGACTGCCAGGGGCAGCCTAGGTGTGGGGTTGGCTGCAGACCTGGGTTTTGGCTTAGCTCATGGAGCCCTATCCGCCAACCATTCCATTGCACTTATTACAGATAGCCGCTCTGAGCGCGGGGGATCGAGATGGTTGCAAACCCTGTGGTGGTGCCCGCAGGGCCGGCCGTACCCGGCACGATTTCACCAAACTCGATTCCCAAAGAGCAACTTGACGAACTACTAGCCCTACTCCAGAGCGGAGAAGCCCGCCTAATTGGGCCCCATAGGAAGGAGCATCAGATGCCGGCCCCGCTCTACAGACTCCTGGGCGGCCTACTGGCCAACCTAAAGCGCGGCGAAGGGTAACCTTGCTGCCCCACGACGTCCTGCTCACCACCCAGCAGGCCGCTGAGATTCTCAATGTGTCGCGTCCCGATTGGTACCTATTAATTGAGCAGCACTCCCTGCCGGTGGTAATGGTGGGAAGCCACAGACGCCTACGCATTCACGACCTGCTGCAACTCCGCGACGAACGCCACCGCAGCGCCACGAGCCCCTCACAGAGCTCAGTGAACTGGGCCAGGAGATGCAGCGTTATTCACCCCGGAACAAGTTATCTTCTTAAGACTAAAAAATGTCCGCAAGAAATCCCGAACAAGTTTAAACTCATAGCCAGGGAAAAATCGATAGCAAAGAAACCAACGCTTAAGCAATCAGATCGCCCTCGCTGGCCGGCCAAGCAAAGGAACTCCCTAAGCGCTTTAGAGCCCAATAGGCCATGCCTACCTAGGAATCACCGCCGCCCAACCGTGAATCCGCATGCTAAGCATACGAGCCGCTGCCAAGGCCAAGGATTAAAAACGGTATAAATACGGATTGGCAATCATTAATCACCCTACTGGAGATATCCTTGGGCAAAAGGGCTATAATTATCGAATCAAGATGCACACCTCCTAGAAACTCCCTATGCCACTGAGCTGGAATGAGATCAAAGGGCGGGCTCTAGCCTTTTCTAAGGAGTGGGCTGAAGAGTCTTCGGAGGATGCCGAGGCTAAATCCTTCTGGGACAGCTTCTTCCACGTTTTTGGCATCAGCCGGAAACGGGTGGCCTCATTTGAGGAGCCGGTAAAAAAACTGGGGGATCGGCGCGGCTTTATTGATTTATTTTGGAGAGGCACACTCCTAGTTGAGCACAAATCTCGAGGCAGGAATCTCGATCGCGCTTATGCACAGGCGCTCGACTATTTCCCCGGAATCGCCGAGCGCGATCTACCTAAATACATTCTCGTTTCCGACTTCGCCCAGTTTCGCCTTTACGACCTCGAAGAAAACGACCAATGGGAGTTCCCTCTCGAGGATCTTTACAACCAGGTTAAGCTATTTGGTTTTATAGCCGGCTATCAGCGCCACCATATCCGTGAGCAGGATCCGGTCAACATCAAGGCCGCCGAGGCCATGGGCAAGCTGCACGACCAAATGAAAGAGGTGGGCTACGAGGGACACGCCCTTGAGCTTTATTTGGTGCGGCTCCTCTTTTGCCTTTTTGCTGAGGATACAGGCATTTTCGAGCGTCAACAATTTCTAGAGTTCATCGAACAACGGACTGCCGAAGATGGCAGTGATCTTGCAGCGCAGCTGAGCGGCCTCTTTCAAGTTCTCAACACGGCAACCCATCGCCGCCTCAAGAATCTAGATGAGCAGCTCGCGGCATTCCCCTATGTCAATGGCCTGCTGTTTGCCGAGACCCTTCCCCATGCCAGCTTCGATGCCCAGATGCGGCAGGGATTACTGGATTGCACGGCACTGGACTGGGGACGGATCTCTCCAGCAATTTTTGGATCACTCTTCCAATCGATCATGGATCGAACGGCCCGCCGCAACTTAGGGGCCCACTACACCAGCGAAGCCAACATCCTCAAGCTAATCAAGCCGCTGTTTCTTGATCAGTTATGGGAGGAGTTTGATCGGGTCAAGGGGCAAATCAAACGACTCCAGGAGTTCCATCAGCGTCTACGGAATCTCACCTTTCTCGATCCAGCCTGCGGCTGCGGCAATTTCCTAGTGATTGCCTATAGGGAGTTGCGCCTACTAGAGCTTGAAATCCTCAAGAAACTCAGCAGCACTGACCAGCTGCTGCTCAATGTAAATGAACTAATTCAGCTCAACGTAGATCAGTTCTACGGCATTGAGATAGAAGAGTTTCCCTCCCAGATCGCCCAGGTCGCTCTCTGGCTAATGGACCATCAGATGAACCTGCTGATCTCCGAGGAATTTGGCCAGTATTTCGCGCGGATTCCCCTACAAGCCAGCAGCACAATTCGCCATGACAACGCACTGAGGGTTGACTGGGCAAGCTTGCTTCCCACAGGCCCATTCAGCTATGTGATGGGCAACCCGCCCTTTGTAGGAGCCAAGTTCCTGAGCGCTGAACAGCGAACCGATACGAATGCAATCTTTCTGGGCATCAAAAATGCGGGCCTCTTGGACTTTGTGGCAGCCTGGTATGTGAAAGCCACTGAATTAATAGCCGGCACTAGCAGCCGCTGCGCCTTTGTGTCCACCAACTCGATCTGCCAAGGAGAGCAAGTTGGCGTGCTCTGGAACTGGATGCTGGAGCGGGGCATGCACATCTTTTTTGCCCATCGCACCTTTAGTTGGAGCAATGAGGCAAGGGGCAAGGCAGCCGTACATTGTGTGATTGTGGGTTTCTCCGCTGAAGAGATCGCCCCCAAATGGCTCTTTTCCTATGAAGACATCAAGGGAGAGCCACTCCGCAGCCAGGCCAAAACAATTAATCCCTATCTTGTAGATGGACCTGATCTCAGCCTCCCCAACCGCAGCAAACCCCTCTGCTCTGTGCCGTCCGTGGGGATTGGTAATAAGCCAATCGATGGCGGCCAATACCTCTTTACCCCAGAGGCACGGGATTCCTTTCTCGAATTGGAGCCCTTAGCTTCACCCTATTTCCACCGTTGGATCGGAGCTGACGAGTTCCTAAACGGCTATGAGCGCTGGTGCCTATGGCTCGGCGACTGCACACCTGCCCAACTACAGGCTATGCCGGAAGCGGTGAAGCGAGTCAAGGCCGTTCAGCAATCGCGTTTAGCAAGCAAAAGCCCACCAACACAAAAACTGGCTGCCACTCCAACCCGATTCCATGTTGAGAACTTTCCAACCTCATCATATCTTGTAATTCCGAAAGTCTCCTCAGAGCGCCGTTATTACATCCCCATAGGCTTCGAGGATCCGAGCACATTCGCCAGCGACCTACTCAATATCGCCCGCGATGCAACCCTCTACCACTTCGGTATTCTCTCCTCGCTGATGCACAACGCTTGGATGCGTACTGTCTGCGGGCGCCTAAAAAGTGATTACAGATATTCGGTCGGAATTGTCTACAATAACTTTCCTTGGCCGCCCAATCCCAGTGAGAAGCAGCGCCAGGCTGTTGAAACCGCGGCCCAGGCCGTGATTGATAACCGTGCCACTTTCCCCGACTCGAATCTGGCCCAACTCTATGACCCTGTCACAATGCCACCGGCACTCAGCAAAGCCCACAAAAGCTTGGATCAAGCCGTAGACAAGGCTTATGGCAAATTGACTTTTGAATCCGAGGGAGCACGCATGAGCTATCTCTTCCAGCTTTATCAAAAGTATGCAACCCAAGTCCAGTGATCTAGGGAAACCCTGGCTGGGATGTTTGAAGGAGCAAACGCAGGGGCTGGGATTGGAACGGATCAGAGGGAATCATGCAGCACGCGCCCTTCCGTGCGAGCGGTGAACTCCAGGGTTCCAGGAACGTGGCAACGCTGGTTGTATGCGGCCTGACTGGAGACAACCAGATCCACCGGAATCAACAGTCCGCGCAGGGCCTTCTGGAGCCGCACCACTTCGCTGTAGCGATTGGCCACTGTGGGTTCCACCACCACCAGGTCCAGATCGTTGGCACTCTCAAGAGGTCCGCGGGCAGCCGAACCAAAGGCGATCAGCTGCAAGGGAGCGGCCACGGCCTCGAGCCGAGCCACCACAGCATCAATCTTGTCTGCGGTGACGGCCCAGGCACACTCCTCAAGCAGGGCACCCTGGGGCAGGCCCGCAGCTGGTTGCTGGGCAGGGGCGGCGGCCATGGCAGGGCTGGCTTGGGGCATGGGGGCAAAGGATGCTGCCCAGAGGCAGGCTGCCCAGGCAGGCTAAGGGGTTTGACGCGGCGGGCCGCTGGCTAGATCCCACCCCAACCCCCACGCACCCAGCCGCTCCCATCCGCTCCAAGCTCGGAATCCCCAGCAGCCCCAGCCCCAGCTTGAGGGTGTCGGCGCTGAGGCGGCAGAGGGCCAGGCGGGAGCGGCGGGCAGGGCCGTCGGCCTTGAGCACGGGCACCTGGTCGTAGAAGCGGTTGAACACCTGGCTGAGTTCGAACAGGTCGCTGCACAGCCGGTTGGGCAGCAGCTCCTCCTCCACCTCGGCGATCACCGCATCGAACTGGAGTAGCTGGCGCACCAGGGCCCACTCCTGGGGTTCGCTGAACTAGAGCTCAGCCGTATCGACCTGGCCGGCCTCTCCGGGTTGGCTTCAGCCCTGTCAGATGGGGGCAGACGCCATCGGGAGCACTGGCCACTGGTACTGATCGGTGGTACCATGCCTTAATGAAGCGCAGGCACCAGCGCACCCTGGAGTTGATCTTTGCTCGACCTGTCAGCGGCGGCCTGCCTTGGCGGGATATTGAAGCTCTCCTTGTGGAGCTTGGAGCGGAAGTTAGCGAAAGGGCCGGGAGCCGGGTTGCTGTTGTGCTGTTCGGCGAGGTGAGGGTCTTTCACCGGCCCCATCCTTCCCCGGATACTGACAAGGGGGCTGTTGCTTCGCTTCGAAAGTGGTTTGAAGAACACGGAGTAATGCCATGAACCTGATGACTGTCGATGGCTACAGCGCCAAGATTGACTACGACGCAGAGACCGATCTGTTTCGCGGTGAGATTCTGGGGCTCAGCGGCGGCGCAGACTTTTATGGGGCCAATCCAGAGGAGCTCCGTCAGGAGTTCAAAAAATCGCTCGATGTCTTCATGGAGGTCTGCAAGGAAAAAGGCATTGAACCGCTTAAACAGTATTCCGGTAAGTTCAATCTCAGGATTCCACCTGAGCTGCACGCAAAGCTTGCCATGACTGCCCAGGCGCAGGGCAAAAGCCTGAATCTCTTGGCTCAAGAAGCCCTTGAGAAAAGTATCACAACGTCATAGGGCGGTTAACATATCGATGGCCATCAAAGGCCACGAGAAGATCTCGAGAATGTCTCGAGGTTAGGCAGGAGCCTGATCGACCAGCTCTCTGGATCCAGCCATCGGCAGCATGACCATCACAGCAGCGAAAGGAAGGGGAAGCATCAGCGTTGCTTGAGCAGGATTCCAGCCTGAGGGCCATAAAGCCGCAGCCTGAATTCCTCTCCCCCCTCACATCCGCTCCAAGCTCGGAATCCCCAGCAGCCCCAGCCCCACCTTGAGCGTATCGGCGCTGAGGCGGCAGAGGGCCAGGCGGGAGCGGCGGGCGGGGCCGTCGGCCTTGAGCACGGGCACCTGGTCGTAGAAGCGGTTGAACACCTGGCTGAGTTCGAACAGGTAGCTGCACAGCCGGTTGGGCAGCAGCTCCTCCTCCACCTCGGCGATCACGGCATCGAACTGGAGCAGCTGGCGCACCAGGGCCCACTCCTGGGGTTCGCTGAATTGCAGCTCGGCGGTGTCATCGGCGCCGCCGGAGTCCAGGTCGCCGCCCTTGCGGGCGATGCCGGCGATGCGCACCACCGCATAGAGCAGGTAGGGGGCCGTGTTGCCGCTGAGGGCCAGCATGCGATCAAAGCTGAACTGGTAATTCGTGATCCGGTTCTGGCTGAGGTCGGCGTATTTCACCGCCGCCAGGCCCACGGTGGTGGCCACCTGGGCAATGAAGGCGTCGTCTTCGCTGCGGCCTTCCTCCTGGAGGCGGCGGCGCAGGTCGGCTTCGGCCCGCTCCACGGCCTCATCGAGCAGGTCCTTGAGGCGCACGGTGTCGCCGGAGCGGGTCTTGAGCTTTTTGCCATCCTCCCCCTGCACCAGCCCAAAAGGCACATGCTCGAGCCGGCCACCCACCGGGATCCAGCCGGCCCGCCGCGCCACCTGGAACACGCCGGCGAAGTGGTTGGCCTGGCCGGCATCGGTCACGTAGATCACCCGGCGGGCGCCATCGCCCTCGGGGGCCGCCCGGAAGCGGTAGCGGATCGCCGCCAGATCGGTGGTGGCGTAGTTGAAGCCGCCATCGCTCTTCTGCACGATCACCGGCAGGGGCTTGCCGTCCTTGCCCTGCAGGCCCTCGAGGAACACACATCCGGCGCCGTCATCCACCACCAGCAGGCCGCAGGCCTTAAGATCGACCACCACCGCATCGAGGTAGGGGTTGTAGAAGGATTCGCCCCGTTCGCTCAGGCGAATGTCGAGCCGGTCGTAGAGCAGCTGGAATTCGCGGCGGGATTGGTCGCAGAGCAGGGTCCAGGCCTTGCGGCTGATCGGATCGCCGCCCTGGAGCTTCACCACCTCCTCCCTGGAGGTGGTTTGGAAGGCCTCATCGCCGTCGAACCGCTGCTTGGCCTGGCGGTAGAAGGCCACCAGATCGCCCAGGTCCACCGCATCGGCGGTGTCGAGGGCCTTGGGCGCCACCTGCTTGAGGTGGGTGATCAGCATCCCGAACTGGGTGCCCCAATCGCCCACGTGGTTGAGACGCAGCACCGGATGGCCGCGGAACTCCAGCACCCGGGCGAGGGAGTCGCCAATGATCGTGGAGCGCAGGTGCCCCACGTGCATCTCCTTGGCGATGTTGGGGCTGGAGAAATCCACAATCACCGGCGCCACGGCCGCCTCGCCGGCCTTCGGATCGGCGGCGACCAGGGACGCGGCCACGCTCGGAACCCCCAGGCGCGGATCGCCCAGGCGCCGCTGCACTTCGGCGGCCAGGCGCTCGGGCCGCAGGGTGAGGTTGATGAAGCCGGGTCCGGCGATCTGGGGGGCTTGAAAATCCGCCGAGAAGGCGGGATCGGCGGCCAGCTCGGCCACGATCGCCTCGGCGATCTTGCGGGGCGGCAGGCCCAGGGGCTTGGCCAGGGCCAGGGCGCCATTGGCCTGGAAATCGCCGAATTCGGGCTTGCTGGCGGGCCCCAGGGCCGGGTCAAGGGGCTTGCCGCTGGCCTGGGCCGCCGCCGCCGCCTCGGGGAAGGCCCGCCCGGTGGCGGCGCGCAGCTGGCCTTCAAGGGCGTGGAGAACGGTCAGCATGGACGGCGGTGAACCGCGGCAAAGCGGCAGGCAGTGCCTCGATCATCCCTCCCCGCGCCCCGCCAGGGCCGAGCCCGCCCCCTGACCAGGGCGAACGCCGGGGCCGGGGAGCAACGGCCAGGGGCCCTGGCCCATGGCCCCTGGCCGGGGGGAGAACGCCTCAACCCCCTCGGCAGTGGCGTCAGGTGGTGAGCTCCAGCTCCCGCTCCATCCCCGCCAGCACCACCTCGGCCACCAGCTTGATGCGGTAGCGGCAGGCCTGGGTTTCGGCGCAATCGAATCGACCGTGCTCCCAGTATTTGTTGCTGCCGGCGCCGCCGCCGCAGAGGCCGAAATACTCACAGCCCTGGCGGCACTGCTCCACCCCGGAGTGGATCGCTTGCTGCACCCGCTGGAATTTGTCGTTGTCGAGCACCGCTTCCAGGCTGGCCGTGAGCACGTTGCCGAACGAAAAGTCTCCGTATTCCGCCGTGGCCACCGAGAGCAGTTCGGGATCAAAGGTGGAGAGGTTGCCGCGGGCATCCACATTCACGATCGAAAAGGGACTGTTCATGTCGCTGGTCTCCAAGCGCAGATCGCTGCAGGCGTGGCTGATGATCGCCTCGAATTCCCGCAGGCGCAGGCGGCCGGGCTGCTCACGGCAGCGCTGCCAGAACCGCTCCAAGAAGGCCCGGTAGCGCTGCTCGATCCCAGCGCCTTCCAGGCTGGAGGCGGCGTTCGCCCCCTCGGTTTCCTCCATGTTGAAGCCCACGTCCGTGATGCCGTGGTCCACAAAGAAGTCGTAGAGGCCATCGGCCTGGGCCAGGGCATCGGCGGTAAGCACGCAGATCACCTGGAAAGGGATCTGGCGCCGCTGCAACCAACCGATGCCGCGCATCACGGCGGCGTGGCTGCCCAGGCCGGTGCGGGTGCGGCGGTGCCGGTCGTGCAACTCGGCCGGCCCATCCATGCTGACGCCCACATGGATGTTGTTGCGCGCGAAGCAATCACACCAGGCGCCATCAATCACGGTGGCGTTGGTCTGCAGCGACTGGCGGATCGTGCTGGCGGGCAGGCCATGGCGGGCCAACACCGCCTGGATGCGATCCGTGGCCGCGTCGTAGAAGGCGATCGGCATGGTGAGCGGCTCGCCCGCATGCCAGAGCAGGGTGAAGCCGCCCTCCAGGTAGGGGCTCTCCAGCACCCGTTCAAGCGCTGCCTCGAGGATCTCCAACGGCAATCGGCTGCGGTCGTCCCGAGTGGGCAGGTAGCAGTAGTCGCAGTCGAGGTTGCAGAAGGGGGTGGGCTGCACCACCAGCAAACGCACCGGCCCATGGGCCTGGGCGGGGGCTGGCGTCACCGGGCAGGCCTCAGGTGCACTGGGCAGCGGGCTCACCAGCTGACTCACTTTTAGGATCACCAACCATTGCCAAAGCCGCCATTGCGGAAGCCGCCGTTATAAAAACCGCCGTTACGGAAGCCGCCGTTGTAGAAGCCGCCATTCCGGAAGCCACCGTTATAGAAACCGCCATTGCGGAAGCCGCCATTGGCCCAACCCAGGCCAGGGCCATTGACGAACACCAGGGCCAGGGCGTCTTCCGGAACGGCGTGGCTCGAGCCCTCACCGGCCAGCTGGCGTTCGCGCACGGCGGCGGCGATGCGCTGCAGCCGTGACTCCACCGTGCCCAGCGGGTGATCCGGGCCAGGGGTCGAATCCGGGGCAGCCCCTCCGGCTGCCTCTCCGGGCAGGGCCGCCTGGTTAGCCAGGCCGGTGGCCATGGCGGCGCCGAGGTCCATGGGCAGGGCGGCCACAATCAGCAGCAGGCCCAACAGGCGGGAACGGGAATAGAAGGCCATCGAAGCGGAGCCGAGAAGGGGAACGGGTCGGAACAGGAACGCAGGGGGCCGAAGGCGGCGGGGGTGCGGATTCGTCGGGCCTGGACGCGCTTGGGCTTGGGCCCGGACTTGCGCCCCCCAGCCGCGCTGGCGCCTAGGGGGCCTTGGCGCTAGCCGGGGCCGGCGGCAGGGGCCGGATCGCCTCCACGCCCAGCAACACCGATTCGAAGTAGGCGCGGATCTGCTGCTGGCTGAGCTTCAGGGCCGAGGGGGGACCCACCCAGCGGTCGATGGCGGCCACGACGGCGGGCTGGCCATCGAGGTAGCCCTGCAGCAGGCGGGCAATGGCCAGGTTGGCCAGGTTGCGGAAGCCGGAATCGTTCTCGGGCAGGGCGCAGGCCACGGCGTAGCGCTCGTAGGGAAGCTTCGGTGTCAGGACCAGGCTGCGGGCCCCTCCGCTGCGGGCCCGCTGGGCCAGGAGCAGGCTGTCACCGATCACGCCCTCGGCCTTGCCGCTGCCCAGGGCCTCCAGGGCCGCCACCAGGCTGGGAACGGCCACCACCACGGCGGCCGGCTGCATTCCCCGCAGTTCGCTCTCGGCCAGGGAATCCTTCACCACGGCGATGCGGTGGTGGGCTAGGCCCGCCGGCGCGCCATCAAAGCGACCGGCCGGCGCCAGCAGCCGCAGGCCGGAGAGGCCGATCGGCAGGGAGTAATCCACGGTCATCTCCCGATCCCAGGAGAAGGGAACCCCGCAGGCCAGGTCGGCCTTGCCCTCGGCCAGGCGCTGGCCCAGGGCGGCGGGATCGGTGAGGGGCTCAAAGCGCAGGCTCACCGGCCGGCCCACGGCCACGGCCAGTTCAGCCGCAATGCGGCGCGCCACCTCGACGCCATAGCCCTGGGGCTTGCCCTGGCCATCAAGGCTGAGCAGGGGCGGCGTATCGGGGGCGCCCACCAACACCAGCTCGCCACTGCGGGCCACCCGGTCCACCACGCTTTCGGCCCGGGCCTGGGCCATGGGCGCCAGGGCCGCCAGCAGGCCCAGGCCCGCGGGCAGCAGCCGGGCCAGGCCAAAGCGAAGCGGCCGGCGCAGCCGGGAACCGGACTGCAGGGCGGATTGGGGCAAGGCGGGTTGCGAACAATCGGGTTGCGACAAGGCCAGTTGCGGGGACACAGGTTGCGGCAAGACGAATCGCGGCAAGGGAGCTGGGGAGATGGTCGGGTTGGGGCTGGCAACAGGCAGGGCTGGGGCCGGGGCTCTGCCAGGCCTGCTGGAGCCAGCCCCAGGGGCCAGAACCCTGGTCCCAGGGGGCTGTTGCCCGCTGCGCAGCGGTCGGGGTGGGGGGCCCGGGGCTGCGGGTCACCGGGCCAGGGCCCAGGGATCTTCCGCACTGTGGCGACTGGGACCCGATCCGGCCAGGGATCGCCCCCAAGCCTGGAAGTTTCTTCATGGAGCCGCAGGCCAGGGGCGACGCCCGCCCACCCCACCGGCTCAGGAGTCGAAACGCATGCTCAGGTCCAGCCAGCTGCTGCGGGTCACCGGGGCGCTGGTGGAGATCAGGTCGATGCCGGTGGCGGCGTAGGCGGCCAGCTGCTCGGGCTGCACCCCCGAGGCCTCCAGCACCACCGCCGAACCCCGCGCGGCAGCGAGAGCCCGTAGGCGCGGCACCAGCTCCGCCAGGGCAGCGGGGCTGAATTCATCCAGCAACACCCCATCGGCCCCGGCCGTGATCGCCGCCCCGGCCTCGGCCGCCGTTTCCGCCTCCACGATCAGCCGCGCCGGCCAGGGGGCCCCAGAGCGCACCGCGGCCACGGCCGCCCCAACCCCCCCGGCCCAGGCCAGGTGGTTTTCCTTGAGCATGGCCGCGTCATCGAGGCCGAGGCGATGGTTCAGGCCGCCGCCGCAGCGCACCGCATATTTCTGCAGCACCCGCAGCCCCGGCGTGGTCTTGCGGGTGTCGGCCAGGCCCACGCCCGAGCCCGCCAACTGGGCCACGAGCGAGGCGGTGGCGGTGGCGACGCCGGAGAGGCCCATGGCCAGGTTCAAGGCGGTGCGTTCGCCCGCCACCAGGGCCGTCGCCGCCCCGTCGAGCTCCAGCAGGCGCTGGCCCGGCTGCACCCGCTCGCCCTCGGCCACCAGCAACCGCAGCCGCACCTGCCGATCGAGCAGCCGAAACAACGGCTCCACCAGCACGCCCCCGCAGAAGACACCGGCCTGCTTGGCAATCCAGTGGGCGCGGGCCTGGCGGCCGCCCAGGGCCGGGGCCGTGAGGTCACCGCGCCCCAGGTCTTCAGCAAGCCAGGCGGCGAGCTGGGCCTCCAGCGCTGGGGTGATCGACAGCAGGGGGGAGGGCACCAAAGCGGCAAGCAGGGACCAGGGCAGTGTCGCCGCAGCTGGGGCGGCCTGAACCAGCCCAACAATCCAAACCCTATCGCATGGCGTTAGTATTGGGCCATGGTCCGATCGTTCCGCTGTGCGGACACCCAAGCCCTCGCTAGCGGAGAGCGCGTCAAGCGGTTTGTCGCCATCGAGAGGGTGGCCCGCCGCAAGCTTTTACAGCTTGCTGTCGCCACCAGGCTTGAGGATCTGCGGGTCCCCCCGGGAAACCGCCTCGAAGCCCTGAAAGGGGATCGGGCCGGCCAGCACAGCATCCGCATTAATGACCAATGGCGCCTTTGCTTCCTGTGGAGCGATGCCGGCGCCGAGGCCGTGGAGATCGTTGATTACCACTAACTGACCCCTTACTGACCACTACTTCACCACTGAATTCAACGCACTGCGCGGAGGGCACCATGGTCCACTTACCACCCATCACCCCTGGCGAACTGCTCCGCGAAGAGTTCCTAGATCCGATGGGGATTACGCCTTACCGCCTAGCCCAGGAGATCGGGGTCTCCCAGACCCGGATCAGCGAGATCCTGAAAGGCAAGCGTTCGATTACGGCCAATACGGACTTGCGCCTCTGTCGTTTCTTTGGCTTGAGCGATGGCTATTGGCTGCGGGTCCAGGTGATTCACGACCTAGACCATGCCCAGCGAGCAATGGCCAAAGAGCTCGATCAAATCCATCCCTTCCAAGCCACTTACGCCTAACGCATGGGCAGCAAAGGGAGGAGAGACCCAAGGCAGAAGGCCAAAAACAAAGAGCCCCCTCAGCCCCCCAGCACCAGGCCGATCCCAGGCCAGCCATCGCTCCTCAACGCTTCGTCATTTCACCTATTTGCCAATACAAAAGCGCGAAAAAATCCGATCCAGCACCGCCTCACTCACCTCCTCGCCGGTGATCTCGCCGAGGCAGAGGGCGGCAGCGCGCAGGTCGATCGTCCAGAAATCCCAGGGCAGTTGCTGCTCGGCGGCCTCGAGGCTGCGCTCCAGGCTGGAGGCGGCGCTGGCGGCCAGGTCCGCCTGGCGGCGGTTGAGGGCCACGGCAATGCCCTGGTCGCCGCTGGAGCCGCAACGGGCCAACAGGGTGCCCACCAGCTCCTCAATGCCGGCCCCGGTGGCGGCGCTGATGCGGACGTCCGCCGGATCCGCTTGCACCGGGCCCTCTGGAGCCGGGTCCCCTGGAGCCACCAGCTCTCCTGAGACGGGGTCCCCAGCCTGGAGATGTCCAGCCGCAGACGCTGGCTGCCCCGGCCGTTGCGCCGGGCTGGGGCCCAACCCCTGGGGCCCTTGGTCCGACTTGTTGCCCACCACCAGGCAGGCCACCCCCTCCGGGACCAGGGCCCGCAGGGCCTGGTCCTCGCCAGTCCAACCGGCGCTGAGGTCGAAGAGGAGCAGCACCAGGTCCGCCGAGGCCAGGGCCGAGCGGCTGCGCTCGATGCCGAGTTGCTCGATGGGGTCGTCGGTGGAGCGGATGCCGGCGGTGTCGAGCAGGGTGAGGGGTACGCCCTGGAGCACCAGCTCGCTTTCGACCAAGTCGCGGGTGGTGCCAGGCAGGTCGGTCACGATCGCCCGCTCGCTGCGGCTGAGCCGGTTGAGCAGGCTCGATTTGCCCACGTTGGGCCGGCCCACGATCGCCACCCGCAGGCCCTCGCGCAGCAACTGGCCCTGGGCCGCCCCAGCCACCAACTCCGCCAACGCAGAGCGCACCGCCGCCAGTTCGGCCGCCACCGCAGCGCCATCGAGCAGGGGCAAATCCTCCTCAAAATCCACCCGGGCCTCCAGTTCGGCCAGCTGGTCAAGCAGGCGCTCCCGCAGGCCAGAAATCTGCCGCTGCAGGCCGCCATCGAGGCCGGCGAGCGCCAGCTGGGCGGCGCGGCGGCTGCGGGCCGTCACCAGGTCGCTCACCGCCTCGGCCCGGGTGAGATCAAGGCGGCCATTGAGAAAGGCCCGCTGGCTGAATTCACCGGCCTGGGCCCGGCGGGCGCCGCAGGCCAACACCAGCTCCAACACCCGCTGCACGCAGATCAGGCCGCCA
This sequence comes from Synechococcus sp. UW140, assembly GCA_943370565.1. Taxonomy (GTDB): domain Bacteria; phylum Cyanobacteriota; class Cyanobacteriia; order PCC-6307; family Cyanobiaceae; genus BAIKAL-G1. The sequence continues at coordinate 15,339 of CALRRL020000028.1, read as the reverse complement.
TGGCAGTGGAACTCCACCACGTCCTCACCGGTGAAGCTGCGGGGCGCCAGCATCAACAGCAGCAAGGCCTCATCGATCCGCTCGCCTGAAGCCGGATCCACCACATGGCCATAAAGGATTCGGTGGCTCTCCCACAGCTGGCTCCCCGGCGCCCGAAACAGCCGCCGACCAATCGCCAGGGCCGCCGGCCCCGAGAGCCGCACGATCGCCACACTGCCCTGGCCGGGCGCCACCGCCGTGGCGATGGCGGCGATGGTGTCGGCCGGATGGGCCCCGCCAGCCGTCAGCTCGGCCTCTGGGCCCCAGGAGCTGGTGCTTTCCAAACAAGAAGCCGAATCGGGGGGGCCGTTCCCCTCATGGCCGGCACCAGCGGCCAGCGGGCGCTCCAGCCCAGTTCCCAGATCCGCAGCGGACTTAGCCAACGGGGGCGCAACCTGGCCTCAGGCCAGCGACAGGGACGCAAGCCAGTCTCGGACCCAGCCGCCCGCCCAGCTGGGCCCGGCCCACACCCGAACCTCTCCAGCCAAGCCCGACCAGGCCCGCTGATTCAAACCGCCGGGAACCCCGGACAGACCATCAGATCGATATGGCCCCCCAAGGGCTGGCGCCACTCGCGAAACTCAGCCGCCAGGGCTTTCTGCTCCTGCTGCTGTTCACCCTCCTCCAACTCCAAGAGCCGCTGGTGCACCAGATCCAGGGTGTCGTCAATCAGTTGGGCGGCCTGTTCGGATGTCATCGGCCAAGCAGCAAAGTTGGGCTGTTGTAGACACAGCACCCCTGGCCGGCTGTAGCGATCGGTACGGGAGGGGGGCAGAAGTACGCAGGCCCTGACCAAATGCCCTGGCGATGGGTCTCTTTCCAGGTTGCCGATGTCCACACCCACCTGGAAGAACTTTTACAGCCCAATCGGCGAAACAACGATTGACAGCAAGGCCATTCACCATCAAGCCACCAGCCCGGCTCCCTGGGGCTCCCCCTCAACCAAGCGATCCAGACCCTGTTGGTCCACCATGACCGCAAAAAAGCCCAGGCTCCGATACTGCTTGGCCACCTGTTCGGCGTAGAGGGATGAAAAATAGGGCCCCACAAGGTAGGTGCTGCCACCGGCCACCTGGCGTTCCTCCACATTCATCAGCAGACTCACCAGGGCCCTGGCCTGCTCGCTGGAGCGGGGCACAATATTGACATAGCAATAGTCAACGTTGCCACCGCAGACATAGGCATTCAATTGGTTGGTGCTCTCAGCCAGGCTGATCTCCTCGACAGGGGTCACCTTGCCATCAACCCGGATCACCAAGGCCACCAGATCCCCCAGTTGACGGGCCTGATCGGCTGGCGGAGCCATGGACAGATACTGGGTGATGGCATGGCTCAAGGACTGCAACCGCAAGGAGGACGTAGACAGCCGCTGGGCCTCGATCGCATGCCAGTCCAAAGGAATCTGCCAATGGTCGGCAAAGGTCTGGATCAGGGCCTGTTCGCGCGGATCGAGGTGGTCATCAATCGTGGCGATCTGACCAAGAATCGCAATCATCTGGCGGGCTCCCAGGGGCCGCATCAGGGACTTCAGCAGATCACCAAGCTCGCTGCGCTCCCGATTCACGGCGCGGCGCAACATCACCAGCCAAGGGCGGCGGACCCGACCAGCCTCCCAAAGCCCCATGCCAATCAGCAGCTGGACAAGCAACGCAAACACCCACAATCCATTGAACAGGGCCACACCCCACTCCCGCTTCAGGCCCCCATCGAGGGCAAACACCGTGACAGGAACCAGACCCACCAATTTCGACAGCACCGAGATACTATCCACCACTTGGGGCTCATGCTTACGCGACCATAACTTGTTCAGCGTGAGATAAATTTCTGCAACCACAAAAGCCAGCGAGCAATAGGCCAGCAGAGACAACGCAGATCCAAACAGATGCATACGGCTTAATCCGATTCATCCTCAAAAGCTAGCCCAGCCACAGCCTTGGTTCGCCACGACCAACGCCAATGCCAGCCAACTCAGCACCACGACGTTCGGGTCAGGCCCGTCAAGCTCGTTTCCATCTCCCCAGCCACTGCCAGCCAAAGCCATAGCAGTAGACAAATCCGAACAAGATGGAAGCCCTAACTTAGATCTACTATCCATTCACAACGACACAAGATCCCCGGTTGAAAGGACCTCCATGGAGAAGTCGAACTCGTGGCCAGGGTAACAGTGGCGCTCGCTTGATTGCCAGCCACTGCTCCAGCAGGCTCAAATCGTCGCGCTGATCAGACGCCACCCAGATCAATCTTGCTTGCACGAAGGCCAAGGGCAGTAATGGCCAGAAAAGATGGGACCAAAACCACAAATCAAACAGCCACCACCGACGTAACTGCAGTGCTGTCGAGATCAGGTGGTCGCAGATTGCACGGCATCACCTCTGGATGCCGCCAATAGAGCGTGGAACCACTCCAGGGGCGGGGAAGCCGTTCGCTGGCCTACACGATGACGCGGGCACGGAGGCGCGGGCCCAAGGACTCCAGATCGCAGCGGCTTCTAAGATTTAGCACTAGGTAAGCGCTAAAGACCCATACCACGATCTCCAGCGTCGTAAGACATCTGCAGCTGTTTGAAATCCCCCTTAGGGACAGATCGATCGATTCCCTTCGGGCCGCTAGTGGTGAAAATGATCAGGATGGAGAAGCGGTAACCGCCTGAGCAGAGGGGGCTTGCTTGCTTGAACCCTTGCCAAGGGGTAAACGGGTACCGCGCAACTCCAGGGCCTAATCGATACTTGCACCAGGCTTCCAAGTAAGTATTCCCACGACTAGCGACATTAAACACAACCAAGAGCAAGCACAAGCGTGAAATTTTCAGTTCATACCAAAATCAAATAATTACTTGATTACCCATAAGCCTCCGCGACTCTGAGATCCCTTTCCCTGCAGGGCATGCAGCAGCAGACAGCGTTTGCAATGCGTTCTGTCATCGTCGCCATCGAGAAGCGACGGTTGAAGCGGAAACAGTAGCCGCCCAGGTAGCGCCTGGCGTACTTGTCAAAGTTGAAGGCATGGAAGGTGCCGCTGAAGCTGGTCTTGACGTTGCCCAGAAGGGTGTTGATCCAGCGGAACTGCGGCAGGTCGTTGGGGTGTTTGCCGCCGGTGACAATAGCCTTGTGGTGGCAGTTGGCTGTGGTCACGGCGCGGAAGCAGGCCAGGCCATCGGAGAGCACATGACTGCCGGGCATCAGATGGCGTTTGGCCCAGTCAGCGATTGCCTCTGAACTGAAGCCGCTCACGGCCGAGATTCTGGCGTGAATCGGATGGCCGGCCTCGTTCAACGAGACAGCCGCAACGATCGGAATCTTGTTCTCAGATCCGCGGCCAGCCTTGCCGCCAGGGCGTTCTCCGCCGAGGTAGGCATCATCCATTTGGATCTTTCCCTGCAGCAGGTAGCCCTCCTCCCTCTCGGTCATCGCCCGCAGAATCTTGTTGTGCAGCAGCCAGGCGGTGTCGTATTTCACGCCCAGGTGGCGGCTGAGCTCCAGAGAGGAGATGCCTGTCTTGGCCTGGCCGATCAGATAGAAAGCAAGGAACCAGTAGGTCAGCGGCAGCTTGGTGGCCTGCATGATCGTGCCGGCCGTGAGCGTTGCCTGATGGCCGCAGCTGCGGCACTGATAACGCTTGAGCCGCCTGCCGTAGACAAGCCCATGCTTCTGGCCATTGCAGCGGGGACAGCAAAACCCATCAGGCCAACGAGCCTTCTCCAGGGCCGCCTCACATTGATCCTCAGTGCCGTAAAGCCGCTGGAAGTCAGGCAAAGAGAGGCCCTTCTGGAACTGGATGCTGCTGCGAGCCATACGCCAACTGGTATCTGTGTACCAGCCTATGGGCCAATGCGGCCTCTGCGGAGCGAGCTGGGTAATCAAGAATAATTAAGGCCAAATAAAAAGCGGGTTTCATCGCAACACACCAGGAGGATAGTCGATATTTCCAGAATTTCCACCAACCACTGCCGGCCCCAAAGGCAATGGTTGCAACTCTAAATTAGAAGCGCAAATGCGATTACCCTTAATAACCCCAGCCAAATGCACATCTACCATCTACAAGCGTCCCATACTTCAAATAAGCGACAATGCCCTGTCCGACGAGATGCCCAGAATAGGCAAATGAGTCTCCAGATCCCATGAATGGGACTTGCAAGAAAACCAAAAAAGCAGGCCAACAAAAGCGGATCAACGGAAGCTTTAGCAACTTCGTTTATTCACACCATCACATCAAAGACTATCCTCGCAAATGGGTTGCTCAAAGCTATTGGCCCGGCGAATTAAGTGTACTCAGCAGGAGCGCGTGCACACACCAACGCCCACTCAGATTAATTTGCTGAACCGTCAACGACGCTTCAGGATATGAACGCGCTGATCCCGAAACGATACGGAGTGATCAGGCCATTGAGCCGAAGATCGATAGAGACGCGCCACAGCACTGTTGTATTCACGCTGGGATCTCGCGTAGGCATTGGCAGCGTTGATAGCCTGGTTCAACGTCTGCACCACTGAGGTGGTATCCGCATAGCCGACGTTATATCGTTCCCGCACCGCCAACGCAGCCTTGCGCGCCGACTCTGCCTGTTCTCGGCTACTGAGCAGTGCAAGGCGACTGGTTTCATAACTAGCATAGCCCTGCTCCACCTCTTCACTCACCTGGAGGCGCTGGATTGCGACTTGATCGGTGAACTGGCGTGCCAAAGCCTTATTGGCCTCTGCCTGAGCTGCAGCGATGCCTCCATCAAAGAGCGACCAATTAAAACCAATTCCAACGCCACCATTCCAGCTCGATGACAGCAAGGAACTGGTATTCGAAATGGCAGAGGATCCACTGCGTCTGTCAACATTAAAATAGCTACCATTTGCTACCAGAGAGAAACGGGGCCAATAACGATTAAACAAGGCACTGGCCCGCCATTGGGCGCTGCTAGCCTTTGCCAAGCTTGATTGAATTTCCTCACGCAGAGACTGCGCCTGCTTAATAGTTACATTCAGCGTTAGATCCCATTGCCCATACTGATCCAAACTGTCGCCTGGCAAGGCAAGCCGGCCGGGGGCCAGCGCCATGGATTTCGCCAAGGATGCCGCCGCATCGAGCACTCCCAGATAACTAGAAATCAGCAAACTCAGAGTCTGGAACTGCTGGGTTCTGATTTGCTCCACATCAGCAATACTGGCATTACCAGTGTTGAACAACGCCTCGGCCTGCCTTACCTGATCGGCAGTGGCTGCAAGGATCTGCTCGTAGGAGCTGACCAGCTGAAGCTGCTCCTGTAAATCAAAATAAGAAAGTTGGGTCTGAAGCACCAGGTTTCTAGCTGTTACATTAAACAAGAGCTCCTCGCTCCGGAGGTCGTCACTGGCCGCATTGATCTCTGGGCCCCTGCTTGGATCAAAAAATGTCCAGCCAAGGCTGAGCACTGGAGCGAATGCAACTCCGTCGTCAAATGATCGTTCCGCGGTTGCAGTTCCCAAGGCTGTACCCGAAGTTCCTGTACGGCTCCCCGCATAGCCCCAAAGACCTCCAGCCGGCCCGGCGGCCGTCGCAGAAATCGAGGGATACCATTGGCGGCGAACTGCTACTAAATTCCACTGCTCTTGCTGAATCTTCGCGTAGGACTGGGCAAGCTCGGGATTGTTGAGCAGACTTTGCTCAATTGCTGATGTCAATGTCGTGCGAATAGAACGCTCGCTCAACTGCTTTTGCAACCTCGAAAGTTCCTGCTTGAGGTCATTAAAGAGCGAAGATGATTTAACTAAGGGCGCCTTGACACCCCGGTATTGATAGCCCTGTGCGGCGGCATCGGCTTCACCAGCTGTTGCAAAAGAGCCAATACCAAACAACGCTGCACCTAACCAGACAGGCAGGCGTTGACACCAGGCAGCAATATGAATGGCGGCCGAGAAGCGGCCGCCTGGATGATGTCTAGCCAATTGACCACGCACGACTTTAAGCTTGGACAAAATCTTGTTCCATGCTACCATGTAACAATAATAACTTTTAATCCCTAGGTTTTCAGCGCGCTTGGCAACGCCCACCCCCCCACCAACGGACAGGCAAGCTGGCGCGGACCGGCATCAGATCTTTGAAGAGATCGCCCTGGAGCGACTGCGCAGTGGATCCGATAACAGCAAACCGGTCGAGTTTTTACCATTACCGGTTCGATTAACCGCTGTGGCTGCTGCCAGCATCACCGGATTAGGAATTTTGTGGTCATTCACTGCCAGAGTCCCTGTTCAAGTTAATGGTTTAGCCAGTATAACGCCAGAAGCACCTGTTAGTAGTGCTATCGCACGCACTGATGGAGAACTGACCTATCAAGTCAGCGGAGCAGGCCCTGACCGATTTAATCCACAGCGGCAACAGGAAAACGCGGTTCTTTCCTCATACTGGGGAGAAGACTGGGGAGAAGAAGCTATCAGCTTCACACGTCTCAATTCGCTTGCCCTTAATGTTCTGGACAACATTCAAGGGCAGGAACTTGTCATGCCAGAATCCACAAATAATGATGAAGCTGTCGATGACATTCGACGTTCACTTCTCAATTACCAGAGGCTTCATTTCGCTGGCGACTCTGTCATTGCGCGGATCTCCAATGCCGAGGCCGAACAAGAGTTGGATGCGATTCGCCTGACAACCCAGCCCAAGCTCAAGATTGGCCGCCTGCTTGAGGAGAATCGCCGCCAACGGTCTGAAAAATTAAAGTCCGTTGCGACTCTTTTAATGAACCAGCAAATCCAGCAACGGCAAGAACTCCAGGAGCGCGAGGCTTTGCTGCGAAGATTGCAACTGCTATGGCGCCAAGGTTTTGTCTCCACGGCCCAACTACTCCAAGAGCAATCCGTGATCAATGGACTAAAAAACCAAGTGCTGCAACTTGATCGGGAACGCATTAACACGGTCTCCAGTGCCACCGACCAACGCGAAGAAGCAGCACAATCTGCCCTCAGCAACCTAGAAGCGACCAACAAACTACAGTCATCTCTGATTTCCTACCTGAACAAGGCCTACACGTTTTCGCCATCCTCGGGAATGTTTATCGTTTCTCGGTCGATCCGCAATGGCATGCAGGTGAAGCAAGGCGATGAGATTTATACCTTCAGCGTTGATAGGCCCAGTCTGCCTATGATAGTGCCGGTGTTTGTTGATGAAACGACGAGCCAACTGCTGAGTAAGGGTATGCACGCATTGGTGACACCGAAAGGGATTTCAAGAGCGCAATATGGTGGCATTCCTGGTATTGTGGTCGAAGTGAGCAAATTGCCGTTGCCGGCCGAGGGGATCGCCGCATTTGCAGGCGGGCGCACCCTGGCCAGCTCTATCCAAAAAAGTTTTCCGAGCACCTATCTAGCCCGCGTGAAGCTACAACTGGCGGAGCCCACCTACTGCCAGCAGATGTTGTCTAAGCGCTGTTATCAGTGGAGTACAAATCGCCGGCCTCCCTTCCCCGTGAGGCTCGGCACCCTGGCTGATGTCCAGATCAACGTCCAATATCGGCGGCCGATTGAATTTGTGATGCCTGCCCTACGGCAGGCCCTTGGTCTGGTCCTGGAGAACCATTAAGGCATGGGCCAGTCGATCAAGAGGAGAATTAAAGCGCCCACCGTGCTGCAATACGAGGCGGTGGAGTGTGGGGCCGCCAGCCTCAAGATCGTGCTGGCTTACTTTGGGCGGATCGTCCCTCTGGCTGAATTGCGTGAACGCTGCGGCATCAGCCGTGATGGTGTAACAGCAGCCCAGCTGAAGCGCGCCGCCCAGAGTTACGGACTGGAGGTCCGTGCCTATCGCAGGTCCGCTGAACAGCTACGTGCGCAAGTAGCGTTGCCAGCCGTGTTGTTCTGGAACTTCAATCACTTCTTAGTATTGGAAGGATTTGCCAACAACAAGGCATACCTCAGTGATCCGGCCAGCGGCCGCCGCAACGTTCCCTGGGACGAATTTCAAACCAGCTTTACTGGTGTGGTTTTGGAATTAAAACCGGGCGCAATGTTTGAGCGGGGAGGGCGCGAGCCAAGTCTCTACCACCGCGTGCCCCAGTTGATCCGTCCCTATGCCTCCGTGCTGCCCTGGTTGCTGCTGGTTGCAGGGATTGCGGCATTGCCGGAACTCTTTATTGCAGGGGCCACAGCCCAGTTCATTGATTCCTTCCTTCAGGAGGCTCGCGAAAATATTGCCGTTCCGGTGGTTTGGATCACTGTAATTGCATCATTGGTATTGATCGCCATTCTAAACCTACAGAAGCTGCTGCTGCGGATTCTGGGTAGTTTGATGGTGCGGAGGGTTGCGAGTCTGCTTTACGTCTCCTTGTTCAGCCTGCCCTATCGCTACTTTCTACAGCGCATGGGTGGTGAGCTGTCCCAGCGGCTGCTGCTTCCCTTTTCCCTGGTTCAGCTTGGTGTGAATGGGGTTGTGGACTTCATGCTATCCCTGGGATCTGGCCTGCTGGCTTTGATGGTGGGGATGTTCATTTCCCCGCTGCTCTCGGTATTCACGTTGCTGCTCTCTGGTGGCAACGCCGCCTTCGGTTTGTGGATGCGGTCAGCGCGTAGAGGTGACAATTTTCGCCTGGCCATGGTGCAGGGCAAAGCAACGGGCGTTGGCATGTCAGTTGTTCAAGGCATTGAAAGCGTTAAGGCGAGTGGTCTCGAAAACGAGTCTTTTGAGCTGTGGTCAGCCAGTTTCAATGAAGGCCTTAAGGAGCTTCAAAAACAATCATTAGCCAACTCCCTTGCAGAGCTTGTTGGCACAACCTCTGGATTTTTGCTGGCCATGGGGGTCTTGCTTCTGGGAGGCGTGCTGATCATTCTTGGCCAGCTGAGTCTGGGCGAATTGATGGCCTTCCAGTTCCTGATGGGCATGATCCAGGCCCCACTCCAGCAGCTCAATATTTTCACCAATCAGTTGCAGCAAATCGATGGTGACATGGGACTTCTCAATGATGTCGTTGACACCGCAGTAGAGCCGAGCGTTCGCAGCTTTGGCTTTGCCAGCAGGGATGAATTTTCTGAGGAGGCGGTGCTTAAGGGAAGGATCACGATTCGCGATCTAGCCTTCCAATTCAGCCACACAACACCGCAGCTCTTTGGAGGCCTCAGCCTAGACCTTGAGCCTGGTCAACATTTAGCGATTGTGGGAGGGAGTGGTTCGGGCAAAAGCACCCTGCTTCGGATCCTTTGCGGCCTCTTGCACCCCACCGGGGGCTCCATTCTTTACGACGGGCGTCCCTGGATGGATTGGGACGATCCCAGCCTTCGTCGTTCTCTTTCACTGATTTCTCAGGATGTTTTTCTTTTCAAGGCAACATTGTTTGAGAACCTCACCCTCTGGGATCCACGATTCAGCCAGTCCGATGCACTGATGGCCCTCAAGGAGGCGGGCTTATTGGAGGAGCTCGGTGGAGCCGCGGCCCTTCAAATGGAGTTGCAGGAGGCTGGTCGCAACCTGAGTGGCGGGCAACGTCAGCGGGTGGAAATCGCACGGGCGTTACTCCGGCAGCCCAGCATCCTGCTGATGGATGAGGCCACCAGTGCCCTCGACGAACGCCGTGAACGCCTGGTTGTGGCCGCGGTGAAACAGACTCCTCGCACGTTGATCACGGTGGCCCACCGGCTCCATTCAGCCGAGGTGAGTGACCTGGTGCTTGTCCTGCATCAGGGTGAGCCCGTAGAGCTTGGCCATCCGTCGGAGCTGGCTGATCGTGCCGATGGCTACTACCGTCGCCTCCTGAACGCTGAGGTCACGTCACCCCCATGACAGCAGCCACCCCCCAGTCCGATCTGGCTGGCAATCGCCAGGCCGCCCTATTGCGGGTGTTCGATGCCCAACAGGGAAGCCAAGATCGCAACGAGGATCTCTCTCGCTACCCCGGCAGTGACCCTCTGCTGGCCTGCCTGAGCTACGCAATGGCCAAACTGGGGGATGGGCGCCCCTTGATCAGCGCTGAAGGCGGCGTCACCGCTGTGTTGGAGGCCAACAGCATCGCCTTCCGCGAGGTGCGCACCCCCTCCGACTTGATCCACAGCACCGGTGCCTTACTGCTCGCCATCAGAGCGACAGATGGTTGCCCCGTTGTGGTGCATCGCCGGGCCGGCAAAGCGGTGGTGTTTGCCCCCCAGCCCATTGCCTCGATCCAGGCCCTGGGCAGCGACCTCACGCTGAAACCCTTTGCCTTTGAGCTCTACGCCGGCTGGCCCCAACGCATGAGCTCGGCGCTTCAACTGTTGGGCTTCAGCTTCCACAGCAACCTCACACCCCTGCTGACTGTGCTGTTTGGCTCGCTGGTGGTGGCCTTGTTCAACCTCAGCATCCCAGCCCTCACCAGCTATCTGGTGAGCTCGGTGCTGCCCATCGGCCAGTTGGGCCTGATTGTTGAAACCTCCTTGGTCGTGCTGCTGGTGGCCCTGTCCACCTTGGCGGCGCAGTTCTTCAGCAGCCTGGCGCTCGTGCGCATGGAAAGTCTGATCAACCTGCGGGTGGAAGCGGCCCTATGGAGCCATCTGTTGCGGCTACCGCTGGCCTTCTTCAGCAAGCTCGGCACTGCCGATCTGATTGGCCGGGTGACATCCATCCGGCAGATGCGCCAACTGATCAGCAATGGCCTGCTCAGCACCGGCCTATCCCTGCTCTTCTCGCTGAGCAATCTGTTCCTGATGGTGATGTATCAGGCCCAGCTGGCCCTAGTGGCAGGTCTGTTCAGTTTGGCCAGTTCCGTTGTGATGGCGTTACTGGTGGGGGGGAATGCCCGCCTGGAAGCTCCCCTTCAGGAGGGCGAGGCCCAATTGGCTGACCTGGGCCTGCAGGCCGTCACCGGGATGGCCCAGGTGCGCGTCGGCGGCAACGAACCCTTCGTGTTTGAACGCTGGTATCGCGGTGTGGCGCGGCTGGCGGCCCTGCAACGCAAGGGCGAGGCCTACTCCAATGCGGTGGAGATCCTTGGCCGCGTGTTGAATCCGCTCGGCCAGGCCCTGATTTTCGGGGCTTTTGTGGTGCTGCTCAACCAGGCCCAGGCCCAGGCGGCCATCGCTCCAAACGGCGCTCCAGGCGGTTTGTCCAGCCTGGGTGCCAACCAGTTGGTGGCAACGTTTGTGTCCTTTCAGGCGGCCTACATCACCTTCAACAGTCAGCTCTCGGCGATGGCAGCCCAGGTTTCCAGCACCGTCGCCCGGCTTGTGGTGCTTTGGCAGCGCTCCACGGTGGTCATGTTTGCTGCACCTGAGGCGGCCAATCAAGAGGCAACGCGCCAACATCGGCTTGAGGGCAATTTCTCGATTCAGAACCTTGAGCTCACCTATCCAGGGGCCAAGGAACCGATCCTGCGCGATATTGATCTCGAGATTCCCTCTGGGACCTACACCGCCATTACCGGTGCCTCCGGTTGCGGCAAGACCACCCTGCTGCGCTGCCTGTTGCGGTTGATGGAACCCCAGGCCGGCTTGATTAGTGCCGATGGCATGGATATCCGTGAGCTCGCCATTCGCCCCTACCGCCGCCAGTTCGGCGTTGTGCTTCAGAACACGCCGCTTCCAAGCGGTTCGATTTACGACATCGTGCGGGCCGGCCGCGCCTACAGCCGGGAGGAAGTCTGGGAAGCCCTGGCCCAGGCGGGGATTGCTGACGATGTGCATGGTATGGGCATGCAGTTGGAGACCCTCATCAGCGAAGGAGGCGGCGCCGTCTCTGGGGGGCAGCGCCAGCGCTTGGCCTTGGCCCGTGCCCTATTGAGCCAGCCCAAGGTTCTGCTGCTGGATGAAGCCACAAGCGCCCTCGATGCACCCACTCAGGCGATCATCACCCGCACCCTGGAATCCCTGCCAATCACCCGCATCGCCATCGCCCACCGGTTGTCGACGATCGAATCTGCCGATCAGATCGCCGTGATCCATGGGGGCATCGTGAGCGAACTCGGCACCTACCGAGAGCTCACCAAAACCCCGGGTGGATACCTTTTTAACTCAGAGCGCCCCTGAGCCAGACTGCCAGCGACAGGCCTGACAATCTCATCGGCTCCTTCCAGGAGTTCGCGTGTTACTTAGAAGAGTAATCATCCCGGCCGGCAAAGGAGCGTCAGAGTTCGCCAGTAAGCGTGGATTGGCAAGTGCATAGCGATTAGTGCTCACCAGGGCCTTCCCAAATTATAGTTCCAAGTCCCACATGGTTGATCAAACAATTGCGATCATCCGCCCTTTCTGTCGGTCGCACCAAGCTCCAGCCCCGAAGGACCATCTATCCTCACAGCACGCAAAGCTAGCCCGTGAATCTAAAACAATGCTATGTTTCTATCTCAAATATCGACCGTTACTACCCCAGAGCCAAAGCCTCAGGCCCACTCCATGCTAAGTCCGGTCAACTTACGCTTGCATTCGCCTTTACTAGTTCAGCTCAAGGCTTTTCTCGGTGCTTTGAGCAGTGCTGGGGTAGCAACATCATAAGCCATCTCGAGTAGGCTCGCATTCGCCAAAAGCCTCTACCTCCACAACCATGCCCCTAAACGCTTTCCCATCAGCTTGACCCATCACCAACGAGCAAGCGTCAGAACACAAGCTGCCAGCCCTCATGCGGCGGGCAAAGAACCTCTGTGCAGCGCAGGCAGATCTTGGCTGGGCACAGCGACTAGAGCGAGATGACCATATGTAGTTTTACGAAAAAGCCCCAGATAATGCTGACAGCATAGCCGATTGGGCCTAAACTTACTAAGAATCAATCATTTGTGCAAAATGCTAGAAGAGCAAATCAAGAACCTGCAGGCCAATGCCAGCCTTGAACAAGATGAAGAAGAGTTGTCCGACGACGAACTAGAAGGCGTGGCTGGGGGGGGCAAGCCTAAGACGTTACCCTCGCCGTCTCCTCGCGGCAGCTAACTTCCATCGCCCAGCGCTGGGGACGGTGGCAGGTGCTCCTTACTAGCTGATTTGCACCAATACTCCCAGCCATCGCAAGACCATAACCCCTGCAAATACAGGGGTTATGGTCTTGCGAAAAAAAGCATACACCCTCCAGGGCTCCATCCAAGCCTGCAATCTTTGCCTCACCAAAAGCGCAGGGATACGCTTTTAAATATGACCCTGCTACAAATACAATTGCACGCAAGCGATAGTCAACCAACTCTCGCCACAGCGCTCCATCCGCTGGCAGATTCACCAGCAGGAAGCCAACAAGCTCGAATACAACCACCTCGCCAAAGCGGCGGAAGAAGCACTGGGACACGGCAAAAATGAGTTCAATGGTCATGGGAATGCCTTAGAGGCCTTCTGGAAGAGCATTGGTTAATACAGGTACTAATGAAGGGCTTGCTACGTTGTTAAAATATTTTTTGCGCGACACCTGAAGACCAACGAAAGAGCCTCTCACGTCAGATGCCAGTCATAAAGGGCTGGATCTAAGCTTTCCCTTGATGAGCTTGTAGGCGTCGCTGCAGGCGGCATGGCCTCTAGCCCGTATCACACCGATCAACGGTCTGGCCTGGCCCTGGAGCTGCTTAGAACCTGTGGAGCCGCCCCTTCATATTTGCTGGACAAAGTGATGTGAGGTAGCGTCGAAAACTGGCGGGCAGAAGAGGCAGTCAAAGGCTTGACCCGTTCTGAAGATCAGTTCTGGAGAGCCCTTCCAAATTTAGGTTGCAGCCCCAGACGATTGATCAAGCGAGTTCGACCATCCATCCTCCCGATCGGCCGCAACACGCTCCAGTTTCCAAAGAGCATCAACCCTCACCGACCACTAAGCCCACTTGTCGATACAGGGCGATGGTTCCTTACCATCGGAAATAGTGGCTGAATACCAAGCCCAGAAATAGATTTAAGCCACCGCCCCATCTCAAGCCCAATCCACTGTCACTTCCCATCGCCTTTCGCAAAAGCAGATCCTTCAGGGCACCAAGGGAGCCAGACAAGGGCACTTCAACCTGTGGCCCTAGCAAATCCAGCTTCTGGTTGTTCTCAGAGCGTTCCACAGGGCTGGGGTTGTGGCCGCATCAGCGCCATCAGGCAGGCTTGGGTTGGCAATCGGCCTCTGCGTTCACAATCAGGCTCCCGTGCAACTCGCCATCGCATGGAAGCCTCCCCAACAGGCAACCGATCAGAGATCAGGCTGCCAGCACTTCTGCGCGGTAGCTGAGGTGGTCAGTGCAGGCCGGCCGGCAGTCCTTGGCTGGGCATGGCTTTGGCTGGGCATGGTGAGCCTGGGGTGACCCCATGAAACGTTACAAAAGGCCCCAATCGGCACTTGACAGCAAGGCGGATTGGGCCTAATTTGTTGATAGAAATAAATTTTTAATCTCAATGCTGGAAGATCAAATCAAGGATTTGCAGGCCATGGTCAGCCTCGAACAAGTCGACGAAGAGTTGACCGATGAGGAGCTTGATGGAGTGGCGGGGGGAGGCGCCCCAATCCGTAGCACTACTACTATGTCGCCGGTTCTAACAGGGACAAGGATCCGTCGTTAGGTGCTCCTCCGTTTTGCTTTCCCACTAGTCTTCAGCCATCGTAAACCAAATACCTCTGCTTTGCAATAGTTGATACTTATGCAAACACCCACCTAAACACTACCCAAACGATCTACCACCATCTCTCACGAGAAGCCAAAAAACCAGTGGCACTTTGGCACTATTAATCACAATAAGACTGCAATCAAACCCTTCCACAATCATTACTTGTACTAGCCCTCCATAGGCTTGTTATTTCACCAGCAGGTAGCGAATCAGTTTGGGTGTAACGACCTCCGCGGGGCGACGAAAAATGGATTGGGGGGTACTTATGGGCACCTCGAATAATTGGCACTTTACAGAATTTTGGTGGACATAAAAATGCCCCCATGGAGGCGGCTGCGTAAGAAAATATTATATCGACTATTGACGAGTTTCGCTCAACCGTGACACTTCTATGAGTGACTCATGCAACCACTGCTACGCGGGCAGAGCGCTGGAGAAAACGAAGGAAGTTGAATGTCAGGTTTTTGAGGCCCCACCAAGCCTCAATCCTTTCTAGCCCAATCTTTCTTGTCAGCTTTCCACCCATGGACATGGTCATGCAGCCAAAGACATGCTCGACACAAGCTCTGATTGACGACTTGAGACGATTTAATTCCTTGGCTGCGTCGCTAAGCGGATGATTGCGAGCGCCTTTTTCGTGGATCAGGCTTTCGAAGCCACCGAGACTCAGAAGAGCATCAAAGCATTCACCGGAATATGCTGAGTCTGCCCAGACATAGTCATGCTCGTTTTCTGGATCAAGCAGGAGTGGAAGCATCTGGCTGTCGTGGATATTGGCAGGAGTGACAGCTGGCGTCCCCTGCAGTGGTGTAAATCCCCGGCACCCCCACCCCGGCGT
>CALRRL020000027.1:0-37863 GCA_943370565.1 Synechococcus sp. UW140 | reverse complement strand
CCGGATCCGCCGCAGCGGATGACTGGCCGGGATCCGCTCCTCGATCGAGACGTAGGAGAACAGGGAGCCGCTGCGCTCCAGGTGACCTCGCATCTGGACTGAGCAGTTGCACCATTTTCGCAGAGCTGGCTGGGTTTTTCAGCGAACTCCTAGGAGCCCTCAGGCCCTGGGGGCTGGATTTCCACCAGCGAGATCGGCTCGCCATCGGCGGCGATCAAGTGGCGGGCCTGGCGCACCAGGGAGGCAGTGCCTGCGGCGCCTGGGAAAGCAATCACCAGCACCGAGGCCTGGGCTGGGGTGGCCTCTTCCAGGGCCCGGCGGAGCAGCAGACCATTGCGCAGGGGCCCGGCGGCCCGGCCGTAGCGGCCCCATTCGGCAGCGATCACCTGGCGAGGGAGCGAGCGGCGTGATCGATCAGGCGATCGGCTCACCGGGCGCCGCCATGGAGGAGGCGCAGCACGGGCCGGCCGGTACTGGCGTGAAGGAGGACTGCGGCGATGCGTTCAATAGGCCAATCGGGGGCACGGCCGCCACCGGCCACGATCACCAGGGGGCCTGAATCACTGCCAGGGGGATCACAGCGGGAGCGCGCCAATGCGGCGGCATGGAAATCAAGGATCTAGGTCATTAGCTACAGGCGAAACAACAACGCACCAAGCTCCGATCAGCGCCCCATGGGAGCGGGAGGGGAGGCGAAAACCCAGCTCTTGGCGGGCCTTCCTGGTGGTCTTTATTCTATCAATACAGGCGTACTATGGGCCACTCTGGCTGATTGGGAAGGGTAATCTTTGGGTATGGCTAAAGGGTTTATGGCGAACCAAAAAGGTGGAACAGTGGCCCCGGTCCGGGCAGGGCTTATGTGATTATCAGGGCGCTATTAATGGCGCAATGCCAATGCAAAAGCACGCAAAATCGATCCGTAATTTCAATGAAAGACCGGCGCCCGCCATGGGAAGCCTTCGCTTCCGCAGCCGCGGGAGAGGAGTCCTGGCTTGGCGCCCCCCGGAGCACCATCTTCCCGGCGGCGGCGTTCATAGAACCTCAGGCGAGGACAAGGGTGCGGCGCAGCCGCACTCGCAACGCCCTTGCGCCGCCTGAAACGATCCAGCCCCGCCGCCGGCTGGTTTGCAGTTTGGTGGGGCTGGATTCAGTGAGCTACTGGCACAACCACGGATGGCGGCAGGTTGAGCTGGCGGATTCGCCGGGCAAAACCTCGGTCATCAAAGGAGGCGATGGTCTCGCAATCGCGGCAACTGGCGTGATGTAGGGCGTCTGCGAAATCAAGTCCTGACCGGAGCCCCGCCACGGCCTGTTCCAGGTCTGGTCTGCCTTCGACGTGGAGGGAGGGGTGACTGAGCAGCTGCTCGAACACCTGCAGCACAGACTCCACCGGGAAGCCGTAATAGCCGCGCAGCACCCATTCAAGCTCCAGAGAGACGGTCTTGGGCAGAAACAATTCTTGGCCTGATTCGATCAGCTGGCGGGCCGCCTGCCGTTGGGCTGCGGTGGCGGCATCGGCAGAGTCTTCCTCGACGAAGTAGCGGGCCAGAACGTTGGTGTCAATTCCGATCACGGCCGCAGCAGGCTGGCGGCATCGAAGTCGACCGGTACGGGCGGACGCTGGCTTTTGAGCAGCCCAAAGCCACTGGCAGGCAAGCTTTGCTGCGGGCGCAAGGCCCTCACCTCGATGTGGTCGCCGACCAGTTGGAAGCACACGCGGCTGCCCCGACCAAGGCCGAGTTGCTGGCGCAGGGCCTTGGGGATGGTGACCTGTCCCTTGCTGGTCATCGAGCAGGTGGTGGGAGCGTCCACGACTGTTCGGCTGGGTGTATTACCTGGTAAGGATAGCGGGGGGGGCGAGAAGCAATGGGCGCGTTCAAGAAGCAGATCGCTGGCGTAAGGGAACCAGCTGAGCTGAGCTGCCAGCCCAAGTGTCCTCGCCGGGCCTGATCAATCGGCGTACACGACCCCCACCCCCGGCCAGTCCTCAAAGCCAAAACTCTCCAGTGGCCCCTCGGGTTCGACCCAGTCGGTCGGAGCTGGATCGAGGTAGTCCAGCTTGCCAATCACATGGGTTGTGGGCACTCCCAGGACATCGCCGGTATCGACATCCAGGACCGCCAGCCAAATGGGATGGCCCTGGGCATGGATCATCTAGATGCGGCCGACCAGCTCGGGCCAGTGGCTGCCGGCCCGCACCGCAACCAGCTCGCCCGGGCGGAAGTCCATGGGGCGACGGTAGTACAAACGTTTGGGATGGCAATAGCCTGGTGCCCAGTGCCGTTTGGCCCATTGGCGATGCCTCTGATGACCGTGATGCGGAAGGCCTCGAAAACGCTGCTGGTCCTGGCGGGCCTGTCCCTGGCTGCTCTTGGTCCCCTGGGCCAGGCAGCCTCCGCTACCACCGTGCTCTCGATCGGCGATGGCGACACGATCAGCGTGCTGGAGCGGGGCCAGAAGCTCAAGGTGCGCCTCGCCTGCATTGATACCCCTGAGACGGCCCAAAGTCCCTATGGGATGGCCAGCCGCAAGCAGCTCAAGGCCCTGCTGCCGCTTGGCTCGACGGTGAGGCTGCGGGTTCAGGTGGTGGATCGCTATGGCCGTTCCGTGGCGGAAGTGATCGGCAAGGGCATCGTCAACCTGGCGATGGTCCAGAGCGGCCAGGCGTTTGTGTACCGCCAGTACCTGGGCCGTTGTGATCGGCAGGCCTACCTGGCGGCGGAGCGTCAGGCCCAGGCCCAGCGATTGGGTGTGTGGGCAGTGCCTGGGGGGATTGCGCGGCCGTGGGACTTCCGGCATGGGGGCGCGGGTCACCGCAGCGCGGGGGTGGGCCCAGCCGCGGCGACCTCAAGCGAGCCCATCTCTAGCCTTCAGGTTGCCCAGCCAATCGGGGCGCACTACACCTGCAGGCAGATCGGCTCGTTTGCCCGGGCCCAGGAGCTGCTGCGGCAGGGGCACAGCACCCTGGATCGCAATGGCGATGGGGTGGCGTGTGAATCGTTGCGCTGACTGGGTTTCTGGTGGTACGGGAACCGGCACTCCAGCGGGCCACCTCCAGCTGAAAAGAGGCGTACTTTGAACTTGAGGGGAGGCCCGGGAGCCAACCCGGACCCTGCCTTCCAAGAGAGTCCGGCCAGGAACACCCGAGCCGGTGCGCACGACGGAGGTGCGTCAACGATGCGACACAAAACCGGTGAACTCGGTGACGCGGCGCGAACGTCATCCCGTAGCAGCAGAGAGCGAGACGCCAGCTCTGTTTCCCGCGTGTTGACACCTCGGGCTGCAGTACCCGAGCCGGGATCACAGCCGGGAAGGTCAAGCCTTGAGCATCTCTTTCCAGAGACGTGATCCCCCTTCCTTTCCTGCCAGGCCCCAGACAGGCCAAGCGTGAACACAAGGACACCCGACCCGATTGAGCCCCAGATGCCAGGGCGATGGTCCCAGGCCGGTGCCAAGGCGCCCCCCACGGGGCGCCTTCCTGTTGGCGAGACAATCACCAGGCCTATGTCATGCCATCAACTCGGAAATAGCCAAGGATCATCTCCGGGTTGCGGATGGAGATCTGCACATGCGTTCTGTCACGAAAGCCTGCGCCTGGATAAACCAACTCGCCTTCTTCAAACACTCCATAGACAGTGTCATACGCCTCCATGCTTTTGCTCTCACGGATCTTATGCACCATCTGGATCACGGCACAGTCCAGCTGACGCTTCATGAAGATGCCGTTTTCTTGAACGGAATTCACGGGCAGTGGTGTGCCCGCAGCAGCGGAAATGCCAAGGGTGGCCTCATAGGCAAGGGCCAATTCATTCATCACTCCGTAGTCGGTCAGATTGAGGCAGTTGCCCGGATAGGCAAAAGCGCCGATCACCGATGGGGAGGATCTGCGGAGATTGGCCCAGCACAAAGCCCGCTCTGGGCTGTCGACCCAGAAGTAGATGCCGTTGCCAAGCCAGTCGTAATCATTTTCGCTGGGCTGAAGTGTTGCCTGTCCACTCAGAACTGCTTCAGCAACATCCTTGTCGCAGCCATGAAACAGCACCAAGGGGCCCAGACTGTTCTTAGGCCGACCGGGCATCCTGACTGCGGTACGGAGGGGTGAGCTGGCCATCGGCGTCGATCAGGCCAGCATCCATCAGGAATTGACGGGCCAGAGCAGGGTCGCGCAACTCCTCCAGGAGCGCATCGATCTGCTCACGCCGCAGCGGCCCAGAGGCTGGGGTGGAGGGAGGCCTGCTTGGGGTGGAGAGCGTCATGCGATGGAGAGGGTCCAGTGCTGGACACTGCCAGGCGAGCGGGGGTGGTGGACGCGTTGGCTGACTTCTGACGATAGATGGACGCCAGGGCGGCGGTCTGTGAGTTCCGCAACCTTCATCATTACTGCGCAGGCGCTGGCCCGTTGCCTGCGGATCACTCCCCAGGCTCCGGGCTGAGGGGCGGCAGCCGCCGCTCCACCTGCAGGAACACCAGCCAGGCCACCCCGGCGCTGATGCCGCCAGTCCAGTCGTTGCGCAGCAGCTCCACGATCGACACCGTGCTGGCGCCGATGCGCAGGCCGCGCAGCAGGAAGCGGCCCAGCTTGTCCAGCGATTCCTGATTCACTGCCATGGGCTTGAGCCAGAGCAAAGGCGTCTCAGGTTGGCGGAAGGGCAGCCAGGCCGACGCAGCTGATGCCGCTGATCCGTTTGGCCTCTGCCGGCAGCCAGGCGGCCATCGCTCGCAGGTCGGCCACGATCACCACCGGGATCGGCACCCCGTCTTCTGTGAACAGGGCGCCATCGGGAAGCATCAGCCGGAAGCAGGGCAGCACCTGCGGCAGCTCGTCATCCAGGCGGGGCGAGGGGGTGCGGCGGAAAGCCACCGCCAGCTCCGCTGCCAGGAGGCGCGGCGGCGCGGGTTCAGGGCGATGCAGTTCAACCTGGTGGTGAGCACCAACACCGGCGGCATCCCCTGTTGGCAGCGCAATGGCTTCCAGGTGGTCGGCACCCTGCCTAGCGCCCTTCGCCACCGGCACCTGGGTAGGGCCAGTGCCTGCGCCTTTGCTGCTCAGACGTGGACCTCGCTCGGGCTAGAGGCGCCGCCGATGCCGGCGCCGATCGCTCAGCACTGTTTCAGCGTCTCTGCCTGCTGCCTGTAGGTCGCCGCCCATTGCCTGAAGCCCGGCTTGGAATCCAGATAGGCCTGCCATTGCTGGTCGGTCGATTGGGTAGCCAGGTCTTGTACGGGTGGCAGCTCCAGCTTGCGGCGCAAGCCATTGATGTGCTCAACCATTCCCTTGTAGGCGGCACTGTCTGGATTGTCGCTGAGCTTGATCGTTGAGCACCACGGCTTTTTGTTGTTTACCACCAGAAGTGGTTTCTTCAAGGTCTCCAGCTCAAGCAGCGATTGCTTGAGTCCGGCTTCGTAAAGGGGTTTGGTGGTTTCAGATCCGCGCCTGGTGCCTGCCGTCAGACCCGTGGAAAAGCGCAACAGCTCCATCGCTGGCCTGGGGCTTTCGATGGTGGCGAAATCAAGGCTGACATCGTTGCCGAGCCGATCAATGGTCTCAACCTGAAAGCCGGTGATGGTGTAGTTCTTGACCATGAACGGGGCCGCCAGCATCATCGGCCAGAAGAACAAGGCGCCAGCAACGGCAGCGCTCACGGCGCTGCTGGCGTCTGTTCCTGAGCCTGCGTTGGCCGATTTCCAGCTGATGATCTCGCCCGGCTTCAGCACCAGGCTCTTTTTGTTCTTTCCGTAGTCGAACGTGATCTCACTCCCGTCTTTGGCGAGCAGCGTCAAGCCAATTTGCTTCCCGCTGGTTGGTTCAACCGTCAGGAAACCAGCGCGTGAGAACGGATAAGTGGGGGGCTGCAATTCATCCGCTTTTTTCTTGGCAGCTTGTGCCTTGGCCGGGTCTTCGGCGCAGCGGGCTTCCTGGTCGGGGGTCAGTCCGCGACTCGGCCGATATTTGCAATACAGCGGCAGTTCGTCCGCCAGACCCGGAAGCTGGCTGCTCAACAGCGCAACTGCAGCGACCAGGCTGAGCGGACCATGCTTTGACTTCACGATGCAAGGGCTCCCGTTGGCCACAGCTGGGCTCAGGCCTTTATTTAGGCGCTGGCGTGCGCCATTGCGGAGCGTCGTGATGAATGGTTGGAACCATGCGAAATCCGCATCAAAACAAGACTTCTACGGTTGTGTTGGGTTCAGGCGTGATTACAACAACTGCCTCTCTTGGTGCAGGCGGTTAGCAAAAGTCGTTTGCTGGGAGGGCTGGTCCGCGGCACTGGCTGGGCTTGCTGGCCCGCCATTGGCCGCGATCGCCTCCTGGCAGCGCTGCAGCAGCTCCTGCCTGAGTGCGTCGGGCTGTTCGATGCGAATGCCACCGCCAAAGGCGAACAGCCAGCTGCGCAGATCGATGTCGGCGGCCACGGTCCAGGGCGGCAGATCCAGCTCCACCGGATAGGGGTGGCTGGAGCCGGTGGGCCCTGGCTCGAGCCCATGCGGGGCCTTGGGGTGATGCCACCAGCTGTCGGTGGGTAGCGGTTTGGAAAAGCGGGTCTGCTCGATCGGGTAGCGCTGCAGGCCCTCGCGAATGAAGGCAAAGGCCCAGGGGCTGCAGCAGAAGCGCAGGGTCACCAGGGCCTGGCTGCGGCGCTGGGCTGAGCTGCTGGCCAGCGCCAGCTGCTGCTCCAGATCGCTGCCGAAATAGATGCCGCCGCTGTGGTGCAGCAAGCGCTCCAGCCGGTTGATGGCGGCGGCGTGCTGCTGGGGGTTGCGGCGCAGGTCGCCATCGCCGCGGGCCATGGCGAGGCGATCGAGCCGTTCACTGCGGATTAACCCCTGCTCGCGTCCCACCTGGTCGTCTTCAAAGAGGAGGTACCAGCCCACGTTGTGGAAGATCAGCTGCAGCGGCCAGACGCGCAGCTCGCCGGCGGGGCTGCCTGCAAAGCTGCCGACGCCGGGGTAGCGCTGCAGCAGCACGCGGCGGTGTTCCACGATTGCCGCCTCGATCGCTTCAGCGCGGCGGGGTGCGGCCAACGAATCGCGGCGCACCAGCTGGGTGTCGACCACCGCATGGCGGGCATAGCTGCGCACCGGCGGCAGCCCATCGGCGCTGATGCCGGCCCAGCCCAAGCGTTCATCCAGCTCACTCAGCAGGTCCTGCGCCGATGGATCGGCGAGCCGGCCGGCCGCTTGCTGCACCACGTTGTGCACCTCGCGCAGCCGGGCCGGCGACAGCACCGCAGTGCCCAGGCAGTAGCCATGGCGCACGTTGTCATTGCGGCTGCGGAATCCGTATGGGGTGAGAAGTTTTTCGAGGTCCTTGCGCAGGGTGGCTGTTTCGCCCGGCAGGTAGGCGCCGGGGATCGTTTCGGTGGCCGTGATCAGGTGCTGATGCAGGTTGCTGCCGCGCTCGGCTGGCCGATCGAACGGCACCTGCAGCAGGTGCCGCAGCAGCGTCATCACCCGCACAAACACCGGCCCATCTCCCATGGGCGGCAGTCCGCCATGGATGGGGCCGGCGGCACGCGGCGCTGGCGCCAGCTGAATGGGCGTGATGCAAGGGATCGCGCTGCAGAAGCCATTGGCCTCCAGCCAGGCCAGATCCTGCCGGATCGCCGGGGCATCGGCAAAACAGGCTCCGTGCAGCTTGCCCAGAAAGGCCGCTGCCCGGTCCGCCAGATCGCCCTGAGGCAAGGGCGACAGGATCGCTTCCAGCTCTTCTGCGCTGGCGGGATCGGTGGCGGCCAGATCGGGCCAGGTGCTGAGCAGCCGGATCAAGTGGAGCAGCCGCTCGAGATCCAGTAGCCGCGAGTAGCCGTGGCGCTGCAGCTTGCGCTCGCGGTTGGTGGCCGAGCGAATCCGCTGATCGAGCCCGGCCAGTTCGGCCTGCAGCACCGCCGTCAGATCGTCGTGGTGGGTGGGCACCACGGCACAGATGGCTGCAAACCCCTCGGCCCGTGATGGCCCGAAAGACGGATCGGCCAGGGCGGCCGCCATCTCCTGAATCACCGGCACCGGCACGGCTCGCTCCCGCTTGGCGTTCCAGGCGAGCGAGGTGGGCAGATCGGTGTAGAGCCACCAGCCGATCCACTCCACCGGTGTGGGCAGTGGCAAGGCCTGGGTGATCGCCAGCCGCCAGGCGCGGCGGGCATGGGTGGCATCCACGATTACTGGAATGCCGGCGGCCACACACTCCTGGATGCGTTGGTGCAGGCGCTGCTGGATGTCCACCCAGGGGCCCTGCACCGCGGTATCGCCAAACACCTCAGCGCGGATGGCATCAGTGGAGAGCACCTGCGCCGGCGGTTCACCCGGGGCGCTGAGCAGGGGCGCCAGCGCTTTGGCCAGGGTGGTTTTGCCGCTGGCGGGCTGGCCAATCAACAGGTGGCAGCGCAGCGCAGGCGTCATCGGCAACGGCAACTCCCACCCCCCACAACAGAAGCCGCATCCTGACCCGGCGGCTTCTCTTTCGCACGAAAAACAGCTCGGATCGTCCCTGCGGCGCTGACGCTGCAGCCAGCAACGCTCATGCCAGCCGTGGCCAGCCCCAGCAGTCCTCCAGCCAGCAGCTACGCGCCACCCACGGCGCTGGAAGACCTGCACATCCTCGACTTTCTTGAGCTGACCGGCTCCCAGGCCAAGGCCGGTGCTGCCTTGGCCATGCACCAGAGCACGGTGTGCCGCAGCCTGCAGTTGATGCAGCTGCAGTTTCGGCTGGTGCCGCGGCAGGGATCGTCGGTGTGCCGCCACGGGCACAACACCTGCCTGCAGCACCTGCGGCTGGCCTACCGGGCGCACCGCTTGCTCGAGGGGCTGCTGCGCATCGGCACCGATGTGCTGCACCAGCGCCTGCTGCAGGGCCTGGCCGGCATTCAGCAGGTGCCAGCCCGCTGCCGCCATTCGGAGCACTGGGCGGAGTTGGTGCGTCATGGGCTGCTGGATTGAGCGTTGCTCAGCTCCTTCTGCCTGGAGCGCCGGCTGCTTTCAGGTCAGCTGCCGCATTGGGAGGGGTTGGTGGTGCTGCCGCTGGGCCAATTGCATCTGCAGTTGGTGGCCAGCGCGGCCACCAGCGGGCGGGTGCTGCTGCCCCGCAGAGCGGTTGCCCCCCTGTTGCATCAGGCCGTATCGGCCCAGGGTTATGGGGTGGAGCAGCAGCCAGCGGCCTGCCAGGACGCTGAAGCGTGGATCAAGCGCGCCCGCGTCCGGCAGCTGGCCCTGCCGATCAGCCCAAAACTTGTGGCGCAGAGCTGGTTGGAGCGCCACGGCCTGCAGCCCCTGGCCGATCAACCGCTGCTGGAGGAGCAGCTCTGGCTGCTGCTGCCCCAGGGAGCGGCCAACGGCTCCGTTGCCCGAGAAGCCGTGCGGGGCCTACGCCAGCAGTTGCGTCTCGCCGAAACAATGCAAGATCCGCATGAAAACTAGTTCTGATCTGCGTTTCAGAGGCTGCGGATTGGCTGCGCATGCCGGCGGTTGCCCGCAGACTGGGGCAGTGAATCCTCGGCACGAAGCCGGGACCATGAGGAGCGTGGCCATTACCCCGGGACGGATGGACTAATGGACGTTTTCTCCTTCCGCGACCGGGTCGTCGAGGACTACGGGCAGTTCAGCCGGAGCTTCACGCAGATCAAGGCGCCAGACCTGCGGGACTTTGTCGACGGCCGCTACGGGGCGGGTGAGTACTGGCCCTCGCCGCTGATCCAGCTCAACCCCAGCTTCATCGGGGGAGGCAGCATCGGGTCTCTAGTGGAGGAGGGACTGCTGCACCCGGAATGCAGCCGCATCTTCCGCTGGGGCAAGGACGCGTCCAATCAAGGCAGGGGCGACGGGGTGGAGCTGCTGCTGCACCGCCACCAACGGGAAGCGATCGTGATCGCCCGCGCCGGCGGCAGCCTGGTGGTGATCTCCGGCACCGGTTCCGGCAAGTCGCTGGGTTACATGATCCCGATCATCAATCGGGTGCTGGAAGAGCGAGAGCGCGGCGACCAGAGCAAGCGGATCCGGGCGATTGTCATCTACCCGATGAATGCCCTCTGCAATAGCCAGATTGAGGAGCTGCAGAAATACCTGGGCTGGGGTTATCCCGACGGACCCCGTGTCACCTTTGCGCGTTACACGGGCCAGGAAAGCGAGGAAGAACGGGAAAAGATCAAGAATGATCCACCCGACATCCTGCTCACGAACTACGTGATGCTGGAGTACATCCTCACCCGGCAGGATCCGCTGGATCAGAAGGTGATCAGCGATGCCCAGGGTCTGGAGTTCCTGGTGCTGGATGAACTGCACACCTATCGGGGGCGCCAGGGCGCTGATGTGGCTCTGTTGGTGCGCCGGGTGCGGCAGCGCCTGAATGCCGATCTGATCTGCATCGGTACCTCCGCCACCATGGCCTCCGAGGGCACCGCCACGGAGCGAAACGGCACGGTGGCCCAGGTGGCGAGCAAGTTGTTCGGCACCAGCATCCCGGTGGAGAACATCGTCACCGAGACGCTGGAACGCCTCACCATGGGCGAGCTGCCGGGCCCCAGCGAACTCGACACCGCCCTGAGGGCGGACTACGGCGAGGACGCTACGGGCGACTGGACTGCGGACGATCTGCGCACCCATCCCCTGGCCCGCTGGGTGGAACTGCGGCTCGGCCTGGAACGGGAGGACGGGCGTGGCGATGGCAAGTGGGTGCGCTGCCGGCCGCGCACCTTGCAGGATGCGGCCCTGGAGCTCGCCTGTGCCAGCGGCCGCCTCGCCTCGGAAGCGGAGGCGAAGGAGGAATCAGGGCGCGAAGTTGTGGCCTTGGTGTTGGCCAGCCTACGCCATTTTCTGCTGGCGGCCTATCAGGTAGAGGTGGGGCCAAACCGCCGCTTCTTTGCCTTCCGCCTGCACCAGTTTGTCTCGGCCGGCGGTGATGTGCATTCCAGCCTGGAGGCTCCTGGCCGGCGCTATCTGACCCTCAAGGGTCAGAAGTATCAGCCGAATGCCGGCCGTCAGGCCCTGCTGTACCCGGTGGTGTTCTGCCGCAGTTGCGGTCAGGAGTTCCACCCGGTCTGGGCGCAGCTGCACAACCGCAGGCCTGAGCGGTTCGAGCCGCGTGAGTTCGCCGATGAATCGAGCCTGCGGGAACGGGATGTGGTCAACGGCTACCTGATGCCCGATGCAGAGGGTGCCTATGAGGTGGAGGATCTGGAGAAGGCCAGGTTCCCCGATGGCTGGCTGGAAACCGACAAAAGCGGCGAGCTGGTGCTCAAGCGCACCTACCGGGAGTTCGCTCCGGTGCCGTGCCGGATCAAAGCGGATGGAGGCACGAGCAGTGACGGAACCCCAGCCTGGTTCCTCAAAGGCAGTTTCCGCTTCTGCCCCAGCTGCGGGGTGGAGCACAACGTGCGCGGCAGCGAGTTCCGCAAGCTCTGCGGCCTGAATTCCGAGGGCCGAAGCTCCGCCACCACCACCTTGAGCCTGGCGGTGCTGCGCCAGCTGCTCAGCTTCCCGGAAGACGAGATCCCGGATAACGCCCGCAAACTGCTGGCCTTCAGCGACAACCGCCAGGACGCCTCCCTGCAGGCAGGTCACTTCAACGATTTCGTGCGAGTGCTGCAGTTGCGGGCGGGCCTGGTGGCGGCCCTACGGGCAAGGCCCGATCAGGAGCTGAGCCTGGAGATCCTGGCGCTCGACACCGAGAAGGCGCTGCGCCTTAGAGCTGATGACTTCATCGCCACCAAAGGCGTCAAACCCAACGTGGAGCAGGAGCGACGCAAGGCGTTGCGAGGGGTTCTGGAATACCGGCTGCTGGTGGATCTGCGCAAGGGCTGGCGGCTCACCAATCCCAACCTGGAGCAGTTGCGGCTGCTGGAGATCGACTACGCCGAGCTGGTGAACTGCGCCGAAGACCAGGCCGACTGGCAGCAGCGCCATCCGCTCCTGGCTCAGGCGAGCAGTGAGGAGCGCTTCTTGATCCTGCACCGCTTGCTGGAGGAGATGCGCGAGCGGTTGGCGATCGACTGCGATGCCCTGGGTCTGGAGGAGTTCGAGCGCCGCCGCAAGGCCTGCTTCGACCTGGAGGAGGTGTGGGGCATCCGGGCGGAAGAACAGCCCGAGCTGGCCCGCACCGTGCTGATGAGCCCAGTCACGGCAGAGCAGCGCCTGCAGCGACTGGAGGGTCTGTCCTTGCGTGGTGCCTTTGGACGCTGGCTCAAGGCGCGTGAGCGCTGGCTGTCGGTGGAGGAACTGCACCGCGGCCTGAAGTGGAAGGACGACCTGTATCAGGAGATCACCGGCCACCTGCTGGCGATGCTCACGGCCTGGGGGCTGGTCAAGCCCAAGGAGGTGAAGGTCGGCAAGCGCAAGAGCGAGGTGCTGCAGGGCTGGCGATTGAACAGCTCAGCACTGCGCTGGACCTTGGTGGATTCTGATGCTGGTTCATCAAAAGCATCCCCCGCACAGGACGCCTATGCCGAACGTCTGCTCCTGCAGCAGGAGAGCAGCGGCCGCCGCGGACCCGTGAACAGCTACTTCCGCAGCCTCTATGAGGATCTCGCCTCTCTGATTGCTGACCCGGGCCAGGCCGAGGGCAGGCCCTTTGTGCAGACCCTGGAAGCGCGGGAGCACACCGCCCAGGTGGATGCCGGCGTGCGCGAGCAACGCGAGAAGCAGTTCCGCGATGCCCGGCTGCGGCTCCTCTACTGCTCGCCAACAATGGAGCTGGGCGTGGACATCTCCGCGCTCAACACGGTCTACATGCGCAACGTGCCGCCCACGCCGGCCAACTACGCCCAGCGCAGTGGCCGGGCGGGGCGCAGCGGTCAACCGGCGCTGGTGCTCAGCTACTGCGGCGCCACCTCACCGCACGACCAGTACTTCTTCTCCGATCCCACCCGCATGGTGGCCGGTGCCGTGAACGCACCCACATTGGAGCTGGCCAATGAGGAGCTGCTGAAAGCGCATTTCCGGGCCCTGTGGCTGGCGGCGACTCGCCAGCGGTTGCCAGGCAAGGTGAAGGAACTTGTGGATCTCGCCTCCGAGGGAAGGCCGCTGGTGGCGGATCTGCGCAACTCCCTGGCCAATGATGACGCCTACCGCAGTGCCCAGGCTGATGGCCAGGCGATCGTCGACGACTTGATCGAGAACCACTGGTTGGGCAGCAGCCCGCCAACCTGGCTCACCGGCAGTTGGTTGGATGCCCTGATCCGTGGCGCGGCGCTCGATTTCGATGCGGCGCTGCGCCGTTGGCGGGATCTGCTGGAGGCGGTCGACAGCCAGTTCGCCCAGGCCCAGAAGGATCTGGCCAACCACGCCCTCTCAGAGCGCGAACGGCAGGCGGCAGATCAGCGGCAGCGAGCGGCACGGCTGCAGCAGCAGCTGTTGCTGGCCGACAAACCAGGCAGCGGCAACAACAACAACGACTTCAGCACCTACCGCTATCTGGCCAGCCAGGGCTTCATGCCGGGCTACAACTTCCCGCGCCTGCCGCTGATGGCTTACATCCCCGGCAGCCGTGAGCAGGTGGGCGGCGGCACGTTCATCACCCGGCCGCGCTTTGTCGGCATCAGCGAGTTCGGGCCCCATTCGCTGATTTATCACGAGGGCAACACCTACAAGGTGAAGGGCGCGATCCTTGGCCTGCAGGACAACGCCGTGGCCGCGGGCACCGTGACTCTGGCCACCCAGGACGCCCTGCTCTGCGGCGTCTGTGGTCATGCCCACCTGGGTTCGGCTCTTGATGAAGTCGAGCTGTGCCGCCACTGCGGTGCGCCGCTCCAAGAGGAACCAAAAGGTAAGGCCGTGCGGGTCCCTCGGCTTTATCAGATCGAGCAGGTGAACACCCGGCGTGCCGAGCGGATTACCTCCGACGACGAAGAGCGGCAACGGCTGGGCTACGAGCTGCTGACCACCTATGAGTTCCCGCAGGAGAACGGTGTGGTGAAGGTGGCGCGGGCCCAGGTGAGCAGTGGCGGCCAGCCGCTGCTGGAGCTGAGCTATGCCCCGGCCACCACGATCAGCCGCATCAACCTTGGCTGGCGGCGGCGTGAGAACCGCAGCGAAATGGGTTTCCCCATCCACCCGATCAGCGGCCGCTGGGGCGGCGAGAAACAGCTGGAAGCTGGCAACGCCACCGCCGGCGTGGGAGAGGACGATGCGGCCGAAGTGGGTTACGTAAAGATCACGCCCTACGTGCAGGACCGTAAGAACGCCTTGCTGTTGCAGTTCCCCAATCAGCCGGCCAGCGGCAACTGGACGGCGCGGCAGCTGCTCAGCCTGAAGAACGCCCTCAAGCGCGGCATCGAGGTGGCCTTCCAGCTCGATGGCAGCGAGATCGCCGCTGAATTGATGCCGAACGAGGAAGAGGCCAGCGCCCTGTTGCTTTACGAGAGCGCTGAGGGTGGGGCTGGGGTGCTGAGCCGATTGGTGGAGAGCCCCGCAGCGCTGCGGCAGCTGGGCCGCACAGCGCTGGCGGTATGCCATTGGCGCCTGAGCGACCCACTGCCGGCGATCGAGCCCGCCCTGGAGGATGCCGATCCGGAGTGTGAAGCCGGCTGTTACCGCTGCCTGCTCGGTTATCACAACCAGCGCGAGCACGATCAGATCGACCGCCGCATCCCGGAGCTCAAGCAGTTCCTGCTGGATCTGGCCCGTGGTGAACTGGTGGGCCAGGGCGGCAGCGACAGCCGCAGCGAACGGCTGGAGCGGCTGCGGGGCTTCTGCCAGAGCGGCCTGGAGCGCCTCTGGCTGGAGACAGTCTTCCGGCTGGGTCATCACCTGCCCGATGACGCTCAGAAAGAGGTGAGCGGCCATTTTGTGACGCCTGATTTCACCTACCGCGAGGCCGGGGTGGTGGTGTTCATCGATGGCCCCGACCACCAGCAGCCTCTGCAACGGCGGCTGGACGACCAGAAGCGCCGGGACCTCCAGGATGCCGGCATCCGCGTGGTGGTCTTTGACCAACACAGCGAGGAATGGCCGGCGATGTTCCGCGAACACGCCTGGCTGTTCGGGGAAGGGAGGGGTGGTGCCAGCAACGGCTCCGGGGGCAGTAGCCCCCCTCCAGCACCGCAGCATCCGTCAGGAAGCCCCGCCACCGGCCCCGAACCCCAAGGACCGGATCTGGGTGAAGCCCTTGATGCCGTGTTTGCCCAACACCAGCAGCTGTTCGGTAAGGAGGCCCAGCCATGACCACCACCCTCAGCCAGCCCCCAGCGCTGCCCGACATCCCCAGCCCCGGCTCGATCGTGAAGGTGCGGGGGCGGGAGTGGGTGACGCTGCCCCAGAGCCGCGGGGAGAAGCAGGACCAGGTGCTGCGGCTGCGGCCCCTGGGCGGCGGTGATCAAACAATCGCCACCCTGTTCTGGCCGCTGGAAGGCGAGCAGGTGAAGCCGGCGAGCTTTGCCCTGCCGGATCCGGCCCTGAGCGGCTCCCAGAGCTCGGCGCTGCTGCTGCGCGATGCCTTGCTGCTCAAGCTGCGCGCCGGTGCGGGGCCGTTCCGCTGCCTTGGCAATGTGGCCCTGGAGCCCAGGCCCTACCAGCTGGTGCCACTGCTGATGGCGCTCAAGCAGGAGGTGAGCCGGGTGCTGATCGCCGATGAGGTCGGCCTCGGCAAGACGGTGGAGGCGCTGCTGATTGCCCGGGAACTGTTCGATCGCGGCGAGATCCGCAAGGTCACGGTGATCTGCCCGCCGCACCTGTGTGAGAAGTGGAAGAGCGACATGATCCGCCAGTTCAACCTGGCGGCCGAGGTGGTGCGGCCCGGTACGGCCCAGAAACTGGAGCGGGGCCTGCCGGCCGGCAAGTCGATCTTTGATGTGATCCCATTCACGGTGGTGAGCCTTGACTGGATCAAGAGCGACCGCAACCGCGAGGGCTTCCTGCGCAGCTGCGGCGAGTTCGTGATCGTCGATGAAGCCCACACCTGCGCCGCCCGCAAAGGGGGCGGACGCCAGCAGCGCTATGAGCTGCTGCGGGGTCTGGCGGCCGATCCCCAGCGCCACCTGGTGCTGCTCACCGCCACACCCCATAGCGGAGACCAGGAGGCATTCGACAACCTGCTCGGGCTGCTCGACCCGAAGTTTGAAGGTCTCAGCGAGATGCCCGATGGCCAGCGCCGCAAGGACCTTCGCGATGAGCTGGGCAACTACTTCGTGCAGCGCCGCCGGCTTGATCTCAAGGAGGAATGGGGCACCGAGGGCGCCGATTTCCCCGATCGTGAAACCCGTGAAGCCACGTACACCCTGAGCGGCGATTGGGGAAAGCTGTTCGATGACGTGCTGGCCTACGCCCGTGCACTCGTGGAGCGGAGCGTTGGCGAAAGCAAGTTGCGCCAGCGGATGAGCTGGTGGGCCGCGCTGGCACTGCTGCGCTGCGTCAGCAGCAGCCCCGCCGCCGCCTCGGCCTCCCTGCGCACCAAGCTGTTCAATCTCCAGAACGGCACGGATTGCGCCTCCCCAGATCCAGCCTCAGCCCCCAGCGAAGACGAGCTGGCTGATGACCTCGAAGCCATGGCCACGCTCGCCGTTCTCGACGGCGCGGAAGAGGAGTTCAGCGCAGAAGAAGCCGCCCCCGGGGCCGATCTGGCGGTTTCGGCCGATGCCGGGCTGTTGAGGGATCTGATCGAGCGCTCAGATCGCCTACGCGGCAAGGCCCACGATCCCAAGCTCAAGCAGCTGCTCAAAGAGCTCAAGGCACTGCTGGCGGAGGGCTTCCGGCCGGTGATCTTCTGCCGTTTCCGGCCCACCGCCCACTACCTGGCGGAGCAACTGCAGGAGGAATTGCCCAAGCGCTCGCATGTGGTGATGGCCGTCACCGGTGATCTGCCACCGGAGGAGCGGGTGGAGCGCATCCGCGAGCTGCAGAACGAACTGGCGAACGGCAAGGTGCCCGTGTTGGTGGCCACCGACTGCCTCTCGGAGGGCATCGACCTGCAGCACACCTTCGATGCGGTGGTGCACTACGACCTGTGTTGGAACCCCACCCGCCACGAACAGCGCGAGGGCCGGGTGGATCGCTTTGGCCAGGCCCGCAGTGCCGTGCGGGCGCTGATGCTGCACGGCGGCGACTCCAACCCGGTGGATGAGCGGGTGCGCACGGTGATCCTCGAGAAGGAGAAGACGATCCGCAAGGAGCTCGGGGTGAGCGTGCCGATCCCCGGCAACGCCAACACCATCACCCAGGCGGTGCTAGGCGGGATTTTCGGGAAGGCCGCCAAGGCGATTCAAGGGTTCCTCAACCTCGGCCTGCCTGGATTCGGTGGATCCGGATCAGACCTGGATGCCGTGATTGACGCCGAATGGCAGAGCGCCAAGGAGAACGCCAAGGCCACGCGCACGATCTTTGCCCAGCGCAGCCTCAAACCGGAGGAAGCCCTGCGTGAGTGGAACCGCACGCGCGAATCCCTCGGCAGCGCCGATGCGGTGGAGCGGCTGGTACTCAACGCCTGCCGACGCCTGAATCTGCCCATCGGGGCATTGCCATCGGGCGGAGGCTGGGAGCTCGATCTCACCCGCCTGGAGGGCAACCGCCAGGCCCTGAACGAGCGCCTCCGCAGCCACGACCTCGGCGGCAAGCTTCGGCTGAGTTTCCGCTCCCCGGCCCGTGACGGCAGCCAGCTGCTCAGCCGCTCCCATCCATTGGTGGTGGAACTGGCTGATTTCGTGGCCGAGCGGGCCCTCAGCGGCCTGGAGCCGGACCTGGCGGCTCGCGCCTCCGTGATCCGCACCAAAGCGGTGGCCAAGCGCACCCAGGTGCTGGTGCTGCGGCTGCGGCACCAGCTGCACCAGTCGCGTTGGACGGGCAATCAGTACGAGGCCCTGCCCGATCTGCTGGTGGAGGAATGCCTCACCGCCCGGGTCACCGGCGATGGCGTGGAACCACTGGAGGGTGCCGCAGCGCTGGAGCTGCTGGAAGCCCCCGCCAGCGGCAACATCGATCCGGGGCAGCGCCAGCAGTGGCTGTATGAGGCGGTGGCAGAGCTCGATGCCCTGCAGCCAGCGCTGACGGCCTTGGCGGAGCGGCGTGCCGATCTGGCAGAAGAAGACCACCGCCGCGTGCGTGAGGCCTCGCTGCGCTCCGGCGAATCGCTGCGGATGCGCTTCCGCTGTGAACCGAGCCTGCCGGTGGATGTGATCGGCTTGTTTGTGTTGCTGCCAGCGCCAGTTTTATGAACCCGGTTTCAGTGCCACATCCGGAAACAGCTGCAGCAGCTTGCGGTCAAACGTCAGCAACGGGCAGTTCAGTTGATTCGCGAGCACGACAAATTCAGCGTCGTAGCTGGAGCAGCCGTGGCTGTGGGCAAGCGCAAGACAGTCGGCGCTATTCACAGAGATCGTTCGATGTGCAAACTGAGCGTTGGCATCCGCAAGGATGGCCAAGGCCTGATCTGGGGGGATGGCTCCAGCTCTTAGGTATTTCAGCAGGATATGTCGAAACTCAGGGATCCATAAGCCCGGCAAATGCCAATCCTGATCAGAAGCCCAGACGGCCTGCACAGCCTCGGCATTCAGCGTGGGCTGAAAAAGCTCGATCAGCACATTGGTATCGGCAACCACCATCAAGATTCGGGGTTGATGCGGTACCCAAA
The DNA here is from genome assembly GCA_943370565.1 of Synechococcus sp. UW140. GTDB lineage: Bacteria > Cyanobacteriota > Cyanobacteriia > PCC-6307 > Cyanobiaceae > BAIKAL-G1. The sequence continues at coordinate 19,319 of CALRRL020000027.1, read as the reverse complement.
GCGATCCAGTTCCGGCGGATGGCTGTCTCGTTCGATCGCCGCGATGATTTCCTCGCTGCTGAGCGGTGGCCCTTTGAACTGGCTGCGCAGTTCCCGCCAGCGATCGAGCTGGGCCTGGATCTCCTCCCCTGTCATCGGGGGCAGCGGCGGCACCTGCCGAATCTCGCGGCCCTCAGCGGCCGCCTTGGCCCGCAGCCCGGCGCTGATCTCCTGCATGCGCCGCAACGTGGGCTTGATGTTCACAGGTTCAGGAGCAGGTTGAGCCACTGCCGGGCCGGCCGCCGCAGGCTCCAGGGTCTCCAGGGCAGCCAGCACTTCACTGGTGAGACTGCGGCCATGGGCGCGGGCACGCTGTTCAAGCCGCGCCAGCAGCCCATCGGGCACGTCGTGCAGGGTCAGGGTGGCCATCGCGCCAGACCTCCTGGCTGAGTCGGGTCTCTGGTCAGTCTGTCAGTCCTGGCCAGATCTCAAGCAGTCCCATCACACCTCCAGCACACGCACCCCTTCTGTCTCCGCCCACCCTCTGAGCCATGCCCCGCACCACCGCCACCGTCAGCTTCCAGGCGATCGAGCTCAAGGGCAGCCTGCTGCCGGGATCCCTGCTGGAGCAGGTGGCCCGCCTGCAGGCCCCCCTGCAAAAGGAGGCCGACTACGGCCTGGCCAAAGGCGAGCGGCTGCGGGAGCGGATCGATGCGGCCTGGGTGCGGCTCAAGGAGATCTGGGAGGAATACAAGGATCTGCGGGAGCGGGCGGCGCAAGGCGTCACCGGTTTGCATGCCTCCATGCGCCTCCTGCGCGAAGTGCTGGGCTGGCCAGATCTTCAGCCCTGCAACGGCTGGCAACACGGCGACGCCCACTTCCCGATCAGCCATCGGGCCTTTGAGGGTGCGGTGCCCCTGATCGTGCGGGGCATTGCAGCCGATCAGCTCGACAAGGGCAGCAGCCCGTTCGGCCAGGAGGGCCGCCGCCGCTCACCCCACAGCTGCCTACAGGAGTGCCTCAATGCCGACGACAACGCCAACTGGGGGCTGCTGCTCACGGGTGATCGGCTGCGCCTGCTGCACGACAACCCCTCGCTGGTGAAGCCGGCCTACCTGGCGGTGGATCTGGAGCTGCTGGTGGAGGGCGAGCTGTTCGATGAGTTCGCGGTGCTCTGGCTGCTGCTGCACGCCAGCCGCTTCCGCCATCCGCAGACGGGCATCTGCGTGCTGGATACCTGGAAGGAGCAGGCGCAGGAGGCGGGCGAGCGGGTGCTGGGGCAGCTGCGTAATGGAGTGCAGCAGGCCCTCGAAGCCCTCGGCAATGGCCTGCTGGTGCATCCCGATAACGAGGCCCTGCGCAATCAACTGGCCAGTGGCGCCCTCAGTGGCCAGGAGCTGCACCGCCAGCTGCTGCGGCTGGTGTATCGCTTCCTGTTTCTGTTCACGGCGGAAGACCGCGACCTGCTGTTCCCCCGAACCCTGGGCCAGGAGGATCCGCGCCGCCGCATCTACCGCGAGGGCTACAGCGTCGGCCGGTTGCGGGAGCTGGCGATCCGGCGCAGCGCCTCGGAGGGGCCCTACGGCGATCTGTGGCAGACCCAGAGGCTGGTGTTCCTGCAGCTGCGCCAGAGTTGCTCACCACTGGGGCTACCTGGCCTGGGGGGCCTGTTCGCCGAGCCGCAATGCCAGGCGTTGGAGCCATGCGAACTGGCCAATCGCTTTCTGCTGCGGGCGATCCGGGCGATCGGCTGGTTCCAGGCCACAGGCACGCTCACCCGCGTCAACTACCGCGACCTCAACACCGAAGAGCTGGGCAGTGTGTATGAGGGGCTGCTGGAGCTCCATCCCCAGCTGGAGCGCGCCGGTGGCAGCTGGCAGCTGAGCTACGGCGGTGGCGCCGGCAGCGACCGCAAGACCACAGGCAGCTACTACACGCCGGATCAGCTGGTGCAGCTGCTGATCGTGTCGGCCCTTGTGCCGGTGATTGCCGATCGCCTGAGCAAGGCTTCAACCCCGGAGGAGAAGGAGCAGGCGCTGCTGGCGATTCGGGTGCTGGATCCGGCCTGCGGCAGCGGCCACTTCCTGCTGGCGGCAGCACGGCGCCTGGCCCTGGAGCTGGCCCGCATCCGCGCCGGCGATGAGGAACCCAGCGAGGAGCTGCGCCAGGAATGCCTGCGCGAGGTGGTGGCCCATTGCATCTACGGGGTCGACAAGAACCCGATGGCGGTGGAGCTGTGCAAGGTGGCGCTGTGGATCGAAGCGGTCGACCCTGGCAAGCCGCTCAGCTTCCTCGATGCCCACATCCAGTGCGGCGACTCGCTGGTGGGGGTGTTTGATCCCAAGGTGTTGGAGCAAGGCATCCCCGATGAGGCCTACAAAGCGCTCACGGGCGACAACACATCTGTCTGCACCAGTCTCAAGAAAGACAACGCCAGCTATCGCAAAACCAGCCGCAAGGGCGGAGGCCTGCAGGGAAGTCTCGACCTGGCGGCCACGCCAACGCGCAGCCCAGGCCAGAGCCGCTTGCAGGCAATTGAAGCGATGCCGGAAACCAGCCTGCCGGAAACGGCGGCCAAGCAGGCGGCCTATGCCGACTGGCTGCAGGACACAGGGAGCGATGCCGAAACCCTAGCGGCCGATCTCTACACCGCCGCCTTCTTCCTGCTAAAAACCGCCGACACACGGTCCCAGGTGCCCATCACCGAACACCTGCTCAAGTTGCTGGGCGGCCAACCGATTTCCGAGGCCATGGAGCAGGCGGTAAAACAGGCCGCCCGTAATTTCCGCTTTATGCATTGGCATCTGCGCTTCGGCGAGGTGATGGCAGCGGGCGGTTTTGATTGCGTGCTGGGCAATCCACCGTGGGAGCGGATCAAGCTGCAGGAGAAGGAGTTTTTCGCCGCCCGATCTCAAGCGATCGCCACGGCCCCCAATAAGGCTGCCCGAGAGCGGCTGATCAAGGCGCTCAGTGAGGTAGATGCCAGCGAAGCTGATCGGGAGCTGGTGCGCGATTTCGAATTGGCCAAACGCGAGGCCGAAGGCAGCGGCGAGTTCATCCGCGGATCTGGCCGCTTTGCGCTCTCGGCCGTGGGTGATCTCAACACCTATGCCTTGTTTGCGGAGCACTTCCTCAATTTGATTGGACCCAAAGGCCGCTCAGGCGTGATCGTTCCGACGGGCATCGCGACGGACAACAGCACCAAGGCCTATTTTGACTATATCGCCAGCGGTGGGCGATTGGTCAGCCTGTACGACTTTGAGAACCGCGAAGCCATCTTTCCTGGGGTGCATAGAAGTTATAAGTTCGCGTTACTCACCCTGGGAGACGGTGTAGAAGCCACCGATTTCGTGTTCTTCGCCACGGCGGTAAACCAGCTGGCCGACGATCGCCGCCACTTCACTCTCACCGCCGATGACATCGCCCTGATCAATCCCAACACCCGTACTTGTCCAGTCTTCCGCAGCCAGATGGATGCTGAGCTAACCAAGAAGATTTACAGCCGGGTGCCCGTTCTGATTGACGATGCGATGGGAGATGAAGGGAATCCCTGGGGTATCAAGTTTCTGCAAATGTTTCACATGACTAACGACAGTCATTTAATGAAAACGGAACAAGTAGATAATCTTGAAATGGTTTGGGAAGCCAAGATGACCAGCTTTTGGGATCATCGAGACTGCGACATCGAAATGAACTATGAAAACACAACTCGCCAAGCTCAGACCCGAGCCATTTCAGATGGAGAGCATTTAAATTTTGACAGGTTGCCACATGCACAGTTCTGGACGGAGTCATCAAATTCAGAAATTCGAATCCCAGATTCCTGGGATTTCAAGTGGATATTTTCTTTCAAGCGTGTTACGGCTGCCACGAATTGGCGGACGCTTGTTCCATGCGTCGTACCAAGAGGTCCCATAAGTTATACGCTTTATTGCTGTTTTGTCCCGAGCCAATACATTTATTCTGGTGCTGCTTCAGTGCTTTTTGCTCAGATGGGTTCTTTGGTTGCTGACTACTGCTTGAGACACAAAACTGGACAGCCGTCTCTTCCCCTGTGGTGCCCAGAGCAAATGCCGATTCATTCACCCAGGCAAGTCACCCAAGCAGACATTCTGTTCGTAAGAGAAAGACTGGTTCGGCTTGTGGTGAGTGCTAATGATTTTAGAGAGTTTTCTGTTGACATGGGATTTGGGCCTATTGAGCCAGGCTGGAACCCCGCGGAACGATCTGTACTTCAGGCAGAATTAGATGCCTACTACGCCCACCTCTACGGCCTCAGCCGAGATGAACTGCGCTACATCCTCAATCCCGCCGATGTGATGGGCCCGGATTACCCCAGCGAAACCTTCCGCGTCCTCAAGAACAACGAGATGCGGCAGTTCGGCGAGTACCGCACCCAGCGGCTGGTGCTGGAGGCGTGGGATCGGTTGTTTGGGGGTGGTGGGTCACACTGCTCGACTTGAGCCTCCACGGCGATCTAGTAAAGTAGGCACACTGGACAAGGTTGTTGTCAGTGTAATTTCACGATCCAAGCAATGCTAAGAACTCTTCACCTGACAAATTTCAAAGCCTGGCGGAATACAGGTCAAATCAGGCTGGCACCAGTAACCATGCTGTTGGGCACAAATTCCTCTGGTAAGTCTTCACTAATCCAGAGTCTATTGCTGCTCAAGCAGACGGTGCAGTCCTCCGATCGAACCATTCATCTCAACCTAGGTGGCGATGAGAGTTCCGACTTTTTTAACTTCGGAGACTTTGATGCGATCCTGCATCAAGGGGCTGAAGACCGAAGCTTTGCGATCGGCTTTGAATGCGATCGGACCCAGCGCATTGCCGCCGCCGATAAGGGGGCCAAAAAGGAGCAGATTACTCGGTCCTCGATCAGCTGTTCCTATCGGAAGATGTCATCTGGTGCGGTAACCCTGCAAAGTCTTACCCTTAATCGATTGTCAGATCCACCCAAGTCCTTTCGTGTAACGAGAGGCACAAGGGGATCTTTCTTTATGTATGTCGGTGAAGATTCGAAGCCAATCGCTGATAGCAAGGAATATGCGCCCGAGCGATCAATTGCTTTGCCGGCTCCTGCGCTTTACAATCTTGGCGAAGATGCAGCTGAAGTCCAGGACATTAGTTATGCGATCCGCCAAGAGCTGCAGGAGCTTGTCTATCTCGGGCCACTACGGCGTAAACCTGAGCGAGATTATGTCTGGAATAAGGCAAAGCCCGGCGAAATCGGGATTGATGGTCATAAAGCAGTCGAGGCCCTACTAGCCAGCGCACTATTGGCAGGGCCCGGGCGCAATGAAGTGCTCAACAGCGTCTCCTCTTGGCTGGCTCGGATGCAGCTGGCCACTAAGCTCAACGTCCGTCAGGTCGGCCGCTCCACGCGTTACGAGGTTGTCATTGATAATGCTGCAGTCTCATCCAATTTGCGAGATGTCGGCATCGGCATCTCGCAGGTACTACCCGTGATCACCGTAGCCTTCTTCGCTCCACCAGGGAGCACCATTCTCCTTGAGGAACCTGAGATCCACTTGCATCCGTTGGCGCAGTCTGTGCTTGCTGAACTCTTTGTTGAGGTGGCCCAGAAAAGGCATGTTCAGTTCATTGTTGAAACGCACTCTGAGCACCTATTCAGAAGAATGCAGACTCTAGTTGCCAGAGAGGATTTAAGCACAGAAGACTGTGAACTCTATTTTGTCGAAAAGGACAATGGTGCTGCGCGGTTACAACGTCTTGAGTTAGATGGATATGGTCGAGTCGGCAACTGGCCTGATCGATTCTTTGGCGATACGCTTGGCGAGACGCGTGAACAAACCCGCCTCACGATCCAGCGGATGAAGGATCAAAGAGCAAGCGGCGGCTCATGAATCTGTATCTTGTTGATGCCAATGTAATGATCGCCGCAAGTGCGGTGAGCGAGTTATCTCGCAGGTTTGCAGACGCAATGCCTGAAGAAGTCGAGCTCAGGGAGCTCGTCTATGAATGGCTTTCTTCCTTTGAATTGTCTGGCGACTGGATTGCACTTGACGAAGAGGGGCTGATTTATGATGAGTATGAGCGCAATCTTCCCTTTAATCTGCGCGGTCAGGAATATGGAATGCAAGTTTTGCAGTACAAGCTTGATCGCGGTCATGTGATTTATCTGCCAATAGAATCTCTTGACGCAAATGGTGAGCATATCGCGGTTCTCAGTCCGGAACATGAGGATCTTGTCAGGGACAGGGAGGATCGAAAATGGGTCGCCAGTGCGCTTTCTGCCCAGACCTATTGCGAAGTCGTCCCTCCGATCGTTTATGGCGCTGAAACTGATTGGTATGCGGTAGAAGAAAAGCTGATTGCTATCGGGTTGTGTTTTCTCCGCTTGCTCCCCGAGGAGTGGTACAAATCTCGGTTGGACCCTTAATGCGTCCACTCAGTTTCTACCGCTTCCCCCATACCCCCCACCTCGCCTGGCTGGGCAAGGGGCCCGTTCGCGATGACAAAATCCTCACGCCTCAGGAAGCCAAGGCCTTCCTCTCCCAACCCGTGGCGATCGAAGAAAAGGTCGATGGTGCCAACATCGGCTTCTCACTCAGCACGGAAGGCAGCCTGCGCATCCAGCAACGGGGCGACTATTTGCAGGCTCCCTATAAAGGTCAGTTCTCAGGCCTTCAAACATGGTTAGCCCTGCATGGTCCCGATCTCGAGGCGTTCCTGAACGAGCCCGAGCACAAGAGCCTGATTCTCTTCGGTGAATGGTGCGCCGCCCGCCACTCGGTGGCCTACACCCATCTGCCCGATCTCTTCCTGCTGTTTGATGTTGCGGATCCGGATAGGCAGCGCTTCTGGAGCCGCAATCGACGCGATGCCGTCGCCCAACTGCTCGACTTGGCGACCGTTCCCCTCCTCCAGGACGACAGCCGCCACACCCTCCAAGGCCTCAGCAGCGAGATCGATGAGTTACAGAGCCGCTTTCACCCGGGCCCCCCTGAGGGAGTGATCCTCCGCAAGGACGGATCTGAGTGGTGCACGGGCCGCGCCAAGCTCGTGCGCCCTGATTTCACCCAGGCCATCGAAGAGCACTGGAGCTCCCGTCCGATCGAATGGAATGGGATTGATTACAGCCTTGCTTTCAACCATTGACTTCATCAATGATCGTTTCATTATCCCAGGCTTTGCCGATCGAGCGATCCAGACGCCTCAAAAGCGCCACGAAGCTCTCGCCCTTCCTCCGCACCAACATCACCGGACAGTCATAGCTGGTGCTCGCGGCTGCCACACACTCGCCAGCGACGCGCCCCACTGTGATGTCGCCGCCGTCATCAAGGATGGCTTCAATGTTGGTGTAGGCCACAACTCTCCCGGTCAACGCCCCTGCAAGACTGGCATGGTCTGTACAAGACTTCAGCTTGCGCATCACCTGCTATGGCCACGCCGGCCCCTCTGACCCAGGGGGGAGCCCCACAACAGCCGGCTGACGTTTCGGCAACCGACGGTGCTCGCCGCATCGCCCTCCAGATGCTGCAGGAGCGCGGCCGGGGTGCGGTGCTGGTGGGCGTGGCCCGGGTCGATGCCGCTCTTGGGCACCTCCTTCAGGCACTAATGGCCCCGGTGCCCAGTCGCGGTGACGACCTGTTCCGGCCCGAACGGCCCTTGGGATCCCTCGGCGCCAAAGTGGCACTCGCTCGCCGTCTGGGCCTGATCGACGCCCCGGTGGAGCGGGCCCTCTCTTCCCTGCGCAAGCTGCGCAATGCCTTTGCCCATTCCGCTGAATCGGCGTCGCTGGCTGAACCTGCCCACAGCGCCCGTCTGGCCGAGATCTATGCCGAGGCCCGCACCAATCCCCTCTGGGCTCCCCTGGAGACGGTGCTGGCCGCCCAGCCAGCCTCAGCCCACGGCCCCCTGGAACCCGCCCTGCGGGACTACGTCCTGCTGATCACAATCCTGGTGGCCTTCCTAGAAGCCACGGCCCAGCAGCTCGAGCCCTATAGGCCTCCGGTGGTGATGGGCTTCTCTGGGGTGCTGCGCGAGGAAGCGGTCCGCTGAACACTTCAAACGATGGTCTGCAGGGCAATCGATCAGCCCATAGCGCCTGAGTGAGGCTGGCAGAAGCTCAGTTTCGATGGCGGATGGTCTGATTGCTGACGATCGGGACTTTCTATTTGCTGTGAAGGGCTCCTCAGTAAGCACCTCCAACGCTTAATCGCCCTCAGCACGCTTCGCTAGCCGTGGACTCCGCCACCCCCTCCGGCGCAATCAACTCTACCGCCTGCCGGGCCTCCCCCAGCACCTGAAAGAGCACCTTGGGCTCGGCCTGGAGCAGGGCGATCCAATGCTCCAGATAGGCGGCATGGCTCTGGAGCTCACTGCCGTTTTCGAGCCGATCACCGATGAGCATGGCCCCTAGCTCGGCGACCAGCTCCTCCCTGGCATAACGGGGCTGGCCAAAGGCCCCGCCAAGATCGCGCTTGAGGCGGGAGGCATGGCCGGTGGAATGGACCTGCTCATGGGCCCAGGTGGCATAGAAGGCCCCAGGTGAATGGAAGCTGGCACGCTCGGGCAATTGGATGCGATCAAGCTGGGGCAAATAGAAGGCCCGATCACCGCCATAGCTGACCGGCACCGGCCAGGCGGAGAGCACGGCCTCCGCTGCAGCTAGGCGCTGCGGCTCGGGCCGGGCCTGCTGGCCGGCGGCTTCTTGCCGTGCCGCGATCAGCTCAGCCAGCGCAGGCCCCTCCAGATCGGCTGCATTGAAGACCGGCACCGGCCGATAACTCACCCAGCTGCGAGTAGCCCCTTCGGCACCATCTGCCAGCTTCTGCTGACCCGCCTCCGGCTCCTCGGCCTGCTTCTTCAGCTGGGGCCGCAGGATCATGGCCGCCTTGCTGCCCTTCTTGGGGCTGATGCTGAGGCCTTTGGATTCCACGTAGCCGCACCAGAAGGGCAGGGCCGATCCCCGAGTGTGCATGCCCAGGGTGAGCAGGATCGAATTGGAACCCCGATAGCGATGGCCACTGATCAAATTGCAGTGGTGGCCGCCGCCGGAGCCATCCCAGGGCTTGCGCCAGGGTGCAACCCCCTGCTGCATCAACTCAATCAGGCTGAGGACTAGGCGCTCCTGGGCCGTGGGCCCGGACTTGCGGCTTACTGCCTTTGGGGCCTTTGATTTCGATTTTGCGGAACCTTTTTGACGGGACTGGGTGACGGCCATGGCTGGCTGAGCGTGGAACGCCCCCTTGGTCCTCGCGTCGGCAAGGGGCGCGTAGCGCCTTGCGTAGCCCTTGCCCGCGAGGCCACCATGGGGCAGCCCACGCCAGCCCCCCATACGGGTTGGGGATGTAGCGATTGGGCGGCTGGATTGAGTGGGGTGATCGAGGGCTGGTGGTCCCGGTCAGCAGGACACCCCTGGGAAAGGGGACCGGCAACCAGCCCCCGGGAGCCAGTGGCACCAGATGCTTACCCCGCGGCCCCAACCGGCAGCGCCGGCTCCAGATCGAACTTCTCAATGCTGACCTGCTGCTCTGCCCAGGCCTCCCGAGCGGCGGCGATGGCATCGGCCCGCTCCAGGAATAGGGCGATCACCGGCAGCACCTCCTCTTCTAGGAGGCAGATTTCTTCCTCCACCAGGGGCGCTTCATAGGAACACTCCCGCACTCCCAGCTCCTGAAGGCGCAAATACCGCTCAATGCGCTGCTGCGCCAGCAGCAACAGGAAGATGGGATGGGAGGACAGCAGGCTGGACATGGGCCTGGGCGCCTGGAGCGCAGCGATGGGACGCATCCCGTGCCGCCGGATCAGGCAAGGGGGGCGTAGCGCCTTGCGTCAGCCCTTGCCCCGGCGAACACTGGAGCGGCCCGGCGCGGAGCCACCCCTACGGGGTTATGCGTCGTTGGTATTACGGCCCATCGGGCCCAGGTCCTGGTGCTGGTCCCCTGCCTGACCCCGCTCCAGCTCCTGGCTCGTCCTGCCCTTCCCGGCGCCTGAGCCCAAGCGACACCGCCCCTGCTCCGCCCAGTAGGGCCAAGGTGGCATTGATCGCCGATTCAAAGGCGTCGTTTAGGCGGCTGAGGATCTCCGGGCAGCCCTTGGAGCGCAGCTGGGCATAGCGTTGATCCAGCAGGTGGGCGCAAAGGCCCACCCCCACGCCGTAGAGGATGAACTGGGCCAGGAAGATCCCAGCCAGACAGCCCAGCAAAAAGCGCTCCCGGTTAAAGCGACTGCCCGGCCAGCCGCCCAGCAGGACGCTGAGCAGCAAGTAGAGGCCAATGGCCACCGTGGCGATCAACACCACCATGGGGCTCAGCTGCTGAACATCCAGGCCCAACCGGAGCTGGGGCCTTCCAGCAGCCAGCGGGGATTGGTGTTGGCAAAGGAGTAGTGCTGATTGCGCCCGGCCCCATGGCCCTGGCGGGCCAAGGCGCCGCGCACCAGGTCGAGTTCGCCGTAGGGGTCATGGACCAGCCAGCCGCTGGCGTCATAGCCGCGAATGGCGATGTAATGGCCGCCACCCGTTGGCGCAGACACGGGGCCGTGGTGCAGGATCCCAAAGGCCAGACCAAAACCTTTATCCAGTTCTGACTTGGCCCGTTCAACGTTGCAGGCGGTCATGAACCTTCCCGGTGCCTTGAGTTCCGCCAGGGCAGCGGTATGGGCGGCCTGCTGGGTGCTGTCGCCATGGCGCTGCACCACCTTGAGGTAATCGAGGTCGTCCTTGATGCCAGCAACCCCCAGGTAGGCCAGGTTCATGGCGATCGACGAGGACTGGCAGTGGCGCCAGCCGTCGGGGCCGTCGTTGGTCTGGTCAAAGAAGGGCAGGGCCAGGGCGACGGCGCCGTTTTTCTTAAGCCGTGGTTTGGGCGTCGGCGCCGTTGACGGTTTCTGGCTGAACTGCCGGGCCCAGGGGGCCTGCTCATCGAGGATCTTCTGGCCACCCTCCAGGGCTGCGATGGCTGCATGCAGCGCCCGGACTGCCGCCACCTGGTGGGGCTGGTCGCGATAGTTCTGCCAGCGCTCCAGAAAGCGCTCAGCGCTCATCGGCTCGGCCATGGCGACAGCTGGCGGGGTCCCTTGCTTTTGCCAGCGTCACCAAACAAAGCCAGCAGCTGCTGGGCTTCCTGCTGATCAGCGGCAAAGCTGACCTAAGGCCAGGGACCTGGTGGCCCCCAGCCCTTGTGGCTGCCCCTAATAGGGCAGCAGGGCGAGGATCTCGGGATCCAGCTCGGGCTCGGGCAACTCCCTGATGCGATCCATGAGGATTTCATCGGCTAAGGCTCCGAGCCTCAGGCAGGGATTGGCCGCCAGCTGGCAGCAAAAGCTGAGCTCATCCAGCAGCTCTGAGCTGAAACGGGAGAGGGATTTTTTGCGGGCGATCGAAGCCATGGGGGCGGAGCGCAGGACCCAAAAACCAAGACGGCTGGGGTCAAGGGGCCGCCCCGACCCGTCCAGTGAGGCGTCAGCCGAACCAACCAACAAAAGGCGGACTTGCGTCAGCTCTTGAGGCCAGCCGAACAATGAAGGCTCCTGCGCGCAGCCCCACCCTCAGGGAGTGAATGGCGGAGGGGTTTGCTGGTTGCTGGCTTGCTGGATTGGATGGGTTGCTGAGTGTTGGGGCCGAGTGAGTCGTTGGCGGGTCATTGGCTCTCCGCCCGAATGAGCAACCCGGCTGTAGTGCTGCCCAAAAAAATTGAAACGGCCCCTGGCCGTGGCCATGGCAATAGCTGGGGACGTTGCTGGGGCCTGGCCCCGGGGTGAGCATGGGCCTGACATTGATCGAGGCGGCCAAACACGAGACGCGGGTGGAACGGCTGGCCGTGATCCGCACCTTTTCAGAAGGCCAGCTGATCCGGCGGTTGCCGTTCCGCAACCTGACTGGTGGGGCGCTGAAATTCGCCAAGGAGAAGAAACTCCCCCGGGTTGGCTTCCGGGCCGTGAACGAGGGCTACCGCCGGGACTACGGGGCAGTGGCAAACGAAACCGAGTTCGTGCATCTGTTTGGCGGTGACCTGGATGTGGACCGCTCGATCGTTGATCTCAACGGCTCAGAAGCGCGGGCATCGCAAACCGAGCAGAAGGTGCGCTCGATGCGGCTGACCCTGGAGGCGGCGATCCTCAATGGCGATGCCAATTTCGATCCGCGGGCCTTTAACGGCCTGAGCAAACGGCTCCTTCCCGGTGGGGTTCAGACCGTCGATAACGGCGGCGGCACCGTGAAGCTCACCCGCATCGAGCAGCTCGTTGATGCGGTGAACGCCAACGGCGGCGAGAAGGTGCTGATCACCAGCAAGGCCGGCCGCCGCCAGATCAGTGCCGCCTGCCGCGATGTGGGTGGTGAGCTCTACCAGGTGATGGAGGGCCGCCACTGGTTTGAGGACGTGGAGATCCTCGTGGTGGACCAGGACGCCAATGGCCAGGACGTGCTCGGTTTTGGCGAAGCCGGCAAGACGACCTCCTTTTACTGCTGCTCCTTTGGTGATGAGCTGATGACTGGGCTGCAGGGCCCGTTTGAGGGCCGCTACGGGATCTCGGTGCGGGATTTCGGTGAAGTGCAAGACGCCCCGGTGTTTCGCACCCGGGTGGATTGGTACGTGGGCTTTGCCGTTTGCGACGACAAGGCGGCAGCGAGGCTCTACAACATCGGCCCTGCTGTGGCTTAAGCCCAGCTCCCATAAGCAATTTCCCCTTTCAAGTTCAATTTCTCCCCTTCTCACGAGGACACCCCCATGGCTCCCCTGGCGAATAAGCGCCTTGATGCCCTCACCACCTTGGTGGGCTGGATCAACAGCACCGCCACCGATCCGCTGGAGCGCACGCGCCTGAGCAATGAGGTGGTGCGGATCTCGACTCCCCTGGATGCGGCCGAGCAGATCACCCTGGTGACCTCCCACCCTGGGGCAGGCAGTCCGATCACGGTGGTGCTGGCCCTGGCGCCGCTGCTTAAGGACGGCAGTACCGGCAGTTTTGTGAATGCCGCCACGGTGGTCATTCCAGCGGTGGGTGGATTGATCGAAACGGTGATCAACCCGGCCAATTTGGTGCTGGCTGGGGCTGATGGGGCCAACAGCAAGGCGCCCTGCTTGTTCTTTGCGAGGGCCAACGTGTCGCCGTTCACGCCGCCGGGCTGCCACGTCAGCCTCACCCACTGAGGGTGCGATTGCTCCCCATGCGGTTGGCAGACCCTGCCCTGAATTGAGCCCCAACCCTTCCCCTTTTCCCAAACCTTTGCAGTGAATCGATGGAGGCAACTTCTCCCCCCTGGCTAGCCCCTGAGGCCCCTGAAGCCCAACCCGAGGGGATGCTGCGGATCAGCGATGGCCACAGCTTCCAGGTGATCTGGCCGGTGCACCTGGCCGGCTGGTTGGCGTTGGGCTGGCGGCTGGATTGGCCGCAAGCGCAAGGCCCTGCCCCTGGCCTGGAAGCCGCTGGCCCCTTGGTGGCCCCAGTGATCACCGCCTTGCTGGGGGGGCCTTTCCATGCCCTGGCTGAGAAGCCGTATCGGGCCGTGCTGCAGGGGAGCGGCTTTAGCCCGGACATGGGCCTCAAGATCACCGCTTCCAGCGGCGAGACGATCTCGCCCACCGATCTCACCTACGCCAATGCCACAGAAATGGGCCTCTCGCTTGATTCCCGCCTGCTCCAGGTCGCCTGTCACCTAACTCTGGTGGCGGCGATTGGTTCTCTGGCCAGCCTGCCGTTCCAGGTGCAGCTGCTGGAGCCAGCCGATGCCCCAGTGCCAGCGACACCAGCCGATCTTGACGGGATGACCAAGGCCGAGCTGCTGGCCTTTGCCCGCAAGACCTATGGCCAGAAGCTGGACAGCTCGCTCAGCAAGGCAGAAGTGCTGGCGGCTGCCAAGGCCCTGGGCCGGGGCCCTGAGCCAGAAGCGGCCGCTGGGAGCGTGATTTCCCTTGATGGCGCTCAGGCGGGCTTGGGCCGTGAGCCAGAGCCCCAGCCGGGCTGGTTGCTGGGGGACAGTCCTGAGGAAGAGGAGCCTGAGACGGTGCCGGGGGTGCCGACGGATCTGTTGATTTGAGGGCTGGGCTCGGCTTCTCGCCCATGCGGCCTGCTCTGGAGTGGCTGCCCCATCGAGAGCTGATTTCGCTTGGACTTGCCCTGGTGAAGGGGAAGAACCCAATTGAGAGAACGGTTGTCGGCGATCCAGGACTTGCCTCGGCCCATTCGGTGGCTGGAAGGGACGCCTAGCGCCTGGCTGATGCCAGCAATACGGCCTGGGAGCCCCCGGAGAAACAGTTTTGTGCTCATTTTGTGCTCAATCGCCCGAAAATGCCCAAAAAAGAAGGGCTCCCGGAACCCCGAGAACCCTTGCTATGACTGAGATCGGGGCGACAGGATTCGAACCTGCGACCTAGTGCTCCCAAAGCAGACGTTCAGGGGGTTCTATGACTGGGATTTCAGGCCACAACTGGCTTTGTGACTGGGGCTGATGTGGCCTGATCGGGCAGCCTCGGCTATTTTTGTGCGCGGTTTGTGCGCAAATTCTATGCCCCGCGTCACCCACGGCGAAGGCTGGGAATTGGGCCTCAGGGCAGCTGTGCGCACTTCAACCGCGAAGGGCTGGGCTGTGCGCGATGACAGGGGAATTGTTCGGTTGCTGATCCGAATACCTGGTCAGCCGCCTCAGTCAGTCGGGCTGCCCTTTGATTGGGCTCGCAACCAGGTCGGAGCCATCACGGCCCGTGTCCGCAACATCTATGTCCTGACCCTGGAAGGCCATGAGCTTCAGGAGGCGGCAGCGATCGCCGCCGGCAAGGCCCCAAGTAGCCGCTGCAGCTGGGTCGAGGCCCTGACCAGCTTCCAGGAGCAAAAGCTCCAGCACGGTTCGGCGATCAAGCCGGCGACTTGGGCTAAGACCTATGAGCCGGTGCTGTCGATGGCGGTGCAGCTGCTGGAGCAGCCGAAAGGCCCGACCAATGCGGTTGACTTGCTTGATGCCTGCCTGCGGGACTGGAAACCGGGCAGCCGCACCCGCCAGATCCGGGCCCAGTCGTTGTCGCAGTTCCTGCGCCACTGCGTCAGCCGCGAGCAGTTCCCCGACCACTGGCTGCCGCCGGCGGAACTCAAGAATCAGATCGGTGTGTCGGCAGCAGCCGAGGCCCCTGGGAGCCGGAAGGGGGATCCCTTTTCGGATTTGGAGATCCTGTCCTTGCTTGATGCCCTGCCCCAAACGGAGGTGGGTGGCCGCTGGGCCGATGCCATCCGGTTGCTGGCGGAACTGGGCCTGCGACCGATCGAGCTGCAGCACTTGGCCGTGCGCCATGAACCGAGCAGCGGCAAGCCGCTCTGGTGGTGTAGCTACCGCAAGCGCAGTGGCGGTGGCATGACCGAACCGCGCTGGATCCACCCCCTACCGCTGACCGACTGGGATGGCAGACGCCAAGACTGGAACCTGGCAGGCCGTTGGCAGGCCGGCGAGCTGGAGCTGCCGCCATTGGGCAATGGCCCCGGGGCCTCCGATGCGATCACCACCTACCTGGGCCGCCAGAAGGGCTGGAAGACCCTGCGCGATCGCCTCGCTGCCCGGGGGGAGCGGGCCGTGCCCTACAGCTTTCGCCATAGCTACAGCCTGCGGGGCCACCAACTGGGAATCGATGCCGGAAGCGTCGCTTTGAGCATGGGCCACAGCTATGAGGTGCATTGCCGCAGCTATCCCTGGGCATCGGAATCAGGGGCAGCAACGGCATTTGCGCGGGCCTTGGCGGGTTAGGGCGCAAGAGGACGTGGAAAGACACCGAACGCACAACGGTTCTGATCTGTCAGTTCTGCCTTTTGGTCTGCATCTCCCGTTGTGCGTGCCAGTGACGTGATAGCCGCTTGCGACGAAAACGCCATTACCCTGCACTAATGGGCAGGTTTTGTCGCATAATGGGTTGATGGCCCTTGTGCTGGACAGGAAAGAGACGGCCCTGAACCTGGTCCGAAGCCTCGGTCTCCTGGGTACCAAGGAGGCTGAGGCGGCTGGTGTCGATCGCTCGACCCTGGCTCGGCTGTGCCAAAGCGGCTTGCTGGAGCGCCTGGAGAGGGGGGTTTACGGGCTGCCTTCTGCGCCCGCGAGGGACCACCTCGACCTGGAGATCGTCGCTAAGCGGGTTCCCCAAGCGGTTTTCTGCCTGCTCACAGCCCTGCGGCTCCATGGCCTTGGCACCCAGCAGCCACGCCGGGTCTGGATCTGCCTGCCCCGCGGCCTCCATCGCCCCACTCTGCAGTTCCCGCAGCTTGAGGTGATCCAAGTGCAGCCTGCTCTGCAGCAACTTCAGGTGGAAACAATCTTCTCTGGCCCCAGCCGCCTGAAGGTCTACGGACTCGAAAAGACCCTTGTTGACTGCTTCCGCCATCGGCGCCAGCTCGGCATGGAAACGGTTCTAGAAGCCCTGCGCGATGGGATTGCCCAGCGTCGGCTAGAAACCGATGAGCTCTGGCGCCAGGCCAAGGCGCAGCGGATGCAGCGGGTGATGGCTCCCTACCTGGAGGCTTTGCTTTGAGCGGGAATCGTGCGGCGTCGATCCGCCAGCGGCTGCTCAACCGGGCCCGGCAGGAACAGGTTCCGTTCGATGCGGTATTAAATCGTTTTGGGCGAGAGCGGTTGTTATATCGGATCGGTATCTCTAGATACCGCGATCAGTTCCTGCTCAAAGGAGCGATGTTGTTCGCCCTTTGGTACGACATGCCACACCGACCGACGCGTGACATGGATTTGCTGGGTTTCGGACCTGGTGAGCTTTATGTGTTGGAGCGGGTATTCAGCGAAATTGTGAAGATAGAAGTGGATGATGGACTTCTTTTTGAGACAACTGTCCAGGCCCAAGAGATCCGCAAGGAGTCCAACTACGGCGGAGCCAGGGTCCAGGTATTGGCCAGCCTTGAACGGGCCCGCATCCCGCTCCAGGTTGATATTGGCTTTGGTGATTTGGTAACACCTGCCGCTGACCAGATCGAGTATCCGGTGCTACTGGAAGAGTTGAAACGACCGTGTCTAGGAGCCTATCCCGTCTACACGGTGGTTGCCGAGAAGCTCCATGCAATCGTCAGTTTCAGCATGGTGAACACACGCATGAAGGATTACTTTGATCTGCAGATATTGCTTGAGCGGGAGAAATTTGATGAACAGATCTTGGTAGAAGCCGTGCGGCGAACCTTCGCTGTGCGTTCTACACCCTTGCCACAGGATGTGCCGCTGGGCTTGAGCCCTGAGTTTGGAGATGATGCAGACAAGCAGGTCCAGTGGCAGACTTTTCTAAAGCGCAATGAGCTCAAAGCTATGGAGCTAACCCAAGTGGTGAGGACACTGAATGAATGGTTATTGCCGGTGTTGCTGTTGGCACGGCAGGGTTCATGTTAATTAATTTGTTGATGCTGGAGACTTGGTGATAAGCGTCTGCAGCAGCTCAGATGTTCATTGCTAACTAAATTCCTAAGCATCGGATTCATGGGCAGCGACGTCTTTTGCTCGGGCATTAGCGGGGTTGGGCAGAAGGGTTCTAATGACTAGCGCTGCTTAGGACAAGGGAGGCCTGCCCAGCGCCGTAAGCCCTGATAGAATTATTCAACACTCTTACTACGTACAACAATGTTTTTCAAAAGGTTCCTCAAGCCATCTCAGGCTACCAAGCAGCCAATCTCTGTGCTTGAGAATGCCCGTAATCTGATTCCTGCCCCAGTACCCCATGACAAACCCATCGGGCTTCCGTGGAGTTTGCAGATTATTGATAAGGAAGCGGAGATGGTTGCTGAGATGTACAAGCTTAGAAACGCAGAGGACGCTGTTGTTGAGTCGGAAAACCCCCGAGGAGCTCAAGATCACCACAAAAGGGCAGAGATCGGCAAAATTAAGAAGCGGATTGCAGTTATACAAATGGATGTTCTCAAGCTGCGTATGCAGGCCAATGCCTTGGGTTAGATATTTGAGAAGGGCTTGACAGGGCTAAATGTTTGTAGCAACTGATTGACCTTTGATGGACGATGAAGTCACCACAGGAGCTGCTTCCATGGAGTTCCGACAGGCCACCAACCGCCGCACGGACGTAAAACAGAGTCTGCGGGCCCAGGGCATGCGACTTATTGAGATCTGGGTACCCGATGTGAAGTCAAAGAAATTCGCCGCCGAGGCACGTAGGCAGGCTCGATTGGTTGCCGAAAGCACGGAGGAGGCTGAGATTCAATCCTTCATTGATTCTGTGTTCGTGTGGCCAGATGATGCCTACAGTCAGTAAAGCTTGGTGACGTATCGACTATGGCCTGCGTGCCAGGGTATGTCAAATGTCTTCGCTATGTTGCGCCGTCTTTTAGCTTTTCAGATAGATCTCCACTGTGTTGGTGGTCCAAGTTGCAATGCCAGTAGCAAAGTAGTCCTGGTCCTCTGTCCAGATTGCACATTCCAGTAGCATCCCCAGTGCCAAGGCTGGCCAATCATCGGGGTCGCGGATTCTGGCTAGGGCTTCATCCCGCACCGATTCTAAAACGCTATCCTCGACCATTTGCACAACTCGCATCAAGCTCAGAAAAGTTTCGCTGCAGACCTGTTGATCGATACCCTCCTTCTTGGCCAACTCAGTGATGTAGAAGGTCGCCTCGGCCACGTTGGCCTCTGCAACAAAAAAATCAACCTGATCGGCATAGGTGGCGATGAGCCGGTTGACCCGAACACAAAGACAACCTCGAAATAGATGTTGACGTCAAGGACCAGTCGTTTCCGCGCCACCTTTAGATCGCTTGGCTTTGCTGACGTTGTGTGCGCCATGCCTTGAAATCGGCACTGAGTTCATCCTCAGTGAGGCCGAGGCGCTCCAGTTCGACCTGCATTAAGCGGCCAGCCTCTAGCAGCCGTTCGCGGTCACTTAGGTCACCCTGCTGCGGCAGCGGCACGTAAAGGCCAATGGTGCGGCCGTGGCGGGTCACCTCGATCGGATTCGCCGTCTCCAGGCGGGAGGCCAGCTGGGCCCTGAGTTCACGAATGCCAACGCGGGTCGCCACGGAACTTGCCCGCCCAGTTGTGTACACAACCTAGGCATGGAACTGCCGATGGGGCTTCCGTGCCTGCTGGATCGACCCAGTCAGCAGGTTGGCAATCTGGGGCACCTCGGCCCGTACCGGCAGAAGTGCGACCCTCTTGGCTTGGGGCAAGCCCAACCTCAGCTTTTGGACCTGAGCGCTGGTTTGACCACTGCCCAGATCGGTTCAACGGTGTCCAGGCCCGTGGTGGTGGCAGTGGCCATGGCCTGGTTGCAGCGTTCCAGGTGATAGAGCACCGGCGAATTGCTGCTGGGGGTTTTGCGGCGCCAGTGGATGCCGGGTTTGAGCAGGCCGCTGCTTCGCCAGCGGTAGATGGTGCTGATGCTGATGCCGAG
>CALRRL020000026.1:0-42030 GCA_943370565.1 Synechococcus sp. UW140 | reverse complement strand
GGGAAGATCTCACCCAGCTGCCAGGAGAATGGCTGGCTTTTTGCAGGGATGCTGAGTTGTGCTCCCGGGGGCCGTCGGGGCAACTTGCCTGGCGGAGGAGGGCCCTGGTGCCCTTAGCAGAGCTACCCGGCTGGGCCCCGAGTAGGGGGCAGAGCTGGCGTTTCCAGCCCAGGGCGCCGAGGGAAGATCTCACCCAGCTGCCAGGAGAATGGCTGGCTTTTTGCAGGGATGCTGAGTTGTGCTCCCGGGGGCCGTCGGGGCAACTTGCCTGGCGGAGGAGGGCCCTGGTGCCCTTAGCAGAGCTACCCGGCTGGGCCCCAAGCAGGGGGTAGAGCTGGGGTTTCCAGCCAGGTCGCACAGAGAAGATCTCATCAAGCTGCAAACCCAATGGATGGCTCCTTGGAGGGACGCTCAGTCGTGCTTTTTGGGGCCGTTGTGGCTACCTGCCGGGCGATTGCGGGCCTTGGGCACTGTTCTGAACAAGCCGGCCAGGCTCGGAGCAGGTGTCAGAGCTGGCCTTTCCAGCCCGGGCCGCCGGGGGATTTCACCAAGCCGCCAGGCCAATGGTTGGCCCCTTGCAGAACTGTTCAGTCGTGCTTGTTGGGGCCAATGGCCTGTGGATCAACCAGCCCGGGGCCCCATTGATGGCGGCACAGAACAAAGCCTCCAAGGGCTTGCTCCTTGGAGGCTTGGAGTTGCTGGTTTGGGTCTGGGTTGGATCGCTTGCGGGGCTGGGTCACGAACAAGACCGATCACCAGCGCAAGTATTTCATCGACTAATGCCCCCCTTTGGGTGAGGGAGGGAGGGGAGGCGGTGGAATGCTGCGATTCCTGCGGTGTTGTCGCTTACAGGAACCAGCCGAGCAGCTATTCGGTGGCCGTTATTTTCCCTTCGGCGTGGATATTTTCCGATCGGATCTTCGGACTGTTTCTCAGCCGGCTCTCGGGGAGGGACGGGCCAACCTGGAGCCTTGCTCAAGGCAGGGACCGGAGCCCATGGGCGTGTTGAAGGTGATGGCTTGCCAGGCCGTGATCCAGCCCTCCGCCGGCGGCTGGTCAGGCCGCGATCTCCTGGGGACCGAGGGGCTCGGCAGTTGGCACGGCGGCCAGGGGAGCCCGTCCCTGCACGACCCGGGCGACCCGCTCCAGTTCCTCGATCGCCGCGGCCCCGTCCAACCTGACCAGCTCGTGGCCGTTGCGGGACTCCACCCAGCTGATGCCGTCGTCGGAGACCAGGAAGCGCACCATATGGCCGTCGCCCAGGTCGGCGACGAAGGACGCTCCGTGGCCATCGCGGCCATCACCGCAGACGTAGCAGGTGGCGGCATGGCCCTGACGCTGCAGGCGGTCGGCGAGGGCCCGCAGGCTCAGCACCAGATCTTCAACCAGGGCGCGGTAATGCTCGGCGAGTCGGGGAAACATCGGCCCTGCGGAACAAATCTGAAGTAATTCTAAGGTTTTCCCGTTGGCGGCCGTGGTAGGCGTGCTGGATTCCCCACAGCTGCCCTGTTCCAGACCAAAGGATCCTGTCCCGGCCAGGGGTCCCGTCGGGGGCTCCTGGCCAGGGGGGCGACGGTCAGCCATCGGCCAGGGCCCACCAGCCGGCGGCCGGTCCGATGAAGCGCACGGTCACCCAGAAGACCACCAGGGCGGCGATGCCGATCCAGGCCCCCCGGGTGGTGATCGCCACGAAGCGCTCGCCCTGGTTCTGGGTCAGGGGCAACCAGGACACGATTCGCGGCGAGGTGTCCTTGGCGGCCTTGGCGAGCCTGGGGCCGCGGGGGGGCAGGCCCTGGTCGCTGCGTCGTTTGGCTTCGCCCATGCCCGCTGATCCACTCTCTGGGCCACGCTAAATCGGCTGGCCGGGGTGGGGCCGATCCGCTCCTGTTTGCAGCGCAGGCTCCCCACCAGTCCGGCCAGACGATTCGCGGCTTGGGGATGCAGAGGAGGGGCGGGCCCGGCGCGGGACCCCAGATCTGGCCACCGGCTGCCCGCAGTGGATCAGCGGGGCAGCAGCCGGGGCAGCGCCACCCAGGGTTCGAGCGCTGCCAGCACCTGCTGGCCCCAGCCGCGGCGGCGCATGCGGCCATCGAGCACGGCCAGGCGGCCGCCACTGCGGCGCAGGCCGGCCACCGCCCGCTGCAGTCGACCCAGGGCCTCAGGCAGCAACAACTCCCGGAACCAATCACGGCCCTGGTGGCGCAGGGCCTGCACCTGGGCGGCGGTGAGGGGCGATTCCAGGCTGGCCAGGGGCAGGGTGCAGGCAATCACCTGGCAGGGGGCCGGCAGGCGCGCCTGCTGGTCGAGCCACCAGCCCCAGCTGGCACAGATCACGCCGTTGCTGTCCGGGGCCGTGTCCTGGTGCACCACCCGGCTGCCGAATTCCGCCGCCAGGCCGCTGGTCAGACCCCGGCGCAGGCCCTCGTCATCAACCAATACCAGGGTGAGGCCCTCCTGGCCCAGCACCAGCCTCCGGGCTTGATCAAGCAGGTGGCCGGCGAAGTGGGGGCTGTTGGGGAGGGGCTGGCCGGTGGGAGCAAAGACCGGCAGGGGGTCCTGGAGGGGCGGATCGCCGAGGGCCACATCCACCTGGGGGCGGAAGCCGGCCCGGGCGCTGGAGCCACCGGGGTTGCCCAGCCGTCCGCCGCTCGCCAGTTCCCCCACCAGCAGGGCGCCCCGAGCCTGGAACAGGCCGGCCAGGGCGTCGAGGGGATCGAGCGGTTGGCGGTGCAGCTGCCAGCGCAACAGGCTGGGATTGACCGTGGCCCAGCTCACCCAGTCGCTGCCGCCGCAGGCCAGCCATTGGGCCCAGGGGTCCGGCAGGGCCTCCATCAAGGCCAGCAGTTGGCGCAGGGGGGCCTCCTCCTCCGGGCTGACGCCCACCTGCTCCACCGGCCCCTGGGGATGGGCGAAGATCCGGCGGCTGAGCCGTTCATGCAGGCCCAGCAGGCTGGTTGAGGCGCCAGGCAGGCTGCGGCGCAACACCTCCCAGTCGTGGTTGTCGATCACCAGACCCAGGGCGCTGCGCAGCAGCCGCTCCAGGTTCTCGGCCTCGGGGATCACCAGCTGGCGATCGCCCAGCGCCTGGTTGCGCCAGGCCTGCACCAGCTGCTGGTGATCGAGCAGCCACAGCCGGGCCTGGGGAGGGGCCGCCGCTCCCTCCCAGCAGGGCAGGGTCAGGCCGGCCGCCTGGAGCCGGGGCAGCTCCACCTGCAGCAGCCGTTGGCGCCAGGAATCGTTCACCACCAGGGCCAGGCTGGTGTCGCTCAGGGCGATCGGCACGAGCAGGGCCAGCAGCCAGCTGGGGTCGCTGCCGGGGGCCAGGCGCACCAGGGTCTGGTCGCCGCGCCGCAGGCTGCGGGCCGCCAGACGGCTGAGGGTGAGGTGGTGGGGCCAGCGGGTTTCCCCCTCCAGCCGGAGGAGTGCCTTGAGCTGCTGGTGGGCCAGGGCTTCCAACATCGGCCGATGGTAGGAAGCTGGGGCCAGCGCCCTGGTTCAGCGATGACCAACCGGTTCCAGGATCAGCAAGCGGGCCACAGACGACCAACTGGTTCAGCCAGCACCACCTCAGCCAGCGCTTCTCCAGTTAGCACCGCACAGGGGGCTCGGGCATGACCATGGCCTGGCGCGAGCAGCCGATCGGGGTGGTGGGCCTGGGGCTGATCGGCGGCTCGTTGGCCCTCGATCTGCGGGCCCAGGGGTTGCGGGTGCAGGCCCTGGTGCATCGCCAGGCCACGGCCGACCGGGCCCGCCAGCGTGGTCTGGCCGATCAGGTGAGCACCGATCCGGCCGTGCTGGCCGATTGCGCCCTGGTGGTGCTGGCCCTGCCCCTGGACCGCTTGCTGGATCCCAGCGCCGAGCTGCTTTCGGCCCTGCCTGCGGGAGCCGTGGTCACTGATGTGGGCTCGGTGAAGGGGCCGGTGCTGGAGCGCTGGGGACCCTGGCCCCGGTTTGTGGCCAGCCATCCGATGGCGGGCACGGCCCAGGCCGGCGTGGAGGCCGGGCTGGCGGGCCTGTTCGCCGGCCGTCCCTGGGTGGCGACGCCCACGGCCAGTACCGATCCCGAGGCCCTGGCGGTGGTGCGGGGTCTGGCCGGGGCCGTGGCCGCCCGCTGGATCGAATGTCCGGCCGCCGACCACGACCAGGCCGTGGCCTTGATTTCCCATCTGCCGGTGCTCCTGGGAGCCGCCCTGATCGAGGCGGCGGGCCAGGCGCCCCTGGCCCGGGCCCTG
The DNA here is from genome assembly GCA_943370565.1 of Synechococcus sp. UW140. GTDB lineage: Bacteria > Cyanobacteriota > Cyanobacteriia > PCC-6307 > Cyanobiaceae > BAIKAL-G1. Next base: position 37,798 of record CALRRL020000026.1, on the reverse strand, counting down.
GCCTCCAGCGGCTTCGCCGACACCAGCCGGGTCGGCGGCGGCAACCCGGAACTCGGCACCCTGATGGCCCGTTACAACCGCGAGGCCCTGCTGGCGGCCCTGGCCCGCTACCGCACCAGCCTGGAGGGCCTGGAACAGCTGGTGCGGGCCAGCGATTGGCCGGCCCTGGCCGAGCAGTTGGCCCGGGCCCAGGCCCAGCGGCCCGCGTTTCTGGATGCCTGAACCTGGCGCCCGTTCGGGGCGCTGGCGCTGGCGCCGGAACCGGGCCGGGGCTCAGGGCGCTGGCCATCGCCGTGGCGGTGACAGCTGGCTGGGTTGGGGGGCGGGGCTGGCTCCGGTTCAGCCTTGCGTGGGGCCAGCTTCTCTGGGGCTCGGCCTTCCTTGGGTTCAGTCTTATCTGGGGCCAGCTCCTCTGAGCCTCAGCCAAATCTGGGTTCAGCCCTGCGGCTGGTTGAGCCGCAGGGCCCGGCCCCGGCCCGCCAGCAGCTGGCGGGTCACCATCAGGCCGCAGAGGGACACCCCGGCGGTGCCTTCGCCGGGGTGGATGCCATCGCCGCAGAGCCACAGCCCGGGTATGGGCGTGCGGCTGGCCAGCCCGAAGGGCCCGAAGCGATCCGGCTGCTGGCCGAGGCCGCCCACAAAGCCGAAGGGGCGGCCGGTCCAGTGGGCAAACCCCCGGGGGGTGGAGAGCTCCTGGTGCAGAAACTGCTCAGGCCGGATCCCCAGCAGGGCGGTCAGGCCCGCCTGGATGCCCGCCAGGGCCTGGGTCTTGCGGGCCGCGTAGGCGGCCGGATCGAGGCCAAACCAGGGGCGCGCCGCCGTGAACACGCTGGCGATCACCGTGGCCTGCCCCGCCGGCGCCCGGCCATCGCCCTCCCGGCTGATCGACACGAACAGGTTGCCGGGATCGGCCCACTCGAGCTGGCCATGGAGCCCCAGGTCCCGGCCGATGGCCTCGCGCGGCGCGGCTCCGTAGAAGACCAGGGCGCCGGAGGGATCGCCAAAGCCCTGGATGCGGCTGGCGTAGGGCGCCGGCATGGCGTCGCCCAGCAGGCCCGCAAGCGCCTGGGGCGGCAGGGTCACCACCACCTCGCGGGCGTCCAGGCGGAAGGGCGTGCCGGCCTGGCGCCCGCCAGGGCCGCCGGCGCCAAGGCGACCCCGCACCCCCTCCAGGCTCCAGCCGCCGCCTGGAATTGGCCGCAATCCGGTGAGACGGTGGTTGCAGCGCACGACCCCGCCGGCTGCGGCCAGGGCCTGTTCCAGGGCAGTGCTCAGCTCCTGCATCGAGCCCTCCAGATGCCAGAGCCCCAGGGGCTCCTGGGCCATGGCCAGCACCGTGGCGCCGTAGAGGGCGGCGGTGCGATCGGCCGGTTCCTGGGAATAGAGCTTGAGCTGCAGGTCGAGGAAGCGGCGCAGGCGGCCATCGCTGCCGCAGCCGCAGAGGCTGACCAGGTCGGCCACGGTGGCGAGGCTGGCCAGGCCGCTGGCCAGGGTGGCGGGGCGGAGCGCCTGCAGCAGCTGGGCCAGATCCCAGCCGTTGCGGGGCGGCAGCACCGGATCGCGGCCGGCGAAGGCCCAGTTGCTGCCATGCAGGGCGGCGCAGAGGTCCCAGAAGCGCTCGCTGCCGGGGAACTGGCGCCGCCGCTCGGCCCGCCAGCGCTCCGGGTCGCGCCAGAGCCGGATCGGTTCGCTTTCGCCGGCCAGTTGCACGCTGCAGCCGGGATCGAGCCGGGTCGCTGCCGGCAGGTCCAGGCCGAAATGGTCGAACAGGCGGCGGTGGATGCCGCCTTGCTCCAGGCCTGCCACCTGGGTGGCGCCCACATCGAAGGTGTAGGGGCCGCGGCGGAAGGTGCCGGCGCAGCCGCCGCTCTGGCTGTGGGCCTCGAGCAGCACCACGTCCAGCCCCTCGCCGGCCAGCAGGGCAGCGGCGGTGAGACCGGCGATGCCGGCCCCGACCACGGCCACATCGCAGCGCAGGGGTGGATCCAGCGCCGGGCGATCGAGGCTGGGCCGAGCCGTCAGGGTCAGGAGCCGGCACCAGGGGAGCGGGCGGCATGCTGGCAAGGGTGGGACGCCAGCGTGGATCGGTGCAGCAGAGCCAACTGAGTGGCTGGTTGGAACGGCGCCTGGGGGCGCCGCTGCTGGCCCGGGCCGCGGTCAGCGGGGGTTGCATCCACCAGGCCTGGGCCCTGGAGCTGGCCGATGGCCGGCGCCTGTTCGCCAAGACCAACCGCCTGGCGGCCCTGCCCCTCCTGGCGGCCGAAGCCGGGGGCTTGGCGGCCCTGGCGGCCGTGGCCGGCGATCTGGTGATTCCCCAGCCGCTTGCCTGGGAAGCCCTGGGCGACCAATCGGTGTTGTTGATGGAGTGGTTGCCCCTGGCGGGCGCCGCCTCCGGCTCCGGGGGCGGCTCCGGGAGTGGTCCTGGGGCTGTTGCGTCCCTCCCTGAATCCCCTGGCCCCGCCGCCAGCTGGGTCGAACCCGGCGCTCCCGATCCCGGCACTTCTGGTCGTTCCAGCACCCGTTCCCCGGATCCCTGCCCAGACCTCTCCTGCGGCTCCGCCGACTCCGCCACCGGCCCCGCCGGTCCCCCCAGCACGGGCCCCGCCACAGGCCCCATTCCTGATGTCCCGACGGGTGCCTCTCCCGGATCCACCGGCGCCGGAAGCCGCGGTGCTGCCGGCGCCCCCTCGGTGGGGCCGCCAGGGCCGATTCCCCCGGGCCAGGCCTGGAGCCGCTTCGGGGCGGCCCTGGCGGACCTGCATCGCCGCAGCCTGGCCAGCAGCGATGGCCGCTTCGGCTGGCCCGACGACAACTTCATCGGCTCCGCTGCCCAGGCCAACGGTTGGCTGGCCAGCTGGGGCGCGTTCTTTGCCAGCCGGCGCCTGGGTCCCCAGCTGGCCCTGGCCGCCCGGGCTGGCCGGCCCCTGCGCCAGGCGGATGCCCTGCTGGCACGGGTGCCGGCCTGGCTGGATCAGCACGGGGCCGAGCCCTGCCTGGTCCACGGCGACCTCTGGGCCGGCAACGGCGCCCTGCTCGTGGATGGCCGCCCAGCCCTCTTTGATCCAGCCGTCTACCGCGGTGACCGGGAAGTGGACCTGGCCATGGCCCGGCTGTTCGGCGGCTTTCCGGCGCCGTTCTTTGCCGGCTACGAGGCCCGCTGGCCCCTGCCCCCCGGCCACCGCGAGCGCCGCGAGCTCTACAACCTCTATCACCTGCTCAACCACGCCAACCTGTTCGGCGGCGGCTACTGGCGCCAGGCCCAGGCCAGCCTCGACGCCCTCCTGGCTGCCGCTTGAGGATTGGGCGCCCAGGTCTGGTCGGGGGTCTGTCCCGGACGCTTCCTTTCCCCCCAGTCCCAACCCCAGCCCAGGGCCGCTGGCCAGAGGCCTGGGCCGAGCGGACCCTGGCTGGCGCTCTGCCGCCGGAGCCGCGACAACCTAATCAGCCAAAACCTGTTCAGCCGAGCACCTGTTCAGCCAAAACCTGGCCAACAAAAAACCTGCTGGGCGGGCTCCCTCGAGAGGACACCAGCCAGCAGGGTGTTCAGCCCGAACGGGCCTTCAGGGTTCGGGCTCAGCCCAGGTATTCCTGGCGCAGGGCCTGCAACTTGGCCACCACCGCCTGGCGCTTGTCGCTGGTGGTGAGGTTGTGCCAGCTCCAGGTGCCCACCACCACCAGGCCCAGCAGTTCGAGCAGGCCGGGGATCACCGGCAGCATGTTGATGGTGTCGAGCACACCTTTAATCAGGATCTGGGCGACGATCACCGCCACCAGAATCCCCACCCCCTTGCCGATGCGACCCATCTGGGTCCAGTCCACCTGGTCGAGGGTGGCATTCACCTTGGTGAGGATTTCGCTGTAGCGCTCGCTGAAGTTGGCGCCCGTATCGGCAGGGGAGGCGGTTGCCTGCTCCTGTTGGTCGGTGGTCTCGTCGCTCATGGAGACAGGGCCTAGCACTCAGCGCCCATAAGGTATCCGGGTGAGTCCCCCATCGCCAGCGCTCTTGCGCCTCAATTTGGATTGGCTGCGGGTGCTGGTGGGGGATCTGGCCGGAGCCGCCCCTGAGGAGGGCTGCGCCCTGCTGCTAGGCCAGCGGGTCCGGGCCGGCTCGGGCTGGCTGCTGGAACTGGGCCTGGTCTGGCCCTGCCTCAACCGTTGGGAGCCCCGGGGGGAGCGGGCTCAGCGCTTCCTGATCGACCCCCGCGAGCAACTCCTGGCCCAGCGCTGGGGCCGGCAGCGGGGCCTGCAGGTGCTGGGTTCAGCCCACAGCCACCCCACCAGTGCGGCCAGGCCCTCCGCCACCGACCTGGCCCTGGCCGTTGCCCCCACCTTGATGCTGATCCGCTCGGGCCTGGGCGGGCCCGGGGAGGGTGGGGCGTTGCCAGCTGGTTGCGCGGGCCTGGGGGCCTGGTGGCTGCCAGGGGATGGCGCCGCGCCCCTGGCCCTGGCGATTGAGCTCAGTTCTTAATAACGGCTGGGGCCGCCGCCGGGAGCGCGGAGCTGGGTTTGGGCGCCCCCGCTGGCCTGGTTCAGGGACTGGACTGACCGGGGGAGCTGACCAGGCCTTGCCCTGGCGATCGCCCTGGGGCCAGCGCCGGTTTCCCCGCTGGCGATGGCACAGCCCGGCGCAGGACCGGGTCAGGGGATTTGGGAGAGTGGAGAACTGGAGCTGCAACCGCCCATGCTTCCCCCCGATACCAGTGGCATCAGCCTGAGCCCCGATGAGGTGGCTCGTTTTTCCCGGCACCTGATCCTGCCGGAGGTGGGTATGGAGGGCCAGAAGCGCCTCAAGGCTGCTTCGGTGCTCTGCGTTGGCACCGGTGGCCTCGGCTCGCCGCTGCTGCTCTACCTGGCCGCCGCCGGGGTGGGGCGCCTGGGCATCGTCGATTTCGATGTGGTGGACCACAGCAACCTGCAGCGCCAGGTGATCCATGGCACCAGCTGGGTGGGCAAACCCAAGATCGAATCGGCCAAGGCGCGGATCCTGGAGATCAACCCCCACTGCCAGGTGGACCTCTACGAAACCGCCCTCACCAGCGAGAACGCCCTCGAGATCATCGCCGGCTACGACCTGGTGTGCGATGGCACCGATAACTTCCCCACCCGCTACCTGGTGAACGACGCCTGCGTGCTGCTGGGCAAGCCGAACGTGTATGGCTCGATCTTCCGCTTCGAGGGCCAGGCCACGGTCTTCAACCTCACCAGCGACAGCCCCAATTACCGCGACCTCTTCCCCGAGCCGCCGCCGCCGGGCATGGTGCCCTCCTGCGCCGAGGGCGGCGTGGTGGGGGTGCTGCCGGGAATCATCGGGGTGATCCAGGCCACCGAGGCCGTCAAGATCATCACCGGCATCGGCACCACCTTGAGCGGCCGCCTGCTCCTGTTTGATGCCCTGGCGATGAAGTTCCGCGAGCTGAAATTGCGCCCCAACCCGGAGCGGCCCGTGATCGAGACCTTGATCGATTACCAGGAATTCTGTGGCGTTGGTGGTTCCGCCCCCGGCCAGGAGGAAGCCGGCTCAGTGCCCAGCATCTCCGTCACCGAACTCAAGACCCTGCTCGATGGCGACACCAGTGGCCTGGTGTTGATCGACGTGCGCAATCCGCCCGAGGCCGAGATCGCCGTGATTCCTGGAGCCATCTTGATCCCGCTCGATCAGATTGAAAACGGCACGGCGATTGAGCGCATCCGGGAGCTGGCGGCGGGCAAAACCCTCTACGCCCACTGCAAGGTGGGAGGGCGCTCCGCCAAGGCCCTGATTGCCCTCAAGCGCGCCGGCATCGACGGCATCAATGTGACCGGAGGGATCAACGCCTGGAGCCAGGAGGTTGATCCCAGCGTCCAGCTCTATTGAGTCCACTCGGGCCAGGATGCAAGGGTCAGCCCTGGCGGCTGGCCGTTGCCCTGTTCAAGTGGTCATCAAGCTGTTAGAGGGCGCTCTCTGTTTGGAGCGCTCTTTTCTGTCTGGGCACTCTGTTCTGTCTGGCCAGAAAGAATTCGCTGCAACACCGGGTGCGAGTCCGAACCGGGTGCGAGTCCGAGATGGGTGGGCGATGCGGATGCAACTGGGGCTGGAGCACTGGCTTCGGCTTGGCTTTGCTTGGATCGGCTTCAGTAATCCACGCCGCGCTTGAGGTCCACGCCCCGTTCGGCGTAGTGCTTGTGGCACACCATCTCGGAATGGACGCTGGCCAGATCAAAGTAGGCGGGGGGATTCTTGCAGCGGCCGGTGATGATCACCTCCGTTTCCGACGGCTTGCGTAGCAGGGTTTGCACGATCGGCTCCACCGGCAGCAGCTCCAGATCCACGGTGGGGTTGAGCTCATCGAGGATCACGGTTTTGTAGAGGCCGCTGGCGATGGCGGCCCGGGCGATTTCCCAGGCACGCTCGGCTTCCACGTAGTCGATCGGTTGCTGCTGGCCGCGCCAGACGATCGCATCGCGGCCGGAGCGCAGGTGGTCGACCAGGTGGGGATAGCTCTCGCGCAGGGCGGCGATGGCGGCATCTTCGGTGTAGCCGCTGCCGCCCTTGAGCCATTGCAGGATCAGCACCCGGTGGCTTTTGTCCTGGCTGATGCCGCGGCCGATCGCCTGCAGGGCCTTGCCCAGGGCGCTGGTGGATTTGCCCTTGCCTTCGCCGGTGTAGATCTCGATGCCATCAAGGCCCGGGTTGGCGGTCCCATCGGGGTCGCCCTCCTCGTCGAGCCAGAGATCCTGGCGGCGATGGGCCCGCATTTCCGAGTGGAGATCGGCGATCTGCACCAGCTGGCGGGGCGCGCCGCGGCCGGTGACGATCACCTCCATGCCGGCGGGCTTGGCGGCCAGGGCCTGCACCACCTCGGCGATCTCAAGCAGGCCCAGGTCGAGCACCGGACTCAGTTCATCCAGCACCACCACTGAATAGAGGGCGCTGGCGATCGCGCCCTTGGCGATGTCCCAGCCCCGCTGGGCCTCCTGGCGATCAAATTTGGTGGCCTCCGCCGCTGTGAAGAAATCGCCCCGGCCGGTGCGCACCTGGTCGATCAGGTGGGGGAAGCCCTGCTGCAGGGCTTCGATGGCGGCGTCCTCGTCGTAGGAGCGGCCCGGACCTTTCAAAAAACGCAGCAGAAGCACGCGGGTGCGTTTCTGTTCGCAGATCCCCAGGCCGATTGTGCGCAGCACCACCCCGAGGGCCGCCTGGCTCTTGCCCTTGCCATCGCCGTCGTAAACGTGCAGCTGGCCGCGGCTGCGCTCACTGGCATCTGCGGCGGTGCGGATGCCGATGCCCCGGGAGCTGCCGGCTGTGGAGCCCCTGCTGGAGCGGCTGTTGGCGTTGGCTGTCACGGAGGTGCTGCCCTGCAGGGCCATGGCCGGGCCACATACCGTTGGATCCTAACGACGGCCTCCCGGAGCACCGATGCCATGACCGGCCACCGACTCGTGGAGGCGTTGGCTCCTGACCAGGAGCGGGCCCTGGGGGCCCTGCGCGAGCGCATCGGCGCCTTAGGCCGGGTGCTGGTGGCCTATTCCGGCGGCGTGGACAGCGCCCTGGTGGCGGCGATCGCCGCCGAGCAGCTGGGGCAGCGGGCCCTGGCCGTGACCGGTATCTCGCCCGCCCTGGCGCCCCACCTGCGGGACGAGGCCCGGCTCCAGGCCCGGTGGCTGGGCCTGGTCCACCGGGAGATCCCCACGGCCGAACTGCAGGACCCCGCCTACGCCAGCAACCCGATCGACCGCTGCTACGCCTGCAAACGGGAACTGCATGGCCTGCTGGCGGCCCTGGCCGAGGCGGAACGGGTCGCCCTGGCCGAGGGGGCCTGGGGCGAACAGGCCGGCGAGCCCATGGTTCCCACCGTGCTCGATGGCGTCAACTTCGATGATTTGGGCGACCACCGCCCGGGCCTGCGGGCCGCCCAGGAACGGGGTGTGGTCTCCCCCCTGGCGGAGCTGGCCATTGACAAGGCGGCGGTGCGGGCGATGTCGCGCGCCCTGGGCTTCCCCTGGTGGGACAAGCCGGCCCAGCCCTGCCTGGCCTCCCGTTTCCCCTATGGCGAACCGATCTCGGCCACCCGGTTGCAGCGGGTGGCCGCCGCTGAGGACTGGCTGCGGGCCCGGGGCCTGCGCGAGGTGCGGGTGCGCAGCCAGGGCGAGGCGGCCCGCATCGAGGTGCCCGCGGCCCTGATCGCTGGTCTGCTGGCCGATGGCGCCCGTGAACCCCTGGTGGCGGCCTTTCGCCAGCTGGGATTCAGCGCCGTGAGCCTCGATCTGGAGGGCCTGGTCAGCGGCAAGCTCAACCGCGACCATCTGGAGGCCGCCAGCCGCCGCGAAGCCCAGCTTCCCCCGGCCTGAGCGCGCGTGGCCGGCTGGGTCAAAGGGCTCCCGGTCCCTGCGCGTCCGCCGGCCTTCGACCATCCAGCCGGGCTGCTCATGGCCCGGGCCCTCACCGGCCTCCCCCCCACCGGGTTGGCAGCGGCAATGGCCCATCACAACGATCCGGGTTCGGCACGCCTGGGCCCAAAAAGCGCCCATAAAAAAGGGGCCCTTGGGCCCCTGGGGGACGGATCGCCTGATCGGCGATCCCTCTCAGTTGAGGTGGGCTGCGGCCACGGAGCCCACGGGCGATCGATCGGCACCAGCCACTTCACTCGGGGTTTCGCGCAGGAAACTCTTGAGTTTGTAGCGGGCGGCCTGGAGTTCCTCACTCAACACGGCGCAGGCCCGCTCGGGCATGGTGTGATCGCCACAGGTGAACACATCCACCGCGGCGTAGCCCGATTCGGGCCAGGTATGGATCGAAATGTGCGATTCAGCCAAGAGGGCCAACCCCGTGACACCCTGCGGTTCAAACCGATGGGTCATCAGGTTCAGGAGTGTGGCGCCAGCACGTTTCGCTGCTGTCGTGATGGCGGTCCTGAGAAAGGCTTCGTCATCGAGCTTTGCGGGATCGCAGTTGTAAAGCTCGAGAATGCAGTGCTTGCCCACCATGTCGGTGGCACTGGGGTTGGGATTGGGTGTGGGGGAGAAGGCGCTCGCAGCTCCGGTCCATCCCGGGTTGGGGTGGATGCAGGCCTGGTTCATCGAATCCAGTCAAACAGTCGTCCATCCTAGGGCGTGATTAAGCCCTTTTGCACCCGGATCACCTGGGATGTCCTGGACCAGTCATCGCTGAAGCTGCCCAGGTGGGTGGCGCTGACCAGGCATTGGTAGCCCTCCCCCTGGCCGACGGCCTCGAGCAGCAGCTGCTGGCGGGTGGGATCGAGTTCGGCCAGCACGTCATCGAGCAGCAGCAGGGGCGGCTCGCCCCAGAGTTGGCGCACCAGTTCCAATTCCGCCAGTTTCAGGGCCAGCACCAGGCTGCGCTGCTGGCCGGCCGAGCCATAGCGCCGGGCCGGTTGGCCGCCCAGCTGCAGGTGGATTTCGTCCCGGTGGGGGCCGACGCCGCATTGGCCGAGGCGCAGTTCGCTGTCCCGTTGCTGGCGCAGCTGCCAGGCCATCGCCTCCCGCCAGGGGGCCTCGGCCTCCTCCCCCTCCAGTTGCGTGCCGGGGTGGTACTGCAACAGCAGGTGTTCGTTGCCGCCGCTGAGGTGCTGCTGCCAGGCGGCCGCCAGGGGTTCGAGCCGCCCCAGGGCCCGGCGGCGGCGGCGGTGCAGGCGGGTGCCCACCAGGGCCATCTGCGCGTCGAAGGCGTCCAGCAGGTCGGCCAGGTGGGCCCCCCCGAGGCCGCGGCGCAGCAGCTGGGCCCGCTGGCGCAACAGCCGGCCGTAGCGGCTGAGCAGCTCGGCGTAGACCGGCTCGAGCTGCAACACCACCCGGTCGAGCCACTGGCGCCGCAGGGCCGGCTCCCCCCGCACCAACTCCAGGTCCAGGGCGCTGAAGCCCACACAGCGCAGGGGGCCGATCAGATCAAGCTGGCGCTCCAGCAGCTTGCCGTTGCGGCGGGCCTGGCGCCCCCCCTGGCGCCGCAGTTCCAGCTCAAGCGCATCGGCCGGGCCGCCACCTCCGCCACCGCCACTGCCGCCGCCACTGCCACTGCCACCGTTATCGCCATCGCCATCGCCATCGGGGCTTCCGCCCGGATCCAGGGCCTCGCCATCCCCATCTCCATCTCCGTACTCATCGCCATCCCCATCCGCAATCCCAAACCCATCGCTGGCCCGATCTCCACTGCCTAGGTCCCCATCGGTTCTGGGGTCCGTGCCCGGGCCGGCGGCTTCGCTTCGGGGGACATCAGCGCCAGCGGCGGGGCGGCCTTGAGCGCCGTTGACCGCAGAGGGCCCGCCACAGAAGCCGCGCACCAGGGCCGTGGTCTGGCCCTGCTGGATCAGGTCCCTGTCCGAGCTGCAGCGGTGGGAGCGCAGGCTGCCGAGCAGCTCCACCGCTTCCAGCAGGTTGGATTTGCCCTCGCCATTGCTGCCCACCACCAGCAGGCGGGGGGCCTCGATCGACAGGCTCAGCTGCCCGTAGTTGCGGAAGTGATGCAGCTCCAGGCGATGCAGCCGAATGGGTCTGGGGCCGTCTGCGGTTTAAGGTAAGACCCACGGCTCGGCCCCAGGCCCGCCGTGCTGTGCGGACCCCCGGGTCGCGGCATGGGCATGTAGCTCAGTTGGATAGAGCGTCAGATTCCGGTTCTGAATGTCGGGGGTTCGAGTCCCTCCATGCTCGTTGAAACACCGGCAACCCATCCCTGCCAGGCACCTTTAGGGGGTCTGCCTGACTTTTTTTGGTTGGGATGAGTTGATCGGGGTTGCTCTGATTACGTCAAGCCCAATCCCATGGCCCGGATGCCGCCGGGATCGACCACGAAGCCTTGCTGGGCGAGGGCGGTGACCGCCTCCGGAGGGGCCGAGAGGGAAATGCTGCAGCCAGGCAGCTCCCGCCTCAGGCGGTTCAGGGCCGTGTGCACCAGCACCAGCACCACCTGGTCGCGGTGGGGATCGGCGGGATGGCCGCTGAGGTTCCAGAGGTTGGCATTGAGGGCCAGGTCACTGGTGGCCCGCACGAATCCCACCAGCTCTCCGGCCGGATTGCGCACACTCAGGTGCCAGATGCTGCGCTGCAGGGCCAGGGCCAGGCGTTCCGGTTGGCGCGGGGGATCGCCGCAGGCCAGCAGCAGACCCTCCAGTTCGGCGCTGGCCGGGGGATCGCCGCTCTCCAGGCCGTAGCCCTCGGGCAGGGCGGGCGGACTGGGTTGGTTGCGGAAGGGAATCAAGAGGGATTGGATGGTCTTCAACCGGTGTTGCGCATGCCGGCGGCAATGCCGTTGATGGTGAGCAGGGCGCCGCGGAGCAGTTCGCTGCGGCTGTAGGTGCGGCCGTCGTCGCCGCTGTCGCTGCTGGCTTCGCTCATCGGCGGCTGGCGGTTCTGGTCGCGCAGGCGCCGCAGCAGGGCCACCTGCAGGAATCCCAGGGGAATGATCGTGCGGTTGCGCAGATCCACCGAGAGCTGCAGGCCGGGATCGCCATCGAGCAGGCGCCCGTGGCCGCTGATCTGGAGCACCAGGTCGCGCGTCAACACGAATTCCGAGGCAATCACCTGGAAGATCGCCTCGAACGACTCACGGTGGCTGGGCCGGCCCAGGGCCTGCACGTAGTGGTGGGCCAGGTCGAGATCCACCTTGGAGAGGGTCATCTCCACCTTGGAGATCAACATGCGGAAGAAGGGCCAGCGCTGGTAGAGGCGCTGCAGCAGTTCCAGCTGCTCGGGATCCCGATCCAGCTCGTCCTGCAGCGCCGCACCGACCCCGAACCAGCTGGGCAGCAGGAAGCGGCTCTGGGTCCAGCCGAACACCCAGGGGATGGCCCGCAGGCTGGAGAGGTCCTTGGCGCCGCTCTTGCGCCGGGCCGGCCGGCTGGAAATCTGCAGCTTGCTGATCTCCTCGATCGGCGTGACCTGCTGGAAGAAGGCCACCAGATCCGGGTTGTCGTGCACCAGGCTGCGGTAGTGCTGGCGGGAGCGGGCCGCCAGTCGCACCATCAGGTCGTTCCAGCTGGGGGTGTCATCCACATGGCTGGTCACCAGGCTGTTCTGCAAAACCGCCGTGGTGACGGTTTCCAGGTTGTAGAGGGCCAGCTCGGGCAGGGAATACTTGGAGGCAAGCACTTCCCCCTGCTCGGTGATCTTGATGCGGCCATTCAGGGTGCCGCTCGGTTGGGCCAGGATCGCCTGGTAGGCCGGTCCGCCGCCCCGGCCCACCGAGCCGCCGCGGCCGTGGAAGATGCGCAGGGCGACGCCATGGTCGGTGGCGAGCTTCTGCAGGGCGATCTGGGCCCGATGGATTTCCCAGTTGCTGGAGAGGAAGCCGGAATCCTTGTTGCTGTCGGAATAGCCGAGCATCAACTCCTGCAGGGGCTGGCCCGAGCCCTGGCTGCTGGCCAGCAGCTGGCGATAGAAGGGTTCATTGAACAGGCGCTCCATCACCGCCGGGGCGCCCTGGAGATCCTCAACCGTTTCAAACAGGGGCACCACCAGCAGGTTGGACTGCTGGGTCTTGGGATCCACCAGACCCGCCTCCTTGGCGAGCAGCAACACCTCGAGCAGGTCGGAGACCGTGTGGCTCATCGAGATGATGTAGGTGCGGCAGATGCGCGAGCCGAATTCCTGCTGCAGGCGCTGCAACAGCCGGAACACATCGAGGGTTTCGGCCGTGGCCGCACTCCAGCGGGCCGCCGCAGGCACAAGCGGGCGCCTGGTCTGGAGTTCCGCCAGCAACCAGGTGATGCGCTGCTCCTCGTCCATGGCGCCGTAGGCCTGGGGGAGTTGCAGGTAGCGGCTCAGTTCGTCGAGGGCATCACTGTGGCGGGTGCTTTCCTGGCGAATGTCGAGGCTGGCCAGGGTGAAGCCAAAGATGTGCACCTGGCTGAGCAGCTTCTGCAGGGGTTCACAGCTCAGGCCCGTGGCCTCGAGGCTGTCGCCGATCAGTTCAAGGTCGTTGCGGAATTCGGCAACGGCGGTGTAGTGCAGGTCCTGAACCGGCTGGCCACCGAGGATGCCGTCGTCGGTGGAGGTGGAGCCATCAATCGGGGATTCCCAGCTGCTGGCGGCCAGTTGCTGGTTGCGCACATGGGTGAGGCGCAGCCGCTCCAGGGTGTAACTCAATTTCAGCCGGTAGGGCTCGAGCCGGTAGCGGGCGGCCCGTTCCTCGTAGATCTCCGGAAAACGCAGCCGGTCCATCTCCAGGGATTCCAGCAACGGCGCACTCACCTGGCTCCACTGCATCGAGATGCTGAGCTGGTCGCGCAGGCCCTGAACCGCACCGATGTAGCGCTCCAGCATCAACTGGCGCTGGTAACAGGCGGTGCGCCAGGTGATCTCCGGCGTCACCGAGGGGTTGCCATCGCGGTCGGAGCCCACCCAGGAGCCGAAGGTGCAGAAGGCATCCTGGGGCGGCACCACATCGGGGTAGCTGGCCTGCAGGGCGCCATGGATGCGTTGGCGCAGCTGGGGCATCGCCTCAAACAACACCTGCTGGAAATAGTGGAGGGCGTAATCCACTTCATCGAGCACCGAGGGTTTGAACTGGTGCAGTTCATCGGTGCGCCACCACAGGCGGATTTCCTCTTCCAGTTGCAGGCGCAGGCTGGGGCGATCGTCCTGGTTGAGCAGGTCGCTCTGCTGCAACTTCTGGATCAGGGCGGCCACCCGCCGCTGCTTGTGGCGCACCGTGTGGCGCACGATTTCGGTGGGGTGGGCCGTGAACACCAGGCGGATGTCCAGTTCCTTGAGGAGTTGCTCCAACCTGGCCGGAGGCAGGCCCAGGCCCCGCAGGCGGGTGAACAGTTCCCGGAAGGTGGCCGGCTGGGTCTGGCTGGCTAGGGGCGGCACGAAGGGATCACTCAGGCCGCTGGGGTGTTGGGCCTTGAGGCTGGCCAGATAACTGTCTTCCTCGATGTGCTGCTCAAGGATGTTGACCAGCTGGAAATAGAGCGAAAAGGCCCGGGCGGCGGCGATCGCCTCGGCCAGGTCCATCTCGCGGATCAGTTGCACGATCGCCGCGGCGGCCACCGCCGTTTCGGTCGGAGCGCCAGGGAGTTGCTCCGTCGGACCCTCGCCGCTGCTGAGGGCCTTGAGCCGCAGCAGCCGTTCAGCCTGCTGGGGCGGACACTCGCTGCGCAGCACCGTTTGCCAGAGGTCCTCCACCAGGTCCAGGCGCTCGCCGAGCAGCTGGGTCACCTGGGGGGCCGGCGGGCCGGGCAGGGCCTCGGGGGGCGGCGCCGCGGTGGCACCATCTGCGGTTTCGATGGCGGGCAGGGGCTGCCGCATGGGGGCCGATGGGGCGGGCGAAGCTTCCATGATCATCCCAAAGGGGCCAGGGCGTCTGTCGCCGGTGGTGCGCTTAGCTGCGTTTCCCGCTCGGCCATGGCCGCGGCGCTGGCGGCCACGATCGCAGCGACCGGCATCCCGGCGGCGTGGCGCCGGAGCCAGCGCATGGCCTGGTTGCCGCTGCTGAGCACCGATTGCAGGGGGGCCAGGCTGGGGCCCAGGTTGAGCTGCTCGGCCAAGGGGGCCATGGCCGCCAGGTCGCGGCGGATCCAGTCGGCGGCCTGGATCGGTTCACCGCTGCGCCAGTCGCGCAGGCTGGCGTCCAGGCTGGAGCGGGCCGCCGCCCGGTCGTTGGCATCCGCCAGGCGGGCGAGCTCGTCGGCGTCCAGGGGGCTGGCGATCTGGGGATCGTGGCGCTCGGGATCGGCCAGGAGTTGCTGGATGCGCAGTTCGCAGTAGGCGGTGATCGCCAGCAGCAGGGCCGGATCGGTGATCAGGTCGCAGATGCGCAGCTCCAGTCGGTTGAGCCCATGGGGGCGGTTGTCGCCGTTGGGCCGCACGGAGGTCCAGAGGTGGCGCACGTTCTGCATGGCCCCCGTGGCCAGCTGCTCCTCCACCCAGGCGATGTAATGGCCGTGGCTGCTGAACAGGGGCACCTGGGGGGGCGTCAGGGGGAATTGCAGCCAGCGCTGGGAATGGGCCCCGGTGGCGACACCGTCCAGGAAGGGGGAGCTGGCGCTCAGGGCCAGCAGCAGGGCGGCTTCGCAGCGGATCAGGCGACAGGCCGCAAACAGGGTCTCCATGTCGGTGAGACCCAGGTTGATGTGGACGCTGGCGGTCACCACCTGGGTGCCGTAGGTGGTTTCGATGTAGGCGTGGTACGGATTGTCGGGGCTTGAGCGCTCAAAACGGCGGCTGTCGCCCAGGGACAGGGTGCTGCCCGGCAGGATCGTCAGTCCCCGCTCCGCCAGCCAGGCCCGCAGGCGCCGGCGCGGTTCGAGCAGCAGGGCCAGCTGGCGCCCGTAGCTGGCATCAGGGGCGGTGATGTATTCGAGGTTGCGCTGGTCCGGTTCGGTCACGAACCCGCTCAGGGCCGCCGCCGCCGCCGCTGAACAGCCCACCACCGTGCCGTCCGGCCGGCCGGTGAACAGCTCCACTTCGAACCCTTTCAACAACAGGTCGGCGCTCACAGGCCCGCCTCCGCGGCGGTGCTGCCGCAGGGCGGCTGGGGTTGCAGGCAGGCCAGGGCCTTGAGCATGCCGCGGGCCTTGTTGAGGGTTTCCTGGTATTCGGCTGCCGGCTGGGAATCGGCCACCACGCCGGCGCCGGCCTGAACCTGCACCCGCCAGCCGCCCTGGGGCGCCGGCAACACCACCATGGTGCGGATCGTGATTGCCGTGTTCAGGGCCCCGCCCAAGTCCATGGCCCCGTAGACGCCGGAATAGGGCCCGCGGGCATCGGGTTCGAGGGCGTGGATCAGCTGCATGGCCCGAATTTTGGGGGCGCCGCTGACCGTACCGGCCGGGAAGGAGGCCATCAGCAGATCCCAGACGTCGCGCTCGGCCTGCAGCAGCCCTTCCACTTCGCTGACGATGTGCATCACGTGGGAGTAGCGCTCGATCACCATCAGGTCGGTCACCTGGACGCTGCCCGGCTGGCAGACCCGGCCCAGGTCGTTGCGGCCCAGGTCCACCAGCATCACGTGTTCCGCCCGCTCCTTGGGATCGGCCAGCAGATCCGCCTCAAGGGCCCTGTCCTCCGGGTCGCTGGCGCCCCGGGGCCGGGTGCCGGCGATCGGCCGCAGGGAGGCCTTCACGGCGCCGGCGGGATCGAGGGGCTCGGCCTTCACCATCACCTCCGGACTGGAGCCGATCAGGTACCAGCCCCCGAAGTTGAAGAAGGCCATGTAGGGGGATGGGTTGACCATCCGCAGGCTGCGGTAGAGCTCGAACGGATCCCGGTCGATCCAGGTTTCCAGCCGCTGGCTGAGCACCAGCTGGAACACATCGCCGGCGGCGATGTGCTGCTTGGCGCTCACCACCGCCGCTTCGAAATCCTCGCGGCTGCGGTTGCCGTGGGTGTCGAGTTCCAGGTCGGGGCTGTCGTGCCACGCCAGGGGCGTGACGCCGGGGGGGAGGCCCTGGTGCATCTGCTGCTCCAGGGCCGTGATCCGCGCCACGGCGGCGGCGTAGGCCCGCTCGGGATCGCCCCCGGCTTCCCCCTCGGGCGTCAGGTCGGCGTAGGCCACGGCCGTGATCTGGCGCTTCACCTGGTCGAAGACCAGCAGGCTGTCGGCAAGCATCCAGCAGCCATCGGGCGGGGCCTCGGCGGGGCTGGCATGGACGGGCACGCTCGGCTCGATCCAGCGGATCAGTTCGTAGCCCCAGAAGCCGAAGAGCTGGCCCACGGGCGGCAGACCCGGCACGGGCACGGCCCGGTAGGGGGCCAGCACCTGGCGCATCAGGGCGAAGGGGTTGCCCTGGTGGGCTTGGCTGCGGCCGCCGCGCCACTGCTGCAGGGCCTGGTCCCCGCGCACGGTCAGGGTCCAGAGGGGGTTGCTGACCACAAAGCTCCAGCGGCCCACCTGCTCGCCCCCCTCCACCGACTCCAGCAGCACGCCATGGCTGGCGCCGGAGCCCACCTTCAGCCAGGTGCTCAGGGGAGTTTCCAGGTCAGCCGGCCAGCGGCGGGCAACCGGGATGAAGGTGCTGCCGGCCGCAACCTGGTCCAGGAAGGCGGCGCGATCGGGGGTGGGCATCGCGGCGATGGGCAGGCAAAAAAAACGGGGCGCCTGGCCCCGCCTTTATAGATGCAGAGGTGACCGCTTCAGGTCTGGAACCCAGCAGGGAATGCGGGCAGGGCCTCAGGAATCGTAGGTGTTGCGACCGCTGAACTTGAGGTTGGCGGGATTGGGATTCTGGCCAATGCGACGGGCGTTGTGACCCACCATGGAGCGACCTTCGTTCACTTTTTCGGGGAACACACCATCTTTCGGGTGGAGGAATTCGGTGTCACCACCGGGGAAGATGCGGTAGATCTTGAAATCTTCAATGCGGGGCTTGAACTTGGTGCGCAGCTGGGTACCCAGGGCCAGGCACTGTTCCTTGCGGGCGAAATACATGATGTTTTCGCCTTCGTTCATCTCAGCGGCCCCACCGGTGGGCAGTTCAAACACCTGGGCCGTGCTGCTGGTCCAGGTGATGGCGTACTTCTCTTCCGTCTCAGCGGCGTTGAGGAGGCCGCCTGTGCTGCCGATGTACTTCGGGAGATGACCGCTCAGCGCCGTTGCTGTCATGGCTGTTCCTAGAGGGGGAGTCGGCAGGCCGTTTCGAGCGGAAACTAGCACCGTGCTTTGGGGCTTTCTTGTGAAGTTCGCCCTCTCTTCACACCCGTCAACAAACCGTCCAGGGGCCCGATCCCGAATCCCTGGGCCGGGCTGCCGTCCCGGCGGCGGTTGCCAGCGCTGCTGCCGGTTGCCGCCTCAGCCCGGGGCCAGGGGGAAGAACACGGTCAGGCCGCGGCCCGAGCGTTCCGTGAGCCGGCCGCCCAGGCTGTGGAACAGGCTGGCGGTGGCCTGGCGACTCAGTTGCAGGCTGCCCGTTTCCGGATTCCAGCTCAGCACCGGACCCACCGCCTGACGGCTGCCCTGGTCGCTCTCGAACCCAGGGTGGAAGCCGCTGCTGCCAGCGGCCCCCAGGCGCAGGCGCAGGCGTGACCCGGCCGGATCGAGGCTGATCACCAGGGTGGAGCCCGCCGCTAGCCGGCGGCTGTAGCGGTCCATCAGGCCACCCAGCATCGTTTCCAGCCGGCTCGGGTCGCTGAGCACCGGCGAGAGGTCGGCGCCGATCTCCAGCTGCAGCGCGAGGCCGCGGCGCTGCAGCTGGTGGCGCCAGAGCGGTTCGAGCTGCTGCAACAGCTGGGCCAGGTCGGTGCGGGCCAGGGCCTGGGGTTTGGGGGTGGCTGGTTGGCGTTGCAGTTCGGCCGCATGGAAGATCAGGCCGAAGCGGTCGATCTGTTCGCTGCATTCGCCATCGATCTGCTGCAGCCGTTGCCGCACCAGTTCGGTGAGGTCCTGGCGGCGCAGCAGCGAGCGGATCAGGGTGCGGATCGTCGCCAGGGGGGTGCGCACCTCATGGGTGAGGGCTTCGAGCAGGGCCAGTTCGCTGCTGGCGCCGCCGCGGTTGTCGTCGCTGCTGCCGCGGCGATGCACCAGGGGTTGCAGGGTGACGCTCGGGGCCATGGCGGCCAGCCGCTCGGCCAGGCGCGGCCAGAAGCTGGCAGCCAGCTGGCTGTCGCTCTCGAGGCTGCCCAGGGCCTGCAGGGCCTGGCGCAGGCGTCCGCCCTCCGCTGGGGCACTGCGCTGCAGCCGTTCATCCAGCAGGGCCAGGGCCGCGGCCAGGCTGGCGGGGTCCGTGCGCACGAGCAGCTGGCGCTGGTCGGCGGGGCCATGCAGGGCCATGGCGATCTGCAGCCGGGGCGTGATCACCAGCAGCAGGGGATCGGTGCCGTCGCCCGGGCTGAGGGGCAGGCGGCTGAAGCGGCCCGGGTCGTAGGCGCCGGCGTTCGACTGGGACGTGGATTGGGCCGGGGACTTGTCCGGGGCCTGCCTAGGGGCCGGGACCTGGCCGGGCAGCAGGGGCGCGGCCGGTTGCAGCAGGCTGCCGAGTTCCTCGGGGGCCCACACCCAGCCCTGCAGGTGCCGCAGCAGCTCCGGTTCGTAGAGGGCCGGCAGGGGCGAGGCCAGCCAGAGGCCCGCGGTGGGTTGCAGGGGCAGCAGGAAGTCCTCCTGCAGGCAGGCCAGGGCCGCCCACCACTGGCGCCGGACGCTGTCTTCGTCGCCGTGGCCCGGGGGCACCCCGCCGGCCAGCTGCCGCCTGAGGGCCTCCAGGCTGGGCCCCTGGCCGCTCATGGCGCCGGCACGAGGGCGCGCAGACGGGCGGCCAGGGCGGTGAAGGCCTGGGCTGACGCCGACTCCGGCGCGGCGAGCACCACCGGCAGGCCCTGGTCGCCGCCGGACACCACAGCCAGTTCCATCGGCAGCTGGGCCAGCAGCGGCACGTCCGCCTCGCTGGCGAGCCGTTGGCCGCCGCCGCTGCCGAAGAGCTCGTAGCGCTTCTCGGGGGCGTCGGGTGGGATGAAGGCGGTCATGTTCTCCACCACCCCCAGCACCGGCACGCCCATCTGCAGGAACATCGCCAGGCCCCGGCGCGCATCCTGGAGGGACACCATCTGGGGGGTGGTGACGATCAGCACCCCGGCCATGGGGACGGCCTGGGCCAGGCTGAGCTGGGCATCGCCCGTGCCGGGGGGCAGGTCCACCACCAGCACATCGCGCTCGCCCCACTCCACTTGATAGAGAAATTGGCGGATGATGCCGTTGAGCATGGGGCCGCGCCAGATCACCGGCTGGTTCTCGCTGATCAGCAGCCCCATCGACACCATGGCGATGCCGCAGCTTTCAATCGGCGTCAGCCGTTGCTCGGCTCCTTCGCCCCGCACCTCGGGGCTCAGGTCGGCCACCCCGAGCATGGTGGGGGCATTGGGGCCATAGATGTCGGCATCGAGCAGACCCACCTTCAGGCCCGCCTGGGCCAGGGCGCAGGCCAGGTTCACCGCCACGGTGCTTTTGCCAACCCCCCCCTTGCCGCTGCTGACGGCGATCACCTGCTTCACCCCCGGAATCGGCTGGCGTTCGGCCCCCCCGCCATGGCCGCCGGCGCCGATCGGGGCCCCCTGGTGGGCGTGGCCGCTGGGGGCTGGCTGGGCCAGTTCGATCTGCACATCGCGGATGCCCTCGAGGGCGAGCAAGGCCTCCCGGGCCTCCCGCACGATCCGCTCCCGCTGGCTGTTGGCAAAGCCGGGCAGGGCCAGGCGGAACACGGCCCGATCCGGCTGCAGGCGCACCTGGTCAATCCATTGCAGCTCCAGGAGGGAGCGGCCGCTGCCGGAGTCCTTGAGGGGCGCCAGCGCCGCGAGGGCCCGATCGAGCGACTGATCTGCGCTGGCCATCCGGCGGGGCATGGAGTAGGGCCTGGATCCTAGGGAGCGCCGTTCAGGCGCGATCCGGGCCAAGACGGCGTGACGTTCCTTCTCGGCCCCTTGTGCGGCGGGACCCTCGGCTGAAAAGGTGGGCAGGTTTCTTGCGCCCCTGGGGCGTGGCGTTGATGCTGAAGGGCCTGCTGTCCCGTGCCAAGACCAAGGTGAGCGGCCTGGCGGGTGCCACTGGCCTCGGCGCTGCCGGTGCGGTGGCAGGTGGCGCCGGCGCTGAGCCGCCCCTGGAGAGGCCACCCGCCGACTCCCGCGCCCGGGCCAAGGCCCTGTTGATGGGGCTTCAGGATTCGATCTGCGCCGGCCTGGAGGCCCTCGATGGCGGCGCCACCTTTGCCGAGGAAAGCTGGATCCGGCCCGAGGGGGGGGGTGGTCGCTCCCGGGTGATGACGGGGGGGCGGGTGTTTGAACAGGGCGGCGTCAATTTCTCCGAGGTGGAGGGCGACCAGCTGCCGCCTTCAATCCTCAGCCAGCGCCCGGAAGCCAAGGGCCAGCGCTGGTTCGCCACGGGCACCTCGATGGTGCTGCACCCCCGCAGCCCCTACATCCCCACCGTTCACCTCAATTACCGCTACTTCGAGGCGGGCCCGGTGTGGTGGTTTGGCGGTGGCGCCGATCTCACCCCCTACTACCCCTTCCTCGAGGACGCCAAGCACTTCCACCAGACCCTCAAAAACGCCTGCGACAGCGTTAATCCGGCCTACTACCAGGTGTTCAAGCCCTGGTGCGATGAGTATTTCTTCCTCAAGCACCGCCAGGAAACCCGCGGCGTGGGCGGCATCTTCTACGACTACCAGGATCCCCGGGGCGTGCTCTACAAGGGTCAGGATCCCGAGGGGCCTGCCGCCGCCGCCGGCGCCGCCCAGGGGAGCCAGCCCCAGGGCTGGGAGCAGCTCTTCGCCCTGGCGTCGGCCTGCGGCAACGCCTTCCTGCCCAGCTATGGGCCGATCGTCGAGAAGCGCCAGGATCTGGCCTATGGCGAGCGGGAGCGCCAGTTCCAGCTCTACCGCCGCGGCCGCTATGTGGAGTTCAACCTGGTGTTTGACCGGGGCACGATCTTCGGACTCCAGACCAACGGCCGCACCGAGTCCATTTTGATGTCGCTGCCGCCCCTGGTGCGCTGGGAATACGGTTACAAACCAGCCGAAGGCAGCCGCGAGGCCCTGCTCACCGATCTCTTTACCCGCCCCCAGAACTGGCTTGCTGACCCGTCCCTGGCGGCTCGCTGCCAACCCCACCAGGCGGTGGATTGATCCCCAGCCCCAGTTCAATCGCGGCGACGATCCGCTCGGCAATGCCGGCAATGCTGGCTTCGCGGCGGCGGGGGTCCCGCAGGGAGGCTTCAAGCCTGCCCTCGAGCTTGCCGATCTCCAGCAGGGCGATGCCCCGTTTGGGGGCCCCCAGGCCGCCGCGGAACAGGCGCGGATAGCCGCCGAAGGCCAGGGCCAGGCTTTCGTCGAGCTGGCTGATCGGCCGGTTCAGGGGCGGCATCAGGCCGGAGCCGATGCCATCGGGGCCGTAGGCGTCGTAATGGATTTCCAGGGCATAGCCGCCGCCGGCGGCGAAGGCCTTGCCCACGCTCCAGTTGGTGCGGGGGTCATCGCCGTTGGCGATGTCGCGCACCGGCGGCACGTAGAGCTGGATATCGAGGCCGCGGCTGCGGCCCAGGCCCACCACGGCCGCCGCCGTGCGCAGGTTCCAGTAGAGCTCGTCCTGGATATCGGCCTGCATCGGGGCGGCGCCGCGCAGGGCGACGGCGGCACCGGAGGTGCCGGCGCCGGCGATGCCCTGGGAGTCGGCATGGCCGGCCAGCACCAGGATCGGGGTCGCCGGCGAGAGGGGGGCCCGGCCGATCCAGTCCTTGCCCAGGGGGGTGCGCGGCCCGGTGAAGCCGGCGCTCAGGCTCAGGGGCGGCAGGCGGGCGAAGGCCCCCTGGGCCGAGGCACTGGGCATGGCGCACAGGCCCAACAGGCTGACCAGCACCGGCAGCAGTTGGCCCAGGCCGGGGCCGACCAGGCCCAAGGCTCCGGGGTGGGTGGACCGCAGGGGCCCAGGCCGCAGGGGGGTGGAATCGGTCACGGGCACCAGCATGGCGGCTGATTTGGGCCCTGTCAGGGGGGGCAACGGGATTTGACCATGGCGAGCCTGGGATCCGGTCACAGCGGCTACCAAAGCTCCTGGCGGGGCGGGGGAGGCATGCCGCTCCTGGCCCTGCTGGCCAACCCGATCGGCCCGTCAGGCGGGGGGCGAATGCAGCCCGTTCCCCTGGGGGCATGGCTGGCATGGGGCCAGGGCCCGACCCGGTGGCGCAGCGGCTGCAGATTCAGGAGGCCTGGGCCGCCTCCCCCACTGGTGCGGGGCGCCCGGGTTCAGGGTTTTGGCGGTGTCGCGTCCCGTCCCCGGGAACGGCGAGGGGCCCGGGTCGGCCGGGGCGCCATCGGGTCAGATCGGCGAACTGAGCAGGGCGCCATCGCTGGCCAGGAGCAGTTCGGGGCCCAGTTCCAGCTCCAGGGCGATCAGTTCGTCGCGGTGGGCCCGCACCCGCAGGCTGCTTCCGGGCGCATCATCGGCGCTGATCAGGCGCAATTCCAGCGATTCGGCGCGGGCGGCCCGGCGGCGGTACACCTGGCCCGCCAGGGGCCCCACCAGGGCCAGGGCCACGGGCCACCAGCCCAGCTGGGGCAGCAGCTGGCGCAGCACCAGGCCGAGGCAGCCCGCGCCCACGCCCCCGAGCAGGGACAGCAGCCAGGCCAGGGGCGTGCTGGCGGCCACCTGGCCGCGGAAGCGCAGCAGGCGGTCGTCCGGACTGCTGCCATCGGCTTGCCAGCCCCGTTGGGACAGCCACTGGTTCAGGCCGGCGAGCACCTCCAGGGCCGGTTTCGGCGAGTGGACCTCCACCACCGTGGTGCGGTCCTTACTGGCAGCCCGCAGGAAGAACACCAGCCCGATGGCCAGCAGCAGGGTGAGCAGCAGGGTGGAGCCCAGGGCTGGGGGCATGACGTCTGACGCTGGCGAGCTTTTCATTGTCCTCCAGCCAGCGGCGCCAGGGGGCCATCAGGCCGAGGGCGCCGCTGCGGTGCTCCTCGCGCAGGTGCAGCATCCGCCGGGGCCGACCGCGGCTGGGGCAGCGCTGGGGATAGGAGCTGATCGCCTCCTGCTGATCGAGAAAGGTGATCGCCTGGTGCAGCACCGTTTCCGAGAGGCGCAGCTGGGGATGGTCGACGCTGAGTTGCTGCATCAGGGCCGTGGGGTAGCTGTCGGCTTCGAGCAAGCGATCCAGCACCCAGCACACCGCCAGTTCCAGGCCGAGGTGGACCAGGGGCGGCTGGTCGAAGAACTGGTGGATGGCCTCCAGGCTCTTGCTGCCCGGGCTGGGGCTGGGGGTGCGCACGGACGGGGCGGCAGGGTCCTGTTCTTCTGGTAGCTGCGGTTGGGCCGATTGATCAACCCCTTGCCCATGCAACGTCACGCTGGCGGCTGGGCCGCTGCCGGGCTCCCGTTCTGGGCCGGCTGCGGGGGTGCGGCTCCAGGGGCCCAGGGCGCGGCGGCTGGGATCCCCTGCGGCAAGGGGCGCCCGTCCCTGATCCGCCACCATGGCAGCAGTTCGCCCTGGCTCCATGGCCCCTGCCCCCGGCTCCGCCCCGGCCCGTTTTGCCGTGCTGGATGGCGACCTCTCGCCCGAATGGCAGGGCCTGCTGGGGGCCGCCCGGGCCCTGGCGGTGGATACGGAGGCGATGGGGTTGGTGCACGGCCGCGATCGCCTCTGCCTCGTGCAGCTCTGCGACGACCAGGACAACGTCTGCTGCATCCGCATCGCCCGCGGCCAGAGCGAGGCGCCGCTGCTCAAGGCGCTGATGGAGGCGCCGGGGATCGAGAAGGTGTTCCACTTCGCCCGCTTTGATGTGGCGGCCCTGGCCGAGGGGCTTGGCATCGCCGTGGCGCCCCTGTTCTGCACCAAGGTGGCCAGCCGCCTGGCCCGCACCTACAGCCCCCGCCACGGCCTCAAGGAGGTGGTGCAGGAGCTGGTGGGGGTGGAGCTGGACAAGCAGGCCCAGAGCAGCGATTGGGGCCGGGTCGAGGAGCTCAGTGACAGCCAGCTGGCCTACGCCGCCAATGACGTGCGCTACCTGCTGGCGGCCCGGGACCGGCTCCATTCGATGCTGGTGCGGGAGGAGCGGCTGGCGCTGGCGGAGCGCTGTTTTGCCTGCATCCCCGTGTTCTCCGACCTCGATCGCGGCCAGTACGGCCAGATCTTTGAACACCGTTGAGGGGGGCCTGGCCAAGCGCAAGCCCTGGAGCATGCCGTGAGGAGGCTGGGGCAGCGAGCCAGGGCCCCGGGCGGCCGGCACTCGCGCGTCAGTCTTCGTCCATGAAGTTGGCTTCCGAGGCCACCGCTTCCAGCAGGCCATCGAGCCGCAGGCGGGCGGCGCCACTCTCCGGTTCGGCCTCGAGCAGGAGCCGTTCGGCCAGGGCGATGCGGCCGGCCGTGTCCCGGATGCCTTCCTTCACGGCCACCAGATCGACCCGGCGGCGGGCGGAGGAGATGCTGATGCTCATCAGGCTGGCCAGGCGACTGCAGGCCGCCATGTAGTCGCGATCGGGGGGGGCGGCCATGGGGGGCGTCTCTGGGGCGGGGATGGGCCCATCATCCCTGGCTCCGGGCCTGGGGCCAGGCTGGCCGAAGGTCCTTCAGCCGCCCTCAGCGCAGCAGACGCTGCTCCACCAGGGCGGCCAGGGCATCGCTGCCGCCGGGCTGGCCCATGCGCCGCCGGCCGATCGCCCCCAGCTGCCGGCGCCGCTGGGGGTCGCCCAGGAGCTGCCCCAGGGCAGCCCCCAGCTCCGCCGGCGTGCGGCAGACCGCCACGGACCCGCCCAGCAGGCGGCTCTGGCGTTGGGCAAACCCCAGCTTGAACTGGGGGCCTGGTCCTGGCAGGGACAGGGCCGGAATCCCCAGCCCCACCAGCTGTTCGGTGGCGGTGCCGGCCGTGGCCAGGCCGACTTCGCCCCAGCTCGCCCAGGGGGTGAAGCGGCCGGGTCCGAGCAACAGCAGCAGCTGCCGCCGCCGCCAGGCCGCCTCGGCCCCACTGCCGGCAGGGGCTTCAGTGGGTTCGAACTCGCGCCAGCGCAGCATCGGCGCCAGCTCCTGGGGGGTTGGCCGGGAGCCGCCGGGGGCGAGCAGCACGATCGAACCGGCTGCTGCACCCTGCTCGCGGCCTTGGTCGTGCCAGGCCAGCAGGGCATCGAGCAGCCGGGCGAAGTTGGCCCGGGCCTCGGGCATGCGGCTGCCCGCCAGCAGCACCAGCCGGCGGCTGGCCCGGAGGCTGGCGGGCAGGGGCGCCCCCACCAGGCCATCCAGCATCGGATTGCCGGGGGCGAGGGCGGCGACCCCGTGGCGGGCCAGGCCCCGGGCCGTGAGCGGATCGCGCAGGGCCACCAGCCGGCAGCGGGGCCGCCCCATCAGGGCCCACTCCCAGGGGTCCCACTCGCTGCCCTTGAGCCGGTGGTAGGCGTCGGCGGGCCAGGCCCGGCCCGGGCCGCTGCGCCAGGTGTAGTCGCTTTTCGGGGTGCCGATGAAGCCGTAGGCCCCCCCACTGGCCCAGGCCAGCAGCAGGGGCAGCAGGTCGCCCACGGCCAGCACGGCGCCGCCCTGGCGCCCCCAGCGCCGCACCAGCCGCCCCTGGCGCCAGCTCAGCAGGGGCAGGCCGGCGGCCAGGTCCCGCAGCAGGCCCCGCAGGCTCTGGTTGCTGAAGCCGCCGCTGGGCAGGGCCTGGCGCGGCCCGACCCGTTGCAGCCAGCCCTCCGTTTCGGCCGCGGCAAAGACGCCGCCCTCCCCCACCAGCGGCAGCACGGCCACGCTGAGGTGGGGCTGGCGGGCGTGGAGGGCCTCCAGCACCCGCAGGGCGATCAGATCCTCCCCGTGGCCATTACTGAGAACCAGCAGCCGGACGGCCATCACAGGGCTGATACGATCCCAGAGAGGGAGTTTGCTCCCGGATGGCGGCATGGCCAAGTGGTAAGGCAGAGGATTGCAAATCCTTTACCCCCAGTTCGAATCTGGGTGCCGCCTTCAACCTTTCCTGCTTCAGCCCACGAGAGTTGCGGGCGATCGGCTCAGAAACTGGCAGTGGCCTGCCAATGGTCCCCACTGGGGGAGCTCGCTTCGCAGCGCACGCTGCTGGGTTCAAACCGGCAGCTGCCGCTGGCCAGCCAGGCCTTGGGCAGCCCCTGGGCCAGGCCCCGGCCATCGAAACTCCGCTCGCTCACCGTGCGCACCAGGGTGCTCAGGGACCCGCTCGGCTGGCAGCGGCCCTGCCGGCAGGCCAGGGGCTGGCTGCTGGGTTGCAGCAGCCCCACCACGATCAGTTGGTTGAGGCTGTCTTTCTGGGCGCCGGGGGCGATGAAGCGCACCGTCAGCAGGCCCTCCAACTGTTGGTCCAGCTGCACCAGCTGGCAGTTGCCCTGGGGCGCTCCGGCCAGGTTGCGGCTGCAGCTGCGGGTGCTGCTCTGCCAGCGGCCGAAGCCCCCCTCCGGGGCCGTGGGGGGCTGCTGGCTGGGCTCGGGTGCTTGCGGTTTGGCCGCGGCGGCGTAGGGCAGGGCCGGGGCTCCCAGGGGCCAGCCGGCAAGGGCCAGGGCTGCCAGGCCCAGGCTCCCGAGCACAAGACGCTCCAGCACAAGATGCCCCAGCCCAGGAGCAAGCCGGGCCGAGGGGCGCCAGCCCCGAACCGGACCATGCACCCTCACCAAGCCAGCGGCCGGGTTTTGGGCGCTGGCCGCTGGGCTGGGCTGCCCTGCGCGGCGAGCCGGGGCCTGGCCCGCGTCGCCGGAGCCTGGGAACTGGATGGGGCGGGGTCGTGGCGCAGCCATGGCCAGGTCCAGGGGATCACCAGGGAGGGGAGACGGGGGATCGGCGAAGGGGGGATCGGCGATGACCAGGCCTGGGGGCCTGGCCGACCGGGGGCGGATGGGGTGGGAGCGGCCGCCCCGTGGGCCCAGGCCGAGGTCACCCCCTCCCAGGCCAACCCTGGGGCTCAATAGCCCGAATCCGCGACGCAGATGCCCTCACAGCTGATGCCATTGCTGGCCGTGCGGCCGCAGTGCTGGCAGAGCACCGGGTCGGGGGGTGCGGGTGGCGGGGCCGTGGCGGGGCTCTGGGGCGCGCTGGGAGCGGAATCGCAAGGCATGGCCAAATCCAGGGTGGGTGCCGCCTCGAGCGCCTCCGGCGGACCTGGCCAGCGGGCCATCAGGCCGGCGGGCTGGCCTGGACCAGGCAGCGGAGAATGCAGCACGTGAGGGGCTGGGTGGGACTTGATCATGGCAACCGGGCCGGCTTCCCTGCCAGAGCACCGATCGGGCCGGTTGGCTGACCCGCTCGACGACGACCAGTTCGACGGCGGCCAGCAGCCCGGAACGGCGGCGGGCCCATCGGCGATCCCAGGGGCGATTCCAGGGGTGATGCCCAGGGAGGCCCCAACGACGATCCAATCGGCGGTCCCCTTGGTGGCCCCATCGTCGGGCCAGCCCCAGGGTGGATCGCCCCGGCCCCAGCCAGCGATCGGCGTCGGCACCTGGGCCTGGGGAAACCAGTTCCTCTGGGGCTACGACCCCGCCTTGGACCACGAGTTGGCCGCCACGTTCCAGCGCTGCCTGGATCTCGATCTCTGTTTCTTCGACACCGCCGACTCCTATGGCACCGGCCGTTGGAACGGCCGCAGCGAGCAGTTGCTCGGCCAGTTCGCCGCCGCCCTGTCGCCTGGGCAGCGGGCCCGCTGCTGCATCGCCACCAAGCTGGCCCCTTTTCCCTGGCGGCTGGGCCGCCGCGGCTTTGCGCGGGCCTTTGCCGCCTCCAGCCAGCGCCTGCAGGGCAAGCTCGACCGGGTGCAGCTCCACTGGAGCACGGCCCGCTATGCCCCCTGGCAGGAGCCGCCCCTGCTGCTGGGTCTGGCCGATCTGGTCAGCGCCGGCCAGGTGGCCAGCCTGGGCCTCTCCAACATGGGCCCGATCCGCCTGCGCCAGGTGGTGGCCCAGCTGGCCGCCCAGGGGGTGGCTGTCGCCAGCCTGCAGGTGCAACTGTCGTTGCTGGCGCCCGAGGCCATCGCTCCCGGCGGCGTGGCCGAGGTGTGCCGGGAGCTGGGCATTGATCTGATCGCCTACAGCCCCCTGGCCCTGGGGCTGCTGGCCCGCCCCCAGGGCCAGGCCGATGGTCTGCCCCGGGGGCCTCGCGCCAGCCTGTTTCGACGGCTTGAACCGGGCCTGGGACCACTTCGAGGCGGCATGGCGGCGATCGCCCGGGCCCATGGCAGCACCCTGGCGGCGGTGGCCCTCAATTGGTGCCGGGCCCATGGAGCCATGCCGATCGTCGGCTTGCGCCGGCCTGATCAGGTGGACCCGGTGGCGGCAGCCCGCAGCTGGCAGCTGAGCGAAGAGGAACGGCAGCAGCTCGATCAGCTGGTGATTACCGGTCCGCGCATGCCCAGCAACCCCTTCCAGAGCCGTTGAGGGAACCCTGAAACCCAGTCGGGCCCCAGCCCAGAACGGGCCGGGAGCGGCAGGTTGAATCGGCAGGCCCTCAGGGCTGGCTCGGGCGGGCCAGGCTCGGGGAGGGATCGGGGCTCAACACCACCGGCAGGGGTTGGCGATCGCTGTCCGGGCTGGCGGCGTGGCGCACCACATTGAGATTGCGGGGGGCCAGGGGCCGGGCCGCCAGGGTGGGGCCGGATGGGCCTTGCCCCTCGCCATCCGGGGACTCCGCCTGGGCCGTGCCGCTGCTGGCCACGGGGGCACCGGCGGGTGGGGGAGTGGCCCCGTCCGTTGGGGGGCCGTCGAGGCTGGCGGCGGCGTCAGGGTCGAGTTTGAGGCCGGTTTCCAGCTCGAGGATGCAGACCGCTTCCTGCAGCAGGGAATCAAAGGTGGCCCCGGGGAGGCGGTGGCGGGCCAGCTCCAGGAAGGTGCGGCTCAGGGATTCGCCGGCGGCGGCCTTAAGGGCCGGGTTGCTGCGGCGTTGCTCCTGTTCGTCTTCCACCGCCCGGATGAAACGCTCGGTGACATCCCGCTTGGTGGTGGCGCGGATGATCGTTTCCTGCTCGAGCTGGGAGAGGTTGATCTGCTGCTGCAGTTCGTCGATGCGGCGGTTCAGGCTTTCCAGCACTTCCCGCGCTTCCCGCACCACATTGCAGAGCTGGCCATCGGAGAGGCGGGGCAGGTCGGCCACGAACACCTTGCCGTGATCGCGCAGGGCCAGAAAGGTGGCCCGGGCTCCAACCCGCATCGGTTGCATCGAATCCCGGGGGGTGAGGGGCCGGTTGGGTGGAATCGGACCGGCGGAGCTGCGGCGTCGGGTCAGGCGATTCACCCCCTCGGACGGGCCTGCGGCCAGGGGTCTGGTAATCGGTCTATTGAGCATCGCAAGCCTCTATGAAATTGTGGCGCGGCCTTCAGTCGGCAAAGACGCAGGGGCTCTTCCGAACCGCTTTGGCTTTGAACCTTAACCAATCCATCGCCAAAATACCCCTGCTTTAGAGGGGTTGTGGCTGGCGCGGATCTGCGGCAAGGCGGATCGGCCCCCCAGCGCTTCCGCCTGGCACCCACCCCAGCGCGGGGCGCCCCCGGTTTGAATCGATCAGGCGGGCAGGCCCACCAGGGTGGCGGTGGCCCCGCTCTGGCCTGGTTCCACCGCGCCCAGCCGCCAGGCCTTGAGGCCCTGGTCGGCGCAGACCTGGAGGGTCTGGGCCACGGCCGCCTCGGGCACCACCAGGCAGTAGCCGACCCCCAGGTTGAAGGTATGCCAGAGGTCGGCTTCGGGCACCTCTCCGTTGTCCTGTAACCATCGGAACAGGGCGGGCCGCTCCCAGCTGGCCGGATCGATGCGGGCCTGGAGTCCGGCCGGCAGGCAGCGAGGCAGGTTCTCCGGCAGGCCGCCGCCGGTGATGTGGGCCATGCCATGCAGGGGCAGGCCTGCACCGAGCAGGGCCTGCACCAGGGAGCCATAGAGCTGGGTGGGGGCCAGCAGGCTGTCGATCACCGGCGGCCCCCCCGGGCTGAGGAGGCTGGACCCATCGATCTGATGGGCTTCGAGGATCTTGCGCACCAGGCTGAACCCATTGCTGTGCACGCCGCTGCTCGCCACGGCGACGATCTGGTCACCGGCAACCACGGCGCGGCCGTCGATCAGCGCGTCCTCCTCCACCACCGCCACGCAGAAGCCGGCCAGGTCGTAACGACCGGGGCCATAGAAGCCGGGCATTTCGGCGGTTTCGCCCCCGAGCAGGGCGCAGCCGCTCTGGCGGCAGCCATCGGCAATCCCTTCCACCACGGCCGCCATCGCCTCGGGGCTGAGCTTGCCGGTGGCCAGGTAGTCGAGAAAGAAGAGGGGCTGGGCGCCGCTGGTGATCACGTCGTTGACGCACATGGCCACCAGGTCGATGCCGACGCCGTGGTGGCCGCCATGGGCCTGGGCCAGCTCCAGCTTGGTGCCCACCCCATCGGTGCCCGCCACCAGCAGGGGCTTCTTCAGGCCCGCCGGCAGCCGGCAGAGGCCGCCAAAGCCGCCCAGGCCGCCCAGCACCTCGGGCCGGCGGGTGGAGTCAACGCTGGCGCGGATCCGTTCGACGAAGGCCCGTCCCGCCACCACGTCCACGCCGGCTGTGCGGTAGTCCATTCCAGAGCTGCTGTTGGCACGATCCTGCAACGGCGGGCCGCGCCACCAGGCGCCCGGCGGGGGGGATGGGGGCCAGGCGGCCCGGCGGCCAGCCGCTGGCGGTGGACACTTGGCAGATTGGCCGCCTTTACGATCAGCTTGGCTTATGGGCGTGATCGGACTTGCTGATCCTTGGCGAGTTGACGCGGGTGTCAGAACGCAGCTAGGGCCTTGGATTCGGCTTCAGATAGTGAATGCTGATCAATCTTTATGCCTCAAATTTGACCAAAAGCCCCTGGCGAATCGGGTTAACTTTGCCGGGTCGTCAATTCCCGATAGGAACTCCGCCGGCAGTTCAGAACAGCTTCTCTCCCACATCGCCGTTCTGTACACATCGCTGACGGGTCACAACTTCGTTTGTGGCTGCTGCTTTCGAGCGGCGAGTTTCGCCTGTTATGCGCCGATCCATTTTCCTGAGCGGCTTTGCCCTTCTGATTTCCGGCAGCAGCGTCATCTCGCCTGCCCTGGCTGGCTCCAGCCGGGCCGTGCAGACCGCCGATGCCCTGGCCAGCCAGCAACCGTCCCTGCTGGCCGACCCTGCCGAGGCCTCCCAGGCCTACGAGCCGGAATCCAGTGACCTCGCCATCCGCGAGGTGCAACCCATCCAGGTCCAGGACCAGCAGCCCGGCAATCCCCTGGTTCCCAGCCAGCCGATTGCCACAGCCACCTCCCTGCAGGTGCGCAGCGTCACCACCGGCCAAGCCAGCTGGTACGGCCCAGGTTTTTATGGCGGTCGGACCGCCAACGGTGATGTGCTTCGCCCTGGCGATTTCACCGCTGCCCACCGCAGCCTGCCCTTCGGCACCAAGGTGCGGGTCACCAACCTCTGGAATGGCCGCAGCGCCGTGGTCCGGATCAACGATCGTGGTCCCTTCGTGGGGCACCGCCTGATTGATCTGGGCCCTGGGGCCGCCAGCCACCTTGGCCTTGTCGCCAGTGGTATCGCCTCCGTTCGCCTCGAAGTGCTCCGCTGAGCTCCCGCTCGGCCCTTCATCCAGCTCCAACCCCCCAGCCCATCCGTCCCTGACGGGTGGGCTTTTCAATGGGGGGAGTCGGGAGGGGGTTTTGCGTCTGCTTCACACCGCGGCTGAGCTGCGCCAGTGGCGGGCCGGTTGGCCGCGCCCGGCCGGCCCGCTCCAGTTCGTGCCCACCATGGGCGGGCTCCATCGCGGTCACCAGTCCTTACTGGCCCTGGCGGACCAGCACCGGGCCGTCAGCGGCGGCCCGGTGCTGCTGAGCGTCTTCGTCAATCCGCTCCAGTTCGGCCCCGCCGAAGACTTCGACCGCTACCCCCGCGACCTGGAGGCCGATGCCGATCTGGCGGCCGCGGCGGGTGCCGATGCCCTGTTCGCCCCCAGCGCCGCCGAGATCTACCCCGGTGGGCCGGCCGAGCTCACCCGTCTGCAGCCGCCCGACTCCCTGGTGGCGGGGCTTTGTGGCCGCAGCCGGCCAGGCCATTTCGCTGGGGTGGCCACGGTGGTGGCCCGGTTGCTCTCCCTGGTGCGGCCCGATGTGCTCTGGCTGGGGGAAAAGGACTGGCAGCAGCTGGTGATCCTCAGGCGCCTGGTGGCCGACCTGGGCCTGCCCCTGGTGGTGCGCAGCGGCCCGACAGTGCGCCAGGCCGATGGCCTGCCCCTGAGCTCCCGCAACCGCTATCTGGATCCGCTTCAGCAGCAGCAAGCCCTGGCCCTGCCCCGCAGCCTGGCGGTGGCGGCCCAGCTGGTTTCGGCCCAGGCCGGGGCCAGCAACGGCGCAGCCCCGCTCCAGGGCGGAGCCTCCCCGGCTGCACCCCCGGTGGGTCCTTCAGTTGGCCCCCCGTTTGGCCCCCCCTCAGGACGCCCACTGGTCCCCTCCGTGGGCTCCGTCACCGAGGCGGTGCGCCAGGGCCTGCTCCAGGCCGGCCTGGTGGTCGACTATGTGGACCTGGTGGAGCCCCGTAGCCTGCGGCCGGCTGACAGCCTGCAGGCCAGCCCCCTGCTCCTGGCGGCGGCAGCCTTCTGCGGCAATACCCGTTTGATCGACCATGTGTTTCTGATGCGCCGTCCACCGATCGTTGCCATCGATGGCCCCGCTGGGGCCGGCAAGAGCACCGTGACCAAGGCCTTTGCGGCCCGGTTGGGCCTGATCTATCTCGATACCGGCGCCATGTACCGGGCCGTCACCTGGTTGGTGGCCACGTCTGGGAGCGATCCGGCGGACGCCAGCGCCGTGGCCGCGCTGCTGGTGGATCTGGATCTGCAGCTGTCCACCAGTGCCGAGGGGGCCCAGCGGGTCACGATCAACGGCCAGGACGTGACCGAGGCGATCCGCAGCCCGGAGGTCACCGGCCAGGTCTCCCAGGTGGCGGCCCATGGCTGCGTGCGCGAGGCCCTCACCCGCCAGCAGCAGGCGATGGGGGCCCGCGGCGGTCTGGTGGCCGAGGGCCGGGACATCGGCACCGCCGTGTTCCCCGATGCGGAGCTGAAGGTGTTCCTCACCGCCACGGTGGCCGAACGCGCCCGGCGCCGGGCCCTGGACCTGGCCCAGCGGGGCTTTGCCGTGCCCGAGCTGGCCGAGCTGGAGGCCCAGATCGCCGAGCGCGACCACCTCGATTCCAGCCGCGCCGTAGCGCCCCTGGTGCAGGCTGCCGATGCGGTGGAGCTGATCACCGATGGCCTGGCGATCGGTGCCGTGATCGACCGGCTGGAGCTGCTCTTCCGCGAGCGGGTGCCGGCGGATGCCTGGCCGGGGCCGACCCCGGCCTAGCGCCGGCGGTCGCTGCCAGCCAAGGCTGGCAACCCACCCTGGGTCTGCCGCGTCCCTTCCTGGGGCCGG
The DNA here is from genome assembly GCA_943370565.1 of Synechococcus sp. UW140. GTDB lineage: Bacteria > Cyanobacteriota > Cyanobacteriia > PCC-6307 > Cyanobiaceae > BAIKAL-G1. The sequence goes on along the minus strand of CALRRL020000026.1, from coordinate 4,005 downwards.
GGTCGCGGGTCGCAGGAGCGGCATCAGGTGCAGGGCATGCCCAAAAGGGGGGTCAGCGGGGCCTGAGCTGCTCCAGCAGGCCACTGCAGGCGTCTTCGAGCAGGTCGAGCACCTGTTCGAAGCCCTCGTCGCCGTCGTAGTAGGGGTCGGGCACCTCCTGGCTGCGGAACTGGCGGCAATGGCGGGTGATCGGCTCGATCAGGGCCCGTTCCCGACCCGGGGCCGGCTGGCTCCGGCGGGCCAGGGCCTCCACGGCTGCCAGGTTGTCGTTGTCCATGGTGAGGATGCGATCGAAGCGGGCCAGGTCGGCGGCTTCGATCTGGCGGGCCCGGCTGGGCAGGGCGATGCCGCGCTTGTCGGCGGCGGCCAGCATGCGCCGGTCCGCCGGCTTGCCCACATGCCAGCTGCCCGTGCCGGCCGAATCGACCACGAACCGGTCAGCCAGGCCCTCGCGGGCCACCAGGTGCAGAAACACCCCTTCGGCGGCAGGGGAGCGGCAGATGTTGCCGAGGCAGACAAACAGCAGGCGTTGGGGCGACATGGATCGGTCAGCGCGGCAAGGCCGAATTGGGGGGGGGATTGGGGGTCACCCTTGCCCTTGCGACGGCAAGGGTTGAAGGGCGATTCCACTGCCCCCACTCTGGTCTGCGGGCCTTCCCTTGACGGTTCCCTTTGGGCAGCGGATCGCTTCAAGCGGGCGGGGTCTCATCGCATGATCCGCACGTCGATGCGCGTGTCGCCGCGCAGATCGAAGGCGGCTTCGTCAAAGTGCGGCGCGCGAAAGGTCGGACGGACGTTCTTGCTCACGCCCCACGGTTCCTTCGGGGCGCCGAAGATGTTGAGATCGATTTTGCGGTTGGCGATCTGGTCTTGATGCACGGCCACGGCGTAACGCCCTGGCGGCAGGTTGCGGAACACGATCGTGTCCGAGGCTCCGCCGCTGGCCGGTTGGAGCGCGATGGCGGTTGCGGTGTGACCGAGGGGGAAGCCGGCGGGGCTGGCGAACACGGAGGCCATGATCGGGCCGTCCCCCGGGCGGGCCCCGCTGACCACCACGGTGAGGGTGGCCCCCTTGGGGGCGGGGGCTGCGTGCAGTGGTTGGGGCATCCCGGTGCTGAGCAGGCCGGCCACGGCCAGCAGGGTCGACAGACAGCGGGCGGGCATGGGGTGGGTCATCGAAGCGAGGGGCCGCGGGCGGCAATGCGAACGCTGTTCACATCCTTGCCGTTTGATGTGACGCCTGTCAACATTGGCCATGGCCTCGACCCGTTACCACCACGGCAGCCTGCGGGCGGCCCTGCTCCAGGCCGGTTTGCGCATCGTCGCTGCCAAGGGGCCGGCGGCCCTGCAGCTGCGCGACCTGGCCAAGGCGGAGGGGGTGTCGGCCTCCGCGGTGTACCGCCATTTCCCCGACCTGGCCCACCTCAGCGCCGAGATCAGCCGGTTGGCGCGCCAGCAGCTGGCCCAGGCCATGGGCGATGCGGCGGCCGCCGTGCCCGGGCACCCGGATGCCGGTCTTGGGGCCTGCCGTCGCTTTGATGCGGTCGGGCGGGCCTACGTCACCTTCGCGGTGACCAATCCCAACCTGTTCGCCACCGCCTTTCAGGCGCCGGGCGCGCCGCCGTCCTGCCCGGATGATCCGGACGCCTGGACCGTGCTCAACCAGTGCCTGGATGCCCTGGTCGCGGCGGGTGAACTGGCGGCGCCGATGCGCGTTGAGGCGCCGATGGTGGCCTGGTCTGCAGTCCACGGTCTGGCGGCGATCCTGGTGCAACGCAGGCCCCTGGAGCCAACGGAGGCAACGGCCGCAGTCGATTCGGTCATGGCGGCGATTCGGCGGGCCCTCGCCCTGCGCCCTCACCTCTGAACAGCTGGTTGGGGCCTGCACCGGGGCGGAACGCACTCCTTGCCAGCCCCTCGCCAGCCCCCTCCGTGGGTAGGGCCTGGAACCAGGGCCGCCACCCCCTGCGGTTGGCCATGCTCCCTCCGTTTCGCCGGGCTGGGGCGCTGCCGACCCGGCTCAGGCTGCGGGCGAGGCGCCCAGGCGCTGCAGGGCCAGGGCGGCCCGCAGGCGCACCACCGGCACCTCCTCGGCTTCGGGGTGGCTGAGGCCCTGCAGGGCCGTCCGGCTGGCGGCGAGCAGGTCCCCACCGGCGGGGTTGCCGAGGCCAAGGGCCTCCAGCCCAACGGCCACGGCGTAGCGCACGACCCATTCGCCATCGGCGCAGCCGGCCACCAGGGCCTGCAGGCAGCGCGCTTGCACCTGCTGGCGTTGGCCGGCTTCCAGACCCTCAAGCTTCAGTTGGCCCAGCCCCCGGGCGGCGGCCCGGCGCACGCTCGGGCCGATGTCGCTGCCCAGGGCCTCCTCGAGCAGATCCAGGCCGCGCACATCGCCGATGCCGGCCAGGGCCCGCACCGCCCAGGCCCGGGCGCCGTAGTTGCGTTCATCGAGGCTGCCGAGCAGGGGCGCCACGGCCTGGGGCCCCAGGGCGATCAGACCATCCACCGCCGCCACGGCCGCGCCGGGATTGTTGAAACCGAGCACCTCCACCAGGCTGGCGATCGCCGCCGGATGGGCCGCCGCCGCCAGGGCCTGGGTGGCCAGGAGCAGGCTGATGGCGCTGTCAGCGGCGGCCACGGCCGCGATCAGGGCCTCAACCTCAGCGGTGGCAGGTTCGGGGGCGGCGAGGAAGGTCATCGGGTTGGCAGGGGAAGGGGCCGGCCCCTCGGGGCCAGGGCTGAAGCGATCGAGGCCAGGCCGAGTGGGGCCCGAGGGAACTGGCCCATGCCCGCCTGGCCCAGGCTGGACCGCCCTCATGGCCAGGCCTAGAGCAGGGAATCCATGGCCGCCAGCACGGCCTCGGTGTCGGGAGCCCCGGCCGAGGGGCGATCCGTGCCGTTTTCAACCAGGCCCCGCAGGGCGATCAGCTTGAGGCTGTTTTCGGCATGGGTGGCGGTGATCGCCCCCAGGGAGGCCCGCCAGCCGACGGCGCCGAGGTCCATCAGGGCGGCGCGCCGCACCTGCAGCTGGGGGTGGGCCAGCAGCGCCTCCAACCGTTCGCCCCATTGGGGCTCGCCGCTGAGTTGCAACAGGGCCCGGCAGGCGGCACTGCGGATGAGGGGACGGTCGTGGTGGATGAAGGGGGTCACCACCGCCACCACGGCCGGATCGTTGTCGCCGATGTCGCCGAGGGCCTCCAGCAGGGCTTCGCAGGGTTCCTGCAGCCGGGGTGTGCCCGGCCGAAGGGCGCCCGCCCCCTCCAGGCCGCTGGCCAGGCGGCGGCAGATGGGGGCCACGGCCTGGCGGGCGCCCAGGTCGCCGAGGGCCCGGGCCGCGGCTTCGCGCAGGCCATCGTCGGGATCCTCCAAGGTGGCGAGCAGGTCGGCGATGGCGGGCTGGGCGGCGGGGCCGAGCTTGCCGAGGGCCCGGGCCGCATTGCGGGCCACGGCGTTTTCCTCCACGCCCGCGCCGGGATCGCGGGGGCGCCGTTGCCGCAGGGCCTGACAGAGCAGGGGCACCGTCTCGGGGTGGCGGCTGCGGTTGCGGCCCAGCCACCAGGCGGCGTAGTACTGGGCGGAGGGATCGTCGCTGAGGCTGAGGCGCCGCAGGGCTTCCGCCTCGTCGATCGGGTCCCCCTCGGCTCCAGGCAAGCGCTGGTCCTCAACGTCGGCCATCGGGACTGAACATCGGCGTCGTTGGCGTTGATGTTGGCATCAGCAGGCAGCTGCAGGGAGCAGCGGTCGCTGGCTGTCATGGAGCTGCTGTTCAGCGGGCTTGGCCGGGATGGGCCCCGATCGGGAGGCCCGTTGCCGGTCCGGCGCAAGGGCATGAAAAAAGGGCCCCGGAAGGGGCCCATGAAAAGGATCGACAGGGATGTCGACGCCGGGTCTGGGATCAGACGAGGGCGGCGATGGCGTAGTCGATGTAGTTGTTGGCGATCACGCCGGGGTCGCCGGAGATGCCGTGGTTGGCCTTGATGTAGTTCAGGGCTTCGACGTACCAGG
>CALRRL020000025.1:0-46834 GCA_943370565.1 Synechococcus sp. UW140 | reverse complement strand
CTGTTCGTGCCGGTGATGGGTCTGTGGACCAGCAGCATCGGCATCATCGGCCTGGCCCTCAACCTGCGTGCCTACGACTTCGTGTCGCAGGAAATCCGCGCCGCTGAGGACCCTGAGTTTGAAACCTTCTACACGAAGAACATTCTTCTAAATGAAGGTCTGCGTGCCTGGATGGCACCGGCCGACCAGCCGCACGAAAACTTCGTCTTCCCTGAAGAGGTTCTGCCCCGCGGTAACGCTCTCTAAAGTTCACTTTCAAAGGTTTCACCTTTGTTTTCCTAAAGCGCCACTTGACAAGAGTGGCGCTTTTTTGTAGTTTCAGTTTATTCGCTTGGCTTGAAGTTGCTAGAAAGCAGTCGCCATTTGGCTTGGCCCTTTGGCAGGTTCAGGTTGCTTGTTGTTGTCATTATTTCGATTTTTGTGGCTTGGAAGGTCTCGCTATGGGTGGGGCATTTTTGGTTTTTTCCGGATTCCGATACCTTGTTGGGCGACCTGCGGGATCGTTATCGAGAGTTTCATTTTTTTCGCAAGGGGCTGGATCCAAAGCTTCAAGACCCGCTTTTGGGTTATCCCGCCTGGTCCTATCTGATGGCAGGACTATGGGCCTGGCCGGAAAGTTTTGATCGGGCAAAATTTTTGTTTTTGGCGATTCAAGCCCTTGTTATGGCTTTAGTCGGTTGGGATCTGATGGGTCGGTTCCGTCTTGGTTTGGTGGCGATGATTTTGGTGGCCTTGGCTGCGGCACCTGTTTATGTATTGCTGGATTTACTTGGTCTTGGTAATTATGGGCTGATTGAGGGATGCTGTTTTTATTTTTCGATGGTGGGGCGATTGCCCGCTGTGAGGGGCTTCGCATTGGTTGGTGCAATATTAAAACCCCAGACTGGATTTGCTGTTTGGCTCGCTGCCGTTGGGCGTGGTGATTGGCGTGTTGTTGGCCTTTCGGGGGGCGGCGTGCTGCTCTTGTTGGCGCTGGCTTCTAAGGTGTTGGGCCAATCTTCAATTGGCTCATTCTTTATGACGATGCAAGGGGGTTTTGGTGGCAAGCTTGATCACTTTTATTCCACTGGTAACTATGGCTTCCTGTCCAACGCTGTCCAGGCGGGTTGGATTCCGCCGGCTAGCGCCGTAGCAACCTGTTATCTACTTTTGACAGCCTCAATTGTGCTGGTTTTCAGAGCCGTGCGAGACCCGGTTGCACGTTATGTGTTCGCGGCGGCCCTTTTCCCCCTGTTGACTTACCATCGCACCCACGATCTGATTTTGATCTGGCCGGCCTTGATCATTCTTGTCGTGAGCTCGTTTCGTTTGGACGGCTGGAAAGGTTGGTTCTGGGTCGCGCCGATGGCCTGGTCCCTGAGCTTCCATGAAAACCAACCTGTGCCGGCCCTGCTCTTCTTGGCGATGGTCTTGATTTGGTGGTATGGGTTGCTGCGAGGATCCTCACCGGAGTCTTTGGCCAATCCGGTTTCGCAAGCAAAATCGGCTAAGATTTGAAAGTTCCGTCAGCAGTGGTGTGGGGGATCGGGGTCGGCTTGCCGGCTTCAGTCTTTCGAATGCATCGCCGGCTGGCACTAATCCCCCGGGAGGAGGTGTCCATGGTTTCCAGTTGTATGACCCAGGGTCTGCTGATCGTGGAGAACGCCGGCTGATTTCGGCGCCTGATTCCTGATCATTCGGTTCCGCGACAGAGCGGACCCGGCGAGAGCCCCCGATGGATCAAGCCCTGTGCTTGTCTCCATCGGGGGCATCGTTTATGGAGTGGATGCTGATCCCGTTGCGCAACACGGCTGTTCGGCGACGGGCCTGCCCGGAGCCCATGATTCCCAGGGTGAACGCCTGCCGTAGGGCCCCTTGTCAGGGCTGGACCAGGGGCGCCTGGTTCGGAAGGCCCAGACTCCAAGCCATTCCCATCGGGGCATCGAGCCAACTGCCTGCGCCAGGGCAGGGAAGTCCCAACCAGTCAAGTGTTGGTCGGGCCCGGCACCTGGGTTGCCGAGGTTTCGTCCCGGGCGATCGCGTTGGAGCGCCTGGTCCCGGGTTGGGTGCGCATCAGGATCAGGCTGCCCACCAGACTTGGCAGCAGCACGGTCACCAGCCGCAGGATCAAGGTGGTGGCCAGGGCCACGGGCCGGCTGGCGCCGAAGGCCACGGCCAGGCCGATGCTGGTGAGTTCGCTCGTGCCCAGGCCTGCCGGCAGCAAGGACACCACGCCGCCCAAGGCCGTGGCAGTGCGCACCACCGCCGCCGCCGCCAGGCCGATCGGGCTACCCATGCTGGCAAACAGGCCATGCAGCAGGGTCGCCTCCAACAGCCAGGCCAGGGAGGCCAGCACGGTTCCCAGCAGGAGGGGCCCAGGCCGCAGCAACGAACGCAGCCGGGCCATGCCGTAAAGGCCCTCCCGCAGCAGCCGGATCGGACCCTTGAGCAGCCGGTGGGCCGGCAGCCGCTCCAGGCCCCGCTCCAGCTTGCCGAGGGCCAGCGGATGGGTGAACAGCCAGGACCCGCCGCCGGCCACCACGAGCCCCACCCCCACCGCTGGCAACACGCGGCCGCCCAGGCCCCAGCTCAGCACCAGCAGGGCCCCCGCCAGGTCGGTGAGCCGTTCCGCCAGGGTGATGCCCACGCCCACTGCGATCGGCGTGCCGTGGCGACGCTGCAACCAGAGGCCGCGCAGGGCCTCGCCACTGCGGGCCGGGGCGGCCACCAGAGACAAACCGGCGCCATAGATGGCGGCACTGGGCCGCCAGGCCAGGGGATGGCCCAGCTGGGCGAGGTAGGCCTGCCAACGACAAAAGAGCAGGCCGTAGGCCAGGGCCACGGTGGCCGGGGCCAGCAGCCACCACCACCAGGCCAGGCGCCCGAGGCTGGCCGTGAGGCTGTGAACGCCAAACCAGAGACTCAGGCCCAGGTAAAGCAGGAGCCCGGCCACAAGCCCCAGCAGCCAACGCTTGGACATGGCCGGCCTAGGGGATGAACCGCAGTTTGCGGGCCGCGTAGAGGCACATGCCCGCCAGAATCAGGCCTTCGCGGAAGTGGGCGATGTTGGAGCTGCCGTAACTGCGTTCTTGATAGCGCACCGGCACCTCCACGATCTTGAGGTTGAGTTTGCTGGCGCCAAACAGCAGGTCGAAGTCGCCGAAGGGATCGAAATCGCCGAAGTAGGCGCGCCCAGCTTTCAGGCGCTCGTAGTCGGTTTTCCAGATCACCTTGGTGCCGCAGAGGGTGTCCTTGAGGCGCTGGCGCAGGAGCCAGGAAAACACGGCCGCAAAGAAGCGGTTGGCGGCGGTGTTCAGCGGCGGCATGGCGGCCCAGCTGCGCGGGTACACCAGCCGGCAGCCATTCACAAATTCACCGCGGCCATCGGCCATGGCCTGGGCGAAGCGGGGCAGATCTTCCGGGCGCACGGTGAGATCGGCATCCAGGATCATCAGCACGTCGCCTTCCGCCTGCTCAAACCCCAGCCAGACCGCATCGGCCTTGCCCTTGCCGCTCTGGCGAAACTTCTTCAGCCGCAGGGGCCCCTGGTATTCGGCGCAGACCCGCTCGATTTCAGCCCAGGTGTGGTCGGAAGAGTGGCCTTCCACGAACAGCACTTCGGTGAAGCGCCCCAGCTGGGGCAGCCGTTCGATCGCCGGGGCGATGTTGCCGGCCTCGTTGCGGGCCGGGATCACCACGCTGACGCTGGGATCCTGGCGCCGTTGCCGCGCCGGCCGGGCCACCAGCCAGTGGGTGAGGCCCAGCTGCTCCAGCCCCGGCAACTGGCTCAGCCAGCGGTTGGCCAGGGGCGTGAGCAGGGGAATCTGGCGCGGCAGCAGACAGCGGTGGCCCTGCTTGAGCACCTCCCAGCCGGCCAGATCCAGGAGGTTGCTGACATCCCGGGGCGTCAGCCAGCTTTCCGGCGGTTGGGGCTGGCGCTGGCCCAGCCGTTCGGCCGCCTTGAGCAGGGGCTGCCAGAGCCAGTTGTGGAAACTCACCACCAGCCGGGTGCGGGGATGGCAGAAGGCCTCCAGCCGCTCCAACACCCCCTGCACGTCATGGAGGGTGTTGAGGGTGTTGGGCAGCAGGATCACATCGAAGGGCTCCCGTTCGCCGATCGACTCAGGCGTGATTGTTTCGGCATCGGTGCTGAGGACCCGCAGCTCCGGGTGGCGGGCCCGGGCCGCCTCGGCCAACTGGGGATCCAGCTCAATGCCCACGCCATGGCTGGGTTTGAGCCCCGCCAACAGGTCGCCAAGGCCGCAGCCGATCTCCAGCACCCGCAGCCCCGGCGCCACCAAAAGCCGGTGCAGCCGCTCCAGGTCGTCGTAGTAGGCCCGGTTGCGCTGGTGGAAGCGGAGGGCGGCGCTGGTGGTGGTCATGACTTCCAAAGTGACAGGGCGTGGCCCCAATCCAGCCCCATGGCACTGGCCACGATGCGGAGGGTGCGCAGGGTTTCGTTGCTGGGGTCGAGCTGGGCGGCGCGCTCGAGCAGGGGCCGGGCGGCGCCGGGCTGGAAGCGGTAGAGATTCACCACGCCCAGGCCCAGGAGGGGGTTGGGGTTGGTGGCATCGAGGGGCAGGATCCGCGCCAGGGTGGCGGCGGCGGCGGCTGCTTGGCGTTGCAGGGCCTGGGCGAGGGCCAGGGCGTAGAGGTCATCGAGGTTGCGGGGATCCTGCCGCAGCCGCGCGGCGCTGATGGCGGCGCCGTCGCGCAGATACACCTGGTCGGGGTCGGTCTGGTTGAGCTGGCCGACGCGGGCAAACAGGGGATCGAGCAGGCCGGCCCGCAGTTGCTGGCCGAGCTGGCGCAGCACGCTGATGCGGTTGGCCGCCAGGGGCGGTGTCGGCCTCGGCTTGGCCATGCCGGCTTCCACTTGGATGGCTTGGGATGTCAGCTTCAGCGGCAGGACCTGGCCCGTTGGCGACAGCAGCTGGGCCTGCAGTTGATAAGCGCCTGGGGCCAGCTGGGCTGGCAGATGGAGGGCCAGATGCTCATGGATGCGCAGTCCGCCTGGGGTTCGCCGGCCCATGGGGTGGTCGCCAGGGGCTCCGACTCGCACCATCCCCTGGCCAATGGCGTGGTCGGCGCGCCAGCAGCTGGCAGCGGTGCCAGCGCTGGAGCTGGAGTGAACGCCGGCCCCACCCGTGCCCCTGGCCCTTGGGCTGGCGGCATCGGTTCCCGTTTCGCCAGGGTGCGTTGTCCCAGGGGCCGTTTCGCCAGGGCCCGTTACCGCCAGAGGGCGCCACTCGAGCAGCAGCAGGCCTGTCGCCAGGGGCTGGCTTGGCCCCTCAAGCTCCAGGTTGAGGTCCAGCTGGTCTCCCGCCCGCAAGGCTTGGGGTGCAAGTCCAAAGCCGGTTTGTTGAGGAACCGCGCTGGCCGAGCTGGTGACCGATGGGGCTGCGGCAGCTGGCGCTGGGGCCAGGGGCTCCAGGGGCTTTGGCGCGGGGGCCTGCAGGCTGGCCACCAGGCTCGGGGGCTGGCCGGCGGTCCAGTCGATCGGTTCTACCTCCAGACTCAGCTGCCGCCGGCGGTAGAGATCGGCCCGGCTGCCATCGGGGAGGGGCCACTGGCCGGCCGGCTCGAAGGCGGCGGAGTGGGTCACGCGCTCGGTGAGCTTGGCCTGGCGCTCATCGCTCATCACGCCCTGACTGCCGCCCTTGAGCAGGAACCAGTCGAAGCCGGCCAGGTCGTCCTGGAGCTGGTTGACGGGGGCCAGGGTCTGGCGGGCCGCCACCTTGAACTGCTGGCGGCGGCCTTCGGCATCGAGGTTGAAGGCGTTGAGGAATTCGTGATCCGGCAGCACCGCCAGGGTGGAGAGCTGGTGGGGGCTCTGGGCGCGGACCGTGGCCACGATCGCCTCCACCGGCCACCCCCGTTCGCCCCGGGGGGGATGGGGGGCAAAGCCCGTGAGATTGGGGCCCAGGCCGAAGTGGTTCGACAGCAGGCCCGAGAGGGCCACCACCACCAGGGCCCCCTGCCAGGGGCGGATCCAGGGGCGGGCCTGGGCGACGGTTTGGGCCGTGACCACCCCCAGGGCCAGGCCGAGCTGGGGGAGGAGCGGCAGCACGAAGCGGAAGTCCTTGCTGGTCATCAGCACGCAAACCAGCAGGCCGCCCAGGGGGAAGCTCAGCCACCAGAGCAGGGCCCGCCTTTGGGCACCGCGGGGCCAGGGGCCCGGCCGCCAACCCCGGCGCCAGGCCAGGGCCAGGGCCACCAGGGCTCCGGCCGCCACTAGGGCCACCAGGGTTTGGCCCAGCATCGTGGGCAGCAACTGGGGGTAATAGAGCCAGCCGGCCAGGCTGGTGGCGCCCATGCCTTCCTGGTAGGCCACGCCCCATTGGCGCGCCTTGTTGATCGTGGAGAGGATCGTGAGCCAGTTCTGGCTGAACCAGGGGCCGCTGATGGCGGCCGCCGCCGCCAGGGCCAGGGCGCAGCGGCCGAGCGGACCCCAACGCCTTGGACCCCGCCGCCCGGACGCAAGCCGGGGCGGTGCCAACAGGGCCGCCAGGGCCGTCCAGCCCAGGCCAACCAAAGGCAGCCATAGAAGTACCACCCCGGTTGGCCGGGTCAACACAACCGCCCCCAGCCCCAGCCCGCAGGCCCCAGCCCAGAGCCAACGCCGCCGGGGCCGGGTCAGCACGGCCACGCCCAGCAGCCACCAACAGGCCGTGAGCACGGCGGTGAGGCTGAAATCGATCAGGTAGTCGCTGCGCTGATTGAGCAGGGCCGGGGCACAGGCCAGAACCAGGGCCGCCCAAAGGCCGGCGCTGCGGGAATGGGCCAGCCGGCCCAGGCCATAGCTGCTGGCCAGCAGCAGGCCGTTGAACAGGCTGTTGCTGAGGATCGCCGCCCCAAAACCGGGGCCAAGAAGAGAGAAGAGTGGTGCCGTCACCAGGTAGGTGAGCGGGCCGCGGTAGCTGGGGGATTGGGTCCAGAGGTTCACCCACCAGGCGCCGCTCCAGGGGGCCGGCTGCTGCAGCACCTGCCAGAAGCCCAGGGCCCGGCTGAGGTGGTCGCCCTGGTCCCAGCCGGGGGGCAGGTGGTGCTGGCTCACCCAGAGGCCATCGGCCAGCAGGCAGGCCAGCCAGAGGCCCAGCAGCACCAGGGCATCGCGGCCGTCGCTGCCGGGGCGCCTGGCAAACGGTGCCGATCCCGGGTCGGTGCAGAGGACGGCGGGCGGGCCGGCGGGGGTGCCGACGCGGGTGGAGATGCTCAAGGCCGCAGTCTCACCAGCGCCCAATCGCCAAGAGTCTCGCCGCTGGCCAGCACCGCAAGCTGGGGCGCCCGCTCCCGGGCCGCCGGCAGCCCCTGCACCCAGGCCAGACCCCCCGCCGGCAGGGCCGCGAGGCTGGGCAGCCGGGGCCCGAGCTGGGGACTGGCCAGGGCCAAGAGGATCAGCTGGGCATGGGCGTCACCGCTGAGGGGCTCGGGCGCCACCACCGCCACCGGTCCCTGGGCCAGGGCCTGCACGATCGCCGGCTCGGCCAGGGCCAGCCGCAGGGCGCCACTGCGGTCGCTGAACAGGCCCGCCTGCACCAGCAACACCAGCGCCAGCCAGGGCCCCAGCACCGCTGCCACCAGCAGGGCCCGGGGCCGGCGCCCGAAGGGAATCAGCAGCCAGGAGCCCCCCAGGGCTAGGGCCGCCAGGCCATAGGGAACCAAGCCCCCCGGCAATTGGGCCGGATCGAGCTGCAGGGCCAGCGCCAGGGGCGCCCCCGGCCAGAGCAGGCCAAGCCCAGCTAAGGCCAGTAGGCCGCCAAAGCCCGCCAGCCCCCAGGCCAGCCCCCGGGGCCGGGCCCGCCCCGCCTGGCTCCAGCGCTGCACCACCTGGGCCGCCACGATCGCCAGCATCGGCGTGAGCTGCAGGCCGTAATAAGGGGTTTTGGTGCGGAAGGCGCTCAAGAGCAGCAGCATCAGCAGCGGATAGAGCAGCAACACCAGCCGCTGCTCGCGCCCTTGGGGTCCCCCCAGCTCCTTCCCCCGCCCCAGACGCCACCAGCCCACCAGCGCCAGCAGCACCCAGGGGGCCGTGTTGGCGGGGATGTTCCAGAGGTAATAGAAGGGCCCGCCGCTGTACACATCGCTTTGGGAGAGGTACAGCAACTTGCTCAGCAGCCCTCCCACCACCGCGGGCCCAAACGCCTGGAGGCTCAGCCCCAGCCAGGCCAGCACCGGCAGCCAACCCAGCACCAACCCCAGCCAGAGGGCCGGCCGCCCCAGCAGCTGGCGCCGTTGCAGCCAGAGAAACGGTGCGATCGCCACCAGCGGCACGGCCACCATGAAGCCCTTGATCAGAACGGCCGGCCCCACGCTCAGGCCCGCCAGCAGGCCCCAGAGCGGCGAGGCCCCGGGCCGGGCCCGCACCAGCGCATAGAGGCCGAGGAGTTCCACGGCCAGCAACGGCATGTCCTGGCTGGCCAGGTGGGCGTAGTTGATCCACAGGGGCGTCAACGCCAGCAGCAGGGCGCTCAGCCAGCCCCCAAAGGGGGTTCCGGGCGCGGCCGGGAGCGGGGAAGGGACGGCTGAACCGGCGCCATCGGCTTCCTCAGCCGCGCCTGCGCCGGAAGCTGGCCCCGCCGTGGGGGAGCCAACCCCCAGCTGGCGGGCCAGGGCCGCCGTGAGCCCCAGGCAGGCCCCCGCCGCCACCAGGCTGGGCAGGTGGGCCACCCAGGCCTGCACCCCCAGCAGCCGGTAGGCCGCGGCGATCAACCACTGCACACCGATCGTGCGATCAAACACCGGCTCGCCCCACCAGAGCGGCGCCAGCCACTGGCCGCCCTCGCTGATCCAGCGGGCCTGCAGGGCGTAGTACCCCTCGTCATGGGCCAGGAAGCTGCGCGGCGCGGCGCTGAACAGCAACGGCACCAGCATCAGGGCGCCCGCCCAGCCCCGCCAGCGCCCACCGCCAGCCCCTGCCAGACCAGCCAGCCAGCGCCCACCAGCGATCCAGCCGCCCTGGCCCCCGCCAGCGGTGGCCCCCCTGCCCCGGGCCCCAGGGCGGCTGCGGCGCTTCGGATCTGCCGCGGCAGGCTGGGCCAGCGGACGGGTCATTGCAGGTTCTGGCACACCAGGGATGGCAACCGGGGGCTACCGGGGCGATTCTGCCTTTGGCGCCATGCGCCTTCCTCTTCTTTTGGTGTGAGGACCCCAAGTGAAACTCTTTCAAAAGCTCCTGCTTGCGCCGGCAGCCCTGGGCCTGATGGCTCCTGTGGCCGCCTCCGCTGCAGACATGAACCTCGCCGGCGTCAAGCAGTACGCCTCCGCCGACGAGCAAGTCACCAGCATCTCCCAGTTCTCCGACGTTCAGCCCACCGACTGGGCCTACCAGGCCCTCTCCAACCTGGTTGAGCGCTACGGCTGCGTTGCTGGTTACCCCAACGGCACCTTCCAGGGCAAGAAGGCGATGACCCGCTTTGAAGCGGCCGCCCTTCTGAACGCCTGCCTCGACCGCGTCACCGAAGTGACCGATCAGCTCAAGAAGCTGATGAAGGAATTCGAAAAGGAACTGGCAATCCTCAAGGGTCGTGTTGACGGCCTCGAAGCCCGCGTCGGCACCCTCGAAGCCAACCAGTTCTCCACCACCACCAAGCTGAAGGGCAGCACCTACTGGGTGCTCGGCGCTAACAGCTTTGGTGGCAACTACTCCGGTCTGGCTAGCCAAGCCGAAGGTGGCACCACCTTCAACTACGACCTGCGCCTCGACCTCGACACCAGCTTCACCGGCAAAGACCTGCTGCGCACCCGCCTGCGCGCTGGCAACTTTGGCCAGTCCGGCTTCAACGCCACCAGCTTCAATGGCCTTGTTGGCCTGAACGCCCTGGAAGTTTCGTTTGAAACCCCTGCTGGCTCCAACATCGTTGGTATCGATCGCCTCTTCTACCAGTTCCCCCTGGGCAGCGGCTTCACCTTCACCGGTGGCCCCCGCGTCCGTCAGGACGACATGCTGGCCATGTGGCCGTCCGCCTACCCGGCTGACACCATCCTTGATGTGTTCACCTACGCCGGTGCTCCTGGTGCCTACAGCCTGAACCTGGGTGGTGGTGCTGGTCTGTGGTGGCAGAAGAACGGCTTTAGCGTCAGTGCTAACTATGTTTCTGCCGACGCCAATGTTGGCCAGCCTGGCTATGCCGCTGGCACAACAACTGGCGGTGGTGGCATCATGACCCAAGGCGCTAATTCCAGTGCCACCGTTCAGCTCGGTTATGCCGGCGGCAACTGGGGTGCGGCCTTCGCCTACACCTATTCCCAGAACGGCGCCAGCATCTACGGCGGTAATGCCACTCCTCTGGCTGCATTTGCCTCTGGTAGCGGCACTGGCACCAGCAATAACTACGGCTTGAGCGCCTACTGGACGCCCAAGACTTCGGGCTACGTTCCCTCGATCAGTGCTGGCTGGGGTTACACCTCCTACGACGCTGCAAATACCAGCAGTGTGGCAGTCCTCTCACCCAACCTAAATCCTGTTGGTGGAAATCTGGGTATTACTGCTGCCCAGAACTGGTACGTGGGTCTGCAGTGGGCCGATGCCTTCGTGAAGGGCAACAGCCTCGGCATGGCCGTCGGCCAGCCCACCTTCATCACGGCGATGAACGCTGGCACCCCTCAGGACGCCGGCTACGCCTGGGAGTGGTGGTACAAGTTCCAGGTCACCGACCATATCTCCGTGACCCCTGCGATCTTCTACCTCTCCAACCCCCTCGGCCAATACGGTTTCTCTTCCGCCATTGCCGACAACATCTCCACCACCAACCCCCTCACCAACTTCGGCGGCCTGATCAAGACCACCTTCAAGTTCTGATCGGCGGGTTCCGCTTCGGTTGTCTGAATCTTCCAGCGCTCCCTCACACACCTCTGCGCTGGAAGCCTTCCTCAGGCCGGCAACCGTTTGATAGGGTTCAGCACTCCTTTTCATACAAGTTCCTCCAATCGTCCCCGGTGGCTTTTGCCTTCGGGGGCTTTTTTATGGCTTTTGCGGGGCCCTTGGCGCGCCGGATTGCCCATGTGTTCTGGACTACATGGGAAGGTGATTTCGGGCGCCGCTGCTGTAAAGATGCTTCGCCATAATTTGGCGGAGGCAAACTATGCCTCAATCCCTCAATTGGTGTGAGGACCATGAAACTTTTCCAGCAGCTCCTGCTGGCTCCGGCGGCGTTGGGCCTTCTGGCTCCGATCGCTGCCCAGGCCGCCGATGTGTCGTCCTTGAGTGGCGTGTCCGCCGCCTCGGCCTACTCAGCCCAACAGGACACCGACGCCTTCCGCGCCTGGCAGTCCCAGAACCAGGTGACCAGCGTCTCCCAGTTCTCCGATGTGCAGCCCACCGATTGGGCCTACCAGGCCCTCTCCAACCTGGTGGAGCGCTACGGCTGCGTGGCTGGCTATCCCGATGGCACCTTCAAGGGCAAGCAGGCCCTCAGCCGCTTTGAAGCCGCTGCCCTGCTCAACGCCTGTCTCGATCGCGTCACCGAAGTGACCGACGAACTGCGCCGCCTGCAGAAGGAATTCGCCAAGGAACTGGCCGTCCTCAAGGGCCGCGTCGATGGCCTCGAAGCCAAGGTGGGCAAACTGGAAGCCACCCAGTTCTCCACCACCACCAAACTCCAGGGTGACACCTACTGGACCTTGGGTGGCGTGGGCTTTGGTGGCAACAACAACGGCACCAATGGTGCCCTGGGCACCAATGGCTCCACCAAGAACAGCGCAGACTACGGCGGCACCACGTTCAACTACGACCTGCGCCTGAACCTGTCCACCAGCTTCACTGGTAAGGACCTGCTCTACACCCGCCTGCGTGCTGGCAATTATGTCGACAGCGCGTTTTCGGGCAAGCCCTATCAGCTAGCCAAGCTTGATCGTGCTTTTGGCACGGGCACCGCGGCTGGCTCAGATACCAAGGACACCTTCATCCTTGATCGTCTCTACTACCGCTTCCCGGTCGGCAAGGAATTCACCTTCGTGGTGGGTCCCAAGTTCCGGAACACGGAAGCCCTGGCGATCAACCCCTTCTACTACGGTGATCTGGAAGTTCTCGATAACTTCCGCGTTTTTGGTGCCCCTGGTACCTATAACAAGGCCACCGGTGGTGGTGCCGCTGTGATCTGGAAGCAGACCGTGAAGAAGGGCAATCCCTACTTCGCTGCTTCGCTGAGCTACATCGCTCCTAATGCCAACTCGGCTGTTACCACAGCCAACGGCGGTATCTTCGAGAACTCCAGCAACGGCAACCTTCTTACCCAGGTTGGTTACCAAGCCAACCAGTGGAAGGCCACCTTCGCCTGGCGTTATGGCCAGTGCGGCCAGGCCGTGAACCGCGAGGGTTCCCAGGCTGCCGTGGCGTCGGAAACCTGCCCGACTAACTTCAGTGCCGCCACGGTTGATTCCAACAACTTCGCCCTTGGCCTGGCCTGGACGCCGAAGAAAAATGGCACGATCGTTCCTTCGATCAGCGCTGGCTGGGGTTACTCCGCCTATAGCCAGAACGGCATCGCCGCTCCCTCCTCCACCCTGGCCACCCAGGGCATCACGGGTCAGCTGGCTGTGGCAAATATTGCCGCAACCCAGTCCTGGACCGTGGCGCTGCAGTGGAAGGATGCCTTCATCAAGGGCAACTCCGCCGGCATGGCCGTGGGCCAGCCCAGCTTCGTAACGGCCCTGCGCAATGGCGCAACCGCCCAGGACGGCAACTACGCCTGGGAGTGGTGGTACAAGTTCCAGGTCACCGACAATATCTCGGTGTCCCCGGCCCTCTTCTACCTCAGCAACCCTTCCAGCGCTGGCGCTGCCTCCACCACCACCGTTGGCACCGGCGCCAGCGTGTTTGGCGGCCTGGTTGTGGCCCAGTTCAAGTTCTGATCGGTCGCTCCAAAAGCCGGCTGGGATCTGGTTGTCAGATCCCAGCCCATCGGGCCGGCCCTCGGGTTGTTCCGATGGACAGGCCAATTGGTCAAGCTTCAACCCTGCGGGCACTCCTCACCCACTGTCCTCGGGCTCTCACTTACACACTTCCCCAGCCTCCCTTCACCGGGGGGCTTTTTTGTGGGCTCGTCCGCTGCCGCCGGCTTGGGGTCAGGATGGCGGGGTTGCTGTTCGGCCCACGCCGCCATGGGGTCTCCGCTTGGGTCCACGGTTGCCGATCCCTACCGGGTGTTGGGGCTTACGGCGGCCGCCAGTGGTGCCGAGATCAAGGCCGCCTACCGGGCCCTGGTCAAGCAGCACCATCCCGATGCCGGTGGCGATGAGGAGCGGATCATCGCCCTAAATGCCGCCTGGGAGCTGCTGCGCGATGGCGAGCGCCGCCGCGCCTACGACCTGCGCCACTCCCATCGGGCCGGGGCCTCTCCAGGCGCCGCCCCGGGGCCAGGGGGCCGGGGGCCCCGCAGCGGCCAGGCCCGCGCCGCCGATGCGGAGCTCTCCCTCTGGTTGCAGCAGGTGGTGGCGCCGATCGATCGGCTGCTGGCCCAGGTGATCAACCCCTTCCCGGCCCAGCTGCGCGCCCTCTCCGCCGATCCCTACGACGACAGCCTGATGGAGGCGTTCTGCGCCTTTCTCAGCCAGAGCCAGGCCCGGCTCGACAAGGTGGAGCGCCTCTACCGCTCCCGGGCCTGCCCCGCCGGCGCCCAGGCCTTTGCCCTCAACCTCTACCACTGCCTCAGCCAGGTGCAGGACGCCCTCCGCGACCTGGAGCGCTACACCATGGGCTACGTGGACAGCTACCTGCGCGATGGCCGCGAGCTGCTGCGCGAAGCCAAGCGCCTGCGCAGCCAGCTGCTGGCCGAACGGCGCCAATTGGAGCTCTGAGCGGCCCTGGAACCATCCAAATAAAGGCCTGAAGCTGGCTAAAAGGCTTCCAGCTGGTCGAGCCGGAGCCAGACATCGGGCACGGGCCGGCGCCAGCGCAGTTGGGCGTAGGCGCCCTTGATCGCCAGGATTTCGCCCGGGCCCTCGAGCAGGTAGGCCGGTGGGGTGGGATCGCTGGCGCTGGCCTCCAGGCTGCCGCCGTAGGCCGCGCGGGACACCTTCACCAGGCTGCCCTTCTTCAGCGCCGCCGCCGCTGGGGCGGGCGCAGGGGTTGGCGTTTCGGCCATGGCGGCAGCGGTCGCAGTCGGGACCCAGGCTAGGGCCCCTGCAGGCCTGCTTACGGGCTGGGTCAGGGCCGGCCGGCACCAGGGGCCAGGCCGGCGGCGCCAGCGTCGGAACCGCCCACAACCCCAACAATTTGCCAACCCCCAAAACCAGCCAACCCAAGAACCAAGCCAGCCAAGCCCGAGCGGCCGTCCCAAGACCCGCGCCGAGCAGGCACCCTGATCAGCCCCACCCTGTCCGGGCCAGAGCTGCTGATGGCCAGCTGACCAGGCCGACCAGGCCCACGCCGATCCACGGGCTGGCCAGCTGCCTTGGGGCTGGCGGGCCCCTGGCGCCCACGGCAGGCCCCCTAGCCTGGCGCCACTTCTGGTCCTGGAACGGCGCCCATGCGGATCCTGCTCGTTGGCTGCAGCGGTTTTGTGGGCCGGGAGCTGGTGCCCCTGCTGCTCAGCCAGGGCCATCACCTCAGCCTGGTCAGTCGCCAGGCCCTGCCCCTGGCCGCCCTGGCTGATCCCGCCCTGGAGCGCCTGCAGGGCGACCCCTCCCAAGCGGCCACCTGGCAGCAGCCAGCGCTGCAGGCGGCCCTGGCCGGCGCCGAGGCCGTGATCAACCTGGCGGGCGAGCCGATCGCCGAGAAGCGTTGGACCCCGGCCCAGCGCCAGCTCCTGTTTGACAGCCGGGTGGCCACCACGGGCCACCTGGTGGCGGCCCTGGGCGCCCTGGCTGCCCAGCCGGGGCTGGCCAGGCCCAGCGTGCTGATCAATGGCTCCGCCATCGGCTACTACGGCACCAGCCCCAGCGAGCGCTTTGGCGAAGCCAGCCCCGCCGGCCCCGACCTGCTCGGTCGCCTCTGCCTCGCCTGGGAGGCGGAAGCCCAGAAGGCAGCCCCCCTCTGCCGGCTGGTGATCCTGCGCACGGGCATTGTGCTGGCGGCCGATGGCGGCGCCCTCGGCAAGATGCTGCCGGTGTTCCGGGCCGGCTTCGGCGGGCCGATCGGTTCGGGTCAGCAGTGGATGAGCTGGATCTCCCGCCGCGATTTCTGTCGCCTGATTGTCAGCGCCCTGGAGGATGCCAGTTATTCAGGCACCTACAACGCCGTGGCCCCCGAACCCTGTTCGATGGCCCAGTTCGCCTCCCAGCTGGGGCGGGTGCTGGGGCGGCCCAGCCTGCTGCCCGTGCCCGGGCCGATCCTGCAGCTGTTGCTGGGCGATGGCGCCCAGGTGGTGCTCGAGGGCCAGCATGTGCGGCCCGAGCGTCTCCAGGAGCGGGGCTTCGCCTACGAAACGCCGGAGCTCAGCGCTGCCCTCGCCGCCGCCACCAGCCCAGGGCCCCACTGACGATCGCCGCCGCCATCAGCAGGCTGATCGCCGGCAGGAACAGGGGTTGCCAGAGGCGCTCAAACAAGGCCAGGGGCCGCTCCATGCCCTGGCCCTGCAGCAGCACCGCCAGGCCAAACCAGAGGGCGCCGGCGATCACCAGGAACACATCGGCCACCAGCAGGCCATCGAGCCAGCCCTTGAGGCGCGCGGCCAGGGGTTGGGGTTCGCTGGCAACCAGGGGGTCTGCCAGGGTTCTGGAGCCGGTGGCTCTGGCTGAGGCCACCGGCATGGGCTGCGCCTGCGGTCCGGGAGCTGGCACTTGGGGCAGGGGGAAGTCGGTTTGGGCCGGGGGCTCAGGCGGGAGCCCCGGCTGGGGCTGCGCAGGCGCAGGGCCTGGGGGTTCAGCCATGGCGGCCTCCGGGGGACCGTTGGCCCAGGGCTTCGACAATCGCATCGGCCATCCGGGCGGTGCCGCCGCCGGCGCCGATGCGTTCGAGGCCGTTGCGGTGGCAGCGCTCGGCCAGGCTGCCATCCCGTTGCAAGTCGCCGAGCAGTTGGGCCAGCAGGCGGGCGGTGCCTTCCCGTTGTTCGGGGCTGCCGCTGCGGCCCTCGGCGCAGAACAGCGACGGTCCCAGTAGGCGCCGCTGGGCCTCGGCGAAGTTGTCGGTGAACTGGGGGCCCGAGCCCACCAGCTGCAGCACCGGTTTGCCCAGGCCCACGGCCTGTTCGGCGGCGGTGCCGGTCATCGAGAGCACCAGATCGCTGTGTTGCACCACGTCCGCAAACCGACCCCACACCAGCTCCAGTCGCAGCGGACCGCGGCGCAGGCGCGTGATCGTGCCGGCCTCGCTGTCGAGGCGCCAGCCGAGCCGGCTGGCCAGGGGCGCCACCTCCTCCGGCCCCAGCCGGCCCACCAGGGCGGCCGACAGCCCCAGCTGGTCGGGCTGCTGCAGGTGCTCGGGCAGCTGGGCCAGCACCCCCAGCATCAGCTCCAGGTTGTGCAGGGCCTCGGGCAGGCGGCTGCCCGGCAGCAGCCCAAGCCTCTGGGCGGGAACCGGCTGGGCTGCCGTAGCCGGGGCCGGCTGGCCGCTGGCTGCAGGCTCGCTGGCCGCCACGGCCGCATCGAAGAAGGGGTTCCCCAGAAACGTCACCGGCCGGCCCAGTTGCTCGCTCAGGTCGCTGGCGGTGAGCGCATCGCGGCTGAACACCCGGCGAAACCGGGCGCTGGCCAGGCAGGCGCCACAGGGCCAGGGCAGCCGCAGCCGTCCTTCGTAATGGCTCGAATAGGCCACCAGATAGGTGACCACCGGCCGCCAGCTCAGCCAGGCCGCCGCCACCGGCAACACATCGCCCACCACCACCACCAGGTCGTAGCGGTGGGCGATGCGAAAGAGCAGGGCCAGGCGCCGCAGCAGGTAGCCCACCTGGCCCTGGAACAGCTCCGTGAGCCGACCCCAGAGGCTGGTGTAGCCGAGGCCACCGGTGCTGTACTCGCGGGTGCGGCCGAGCAGGGGGATCGCGGCCTGGTCGTAGGCCCGGCCGTGACCCACCAGGGGCAGGGCCTCGGCCCGGTAGCCCCGGGCCCGCAGTTCGCTGGCGATCAGGGCGCCACTGAGGTCTTCGCCGTGGCCGTTGCTGAGCAGCAGGATCGGGGCACCTGGGCGCAGGCTGTTCGCGTTCACGCCTTCTGCGCGGACACCGGTTGGGCTCACGCGTTCAGCCAGGCCTTGACTTTCGCGAGGGCCTTCCAGCCGGGTTTGCGGGCCAGGCCATCGGCGATTGAGTTGTCGAGTTCGGCGGCCAGTTCGGGGGCCATCATCCGCATGCGCTGCACCAGTTCGATGTGCTCGCGCACGCCCTTGGCATTGGTTTCCAGCATCGCCAGGCTGAGGTTGATGCGGGCCTGGGGATCCTGGGGGCTGAGCTTCACGGCGAAGCGGGCCGAGCGAAGGGCCTGCAGGGGCTGGTCATCAAGCAGTTCCAGCCAGGCCAGGCAGGTCCAGGCGGCGGAGAGGCGCGGTTCGTGCTGGGTGATGGCGCGGAAGTCGGCCAGCACCTCGGCGGTGGGTTCACCGCGCTGGTAGCGGCCCAGGGCCTGTTCGAAGGCGGATTCGCCGGCGGAACCGGGGGTGGCCGTCATGGCGCTGCAGCAAGACTGGTTGCCCTCAGATTGCCACCCGGCTGGCGCAGGCCCGGCCCCGGGTCCGGCTCAGGCCCAGACCCACCGGAGGGTTGGATCCGGCCCAGATTCGCCCCAGTGCCGGCTCAGACCGCAAACGAGCTGCCGCAGCCGCAGGTCTGGGAGGCGTTGGGGTTGGTGAAGTTGAAACCGCCGCCGATCAGGGCACTGGAGAAATCCAGCTGCATGCCATAGATGTAGAGAAGGCTTTTCGGGTCGCTCACCACCGTGAAGCTGGGGGCGCCGCTCGGTTCGTACACGTATTGCTCATCGTCGGGGCGGATCTCGCTGGCGTCGATGAAGTCCATGGTGTAGCTCATGCCGCTGCAGCCGCCGGAGCGCACTCCCACCCGCAGCACCTTGGCCTCCCCCTGTTGCTGCATCAGGGCCGCCAGCTGCTTCATGGCCGGCTCGGTCACCAGGATGCCCTTGCCGTCCCGGGCGGTGTGGGGTGCGGCCTGGGCGGCCTCAACCGGTGCCGCGGGGGCGGGTGACGCGGCGGCCGTGGACGCGGGGGCTGGGGCCGGGGCGGTTTCGGTGCTCATGGCGGCGGCCTACGGGACATCCAGATGAGCCAACTCTATGGAGTTCCGGGCGGGCTTGGCCAGCGCCGTCGGGGTGGGTTGCCCCGGCGGCCGCGGCCGGAACACCGCACGGGCGGCCTGCGTCTCCATAGAGTCGGCCCACCAAGGGAGTGCAAGGGTGCGCGTCGCCATCGTGGGTGCGGGTCTGGCCGGTCTGGCGGCGGCGGTGGATCTGGTGGAGGCCGGCCATGCCGTGGATCTGTATGAGGCCAGGCCCTTCATGGGCGGCAAGGTGGGCAGCTGGGTGGATGAGGGGGGCAACCACATCGAGATGGGGTTGCATGTCTTCTTCTTCAACTACGCCAACCTCTTTGCCCTGCTGCGCAAGGTGGGGGCGATCGACAACCTGCTGCCCAAGGACCACACCCATCTGTTCGTGAACAAGGGCGGCGACCTGCGCGAGCTTGACTTCCGCTTCCCGATCGGGGCGCCCTTCAACGGCCTCAAGGCCTTCTTCACCACCCCCCAGCTCGACTGGATCGACAAGCTGCGCAATGCCCTGGCCCTGGGCACCAGCCCGATCGTGCGCGGCCTGATCGACTACGAGGGCGCCATGGCGGTGATCCGCGACCTCGATCGCATCAGCTTCAAGGACTGGTTCACCGGCCACGGCGGCAGCGAGCGCAGCATCGAGCGCATGTGGGATCCGATCGCCTATGCCCTCGGGTTCATCGATTGCGAGGCGATTTCAGCCCGCTGCATGTTGACCATCTTCTTGATGTTCGCCACCAAGACCGAGGCCTCCAAGCTCAACCTGCTCAAGGGGTCCCCCCACCGCTGGCTCACCGGTCCGATCCTCGATTACATCACCAGCCGCGGCGCCCGCCTGCACCTGCGCCACCGGGTTAGCGAAGTGCATTTCGAAGAGGGCTCCTCAGCCGATAGCCCCACCCGCGTGACCGGTCTGACCCTGTCCACGCCGGATGGCCCCCAGCGCGTGGAGGCCGATGCCTACCTGGCCGCCTGCGATGTGCCCGGCATCCAGCGCCTGCTGCCCGAGGCCTGGCGCCGCCATCCCCAGTTCGATCACATCTACAAACTCGAAGCCGTGCCCGTGGCCACGGTGCAGCTGCGCTACGACGGCTGGGTGACCGAGCTCGGTCAGGACGCCGCCTCCGAGCAGCGCCGCCACGATCTCGCCCGGCCCGCAGGCCTCGACAACCTGCTCTACACGGCCGATGCCCAGTTCAGCTGCTTCGCCGACCTGGCCCTGGCCAGCCCGGAGGACTACCGCAAGCAGGGGCTGGGGTCGCTGTTGCAATGCGTGCTCACCCCTGGCGATCCCTGGATCCCCCGCAAAACCGAGGAGATCGTGGCGGCCACCGATGCCCAGGTGCGCGCCCTGTTCCCCTCGGCCCAGGGGCTGACGTTGGTGTGGAGCAACGTGGTGAAGCTGGCCCAGTCGCTTTACCGCGAGGCTCCCGGCATGGAGCCCTACCGGCCCGAGCAGGCCACGCCGGTGGCCAATTTCTTCCTGGCCGGCAGTTACACCCGTCAGGACTACATCGACTCGATGGAGGGGGCCACCATGAGCGGTCGCCTGGCGGCGGCGGCGATCCTGGGCCGCCCGGCCGAGCTGGCTAGCCTGGCCTCCCTGGTGGGACCGGCCCCTGCCCGGGCGTCCACCGTCGGGGTGCGCTGAGATGGGCCGTTGGTTGGAACACAGCGTCACCACCGAGATCAAGGCCCCGGTGCAGCGGGTCTGGGAGGTGTGGAGCGACCTGGAGGCCATGCCCCAGTGGATGCGCTGGATCGAGGCGGTGGAGACCCTCGAGGATCCCGATCTCACCGACTGGACCCTGGCGGCCCAGGGGTTCCGCTTCCACTGGAAGGCGCGCATCACCCAGCGGGTTGAGGCCCAGCAACTCCATTGGGAATCGGTGGGAGGCTTGCCCACCAAAGGGGCCGTGCGCTTTTATCCGGGCGCAGCCGATCGCACAGCCGTGAAGCTCTCCGTGAGCTATGAACTGCCCGGAGTGCTGGCGCCACTGATGGAACCCACCATCCTTGGAGGGATTGTCAATAAGGAATTGCAGGCCAATCTCGATCGCTTCCGCGACCTCGTCGAACGCGGCTATGGCGAGGCCTGAGCCCATGGCCCGTCCCGACGGGGTCAGCAGGCCGGGCGGGGGCCTGGCCCGGCAGCTTGTGGCTTTGCTTTTGCCCCTGGTCGCCCTGAGCGCCTGTGGTGAGGGCGATCCGGCGGCCATGGGCGGCGCTGCGGCCCCGCCAGCTGGGGCGCCGCCAGCCGCACCCCAGCCAGCAGGCGCCGCCTCCCCAGGACCCTTGGCCCTGGGTACCCCGCCTGGGTTCACGCCCCTCCCCTCCCCCCAGCAGGTGGTGGCTCCCCTGGCGAGCGGCCGCAGTGATCCCTTTGCGCCCCTGCCGGCCTCCCAGCTCGGCATGCCGGCGGGCTTCCTGTTCACGGGGGTGATCCGCAGTCGGGGCCTGACCCAGGCCATCGTCTATCTCGGTGACACCGACACCACAGGTTCTGCAACGGCTACCAACAATGGGTCCAGCACAGGGCAGGAAGTGAAAACGGACCAGCCCACCACCACGCTGTGTGTGGGCCCCCGGGGACTCTGCCCTGGGCACGATCCCCTGGCTCCCCCCCTGCCACCCGGTTGGAGCGTCACCGGCATTGATTTACGCAACGGGGTCCTGTCCCTGCGCCAGGGCATCCTGCCAGTGTCCTGCCGGCTGTTTCCGGCTTCCGTTCGATCTCCCTACGACCCCTCGGATCTGACCTCCAGCTGCACGGGGCCGGGTGTGACAGCAGGCAGACCATCGACCGCCTCCAGCGCCAGCAGCCCCGCCAGTCCCACGGGGGCCCCCAGCTCGGGTCAAGGCCAAGCCGGTTCGGCCACCGGGACACCAGCCTCGAACGCCGCCCCCTCGGCTGCCAACGCCCCTGCGCCGCCGCCCCGCTAAAGGGTCCCGCCCTCTGATGGGCCCAGGCAGCGGGCGCAGGCGGCCACCAGGCCGTCGAGGTCGTGGGGGCTGGCTTCGGCATCGACTCGGCCCAGGATGGCCTGACAGCTGCGGCTCGTCTGGGGGCCGATCGACACCAGGGCCACGCCTGTGAGCGCGTCCAGCCAGGGGGCCCCGAAGTGGGCTTCCAGCAACTGGGCCGTGTGGCGCACGGTTTTGCCGCTGCTGAAGGTGATCCCATCGAGGTCCCCGGCCGCCAGGGCCGCCAGGGTGGCCGCCGGCAGGCTGGCCGGGCAGCGGGATTCGTAGGCGGCCACCTCCACCACCCGGGCGCCGGCCTCGCCAAAGGCCTCCGCCAGCAGGCTGCGGCCGCCGCTCTGAACCCGGGGCAGCAGCAGCCTCAGGCCCCAGCCGGACACGGGAAAGTGGTCGATCAGGCTGTCGGCGACGAACTCGGGCGGCACGAAGTCCGCAGGCGCCCCCAGGGCCTCGAGCTGGGCGGCGGTTTTGCGGCCCACGGCGGCGATCTTGAGGCTGGCGGGCCGCCCGGCCAGGCTGCGGCCCTGCCGTTGCAGGCGCGCTTCCACCGCTTCCACGCCGTTGGCGCTTGACACGATCAGCCAGTGGAAGTCCTCCAGTTCGGCCAGGGCGTCATCGAGGGGGCCCCAGTGGTCGGGCGGGCCGATCACCAGGGCCGGCAGGTCGAACACCTGGGCCCCGGCCCGTTCGAACAGGCTGCGGGCTGCCCCCAGTTGGTGCTCCGCCCGGGTGACGGCGATGCGGCGACCTTCCAGGGGGCGATCGGATGGGGTGGGGTGCCCCATGGCGGCTGGCAGGGGCTGCTCGCCTGGGCGCCCGGCTGGGATGGGGGCTGGGGTGGGCTGAGGCATCGGCTCAGACATCGGCTCAGACATCGGCTCAGACATCGGTTCAGGCCTCCAGTTGCACCATGGCGCCGGCCTGCTGGCGCAGGTGGGCGGCTTCGCGGCTGCGGCCCTGGCGGCTGAGCAGGGCGATCGCCTGGCGGAAGCTGGTCCGGGAGGCGGCGATGTCGCCGGCCAGCAGTTGGGCCACCGCCAGGTTCTGGTGGGTTTCGGCGTGGTCTGGGCCCAGGCGCCGGGCCTGGCCGTAGGCCTCCAGGGCGCCCACCAGGTCGCCGCTGCGGCGGCAGACCAGCCCCAGGTTGTACCAGCCCAGCCCCACCTCCGGTGCCACGGCCGTGGCGGTGCGGCAGAGGGCCTGGGCCTCGGCCAGCTCCCCCTGCTCCAGGAGCAGGGCCGCCAGGTTGAGGCGGGCCCCGAGGCTGAGCCGCTGGGGCAGGGGCAGGGCCAGGGCCTGGCGATAGAAGTCGGCGGCCCTGGCCGGTTCCGTTGCGGCCAGGGCGATGCCGAGGTGCAGCAGCAGTTCGTAGCGTTCGGGGGAGTGGTTGGGCGGGCAGTGCTCCAGGCCCCGCTGCAACAGGGCCAACCCCTTGGCCAGCTGGCCTTCGCTCACCTCCAGGCTGCCGAGCTTGGCGCAGGCGTAGGGATCATTCGGCCGTTGGGCCAGCTCCTGCTCCATGGCCTGGCGCAGCCGCTCGGCCTTGCGGCCCTGGGCCAGCAGCTCGGGCCGGTAGCCGTCATGCAGCAGGGCCGGCACGCCGCAATCGGCCACCCGCCAGTGGGGCTCCAGCCGCAGCAGCGCCGCCACGCTCTCATCGACGCTGGAGTGGTAGGGCCGGCTCCAGCGGATCGCCGGATGGCGGCGAAACAGGCGACTGACGCTGGAATAGGGGGATTGGCGGGCCCCCTGCTCCAGGCGCAGCAGGTTGATCAGCAGCACATCCGGCTGGGCCATCAGGGCCCGCAGGGGCGCCTTCGCCTCCGCCAGCAGCTGTTCATCGCCATCGAGCACCAGCACCCAGTCGCCCGAGAGCCCCTGCAGGGCAGTGTTGCGGGCTGGCGCGAAATCCCCCGGCCAGGGGATCTCCTGCACCGTGGCCCCCAGGCTGCGGGCCAGGGCCACGGTGCCGTCCTGGGAGCCGGTGTCCACCAGCACCATCTCATCGACAAAGCCCTTGACCGAGGCGAGGCAGCGCTCCAGCCGCTCGGCCTCGTCGCGCACGATCATCGAGAGGCTGAGCATCGGGCCCGGGGCCAGGGGCGGTGTGCCGAGGCTAGGGCCGATGCCCATGCCAGGCGATCCGCGCAGCCTGGGATCTGGCCTGCCCCGATGCTGGGGCGCAGGCCCTCCCCTGCCCAGGCGATCCCGCGGGCCGCCAGCCAGGGCCCGGCTTGGGCTCCGTCAACCGGCCCTCGGGTCGGCCTCGCCACCCCAGGACGCCAGGAGCCCCAGGCCGGGCTTCGACGGCACTCCGTGGGTGCTCCGTCGGGGTTCGCTTGGGGCTCGGTTGGGTCTGGGTTGCTGGTCCGTCGCAGGCCGGTTGGTGGACAGCTGGAGTTCAGTCGGTGAAGCCGCCTTCCAGGGCGGCGGCCGGGAGGCCGAGGCGATCGAGCAGCAGGGCCTGGGCCAGGGGCATCTGGCCGGGGCTGTAGGCCGCCGGCAGCATCGGGGGCACCAGGGGCTCCAGGCTGGCCCAGAGGTAGGGGCTGCCGTAGACGGCCAGGGCAGCCAGGCGGCCGGCGGCCAGCAGCTGGCTGACCACGGCGGGCCAGGGCTCCTCAGCGCCGGCGCTGCCGCGGAAGGGGTTGCCGCGCACGAAGAGCTGCAGCAGCACCGGTCCCCCTGGCAGCCGCTCCAGGGCCAGGGGCGCCTGGGGATCCCCACTCCAGGGGCTGGGGCTGCGGCTGTCGATCAGGCAGCTCTGATACCCCGCCCCCGCCGGCCGCACCAGGGCCGGCGCCATCGCCGGCAGGAACGGGCAGCCCAGGCTGCTGTCGAGGCGGATCAGGTTGAGGCCGGGGCCCGGTGGCAGGGCGGGGGCGGCAGCGAAGGCTGCTGCTGCCGGCGCTGCTGCCCTGGCACGAGCAGGTCCGTGGGTTTGCAGGCTGCGCTCCACCAGCTCGCGGGCCAGGGCCGCTTCGGCGGGGGACACCCAGGTGCCATTGGGGTCGCCGGCCAGATCGCCGGCGGCTGGAGCGAGGGCAGCTTCCCCTCCTGGGGCCGCCACCCTGTCCAGGGCCCGCTGGCGCCGCGCCAGGCTGGCCTCCAGCCGCTGGCGCGGGATGGCGCCAGATTCAATCGCCGCCACCAGGGCCTCGATGGCCGCATCGGCATCGGCGGGCATCAGGATCAGGTCGGCGCCGGCGTGGAAGGCGAGCAGGGCCGCTTCGCCCGGGCCGTGGTGGGCGGTGATCGCCTCCATCACCAGGGCATCGGTGACGATCAGCCCCTCGAAGCCCAGCTCGCGGCGCAGGAGGCCATCGAGCACGGCCGGCGACAGGGTTGCCGGTCGTTCGTTGTCGAGGGCCTCGAGCAACAGGTGGGCCGTCATCACGCTGGCCACGCCGGCGGCGATGGCGGCGCGGAAGGGGGGCAGCTCCACCGCCTCCAGCCGGGCGCGGCTGTGGGGCAGCCGGGGCAGTTCCAGGTGGGAGTCGCTGCTGGTGTCGCCGTGGCCGGGAAAGTGCTTGGCGCAGCAGAGCACCCCCTCCGCCTGGGCGCCGCGCAGGAAGGCTGCCGCCAGGGTGGAGGCCGTGGCGGGATCTTCACCCCAGGCGCGCACGTTGATCACCGGGTTGGCCGGATTGTTGTTGACATCGCAGACCGGCCCCAGCACCCAGTTCAGACCGAGCAGGCGGGCCTGGCGACCGGTGCAGCGGCCGTAGCGCTCGGCCAGGGCTGCCGCTGCGGCCCCGGGCATGGGTCCGTGGGGGTCCAGTCCTTGGGGGTCCAGGGCATGGGTTTCGAGGCCGTGGGGTTCCAGGCCATGGGGTTGGGCGGCGGCCCGGGCTTCGCCTGGGGCCTGGG
Organism: Synechococcus sp. UW140; assembly: GCA_943370565.1. Lineage (GTDB taxonomy): Bacteria > Cyanobacteriota > Cyanobacteriia > PCC-6307 > Cyanobiaceae > BAIKAL-G1. The sequence goes on along the minus strand of CALRRL020000025.1, from coordinate 21,848 downwards.
GGTCCTGGCCGGCTTGCGGGGCCCCGTCTGGCTGGGGGGCGGTGGGGTTGGCGAGAGGCGGCGGGGGGAGCGATCCCGGCGTTGCGGGGGCTCCGGGGCCAGGGGCTCCGGGAGCCGGGGCTCCAGCCCCTGAACCGGCCAGGGGGGCGGCTGCAGCGGCCCCGCGGCCTGGGGGCAGCGGCTGCAGCAGGCGGCCGATCGCCAGGGGCGGCACCAGCCAGCTGGCTCCCTCGAAGCGCTGGCCCACCCCCTCCTCCACGTCGGCGCAGAGCAACAGCGGCTGGCCGGCCCAGGCCCGCAGCTGGCGGCAGCGCAGGGCCAGCTCCTGGGCGCTGCCCCCCAGCAGGATCACGCCGCCGACCCCCTCGCTTAGCAGGCGCCGCAGGCTGGCGTTGGTCAGTTCCCAGCGGGGGTAGCGCCGCTGGCTGTCGCTGGCGTGGCCGCTGGCGCGCACCACCAGCAGGCGGGCCACCTGCTGGCGCAGGGACAAGCCGCGCCAGTCGGGGTCCGGGGCGCCTGGGCTGGCCGCTGGGCCCAGCTCGCGGCCCGGGGCCGTTTCAGGCGTCATCGTCGACTGAAGGGCCTGGCCGGGCAGGGCCCCTGGCAGAGGCCCCATCCGCCTCCCCGGCCGCGAGGCGCCCCGCTTCGGGCTCGCCATCGCTGCCGGCGGGAACCTCCCCCTTCTCCTGGCGCTCGGCCCCGAGCTTGTTGATCAGGCTCAACACGGCGGTGCCCTTTTCAATGCCGCGATCGAGCAGGAAGATCACCTCCGGCGTGCGGCGCATGTTCAGGCGCCGGCTCAGTTCTCCCTTGACATAGCCGGCGGCCGAGCGCAGGCCGGCCAGGGCCTGTTGGCGGTCGTCCTCGCTGCCGAAGATGCTCACATGCACCTTGCAGTGCTGCAGATCGCCCGCCACGTCGACGTTGGTGACGCTCACCATCGCCAGGTTGACCCGGTCGTCCTTGATGCCCGTAACCAACAGCTCGCTCACCTCGCGGCGAATCGAGGCGGCCACCCGTTCCACCCTGCGCCCCTGGGCCATGCCTACGTCACTGGTGCTGTGGTCACCATGGCACGCAGGGTCAGGGTCAGGCTGATGCCGCCGCTGACCAGGGCGCCGATCAGGGCCACGGCCGTGACCGGGTTGCTGCGCCGCTCGGCCAGGGGCTCGACGACGGAATTGAGCAGCCCCAGGCCGAAGGCCACCAGGTAGCGCGGGTAGCGCGTCACATTGACGAAGAACTCCCTCATGGCGCGGGCGGCGGCAGCGATCCAAATGCAGCGTTACTCTGCCGCCCAATGGTTCAGGTGTGCCGATGCTGGAACTTCATCAGTTCCGACACTCCGCCTTCTGCGAGAAGGTGCGATTGATCCTGGCCGCCAAGGGCCTGGCCTACAGCGTGGTGGAGGTGACCCCCGGCCTGGGCCAGCTGCAGTTGTTCCGGCTGTCGGGCCAGCGCCAGGTGCCGGTGCTGGTGGATGGCTCTGAGGTGATCGCCGACTCCAGCGCCATCGCCCTGCACCTGGAGGCCAAGGGGGCCGAGCCGGCGCTGCTGCCGGCGGATCCGGCCGAGCGGGCCCGGGTGCTGCTGCTCGAGGACTGGGCCGACACGGCCCTGGCCGCCGGCGTGCGCCTGGCCCTGCTGCAGGCGGCCGTGGAGGATGCCGATCTGCGGGCGGCCCTGCTGCCGATGGCCACCCCGGCAGCGCTGCGGTCCCTGGTGGGGGCGGTGCCCGGGTCGCTGCTGGCGGGCCTGGGCCAGGCGGTGGACCAGGGCGGACTCGAGCAGTTGCGCCACGGCCTCAGCCAGCTCACGGCCCTGATCACGGCCCCCACCCAGGCCCCGACTACGGCCCCGACCACGGCCCCGACCACGGCCGGTCTCTACCTGGTGGGGGACCGGTTGTCGTTGGCGGACCTGGCCGTGGCCGGTCAGTTGTCGCTGTTGAAGTTTCCCCAGAGCGCTGGCGCCCCCCTGGCCGGCTGGGGCGTGCCGGGCCTGGCGGATGACCCCCAGCTCGAGCCCCTGTTCCAGTGGCGGGATCGCATCGGCGCCGAGGTGGGCCGCCCCTGAGCGCTTTGCCATGAAAGCTTTGCCATCAAAGCTTTCCCAGGACCGCTTTTCGATGACCGCGTTCCCCAGGCTGCCTCGCCTGGGCTCCCGGGCCCAGAAGGCCGCGCCAGGATTGGCTCCCCCGAAACCGATTGGCGATGTCCGATCCCCTGATCCGTGCCTGCGACCACTACGTGGTGCTGGAGCCGGTGGGGGGCGAACGGTTGCTCAGCGCCGACGAAACCCTGGCCTGGCTGGTCGGCCAGCTCGAGTCCCTTGAGGCGGTTCCGGCGGACCTGGCGGGCTTGCCGGATGCCCCCAGTCGGGCGCAGCGCCTACTGGAAACGGCCTGCGAACTGGAGCGGGAGCCTGGGGTGAGCGTGCAGTGGTTTGCGGTGCGGCTGGAGCCGCCGGGGGCGGGCGGTTAAGGCTGGGGCCCTGCTTTGGATCGGCTTTGCAGGTGCTGTTCGGCGCGATCGGGGCTCGGCACCCGGGAGCGCGGGATCAGGGGGCTTGAAATCAGTTGAGTGAATGGGCAATGGCCCCGTCGCTGTCGACCAGGGCCACGGGCTGGCTCGGGGCCGCTGGGCGCTGGCGCAGGATCGCCGGCAGGGCTTCGATCACCTGCAGGGCCACCTCCCTGGGCGGCCGCCCGTCCTGGCGGATGTGCAGATCGGCCTGGGCGTAGAGGGGGCGGCGCTGCTCCAGCAGCGCGGCCAGGCGGGCGGCCGGGTCGGGGCAGGCCAGCAGCGGCCGGGGGGTGGGATCCGCTTTGAGTCGCTCCAGCAGCAGCGCGTCGGGGGCATCGAGCCAGATCACCAGCCCCTGGTGCAGCTGGCCCCAGTTCTCCGGGCGGGTGACCACGCCGCCGCCGGTGGCCACCACCAGGGAATGCCAGGCGGCGATCTGGTTCAACACGGCCGCTTCCAGGGCGCGGAAGCCGGCCTCGCCCTCGCTGGCGAAGAGGTCGGGGATGGGCTTGCCGGCCACCTGCTCGATGCTGGTGTCGGCATCGAGGAAGCGGTAGCCGAGGGCCTCGGCCAGGGGCCGGCCCACGGCGCTTTTGCCGCTGCCCATCATGCCGATCAGATAGAGGTTCACCCCCTGGAGGCGCTGGCGCAGGTCCAGGGCCGGATCTCCGGCGCCGCTCCCCTCCGCGCCGGGCTGGGAGCTGGCTCCAGGGCTGGGGTGGGGCGCGCTCATGGGGGCAGGCAACCTCCTTAGGATGCTGCCTCACGATCTGCGCTGCGATGACCCCGCCCGTGCTGGCGGCGCCCCCGGCGCCCAGCCTCCGTGCCCATGGCCAGGGGCGTCCCTGTGTGATCACCCGCCGGGCCACCTTCAGCGCCAGCCACCGCTACTGGCTGCCGGAGCTCTCCCCCGACGAGAACCAACGGCGCTTTGGCCCCTGCAGCCTGGCCCCGGGCCATGGCCATAACTACGAGCTGATCGTGGCCATGGGCGGCGGCCTCGATGCCGACGGCATGGTGCTCAACCTCTCGGACGTGAAGCACGCCATCCGCCGCGAAGTCACCGGCCAGCTGGATTTCCGTTTCCTCAATGGGGCCTGGCCTGATTTCGACCTGGAGCGGCCTGAGGGCCGGCTGCCCACCACCGAAGCCCTTGTGCTGGCGATCTGGCAGCGGCTCGCTCCGCACCTGCCCCTGATGGGCCTGCGCCTCTACGAAACCTCCACCCTCTGGGCCGATGTGCTCGACGACTCCATGGAAGCCTTCCTGACGATCCGCACCCATTTCGCCGCCGCCCATCGCCTCGCCCGCCCCGAACTGAGCCAGGCCGACAACGAGGCGATCTACGGAAAATGTGCCCGGCCCAACGGCCACGGCCACAACTACCTGCTGGATGTCACCGTGCGCGGCCGCATCGATGCCCGCACCGGCATGGTGGCTGATCTGGCCGTGTTGCAGCAGCTGGTGGACGACCTGGTGGTGGAGCCCTTCGACCACACCTTCCTCAACAAGGACGTGGCCCACTTCGGCCAGTGCGTGCCCACCGCCGAGAACATCGCTCTGCACATCGCCGATCTGTTGCAGGCCCCGATCGCCGGCACCGGCGCCAGCCTGCACAAGGTGCGGCTGCAGGAAAGCCCCAACAACGCCGCCGAGGTGTTTGCCGAAGCGCCCCTGCTGGGCATGCGGCCCCTGGCCCTCGACGCCCTGGCGGCGGTGTGAGCGCCGCTGGCACCGCCGCTTCCCCGGGGCCCCGGAGCCGGCCCCAGGTGCTCTTGGTGCTGGCCGTCAGTCTGGATGGACGGTTGGCGCCGCCCAGTGGTGGGGCCGCCCAGTTGGGGGGAGCCGGCGATCGGCGTGCCCTGGAGGAGGCCCTGGCCTGGGCCGATGGCTGCCTGATCGGCGCCCAGACCCTGAGGCTCCATGGCACCACCTGCCTGATCCGTCAGGCCGACCTGCTGGAGCGCCGGCGCCTGCAGGGGCGCCCGCCCCAGCCCTGGGCCCTGGCGGTGAGCCGCAGCGGCCGGCTCGATCCCCAGCTGCCCTTTTTCCGCCAGCCCTTGCGGCGCGGCCTGGTGGCGTCGGCTCCGGTCGATCCCCATCCCCCAGCGGGCTTTGATCGGCTCTGGCTCCTGTCCCCGGAGCCTTCTGAACCCGAACCTGGGCCCCCGGGGGACCAGGAGCCCGGCGGGCCGGCGTCTGGGGCTGGAGCCGCGGCCTGGGGCCCATTCCCCCGATCCCCGGGGGACTCCACGCCAGCTTGGCCCAGGCAGCACCGGCCCAGTCCAGCGGAACCCAGCCAAGACCCGCCGCCTGCGGCGGGCTGGACCGACCTGCTGGCCCAGCTGGCGGCTGAGGGATTGGACCGGTTGGTGCTGCTCGGGGGCGCCCGGCTGGCGGCCAGCCTGCTGGCCCTGGATCTGGTGGATGGCCTGCAGCTCACCCTGGTGCCCCATCTGCTCGGGGGGGCGCACAGCTGGATGCCGCCGGCGCCCCTCCCGGCGGCCGTGCCCTGGCAGTTGCAGGAGAGCCGTTCCCTGGGCCAAGGCGAAGTGCTGCTGCGCTACGGCCGGCCTCCGGCCCCCCAGGGGCCCTAGCGGGGCGGTTGCAGCGGGGGCTGGCCCTGGCCTGGGGGTTTGAACTGGTGGGCGATCTCCAGCAGGGGCACCTCGCGCAGGCTGTCCGGCGGCAGGCCCAGCAGCCGGGCGGCGCAGCGTTTCACCACCAGTTCACTGGTGTCCCCCAGGCGGCCGCTCAGCAGGTCTGTCACCACCGCCAGGCTGTTGCCACTGGCATCGGTTTCCTCCACCAGGCAGCGGCTCACCGGGGCGGCCAGCTGGCGGCAGGGCCGCTCCAGGCTGGCGGCCAGGGCCCCATCGTTGCCGGCCAGCCAGCCCACGCACAGGCTGGCCAGGCGGGCTTCCACCTGGGGTCGCAGCAGCTGCAGCACGGGGCGCATCAGGCCGGCCTGGGCCGGTGCCGCCTGCAGGGGCAGCAGCAGGGCCAGGGCCATCCCTAGCGTTGGGGCCACGCCGCCGCCGCGAGAGGCCCTGCCATGGCTGAGCTTCAAGCCCGCTGGCACGGGTCGATCGCCGAGATTCCCGAGGCGCAATGGCAGGCCGTAACGGCGGCGGCAGGGCTTCCCTTCTACTCCTGGCACTGGCTGGAGCGCCTGGAGGTCTCCGGCAGCATCGTGCCCTCCCAGGGCTGGCAGCCCGTGCATCTGGGGCTGTGGCGGGGGGACAGCCTGATCGCGGTGGCGCCGCTCTACCTCAAGGGCCATAGCTACGGCGAATTCGTCTTCGACCAGTCCTTTGCCCAGCTGGCTGGCCAGTTGGGCCTGCGCTACTACCCGAAGCTGCTGGGCATGAGCCCGCTCAGCCCGGTGCTGGGGTACCGCTTCCACATCGCCGCCGGCGAGGACGAGGCGGCCCTGACGACCGTGCTGCTGGCCCTGATTGAGGAGTTCTGCCGCGAGCATCGGCTCTTGAGCTGCAACTTTCTGTATGTGGATCCGCACTGGCGTCCCCGCCTGGAGGCGGCCGGCTGGGCCCCCTGGCTGAACCAGCAGAGCCTGTGGAGCAACCAGAACTACGCCAGTTTTGACGCCTACCTGGCCAGTTTCAATGCCAACCAGCGCCGCAACATCAAGCGGGAGCGTCGCTCGGTGGCCGCTGCCGGCCTCACGGTCACGCCGCTGCTGGGGGAGGCGATCACGGACGATCTGATGGCGCGCATGCATCATTTCTATGCCCAGCACTGCAGCCGTTGGGGGATGTGGGGCAGTAAGTACCTCACGGAGGCCTTTTTTAGCGAAAGTCCGCCGCAGCTCCGTCAGCATCTGGTGTTATTCAGTGCCCACACCGGCGATGCCACCGACCCCCTGGCCATGTCCCTCTGCGTCCACACCGGCGACCAACTCTGGGGTCGCTACTGGGGCAGTGATGTGGAGCTGGAAAACCTCCATTTCGAGGTCTGTTATTACGCGCCGATTGCCTGGGCGATCGAGCGGGGGATTCGCCACTTCGATCCGGGCGCCGGCGGCAGCCACAAACGCCGGCGGGGCTTTGTCGCCCGCCCCCACGCCAGCCTGCACCGCTGGTTCGACCTCCGCTTCGATCGCCTGCTGCGCCAGTGGTTGCCCCAGGCCAACGCCCAGCAACTGGAGGAGATCGAGGCGATCAACGCCGAGCTGCCGTTCAGTGCCGAACTGCCACCCCTTGGCCCACCCCCGGGCTCACCCCTGGGCACTCCCCGCTCCAGCCCAAGCCCCTGACGGACCCTTGATTAGCATCGCCCCATGGTGTTGACCCCCCCTGATCGGCAGGCCCTCGATGGCCAGTTGTCCCATCGCTTCATTGCCCTCGATCCCAGCGGCTATTTCCTGATCAAGCTCGATCGGCCCGCGGGCGAATTGGTGGCCGAGCACTACGGCAATGGCATCGATGAGCGGGGCCTGGCCACCGATCCTGAAACGGGCGAAGTGCTGCAGTGCCGCGGTGAAGGGCCGCGGCAGCCCCTGGCCGTCTTCCGGGGCCGCAGCGCCAAGGAACTGGGCATCGCCCTAACCGAGGGCGAGGGCCCGCGGCCGATCAGCCGCCTCGACCACGCCCTCTACCTGGGGCGGGAATTGCAACGGGCCGAACGCTGCCTCGAGGATGGCAGCGACTACATCCAGGACTGACCGCCGTTGCCCAGGCTTCAGGCGGGTTGCAGTTCGCGCGGGGCCTTGGCCGGGGTGGAGGGGGGATCGGGGGGCAGGGCCGCCAGTTGCTCCTGGATTTCCTTGGTGACGACACCGCGGTATTCCTGGAAGTGCTCGTTGTGGGCCAGGGTGACCAGGAACTGCTCCAGGCACTTGGGATTGCGCCGGGCGATGGTGGCCAGGGATCGCCAGAACCGCAAGCGGGTGTCCCGTTGCATGCCCTGGCGCCACACCACAATCGACAGGGCACGCAGATCGCCCCAGCTGGGCAACACGGGCTTGTCGGATTTGTCGGCGTCGTAGAAGGCCTTCCAGCGGGGTTCGCCCATCTTCAGGTAGTAATGGGTAACCCGGTCGATGTAGGCATTGGGTTCATAAAGACGGCAGAAGGCATCCACGTATTCGTTGGCGATGTCGCGGATGGGCCGGGTCGGCTGGAAGTTGAGCAGGTTGGTCTGGTTCACGCCTTTGGCATCGGCCTTGTCCTCAATCAGGCGCCCTTCCTTCTCAAGCCGATGCCAGAGGCCGGTATTGGGTAGGGCCTGCAACATGCCCATCATCGCGGCGGGAATCCCGGTGCGGCTCACAAAGCGCACGATGCGATCGCCGGCGCCGCTCTTCTCCCCATCGAAGCCAATGATGAAACCGGCCATCACCCGGATGCCGTAGGAGGTGATCCGATCAACGGAGTCCTCTAGGGAACTGCGGGTGTTCTGATGTTTGCCCGCTACCGACAGGCTGGCCTCGTCGGGGGTTTCGATGCCCAGGAACACCGCTTCGAAGCGGGCTTCGGCCATCATCGCCATCATCTCGTCGTCGGCGGCGAGATCCACGGAGGCTTCGGTGGTGAAGCTGAAGGGGAAGCCGCGCTCGATCTGCCATTGCTTCACGGCCGGCAGCAACAACTTGGCGTTGCGCTTGTTGCCGATGAAGTTGTCATCCACCAGGAAGATCGCCCGGCGCCAGCCCAGGTCGAAGAGGGCCTGCAGTTCGGCCACCAGCTGCTCGGGCGTTTTGGTGCGGGGTTTGCGCCCGTAGAGCACGATGATGTCGCAGAACTCGCACTGGAACGGGCAGCCGCGCGAGAACTGCACGCTCATCGAGTCGTAGGCATCGAGCTCGAGCAGGTCAAAACGGGGGATCGGCGTGCCGGTGACATCCGGTTTCTCGCCATTGGAGCTGAAGCGGCCCTGGCGGTCGCCCCGTTCGATCGCCTCGATGAACAGGGGCAGGGTGATTTCGCCCTCATCGAGGATCTTGAAATCGACCAGATCCAGTTCCGGTGCATCCGGGGTGGAACTGGCGAAGGGGCCCCCCACGGCCACCGGCAGACCGCGGCGCTTGGCTTCGCCGATCTGCACGGCCATGTCGGCCTTCTGCACGATCATGCCGGAGATGATCACCAGCTCCGCCCAGGCCCAATCGGCCTCCTGCACCTGGGAGACGTTGCGATCCACCAGCCGCATCTCCCAGTGCTGGGGCAGCAGGGCCGCCACGGTCACCAGACCGAGGGGCGGCAGCAGCACCTTGCGATTCACCAGCTCGAGAATTTTCTCGTAGCTCCAGAAGGTCTTGGGGAACTCTGGGTAGATGAACAGCGTGCGCATGCTGGCCGATCTCAAGCTGGGGGGAATGACGCTCTGGCGGAGGGGTCTGAAGCAGGGTGCTGGCGAAGGTCTGAACTTCTTCCCATCCGCCTGGACCAGGTGGGGAAAGGGGGGCCGCCAGGACGCTCTGCTGGAGAACGGGCCGGGGAGCGTGCCAGGTAAGGAAAGCCAACCGCAAATCGTGGCGCCAGCCTAGGCGGTTCCGTGAAGGTTTTGGCCCCGGGGCCCCGCCGTTCTGCTGTAATGGCCGCAACCTTGCCCCCCGCCGCCATGGGTCCCGCCATCTATCTCGCCCTTGTCGCCGGCGGTCTGACCACGGCTGCCGCCATCGCCTTCGTGCTGCGCGGCGTCAAGCTGATCTGATCACCCCCGGGTCTTCGCCCCGGTCCTGCTCCAGCCGCTGGGAGCCGCGGCTGCGTAGTTCCAGCAGGGCAATCACCAGGCCCAGGCCCCCGAGGAGCGCAAAGCAGGCCTGGAGCCCGTAAAGCAGGGTGAGGCAGGCGGCCAGCAGTCCACTGAGGCCGCCACCGCCCAGGAAGGCCACCTGGGCCAGGCCCGCCATCCGGCCCCGCAACACCTGGGGCGCGGCCACCTGGGTGATCAGGTTCGTGCCCGCCAGCAGGCAGGCCGTGCCCGCTCCGATCAGGAAGGCCATCGCCAGGCTGGTGGGAATCACTAGGGCCGTGCCGGTGGCTGCCGCCATGCCCAGCTGGGCCAGGGCCGTGACCAGGGCACTGCTGCCGAGCAGGAGCGCGGGCCGGCGGCTGAGCTGCTGGGCGTTTCGCTGCAGGATCACGCCGCCGCTGATGCTGCCGGCCGCCAGCACGCTGGTGAACACGCCCAGGGCCTGGGGACTGGAGCCCAGCAATTCATTGGCAATCAGGGGGGCCAGGCCGGGGTGGAAGAAGCCCACCAGGCAGGCCAGGGCCGTGAAGCGCAGCACCTGGCGCAGGCCGGGGCCGCAGTCGCGCCAGGCCCGGGCCACACTGGCTGCCTGGCCCCGCTGGCTGCGCTGCTCCACCTCCCGGTGGGGCGCCATCAGCCAGGTGAGGGCGGCAATCGGCAGCAGGTAACTGGCCGCATCCAGGCTCAAGGCGGCCACGGGCCCCAGAGCGGCCACCAGCAGGCCACCGATCGGCGGGCCCACCAGTTTGCCGACGTTGAACACCACCGAAAAGCTGGTGAGGTAGGGGCCCAGCTGGTCGGGCCCATCCACGAGCAGGGCGCAGAGCTTGTTGCGGGCGGTGAGTTCGTAGGCGCTGGCCAGGCCCACCCCCAGGGTGCTGAGCAACAGCAGGACCACCTGCAGGGGCCCCTGGCTGAGCGGAATCGCCACGGCCCCCAGCACCCCGGCGGCAAACAGGCCCCACTGGGCCCGGATCAGCACCGTTTCACTGCCGAGCCGGTCGGTGGCGACGCCAGCCGGACCGCTCACCAGCAGGGTGGGCAGGCAGAGGGCGGCGAAATTGAGGGCCAGCACCAGGGGGTTGTGGCTGCCGTGCATCAGCAGCCAGCCCTTGGCGGTGAGCCCGGCGAAGGAGCCGGCCGTGCTCAGGCCGGAGGCCACCAGGAAGGTGCTGCGCTGCTGGCGGATCAGGCGCCGGCGGATCCGCCCGAGGGCCTGGCCCAGGCGGCCTGCGGCTCCGGGGCCCCGCCTGGGTCGCTTCGCCTGGTTCAAAGGGATGCCTGGCGGGCGGCCAGGGCATCGCCCACCATCGCCTGGGCCCCCACCACCACGCCCACCAGGTCGTAGGTATCGGCGGCGGTGATGCGCACCGGAACCAGGGTCCCGGGGGCGGCGCAGAGCCCCCCTTCGCCGGGCAGCACTCTCACTTCGCCATCCACTTCGGGGGCGTAGCGGGAGCAGCGGCCGAGCATCTCGCCGCTAGAAGGGTTCTCCTGTTCGATCAGCACATCGACGATCCGGCCCACCCAGGCGGCGTTGCGTTCGGCGGCGATCGGCTGTTGCAGGGCCATGAGGCGGTCCTTGCGCTCGGCTGCCACCTCGGCGCTCACCGGGTTGGGCAGCTCGGCCGCGGCGGTGCCCTCCTCACTGGAGAAGGTGAACACGCCCACATGGTCGAAGCGTTGCTCGGCGACGAAATCGAGCAGGTGCTGGAAGTGCTCTTCGGTTTCGCCGGGGAACCCGACGATGAAGGTGGTGCGCAGCACGGCCTCGGGCAGTTGCTCGCGGATGCGCTTGAGCAGGCTGCCGGTGACCTCGGCCTGCCAGGGGCGGTTCATGGCCCGCAGCACCTCAGGGTGGCTGTGTTGCAGGGGCAGGTCCAGGTAGGGCAGCACATTCGCCACCTCCCGGTAGGCGGCCAGCACCTCGGCGGTGAGGCCGGTGGGATAGGCGTAGTGGACCCGGATCCAGGGGATCTCCACCTCGCCCAGGGCCCGCAGCAGCTGGGCCAGTTGCGGTTTGCCGTAGAGGTCGAGGCCGTAGTTGGTGGTGATCTGGCTGATCAGCACCAGCTCCTTCACCCCCTGGGCCGCCAGTTGCCGGGCCTCGGCCACGATCGACTCAATCGTGCGCGAGCGCTGGTCGCCGCGAAGTTTGGGAATGATGCAGAAGGCGCAGCGGTAGTCGCAGCCTTCGGCCACCTTGAGATAGGCCACCGCTTCGCTGGTGGTGCGGTAGCGGGGCAGGTGCTCATCACCCACGAAGCTGGGGGTGGCGCTCACCTGGTTCACCCGCTCGCCCGCCTCGACCCGCTCCAGCACCGACACGATGTGCTGGTAATCGCCCGTGCCGACGATCGCCTTGGCTTCGGGCAGGGAATCGAGCAGCTCCTGCTGGAAGTGCTGGGCCAGGCATCCAGCAATGATCAGTTCCTTGCCCTGTTCGGCCAGCTCCACCAGGGTGCGCACCGATTCCTCGCGGGCGTCCTGGATGAAGCTGCAGGTGTTCACCACCACCACGGCGGCGTCGCTTTCATCGGCGCTCACCCCATACCCCGCCTCGGCCAGCAGGCCGAGCATGTGCTCGGTGTCCACCCGGTTTTTCTCGCAGCCCAGGTGGGCGAAGGCCACCGTCGCCTTGCGGGCGGGGGTGGCCGCTGGGATTGCTGCCGATTGGGCCACTGATGACGGGCTGGGGGCGGGATTCGGACGCATCGGCAGGGCGGCTCCAGGGGCGGGCAAGGGAGGGTCGGGACGGATGGAGGGCGGGCTGATGGCATCCGCCAGGCCGATCGGCCTGGCGGATGCCATCAACAAAGGGCTGAGCCGTGATGGAGCCAATTTCCCACCCTAGCCAGGGCGTTCGCGCCGGAATCAACGCGGCCGCAGCTGGGATCTGCCCACGACTGCGAGAATCCCTGCAGCCAAGTCCTTGCCCGTGACCTCCTCCAAACTGAGCAGTCGGCTCAGTTCCCGCCGCCGCAGCGACCCCGGTCTGCGCTGGGTGCGGGTCGTGATCGCCGTGCTGGCCACCATCGGTGCGATCGACACCGGCTCGATCACGCTCAAGAAGTGGGGCCTGCTCGGCGCCCTCAGTTGCGGCAAAGAGGGGTTCTTCGGTTGCAACGGCTGCGAAAAGGTGCTCTCCAGCGCCTGGGGTTCGATCGCCGGCCAGCCCCTGGCCCTGTTCGGCTGTCTGGCCTACCTGGCGATCCTGCTGATGGCGGTGGTGCCCCTGGTGGTGCAGGGCGAGGCCCGGGTCAGCCTGGCCCAGCGCAGCTGGTGGGGCCTGGCCCTGCTCAGCACCGCCATGGCCGTGTTCAGCCTGGTGCTGGTGGGGGTGATGCTGTTCGGGCTGCACGATTGCTGCCCCTTCTGCATCCTTTCGGCCCTGCTCAGCCTGTCGCTATTGGTGTTCAGCCTGATCGGCGGCGAGTGGGAGGACACGGGCACCCTGGTGTTCCGCGCGGTGATCACCGCCCTGCTGGTGGGCATCGTCGGCCTCGGCTGGGCCGCCTCGGTGAACCGGCCGGCGGCCGTCACTGGCAAGGGCGTGCCGATCCCGGTGGTGTCCGAGAGCAATCCCGCCAAGCTGGCCCTGGCCGACTTTCTCAAGGCCAGTGGCGCCGTGATGTACACGGCCTATTGGTGCCCCCATTGCCACGAGCAGAAGGAACTGTTCGGTCGCCAGGCCACCGAGAAGCTGGCGATCGTGGAATGCGCCCCCGATGGCCGCAACAGCCAGAAGGCCCTCTGTGATGCCAAGAAGATCGAGGGCTATCCCAGCTGGGAGATCAAGGGTGTGATCAGCTCCGGCGTGAAGCCCCTTGAGCAGCTGGCCGACAAGAGCGGCTACACCGGATCGCGCAGCTTCTGAGCCATCGGGGGCGACCATGCGAGCGGCCCCTGGCCCGGGCTTTGGCGGGCTGGGGAGCCCCGGCTCTGCGGGCTGGCCGGCTCGCCCGGCTGGCCCAATCCTCGGTTGAGACAATGGGTTGGGTTGGGGCCACCTGGCGGTTGATACCCCTCTCCCAACCCCTTGGCCGAGACGGCTGAAGTCCTTGGGCCCGTCATGCCCCAGATGCGGCCCCCAGGGCTGGCTTTGGGCCTCAGGGGGCTACCAGCCCGCCTGGACTAGCCGCCGCGGCGCGTGGTCTTTCAGTTTGGCTTGACGGCCTGGTTGGCGATCGGTTCGGTACGAATCGGCCGGCCCCGTTGCTGCAGGCTGTGGCATTGCCAGTACGGGGCGGCGGCGGGCGCATCGAGCCGGTAGTGGCCGCCGCGGCTCTCCCGGCGGAACAGGGCGGCCTCCAGCAGCAATTCGGCCACCCGCAGCCGTTGCAGCAGGTCCTGGGCCGCCGCCAGGGCGGTGGTTGCCGCCGGCCCCAGGGCCAGGGCCCGCTCGCCGGGACCGTGGTTGAGGCAGGGCCCCAGGGCGGGGGCGCCCTCCAGGCTGGCCCGCTGGCGGCGCACCCGGGCCAGGGCGGGGGCCAGGTCGCTGCGGCAGCGTTCCACCCCGGCCACCTGCCAGCAGCTGAGCCGGAGGGCCTGGGTGGCCCGGGCCAGGGCTTCGGGGCTGGAGGGGACCAGCTCCGGGCCCGGGCCGCTGACGGCGGCGGCGGCTAGGGGTGGCAGTGGGCGCGGCTCCTGGGCGGCTGGGGGCTGGCTGGGGCCATCCCCCAGCTGGATCGTCGCCAGTTGGCGGGCGAACACCAGGCATTCCATCAGCGAATTGCTCGCCAGCCGGTTGGCCCCGTGCACGCCGGTGCTGGCCACCTCGCCCACGGCATAGAGGCCCGGGATCGAGGTGGCCGCCTGCAGGTCGGTGCGGATGCCGCCCATCCAGTAGTGGGCAGCTGGGGCCACTGGGATTGGTGCCCTGGTGGGCTCCAGGCCCAGTTCTCGGCAGCGGCCCAGGATCGTCGGAAATTGCTTCTCCAGCCGCTGGCTGCCCACGGGCCGCAGGTCGAGCCAGAGGTGGTCCACCTGCCGTTCGCGCATGCGCCGCACCAGGGCGCGGCTGACGGCATCGCGGGGGGCCAGGTCGCCGCCAGCGAGGTGGGCCACCGGGCTGGAGCCATCGGCATCCACCAGCCGGGCCCCCTCGCCGCGCACGGCCTCGGAGATCAGGAAGTGGGGTGCCCCCGGCAACATCAGGGCCGTGGGGTGGAATTGCACGAATTCCAGGTCGCGGATCAGGGCCCCGGCCTGGGCGGCCATCGCCACGCCATCGCCACTGGCCTGGGCCGGATTGGTGGTGTTGGCGAACAGGTGTCCGCCCCCGCCGGTGGCCAGCACCACGGCCCGGGCCGCCAGCCAGCGCAGCTGGCCCTGGTCGAGCACCTGCAGGCCGCAGCAGCGGCCGCCCTCCAGCCAGAGTTGCAGGGCCGTGCTGCCCAGGCGCCGCACCAGGCCAGGCCGCCGCAGCACCTCCCGCTCCAGGGCATCCACCAGGGCGCCACCGGTGCGGTCCTGGGCGTGGAGCACGCGCCGGTGGCTGTGGGCCGCCTCCAGGGTGGTGCTGAGGGCGTTGCCCTGGCGATCGAAGGCCATGCCCAGCTGCAGCAGCCGGTCCACACAGGCCGGGGCCTGGTGCACCAGCAGGGACACGGCGGCCGGATCACAGAGGCCGGCCCCGGCCTTGAGGGTGTCGTCGATGTGGCTGGCGAAGCTGTCCTCGGGACGGGTCACGGCCGCAATGCCGCCCTGGGCCCAGCGACTGGCCGAACGGGGCGCCCGTTCCTTGCTCAACAGCAGGATGCGCAGGCCCGGCGGCAATTCCAGGCAGGCCATCAGGCCGGCCGCCCCACCTCCCACCACAACCACATCCCAGCTGGAGTCCAGGGGGGCATCGACCGGAGGCTCAGCCATCAAGTGCCAAAGACCAACAAAAAAGCCGCCGGGAGGGCCCGACGGCTTGCACCATTAGGGCAGCTTAAGCCTCAGCGGTAAACGCCGTCATTGATGCGGTCAAACCCTTCATTGAGGGCGATCGAAGGCGGGGTGACGGTGAAATTGGACTTGTATTTCTCGAACAGCTCCTTCTGACGCTCGCTCAGATCCAGCTTCAGCACGTCATCGACGCTGTCGTAGGGACCACCCAGGACAATCTTGCCGGCCAGGGTGGGGTACATGCCGGGGTACACCTGAAAGCGCCGCACCGAGCAGTTGTTGAGGTCGATCTTGCCGGCGCTCTCGGCGATCTTGTCGTCGGCGATGTTGCGGAGTTCGGCCGCTTGCACGCTTGGGGCCATCACCAGGCCCAGCAGCAGGCCGGCCAGGAGCACGCCACTCATGAGCCATGAAACCAGGCGTTTCATTGAAAACTCCGTCTGATGAGAAACCACACGCTGCACAGAGCCAGCCCCCGAAACCTACAGCCCTTAGCCGGCAACCCGGCTGGCAAGGCCCCAGGCTTTTGCAGTTCTTCAGATGGCGGACCGGTTCAGGCGCTCAGATCAGGCCGCTGAGCCGCGGGGCGGCCAGGGCGGCCGCCAGGAACAGGCCATCCACACACAGGGTGGTGGCCAGGGCTGAGGCGGCTAGCCGCCAGGCCGGATCGGGGTGGGCCCAGTAATGGCGGCAGAGGCCGATCAGGCCGCAGCCCGCCAGGCCCACGATGGCGAGGGGAAGGGGCTCGAGCACGCCGAGGGCCGCCTGGTGGAGCAAGGGGGCGGCCTGGTCGATCGGGGCGAGCAGCACCTCGCGCCAGTGGGCCATCACGCCGGTGATCGCCATCACCCCATCGGTGCAGGCCGTGCCGAGCAGGGAGGCCAGGTAGAAGCTGGCGGCCAGGCGCCAACGCCCCTTCAGGCCCGCCAGGGCCAGGGGCAGGGCAAAGGCCTCGATCGGCAGGTGCCAGAGGGGATGGAGCCGGAACCAGCCCCAGAACAGGCAGCCCCCCAGCCAGCTGCCCGTGAAGCCCACCAGCAGGGCGCCGGCGGTGGCGAGCTGGGGCTGGCGCCGTTGCTCCAGGGCAATCCCAGCCAGCAGCAGGGGCAGGGTGAAGACGGCGGCACTGAAGGGGGCGAGCCGCACCCAGGGGGCCTGCAGGAACACCGGCAGGGCCACGAGCAGGGCACCGGCCAGGGCGAGCCGATCCAGGCGCGGGCTGGAGACGGTTGGGGTCGCCAGCACCGCAGCGGGGATGGCAACGGCCGCCCCGAATCCCCGGGCCAGAACGGAACCAGCGCCGCGCTCCTGGCTGGGGCGCCCATCGAGCAGGTCCCGCACCGCCAGGGTCTCAGGCAGTCCGCTCGTCAGGGCGGCCCTGCCGGGATCCACCAGGGCACCGCCGAGGGGTTGGCCGAGGGGTTGACGGACAAGGCTGGGCGGAACCCCGATCACCGGTTGTAACGAAAGGTGTTCAACCTTAAGGGACCCGGCGGCTCCAGCGGGCTGGTTGAGGCCATTTGGCGCCATAGGGTTGAGAGCAAGCTTTTGCCCGTGCCTCCATGGCCCCTGTGGAAACCGCGCCAGCCCTGGGGTTGTGGGAGGCCTGCTGGCACTACCTGGTCCTGGGTGTGGTCCAGGGGCTCACCGAATTCCTGCCGATCAGCAGCACGGCCCATCTCAAGGTGGTGCCGGTGGTGCTGGGCTGGGGGGACCCCGGCGTGGCCGTCACCGCCGTGATCCAGCTCGGCAGCATCGTGGCCGTGATGGCCTTCTTCCGCCGGGACCTGGTTGAGGTCTGCAGCGGCATGGTCCAGGCCGGCCGCTCCGGCCAATGGCAGACGCCCCAGGCCCGGCTGGGTCTGGCCGTGGCCCTCGGCACCCTGCCGATCGTGCTGGTGGGCCTGGCTGTCAAGAAATTTGTCCCCGACTTCGACCATTCGCCCCTGCGCAGCCTCCATTCGATCGGGGCGGTGTCGATCGTGATGGCCCTGCTGCTGGCCTTGGCGGAGCAGATCGGCCGCCGCCGCCGCCTGCTCAACGACGTCCAGGTGCGCGATGGCCTGCTGGTGGGCCTGGCCCAGGCCCTGGCAATCATTCCCGGTGTCTCCCGCTCCGGCAGCACCCTCACCGCCTCGCTCTTCGATGGCTGGCGCCGGGCCGATGCCGCCCGTTTTTCCTTCTTGCTTGGTATCCCCTCGATCACCCTGGCTGGCCTGGTGGAGCTGAAATCGGCCTTCGCCGAACCGATCGCCGGCGGGGCCGTCCCCCTGGTGGTCGGCATTGTCACGGCGGCGGTGGTGTCCTGGCTGGCGATCGCCTGGTTGCTGCGCTTCCTGCAGACCAACAGCACCTGGTGGTTTGTGGGCTACCGCCTGCTCTTTGGCCTCTCCCTGCTGTTGTTCGCCGGCCGGCTCGGCGCCGCCGCCAACTGAGGCGAGTCCTGGTCTTGCCGCGATCGGCAGCCTGCAGCCAGCTCCCCTTCAGACGAGCGGCTCTCAAGCTCGTGCCTGATGTCAGCAGGACTTCAGCCTGAGTTCGTTCCGGCTCCCGGCCCCAGTCGGGCAGGTGCTCCCCCTGCGGCGCAGACTGAAACCAGGCCGTGCGTGGGGGATCGGGTTGTGTGGAAGGAGCCTTCGGCGGGTGTGAGCCTGGCCGCCCAGGCGGGGGACGGGCGGCTGCCCCAGCCCGCCGTTGTCGACACGGTTGAACCGGGTTCGATCGGTGAGGAGCTGGGGTTCCAGCCGGGCGACAGGTTGCTCAGCATCAATGGCGTGCGGCCCCGGGATCTGATCGACCTGCAGTGGCTGGTCGGGGTGGAGGAGCTGCGCCTGGAGGTGGAGGATCCCGATGGCACCCTGCACCAGGTGGAGCTGGAAAAGGAGGCCGATGAGGGCCTGGGGCTGGGCTTCAGCGAGGCCCTGTTCGATGGCCTGCGCCAGTGCAACAACCATTGCCCCTTCTGCTTCATCGACCAGCAGCCCCCCGGCCATCGCCGCAGCCTCTATCTCAAGGACGACGACTTCCGCCTCAGCTTTCTTTACGGCTCCTATCTCACCCTCACCAACCTGACGGCGGCCGACTGGCAGCGGATCGAGGAGCAGCGCCTCTCCCCCCTGTTCGTGTCGGTCCATGCCACCGACCCCGCCCTGCGCAGCCAGCTGCTGGTCAACCCCCGGGCCGGCTTGCTGCTCGAGCAGCTCGCCTGGTTTGCCGAGCGCCAGCTGCAGATCCACGCCCAGGTGGTGGTCTGCCCTGGCCTCAACGACGGAGCAGCCCTGGAGCGCACCCTGCGGGATCTGGCCGGCTTCGGCGGCGGCGACTGGCCCGCCGTGCTCTCGGCGGCAGTGGTGCCGGTGGGGCTCACCCGTTTTCGCCCGCCCGGTGATGGGCTGGTGCCGGTGGATCGGGCCTGCGCCCGCCGGGTGATCGCCCAGGTGGAGCCCCTCCAAGGCCAGTTTCAACGGGAGCTCGGCAGCCGCTTTGCCTGGCTCTCGGATGAGTGGTACCTGATGGCGGGTCTGCCCCTGCCGCCCCGCGCCAGCTACGAACACCTGCCCCAGCAGGAAAATGGTGTCGGCAGCATCCGCGCCTTCCTCGAGGCCATGGAGCAGGCCACCGCAACCTTGCCAGCGGCCTTGGAGCGGCCCAGGCGGGTGAGCTGGGTGGTGGGCCAGCTGGTGGCTGGGGCCCTGGAACCCGCGGTGGCGCGCCTCAACCGGGTTGCGGGGCTTGAGGTGCTGCTCCATGGCCTGCCCAGCCCCTACTGGGGCCAAGACCAGGTCGTGACGGGCCTGTTGACGGGCCAGGACCTGCTTGAAGGCCTGGCGGGCAAGGATCTCGGCGAGGAACTGCTGCTGCCGGCGGTGATGCTGCGCCAGGGGGAGCCGGTGTTTCTCGACGATCTGACCCTGGAGACCGTGCAGCAAGCCTTGCCTGTGCCCCTGCATTTGGTGCATGGGGCAGATGACATCGTGGCCGCCTGCCTGGAATCTGCGGCAGTTTTTACCTAGGCTCTGGCCACGCGATGTATCGGGTACAGCTCTGGTGGCTCCTCGCTTGACTTCCTGGTTGGCCCTGCTGGGCGCCGGGTTCCTTCCCTTGGCCGCCGTGCCTGGCCTGGCCGCTTCCCCGGGCGCATCCAGTGGTGCCAAGGCCCCGGCGGCGGCGCCGCTGACGCCAACCGCCCGCCTCGATCCCGCACCCCAGCCCCTCCCCCTGGCCACCCAGGTGAAGGGAACCCGGCCGAAATCCAACCCCGCCGTGGTTGCACCCGCCGCCACCCAGCTGAAACCCGATCTGCTTCGCCTCAGCTCCCCGGCCAGTCTGGCGTTGCCCACGACCCCCGATCAGGTCAGCATTCGCGCCCTGCGGCCCCTGGGCCTGGGCGAAGTGGAAAACCTGGCGGAAGTGAACAATCCCAACCTCAAGGCGATTGCCTTGCAGGTTGATGAGGCCAAATCCAACCTGCGGGCCCAGATCTCCGCCTGGTATCCAACCCTCAGCCTGACGGCCTCCAGTTTTCCGGGCCTCTTCAATGGCGAGTCTTACAACAGCTTGCCGGATGGAACGTTCAATTCCAGCCCCTCTGCCCTGACCACGACTCGCCTGCAAGGGGCCAAAGGCGGTTTTGGAATCAACTGGGCCTTGATTAACCCCCAGCGGGTTCCCCAGATTGCCGCCGCCCGCGACCAGTTCGAACAGGCCAAGAACCAATACCTGATTGCCCTGCGCGAACTGCGCCTGCAGGCCGCCCAGGCCTACTTCCAACTGCAGCTCGCCGATGACCAGGTGCGCATCGGCCAGGAGTCGGTGCGGGCGTCCCTGGTGAGCCTGCGTGATGCCCGGGCCCGCTTCCAGGCCGGTGTGGCCACCAAGCTGGAAGTGCTCCAGGCCGAAACCCAACTGGGCCGCGATGAGCAGCTGCTCACCAACTCCATTGCCAGCCAGAGCATCGCCCGCCGCAGCCTGGCCCGCTTGCTAGACCTGCCCCAAACCATCACCCCGACGGCCAAGGAACCCCTGCGGGTGCTGGGAATCTGGACCCCCTCCCTGCAGGAGAGCATCGTGGCGGCCTTTGCCTTCCGCGAGGAGTTGGACAATGCAGTCCTGGATATTTCCGTTGCCAACAGCAATGCGAATGCGGCCCGCGGCGCCGTCCAGCCATTCCTAAATATCTTCGACAATTTTAGTGCTGAACGTTACTCAACTCAGTATTCTTCAAGGGCCGGATTAATCGGTGGAAAAACGATCGATGGTTCCGGTGCCTATCAATACAATGTCAATAACACAGTTGGTTTGAATTTTTCATGGGCTATCTTTGATGGCGGCAAGGCCATGGCCCAGTCGCGTCAATACAAGCAGAAAGCGGCTGAAAACGCTTTCAAGTTCGCTGATCAGCGGGACACGATCCGTTTCCAGGTGGAGCAGAGCTTCTACCAGCTGCGCCAGCACAGCCGTGATATCCAGACCACCTCCCGCGAAGTGATCTCGGCTCGCGAGTCCCTGCGCCTGGCGCGCCTGCGCTACCAGGCTGGGGTCACGACCCAACGGGAAGTGGTGGATACCCAGCGGGACCTCACCCAGGCGGAGGTGGCCTACGCCAGCGCCCTGGCCAATTACAACACCAGCCTGGCCGAGCTGCGCCGCCGCACTGGACTGGACCAGGTGGCGGTTTGCCAGCCACCGAAGCTGCCGGCCGAGAAGCCTGATACGGGCATCAAAGTGCCCGTGCCGCCCGAGCCCCTCCAGCCCGCCTGTCAGGCCAACCTGCGGCTCGCTGACCATTCCTGAGGGTTCTGGGTTAGGGGTTAACGGGCTGCTCCTAACCTTGTTGCCCAGTAGGGGCCGTCGTCGGATCGGCGCCGCCACTGTTCCCTTTCTCGAGCCCGACCATTGGTGCCTCAGGACCTAGCCCTTGAGCGGCTGAATGCCTTGATCGATCGGGTGGCCGAGCGCCAGCGCCTTGATTTCGGCCAGCTGGATTCGGAGTCCAAGGCCGACGGCAGCCTGATCACCGCCTGCGATCGCTGGAGCGACGCCACCCTGGTGGCCGGCCTGGCGGAGTTGTTTCCCGGCGAGGGGGTGCTCAGCGAAGAAGGCGACCAAACCGTGCCGGCCAGCACCGCCTACTGGGTGGTGGACCCCCTCGATGGCACCACCAATTTTGCGGCCGGCATCCCCTTCTGGGCGATTTCGATTGCCCGCTTTGAGCAGGGCGTGCCCGTGCTCGCCGTGCTCGACGTGCCACCCCTGCGCCAACGGCTCGTGGCGATCCGGGGCCAGGGGGCCTGGCGCAATGGCAAACCGATTGCCCAGCCGTCGGTCCGGAACCAGGTGGCCGGCTGCGCCTCGCTCTGCAGCCGTTCGATCGGGGTGCTGCAGAAGCTGCCCCAGCGGCGCTTTCCCGGCAAAATCCGATTGCTGGGGGTGGCCAGCCTCAACCTGGTGAGCGTGGCCATGGGGCAGACCGTGGCGGCCCTGGAGGCGACCCCAAAGATCTGGGATCTGGCTGCAGCCTGGTTGTTCCTGAGTGAGTTGGGCTGTCCCCTGCGCTGGTTGCTGCGCGATCCGGCCCAACTGAAACCAGGAGCAAACCTGAGCGCCACGGATTACCCGGTGCTCACAGCGCGGAACGAGGCCACGTTGGCCCGTTTCCTGCCCTGGGGAGAGGCGCTTGTTGCGCCTGAGTGCGCCCTGGAGGGCTTCATCCCC
>CALRRL020000024.1:0-47547 GCA_943370565.1 Synechococcus sp. UW140 | reverse complement strand
CTGTTCGTGCCGGTGATGGGTCTGTGGACCAGCAGCATCGGCATCATCGGCCTGGCCCTCAACCTGCGTGCCTACGACTTCGTGTCGCAGGAAATCCGCGCCGCTGAGGACCCTGAGTTTGAAACCTTCTACACGAAGAACATTCTTCTCAATGAAGGTCTGCGTGCCTGGATGGCACCGGCCGACCAGCCGCACGAAAACTTCGTCTTCCCTGAAGAGGTTCTGCCCCGTGGTAACGCTCTCTAATCCCTCCTTGGTGGCTGTCGGGGGCAAGGACCTCGACTCCACCGGCTACGCCTGGTGGTCGGGCAATGCCCGCCTGATCAACCTCTCCGGTCGCCTGCTGGGCGCCCACGTGGCCCACGCTGGCCTGATGGTCTTCTGGGCCGGCGCCATGATGTTGTTTGAGGTGAGTCACTTCACCTTTGACAAGCCGATGTACGAGCAGGGCCTGATCCTGTTCCCCCACGTGGCCACCCTCGGCTACGGCGTCGGCCCCGGCGGTGAAGTCACCGACCTCTACCCCTTCTTTGTGGTTGGGGTGCTGCACTTGATCAGTTCCGCCGTGCTTGGCATTGGCGGCCTTTATCACGCCCTGCGGGGTCCGGAGATTCTGGAAAACTATTCCGCCTTCTTCTCGCAGGATTGGCGCGACAAGAACCAGATGACCAACATCATCGGCTACCACCTGATCCTTCTGGGTGTGGGTGCCTTGCTGCTGGTGTTCAAGGCCATGTTCTTCGGCGGTGTCTACGACACCTGGGCCCCCGGTGGCGGCGACGTACGTCTGATCACCAATCCCACCCTCAGCCCTGGTGTGGTGTTCGGCTATCTCACCCGGGCTCCCTTCGGTGGTGAAGGCTGGATCATCGGTGTGGACTCCATGGAGGACATCATCGGTGGCCACATCTGGATCGGTCTGATCTGCATCTTCGGTGGCATCTGGCACGTGATCACCAAGCCCTTCGGCTGGGTGCGTCGCGCCTTCATCTGGAACGGTGAGGCCTACCTGAGCTACAGCCTGGGCGCCTTGAGCTTCATGAGCTTCATCGCCTCGGCCTACATCTGGTTCAACAACACCGCCTATCCCTCCGAGTTCTACGGCCCCACCAACGCCGAAGCCTCCCAGGCCCAGAGCTTCACCTTCCTGGTGCGTGACCAACGCATGGGCGCCAACATCGGTTCCGCCATGGGCCCCACGGGTCTGGGCAAATACCTGATGCGCTCCCCCACCGGCGAAATCATCTTCGGTGGTGAAACCATGCGCTTCTGGGACTTCCGTGGTCCCTGGCTGGAGCCCCTGCGCGGCCCCAATGGCCTGAGCCTCGACAAGCTCCAGAACGACATTCAGCCCTGGCAAGTGCGCCGAGCCGCTGAATACATGACCCACGCCCCCAACGCCTCCCTCAACTCCGTGGGCGGCATCATCACCGAACCCAACTCGGTGAACTTCGTCAACATTCGCCAGTGGCTCTCGGCCACCCAGTTCGTGTTGGCGTTCTTCTTCCTGGTCGGTCACCTCTGGCATGCGGGCCGCGCCCGCGCTGCCGCCGCCGGCTTCGAAAAAGGCATCGACCGCAAGGCCGAGCCCACCCTGGCCATGCCCGACCTCGACTGAGGACAGGCCTGGTTGCCATCCCAACCCTGAACGGCCAACGAATTGGCCTTCACGGTTGGCCTCTTGCCCCCGCCCCTGGCGGGGGTTTTTTCATGGTCTGAAGCACTCCTGGTTGGACGTGCGCCAGAGCCGTGCGGCCCAGACACGGGCCTGGGAGCGACGGTGTCAAGACGGCTCAGGCGCTCAGCCAACGCCGCAGCAACGGCAGGCTGAGGCCGATCACATTGCTGAAGCAGCCCTCAATCCGCTCCACCACCTGGCCGCCAACCCCCTCAAGGGCAAATCCCCCCGCGCATTGCAAGGGTTCGCCCGTGGCCACGTAGGCCTCGATCTCGCGCAGGCTGAGGTCCGCAAACTGCACCCGGGTCGTGACCGTTTCGCAGGTCATGACCGATTCGCGGATCGTGACCGTTTCCAGGGCTGTGATGTTTTCACGGGATGGGACGGTTGGCAGCTGCAGGGAACCGCTGGCGGGGCCCGGGACGCCAGCGCCAGCCAGGCGCACGAGGCAATGGCCCGTGTGCAGCTCGCCCCAACCGCCAGCCATGCGCTGCCAGCGGGCGATCGCTTCGGCGGGGTTGGCGGGCTTGCCGAACACCTCCCCCTGCACCACCAGCAGGGAATCACAGCCCAGCACGGCAGTGATGGGGCCTGGCTGCAGCTGGTCGACCACGGCCTGGGCCTTGGCCTGGGCAAGCATCCCAACCAGCTCGCCGGGGTCGTCGGCTGTGATCAAGGCCTCATCGACGCCACTGACCTGGACCCGATGGGGGATGGCCGCCTGCTCCAGCAGGCGGCGCCGGGCCGGGGAGGCAGAGGCGAGCAACAACATCGGAGCTGGCAGGGCGGGGCCCCAGCCTGGGGCAGCACCAGCCACCACGACAACGCCAGGAGCGAGCCGGCGAGTCGTGACCCCGTCGCCAGCCCCGAGGCGCGAGCCCGCCCGCGCTTGGCGCAGCCAGGCCAGAGAATGGTGAGGCAGGCGAGCAGGCGGCGTGGGCGACGACGGCACCGGATCCACAACCCAGCGGGCGATCCGTCGGGCCCGATCAGCCGTGCGCTGCCTGCCCTTTCGCCAAGCCTTCTACCACCAGCTGGAATCCCGGGCCCTGAGCAGCGGCGACCTGGGTGCCGCCTGCGCGGCCGGGCCAGCCGCAGCCAGCGACTGGTGCTTTCACCCGGTTGGCGCCTACGAGGCGGAAGGCCATCTGATCTGGTTGATCCAGCTGGGGGTGTTGCGGCGCGAGGTGGATGGCCAGGGCCTCACCGAACGGGTGCGGCTCACCCCCCTGGGCCGGCAGGTGCTGAAGGCCTGGCCCAGGGAGATTCCCCAAGCCAACCCGGGCCAACGGCTCTGGGGCTGGCTGCGACGCCACCGGCCCCGGCTTTGAGGGCCGCCGCTGGGGCTGGGCCCAGGCCCCTGATGGTGCTCGGCACCTCGAGCGGGGCCGGCAAATCGTTGATGACCGCCGCCCTCTGCCGGGTCTTGCGCCGCCGCGGTGAGACGCCCCTGCCCTTCAAGGGCCAAAACATGAGCAACAACGCCTGGGTGGATCCCGGCGGCGGCGAGATGGCCTATTCCCAGGCCATGCAGGCCTGGGCCGCAGGCCTGGAGCCCAGCTGCACCATGAACCCGGTGCTGCTCAAACCCCAGGGGGACAGCACCAGCGAGGTGATCCATCTCGGCCAAGCCGTCGGCACGGCCCGGGCTGAGCACTACTACCGCGATTGGTTCAGGCCCGGTTGGGCCGCCATTCGCACGGGCCTGGACCAACTGCAAGCGGACCACCGGGGCGGGCGCCTGGTGCTGGAGGGGGCCGGCAGCCCGGTGGAGGTGAACCTGCAATCCCGGGACCTGACCAACCTGCGCCTGGCCCAGTACCTGCGCGCCAACTGCCTGCTGGTGGCCGACATCGAACGGGGGGGGGTGTTCGCCCAGCTGGTGGGCACCCTGGCCCTGCTGCGGCCGGTGGAGCGCCCCCTGATCAAGGGGCTGCTAATCAACCGCTTCCGCGGCCGCCGCGAGCTGTTCGACAACGGCCGGCAGTGGCTCGAAGGACACACGGGCGTGCCGGTGCTCGGGGTGATGCCCTGGCTCGATGCCCTCTTCCCCCCCGAAGACTCCCTCGACCTGCTGGAGCGCCGCGGCCGCAAATCGGGCGCCGAGCTCGAGATCGCCGTGCTGCGCCTGCCCTCGCTCAGCAATTTCTCCGACCTTGATCCCCTGGAGGCCGAGCCGAGCGTGCAGCTGCGCTGGCTCGAGCCCGGCGCCGCCCTGGGCCAGCCCGATGCGGTGATCGTGCCGGGGAGCAAGCAGACCCTGCGGGATCTGGCCAGCCTGCAGGCGAGCGGCCTGGGGGAGGACCTGGTCCGCTATGGCGCCGCTGGCGGCCAGCTGTTCGGCATCTGCGGCGGCCTGCAGATGCTGGGTGCATCCCTGCAGGACCCCCAGGGCCTGGAGGGGGGCCGGCCCGGCCTGGCCAGGGGCCTGGGGCTCCTGCCCCTGGAAACCGTGTTTGCAGACAGCAAGGCCCTGCGCCAGCGGCGCAGCCTTGCCCTCTGGCCGAGCGGAGATCCACCGCTGGAGCTGCAGGGGTTTGAGCTGCATCGGGGCCAGAGCCAGCTGCAAGCCAACGGGGCAGGATCCGCCTGCCAGCCGATCGCCGCCGCCGCCGATCTGGGCTGGTGGCAGCCCTTGGGGTCCCAGGGCGGACTGGTGGCCGGCACCTACCTGCACGGGGTGTTTGAGAGTGGGCCCTGGCGCCGCCGCTGGCTCAATGGCCTGCGCCGGCGCAAGGGGCTGGCTCCCCTCGCGGAAACCATGCCCCACCACAGCCAGCAACGGGACCTGCTACTCGATCGGCTTGCCGATGCCTTTGAAGCCCATGTGAACCTGGAGCCCCTGCTGCGATGACCCCCATGGACCCCAAGGCCGCGGTGACGATCCACTGGCCCGGGGGCCGGATCAGCCGGGCCCAGGCCGGCCAGGACTGGCTGGATGCGGCAGCCCAGGCAGGCTTGACCATCCCCACCGGCTGCCTGGGGGGCAGCTGCGGCGCCTGCGAAATCGAGGTCAACGGCGCGACGGAGCGGGCCTGCATTGCCCGGGTGCCCGCCAGCCCCGCCGGCCCCCTGACCGTGGCCTGGGCCAGTGATCCCTACTGGTGACCAAGAGCGGTCAACCCCATGCGGGCGGAGCAAGGCCTGGGGCCTGGAGCCGGTAAGGGCGCCAGGACGGCCTGGTTGATCCAGGGAGTGGCCCCTGATCGGCCCAAACACAGCTGATCGGACCAGCCACGGAGCGTCCCCTGGGCTCGCGCCGGCTGCCCTGGCTGGGCGGCCTGCTGGTCAGGCGCTGCTGAACCTGCGCTGCAGAACCTCGGCTTACCTGAACTTCGGCGTGCCTGAACATGGGCTTGCCTGAACTTCAGCTTGCCCGAACCTGGGCTTGCTAAGCCAGCGCTGACTCCGGCTGGATCAGGCCGCCGCCCAAGAGCACCTCACCGGCGTAGAACACGGCTGCCTGGCCCGGGGTGATCGAAAACTGGTCCTCGGCGAACTCAAGGCGGCAGCGGTGGGGCCGGCCCGCCTGGTGGTCCGCCTCCGTGGCGGGCAGGGGGGTCAAGGTGGCGGGCTCGGGGCCGCTGCGGTAGCGCACCTGCACCTCCACGGCGATCGGCTGCTGGGGCGGGGCCATCGACAGCCAGTTGACCGCACCGACCACGGCCCCGGAGCGGGCCGCCTCGGACCGGGGCGCCACCACCACCTGGTTGCGCGGACCATCCAGGCGCACCACATGCAGGGGTTCACTCCAGGCCACACCGAGGCCGCGGCGCTGGCCGATGGTGAAGTGCTCGATGCCGTCGTGGGCCCCCAGCACCCGGCCGTCGCTCAGCACGATCTGGCCCGGGCGCGGCGCCAGGTAGGCATCGAGAAAGGCCTTCATCGAACCGTGATGGTCGGCCAGGCAGAGGTCCTGACTTTCCGGTTTTTCAGCGGTGCGCAGGCCATGGCGGCCGGCCTCAAGGCGGGTGTCGGCCTTGGTGAGTTCACCCAGGGGAAACACCAGCCGGCCCAGGATCTCCTGGGGCAGGTCGTAGAGGAAGTAACTCTGATCCTTGCGCTGATCGAGGCCGCGCAGCAGCTGGTGGCGGCCGCGGCCATCCCCCGGCACCGGCAGGGGGTCAGCGGCCCCGGCCGGGCGCACCCGGGCGTAGTGGCCCGTGGCAATGCGGCCAATCCCTCGCTCCTCCTGGGCCCAGGCCAGCATCGGCCCAAACTTCACCTCCCGGTTGCAGCGGGAGCAGGGCAAGGGTGTCACCCCGGCGCCGTAGCCGGCCACCAGGAAGTCAACGATCTGGGTTTGAAAGGTGGCGCGGGAATCCACCACATGGTGGGGCACGCCGAGCTGCTCACAGATGGCGGCCGCATCCACCAGCCCCTCGGCGCAGCAGGCCCCCTTGCCGCTCATCAACCAGAGGGTGAGGCCCTCCACCTGCCAACCGGCCTCCACGAGCAGGGCTGCCGTCAGGGAGCTATCCACCCCGCCGGAGAGACCGACGGCCACCCGCTGCTCACCCGGCCAGGCCCGCAGCCGCTCGATCGCCGCCGCCCCAGCCGCCGTGGCCGCGGGAGCAGCACCCGGCGCAGAAGGTTGGGGTGGAGCAGAAAAACGGGCCACAGGCGGGGCACCGCCGCTTCAGGGCGGGCAGGCAGGAATCAGGGTCCATCATGGGCCGGCCCCGGGCCCAGGGGGGCAGGACCAGCCGCCCCAGCGGCACCGCCCTCCATGGCCGACCAGCGCGGGCCAGCCGTGAGCCGATTCCCAGCGACCACCAGGCCGACTCCTGCCAATCCCCCTGGAACCGGGGGTGGTCGGGCCACGAAAACAAGGCAAGGCCCGCGCAAAACACAGCTCGATTGGCATGAGGAGGCAAGGCATGAGGAGGCACGGGATGGGGGTTTTTAGAGCCTCGTCCTTGGGCAAGGCAGACCGATTTCGGCCCCTGGTTTGCCAGGGATTCCAGGCTCCCCTGAGCCTCCCAGCGCCACCAATGCCCCAGGGCAGCAGCCAAACCAGCAGCCAGCAGCCGACGGTGGCCATTTCGATCACAATCCAGCTGGCCCCTCTATGCCCCAAACCCAACGCCCCCCATGCCCCTGGAGGCCCCCCTGGCTGATTCCATTGGAGGCGGCCCCTGGCCCGCCTGGCCCCAGGCCGATGCAGACCACCTCCTGGTGACCGGGGCCCAGATGGCGGATCTGGAGAGCCAACTGTTTGCCAGTGGCCTGCCGGTGGAGGCGCTGATGGAAAAGGCGGCCCTGGCCATCGCCCGCCGCCTGCTCACCAGGCCCCCGGCCGCGGCCCTGGTGCTGGTGGGGCCGGGCCACAACGGCGGCGACGCCCTGGTGGTGGCGCGGGAGTTGCGGCTCGCGGGCATCCCGGTTCGGCTCTGGACCCCCTTCAGCCGCCATAAACCCCTCACCGGCGCCCACCTGCGCCACGCCCGGTGGTTGGGGATTCCCGTGCTGGAGGAGGACCCCGATCCGGCCGATGGCGCCCTCTGGATTGATGGCCTCTTTGGCGTCGGCCAACGGCGTGCGCCGGACGCCAGGCTCACCTCCCTGCTGATCCGCCGCCAGCAACGGCGGCCCGGCGCCCTGCTCGCCATCGATGTGCCCACGGGCCTCTGCAGTGACAGCGGAAGGCCGCTGGGGCTGGCCGCCGCCCGGGCCAGCTGCACCTACTGCCTGGGCCTGCTCAAGCAGGGCCTGGTCCAGGACAGCGCCCTGGCCTGGGTGGGCCAGCTGGAACGCATCGACCTGGGCCTGCCGGCCCGCCTGCTCAGGCCCCTGGCCACCAGCCAGCCCCTGGCCCTGGGATCAGCCGATGGGGCCAAGGCCCCCTGGCCCAGGCTCGATCCGGCCGCCGGCAAATATGGCCGCGGGCGTCTGTTGGTGGTGGCCGGCAGCCCGGCCTACCCCGGCGCCGCCCAGCTCTGCCTGCAGGGGGCCAGCGCCAGCGGCTGCGGCAGTGTCAAAGCCCTGGTGCCCGAAGCCCTGGCGCCGACCCTGTCGGGCAGCCACCCCCATGTGGTGGTGCTGGCTGCTTCTGCCCTGGCCCAGCCCGGGGCCCTGGAGCGGTTCGATGCGGTGGTGGTGGGCCCGGGCCTGGGACGGGAGCACGCCGATGCCGACGCCAGCGGGCAGGGGCTCTGGAACCAACTGCAGCGTTTCGATGGCCTGCTGCTGCTCGATGCCGATGGCCTCAACCAGCTGGCAGAGCGCAGCCAGGCCGAGGAGTCTGGGGTCCGGGGCTGGCTGCTGGGGCGCCACGGGCCCACCTGGCTGACGCCCCATGGGGCCGAATTCGACCGGCTCTTCCCCGGCCTCGCCGGCTTGCCGCCCCTGGAGGCCGCTGCCGCCGCCGCCAGGGAAACGGGCAGCACGGTGCTGCTCAAGGGGGCCCACAGCGTCATGGCCACGGCCGACGGCCGCCGCTGGCAACTGACCGAAACCTGCGCCGCCGCCGCCCGGGCGGGCCTGGGCGACGTGCTGGCCGGTTACGCCGCCGGCCGGGGTGCGATGGCGGTGGCAGCCGTGCGGGCTCTTGCAGCAGAGCCCTGGGGTGCAGCAGGGCAATCACCTGCAGCAGAACCCTCTCCCGCAGCAGAGCAGCCTTGTTCAGCAGGGCAGGCCCGCACCGCACGGCAGGCTGCTTGCCCTGACCAGGCGGTTAGCCCTGAGCAAGCTCTTGGCCCAGAGCAGGTTGCTACCACAGAACAAGCTGTTACCCCAGAACACGCTGTTGCCCCAGATCAGGCTGTTGCCCAAGAGGAGGCTGTCGCCCCAGAAAAGGCTGTTGGACCAGACCTAGCTGCTGACCCAGACCAGACAGGTGCCCCTGGGGGTGATGGTGCAGGCGGGGGAGCTGACCCGGCAGGACGAGCGGGTGCCAATGGGACTGGGGGCCCAAGCCAGCCAGCCCCTGCGACCGGGCCAGGGGGGGGAGCCCGGGACGTGAGCCCTTCGCTGACGCTGGATGGGGCCCTGCTGGCCGCCGCGGCCCTGAACCACGCCCTCGCCGGTCAGCAGGCCTGGCGGCGCGGTGGCCCCGGAGGGGCCACGCCCATGGCCGTGGCGGCCGCGCTTGCGGAGGAACGCTTCAATCAATCCACCCAAACCTGTAGCCAATCTGTAGTCAATCTGTAGTCAATCTGTAGCTAATCTGTAGCTAATCTACTGCAGCGATCGGCATGGCAAATCCCATGTCAACAGATGGTTCGCAATGCTGAAAGGTTCGTGAAGAGGCAGACAAATTCCGCATTTCCATAGGAAGTTGGCTTAACTTCCACCCCCGTCTCCATGACAACCTCTGGCCCCCCTGATGGCGGCGGCCCCCGCCGCCGTCCCAGCGATCCAATCAGTTGGTATCTCGGCACAATTGGGCGTGTGCCTTTGCTGACACCCGCTGAAGAGATCGAACTGGGCAACCAGGTGCAGGCGATGATGCGCCTGCTGGAAGAGCCCCGGGACGGGGGTTACAGCGATCAGGAGAATAAAACAATCCGGGTTGGTCGCCGCAGCAAGGACCGGATGATGAAAGCAAACCTGCGATTGGTTGTCAGTGTTGCCAAGAAATATCAGGGCAAGGGCATGGAGCTTCTCGACCTGATCCAGGAAGGTTCCCTGGGCCTTGAGCGGGCCGTTGAGAAGTTTGATCCCACCCGCGGATACAAATTTTCAACCTATGCCTTCTGGTGGATCCGCCAGAGCATGACCCGGGCGATTGCCTGTCAATCGCGCACGATCCGCCTGCCGGTGCATCTCTCGGAACGGCTCTCGGCGATCCGCAAGGTGAGCCTGGACCTGGCCCACAAGCTTGGAGCGATGCCCAGTCGCCAGGAGATCTCCGAAGCGATGGGCATGCCGATCGAGGAGCTCGATTCGCTGCTGCGCCAGTCGCTCACCACCTCCAGCCTGGATGCCCCGGTCAACGGCGATGACGACCGCAGCTTCCTGGGCGAACTGATCGCCGACAACAGCCACAGCGAACCCCTGGACACGGTGGAGCGGGGCATCCACCTGGAACAACTGGGCCACTGGCTGGGGCAGCTGTCCGAGCAGGAGCGTCAGGTGCTGGAAATGCGCTTTGGCTTGGAGGGCCACGACCGCCATACCTTGGCCGAGATTGGCCGGCTCCTGGATGTCTCACGGGAGCGGGTGCGCCAGGTGGAACTCAAGGCCCTGCGCAAGCTGCGCCACTTCACCCGCCGCACCCCAGCCCTCCAGGGTCCCTGAGGCGGCCAGGCGCCAACGGGAGCCAACCCAGCGGCAGCCAGCAAAGGGCTGGTCTTTACAGAAGCAAACCAGAGCAACAGGGCGGCATTCCCTTCCAACAATCCATTGAATCTTCGGATTGAATCGCCAGTAAATCTCCAAGTTGAATTGCCAGATTGATCCACCAGATTGATCCACCTGATTGATCCACCAGGTTGATCCACCCGCCGCAGGCCCCAATCCCGGGGTCTCCGGCGGGGATTGCCCTTGGTTGCCACAATCGCTGGCTGGGAGTCTAGGCAGGAGCTGCCGATCAACTCAAAGGATCAGAAGCGAGGGATTGGCCTGCATCCAGTCGCGGCATGGCAGGCATGATGCAGTGGATGGGGTCCCAATTCTTTGCACCTTGAAAAATTGCCATTTGCAGGAACAACGAAACAGGCGGAACCTGATCAGCCCGTGAGTGTCATGGGCTGGTTGTTGCACTGGGCTAAATTTTTCGAGGTGCCCTTCTGATGGACACCTCGAGAAAGGAGCGCCTGCCGCAAAGCCGCAAGGCACGCGCAATTCAGGCCATGGGTCCCATGGGCTTAGTTGCACGCTGAGCTGGATTTTAGGGTGTCTTGATGATTACTCAGCAGCAATGACAATCTTTACTCGAGGACGATCACTGGCCCGCATTCCCAGCCTCAGCAGTCGATCTGCGACGAGGTGAAGGGCCACAGCACTCAAAACGCTCGACATGAACTTGCAAAGGCTTAGAGCCCCGTTCTCAAACCAGATCCAGTCATGGAACCACCTTGAGAAGCTCTGCCGAAGAAAAAATCTTCGGCAAACCAATTGAACTCAAGTGGTCCATCCCTTGTCAGGGACTCCGTTCGGCTGATCTGCAGATCCCGACTTCTCGCGAAGGCTTCAGTCCTCAGCCCAGATATAGCGGGTGAGCTCAGAGGGATCGGGCTCGGGGGCGGCCAGGGCGAATTCGACGCAATCGGCCACATGGGCATCGATCTCCTTTTCGATCTCCTTGAGATCGGCTTCGCTGGCCAGTTGCTGCTCAATCAGGTGGCCGGCGAGGCGTTTGATCGGATCGCGCTGGGCCCAGAACTGCTTCTCGGCCTCGGCCCGCAGCTCATCGGGATCGGCGAGGGAGTGGCCGCGGAAGCGGTAGGTGAGGCACTCGAGCACGGTGGGGCCTTCCCCGGCCCGGGCCCGCTCGATCGCCCGCTGGGCGGCGGCCCGCACCGCCAGCACATCCATGCCATCCACCTCCTCACCGGCCATGCCGAAGGCGGCGGCCTTGCGCCAGATCTCCGGGTCGCTGGTGGCCCGGTTGTGGTCCATGCCGATGGCCCACTTGTTGTTTTCAACCACAAAGATGATCGGCAGCTTCCACAGGGCTGCCATGTTCAGGCATTCGTAGAACTGGCCGATGTTGCAGGTGCCATCACCGAAGAAGGCCGCCGTAACGGCATCGCTGCTGGCATCGCCCAGGGCGTCACGCTTATAGCGGCTGGTGAAGGCCGCACCCAGGGCCACGGGAATGCCTTCACCGATGAAGGCATAGCCCCCCAGCAGGTGATGCTCCTTGGAAAACAGGTGCATGGAACCACCGCGGCCCTTGCTGCAACCGGTTTCCTTGCCGAAGAGCTCACTCATCACCTCCCGGGCCGGCACGCCGCAGCTGAGGGCGTGGACATGGTCGCGGTAGGTGCTGCAGAACCAATCGTGTTGCAGCTTCATCGCCCGGATCACGCCGGTGCTGACCGCTTCCTGGCCGTTATAAAGATGGACGAAGCCAAACATCTTGCCGCGGTAGTACATCTCCGCGCATTTGTCTTCGAAGCGACGCCCCAGGGTCATGTCGCGATAGAGCATCAGGCCCTCCTCGCGGGTCACCGTGGCCGGGGTGGCCGGGTAAAGGGCTGAGAGTCGTTCGGCGTGGCTGCCGGCTGCGGAGGCGCCTTGGTCAGCGGCGGCCTGGGGGGCCGCAAGTCCCGTGGTTAATTCAGCCGTCATCGCCGAAGGGCCTGGAGCATTTGGCGACTGTACGGGGTCCACTGGCCCCGGGCGGTGGCCAGGGCGGCAAAAACCAGCCGTCCAACCTAAACTCGGCTGCCTACAGTCCGCTGCCAGCGAAGCTCCTGGGTTGGAACTGCCGATCGACCATTTCCACCTGCTTGGGGTGCAGCCGACAACCGATGCCCAGACCGTGCTGCGCACGCTGCAATTGCGGCTCGATCGCGTTCCGGACCAGGGCTTCACCCAGGAGACCCTGCAGGCCCGGGCCGAGCTGCTGCGCAACAGCGCCGACCTCTTAAGTGATGAACCGCGGCGGCGGGCCTATGAAGCCCAGCTGCTGGCCATCCATGCCACCGGCAGCACCGGCCAGATTGCCGCCCTGGAGATTCCGGCCTCGCGGGAAGTGGGGGGCCTGCTGTTGCTGCTCGAGGCCGGCCTCGCCCAGGAAGCCTTTGAAACCGCCCGCCGCAACCTGCAACCGCCCCAGGCCCCGGCCCTGGGCAGCAGCCGCGAAGCCGATCTCACCCTGCTGGCCGGCCTGGCCTGCCAGGCAGCGGCCCAGGACTACCAGGACCAGCGCCGCTTTGAGGCGGCCGCCACCGTGTTGCAGCAAGGACTGCTGCTGCTGCAACGCATGGGCCAGCTGCCCCAGCAGCGGCGCCAGTTGGAACAGCAGCTGGGCCGACTGCTCCCCTACCGGGTCCTGGATCTGGTCAGCCGCGACCTGGGCGCCGGCCTGGACCGCCAGCAGGGGCTGAAGCTGCTCGAAGAGCTGGTGCAGCGCCGCGGCGGCCTCGATGGCGACGCTGACCGGGATTTTGACCACACCAAATTTCAAACCTTTTTCAAACAGATCAGGCCGTTTCTGACGGTGCAGGAGCAGGTGGACCTGTTCAGCCGCTGGGCCAGGGCCGGCTCCGGCACCGCCGACTTTCTCGCCAGCTATGCCCTCACCGCCTCAGGCTTTGCCCAGCGCAAGCCCGAGCGCATTCGCGAGGCCTACGGCCGCCTGGCCGCCGCCGGCCAGCTGGGGATCGAACCGTTCCTGGCCTGCCAGCAACTGCTGCTGGGCCAGGTGGAGCAGGCCGAGGCCCATTTCGACCAGGGCGCCAGCCCGGAGTTGCGCCAATGGGCGAGCGAGCAGGGCAGTGAATCGTTGGAGCGGCTCTGCGCCTACTGCCGCGACTGGCTGGCCCGCGAGGTGCTGCCCGGCTACCGGGACATCGAGGTGGATGCCGATCTGGATGCCTGGTTTGCCGACCGGGACGTGCAGGCCTACGTCGAACAGCAGGATCGCCGCAGTGGCCGCCAGGCGGCCGCCAGCGGCCGGCAACCGGCCAGTCCCGTCGCCGCCCCGGCGCTTGCAGAGCAGGACCAACCGGCTCCCTGGCATGCCCCCTGGCCGGAATCCCCCAGCCTGGGCCAACGCAGCCCCGGCGCCACGGCGCCAGGCCCCTTCGAGGGCAGCGAAGCCGACCCCAGCGGCCTGCCCGAAGCCCCCTGGCCAGGCTTGCGCTGGCCCGAGCTGCGCTGGCCTGGGCTGCGCTGGCCCCTGACCGCCTGGCAAGGGATGCTGCAGCCGGCCTCGGACTGGGCAAGCTCCCGGCGGCCCCGGCTCCAGCTGCGCCAGCGGCTGGGTTCAGGTCTGGCCAAGGCCAAGCGGGCCAAGGCCCGTCTCGCCCGCCTGCAACCGGCCCACCTGGCAGCGCGGGCCCTGCCGCTTCAGCCAGGCGGCCTGCCCTCCTGGTCGCCCCCC
Organism: Synechococcus sp. UW140; assembly: GCA_943370565.1. Lineage (GTDB taxonomy): Bacteria > Cyanobacteriota > Cyanobacteriia > PCC-6307 > Cyanobiaceae > BAIKAL-G1. The sequence continues at coordinate 33,871 of CALRRL020000024.1, read as the reverse complement.
TGGGCGGGCCAGGGCCCCGGGGCTGGCGCCGAGCCGGGGCAGGAGTCCCCGGCCAGCACCGGCCCCGGCGAATTCGATCTCTCGGCGGCAGAGGCGTCCTGGCCCGAGCCCGCCGGCGCCCCGGCCGAGGAGGCCTCTGGGCTTCCAGGCCCCCCTCCCTTGGCTCCCCTGCCAGGCGGCGAGCCCGGGCCGGCGCCCGCCCCCCATCCCGCCACCCCTGGCCTGATCGCGGAAGAGCCTCTCCCCGAGGCCCCCAGGGCCTGGCCCCTGCCCCTGGTCGCCACGGTGGCGGGGGTGGCCCTGGCCGGCATCGGCCTGGGCGGCTGGCTGGCCCTGCGGCCCAGGCCAGAGCAGGGGATTCCCCTGCCGGTGCTGCCCCTGGCCGGCGAGCCAGCCAGCCCCGGGAGCCGGGGCGCAACCAGCCTGGCCCCAGCCAAACCGAAACCTCCCCAGCCGGAGCTGCCCCTGCAGGCCCCGGAGCCCAGCGACGCCCAAGTGCAACGGCTGCTGGAAGCCTGGCTCCAGGCCAAGGCGGCCGTGCTCGCCGGCCGGGCCCCGGCCCTGCCCCCCAGCCAGCTGGCCGTGGCATCGCTGCTGGCCGCCCTGGATCAGAACCGCCAGGCCGACCTCGATCGCGGCGAAACCCAGACGATTACCGCCCAGGTCACCAGCCTGGAGATCGCCAGCCGCAGCCCAACCCGGATCGAGGCCAAGGTTGCCCTCCGCTACGGCGACGAGCGCCGCAGCCAGGCCGGCAAGCTGCTCGAGCAGACCCCCGCAGGCGAACGCCACAACACCTATGTGTTTGGCCGCTACCAGGGCACCTGGAAGCTGGAACGGGTGATCTTCCAGCCCAGCCAACCCTGAGCCCAGGCCCTCCGCAGCCCATCCCAGCGGCCGGACCCGACGCCATGCCCCGAGCAACCCAGAACCCTTTTGAACAGGGGGCGCACTGACCTGGATGGCGGGGCACCCTTCGGCCGCGGCGGCTGCCTGGGCTTGTTTCGCAAGCGGCCTTGCGAGATGGCGCTGGCGGGAGGCCCTGGCCCGAAGCCGCCCGAGCGCTGCGGTCCGGCGTCAGGCAGGGGCCGCTCGCCCGCTCCCCTGGGAGCTGGGGACCCGGCCAGGGGGACCTGGGGGGGGTGGCTCAGGGAGCCCTGGCGCAAGCGGCCGGCCGGCTGCAGAGCGGCTGCGGGGGTGGGCGGCTCCCTCCCCGCCCCCAGCGCGCTGTTGGCGGGGGCCGCCTTTTTACGATCAGCGCATCAAGGCGTTTCGCCTGCCTGCCGTTGCCCCGATGTTTGACGAGCTCTCCCAGCGTTTTGAAGATGCCGTCAAGAGCCTGAGGGGGCAGGCCACCATCTCCGAAACCAACGTGGAGGGCGCCCTGCAGCAGGTGCGCCGGGCCCTGCTGGAGGCCGATGTCAGCCTCAGCGTCGTCAAGGAGTTTGTGGAGGAGGTGCGCCGCCGGGCCGTGGGGGCCGAGGTGGTGCGGGGCGTGAGCCCCGACCAGAAATTCATCCAGCTGGTGCATGAGCAGCTGGTGGAGGTGATGGGCGGCGGCAATGCCCCCCTGGCCCAGGCCCCATCGGCACCCACCGTGGTGCTGATGGCCGGCCTGCAGGGCGCCGGCAAAACCACCGCCACCGCCAAGCTCGGCCTGCACCTCAAGGAGCAGGGCCGCCGCACCCTGCTGGTGGCCGCCGATGTCTACCGGCCGGCCGCCATCGACCAGCTGCGCACCCTCGGTAACCAGATCGGCGTGGAGGTGTTCAGCCTCGGCGCCGAGGCCAAACCGGAAGCCATCGCCGCGGCCGGGGTGGCCAAGGGCCGCGAGGAGGGCTTCGACACCGTGATCGTCGACACGGCCGGGCGGCTGCAGATCGACGTTTCGATGATGGAGGAGATGGTGCGGATCCGCAGCGCCGTGGCCCCGGACGAGGTGCTGCTGGTGGTGGATTCGATGATCGGCCAGGAGGCGGCCGAACTCACCCGCGCCTTCCACGAGCAGGTGGGCATCACCGGCGCCGTGCTCACCAAGCTCGATGGGGACAGCCGCGGTGGCGCCGCCCTGTCGATCCGCAAGGTGAGCGGTGCCCCGATCAAGTTCATCGGCACCGGCGAAAAGGTGGAGGCGCTTCAGCCCTTCCACCCCGAACGCATGGCCAGCCGCATCCTCGGCATGGGCGATGTGCTCACCCTGGTGGAGAAGGCCCAGAAGGAAGTGGAGCTGGCCGATGTGGCCCGCATGCAGCAAAAACTGCAGGAGGCCTCCTTCGACTTCTCCGATTTTCTGCAGCAGATGCGCCTGATCCGGCGCATGGGCTCCCTCGGCGGTCTGATGAAGATGATCCCGGGCATGAACAAAATTGACGATGGCATGCTCAAACAGGGCGAAGAGCAGCTCAAGAAGATCGAGGCGATGATCGGCTCGATGACCGTGGCCGAGCGCCAACAACCGGAACTGCTGGCAGCCCAGCCCAGCCGCCGCCGCCGCATCGCCAGCGGCAGCGGCCACAGCCCCGCCGATGTGGACAAGGTGCTCGCCGATTTCCAGAAGATGCGGGGCTTCATGCAACAGATGACCCGCGGCGGCATGCCCGGCGGCCTGCCAGGCATGGGAGGAGGCTTCCCCGGCATGGGCGGCTTCCCGGGCATGGGGGGGATGCCGGGCATGGGCGGCATGCCAGGGATGGGCGGCCCCGGCGCGCCCGGAGGCCGGGGCCCCGGTCCCCAGCGCCAGGCCAAACCGGCCAAGAAACGCAAGGGGTTCGGCCAGCTCTGAGCCCTTCCCAGGGCCCGGCCCGGCCCCTCGGGAGGTTCCATGGCAGCCGTGGAGGGGGCCTGGCAAGCGCTGGCCTGGCCCCTTGGGGCCGGGGGTAGGGGGCCACAAGGTATTGTTGTTGTTTGGCGCGTGGGTTCACCGCCAAACGGGCCTGAGCGTTCACCACGAGCGGGCTTCCATTCACCCTCCAGTCAGTAAGGCAAGGCCACGATGATCAAGCTCCGCCTGAAGCGGTTCGGTAAAAAGCGGGAAGCGAGCTTCCGCCTCGTGGCCACCAACAGCACCTCCAGGCGGGATGGCCTGCCCCTGCAGGAGCTGGGCTTCTACAACCCCCGCACCAAGGAAACCCGGCTCGACACCGAGGCCATCCGGGCCCGGCTGAGCCAGGGTGCCCAACCCACCGACACCGTGCGGGCCCTGCTTGAGAAGGGCGGCCTGGTGGAGAAAACGATCCGGCCGGCCGAAATTGTTGGCAAGGCCAAACAGGCCAGCGCCCGGGAGGCCGCTGCCAAGGCTGAGGCGGCTGCCGCTGCTGCTGCCAAGGAAGCTGAACTGGCTGCCGCCAGGGCTGCTGCCGAAGCCGCCGCCGCCGAAGCTGCTGCTGCCGCAGCCGAACCCACAGAGGACGCTCCGGCGGACGCTTGAGGGCCCGCCCCATGGCCGGGGCCCCCGCGATCACCAGCTTCACGATCGACCTCCCGGACCAGAGTGCCGCCCTGGCCCTGGCCGGGGAGGCGGAAACCAACCTTCATCGCCTCGAAGCCCTCACGGGTGCTTCGGTGGTGCTGCGTGGCCTGGCCCTATCACTGCGCGGTCTGCCCCCCCAATTGGAGCGGGCCGCAGGGGTGGTGGAACTGTTGAGACCCCTCTGGGAAGAGGGCCAGGCCGTGTCCAGCGGTGATCTGCAGACGGTGCTGGCCGCCCTGGACCGGGGCCAGGGCTCGGCCCAGCAGCAACTGGGCAAGCAGGTGTTGGTGCGCAGCCAGGCCGGCCGGCTGCTGCGCCCCCGCACCCTCAAGCAACAGGCCTACATCGAGGCGATCGAAACCCACGACCTGACCCTGGCCCTGGGACCCGCCGGCAGCGGCAAGACCTTTCTGGCGGCGGTGCAGGCCGTCAAGATGCTGCAGGAGCGCAAAGTGGAGCGCCTGATCCTCACCCGTCCTGCGGTGGAAGCGGGCGAGCGGCTCGGCTTTCTGCCAGGGGATCTCCAGCAGAAGGTGGATCCCTATCTGCGGCCCCTCTACGACGCCCTGCACGCCCTGTTGGGCCAGGAGCGCACCACCAGCCTGCTGGATCGCAACGTGATCGAGGTGGCGCCCCTGGCTTACATGCGCGGTCGCACCCTCAGCGATGCCTTTGTGATCCTCGATGAGGCCCAGAACACCACCCCCACCCAGATGCGCATGGTGCTCACGCGCCTGGGCGAAAACTCCCGCATGGTCGTCACCGGCGACCCCAGCCAGATCGACCTGCCCGCCCAGCAGCGCAGTGGCCTGATTGAGGCCGCCCAGGTGCTCGAAGGGGTGGAAGGGGTGGCGATCTGCCGCTTGACGGCGGCCGATGTGGTGCGCCATCCCCTGGTGCAACGGCTGGTGCAGGCCTATGCCCTGCGGGACAGCACCAGCCCCTCGGCCACCCACTAACCCCCTGGATCTGGGCAGGCCCGGCCAACCCGGCCCTGCCCAAACCGCCCGCAGCGTGCCCCACCCAGCCTGCCCCCAGCACCCTGAGACCACGACCGTGATTCGCCCAGACCGGCTTCGCATTCCCGCCCAGATCGCCCTGGCTGCCCTGGTGGCCTATGGGGCGGGCTTCTGGTTCACCAGCCTGTTCCCCGGTTACCTGCCCAAAATCGGGGCGCTGTGGTCGGCCATTTCCGCCATCGTGGTGACCCAGGTCACCCGACAGAAAACAACCGCCTCGGCCTCCCTGCGGGTGTTGGGCTCGGCGATCGGGGCGCTCACCAGCGCCACCTACCTGAGCATCTTGCCCTTTCATCCGGTGGGGATGGCCATCGCCATCTTTGCCACGGTGCTGATCTGCACCGCCCTGCAGGTGCCCAGCCACGGCCGCCTGGCGGCCATCACCGTGATCGTGGTGATGGTGACCGCCAGCCTGGATCCCCACCTGAATCCGGGCCTGAACGCCCTGCTGCGCCTGGTGGAATCCTGCATCGGCACCGGGGTGGCCCTGCTGGCGGTGTGGCTGTGGCCGGAGCGATCCGCCCCATCAGCCAGGGATGGCTCCCGCAGCCAGCCAGCGCAGCAGCCATAGGAGGAGATCCACACCGAATCGAGCCCGCTGGCGGCGTCAAACCCTGTTCAGCACTGGCAGGATGGGGAGAGTTCGTCCCATCGGTGGACCATGCCCGCAAGCAGCAATTTCCAGCAGGCCATTCGTGAGGCCCAGTCGAGCGCCCTGGTGGGCCCCAATGTGGTGAACAAGGCCCTGCCCTATGTGGGCGGCGGCATGATTCTCACAGCCGGCGGCGTCATGGGCGGCATGACGATGTTGACGGCCCACTCGCCCCTGTTCATGCCCCTGTTCTGGGTGGCATTGATTGGCAACTTCATCCTCTTTTTTGTGGCCCAGAACGTTGCCCTAAGGGGCAATAACAGCACGGCCCTGCCCCTGATGGCTGTCTACAGCCTGATGACGGGTTTCACCCTCAGCGGCATTGTTTACCAGGCCAATGTGGTGGCCGGCATGGGTGCGGTGGCAACGGCTGCCCTGGCAACCGGCATCACCTTTGTGATTGCCTCCGTTGTCGGTCGCCGCATGAGTGACAGCGTCGGCCAGTCGCTCACGGCCGTGGTCGGCCTTGGCATCCTCGGCCTGCTCATCGCCATGGTGGTGCAGGTGGTGGGCGGCCTGTTCATGCCTGGCTTCGGCACGGGCGGCTTTGAGCTGATGATCGCCGGCTTTGGCACGGTGCTGTTCGTGGGCGCCGCCTTCGTCGACTTCTACACGATGCCTCGCACCTACAGGGACGACCAATACCTGGCCGGCGCCCTGGGCATGTACCTCACCTACATCAACCTGTTCATCTTCATCCTGCGCCTGATCATCGCCCTCAATGGCGGCAGCCGCCGTGACTGAGACAGCCACCCGCCTGCTTCTCGACTTCGGCAACATCGACTGATCCGGCCCTAGCCCTGGGACCAATTCTTCCTAGGCCAACCAAATCGAAGGCCAACCCCTAAACAGGCTCTTGAAGCGCCCCAGACCAGGGCGCTTTTTTTGTGGCGATCAAGCCTCTGCCACCGCCAGGATCGCCGCGCCAATCGCGGCGCGCTGGTCGCTGTCGTAGCCCCAGCGATCGAGGAAGGCCACGTCGTCACCCCGGCCGGCGGTGGCAGCCAGCAGGGTTTCCAGCCGCTGTTTCACCAGGCCAGGCTCGAGCAGGCGCAGGAGCTCGGTGGCGCGGGCCTGAACCCGCTCCGAGCCCGCCTGCATCGCTGCATCACCGGCGCGGGCATGGTGCAGGGCCATGGCCGTGCTCATCGCCAAATTGCGCACCGACAGATCCACAACCCCGTCGCCCGCCGCACGCAACACCAGCACCAGGGGCTCGGGCAAGCGGTCCATCAATGGGCTGTCGCCCGCGAGGGCAACCACGAAAAAGCCGCGGGAGCCATCGCGACTCGCCACCAGCTCGGCAACCCGATCGGCCAACACCTCATCGCTGAGTTCTCCTGCCTCCCAGAGGGCCAGCCACTGGGTGGCGATCTCCAGCGCCTGGGGAAAGCTGGGCTCAAGCGGCGCGGCGCCGGGGCTGGCCATGGCAAACGGGCGGGAAACTGTCAGTGTTGAGGTTATGAAGCCATCCCGCGAGCCGGAGTTGCCGAAAAACGACCAGCCCGAAGGGAGCCAGCCCAAGGCCAGCCGGCCCAAGGGGAACCGATCCAGGCCCGGCAGCGCCCCGGCCAAGCAGCCCAAGTCAAACCGCCCCGAGACCCGCGACAGCCGATCCGGCAGGGGCCAAGCGGGTCAGCCCCGGTCGGTTCAGCCCAGGTCGAACCAGCCCACCGGCACCCGGCCCCGAACCTCCCAGCCTCCAGGCTCCGAGCCAACGGTTCCCCAGCCCAGCAGGACCCAGCCAACGCCCAGCCAAGCCAGCTCTGGCCGGCCAGGCCCTGGCCAACGCAGGCAGCTTGGACCAGACCCTGGGATCCCGCGGAGGGAGCAGAAGCCCGAGGAACAAGGGGTTCAGCTAGCCAACGCTCCGGGCAGGGTGATCAGCCTCGAGAGCCTCGGATCGAGCCCGCCCGGCTTTCGCTCGGGGTTTGTGGCCCTGATCGGCCGGCCCAACGTGGGCAAATCGACGCTGCTCAACCAGCTGGTGGGCGAAAAGGTGGCGATCACCTCCCCCGTGGCCCAGACGACACGCAATCGCCTGCGCGGCATCCTCACCACCCCCACGGCCCAGCTGGTGTTCGTGGACACCCCCGGCATCCACAAACCCCATCACCTGCTGGGGGAACGGCTGGTGCAGAGCGCCAGGGGCGCGATCGGGGAGGTGGATGTGGTGGTGCTACTGGTTGATGGAAGCGAACTGGCCGGCCGCGGCGATGGCTTCATCGTGGAGCTGCTGCGCAACTGCCGGGTGCCCGTGCACGTGGCCCTCAACAAACACGACCTGGTGAGCGAGGACCGGGCCTGGGCCCTCACCGCCAGTTACCAGGACCTGGTGCGCTCGGTGCTGGGACCTGGTCAGAGCGGGGATGGCAACCGCCTGGAAGGGGATCGGGTTGGAGATCTGGCTGGGACTCTGGGTGGAGATCTGGATGGAGATCTGGCTGAAACCCAGGAGGACAACCCGAACCCAGGCGACAACCCGATCCCGGCCCACGAGCAGGACCCTTGGACCAGGACTCCCCAGTCTTGGCCGCTGCATCCGATCAGCGCCCTGAGCGGTGCCGGCACGCAAGCGCTGCTGGCGGCCGTGGCCGCCGACCTGCCCCTGGGCCCCCATCTCTATCCCGCCGATGCGGTGAGTGATCAACCGGAACAGCTGCTGCTGGCCGAACTGATCCGCGAACAGGTGCTGACCCACACCCGCGAGGAGATCCCCCACTCGGTGGCGGTTTCGATCGACCGCATCGTGGACGACGGCCCGCGCACGGCGATCCTCGCCACGGTGCTGGTAGAGCGCAGCAGCCAAAAGGGAATCCTGATCGGCAAGGGGGGCGCCATGCTCAAGGCGATCGGCAGTGGCGCCCGCCAGCAGATGGTCAAGTTGATCGAGGGGCCCGTGTATCTGGAACTGTTCGTGAAGGTGGTGCCCAACTGGCGCCGCAACCCAGCCCGGCTGGCGGAACTGGGCTATCGAGGCGACTAAACGCTGGGCCGCCTTGGGGGGCGGCGAACCAGGCAGCAGCACCAGCAGCCCGGCGCGTCGGTCGCGCCGCCCTGAACCAGGCCCTGGCGGCTGAGAGGATGGGTCCACTGCTCCACTCCAGCCGCTGCCTTGACCGACGCCAGCCAGCCCAGCGCCCCCCCTCCGGCGCAGACCGAGGAAGCCAGCTTTCCGCCCGCCGACCTGGCCGCCTTCCTGAGCTGCTGCGCCGGCGACTGGCTCAGCCTGCGCAGCCGCTTCAGCCTGGGGGACGCGGGGGAGACGGGGCCAGCCTCGTCAGCCACGGGGGGCCTGCCTGGAACCGCAGGCGAGGATCCGCTGCTCGCGGCTGATGAGACCCGCTGGCATACCAGCGAACGCACCGAACTGAGCGTCACCCTGCTGGCGGCCAGCGGGCAGGACAGGGCCCAGGAGACTCCCAACTTCGTGGCCGAGAGCGATGCTGGCCACGGTGGCGCGTTGGGTGCAGAAGCCAGTGCCGGGATCAACACTGGTGATGGTGCAGCCAGCCGTGGAATCGGGGGCCTGGCCATCCAAGTGAAGGGTCAAGCAACGGTGCACCGGTCCTTCTTCCATGCCGATGGCCGCTTCGGATCCGAACCGGATCCAAACGCGGGATCCACGGGGCGCTGGACCCTGTGGCCCGACGGCAGCCTGGATCTGGTGATGGAGCAGGGGGAGCGGCGGCTGCGGGAGCGGATCTGGTTCACCAAGCCGAACCTGCGGCTGCGCTCCACGGTTGAACAACAGGCGGGCGGCAGCCCGGCGCGGGCGAGCTTCAGCTCCGAAATCCGCCGGGTGCCCCGGCCGCCGGCCGCAACAGCGCCAGCAGCAACCAACTGAGCCCTCGCATGCGCCTTGATGTCATCAGTCTGGCGCCGGAGGCCTTTGCACCGCTGCAGGGGTTAGGGGTCATCGGCCGGGCCTTTTCGGCGGGCATTGCAGAACTGCACTGCCACAATCCCCGCGATTACGCCAACGATCGCTACCGCAAGGTGGACGACGAGCCCTACGGGGGTGGCGCCGGCATGGTGCTCAAACCCGAACCGATCTATGCCGCCTTCGAGGCCATTCCCAGCCTGGAAGGGCGACGGGTGCTGCTGATGAGTCCCCAGGGACAACCGCTGCGCCAAGCCGACCTACAACGGTGGGCCCACAACTACAGCCAGCTGGTGTTGCTCTGCGGGCACTATGAGGGCTTTGATGAGCGCATCCGCCCCTTGGCTGACGAGGAGATCTCGATCGGCGATTTCGTACTCACCGGAGGCGAATTACCGGCCATGGTGATCATCAACGGCGTGGTACGCCTGCTCAAGGGCACGGTGGGCACAGCCGCTTCCCTGGAGGAGGAAAGCCACAGCAGCCTGCTGCTCGAACATCCCCATTACACACGCCCCGCCAACTTCCGCGGCCTGGAAGTTCCAGAGGTGTTGCGCTCCGGCGACCATGGGGCGATTGCCCGCTGGCGCAACGAGCAACAACAGGAGCGAACAAAACAACGGCGTCCGGATCTCTATGCCAGGTGGCAAGCGCAAACAGCAACCTCGGAAGATCCCTGAAAGCAGCCATAGAAAACCAGAATTTCACTCCTGCCAACAAACAATCAATGCAACGATCAACGAAACGATCAGTGGACATTTGAGAACGAGAAACCAAACACCAGATCATCGAAGTCACGGTCGCCGCCACCGCGCAGATCTTCAAGGCCAAAGAGGTTGGTCCCCAGCACCTTGAAGTGGCTGAAACGGTCGATATTGGCATCACCAAAGGCGAAATAAGTATCACTATTGACGCGGGCGAATGGAGCTAGATAGGTGGATTGGCCAACTGTGAAGTCCTTGATATCCAAGCTCCGGCTCTCGTGATTACCAACGGCCAGGGAAGACAACTCCATCACAAGATTCTCAGGGCGCAGGGCGGCCTTTCTATAATCAGCTGGCGAAGCGATACCCGGCGTAAGCAGATCGCCGTTGGCGTTCAGCACGGAGCCGCGCGTATCAACGGTGCGATAGAAACCAGTGATGGAATCAAATGAGGCTTCGCGGGCCAACACCAGCTTGAGATCAAGCTTCTCAGTGGACTTGAAGGAGGTGAAGTCGAGCAATGGCGCTGCACCCTGCTCCTGACCCACCAAGGCATCCAGCCCCTGATCCGTGGACAACAGACTCAAGGTAAAGCCAACGTCACCAGGCGTAGATAGGGCAAGGGTCTGCTGGCCTGGCGATAGCGATTCGGGCATCGCAAGGAACTTGAAGCGCGGGTCCCTGGGGCCGGACAGGTCCTCAATCGAGGCATCGGCAACCTCAAAGAATCTGACACTTTGGCCATTGAGCAGCAGAATCTCCCGATCAAAGCTGGTATTGTTCGGCAACGTTAAATTTTCTGATTCCAGCGTCGAGAAGAGGGTCTGGGCCCGATCCTTGAGCGTCTGCCAATCAGACAAAAGCGCATCGGCATTTGCCAACTCAGAAGCGTCCAGAACAACATAACCAATCTGGTTTGAAGTGTGGCTACGCCGGGAAAGGCTGGCCTTGACAACGAGGCCGGCGGGCGCAGTGGCATTGACAGGGTCACTAACTGTCAAGGTCTTTGAATTGGCACGACTGAAGCTGGGGCTGAGATCAACCGAGGCCGCAGTGGAAGGATCCACAATGGTGCCATTGACCTTGTGGTCTTTATCGCCGTAGCCGCCATCAACTAAGGCGAGGGACAAGAATTCCGCAACACCATCGCCATTGCGATCATAGAAACGGGCCCCGGCTCGTTGCAGCGGGTCATAGGTTAACGGGGTTACAGCATTGCCCTTGCCACTATCAATCGAGAGATAGGCGAGACGTCGGTTCTTACGCCGCACACCCTTGTCATCGACAAGCTCAAGGCTAGAACCGACCACACTCATATCCAACGCCGTATTCAACAACTTGCCATCAGAGCGACTCAGGGACGCCGTAAATTCAACCGCCTCAGCATTGACTTGGTAGTCGGATGGACGGCCGCCCATCACGGCAGTGAAGCGTGGCGTAAGCGCCTGAAAATCAACCCTTGTTAGCTTAAACTGTTTCGGATCATAGGTACCATTGCCAACTCGAATCTCCTTCGAATGAATAACGACCGTGGCAGACTGGCCATAGGCAACTGAGTGCTGGGCGTCCTTGAAGAGTTGGATATGCAGTGTTTCATCAGGTTCTGACGCCAGGTCATTGGCGACATCGATCGCTATCGCCATCTTGCCATTGGTATCGACAGCGCCAAAACCGCTAAGTGAACCATTGGTGAAGTCGGACTCGGTGATGCCGGTTCCACTCAATGACCAATAGAGGGTGGTGTTGGCCGCCAGGTTGGTGGCCACAGCAAGCGTGAGGGTGGCGCCCTCATTAATGGTTGGATCACACAACAAGATGGGCCCTTGCTGATTGGTTAAAGTATTCTGCTTGGTCAACAAAAGCTGGGGCAAGGATGTTTGGCCGGCATCCAATATCTGGCCTGAAGCAACATCAAGCACACGGCGCAACACTATTTCCGGCGCTGTATCAGACTGGCCTGAAGCTGAGGCCAGCGGCAATGTCAGGAAAGGAAGCGCCAATAACCGCCTGCCCTCTCCCTCCTGGCTGGGCGTGAGGGCTGGATCCAGTCGCAAGCGCAGCAGGCCACGGCTATTGCCGATGGCGCGGCTGTTCTCCAGCACATGTAATCCCGAAATAGCATTTAGCTGGTCGGTATCAAACCAGACTTCACCCGAAGGATAGACGAACTCCAGATCAACGGATCCCAGCTCGTTGCGTTTCTGACCGTAGAGCCACAACTGCAAGGTCAGCTGCTGCCCCGAAGCAACAGGATCGATCACGCGCGTGGTGGTGATTTGATTGGCGGCGAAATCAATACCGGAGAGCGGGGGAGCAAAGGGAAGTGGGCTGGCGGCAGCTTCCTTGCCCGCGCTATCGAGCAGCTTCAGATAGAAGCTATAGGGCCGCACACTGATCGGTTGCGCTTGACTCTTGGCCAGTTGGAACTCGGGAGTCTGGGGATAGGGGATTGTGATATCAAGCGTCAGATCAGCAGCATTGCCAGTGTCATCTTGAAGGCCCGTCGCCTGGTCAAAGATCAGCCGATATTGCATGCCAGGCGACACCGTCAAACTAGACAGTAGGTCAGTGAAGTTGAACAGGACGGTGCTGGAACTCAGCGAAGACTGTCCAGCAAGGGGCGTGGAAGACGGTTGAATGTCGGCAATGGGGTCAGCCTGGCCCGTAATCGGGTTGATCAGGGCCAAATGGACCTTGCCCGTGGATTTAACTGGCTCGGAGAATTCAGCCTGAAGGGAAACAGATGCATCCTTCACTGCAAAGGATTGACTGACGAGAGTAGGGGGAGCCGCATCATATTTCAAGCCAAACTGCAAGGCCGGAACACTGAGGCAAAGCCCATCGGCATTGCGCAGCAGATCACCACGGGATCCCAGATCGAGAGCCAAATACCCCTGGGCCGCCTGGGGCGCTGCAATCGAAATTGCTAACGAGCGACCATCCGCTGCTAATTGGAAGGTAGTCGGGTCGGCGGCAACATCAATCTCTTGCAAAATACGGATGGAGCCGGGATCGGCAGGATCTTTTGCGAGCAGTAAACGCAGGTGCTGGCCGTCCAGATGAAGTTGTTGGTCAAACTTGAAGGCAGCCTTGAGCCTGGCTCCCTCCAGTTGGATCGAAGACTCAGTAATGGTCGGGGACGCAGACAGGCTGTCCAAGGTCTGGCCATTGACGACCGTTTCATCGGGAAGACGATCCGTCAGGGTGAGCACGCTGGAGGAGCTGAACAATGGCTGGCCTGGAAGGTTTTGGACTAGTTGATAGCCGAGCGCATCGGCAACGAAGCCATAGCGGCTAAACCGTTGCCCATAGCGAATCTCCCCATCAGCTTGATAAACCAATTGTCCCTGGCTGAGCTCAGCCAGGGTGACGTAGGGGTGGGTGACAGGATCAAAGAGTGCACTGGCACTCAGGGGATCAGCCGGGTTGTTCCGCCAGCGGAGTGAGCCACCATAGGGCGCCTGGGTAATGTGGATGGCATCAATGGCATCGCCCTCCGGATCGCTGAAGGGAAAATCGCTGGCCGCAAACACATAGGTGCCATCGGGACTGAGCTCCACATAGTCTTTCGGCGTGGATCTAGCAACATCATTGACGGCACTGATTGCCAGCTCAACATCAAAATGGCCCGTTACTCCATGGGACGCGACCTGCAGATCAAGGGTGCGAGTGCCATTGAGATCCGCAGCTGGTTTGATCACCAGACTTTGATCGGCTGAATTGAGATCGATCGTGAATTGGCTGGCTTGATTAGGGTCTTTCACTGTCAAGCCAGTGAGGCTGACAGGCGAGAAATGATCGACATCCACAATGGAGCCGATCAAACTCGCGTAGGGAAGCTCCAGGCTGCCATCTTCCGTCATTTGCAAGCTGATGGGCTGCAGCAGACGTAGGGGATCAGCCTGGGCGGTCACCGAGATCGGAACGGCCACAGTGGACTGGGCACCGCCAGCCGTCCTCACGGTCAAAAGCAGGGAACCTGAACCGGCAAAATCAGCATCCGGTGTAACCAAAACCTTGCCATCATGGATAGAAGCTTGCAGGCGCGGTGTGGTCGAAAGCTGAACAAGCTGCTGGCCGTCACAGTTGGCCTGATGCAGCAAATCAGCCAGCACAAGTTCCAGAGTCTGATCCTCGAGAAGGCTCTGTGGAGACAGCCGCACAGCCACACGTCCAAGGGTGCCACTATCGAGATGGCTTGCATAGGCAAGATTGCCCGGCTGGGTAAGGGTGTCAGCAAGAACCAAACCAATGGCCTTTGAGCCTGCATACAACACCCCATCAATGATCTGCAATTGATCCACTGAGTAAGGAAGACCAGGGGCAACGGCTAAACGATGGCCGGCTCCACGATCAAATCCGAAGAGCAGGGATGGAGAAGATTGGGCGCTGAGGGTAAACAGCCCGTTGGCATCAGGGTGGAGAACCGTTGGGTCTGCTGCAAGCTGATTGCGGTCAAAGGCCTGAACAACTGCCTGGGATGCAGCACCGCTCACCGTCACATGCAAACCACTCTGGTCGGCAATGGGTTGGATGCCGCTATGGCTCGACAGGATGGAAAGATCAACAGAACTACTTAGAAGGTCGCTACGCAGCCACTCAAATTGCAAATCAAGGTGATCCTGACCCGGGGCAATCATGAGCTGAACAGGTTGTTCGCCATAGCCCTTAAGGCGATAATCAACCCCATACACCAGGCTACTGCTCAAGCGAACATTCAAGAAGGCACCTGCTTCGGTGGCGGCATGGCTGAGCTTGAGGCTGATCTGCCCTGAGGCAGTAACGTGCCAAAAAGCATCAGCAAAGGGGTCAGCAGTCTGGCTGGAGCGGGCCAGGGCCAGTTGATTGGTCCAGCTTGTGAGAAGGTCTGCTGGGGCCAGGGATGGATCCTGGCGATACACCATCAGGGCTGTCTCAAGAGCGTGGGACTGGACCACCTGCTTCAGACCCGTGATCGCCAGGGCAGCCAACAGGGCTGAGCCATCGACAGCTTCAGCCTGGGTCGACACGGCCACCAACTGGCGATTCAGTTCGGCAATGGCATCCGCCGCAAATCCGGCCAAGGATGGGCTTGCGGTAGGGGCCACACGCTGTTCAACAGCCAGGAAAAGGGCCTTGAGGCTGGCCGCATCCTGGAAATCCAAGCCGCTGGTGCTGTTGGTTGACGACGATGCAGTTGCGGTGGCACTGAGATACTGCTGCAACAGCATATAGGGCCAAAGAGACTCATTCTGGGGAAGGTCATCCTTGAAACCAAGCGGGTGGAAAGCACTCACTTGGTGCACACGCAGCAGATCCTGAATGGCGATCAGAACAGCCTGTAATTGATACTCAAATTGCAGCTGGGCAAGGCCAGTCTTGCGAAGGTCAGCAACATCTGAATTGAGCAGCTGATAGCTTGATTGAACCGTGCTGAATGTTGGTGCATAGCCACGAATCAGCTCCAGCACAGATCCTGACGGAACCAGTGCAGAGGGCACGCTCGCGTAGGACTCCATCAGCGCTGCGGTGGAAGCAAGGCTGGTGCTGACATTCAGCACATCTGGAACAGGATGGCTGCTGGTGATCTGGTCAAAGAGGGCCAGGGATCGGGGGATCCCGGTGAGCACATCCCGCGTATAGGGGGATGGCGCCACATAAAGGATGCCTTGAGGCTGCTCGGCCGTAATCGAGGCGGCAATCCGATCAAAGAGACCCTGCTGATCAGCAAAACCACTATAGAAATCAGTGACAAGATCGGGATGGTCCGATCCAGTTGGCAAAACCAACTTAGGTTGGAAATAAAGGGACGTGGGTCCATAGGTGGGACCTGTATAGACCGTCCCCATGGGAATCTGCAAGGCAATCTTGGGAATCGGCAGATCGGCCTGGAGCCGGAAAATCGAGAACCAGGGGGAAGCAATCTTGGCCAGCACATCGAACCATACGCTGGTTTTGCCCGGCTTTAGTGACAAGACCAAGGCATGGGGGTTGTGCGTATCGATAAAGGTGGGATCAAACAATGGCCGAATCAGATTATTGAGATAGATCCGATCAGGTGCCCCATTACCCAGCAGGTCGAGAGCAGCAGACAGGGTAGAAGTAAGACCAAGCTGGGCACGCAAGCCTAGAATCTTATAATCCAGCGAAAGATCGACACTCAACTCAGGTTTGAGTGTTAATAGGTCCTTGCTGATGTCAACATAAACACCCGTATTCGGCTCAGTCACGCCGGTGGCGACGGTTTTGAGGATGTCGTCGAAGCTGCCGTGGCCTGCCAGCAGGGCTTTCACATTTTCGGCCAGGGCCTTGATCGATTTTGAGGAGGCCGTGAATCCCACACTGGTGTCAAGATTGACATCCAATCCAGGGTTAGCCCCGAGGATCAAGGGAATGGGAACACCAATAACAGCGGCAACCCAGCTGCCGAGATCGACTGAACCGCGAGCCTTCAGCGATGCAGACAACGCCAGATCATACTGGAAAACATCAATCGGCTTATCGAGGATAAAATCAACAATGGCCTTAGCAGGATTATCAAGGAGGGGCACATGCAAGCTGGAGTTGTTCACAAACCCAAGCGACTGGCTATTGCCATCAAGGCCTGCGGAGGCGCCAGTGCTGGTGGCACTATTTGTGAATGCATAAAGATCACCAAAAGCACCAAACTTGCTAGCGATATCACTGATTCCCGGCCCATTGGTGACCAATTTACCAGTATTTAAATCATAAACAATACTAAATGGATCCAAATGCACCCAGGTGCCGGAAGAATCAAGCGTGGATAATTGAGCCTTAGCAAGATCAGTAATACCCAGTAACGTGTTGAGAGAGCCAACAACGGGGGCGATTGACGGGTACGCCATCGTGTAAGCCTTCGGGCCATAGATATCGATATAGGGCTGGAAAGCATCACTAAATAAGCCAGTTTGGGCAAGCTTCTGATTGATCTTGAAGAAGGTAGCGCCTAAACCATCAATCAGTTCAATGACCTGAAGCTTTTTGTCCTTGAAAGGATTACCCGGATAATCTTCGATGTAGCTGGTCAAGATACTGCCAATATCGATGCTTGGAATAATTATTTGCTTAATCGCAGGAACCAATTCCTTCATCACAACCGAATAGACAGGGAACTTGACTCCGAAAATGCCGGTGCGCCATCCTGTGCGTTCCAGCACAGGCACCGTGATGGCAGGAATATTGATAGCTGCCTCTTTGGTTACAATATCATTGGGAATCTGGGTTGTTAATAAATCAACAACGGGCTGAATGGCGGGCCGTATGGTGTTGATCGTATTAAAAATTGGAGTTGAAATGCCATTGAAGATATCGGCATTCACGGAAGGATCAAGCGTCAGCTTGATTTGACCATCCTTATAGCGCAACGAAGAGGGGGCATCCAGCTTGAACAAGCCATAATCGGTAGGCTTGCCATCTGGCGTCAGGCTAATCGTCAGGTCATCCAAGGATGGCTTGCCGGTAGCAAGATCAATGCTTGCAGAGAATCCACCGGAGACAGGAATATGGGCGCTCCCCAACTCCATCAAACCTTGGGCGGAGAACGCTAGCTTGCCAGGATCCTCACTATTCACCTTTGTGAATTTGAGCGTGGCACTGGTATCTTTGAAAGCCAGGTCGAAACCACCAATCGAAATCCTTGAGTCGTTTTTAAACTTGGCCGTCAAGTTGACATCTAGTCGACCATTTTTAGACGAGGCCTGAACATCACCGGAAGCGATGGAGAGGTAATCAAAAATATTAAAACCAGCAATTTTTAGCTGATCAATGCTGCCATTAACAGTGAAATCAAATCCCTTACTTGTAGTATCGAACAAACCCGAGAAACCACCACTCAACGCCAAGACATTGGCAATATTCAGATCCTCAATTCTGCCACTAAATTTAAGCGACCTGGGTGTCGATTCACCGCCAACCATCACTAACTTTTCAAGCACCAAATCAACACGCTGCATCGAGAAATAATCTGATTTAAAATGCAGATCCTGAACAGCGCCACTTAACGTGAGTGTATCTTTGTAGCCAAAGAGTGGATCCTGATTGAGATAGGCAATATCAAGATTGGCACGCAACGAAAAATCACTAGAATCTGTACCCAGCTTCAGCGATGCCTTGGCATTCCAGGACATCGCTTTCCAGGTGCGGGATTCAAGCTCTACAAATAAGACGTTACTAACGATCAGGCTGGCTTCAGTGCCTGCAAAGTAACCAGCAAGAACATCAACGGAAATGGCGGCCCGTGAAACCTCAAAGGTGGTTTGATTATAGAGGGATGTATTTTTACGTTGATATTCTAAATCAATAACGCCATCCAAACTGAAGCCTAAAATTGCGAGATGCTGCACACTGGCAGACAGTGACCATTGGTCCAAAGCGCCATTTGTTGTAACCAACGAAAACTTGCCAGATAGACTTAAAGGATCGGCCGCAAGACCCAAATCAAGCTTAAAAGTATCTACATTGGCCTTAAAAGTGTATGTTTCCAGCTGGGCACGCTTGGCATAGGCGATCTGAGCGGAACCACTCAGATTAAAATCAAATAAGTGCCAATTGGTAATTGTGGCCGCAAGACTCCAATCAAGGATGCCATTTTGCTCGCCATAGTGAAGCATAACAAGGCCCTGTTCAAGACTCAAAGCAGGCCCCTTTTGATCGGGCGAAGCCAGAGTTAATTGCTTGACAGCAGCGCGTAGGCTATAGACCGCCTCACTGCTTTGGGTGGCCGTTGCACCTGGAGCCGGAGCAGGCGGCGTCGCATAGGAAATCTCGATGCTGCCATTGAGCTTAAATTGACCAATTTTAAAATCAGTAACTGTGCTGTTAAGTTTGAAGGATTGGACCTTGGCATCATGCATAACCAAGGAAAGATCACCCTTCAGCACGACTGATGCGGCACCTGGTATCGCTAAATTGAAGTTATTAACCTTGGCATCCAAACTAAAATCCTTAACGCCAGCCTGGCTCTGGCTGTAGCGAATTGAGGCGGCCGCATCAATGCTCACCAAGTTGGGTATCTTTAGCTGAGCACGGCTTGCCTGGAACGTGAGGGTTTGTTCAATTGGGTAAATCGACCCATCCAGGGTGAGGTAATTAAGATCAAGCTGGCCGGCCAGGATGGCTTCAACGCCTGATCCCAAAGCCAGTTTCATCGATTGAACGTTGGCCTTGAGACTATGCTTAATCGGATTAGATTGAATTGTGGTCATTTCAAAATGACCAGAGATAGTAATATCGTTAAAGAAAACAAGATTATCGGCGACTGCAGAGAGGGTCCATTGCTGCAATTTATTATTACTCGTCTGAAAATCTAGCTTGCCCGTAAGTCCTTTTTGGGGAGCCGCAAGGCCTGGGATTGGCAGGCTGAATCCACTAACCTCGGCTGTTCCCTTAAAGAGCTTATCGGTACCATCAAGTTTGTAATCTAAATTGAGATTGCCAGAAATTTTAAAGCTATCAAACAGCGCCAAATCATGCACGGATGATTTTAGATTCCAAGCAAGTACATCGCCTTTGGTATTAAAAGTAAGGCCGCTAAGGCTACCGTCAACAGCAATTGTTACATTATCATTGAGCTTAAAGCTAGCCTTTTTTAATGTAGCGTCGAGCGAAAAAGTAGTCTCCTTGTAGGGGTTTGATGAATAAAGTTTATCTAAATATTCTAAGGACAAGTCGCCAGTGATCTCAATTCCATCAACGATTTTTAATTTATCGACAGCACCGGTCAGCTTCCAACGCTGCAGCTGATCATTAACCAAGTTAAAGTCAAGCTGGCCGCTGATAGCGGCTTGAGCTTGGCCAGCTGGTAAGATCAGCTTGAAATCATTGACTGCAACACTACCAGTCAATGTTGCTGTATTGTCTTGCTTTGCGTAATTAATGCGAGCAAAGCCTTTGGCTGTAAATTGATTGGCAATTTTAAAATCATTGATTGCACCCAGCACAGTCCACTGCTGAACTTGACCCTTGTGAATGATTAAATCTTGAATTTCTCCAGAGAGGGTGGTTGTAGGGCTGCTGGCAAGGCCAAGATTAAAATTTTGGATGCCTGCTGATAATTTAATGTCCTCTGGGGCGCCATTCACGAAGTGATCAAGTTGCAAGTCAAGGCTGCCATCCAGTGAGTAACCAGCAAAGCGGACATCCTTGGCCAAGGCGTTAAGTTTGAGCGTTGTAAGCGCATTGTTCTTTAGGGAGAATTCAAGTCCGGCGCTGCCATTAAAAGAGATGCTATTTGGTATGGTGACATTGAGTTGGTTTGCTTTTATCGATGCATGTACATACGAATCGCTACCAACACTCTCGTTCAGGACGGAAAAAGCACCCATTGCATGAATGTAAGAGCCAATCTTTATATCTACACTAGCTGCGGACAGTTGATAGCCAACAAGCGAGCCATCCAACATACTAACGCTTGCTGTAACATCCTTAAGTTGCTGGACACCAAAATCAGATCCCAGATCGAGTTTCAGGTCAGTTTTGGAGAGGCCAATGGTCATGGCCTGATGGGTAGCAGAGCTGCCTGGCAGATATGTTCGTTGATATTGAATCGAGGCAGTGCCTTGATCAATCGTAAGAATGCCTAGTTTTGAGTTACTAAGAGTTGCATTGATGGCAAATTTATCGGGGCTACCATGGATCTGATGGAGATCGAATGAGCCGCTCGCTAGATTCAGAGAATTTGCACTGTCAAATGTTAGTTTGGCCTGAGCGATGTCCAGAGAGGCTGTATCAAGCTTATCATTGTTAACCGCGAAAGATATTTTACCGGCAGCGACAGCAAGTGATGCGGAAGAGCCGAGATCCAGGTTCATTGACTTGACATCAGCATCGCCTTGAAAATGTGTGCCTAGGCTATCCTTAAGGTAGTTCATACTAAGATCACCAGTGACCCTGAATTGACCACCAATTTCGAGATCCTGAACAGACGTTGATAGCGACCAAGAGATAACCTGACCGTCATTGATTAACACATTAGACAGGGAGACATCAAGATTTTTAAGAGTGATGCCAGGGGTCGCAACGTTGAAATTCTTGATGCGTCCTGAGGCCCGATATCGGGTTTTATTTTGCGTTGCCTTGCTATTCTCAAAATAAAGATCAATGCTGCCGCTTAAATTTAAGCTATCAGTCAATTGATAATTTTCAACGTCGGCCTGGATTTGCCACTGGTCAATGTTACCATTCGTTAAACGTATATTCAAATGACCATTGCCTTTCGCAGGTGTTGCGCTCGGATTGGTCGCGGCAAGGCTCGGCAGGTCGAAACCCAGAGCATTGGCGTCAATCCACCAGGATTCGTCACCATACTCTTGGCGGTGGCGAACCATAATGGCGCCATCAAGTGTGAAAGAATTCTTAAACTTAAGACCTGAAACTTGACCAAGAAAGCGCCACTCTGAGATATCCTGGTTAGCGGCAAATTGATAGGTATCAAGATAACCGCTAAGCGATTGAAGGTCTAGACCAGGCAGTGACAGGGGCGGACTCACTGCTGGAATGCTCGTAACATGCAATGGTAAACTATGATCTTGGTCCAGGCTAAATGACACACCGTCGCCAAGCCAACCTTGATCCTGTAAGGACTGATACTGGGACAACGTATCTACATACGTATAAAGACCAGTAGTTTTATTGCGTAGTTCATAGACATCTACCGCACCCCAATCTCCAGCATAGGCTCTGAAAAGGTCCTTGCCAATTAAACTCCAGCCACCAGTTACATCCGCATCATTAGGCGCTTGATCTGTAAATTTAATATTGCTGGGATTGAGCTTTGCCTGATAGGCATTGATGCTGACATAGTGATCAGTTAGGGTTGGTTGATCACCGACAACACGGATCGTTTGCGTATTGGCATTCTTGAGCAGCTCACTGGGCGTAAAGATTGATTCGCCGAGGGGGAGTTGTAACTGATTATTGAACTGTCTAAACACTACCTTGTCTTGTTGCTCATGCAATTGCGCCTTGCCTGAATCAATTTCAAAGAGCATCCGATCAAAACCACTGCTAATCTGGTAATCAGCAGATGCTGACGCGAGACGGATCAGCAGTGTGGAGGTGAGCTTGGAGCTAGAAACATCAATTTTAAAGCTTTGCGATGTTTCACCAGCGGGAATATAAAGATAATCAGGACGTGAAGACAGGCCATTCAATGTGTAGTCTTTTCCATAGGCTGCCGATCCGTCATAACTGAGCAAGAATCGAGCCCCACCTGATGGCGCTGACTGGGAGAGACGCAGGCTGAATTCATAGACTCCATTGTCGACGGTTTTATACACCTGATCAACGACTAGGGAACGGGCCATGCCGGCAACGCCAGGAATAACCTGGGTGGTTTGATCACTTGTCTGGCGTATCTGCTGATTGAGCAGGGTGAAGGTTGCCGGTGTGACTGGCTGGCTTTGTAACCAGGGATCGACAGGAGCGATTGTGGGATTTTGTTGGGTAACAATGGCCTTGGCAGCGGCAGAAATCACACCATCAGGGGTCAATATCTGTCGTTTCAGAGCTGATACGGCTGTGGTGATTAAACTCGGATCAGCACTATATTGCTTGGATACAATCCCTTCAAATGCATCAAGGTATTGACCAACAGCAGTAGCCACCGTTTTCAGGCGCATCTGCGCCAAGGAATCGCTGATTCCTGCGGTGTATGTTAGGTCAAGGCGGCCATTGTGGAAAGTAAGGCCCTGGTTGCTGGTTGGCAAAGTTAGTTGGGCAAAGCCAAGCAACAGCGCGATATCATCATTATTGGCAAGGCTGAAACGATAATTCGGATCTTCCAAACGCAGTGACAGGCTGCCTGTCTTACCACCAATTGATTCGGCAATGAGTTTTACAAGCGTGCGATAGTAGGGATCAGTCTTGCCAGCCAAGGTGAGGGCTAGATAGGGGATCACCTGATAGGCATAAATTTCAGGGCTGTAGCCAGCTGGCGCATTCGGGGAATCCAGTTGGGTGGTATCAATCGTGGCTTGCTTATAGATTTCGCGAATCAGTGTACTAATCACCATCATTCGATTTTCGAATGAGTAAAGATTTAGTAGATTAGGATTCTTGGCGGCATCAGGGGCTGAAAACGCATCGTAGACGTGAATAGGATCCGAAAGCTCGACATCAAGGCCACTCGGCAAGACAAAAGTTGACGTAAATGCCGCTGCAATTTCTGCAGGGACAAGCTTAGTAAGAGAACTACGATCGGTAAACCAACGCCCCTTCTCAATAGTAATGATATTGGCTGCAGATCTCGGGACATAATCCAATAAAACACTATTTTTAATTGATTCCCAATGGGTATCTGCCGCTTTTGATTCGATCCTAGACAAGTAGGTGGATGTATTGGCTAAACCAGTCATCACGTCCACTGCAGAGCCGGTGCTCGCGGGGGCAATTACCAGAAGTCCGGAACGCCAATCAGGAGTGCCATTTTGGTATCTAGGCTGGTAATCTTGACCATTCCAGAGTTGCGAGCTTTCGGCACTGGTATCAAGTAATATTTTTGAAGCGCGGCTAGAAAGATCAAGCTGTACGGAGCTAGCTACCCCCTGCTGGGAAATTTCTACCGGATTTCGTTTTAGGTCACGGTTCTCATCGAAGTACAAATTAAATGTCCCAGCCAAAGGACCACCGGTAAGCGATGTGATCTTCCAGCTTTTTTTATAGGGTTCATGCAGGGGGATATCCAGTGAAGCCACATTAAAGCTCAGGAAGAGGGCATTCACTTCGGCGCTTAACTTTAAGGTCGATTCAATAGACGTGGTCAGATTGATTTGATCCTGGGCATCCTTATTGGCGTAGGGGAGATTCAAATAGGACCCAACTACGCTATTGGCGGCAACGGGGGTAAACAAAGTATTGTTAACAAGCTGGGGGGTGTCTGCACTGACAAAGTCAAGGCTGCGTGGAATCTCGATGCCGGCATAACGGCGCCGGAACTCTGCTAGCCAATCACTTGCTGAGGCAAAACCATCCACTGGCAGAGCATCATCCAACAACGAATACTTCAATTGGGGATCATTCCAGGCATAGGCTGCGAATTTGTCGATTGTGTCGATACCGGGCACATAGGTTCCGACCATCTGCATGCGTTGCAAGATCACAGATGGTGGCTCGTTGCGCCCCAAGCTCACCTGGATGGGATTACTACTGGCGACGTAGAGAGGACTATCCTGAGTGGATGTAGGCGAGAGGTCAGCATAAATAAGTTGCTTGTTCGATTGACTACCACTCATCGGCACCATCGGCACAGCCACCACATTGCCGACGTTCTTGTTGGATCCGGAGGGATCAACCATGTTGAAATAGCCATCGGGAACAACAGCCGGCATGGTTTTAATTAGGGTGAGAATATCGTTGCCATAGGCCTGATCAACGCCAAAACTCACATAATCAGAAATGGCGCCTTCAAATCCAATGGGCGTGACACCATTCGCCGTGGTTGGCAATTGGAAAGAGGCTGGATTAAATTCCTGTTGAGGACTAACCAGTACTGGAGCATTTAGGTTGCCATAGTAGGTGGAATCGCCATCTTTGTAGTAGGCAAGAGGTACATAATCACCCCGGTATAAAAATGGCCGACTGCCGGCAAACAATGACCCCATCAGGCTGTAGGAAGCAAGGCTATCACTGCCTGTGAACCAGCTAGGAGTCTGCAATTCATTGGCAGTTAAAACGACGCCAACTTCACTGCGAGGGCCCGCCAGAATCGAAAAACTTTGATCAGCTGTGGTAGCCGACTGATTGCCTGTCCCCAGGAAAAGTTCGGGCGTCTGGCTAGACGGCAACAATTGAATTGAACCAGGATTCAAATGAATCTGGCCAGTAGATGGGAAATTATTAGAGGCACTACTAATGACCAAATTAAGTGATTTGCTATCAATAAACGACAGGCCCGTGGTGGTATTCATGGAGTCCAATGGGCCGTAGCTCAGCTGGTTCGCCGGTAACCAGGCCCAGCCCAGGCCAGAGACGGCCCCACTGCTGTTCAAGGCGGCCGTGGCGACATGGGCTGCATCGCTACCACCAACCTGATAGGCCTGAAGGTTTAAGGGCGCAATATTGCTGGCGTCATACCAATAGTGCAGTCCGTCGTTGCCAGTGAAACGCTCTGGCGAGAAGTAACGCACCACGGACGTGCCATCCGAAAAGCCATACCCCTGATCAGAAGCAGCACCAAGTT
Source organism: Synechococcus sp. UW140 (assembly GCA_943370565.1). GTDB lineage: Bacteria > Cyanobacteriota > Cyanobacteriia > PCC-6307 > Cyanobiaceae > BAIKAL-G1. The sequence continues at coordinate 8,969 of CALRRL020000024.1, read as the reverse complement.
GATCAACACTGCTGTTCGGTTGGTTCAGTAAACCGTAATTGATGGTCTTACCTGTGGCGGCGATGGCCAGATTGGCCCCAGCCACAAGGCTATCTTGTTGATACTGGGCAGGCGTACGGATTGGTTTGTTGCCCACTTGGGAGTAGGCGGCATGGCTTTGATCAACAAGCCCAGCCCAGTTGGACGTAAAGATATCCTTTTGATCCAGACTGCGATAGACAATTGAGAGGCTATCGGGCCGCAAGCCATTCATGGAATAGACGCGTCCAGAACTGATCACCGCTTCCGGTTTCAGTCGGGTTTGGTTGTTGCGCGTATAGGCATCGCCGTCGTAATTCCAAATCATTGCTTCGCCATTGCCAATGGCACTGGCGCTAGCCACAAACAAGGAGCCGCTTCCCCATTCGGCAAGGTGGCTGGCCAGCTGAGCCGTGGAGTTGTATTCAATAAAGTCTGCAGCAGTAATATCACCGATATTTCCCGAAGAATTAACACCACTACCACTGAAAACACCCGAATTGGAATACTCGCCAAAGCCAAGCAATGACTTGAGCTGATTGGTTAGCACAGTTGCTTGTGATGAGCCAATCCAATCGCTAGCTGCACTGGTTAAGGTTTCTGCGGTTGCGCCAGGATTGTAATTATTAATCGTCATCTTCAGGGGATTGGCCGAGGTGGCATAAACCTGCTGAATCGGATCAACAACAGAGAGATAGAAAGCCTTGTCTAAACTAGTGGCGGAGTTGAGATCCAGGCGTTTTTCAATACCGATGCGCAAATCGGCGTTACTGCGTAAACCAGGATGTTGGGCACTTTCCAAATGATTAGTGGCATCTGCAGTTTGCAGAGTCACCAATGGCAAGGTGACATGGTCAATGGCAGCGCTGCTGATCTCAACCTGACCGCCGGCGGTGCTGGGAGGCTTGATGGTATAGCGCAGCAGATTGCCATTAGCATCCCAGGACGCGAGTACCACTTCTCCATTGATGGCAACAAGATCAGGAGCCTGTTTTTCTGAACCGGAAAGGGAAAGATCCGCAAGATTGGCTACATCCACCCAATCCTGGTCAGCGCTGGATCGAACAGCAACCCGAACATGGCGATCCGAACCGATATAGCTCTTATAGGTGAGTGACGTGATCGGATCTTTGGTAAAACGAATGGAGCCGTCAACGGCGTCTGACAAGGTGCCACTCTGGCTGGCACTGCTATGGGTGCTTGGTGTGGCCTGCAGCACTTGGCCGGCAAACTGAATCGCTAGGGGAGCCGTTGGATTCAGATATTGGCCAATCTTCTGTAAACGGCTCGGACTGTATTGGTTGAGGAAGGATAAATCCGATTGATCAGCCCAAGGGCGGAAAAAACTCGGAGAAATCCACTGAACGGCACCCGAGAAAAGATTTTGATTCCAGGGAACAACGTTGTCTTGACGCAAGACGTTGCCAGAATCAACCTTGCGGGTGTAGATGGACCCTCCACGCATAATGCGTGGGTCGGACATATATGTTGTGTCCTCGCCAACCCCAGAGGTGGTTTCATCAAACAAGCGCAATTGCAATTGGCCAGCCTGGGCCAGCTGTTTCAGCAGTTGCTCCTGGGCACTTGCTCCAGGGCGGCTGAGATGGGCCAACGACATCTCCAGACTGAGGGTGCCGCTGTTATGGACGTAAAGGGCAGGATCCGCCTTGGCCGTCTCGTCGTAGCGAATCACAACACCAGAGGAGGCCATGGCCATGGTGATCTGGGCCGAGCCTTTGAGATCGTCGTAGATAGAACCGATTTTTTGCCAGCTGCGACCGTCGAAGAATTGCAGATCGGTATTAACTTTGGCGGCGGTTGAAATCAGATCAATTTCAACATCAACAAAGTTGTAGTTCAACTTTGGCTTGATGTCTATGTATTTAGGCGCGTACAGACTGTAATAACTGTAGACATCAACTGCATTCTCAGCGTCAACTGTGTCATAGCGGTAGCGGAACTTATCCTTGCTTAGGGAGGGGCTGCCGATGTCCCTTGCACCCCGCACAACATAAGAGCTCTGCAGCTCTTTAATACGCTGATCAACTTTCTGAGTGTCCGTTAGGGCATAGGTAACGCGGGTGGGGCTGGCATTATCAATGATTAAAGAAAGGAGACGGGCCCTTTCCTTATCAGTTAGTTTTGGATATTGGCGCTTGAGGGCGGCATCAAATGCCACGCTTACGGGTGAATTCAGATACTTGGCATCCTTAAACAGAAAATCAATACCCCCTTCAGTTACAATGCGCTCATCAACAATATTGACCCAATCAAAACTACTGACCAGGGTATTGCCCAGCTTCTTCATCAAGGTCAAATCAAACGAAATCCTCGAATCGCCAATCAGCGTCTTAAGATTAATGGGTTCGAAATAAATATTAAATAGCCAGGAGTTTTGGGCGTAGGCCGTGCGGAAATCGGCGAAGCCACTCTTATCTGTTGGTGATTTAGCAAGCAGTGAATCGTAATTGTGGGCAAGCGAAAAGTCTAGAGATTCAAGCTTAGGATTATAAGCATAGGGGCTCTTGGTTCCAGCATTTTTCCCAAAGAAGTCTGCTAGAGTTACATGCTGATCATCCGCCAATTTGCCTTCGAGCAGACGCTCAAAGCCCACTGAGAAATCAACAGCAAGCCCCATCTTGCCTGTGATATTGAGCAGGGGGAAACCCAATTGCAAGCCGATATAGGGTTCCACGCCAATCTTAAACTTATCGCTAGAAAGATCCGTGCTGAGACTGGAATTAAATGCTGATGTTATGAGTTTATTGACAGCGGTCTGCTTGGCATCATCACTGAGACTGGAGTCAGCTTTAACATGATTAATTGAAAGGATCAGGGTGTTGAGATCATCGCGGCTGAGGCGAGAGATGATATTCAACAACAATTCAACGTTCAATGAAGCGCCAAACAAGGCGCTGACTAGCGGGAAGAGAGGATAACTGACTTCAGCATTTACACCAATATTCAAACCAAGGTCGAGCTTCAGAAGATCAATTTGATCATCGGTGAGATACCGGCTAATAAACTCGGTAGGAGCAAAAATTGGAGCCGAATCAAGGCTTACTGTTAAACTACTATCACTGGATGTCTCCGGTACGTCAGAAACACCTTTATCCTTGAGATATTTGCGATAGGAGTTTTGAGCCTGAATCCGTTGGACTGGATCTTCATAAAAATTGGCAAGATTTGTTTTTTCCGGCAACTTGCCCACCATGCCGACGATCGCGTCGTTCAACCAGCTGTAGGCTGAGGCAGCTGTATCATTATGATAGTCAAGATTGAGCAAGATATTATCAAACTGGTATGGGGTTCCATCCTTTTGATCACGGAATAGAGAATTGTTAGAATAATATTGATCGGCTGTTTTGCCATTCGCTTTCCAGGTTTGGGCCTCAACGCCTTCTGCGAAATCAATAATATTGCCGAGCCCTTTGAACGCGGGCGTAATGGCAACGTAGGATTTACCAGCTTTTTTATTAAGGCGCGTAGCAGTATAATAGAGTGTATCTAGAATTTCAATCACCTGAAGCTTGCCGTCGGCATAGGCATTGCCGGGCACGGATTCAAACAACTTCAGTATGGTATTACGCAAGGGTTCATAACTGGGCAAGTCAATCTCTTTTTCCAGTGTTTTAACTAACTTGCGAATCCCAAAAGAGTCTAAAAGATTTAGGATGGCATCGGCTTCTGGCTTTAAGCCGGCAAGCACATCGTTCAGTTGCAGATTAACGTTGGAAAGGTTCGCTATGACGCCTGTTTGCGTGTTAATGCGGGGAACAATCTTGTAGCCACCCTGCACAGGGGCCAAGTTGCCATTGTTGGTATCGAGGCTATAGGTCCAGGCACCGGTGTCATTGATTGAAACCGAACCAAAACTGGTTTTCTGTGTACCGGCTTGGAAGTACTTGGAAAAGCTATCTATAGCATCATTAGAAGTCTTATCAAGGATAGTTGTCAGTTTTACGTTACTTGAATTAGACTGCTCATTCAGGTAGGTAGAATATAGGTCGAGACGCTCTTTGTTGGTAAGCACCTGCTGGCGTTTCAGGCTCGTTTGGGGAGTACTATTGCTAGCATTGGCTACAAGATCGAGAACAACAGTAGCAATTGGCTTGCCGTCGAGACCTAATACATTGAACTGATCGGTGTAGCTGGGTGCTATCGGAGTAATTGCAAACAACCCCAAGTTGTTGCCCAGTTGTTTGATGGCGGTACCGGCGTTCCCATCAAATGTGGAAGCGTTGGTATTGGGATCGTAGAATCTAGGTTTCAGATCATTACTTAACAGGCTTACACTCTCGATCGTGGCCAAGCCCAGATCTTCTTTTTGAGAAACAGAGACCTGCTTCAGTTGGCCAAGGTTCCAACCATTTGTAACCGGTAGGGGCTTACCAGCCAGATCGGCGGAGCCAAGAAGATCATTAAGGTTGACAGCCGTGCTGCCGAGCTGCACTGACAAGCCCTTGATCACCTCCAGATCAATTTTGGCCTCACCATCGAGGGCTAGGATTCCAGCAGAACGGCTCGCATCCTCCTGGTAATCGAGTTTGAGACCACCGCTGGTTTTGAACCTTGTGCCACCGATTGAAAAGGGTGTGGTGTTGAGAATGTCGAAATGGGCCGATACAGGTAATAAAGTCGGAGAACCCGATGTTGGTACGCTATAGCGATAGGTGATTTGGCCATCAACATCAAGAGTGTCGCTACCGTCTGGGGTGAGGGATCCGCTGAGGTCTACGGTGAACACCTGCTGGGCTGGATTGCCAGCTGTGGCGGGAACCAGGCTGTAGTTGATCGTTTCACGGTTCGCACTGATTTTGGCGCCAGCGAGTTCAATCGGCCAGGGTGCCTGTCCCGATGGGGTGATGGTGATGGATTTGGCTGTGCCGTTCTCAATAAGAAGATTGGCGAACGTCACCTTGAAGGGCTTGGAACTATCGATGCGGTCGGGACGAAGGTCGAATGTTGCCGTGCCACTGCCACTCAGTTGCACAGTGGTGCCATCGCTGCTCGGGGTAAAGGCCAGGGAACCGTTGGAGAGTGAGAGAAAATGGCCTGTGGCAGGCAAAAAGCTTGCCAAGCTATTGATTGCAACCGTAACTGGCAGGAAGGAGAACAATTGGTTGGCCTCTAACTGCAGGTTGCCAGCCAGGGACACGGCTTGATTGCCCAGCTTGGCGGATCCCTCAATGGTTTGTTTGTGATTGGGTAGATCTATTGCAAGGGAACTGATCTGCAGATCCGTTAATCCATAGGCTGCAGCAGCGGATGCACTGCCATTCAGCGTTTGGATCAGGCCATTTTTAACTGTCAATGAAGAGGCATTGACACGCAAAGAATTGCCACCAAACAGGGAGAAATCTAAAACGGTATCCGTCAATGTATAGACGATGACGCCATCAATGGTTGTCGAACTGATTTTGCCCAGGCTGACAATACGAAATTGATCGCTGACAAGATTTTTGGAAGTATCATTGATCGTAATTGTGCTGCTGGTAGCTAGTTTACGAGTATGCTCCTGATCAGCAAATAGTTGCAGGGTCAGCGTCTCGTTGGATTCGGTACGCAGGTCCGCTGCGGCTGCCAATGAGAGCACAACCTTGCCATCATTTCCGACTGTGGCGGACCCCGATAGGGATCCGGATGACAGGTCCTCTTGGGTGACGTTGTTGCCCACAAACGCCCAGTACAAGCTGGTGCCGGCAGCCACATTTGTTGTATTGACGGTTAGGCTGAGGGATTGGCCTTCATCAACGCTGGTTTGGGGAAAGCTAATGGTGTAGTTCTGAATCTTTTGAGCGACCGAATCGATCGTGGCACTGAACGGACTGGCCGTTGCTTCAGAGGCGGAACTGTATTCAACAATATAACTATTGACATCCATTGATGTGCCACTGCGATCATTCCAGAGGCCAGTACTGCCAGTAATAATCGCATAGTTTTCACTGTTGCTCCAGTTATTCGGTTCTCCCGATTGCCAGTTGGCAAAACCACCCATGGCGACACTACCATTGGCAGCGCCATTCCAGAAGGTTTGGCCATACTCAGGACCTGCCAACCATTGCCAGGTTCCTTCGCTGCCCTGGTCGGAGGCCGCAATCCAAGCCTTGTCAGTGATCTTGGCTTTCACCACATCCAATTCAGGCTGGCTGGTGAAGGTGGCCAGATGGCCCCTCAACGCTCCCAGGGTTTTGCCTGCTGCCGCAGTGCGGGCCTGGTCCCAGCTAATGCCGGTGCTGGTAACAACTTCGTAGTAGTGGTTGGTTGTGGCAGGATCGGTGTAGGTTGCGATGTTGCGATTGGCAATTTCAGCCGTGAATTGATTGCCAGTTGTGTTTACACTGGATGTGCCATTGGCATGGCCGCTGCTACTATCCCAAGCTTTGAATTGAATGGCTTGAGTTACATTGAGTAGACTATTAGTCGTATTGACAAGCTGTATGCGCGTGTTGGCATCGGCCTTGAGAAGCAAAGCCTGCGTCACACTGAGCGGCGAGAATTGTTTCTGCCAGGTAGCCCCCCCATCAACACTGAAATACAGATCCAACCCATCGGCCAGTGCAACGATGGCAATGCCCTGGGGGTCGCTGGAATCAGCATCACTGACGAGATCCAGGCGATCGGAACCCAGGCCCGAACTCGGATGGAGGAGATCGCGCACAAGGGTGCTTGTGCCTGGGGATCCCATGGCCGGGAGGCCAGCAGTCTGGTTGATCGCCAGCAAACTCAAGGAGGAGGAACTGGTCAGGACTGGCCTACTGTTGGCTTTGGCTGTGATAGTGAGTTGGTCCTGCCGGCTCGAGAAAGGTAAGAATGCTGGCGTTCCTCCGACAGAGGGATACTCGACAAGATAGCCATCCGCCCCTGAGGAAGGAAAATCATTCCATTTGCCATCGCTCCCATTGATGAGGGCATAGTCTTCATTGTTGTTGTAGTCATTGGGTTCGCCTGGACCCCAACCGGAAAAGGCCCCACTAACCGCACTACCATCACTTTTTCCCGTCCAGAAATTGACATCCTTCTCGGGGCCAGCCATCCACTTCCAGGTTCCTTCCAGATCGCGATCGGAAGCGGCAATCCAGGCCCTTCCAGAGAATTGCCCTTTCACCGCATCTTCTTCCGCTTTGCTGGCCAAGGTGGCTAGAAAGCCAGTCTGGCCAGCCAACGTGTACGTTTGGGCCTGGCTTAGCGCATCGTCCCAGCTGGTTCCTGGCTTGCTGACATATTCAAACCAACGGGTTGTGTTAGCAACTGCGTCATACAGACTAAAGAGTTTGCGCCCAGAATTTGAGGCAACATTGACGCCAGTTTGGCCATTGGTGAACGGGGTTGCATTGTTTGGGATCTGGTCTTTGCTCCAGGCCAGATATTGCACAGCTTGCGACAGAGAACCCTGTAACCCTGCCTTGGGCTGGAGATAGAGATAGGTGGCATCATCTGCCAGGAGAATGCGGGCATTGGTGGGGCTCACCGTGCCAACTTGTTGCCAGGTTTGCCCTTGGTTGGTGCTGAACCAGGCGACAACCTCCTGGTTGTTGCCTGTGAGGGCGAGCCCCGATGGAGCCTTGTTCGCAAGGTTGCCGTTCGGATCAGCAGGAACCAAATTCTTCACCAACCAGCAGCCTTGAGCTGGGATCTGGCCATTGGTTGGCGCCGCTGCTGCGATTGGCACGCTGCTCTCCAATGTGAGTCCCTGGGGTGCGACACCACTGATGACCAATGCCTTGCTGTTCGCGAGCGAGCCTGACGTATTGGCTCCCACCGGCAGGGTGAGCACGGCAGCAGTGCCAGTTGCACTGTTGATCGAGGCACCCATCGGTAGCTGCAAGGCTGATGCGGAAGCCACATCAAGATCAAGGCTTGTATCTCCTGCTTGAACCGTGTAATTGAAGGTGAGCGTATTAGTGCCACTACCGGAGCTGTAGGTTGCGGTTTGATCCGTACCTCCGGTTTCGAGGGTCAACGTCGGGATTCCGGTAACAGTCACCGCTTCTGAAAAGCCAACGGTGAGTTGCAGGGTTGAACCTATTGTATACGTACCATTAGCATTTGCAGCACTGATCGAAGTAACACCAGGACCTACCGCTGCATCGTCATTGCGGATGGTGCCATTGGCAGAGGCCGTCGCGATCGTACCGGCGGATGGGTTGGATAAGGTAACCATGAATCCTTCATCAGGTTCAATGGTGGTATCTCCGGCAACGCTGAGACTGATCGTTTTTGTTACTTCTCCTGCGGCGAAGGAAACAGTTCCAGTGGGGAGAGTGGGATTGACAAAATCACCAGCCACCGCTGGGCTCATGCCTGATCCGGACACGGCCCAGTCCACACTGGAGGAGCTGCTGGTATCGCCTTGACGGGTGACTGTGAAGGTGAACGCTGTGGTGCCTGAGTTCCCTTCTGGTTTGTCGGCACTGAGTGCCAAAATAGAAAATGCGATGGCATTGCCTGCATTTTGCGAACTTTCTAATTGCAGGCTCCATAGTTCTTGCCCCATGGAGCCATCATCTGCGACAAATACCAGTTTGTCGTTAAGCTTAGTCAGGCTTGAAGGATTGCTGCTGGAAGGGCCATTGAAGATATCATTGACACGCACGGTGCCATCTGCTGTTCCATCAGTTTGCCACAGTTCATTTCCATTGGTGCCATCATTTGCTGTGAAGAAAAGGAGATTACCAAGTAGCTTGAAATTGGAAGGATTGCTTGCTGAAGACCCACTGTTGATGTCTTTAACGCGAACCGTGCCAGCATCCGTGCCATCGGTTTTCCAAAGCTCATTGCCACTGGTGCCATCATTGGCTGTAAAAAATAACGTGGTGCCTAGGGCTATGAAGTTGCTCGGATTACTACCAAAGGAGCCACTGCGGATGTCTTTAAGGCGAGCCGTGCCAGCATCCGTGCCATCGGTTTTCCAAAGCTCATTGCCACTGGTACCGTCATCGGCTGTAAAA
>CALRRL020000023.1:0-49995 GCA_943370565.1 Synechococcus sp. UW140 | reverse complement strand
AAGACTTGACAAGTCATTCGTCTCGATTCATCGTGGCAAACAGAAGTGCATTCGCACCTCCGGAATGACGGCTCGTCATTCCACCCTGTTCAACCTCTGATCAGGGCATTCGGGCCTCGGGATTTACACCACGCTAAGGGACGCGGCCCACAAAGTCTCCACCCAGCAACAGCAGATCCGGCTGGAGATCAGCCAACACCTCACAGGCCCGAGCCAGGGTTCTGGGATGGGTGGTGGGGCCGGCATGAAAATCGGATCCGAAGGCGATGCGCAGCGGAGGGACAGCCTGCTGCGGCCCAGGCAAGGTCAAGACCGAGCGATCAATGCGGAGCTGGTTCTGCCAACCCAGCCAATCGGCGATGGTCGCCATCCAGCCGCCAGCAGACACTCCCGCCAACAGCGACTCCGTCACATGAAGGAGTGGCGTGTAGTCAACAGCGCGGCGTTCGGGCAACATCACGGGGCGGTCCCAACGGGCAGGCAATAACCGACTGGCACAAAGTAGCACTGCGGCGAGTAATACTTCTGCAGAAGTCAGCCCATGCAGAAACAGCAGCTATTTCCCTATAGGGGGCAGGCTCCAGGATGGAGCGGCAGCGCGGCCAGCCTTGGGCAATGTCCCCGTTTGGGTGGAGCAGATCGATTCAGCCGTCTATCGATTCAGCCGTCTACCGAAGGGGCCCATCAAAAGACTGGCTGCCATTGGGGCTACTTCTGTCACCAACCAGCCCAGCCAACCCACGCCACCTTGTCGCCATCAGGTTTCGAGTGGAAGCGAGCAGGAGGACCCTGCAGGGAAAGCAGCGCAAACAACGATCCAGAGCAAGCACCAGCCCCAATCCCACCCCGTAAACAATGGCGCCGATCAACTGAACAGGGGTGTCAACGCCCTAACCAGAACTTAGATTCCAGGGTGACAGGCTTGCCGAGATTCCCGATCAGCCCCGCAATTCTTCAAGCCTGATTAACAACAATCTTCACCAGCCACCTTGCACAAGGCCCTTCCAACTTTCTGCCCGTCAGGGCACCAACGAAGCCCTCTAAGAGCCAAGAAATCTCAGCCCAAACCAGCCGATCAGCAACACCCAACACAAGCCAGGCTTGGCAAGGCTAGGAACAACCATCGCCCAGCCAGCCCGGAGGCGATCACCAGCCCGGCTCCCGCTCAGCTGTGCTCGCGCAGGAAGGCAATGGCGCCGATTAATTCTTCGGCGAAGCGATCGATTTCCTCGATCGTGGTGGTGAAGCTCAGGCTGGCCCGGGCCGAGGCGGCCAGGCCGTAGTGGCGGTGCAGGGGCTGGGTGCAATGGTGGCCGCTGCGGATGCAGATGCCGGCTGAATCGAGTAACTCGGCCAGGTCATTGGCGTGGAGACCCGCCACGCTGAAGGCGGCCAATGCCCCGCGATCGGGTTGCTGCTGGGGGGTGGGCCCCAAAATCCTCAGTCCCTCAATCGCCTCGAGCCGGGCAAACAGGTGGGCCGTGAGCTGCTGCTCCCAGGCGTGGATGCGCCCTAAACCCAGGCTGTTGAGGTAGTCGAGGGCTGCCCCCATGCCGATCGCCTCGCCGATGGCCGGGGTGCCGGCCTCAAATTTGTGGGGCAGGCCCGCCCAGGTGCTGGCATCGAGGAACACGTCCTGGATCATCTCGCCGCCCCCCAGGAAGGGGGGCATGGCCTCAAGCAGGGCCTCCCGCGCCCAGAGGAAGCCCATGCCGGTGGGGCCGCAGAGCTTGTGGGAGGAGCCCACCAGGAAATCGGCGCCGAGTTGGCCCACATCCACGGGCAGGTGGGCCAGGCTCTGGCAGGCATCCACCAGCACCAGGGCGCCGGCGGCGTGGGCCAGGGGCGCAATCTCGGCGATCGGATTGAGGCAGCCGAGGGTGTTGCTGACCTGCACCAGGCTCACCAGCCGGGTGCGCTCACTGAGCTTGGCCTTGAGGTCCGCCAGGTCGAGTTCGCCGCTCTCGGTGAGACCGACATGGCGCAACACGCAGCCGGTGCGGGCCGCCAGCAGCTGCCAGGGCACCAGGTTGCTGTGGTGCTCCATCACACTAAGCAGCACCTCATCGCCGGCCTTGAGGCTGGCGTCGCCCCAGCTGCGGGCCACCAGGTTGATGGCTTCGCTGGCGTTGCGGGTGAAGACGATCTCCTGGGGCGACGCGGCGCCGACAAAGGCGGCCGTCTTGGCGCGGGCCGCTTCAAACCCCTCGGTGGCCCGGGCGCTCAGCTGGTGGGCCCCCCGGTGCACGTTGGCGTTGTCGTGGTCGTAGTAGTGCTGCAGGGCGGCCAGCACCTGGCGCGGTTTCTGGCTGGTGGCGGCGTGGTCGAGGTAGATCAGGGGCTGGCCCAGGCAGGCCGTCTGGGCCAGCAAGGGGAAATCGGGCCGGGTCAGGGCGGCTAGATCGGGCCCAGCCTCGGAACTGGCGCCGGCCTGGCCCCTGGGGGTGGGCTGGGCCAGGGCAGGAGCACTGGCTTCGGCCAGGCCTTCGCTGCTGGATTCAGCCATCGCCAGGGCGCCGGCATCCCCGGTTCCCTGGACTTCGGCACCGGCGCTGCCATGGGATCCGGCAGCAGCGCTGCCATGGGATCCGGCAGCAGCGATGCCGAGGGATCCGCCATCGCAGCAGGCGTTCTCGCTGGTTGTGGCGGCGTCACGCGAACCCATCAGGCCCCCTCGCCCTGTTGGGCTGCGGGCGCCGAGACAACTCCCGGTGCTGGCCGGTTGGCGGGCCCGCCGTCCGCCAGCAGCCGTTCGAAGGGGCACCAACGCCGGGCCGGAGCCGGCAGCTCGCGCAGCACCTCCTCGCAGAAGGCCCGCTTCAGCAGGGCGGAGGCCTGGTCAGCGGCGATGCCGCGGCTCTGCAGATAAAACAGTTCGTCCTGCTGCAGGCAACTCACGGTTGCCCCATGGGCGCAGCGCACATCGTCGGCAACGATTTCCAGTTCGGGCTTGCTGTCAACCCGGGCCCGGTCCGACAGCAACAGGCTGCGGCTGAGCTGGGCCGCATTGGTGCGCTGGGCGGCGCGCGGCACGGCCACGGCGCCATTGAACACACTGCGGCCCCGGCCATCGGCCACGGCCTTGTGGAGCTGATCAAGCTGACCCGCCGGTCCAGCGAAAGCCATGTGGCTATGGGTGTCGGCGATCTGATCGCCGGCCACCACCTGCAGGCCGCGCAGGGTGGTGCTGGCACTGCCATCCACCTGCACGATGCGGGGCTCCAGCCGGGAAACCCCCCATCCGGCGCCCACGGCCACCAGGTTGACGGCACTCTCGGGTTCCTGCTCCAGGGCCAGGTGGGCCAGCAAGGCCGCATCCGGCTGACCCAGGGCCACCAGACCATGGTCCAACGTGGCACCCCGGCCCAGGTGGGCTTCCAGCACCAGGCTGGTGAGGCCGGCGGCCGAGGCGGTAAGGCGCTGGCAGAGCTGCAGTTGGGCCTTTTCCTCCAGGATCAGCAGCACCCGCAGGGGCCGCAGGCCCGCTGCGGCATCGCTCACCAGCTCCAGGGCCACCTGGGCGCGACTGGCGACCCGCAGGGCCAACAGTTGGCTGGCGCTGGCGTGGTTGAGCTCCACGGGCCAGTGCCGTTCGCAGCCGGTGGCCGCCAGGGTGTGACCAAGAGCCAGTTCAAGCTCCGACTCCGTCAGCCGGGACAACCCGGCCGGCAGGGCCAGGCCGTCGAGGGGATCGCGGTGCCCATCCAAGCGCAGGCACAGGCTCCCCGGGCCGGTGGGGGACTCGCCCTGCGGAGCCAGCCCCGCAGGGCCTGGGCCGCTGGCCTGGGGGTCTGGGGGATTGGCCGTCAGGCCGGCCAGCAGGGCCAGGTCGGTGAAGCGCCAGGCCTCCTGGCGGCGGGAGGGCACCGGCAGGCCGGCCAGGGCTGCGCGGCCCCGGACCTGGACGGCGGCCAGGGGGCCCGAGGGGGCCGGCAACTGGGCCAACAGGGTTTCAATCCAGCCAGCCAAGGGGCTGGCAGCAGCGGTGCTCGCCCCCATCAGCCCAGCTCCAGGGTCGCGAGTTCCTGGTCCACCCAGTCGTAGCCGCGCTCTTCCAGCTCGAGGGCCAGCTCGCGGCCTCCCGTGCGCAGGATGCGGCCAGCGGCCATCACATGGACGAAATCGGGGGTGATCGCCTCCAACAGCCGTTGGTAATGGGTGATCAACAGGGTGGCGGTGTCGGCGGTGGCGAGCTGGCTCACCCCGGCGGCGACGATGCGCAGGGCATCGATATCGAGGCCCGAATCGGTTTCATCGAGGATCGCCACCAGGGGCTCAAGCAGCGCCATCTGCAGGATCTCGTTGCGCTTTTTCTCACCCCCGGAAAAGCCCTCATTGACGCTGCGATCCAGGAACGCCGGATCCATCTGAACCACGGCCAGGCGCTCGCGCACCAGGTCCTCAAAGGCAAAGGTGTCGAGTTCCTCCTCGCCGAGCTGGGCCCGACGGGCATTGGTGGCCACCCGCAGGAATTCGAGGTTGCTCACCCCGGGGATCTCCACCGGATACTGAAAGCCAAGAAACACGCCCACGCGGGCCCGCTCTTCGGGGGAGAGCTCCAGCAGGTTGGTGCCCCGATAGGTCACGGTTCCGGCGGTCACCGTGTAAGCCGGATGGCCCGCCAGCACCTTGGAGAGGGTGCTCTTGCCGCTGCCATTGCGGCCCATCACCGCATGGATCTCGCCGGCCCGCAGGGTGAGATCCACCCCCTTGAGGATCGCCTTGTCCTCCACGCGGGCATGCAGACCGCTGATCTCAAGCAGAACGTCGGCGTCGGGGCGAATCACGGATGGGGAGACAGACAGAGCAGAAACGGGAACAACCGCTGCCGGCAAGGGCAGGGGCGAAGAAGGGCAGTTTGCAGCGTTAGCCGACCGAACCTTCCAACTTGAGGGCCAACAACTTATCCGCTTCGGCAGCGAACTCCATCGGCAGCTGGTTGAACACATCGCGGCAGAAGCCACTCACCATCATCGACACGGCTTCCTCAAAGGCGATGCCGCGGCTCTGCAGATAGAACAGCTGATCCTCCGACATCCGGCAGGTGCTGGCCTCATGCTCCACCGACGCCAGGGACTGCTGGGAGCGGATGTAGGGATAGGTGTTGGCGGCGGCCTGGTCGCCGATCAACATCGAATCGCACTGGCTGTAATTGCGGGCACCCACGGCCTTGGGTCCGATCTGAACCAGGCCCCGATAGCTGTTGGAGGAATGGCCGGCACTGATGCCCTTGCTCACGATCGTGGAGCGGCTGCGCGGGCCCACATGCACCATCTTGGAACCTGTATCGGCCTGTTGGTGATTGTTGGTGAGGGCCACGGAATAGAACTCCCCAACAGAATCAGCGCCCTGGAGAACACAGCTGGGATACTTCCAGGTGATCGCCGAGCCGGTTTCCACCTGGGTCCAGCTGATCTTGCTGCGATCGCCCCGGCAGTGGCCGCGCTTGGTCACAAAGTTGTAGATCCCACCCACACCCTGCTCGTCACCGGCGTACCAGTTCTGAACCGTGGAATACTTGATCGAAGCATCGTCGAGCGCCACCAGTTCAACCACGGCCGCATGCAGCTGGTTGGTGTCAAACATGGGCGCTGTACAGCCCTCCAGATAGCTCACGGAGGCCCCCTCTTCAGCCACGATCAGGGTGCGCTCAAACTGGCCGGTATCACCGGAATTGATCCGGAAATAGGTGGACAGCTCCATCGGACAGTCCACCCCTTTGGGAATGAACACAAAGGAACCATCGCTGAACACGGCTGAATTGAGGGCCGAATAGTAGTTATCGTTACTGGGGACAACCGTGCCGAGGTAGCGCTCGATCAGCTCAGGATGCTCCTTCACCGCCTCACTGATCGAGCAGAAGATCACACCGTGCTCGGCCAGTTTTTCCTTGTAGGTGGTGGCAATCGAAACGCTGTCAAACACGGCATCGACAGCCACGTTGGTGAGGCGCTTCTGCTCACTGAGAGGAATACCGAGCTTGTCGAAGGTTTCCAGCAGCTTGGGATCCACTTCATCGAGGCTGGCCTTTTTGTCCCGTTGCTTGGGAGCCGCGTAGTAGATGATGTTCTGGAAATCAATGGCTGGGTAGCCCAGGGCCGCCCAATCGGGCGTTTCCATCTGCAACCACTGGCGATAGGCCCGCAGCCGAAACTCCAGCAAAAAAGCAGGTTCCTCCTTTTTAGCCGAAATCAGGCGCACCACGTCCTCACTGAGGCCCTTGGCGATTTTTTCGGTTTCAATATCAGTGACAAACCCGTACTTGTACGGCTGACTGACGAGATCACCAACGCTGGCTGCCGTGGTCATGGCCGTTTAACCGGGGGTGCAATGGGCCTGAATCTCATCCATCGAAATCGTCTGCTTGTCACAGCGGAAGGCGTTGTCCTCGGTGAGAAACAGCATGCAATGGCACTCCTTGCGCTCGCGCATCGGCACGCAAGGGCAATTCCAGAACGCCTGATGGACCTCGGCCTCCTTGTCCTCGTAGTGGCGGCAAGGGCAGAGGGCGCCGCCGAGTTCATCCTTGTGGCGGGCCAGGCCCTCCAACACCACCGCCGTCACGCCGGAATCAATGCAGAAATAGGTGCCCGTGCGCTGGGCGTAGGTCTCGGCAAACTTGCGGATCACCTCGAGACTCTCACTGACCTTGGTCCCCTCGGCGGAGGTCGTGGTGTCGGACATGGGCGGCAGGGAACGGAAAAGGCATGCCAGAACCGGGGCTGGAGCCGGCCCCAGGGACCAGACAGGCCAGAAGCCAGCAATAACGAAACCCAAAAGTTTCGTTACCGATCGAGCCTAGGGCACCGAACCCGGCGCCGGTTGCTGACCGCCAATTCTGCCCGTCGCCTGCCCCCCCTGGCCACCGGCCGCCCCGGGCCCCTCCAGCCCCGGGACACCCACCCCAGCCCGTCAGGGCCCAGCCCAGTGCCAGCAGGCCATTAGGCCCGCCGAACGCCACAACGGCAAACCAGGCGTGGCATGGTGGGTGGACAGGCTTCGGCCATGACCAGGGCCATGACACTGTCCGCCCAACCCACGCCGAAATCGCCGGCCCACCAGGAGCCCGGGGTAGAAGCGGCCCAGACCCCAGAGGCCAGCCCCCAGGTCAGTGGCGCCGGCGACTGGGCTCCAGCAACGCCCCCCCCGGCGGCACCGCCGGCACCCACCAGTGCCGCCACCACCCGGGATGCCGTCCTCACCCTGCTGCTGCGCCAGGGCGAAGCCACCGCCGCCGACCTGGCCACCCAGTTGCTGGTGTCCGTTCAGGTGATGCGCCGGCACCTCCGCTCGCTTGAAGAGGATGGCCTGGTGGCCGCCAGCCCCAGCGCCGAGGGGCCGGGACGGCCCAGCAACCGCTGGGGCCTCACCCGGGAGGGTCGCAGCCGCTTTCCCGATGGCAGCGAGCACTTCGCCCTGGGCCTGCTGGATTCGATGGCCGCCAGCCTGCCCGCCGAGACCCTCTCCAAACTGCTCGGCCAACAGGCGGCCGCAACGGCGGAGACCTACCGCCAATCGATCGGCAATGGCCCCCTGGCCGAGCGGATCGAACGGCTTGTCGACCTGCGCCGCCGCGATGGCTACGTGGCTGAATTCCGTCCAGACAGTGAGGGCTCTGGCTGGGTGATGAGCGAATTCCATTGCTCGGTGATGCGGATCGCCGAGCACTTCCCCCAGGTCTGCGACCAGGAACTGCAACTGATCCGCCACACCTTTCCCGACTGCCAGGTCGATCGGGTGCATTGGCGCCTGGAGGGCGGCCACTCCTGCGGCTTCCGCCTGCAGCTCCACCCCGCCGGCCAGCCTCGCCCTGGCGGCGGCGCCGATCCGGAGCGGGAGTCGCCCGGGTGCTGAGTCCTGAGGAGCTGGCCGAGCTGGAGTCCAGCCTGCTTCCCGCCCTCGAACGCCACCACCTGCGGCTGCTGGCCCACAGCCTGCGCAGCCTTCAGGCCGCCGCCGGTCGCCGCAGCGGCCCCCTTCCCCCGCGGGCCCAGCTGCAGGCCTGGGCCCAACAGCAGCCGGCCCTGCAGGCCGATCCCAGCTTCTGCCAGGCCTTTCTCGACCAGCTCCAGGGGGCCGGCATCCAGCTCGAAGCCATTGCCGCCGAAGGGGCGCCTGGCCGCACCGCCTCCCAGCCCCTCCCCGCTGCCGCCGACCTGCAGAACCAACCTGTCGGCCCCGACCCCGCCAGCCCCGACCTCGGCGGGCCCCTGGCCCTCACCCTGGCCGATCTGCTGGCCTGGGCCCGTCGCCAGGCGGACCAGCGGATTGAGAAGATCGGGGCAGCCGATCCGTCCCCTTGAGCAGCCCCCTCTCCAGCACGACCCAGGGCCCCGGCCGGCTCGAGATCCGTGATGCCCTGAGCTTTTTCCAGTTGAGCTGCGGGCGCTGGCGCTCCCAGCGCAGCAGCCACCACCTGCTCCATCGCCGGGCCGAAGCCGGCGGCTCCCTGATCGTGGTGGAGGAGCTGCTGGTGGACGATCCGCGCCTGGCGGCGATTGCCGAGCTCCATGGCCAGGATCCCGCCGGCCTGGTGGGCGGCTGCCGGGTGCGCTGGAGCGGCTCGATGGCCTGGGACAAGGCGGGCGAAGACCACCAGGGCGAGAGCGTCTTCGGGCTGATCCCCACCGACGAGCGGGGCCGGGCCGGGCTGCTGCTGCGGGACCGGGGCTATGCCGAAACGGCTCCGGTGGCCGGCCACTTCCACATGGACGACCGGGACGACCTGCTGCTGAGCACCGCCTACGAAACGATGCGTTCCCTGGAACGCTTCTCCTTCGCCGGCCCCAACGTGCGCCTGCGCACCAGCACGGTGGAGGGGCTCTCCAACACGGCCTCCTTCTGCGTGGAAACCCGCTGCAGCGACGGGGATGGGGCCAGCCAGACCGCCTCCACGGCCGCCACCACGGCCACCGCCACGGCCGCAGAGGCCAGCAGCCAGGAGGCCGCGCCGCCCCTCTCCCCCCTGGGCTGGTAGGGAACGTTACGGACTGTGAGCCCTGGCCCGGCCGAGTCAGTCCCTCCGGGGCCGTACTTCTACGATCAGCGGCGACGGATGCCGAAGTTTCGAGTGGCCCTTCCTCTTCTGAAGTACGCGCCCAGTACGCAGAATTCCCGCGTGAAGGATCTGCGGGTGGGTTCGGATGAGGATCCGAAAGCCGTATCCATGGACAAGGCCATGGACCGGGAAGATCAGAACTTCGTGATCGAGGCGGCCTACCGCCAGATCTTCTTCCATGCCTTCAAGGTGGATCGGGACCGCACCCTGGAATCCCAGTTGCGCGACGGTCAGATCACGGTGCGCGATTTCATCCGCTCCCTCTGCCTGTCCGACACCTTTACCCGCAGCTTCTACAACCTCAACAGCAACTACCGGGTGGCTCGTCACCTGGTTGAGAAGCTCCTGGGCCGCCAGGTGTTCGGCAAGGCCGAAGAAATCGCCTGGTCGGCGGTGATCATGACCAGGGGGATCAAGGGTGCCGTTGACGACATCCTCAACAGCCAGGAGTATCTCGACAACTTTGGGTACGACACGGTTCCCTTCCACCGCAACCGGGTGGTGGGTTCGCGCGAATTGGGCGAAACCCCCTTCAACATCACCACCCCCCGCTACGAGGCCTACCACCGCGGTGTGCTGGGCTTCCCCCAGATCGTTTACACCGGCACGGCCCGCAGCCTGCCCGAGCGCGCCCGTCAGCGCCGTGGCGGCTATCCCGAGGACTACCTGTCCTGGGTGCGCACCCTGCCCGCCACCCGCACCCGCGGAGCTGCCGGCGGCAACACCAGCATCGACTACCTGTCGAAGGTGCCCTACCGCAGCCTGGGCCGCTGAGTCCAGCGGCAGATTTGAGCCATTCCAGCGGCGGGGTTTCCCGCCGCTTTTTTTGTGTCCAGCACTGGGCTGGGCAGGGATCAGGGGTCAGTGGATCCTGACGACAAGGGGGAGGAACCGGGGGATCCGCAAAAAATTGTGCAGACTGATCCCGAACGAAATCTGGAGGCGCTGTGAGCCAAGCCCTGTCTTCGCTGGCCCAAATGACCCTGAGGCAGCTGCGCCAGGTCGCCAGTGATTTGGGCGTGTCCCTCTACAGCCGCAAAACCAAGGAGCAGCTGGTGGACGCCATCACCAGTCGCCAACCCCTGGCCTCCAGCAGCGGCGACAACGATGCTCCCGCGGAGCAGGCCTGGACGGTACCTGCGCCCAGCCTCAGCACCCTCGAGGCAGGCCTGGCTCCCGCCCCTCGGCCTGAGACGGACACCCGGGTGGTGTTCCTGCCCCGCGATCCCCAGTGGGCTTACGTGTTCTGGGAGATTTCCGAGAGCGATCGCCAGCAGGCCCAACAGGCCGGCGCCAGCCAGCTCTGCCTGCGGGTGGCCGATGTCACCGGGCTCAGCGGCGGCGGCAGCCATCCCCACACCCTGCAGGAAGTGGCGGTCAACAGCCACGCCACCGAGTGGTATCTGCCCGTGCCCCTGAGCGATCGGGATTACCGGGTTGAGCTCGGCTATCGCAAGGGTGGCGGCGGCTGGATCTCCCTGGCCACCTCGGCCGTGGCCCGGGTGCCGGCCCTCCATCCCAGTGAGCAGATCTTCGATCAGTTCGTGCCCTTCTCCCTGGACTCCTCGCCGCTGCAACCGCTCCAGGCCCCCCAGGCCGGCGGGGCCAACCCTGCGGACAACAGCCTGCACGAGCGCCTCTACCAAGCTGCCACCCTGCCCGCAACCCGCTGGCGCCATCTCGGCCGCGGTTCCGAAGCCTTCCACGAAAACGAGCTCAGTGGCGCAGAGGGGTTGGCCGCCGGCAGCCAGTCCTCCGGTATCGGACTCTGGGCCAGCGGCCGCAACGACTCCGGCGTTGGTGCCGTGGCCTCCCGCCAGCGGTCCTTCTGGCTGGTGGCCGATGCCGAACTGATTGTGTACGGCGCCACGGACCCCTCAGCCCGGCTGAGCATCGGCGATGAGGATGTGCCCCTCTCCAGCGATGGCACCTTCCGGGTCCAGGTGCCCTTCCGGGATGGCCAGCAGATCTATCCGATCAAGGCCGTGGCCGCCGATGGTGAACAGAAGCGCAACATCACCCTGGAATTTGAACGCAACACTCCTGAAGACAACACCAACACGGCGAGCCAAGCTGTGGCGGAATGGTTCTGACCCCATGACCTCCCTGATCCCCACCCCGATTCTCAAGCCGATCGTGGCCCTCACCCCCATGGCGGGAGCCCTGGTGGTGCCCCTGCTGGTGCCGGTCCTGATGGTGCGGGTGGGCATCGGCGCCGGGGTGGCGGCAGCCGTGGTGGGCAGCTGTCTCTGGTTCGCCATGATGCTGCGGACCTCGGAAATGCCCCACCACGGCTGATTCGTTCCGGGTCCCTTTAACGTTCAGAGACGTTTCTATCCGGCCTAGCGCAAACATTTGGCCGGCGATCACGCCGGCTGATCTGCACAGATAGGCCCAGAACCCCTATTTCAGAAGCCCACGCCTTCGCATCCGGGAACCCTTGTTGCAGTCGTGGGTTTTGTTGTGGGCAGCTGGGAGCGGAATTGGTTACGGGCCTGGGTCTCTGAAGCCTCCAGGACCTTTCCCAGGCGCCAATGGCCACGCAAAGACGGGCTGATCCGCGCCAGAGAGCTCCTGAAACCGAACCTCTCAGCCGGCCCAGGTCCCGAACCCAGTCTCCCGGAACCCAGACCCCTGGCCGTGCTGGTGGCGCTGGGTCTGGCGCTTGCCGGCTGCAGCCAGGCCGGCCAAATCATCGGCCAGCCCCCCAGGGACCTGCCCCTGCCACCGGGCTTTGCCGTGGCCTTCAACCACCGGGCTGATCACCACTACCGCAGCCCGATCAGCCAGCACCAACGGGCCGGCGACGATCTGGAAGCCATGCTGCTGGCGGCGATTGACGCGGCCAGAAGTGAGGTGCTGGTGGCCGTCCAAGAGTTGTCCCTGCCCAGGGTGGCCCAAGCCCTGGTTGGCAAGCAACGGCAGGGGGTCCGGGTGCGGGTGGTGCTGGAGAACACCTACAGCACCCCCTGGAGCGACGAGCACCCCGCCGATCTCAGCCCCCACCTGCGCCTGCGGCGCCAGCAACTGATGGCCCTCGCCGACCAGGACCACAATGGCGTGCTCAGCCCTGAAGAGATTGCCGAGGGGGATGCGGTGGCGATCCTGCAGCGGGGCGGCGTGCCGGTGATCGATGACCGCGAAGACGGCAGTGCCGGCAGCGGCTTGATGCACGCGAAGTTTCTGGTGGTCGACCGCCAGGTGGTGGTGACGGGATCGACCAACTTCACTCCCTCCTGTATCCACGGCGATCCCGACGATCCCCGCAGCCGCGGCAACGTCAACCATCTGCTGCGCATTGACAGTGCGGCCCTGGCCGAACGCTTCGTGGCCGAATTCAACCGCTTCTGGGGCGATGGTCCTGGCGGCGCCAGCGATAGCCAGTTTGGCCTCAGCAAGCAGGAGGGGGCTGTGGACACGGTGATGGTGGGAGACACCAAGGTGCGTCTGCTGTTTGCCCCCCACCGCCGCAGTGATCCCCACAACGGCTTGAATCTGCTGGCCCAGGTGCTTGACACCAGCAAACGCCGCCTGGACATGGCCCTGTTTGTGTTCTCCGCCCAAAACCTTGCCGATTCAGTCGGCCAGCTGATGGCCAAGGGGGTGAAAATCCGCCTCCTAGCCGACCCCGGCTTTGCCAACCGCCCCTTTTCGGAGGTCCTGGATCTGCTGGGCCTGGCCCTGCCGGATCGCCAGTGCAAATTAGAAGCCGGCAACCGCCCCCTGGCCGCCCCCTTGGAGGGGGTCGCCACGCCCCAGCTGGCGGGAGGCGACAAGCTGCACCACAAGTTCGCCGTGATCGACAACCGCACCGTGGTGACCGGCAGCTTCAACTGGAGCCCCAGTGCCGCCCACCAGAACGATGAGGTGCTGATGATCATCGACTCCCCGCAACTGGCGGCCCACTTCACCCGGGAAATGGATCGCCTCTGGACCGGGGCGGAGCTCGGGATCAGCGGGCGCCTGGAACGCAAATTGGCTCGGGGCCGGCAACTGTGTGGCAGTGGAGTACAGAGGATTTAGACGCTCCAGGGTTGAACTGGGCGCTGGATCCAGGGCCATGGCCCGGGCTGCAACAGGCCGGCCAAGCCCTCAGGCCGGCACGATCGGCTCGCCGTTAGCATAGCGATTGTGAAAGCGGAACCAATCCTCAGCTGAGAGCGCATTGGGGACCAACTTCTTGAAGTCCTCCGGGTCAGCTGAGAGGCCCTCGGTCTCAAAGTAAAGGCACATGTGGTGCAGGTCGTTGAGGAACAGCCTGCGCAGGGCCAGCGGCATGGCCAACCGGGCCTGGACCGGGACCCCACTGACGGTTTCCAGGGCTGCTGCGATCGCAGCCAGGTCGCCCTGCCAAGCCACCACATCCAAGGACTTGCCGAGCCAGTCCTCTGGATGCTGGAAGGCCAAGGCCGCTGCGCGGCCGATGTCGTAGGTGGAGCAGAACTTACAGGACTTGTCCGTCAGGAAGCTGACCCGCCCCTTCTTGAGCGGATTCCAGTTGGCCGCATCATCGAGATTCTCAAAGAAGGCCCCAGGCCGCAGGATCGTATAACGCATCCCCGAGCCCTTCAATTCGGCCTCCAAGATCACTTTGGCCTTGATGTGGTGGGTCTTGGCGTCAAAGCGCTCGGCGTCGGCAACGCTCATGAAGATCAGATGATCAACGCCAGCCGCCTTGGCCGCGTCAAAGGCATGCTTCCCTTGCAGCACCTCCCGATCCACACTCTTGCCAGCCGCCCTGAAATAGTCGGTCAGCACAAACACCTTCTTGGCCTGGGATTGGGCAAAGGCGCGATCCAGATCAGCACGCTCCGTGTAGTTCCCCACCACGGCATGACATCCCAGGCGCGCGAGCTGACCGGTGTCAGATCGGGTCATCCCAAAAACGGTAAAACCAGCCTCAGCCAATGCCAAGGAGACATTACGGCCCACCTTGCCGGTGGCGCAGAGCACCAAAACATTGTCGCCCTTCATCGCCGGCCTGCTTGTCGATTCCGCCAGCATGCAAACAAACTGCTGGCCAGTCAAGCAGGCACTACGATGTCAGCTGGTTACCTCAAGGTAAGCATGGAGACCCTGGTCAACCCTGAGAGCCCTGTCCATGCACCCCTGGTTCGCCAGGAGGGATCCCATCGCGTGATCCAGAAAGGACGCAGCAAGGAGTGCTTTTACTTTCAAGTTGCCAGAAAACTGATTGGCGACAAATGGTCGTTGCTCGTCCTGTTCATCCTTCGGGCAGGGCCGATGCGGTTCAATGCACTCTGCCGCGGCGTGGAGGGGATCTCCCAGAAAGTGCTGGCCGCAACGCTCAAGGATCTGGAACGGGATGGCTATCTCGCCAGGCAGGTCTTAGCAACGACGCCACCGAGTGTGACCTACTCCCTGACTGGAATGGGAGAGGAGTTTCTTGGCGTGCTCGCCAATGTCTCCGCCTGGGTCGAGGACCATTGGCAGCAGATGGAACACAGCCGCAAGCTCTTTGACAGCGAAGCCGTCAACAGCCTGGAGGCGCAAGCCAGGTAACACCCAATCCCGGCCTTCGTCTGGCCCCTCGGCCAGGGCGCCGTCGCTTATCAAAACAAGCTGCCAGCAACCCATCCAATCAACACAACCTTTCCTGGGAAGCCCCACTCCAGACGTACATCCTGCGCACCAGTGGGCAGGGGCACTTGGCGTGGCGGATGGCCGTTCCAGGGGACCCAAGAATGCTGCCTCTCAGGGGCCATGCCACCGGCAAGCCGGAACCATCCACCGCAAGCCCACAAAGACTGGGCTTGAAAAATAACGTCCTAGCCAAAGAATCGTCTCACAACGATCCATACGGCCCAATGATTGCAACCGCCAAGGGCAAGTGGACCTTAACTAGATGAGGCTACCTGAAGGCCGAGTCCACCTAGAACGCGCAAACTAACGTCCCAGCAGATTGCAGGCATGGCGATGCACAATCCAACCCAAGGAGATGCCAATCAAACCACAGTCAGCCGCCAAGAAGTGCCTAGAAGACCCTTAAACGCAAAGAGATGGCGTCACGCTGTTGAAGCGAAGGAACAATCGATGGGGGCATCGCCATGGAAGCGGCCCGAACAGGTGCAACAACACCTTGCCCTCAAGGTGACAAACCACACCCCTGGTCAGCTGAGCAACCTGCGGGGAGTCGAGCGAAAGGACAACCCTGGACAGCCCCGCCATTCGGCCGGCTTGAGCGCAGCGATCCCAGTGGCTACAAACGACCGGCAGGATCGCCGCCCGGGTGGTCAGGATGGCGCCCAACCCCAGTCCAGCGCCCTTCTCCCCAGACGCCCCGTTGCCTGATCGGCCAATTCAGCGGCTGGCAGCGGCATGGCCGCTCCGGATCAGACCCCTGGCGTCAGCGGCGATGATGGGGACTCCGTGTGCCCGGTCCATGGCGTCCCCCTTGCGTGACCTCAAGCCCCATGGCCATTGGCGGCTCACCGGGGTGCTGCTGCTGCTGGCCAGCTGCGGCGGCCTCGCCGCCCGGGCCGGGGCACCCCCAGAGATCCCTTACCCAAGCAATGAGCTGCTGCGCAAGGTGCAACTGGCGGCCATCGCCTGCGCCCGGGAGAACAGCGCCGCCAGCTGCAGCCAGGCCAAGACCCTGGCCGATCCCCTGATCGATCACCCCCAGTTGCCCTCCGGCTGCAAGGACCTGCTCTGGACGATCACGTATAGGGCCAAACCGGCCGATCGCAACACCTACCAGCGGCGCGACGGGCTGGAGCAGCCGGCGGAAGCGGTGCTGCGCAGCTGCCAATACCGGGAGCCCCCCACCCCCGCCAGCAAGGGCGGCAACAAGCCCGCCGCCAAGGACAACGGCTTCAAGTTCGGCAACTGATCCCCGCCCCCCCGGGCCCCCCGCCGCGCCTGGCCCAGGCCCGGAACAGGCCAGGCCCAGGGCGGCAGCCCCTGCTGGCAGCAGAGTCGCCTGGGCAGCAGCCAGCCCCGTCCCTGACAGGCGTATTTTGGGGCGACCTTGGCCGGCCCCGATGACCAGCAACGTGCTCCAGGTGGCGCTCGACCAGCCCTTCAGCGACCAGAAACCCGGCACCTCCGGCCTGCGCAAGAGCAGCCGTCAGTTCGCCACGCCCCACTACCTGGAAAGCTTCATCGAAGCGATCCTGCGGGTCCTGCCGGGGGTGGCTGGCGGAACCCTGGTGCTCGGCGGCGACGGGCGTTACGGCAATCGCCAGGCCATCGACGTGATCCTGCGCATGGCCGCCGCCCACGGCATGGCCAAGGTGATCACCACCACCGGCGGCATCCTCTCCACCCCGGCCGCCTCCCATCTGATCCGCAGGCACGGTGCGATCGGCGGCATCATCCTCTCGGCCAGCCACAACCCTGGCGGCCCCGATGGGGACTTCGGCGTGAAGGTGAATGGGGCCAACGGCGGCCCCACCCCCGAATCGCTCACCGATGCGATCTACGCCTGCAGCCTCACCCTCGAGGGCTACCGCATCAGTGAAGCGGCAGCGATCGACCTCGATGGCCCTGGCAGCCACCAGATCGGATCGATGCTGGTGCAGGTGATTGATGGGGTTGACGACTACATCAGCCTGATGCAGGGCTTGTTTGATTTCGATCAGATCGCCGATTTGCTGCGCGGCGATTTTCCGATCGCCTTCGATGCCATGCATGCGGTCACCGGCCCCTATGCCAAACGGCTGTTCGAAGGCCTGCTGGGAGCACCGGCCGGCACGGTGCGCAATGGCACGCCCCTGGAGGATTTTGGTGGCGGCCATCCCGACCCCAACCTCACCTACGCCCATGACCTGGCCGAGCTGCTGCTTGGCGGCGATGCCTATCGCTTTGGCGCCGCCTGCGATGGCGATGGCGACCGCAACATGGTGATCGGCCAGCGTTGCTTCGTAAATCCCAGTGACAGCCTGGCGGTGCTCACCGCCAATGCCACGTTGGCACCTGGCTACGCCGCGGGCCTGGCCGGGGTGGCCCGCTCAATGCCCACCAGCGCCGCTGTGGATGTGGTGGCCAAGGAGCTGGGACTCGACTGCTTCGAAACCCCCACGGGCTGGAAGTTCTTCGGCAACCTGCTCGATGCCGGCCGCATCACGCTCTGCGGCGAAGAGAGTTTCGGCACAGGCAGCAACCACATCCGCGAGAAAGATGGGCTCTGGGCCGTGCTCTTCTGGCTGCAGATCCTGGCCCGCCGGGGCTGTTCGGTGGCCGAAATCATGGCAGACCACTGGCAACGCTTCGGCCGCCACTACTATTCCCGCCACGACTACGAAGCGATCGACAGCGGCGCCGCCCATGGCCTCTACGACCGGCTGCGCTCGATGGGCCCCAGCCTGATCGGCAGCAGCTTTGCTGGCCGCACAATTGCGGTTGCCGATGATTTCAGCTACCGCGATCCCGTGGATGACTCCTTGACCAGCGGCCAGGGCCTGCGCCTGTTGCTCAATGACGGCAGTCGGGTGGTGTTCCGTCTCTCGGGCACGGGCACCCAGGGCGCCACCCTGCGCCTCTATCTCGAGAGCTACGTTGCCACGGGCGGCAACCTTCACCAGGATCCCCAACGCGCCCTGGCCGAGCTGATCAGCGCCGCCGACCAGCTCGCCGAGATCAAGACCCGCACCGGCATGGCCCAACCCACCGTGATCACCTAATCGCTGCGGCCGATCCACACGCCTAATTAAAAAGTCCTGATCAGTCATTCCTGATCAGGACTTTTTTGTGTCGGGAAGATCTCAACTGCCAAGGGTTGACTCAACCAGCCAACGCCGAACTGGAGGGTCTGAACAGAGCTAGTTCGCCTTGGATCGCCCCCAGGGGTCAACCAGGTTCAGCCTCGCTGACAGGCCTGGCCATGCGATCTTCCAGGTGCTTGATCGCCACATAGAAGGGAGGCACCACCCCCAGGGACAGCACTGTGGCCACCAACAGGCCGCCGAAGATCACCGTTCCCAGCGATTGCTGGCTGTTGGCCCCGGCGGTGGTGGCCACCACCAGGGGCAGGAAGCCAGCCAGGGAGGCAATGGCCGTCATCAGAATCGGCCGCATCCGCGATTCAGCCGCCGCAATTGCGGCCTCCACCGCCGTCATGCCCGCCTCGACATGTTGCTCGGCCACCTCCACAATCAGGATGCCGTTCTTGGCGGCCAGGCCAATCAGGGTGACCAGACCCACCTGGGCGTAGATGTTGAGATCAATCGAGCGCAGGGCCAGGAAAACGAGCGCCCCCAACATGGCCAGGGGCACGGTCATCAGAATGATCACGGGGGTGACATAGCTCTCGTATTGGGCCGAGAGCACCAGGTACACCACCAGGATGCCGAGGCCGAACACCAGCACACTGGCATTGCCGGCTGAGAGTTGCAACGAGGCCAGACCCGTGAAGGCGTAGTCGATGTTGTTGAAATCCTGAGCCTTGAAGATCTCCTGGATCTTTTGGAGAGCCTGACCAGAGCTCTTGCCGATCGCCTCGGCACCCTGCACCAGAATCGTGCGGTAAAGGTTGTAGTGGCTGACCACAGGCGGCGCACTGGCCAGATCGGCCTTGGCGAACTGGGACACCTGCACCATCTTGTCGTCCTTGCTGCGGACGTAGTAGCTCAGGATGTCATCGAGCTTGCTGCGGCCTTGGGCCTCAGCCTGCACGTAGATGTTGCGCACCTGGCCATTTTCATAGGTGAGACCGGAGTAATTACCACCGGCAAGGATGGCAATCGTCTGCATCGCCTGCTGGAAATCGACATTCAAGGCACCCATGATCGAGCGATCGATCTTGAGGCCGAAGGCAGGGGCGCTGGGGATGAACTGGGTGTAAAGGGTGGAGAAATCACCGCTGGCCGTGCCGGCCACCACCAGATTCTTGGCCAGATCGTTGAGCTGGTCGAAGCTGTAGGACCCATTGCTGAGGTCATTGAACTGGAAGTAGAAGCCCCCCTGGGCGGAGAAGCCAGGAATCGCCGGCGGCTGGGCGGCCACGGCCAACCCTGAGCTGATTTTCTCGAGCTTGGCGTTAAGGCGGGCCACGATCGCCGGGGTGCGGTGCTCAGCACCAGAGCGTTCATCCAGGGGTTTGAGACCAAAGAAGAACACGCCCTGGTCGGGGCTGGAGCCGTTGAAGCCATAACCACTGATCACCGATGCCGCGATGATGTCGTCTTCGCCCTTGAGCACCTTGGCAATTTCATCACCCGTCTTCTGGGTTTGGCTAAGGGAGGCGCCATTCTGGAGCTGGAAAATTCCCAGGCCATAGCCCTGGTCCTCCTCAGGGATGAAGGCCGTGGGCAGGGACGAGAAGGCGATGGCCGTGAGCACAATCCCGCCAGCCAGGCCGGCCAGAATGTACTTCTTGCGGGCAATCAACACCGTCAACAGGTTGGCGTAGGCCTTCTCCAGACGGCTGAAGTAGTGGTTGAAGCCCTCGAAGATCCAGCCGAGCCGGCTGCCCGCAAAACCAAACACAACCACACCAAAGGCATAGGCTCCTGGGCCGAAGGAGGCGGCGCTGAAGCGGCCAAAGGCCAAGCCCACCACAATGCCGCCAATCGCCCAACCCCAGCCCTTGGGCAGGGGAGGCCGCTCGGTTTTGAGGATCAGGGCCGAAAGCATCGGCGAGAAGGTGAGGGCGTTGAAGGTGGAGATGGCAATGGCAAAGGCAATTGTCAAGGCAAATTGCTTGTAGATGATGCCAATGCCGCCGGGGTAGAAGGCCACCGGCACGAACACCGCCATCAGCACCAACGATGTGGCGATCAAGGCACCAATCAGTTCGCCCATGCAGTCCATCGCCGCCTGACGCGGCTTCATGCCCTTCTCCAAATTCTTGGATACGGCCTCAATCACCACGATGGCGTCATCCACCACCAGGCCCGTGGCCAGCACCAGGCCCAACAGGGTGAGCTGGTTGATCGAAAAGCCGAAGGCTTTGATAAAGGCAAAGGTGCCAACGAGGGAGATCGGAATCGCCAGGCTGGGCACGATCGTGGCCCGCCAATCCTGCAGGAACAAGAACAGGATCAACAGCACAAGCACAATCGCCAGACCCAGGGCGTCGACAACCCCGTCAACAGCCGATTCAATGAACTGGCCGATGTTATAGATCTCGGTGACGGTGACGCCGCTTGGCACTTGCGTGCTGAAGGAGTCAATCACCTTGACCACGGCCTCAGAGACATCGAGCGCATTGCTCTCGGGGGTCTGGAACACGGCCAACGTGATTGCAGGATGGCCATCCCTGCTGATGGCCTGCTGGCCAAAGGTGTTGAAGCCGTAGGTGGCTTCGCCCACATCCTGGAGACGCAGCAGGTTGCCCTGGGGCGTTTTGCCAACAATCAGGTGATTCAGGTCACTGATCGACACCAGGTTGCCGTTGTTCTCCACCAGGATTGGATAGGCAAACTTCTGGTTGCCACCGGCCGGCGGGCCGCCGACCAGGCCGCCAATCGCCACAGAGTTCTGGTTTTGAACGGCCGACACCACCTGGTCGGCCGTGAG
This sequence comes from Synechococcus sp. UW140, assembly GCA_943370565.1. Taxonomy (GTDB): domain Bacteria; phylum Cyanobacteriota; class Cyanobacteriia; order PCC-6307; family Cyanobiaceae; genus BAIKAL-G1. The sequence goes on along the minus strand of CALRRL020000023.1, from coordinate 29,456 downwards.
CTGGTTGGCGGCCAGCTTGGCCGGATCAACAAAGAGCCAGAAGGCCGGATTGCTACCGCCAAGCAGGTTGATGCTGGCCACGCCAGGCACCCGGCCCAATTGGTAATAGAGGTTTTCGTAGATCAGGCCATTGAGATAGGCCGAATCGAATTGACCTTCGGTTGAAGACACCTGATAGGCCAACAGGATCGACGGGGTGCTCTGCATCACCGAAATGCCCGTCGCCTGCACCTGCTGGGGCAGCTGGGGCATGGCCAAAGACACCCGATTTTGCACATTGACCTGGTCAATGTTGATGTCGGTGTCTTCGTCGAAGTAAACCTGGATCGTGCTCTGGCCCTGGCTAGTACTGAAGGACGAGATATAGGCGGCCCCTGGCACCCCGTTGATCTGCTGCTCCAGGGGGTTGGTGACCGCCTGCTCGGTCACCAGGGAGTTGGCGCCCCCATAGTTGGCAGTGACGGTAACAAGGGGCGGCGCGATATTGGGGAGGTTTTCGATCGAAAGGGTTGGAATCGCGATGATGCCAACCAGAACAATCAAGATGCTGCAAACGGTCGTGAGGACGGGCCGTTTGATAAACCGATCAGACAACGACATGATCGGTCCTCACTTCGCAGTGCCGGTGCTGGACGCAGCGGCAATTTTGACAGGCATGCCCGATCTGAGCAGGGCCGTGTTGCTGACCACCACCTGGTCACCCGCCTTCAGTCCGGAGATCACGGGGAAGCGATTGTGATCGAGGGTGCCGAGCTGCACCGGGGTTTGCTCCACAACGGGAGTCCCGGGGGGCAACGATTCCATCATGGCCTTCTGGGCCGGCAACAGTTGCGTGGAGGCCTTGATCTTGGGCAACAGCTCAGACAGGGGTAACACCTTGTAGACAAATGGTTGTTGGGCCTGCATCATCACCGCCTGCACCGGAACGGCCAACTGGCGATTGCTGCCGGTGATGATGCGATTGCGCACGTACTGGCCGGTTTTCAAGGTGCCCGAAAGGTTGGGGAAGGACGCCTTGACCAGCACCGTGTTGGGGGAATTCTGACTGCCGCTGACGCCAAAGTAGGGCGAGATGAACACCACCGTGCCCTTACCCTTCACCGGCGGATTGCCCTGGGTAACGAGATGCACCGACTGGCCGATCTTGACCCGGCTGGATTGGGTTGCCGGCACATCCATCAGCGTCCAGAGGACACTGTTATCGACAATGCCAGTGATCGCCTGACCCTGGCGCACATAATCGCCGAGCTTGACGGAATCCAGGTCACCGATCTCGCCATTAATGGGCGAGGTGACATATTTGTAGTGGAGGGTGGCCCGGTTGGCCGTCACCTGGTCGCGGCTCTTGATCGCCTGGGTGATGTAGTAATCGCGATCTTTGGTGGAAACTGCCCCTTGATTATTTAGAAAAACGTAGCGCTGGGCGTTGAGGTTGTCTTTGAGGGCTTCGGCCTTGCTGGCATTCAAAGAGGCCGTTTCCTGCACATTGTCGAGCACAAGGATGGGTTGACCAGCCTTGACCCGCTGGCCCTGGGTGGCCAGGATCTTCACCACCCGCCCATCGGCCTCAGGCCGCATCGCCACGTTGGACGTGGATTCCAGCCGGCTGACCACATCGATGGACGGGCTGAAGGGTGCTTCGCCAACCCGTTCCACTTGAACCGAGAGCGGCTCCCGGGCAGGGGGTTTGGACGCACAGCCCCCGAGCGCGATCAGGCCGAACAGGGCCAGCAAGGGTCGAGACCGTCGCACAAAGATGAGTCGAATTTCCTGCAAGGTACCGGAAAGTCTGGGGAATGCCCGCCCCCCTGGCGGCGAAATGGGAAGGTTGTGATTCCGATCAGGGCCCTGCCCCCAGCGCCGTGGCCGACCTGTTCAGCCATCACCGCGACACCCAGCTGGCCCAGCTGGCACCCCTGGCCGACCGCATGCGCCCCCGCAGCCTGGAGGAGTTCCAGGGGCAGGAGGCGATCCTGGCGCCGGGCCGGCTGCTGCGGCGGGCGATCCACGCCGATCGGGTCGGCAACCTGATCCTGCACGGACCGCCGGGGGTGGGCAAAACCACCCTGGCCCGCATCATTGCCGCCACCACCCGCGCCCACTTCAGCAGCCTCAACGCCGTGCTGGCCGGGGTGAAGGACCTGCGCAGTGAGGTGGACGCGGCCAAGCGGCGCCTCGAACAGCACAGCCTGCGCACCCTGCTGTTTATCGATGAGGTGCATCGCTTCAACAGCGCCCAGCAGGATGCCCTGCTGCCCTGGGTCGAGAACGGCACGGTGACCCTGATCGGCGCCACCACCGAAAACCCCTATTTCGAGGTGAACAAGGCCCTGGTCAGTCGCTCGCGGCTGTTCCGCATGGAACCGCTGCAGCCCGTTCATCTCCATGCCCTGTTGCAGCGGGCCCTGGCCGACCCGGAGCGGGGCTACGGCCGGCGGCGGGTGGAGATCACGGCCGCGGCCGCGGCCCACCTGGTGGATGTGGCCGGCGGCGATGCCCGCAGCCTGCTCAATGCCCTGGAACTGGCGGTGGAAACCACCCGTCCCGAGCCCCTGGGCCCGCTCGGCCATCCAGCCGCTGACGAGCCAGCCCCAACCGTGGCCGCGGCCCACGGGCAGGGGGCCCCCGGCGACGGGGTGATCCGCATCGACCTGGCCATTGCCGAGGAATCGATCCAGCAGCGGGCCGTGCTCTACGACAAGCAGGGCGATGCCCACTTCGACACGATCAGTGCCTTCATCAAGTCGGTGCGGGGCTCCGATGCCGATGCCGCCCTGTTCTGGCTGGCCCGCATGGTGGAGGCGGGCGAAAACCCCCGCTTCATCTTCCGGCGCCTGTTGATCTCCGCCGGCGAGGACATCGGCCTCGCCGATCCCCAGGCGATGGTGGTGGTGGAGGCCTGCGCTGCGGCCTTCGAGCGGGTGGGCCTGCCGGAGGGTCTTTACCCACTGGCCCAGGCGACCCTCTATCTGGCCAGCACCGAAAAAAGCAACAGCCTGCTCGGCTTCTTTGATGCCCTGAAAACGGTCAAGGCCAGCAGCCGCCAGGAGGTGCCCTCCCACCTGCGCGATGCCAACCGCGACGGCCAGGCCTTCGGGGATGGGGTTGGCTACCGCTATCCCCATGCCTACGCCGAGCACTGGGTGGCCCAGCAATACCTGCCCTCGGCCCTGCAGGGAGAGCTGTTCTGGCAGCCGGGCCTGCTGGGCTGGGAAGGGGAGCGGCGGGCCCGCCTGCACCAGCGGCGGGCCGCCCAGCTGGCCGCCGCCGCCGAACAGGAGGCCGAGCAGGGCACCGTGCTCAGTGGCGGTCCTGAGGATCCGGTGCTGGCGCGCTGGTTGCAACGGCAACTGGGCAGCGAGGGCCAACGGCTCGATCGGCTGCGCCAGAGGCTCTGGCAGGACACGGCCCCGCGGCGCCAAGACAGGGTGTTGCTTCTCGAAGCCCGCTCCCTGCTCTGGGCCCTCGATCCCCTGGCCGCCACCCCGGAAGGGGGGGTGGTGATCCAGCTGGCCCAGGGCAGCGACCGGGAGCGGCTGCAGGCCCAGCTCCAGGTGCTCGACAGCCTCAGCCAGCCCCAGCTGGTGGCTCCGCAGGAGCCCCTGGCCCAGGGGACCACCCCCAGCCTGGACCGGGTCTCCCCCCCGTCACCGGAGCCAAACGGCACCTCGGCCCCAGGGCCCGGGGCGCCGGCTGACGGGGATCCCGGCGGCCTCCAGGCCCTGATCGGGCAGCTCCAACCCGGCCAGCAGTTCGAGTGGATTGCCAGCCGCCATCCCTTCCGCGCCCTGGCGGCTGGCGACCTGGATGCCGCTGTCGACGGCCTCGATCGCCTGGCGGCCCGGCGCTGCCGGCTGCGGCTGCTGTTTTCCAGTCCCGGCCTGGGGCCTGCCGGTGCCCTGATGGCCGCAGGGCGCCGCTTCAGCAGCGCCGAAACCAGCCTGATAAGGGCCGCAGCCGCCTGCGAAGCGGCCGCGGCCGGGGCCCTGGCCGGCGGACCGGACCTCCAGGCCCTAGAACGAGCCCTCCAGGCCCGCGGCTGGACGGTGACCTGGCAGCGCTGGCCGGAACAGCTGGACCTGGAGCTGGGCGAACCCCTGCTGGCCCGCTGGTTTGGCCCCCAGGCCGCCTATCGCCAGCAGCTGCAAACCAACCTGACGATCAAACAGATTTCAGACCTGGAGCGCCTGCTGCGGGGGCTGCTCGGTGAGCGCCTACCCCAGCGCCTGCAGCACCAGATGCTGCTCGCCCAGCGCCAGGACGGCGCGTCGGGGTGAACGGCACCTTTCGGTAGCCCTGCCGCCCCCGTTGGGGAGGGCGGCAGGGCTACGGCCCAGGACAAAGGAAGCCACAAACGGACGCCAGAAGCAGCCCTGGGGTGGCGCGATTCAGTCCGCCCCAGGTGCTGGATCAGGGGAACGCCACGGCGTCAGGGGGCCAGTGGTTGGGGGCTTGGGGCCCCCATCGCCGGACTCCCCCGGTCCGGTCCGTTCAGGCGGGCCTGGTTGGCCTGGAGGCAGGCGGGCAGGAACACATACCAGGACAGCAAGGAGGTGCACTGGGCCTCGCCCACACACTTGCTGGGGGCACAGACGCCCATGGGGCCGCAGCCCTGGCCGGTGCTGAAGTCGGTGGGCAGGTGGGCCATGATCGCCAGGGCCGAGATCTGGCCGCCCGCAGCCGCGGCAATGATCGCCGAGCGCAGGGCTTCCACCGCATCGGTGGACTGGGTGCTGGCGGTTCCGGTTCCTGGGGACCCGGTGCCTAGGGACCCGGTGCTTGGGGGCTGGGTGCTGCGGGACTGGGTGCTGGATGGTCCGTAGCCGCGGGTTTGGGTGCGCAGGAAGGCCAGGCCATCGCTGGAATAGAGGAAGCGGGCCAGGGCCACCAGGTCGACGCTGTAGTGCTTGGCCAGGCCCAGGCGCAGCTCCTCCGGACTCCAGCCCGAGCGGTCGATGGCGCTGGCCAGGGAGCGGTCGCTCACCACCCCGGTTTCAACGAAGCGGCGGATCGCCTCCGGCTGGAGGGACCAAACCCCCACGCCGCTGGTCCAGCGCACCGGACTGATGGGGCGCCCGCTCCGCGGCCCGGGGGCAGGGGTAACGGCGCCGGCATGGAGCTGCGGACTGCTGCCGCCAGGGCTGGCCGCCTGGGCCCCGGCCGCTGCCGGCGTCCAGGCCAGCGGCCCCCCCGGGCCCAGGGCACCGGCAAGCCCCACCAACACAACCGACGCGAGCCTGGAGCCAAAACGGCCTGGCCCCATGGCCTGGGAGGCGGGCACGATCACAGTCAGCCGGGCATTTGCATGGGGGTGATCATCGCTGGCGCGGGGGGCCCACCGGGTCCATCCTCCCAGCCGCCTGCTCCCCTCCGGATCGGCAGCCCCCGGGAGGCTGGCGGCCCAAACCGTGCAGGACTCCAGGCCAGCGGCCAGGGATCAGCCCCTTGGGCTCAAGGGCGCGCCTGCCGGAACGGCAACGCCTGCCAACCCGGTGGACAGCGCAGGTGGCCGCCGCCCAGGCCAAAGGCCCCGGGTGCCCCCTCGCCGCGGCAGGCCACCCCATGGGGAACGCTCCCGGCAGCCACCACCCTGGCCAGATAGCGCTCGCCGCCCTGGTGGGGGGTGAGCTCCAACTGCACGCCCGGCAAAGGCACGGCCAGGTCGGTCAGCCGCACGTCCATGGTCTCGGGCGGATCCAGGCCCAGCCCCGCGAGCGAGCCCCGGAAACCGCCCCAGAAAAACTGGGTGATTTCGGCACCCACAAAGCGGCTCAACAGCTTGATGGCCTGCGGGCGGTCCTCCAACAGGGCGTCCTGGCGATCGAGATCGGCCAGCAGGTCGGCGCTGGCTGGCGCAGCCAGGGATCGGGGGGCCACCCCTGCGGAGGCGCTCCCGTTGGAGAGGCCCCCAGGGGCGGCAGGCCAGCGGGCGAGGGGCGGCTCCAGGCGGAGCTGGACCAATCCCGCCAGCCCAAGCCCCAGCAAAGCTGCGATCACGGCGAGCCGCAGGGCCAGGGCCCCAGGCGTGAGGGTCAGCGGGGAGGGCAGGGCCACGCCAACGACGCTAGGGCGATTCGGCCGTTCGATCGGGGCCAGGGGTGGCGGAGCCAGCCCCTCCCCCAGGAGCGCCCGCAGCAGCCCCCGCAGGCGGTCCTGGCCAGGCGGGTCTGCCCGGAGGCCGGTCGGCACGCCCCCCATCAACAGCGGAACTGGCGCAGCAACCGCGGGAGCCAGGCCCCCTGGAGAGGGGTTGAGGGGATCAGGAGGCCAGCCGCCAGGCCACTGCGCCTAGGCTCCAGAGCCGTTCAGCGCTCGCGCCATGGCCCTTCAGATCGGCGATCCAGCCCCCGATTTCACCCTGCCCGACCAGGACGGCAATCCGGTAAGCCTCTCGTCGTTTTGGGGCCAGCGGGTAGTGATCTATTTCTACCCCAAAGATGACACCCCAGGGTGCACCAAGGAAGCCTGCAACTTCCGCGACCAATGGGCTGCGATCGAAGAGAAGAGCATGGTTGTGCTTGGCATCAGCAAAGATGGCGCCACCAGCCACAACAAATTCATCAAGAAATACAACCTGCCCTTCAGCCTGCTCACCGACGCCGAACCCTGCCCGGTGGCTGACTCCTACGGCAGCTATGGACTCAAAAAGTTCATGGGCAAGGAGTACATGGGCATGATGCGCCACACCTTCGTGGTGGATCCGATCGGCAATCTGGAGCTGATCTATCTCAAGGTGAAGGCCGAAACGATGGCCGATCAGATCCTCAAGGATCTCAAGCTGGGCTGATCAGCCCCCAGGGCCTTGGTGTGGTGTGCTGAATACGCTGGAGAACGGTCCAAGCCTGAGCCAGGCCAAGTCGCTGAGCCGGGCCTAACGATTGCCAAGGCCTGGACGGGTGAGGGGGGCCAGGCCCCCCAAAATCCCCTTAGGGATTGCGTCCATACAGCGCCGTGAACGAGGCCTTGGCCAAACTGTTGCCATTCACCAGATAGCCAACCAGGGCTGCCGTAGCACCCTCAGGACTCTCCAGCGGGGTCACCTTGAGCGCGTAAATCGTGAAAACATACCGATGGGGCTTGTCTCCCACCGGCGGACAAGGGCCGCCATAGGAGGTCATGCCGTAATCGGTTTTGATCTGACGGATCCCCGGGGCAGCGGCAAGGGTGGTTGGGCTCAGCCCTCCGGTTTCCAGGCTGCGCATGCTGGCAGGCAGATTGATCACCACCCAGTGCCACCAGCCGCTTCCGCCGGTTGGTGCGTCGGGATCGTGCACCAAAATCGCAAAGCCCTTGGTGCCAGCCGGTGGATTGTTCCAGCTCAACTGGGGCGCAACATTGTCGCCAGTACAGCCAAAGCCATTGAAAACATACTTTTTGGCAATCACACCATTGGCCGCAATGTCACGGCTGGACAAAGAAAAATCCGCCGCCACCGCAGGCCCACCCGCCAAACCCAGGCCGGGCGCCATGGGCAATCCCGCAACAAGCCCTGCCGAGAGCCAGCGCATCGCAAACGACGCCCGCAACCAACGGGATGCAAGCAAGAAAGGGAAACGAGCAAGGTTCATCTAACCATCCAATAGGGAAACCATCGCCAGACCAGACCTTTCAAAGCCTGCTCTCAGACCCAGACACAATCATTATCCCGACAGAATGATTTCACTGGCCCTATTAATCCAAGCCAATCAAAGCCATTCTTTAAGGCTTTTATGGATCTAGCATGCACCAACAAACCCCGTCAAGCCAGCACCTTAACGGGGCGATTGCAAGCTGATCTGGGGTCGAGATCGCGCTCAGATCACTGGGCTTTGGTCCTGCCCCAATCCAGCCAGGGCCGAGCCAATTCGCTCTCGCCAACTGGCTCCAAACCCTCCCCGATCAAGTCGATCAAGCCGATCAATCGGGGTAATCCGGGTAATCCCGGTAAGCCTGGCGGCTCGCCCAGGCCAAGGCCGCCAGGCTCTCCAGGGCCAGGTTCGGGGCCGCCGTGAACGGCACCCCCTGGTCCGCCAACAGGGGCGCCAGGACCTCCCCATCGCCCCCGGTGAGCCAGAGCTGGCAGGCCCCAAGCGACCGACCCGAACGGCTTGGGCCACAGGCCGCCCGCCAGGCCTGGGCAATCGCCGCGGCCCCGGCCTCCAGGCAGCCGCGCACCATCGCCTCGCGGCTCTCCAGGGGCCAGGGGCCGGGGATCGGGCCCTGCCACCAGGCCGGATCCACCGGGGGCAGGAGGGCCGTGCCGGCGGCCAGGGCCCGCAATTGCATCGCCACCCCCGCCGCCAGCCGGCCGCCACGGAACTGCCCCGCCCCATCCACCAGAGTCAGGCTGAGGGCCGTGCCCGCATCGGCCACCAACACCGCCCGGCCAGAACCGGACCCCGCAGAGCGGCTCCAGGCCCCCCAACCAACCAGGGCCCGATCGATACCCAGCCAGGGGGGCAGGCCCCCCAGGGGCACCTGGGCCAGGGTCAGGCGCCGCTCTGGGGGCAGGTCCAGTGCTGGCGGCACCGCGCCCACCGCCGCCCAGGCCCGCCAACGGTCCACAGGAAGCGGCAGGGGCTGGGGGGCGGCACCGGTGTGGAAGCAGCGCAGGGCCGGCGCCCCATCGGGCCCCTGGCTCGGGGCAGCGGGGCCGGCAACGCCGTCCACCGCGCCACTCACCGCGCTACCCGCGGCGCCAGCCCTGGCCCCATCCCCGGGGGCCCGTTCAGCCCAGTGCCAGCGACTGTTCCCCAACAGCACCACGGCATCGCGGCTGGCCCCGTTCCCGGCACGGCCGGAAGCCGCCGACACCTAGATGCCCTCGCCCATCACCCCGGGGAGGTGGATGCCGCATTCCTGCTTGAGGCCGCCGAAGCGGGTGGCCCGTCCTGCGCTGGTGCCGTCATCGGGGCCGCTGGAATGCCAGTCGCCCACGGTGGAATAGCCCTGCTCAAACAGGGGGTGCTGGGGCAGGTTGTGCTCCTGCATGTAATAAAAAACGTCCTTGGTCGTCCAATCCAGCAGGGGCCTGAGCGACCAGCGCTGGCGCACCTGGGCCAGGGGAGCCATGGTCTGGCGGTGATCGGTCTGGCCGCCCCGCACGCCACTGGCCCAGCAGCGCACCCCCAGGGCCTGCATCGCCCGATCCAAGGGGTCCACCTTGCGCAGGCGCAGATAGAGCTCCATGTCGTCGAGGTTGCCGGTGCTCCAGAGCTGGCCATGCAGGGCCTCCATCCGGGCTGGACTCAGCTCGGCCTGGGCGACGGTGAGGCGCAGATCGAGCAGGGCCGTGAGCGTTTCGGCGTAGCGGTAGGTCTCGGGGGGGAGATAGCCCGTGTCGACCCAGATCACCGGCACGGGCCGATCCAGACGGCTGATCTGGTGCAGCAACACCGCCGATTGGATGCCGAAGCTGGTGGTGAGCACAAAGCCCGAGCCAAAGGTCTCCTGGCCCCAGCGCAGGCGGCTGGCCACATCCCCCTGGGCCAGCTGGGCGCAGACCAGGGCCGGATCAAAGGAGGGATCGCCGGGACCCTCCCCAGCCGCAACCGGATCCCGATCTGGGGCCGGTTCGCCGCGCCGCTCCGAATCAGCAAGGGTGGTTGTCATGGGCCCTATCTTCTCGCGCCGGCGCCTCTGGTTAGGGTTTGGGGAAATCCGCCCCCTGGAGACCGCTGCGCCGATGGTGCCCACCCCCAAGCCCGCTCCCGTGGTGATTGCCGGAGGCGGTTTCGGTGGCCTCACCACGGCCCTGGCCCTGGCGGCCCAGAAGCACCATCCACCGATCCTGTTGATCGAGCCACAAGAGCGGTTCCTGTTCCTGCCCCTGCTCTACGAACTGCTCAGCGGTGAACTGCGCCGTTGGGAGGTGGCCCCCCGCTACGACGCCCTCCTGGCCGGCCGGGGCGTGGCCTGGCTGCGGGATCGGGTCGCCCGCATCGACGCCGCCGGCCACAGTCTCGAAACCGAGTCGGGCCGCACCGTGGCCTACAGCCGGCTGGTGCTGGCCACCGGCGGCCGCAGCGACGACTTTGGCGTGCCTGGCGTGCGCGACCACGCCCTCGACTTCCGCAGCCTGGCCGATGTGGAACGGCTCCAGGCCCTGATCCAGCAGCTCAAGCAGCGGCCCCGGCCCCTGCAACGGCTGGTGGTGGTCGGCGCGGGCCCGAGCGGCGTCGAGCTGATCTGCAAACTGGCCGACCTGCTCGAAGGCAGCACGATCCTGGAGCTGGTGGAACAGGGACCAGAACTGCTGCCCACGGCCCGCTCCTTCAACCGGGACCAGGCCCGCAGCGCCCTGCTGCGCCAGGACATCCACCTGCGCACGGGCACCCGGGTGGAGCGCCTGGATGGCAGCGGCCTGGAGCTGGTGCGGGGCGGAGCTGCCGCTGCGGCCACCGCATCCGCCCCAGCCTCAGCCACAACCCCAGCCCCAGCCACCAGCACGGCCGCCCCCGGAGCGCCTCCGGCCAGCCAGACCCAGCCGGTCCAACGGGAACGGCTCCCCGCCGATGCCGTGATCTGGACCGCGGGCATGGCCGCCAACCTGCCACCGATCAACCCACCCCCCGCCTGCGATCGCCGCGGCCGTCTGGTCTGCGGCAGCGACCTGCAGGTGGCGGGCCTCAGGGACATCTTTGCCCTGGGCGATGCGGCCCTCTGTGGCGACGACCAGCCCCCCCTACCGGCCACGGCCCAGGTGGCCTACCAACAGGCCCAACAGCTGGCCGCCAACCTGCAGCTCTCCCTGGCCGGCCAAGATCTCAAACCGTTCCACTGGACGGACCTGGGTGAGATGGTTGGCCTGGGCATCGGCCAGGCCAGCCTCACGGGCCTGGGCCTCACCCTGGCCGGCCCCGCCGCCTTCCAGATTCGCCAGCTCGCCTACCTGGCCCGCATGCCGGGCCTGTCCCACCAACTGCGGGTCGCGGCCGGCTGGCTGGCGGACTGGCGATGACCTCCCCGGCCCCGCAGGGGAACCAGGACGCCCCAGCCAGGGTCCCGGCCTTGCCTCTGTCGCCAAATCTGGCCCAGGCCCCCAATCTGGCCCAGGACCCCACTTGGCCGCCGGCCCCGGCCCTGCCGCCGCCCAGGGGGCTGCTGCTCGATGCCATGGGCACCCTGATCGGCCTGCGCCACTCCGTCGGCCCCACCTACGCCGCCCTGGCCGCCGACCACGGCCTGGCCGTGAGCGCCCAGGCCATCGATGCCGTCTTCCCGGCCATCCACCGCCAGGCCCCACCCCTGGCCTTCCCGGGCCTGGCGGGCGCGGCCCTGGAGGCCGCCGAACGGCAATGGTGGGCTGATCGCATCGGCGCAGCCCTGGCGGCCGCCGGCCTGGAGGAGCCCCTGCCCCCGGCCCTGGCCAATGCCCTGTTTGATCGCTTTGCCCAGGCCGATCTCTGGCGGGTGTACGACGACGTGGCCGCCGCCCTGGAGCGCTGGCACCGCAGGGGCCTGGGCCTGGCCGTGGTGAGCAATTTCGATGGCCGCCTGATCGGCCTGCTGCGGGATCTCGGCCTGGCGGAGTGGATTTCCGTGGTGGTGGTCTCGAGTGCGGCTGGAGCCGCCAAGCCCGATCCCGCTCCCTTTGCCCTGGCCCTGGCCCAACTCGGCCTCAGCCCCGACCAGGCCTGGCATGTGGGCGACAGCCCCGAGGATGAAATCGGAGCCCAGGCGGCCGGCCTGGCCTGCCTGCGGATCCGGCGCCCTTGAAACAGGCCGTCCTGCTGGGGCGCACCGCCGGCCTGCGCCCCTCGGTGGAACGGCGCCTGGAACGGATCGGCCAACGGCGGCACCCCGAATCCCAGGCGGCCGACCTGCTCAGCCTCCAGCGCCTGGCCCTGGAAAGCCTGGAGCTGGAGCTGCCCCTGAGCCTGGTGGTGGACGGCCGCGGCCTTTGCCGGCTGGTCTGGATCGGCCCGCTGGAGCAATCGGGCCGGCTGTTGGAGCGCCTGCCCGGTTCGGCTCGCCGCCATGGCCCCGGCCTGCGCCTGATCACCTGCACCCCGGCCCGCCAGCTCGACCCCCAGGGGAGCGAGGCGGTGGTGGGCCTGGATCTGGGCCCCAGCCTCTGGCTGCGCTACGGCCAGCAGCCCCAGGCGGGCGGCCACTGGCCGGCCGGGCTCTACGGCCTGGCCGACGCCAAGCCGGAACGCCAGGGCGAGCTGCGGGGCCACCCCTGGCAGCAGCTGGCCGAGGGCACCCTGGAGGAGCTGTGCGCCTGGGAGAGCGGCAGCGGCCCCGGAGCGGAGCGGGGGGGCGCCCTGCCCACCAGCCCGGGCAGGGGCCGGGAACGGGTGCTGCTGCTGGCCCTCAGCAGCAGCGATCGCCAGGCCAGCCAGCGCCAGATCGCCGAACTGGAGGGGCTGGTGCGCAGCGCCGGCGCCGATCCGGTGGGGGTGGTGGAGCAGCGCCGCTCCGAGCGGGCCTCCGTGGGCCTCTGGGGCGAAGGCAAGGTGCTGGAGGCAGCCCTGGAGGCCCGCCGGCTGGGCGCCACCCTGGTGGTCACCGACCGGGATCTGGGCCCTTCCCAGGCCCGCAACCTGGAGCGGGTGCTGGACCTGCCCGTCAGCGACCGCAGCGAGCTGATCCTCGACATCTTTGCCCAACGGGCGGCGAGCGCCGCCGGCCGCCTGCAGGTGGAACTGGCCCAGCTGCGCTACCGCCTGCCGCGCCTGAGCGGCCGCGGCCTCAGCCTTTCGCGCCAGGGGGGCGGCATCGGCACCCGGGGCCCGGGCGAGACCCAACTGGAGAAAGACCGCCGCGCCATCGCCCGCCGCATCGACAAGCTCCAGGAGGATGTGCGCCGGCTGGGAAACCACCAGGCCCGCCTGCGCCAGGGGCGCCAGGGCCAACGGCGCCTGGCCCTGGTGGGGTACACCAACGCCGGCAAGAGTTCCCTGCTCAATGCCCTCAGCAAACCGGCAGCTGGCGAGGAGGTGCTGGCCGAAAACAAGCTGTTTGCCACCCTCGATGCCACCACCCGGCGCATCAGCCGGGCCGATCCCGCGGGCGGACCGCCCCAGACCCTGCTGCTCACCGACACGGTCGGGTTCATCCGCGAACTGCCGCCGCCCCTGGTGGAAGCCTTCCGCACCACGCTGGAGGAAACCCTGGAGGCGGACCAGCTGCTGGTGGTGGTGGACCTGGCCGATCCGGCCTGGGAAGACCAGCTGGCCACCGTGCACGCCATCCTCGATGGCCTGGGCAGCCACAGCCCCCGGCGGCTGGTCGCCAACCAGATCGATCGCTGCCCGGCCGCGGCCCTGGAGCAGGCCCGGATCCGGGACCCCGAGGCCCTGTTCGTGTCGGCCACGGCGGGGCTGGGTCTGCAGAACCTGCGCAACTGGCTCTTTCAGGCGCCGGGCCAGGCCCCAACTGGGATGGCAGCCCCATGGCCGCCCCCCTAACTCAGCCCCATCCACAGCCAGACAGCCGCTGATTCAGCGGCCGCTTCAGCGGCTGATTCGGCGGCTGATTCCGCGGCCCCGTCTCCCGGCCAGCCCCCAGGAGCCCCCAGCCCCCGGCCCGCTGTAGCCGCCGCCACACAAAACCGCACCAATCGCGGGTCAGGGCAGACCTCCTGTGGCACGATCAAAGACGTTGGCCCATTTGCATCCCTGCCTGCCATGGCTCTCCAGCTCGGCGATACCGTCCCCGATTTCACCCAGGACTCCCAGCTCGGCCCGATCAACCTCTACGACTTCGCAGGGGACAGCTGGGTGGTGCTCTTCTCCCACCCCGCCGACTACACCCCGGTTTGCACCACCGAGCTGGGTGAAGTGTCGCGCCTGCGCCCGGAGTGGGAGAAGCGCAATGTCAAAACCATTGCCCTGAGCGTGGATTCGGCCGAAAGCCACAAGGGCTGGATCGGCGACATCAATGACACCCAACAGACCAGCGTCGACTATCCGATCCTGGCCGATGCCGACAAGAAGGTGAGTGATCTCTACGGGATGATTCATGCCAATTCGCTCAACAACCTGACGGTGCGCTCGGTGTTCATCATCGACCCCAACAAAAAACTGCGCCTGCAGATCACCTATCCCGCCAGCACCGGCCGCAACTTCCAGGAGATCCTGCGGGTGATCGACTCCCTGCAACTCACCGACTACCACCAGGTCGCCACCCCGGTGAACTGGAAGGACGGCGAAGACTGTGTCGTGGTGCCGTCGATCCCCACCGAAGAAGCCCGCGCCAAGTTCCCCAAGGGCGTCACCGAAGTGCGTCCTTACCTGCGCTTCACCCCCCAACCCAACAAGTGAGCTAAGGCAGCTCTGGCTTCGGCGTTGCCGCGCCAGGCTTGTTGCCCCCTCTGGATCACCCAGCGGCCCTCCCATCATGGGGGGGCTTTTTGCTGGCCAGCCCCCACCGCCATGCGCGTTCTCGGCCTGATGAGCGGCACCAGTGCCGATGGGATCGATGCGGTGCTGGCCGATTTTTCAGGCCGGCCGCAGCGGCCCCGCTGGCAGGTGCTCAACAGCGTCTGCCTCCCCTATCCGGCGGGCCTGCGCGCGCAACTGCTGGCCGTGGGCCAGGGCCAGAGCCAACCTGCCGCCGCCCTGCTGGATCTGGCCGAGGCCGTGAGCGAAGCCCAGGCGCAGGCGGCCCGGGCCTGCGATCCCCAGGGCCAGGCCCAGCTGGTGGGCTGCCACGGCCAGACCCTCTGGCACCGGCCCCCCCAGGCCGGTCGCCGCGGCGCCAGCTGGCAACTGCTCCAGGGCCCCCTGCTGGCCGAACTGCTCGGCAGCCCGGTGGTGTTCGATTTCCGGGCCCAGGATCTGGCCCTCGGCGGCCAGGGGGCACCCCTGGTGCCCGCCGCCGATGGGGCCCTGCTGCCGGCGATCGGCGGCTGGCGGGCCCTGCTCAACCTGGGCGGCATTGCCAATCTCACCCTGCTCCCCCCCGCCTGGGGCCCGGATCGGCGCGCCCCGATCCGGGGCTGGGATTGCGGTCCGGCCAACAGCCTGCTGGATCTGGCGGTCAGCCGCTTCAGTGGCGGCAACCTGGAGTTTGATGCCAACGGCGCCTGGGCCAGCCAGGGCCAGTGCGACGAAGCCCTCGTCACCGCGTGGCTGCAGGAGCCCTACCTGCAACAGCCACCCCCCAAATCCACGGGCCGGGAACTGTTTGGAGCCGCCGATCTGGATCGCCGCCTCAAGGACCTGGAGCAGGCGGCCCGGGCCCGGGGCGAGCGCCTCGAACCCGCCGACGCCCTGGCCAGCCTCAGCGCCTTCACCGCCGCCGCTGTGGCCCAGGACCTCAGCCGCGGCCCCATGCCCCTGGAACTGCTGGTGGCGGGCGGCGGTGCCCGCCATGGCCTGGTGATGGCAGAACTGCGCCGCCGCTGCCGGGGCCTGGCCGTGCGTCCCCTGGCGGAGCTGGGCATCGGCGACAGCGAACGGGAGGCCCTGGCCTTTGCCCTGCTGGCCTGGTGGCACGGGCTCGGCCATCCCGGCTCCCAGCCTTCGGTCACGGGCGCCCGCCAGGCGGCGGTGCTGGGCGTCTGCGCCCGGCCCCAGACCCGGCTCAGGCGCGGGGCCGGTTGAGGCGCAGGCGCCTGGGGGCCCCGCGCAGGCGCCTGGGTTCGGCCTGTTCCTGCTGTTCGAGGGCCTGGCGGAAGCTGTCGGTTTCTCGCTCCGCTGGGGCCCTGGTCCCTGGGGCCCCATCCACCGGCGGGCGGCGCCGGGCGACGGGGGCAGGCGAAGCGCTGGGGGCAGGAGCGGCGGCGGCCCGCAGGGCGGCCTGTTGCTGCTCGTACACCTCCAGGCCCTGCTGGATCAACACCCGGGCCATGTTGCTGACCGTGCGGGCCTCGGCCTCCGCCACGGCGCCAAGACGCTCACAGAGGTCCTCCGGCAACACCACCTGAATCCGGGGGGACTTGGGGCGACCACTGCTGGAGTTCTGACGGGTGGCCACAGAGTCAGTCCAGGGCGTGAAGGACAGCCCCAAGGGGCGGGGCAGGGCGGCGAAGCAGGGGAGCGGAATGGGGCCGGCCATGGGGGCCGTCTCGACCGGGGCGGCTGAATCGCTCAGGGGCCAAGTGGGCTGACCCAGGGGCCATTCGGGCGAATCGGGAGCTGGCTTTGCGGCAACGGTGAAGCGTCTGTGAGGCGAACAGGGAGCGGAGCGGCAGCCCAGCCGATGGGGCCGGCAGGACCCAGCCGGATCAGGACGGAACGGATCCCTTGATGTCGCCACCAGTGTACTGGGATGCACAAGGGTAGTATCCAGGACTATGCTTGGGGCCCTACCACCCAGCCCTGGTCCCGATGGGAAAATCCGTGACAGCGCAAGCACTGGCTAGCGAAGGATTGACCGGCCCAGGGCTGCCCCGGGGGCCCCTGGATCCCGCCGCCGTCACCCTGCCCCTGAACGCCGGCGCCAGCGCCCGGCGGACCCCCGGGGCCGTGAAAACCGCCCCCGTCAAGGCGCCCTCCGTGAAGACCGGCGGCATCAAGACCGCTGGCCTCAGCAGCACGGCGCGCAAGGCGCCAGCCACCCCGGCCGGCGACGCCCCCCCCGGCCGGGCCCCCAGGGCCGCCGCCGCGAAGGCCCGGGCCGCCCGGTCCAGCGCCGGCCTGGCAACCGCCAACCCGGGGCCAAGCCCGGCCGACCAGGCCCGACTCGAGCGGCGCCGGATCGCCGAACAGAGCGACGTGCTCGTTTCAGCGGTGATCAGTACCTACCTGCTCACCCACCTGCACCACGTGCTGCAACGGGCCGAGTTCGGGGCCCAGCAGGAGGGCCGGGCCGCCCTGGCCGCCAACTACGCCCAGCTGCGCAAGGTGCTCTGCCTCGACGCCCGCACCATGGAGGACGCCTCCGCCAGCGGCCAGCCCGAGGACGCCCCCCAGGCCGCCTGACACCCGGCCCAGGCCGGCCTTGACGATGGCCCTGAGCGGCCCCGGTTCCTGAGGCTGGTCCGCCGGGTCCCGTCCAAACCCGCCGCAGGCAGCCACCCCCAGGGCCCCCAAGCCGCTTCAACGGCAGTTGACGTTGCTGCTGCAGCTGCAGGTGCAGAGCTTGGCCCCAGCTTCTGCTGCTAGCTGTGTCAGGTTCGTTTGCAGCCGGGCCCGGCCTGCATAGGGTCAAAGGGCGTCCAACCCAGCCATGGCCCAAGACCTGCCAACGCCTGCATCGGAGGGCGCCAGCCGCAGCGCCAGCGGCAACGCCGCCAGCCTCTATGCGCGCATCAGCCAGGACCCGGGCCTGACCCAGGCCCTATTCCGCCAGGCCCTGCAGAACCCCTCAGGCACGCTCGAGCAGATCTGCCGCCTCGGCAACGACTGGGGCCTGCCGGTGAGCGTGGAGGAGGTGAAGGCCCACATCAGTGCCCTGGACGATGCCGACAGCAAGCAGTGGCTGCTGAAGGCCCGCGGGGGGCTCTAGGGCGGACCGCTGGCGCTTGGCGCCGCCTCCCCCCTGGGCCCAACTGAAGAACAGCCAGTAGCTGACGATCGCCAGGCCGGCCGCCACCACAAGGGCGGCCACCTGTTCGAGTCGCTTGATCATGGCCCTGGCCGCAACCGCACCCCGCAGTCTGCCGCGCAGGGGATGATGGGGGCACGCCTGTAGCAACGCCCCCGTGCTTCGTCTGGAACGTGTCTCAAAGATTTACCCCACCGGCGAGGTGCTCAAGGACGTCACCTGGGAAGTGAAGGCCGGTGATCGCATTGGCCTGGTGGGGGTGAATGGGGCCGGCAAATCGACCCAGATGCGGATCATTGCTGGCCTCGAGGAGCCCACCAGCGGCCTGGTGGTGAAGCAGGGGGAGCCGCGGATCGCCTACCTACAGCAGGAATTCGATGTCGATCCGGCCCGCAGCGTCCGGCAGGAGCTGTTCCAGGCCTTCGGCGAAGCCGCCCAGGTGCTCAACCGCCAGCGCCAGGTGGAAGACGAGCTGGCCAGCGAAAAGGCCGCCAACGACCCGGACCATCTCGATGAACTGATCCACGAACTCGGCCGCCTGCACAGCCGCTTTGAGGCCCTGCACGGCTACGAGCTCGATGCCCGCATCGACAAACTGCTGCCCACGATCGGCTTCACCCCTGAGGGCGCTGAACAGCCGGTGGGCGACTATTCGGGCGGTTGGCAGATGCGCATTGCCCTCGGCAAAATCCTGCTGCAGCAGCCTGATCTGCTGCTGCTCGATGAGCCCACCAACCACCTGGATGTGGAGACCATTCAGTGGCTGGAGGGCTACCTGATCGACCAGACCGTGCCCCTGGTGGTGATCAGCCATGACCGGGCCTTCCTCGATCGGGTCTGCAACCAGATTGTGGAAACGGAACGGGGCGTCTCCCGCAGCTATCTGGGCAACTACAGCCAACATCTGGAGCAGAAGGCCTTCGAGCGCGAAGCCAGCCAGGCCGCCTTCGAACGCCAGCAAAAGGACCTGGCCACCCAGCAGGCCTACATCGATCGCTTCCGGGCCAGCGCCACCCGCAGCACCCAGGCCAAGAGCCGCGAAAAGCTGCTCGACAAGGTGGAGCGCATCGAAGCGCCGGTGGATGCCCTCGGCGGTCCCCGCTTCAGTTTTCCGCCGGCCCCCCGCTCCGGCCGCCAGGTGGCCCTGCTCGACAACCTCACCCACAGCTATGGCGATCGCATTCTGTTTGTGGGGGCCGAACTGGAAATCGAACGGGGCGATCGCATCGCCTTTGTGGGCCCCAATGGGGCCGGGAAATCCACCCTGCTGCGGCTGGTGATGGGCATGGAGCAACCGCTCGAAGGAACGGCCAGCCTCGGGGACCATAACGTAATTGCCGGCTACTTCGAACAGAACCAGGCGGAGGCCCTGGATCTCCATAAAACCGTGATCGACACCCTGTTCGAGGCCGTGCCCGATTGGACCCAGACCCAGGTGCGCTCCCTGCTGGGAAGCTTCTGCTTTAGCAACGACGCCGTGTTCAAGCAGGTGGGCCAACTCAGCGGTGGCGAAAAGGCCCGCCTGGCCCTGGCCCTGATGCTGCTCACCCCCTGCAATCTGCTGGTGCTGGATGAACCCACCAACCACCTCGACATCCCGGCCAAGCAAATGCTTGAAGATGCCCTGATGGAATACGAAGGGGCCGTTCTGGTTGTCTCCCACGACCGCTACTTCATCTCCCGGGTGGCCAACCGCATCGTCGAATTGCGCGATGGCGAGCTGGTGCTCTATCGGGGCGACTACGCCTACTACCAGCAAAAGAAGGAAGAAGAGCGGCTAGCGGCCGAGGAGCGGCGTCTGCAACGGGAACTCGAAGCCAAACGACGCGCCAACAAGGACAAACAGAAAGCCAAGGCGGCCTCCGGCAAACTGGCCGCCGCGGCCAAGGGCTGAAACCCTTCGGGCCAGGCCGTTCCCAGCCGGTGCCGCTCCCCTCGGGAGGGCTCCTGCCGCTGGGCCGGCCAAACCCCACGACCCAAACCAGGCGCCCCAGTCGTTGCCGCTGGCTGGGGCCGTCTTGAAAGCCATCCAGCGAAGGGGCCAGGCCGGCAGGCGCCAGGGCCACCAGTCCCAGCCCAGCCCCCCTTGGAGCCGGGTCTGACCAGCCGGGTTGATCCAGCCGGAGCCTCCTGGAGCCGGGTCCCCCGCGCCAAGGGCGATCGAACCACCACGGCTGGACCCGCCAGCACCCTGGCCTGGCGCGTGCCTCGAGGCCCATCGGCCCCATTGATGAGAGGCCCTTTATCAAACTTCATGCCACCCTAGGCAGGAAGACCCATTTCGGTGGACTCACCCGAATTGTGTGCATAGCCTGACTGTATCCATCGCAACAGTCCGGCCATGGGTTCCGTCTCGAGCAACGCCGCCTTCCAGTCCCAGGCTTCGCTGAACCCAGGCCCCTACAGGCCCACCCAGGATCCGACCCCGTCCTGGGGCCCCAATGGCCACGACCAGGTCGACACCTATTTCGAGTGCATCACCGCCTGCTCCCTCGATGACGGCGAGTGTGTGACCCGCTGCGTCGAAACCCTGCGCGAGAGCACCTGAGCAGGGGCCAAACCAGAAGAACACCCAGGGACCAGCCCTGGCGCCCCTGCGATGGCGGGCGGCCCTGCACCTGGGGGCAGCCCCAGCGATCTCGCCGCCCGGGCCCAAGCCACCGCAGGCGCCGGCGGGATCAGTGCCGAGACCCTGACAGGGGATCAATAACTCTGTGGCGACCGATACGTGACCAGGCGAAACATTTCGTAGTGTTCTGCCGGACCCCACTGTCCCCTCGCGTCGCCAGCCATGACCGAACCGCTCGCCCTCACCCTTGGCCAGCAATTCGAGCTGGAGCGCATGACCCGGGTGATCGACTCCACCGCCGATCTGCAAACCCTCCAGGGCCTGGCCAAGCAACTGCTGCAGGCCTGGCACAGCCAGAAAGCCGCCACCCAATGGGTCATGCGCCAACAGCTCAGCGGTCCGCCCCGGATCGGCCTGGACCCCAGCTCCCTGCTGACCAGCTTCGAGCCCCCCAGCCCCTCCGATTCCGGCAACCAGCCCTGCTGAGGCTCCAGCTGCGGCCGCAGCCCCAGGGCCAACGGCCCCAGCCCCGGCTCCCCAACGGCCTGGGTGACAGCGCTCCCCCTCTCAGCCGATTCCACAACCGCTGTCACCCCTTGCCCCCACCGCGGCCCCCTTCCAGCTCAAGGGCTGGGGGCCAAGGATGCTCTGTAAAAAAGGTCAACGGTCCAGCCGCCCCCCCTGCGGCAGTCGGGCTCTCTGAACCCAAATCAGCCCAATGGCTGAGTTGTCCAGACGTCCTTGGCAGATCGTCCCCAATCGTTTCGTTGCTGACACTTCCGCCCCCCTAGAAGCTTTCACCCCTGCAAGGCGTATTGCTTCTGGCCCATCAGTTGGTGCTGCCTTAGTCGGCCCTGCCGCTTCAGAGGTTCAGCCCGGCCCTTTCAACCCATCAAGAATGGTAAGCACCTCCAACGTTGCTCCGCCCCCCCTGCTGCGGTTTGCCGTTTTCATCCCTGACAGCTCGGCCCCGGCCGACACGCCATCCCCCCCCGGCTGGAAGGCCCCCACGACGAAGGTCTTTCCAGGCGGTTCTGCCCTAAGCCACGGTCCCCTGATTCCACCCACCAGATTGGGACACCCGGCCGACCGGTGCCCCGACCCCGGCAGCCGCCAGGTTGCCCTCGCCCTTTCCCCCCTCAACGCCATGAACGCCCATCCCTTTCTGCTCGGCTTCCTGGCCTTTGGCGCCGCCTGCAGCAGCCTCTGGGCCTGGAGGATCGCCCAACGGCGCCCTGCCGGGCCATGATGGACACTGCCGAATGGGCTGGGGTCCCTTCGTCGCTGCTGCCGATGACTGACCTGCTCACCCACCTCTTTCCCCTGATCTACGGCGGTTTTTTCCTGCTGTTGCTCTGGCAGGCCTTCCGGGTGATGGCCAGGGGTTTTAGTGCGGTCCCCCGGCCGGAGGATCCCCTGCCCAGCAAGGGCAGCGATCGCACCGGGCGCCTCACCATCCACCCGGAGCTGCTGGATGCTGAGGGCCAACTGATCCGCGATGACCTGCTGACCGTGCGCTTCAGCGCCGACCAGGATCCGCCTTTAAGCCCCAGCGACGCCCAGCCCTGACCTCAAAGGAGCCCAAAGGAGCCCAACTGAGCCCGTCGAAGCCCATCGGGCATGAAGTCTGCAACGGCGGGGCCCGCCCGGGAGCAGACTCCCCTCAGGCACGCCAACTGGTACAACCGTTGGGTGGATGTGTTTCAGGCGGAGGCCTCATTCGGTGGACCAGAGAACCCGCATCGTGGCGGCAGTGCTACGCAGCCTGAAGTTGCCCCCCCGCTTCCGCCTGCGGATGGTCAAGGAAGACCCGATGCGGCTGGAGCTGAGCATCACACCGGCCTATGGCAAGGATCCAATCCTGGTGGGCCTGGTGGAATCCCAGGATCTGGTGGCCCGCCGGGACCGGGAAGGCCGCATCCCCCGCGACCTGCAGGGCACCTGGGACTGGACCGTGCGCCACGGCAAGGTGACCACCGGCGGCTGGAATCCCTATCTCAAGGAGGCCCTGCAAACCATGTTTGAGACCGGCCTGCCCGCGATCGTGTACGAAGAAACCACCGGCGAGGCCTATCACCCGGTGGACGGCATCCGCCACGTGCGCTGAGCCCGTTGGCCGCGCCCGTCCCCGCCCCAGGGGCTGGGTCCGGGTCCCCCGCCCGGACAGCTGCCAGCCTGCCGATCGACACCTGCCTGGGGGCGATCGTGGCGGGGCTGCCCCCAGGGGGGAGTCTCCTGCTGCAGGCCCCCCCAGGGGCCGGCAAAACCACCCGGGTGCCCCTGGCCCTGCTTGAGGCCTGGGGACCACAGGCCGGCACCATCTTGATGCTGGAGCCCCGGCGCCTGGCGGCCAAGGCGGCGGCCGAGAGGCTCGCCGCCAGCCTGGGCGAGCCGGTGGGAGCCACCGTGGGCTACCGGGTTCGCTTCGAACAACGCTGCTCCGCCGCCACCCGGATCGAGGTGGTCACCGATGGCCTGTTCCTGCGGCGCCTGCAGGCCGATCCGGGCCTGGAGGGGGTGGCCTGCGTGATCTTCGATGAATTCCACGAGCGGCGCAGTGAGGCCGATCTGGCCCTGGCCCTGGTGCGGGAAGCCCGGTCGGTGCTGGCGCCGGATCTGCGCCTGCTGGTGATGTCGGCCACCTTGAACCTGGCCCCCCTGGCCAGCCAATGGCCGGACGCCCAACAGGTCACAAGCGAGGGCCGCAGCTTTGCCGTGGCGGTGACCCACCAGGCGCCCCGGTCGCTGGAGTCGCTGCCAAGCCAGGTGGTGCGGGCCCTCGAGCAGCACTGGCTCGATCAGCGGGGAGGGCGGGAGACGGTGCTGGTGTTCCTGCCCGGCCAGCGGGAGATCCAGCAGTGCCAACGGGCCCTGGAGGCGACCGCCTGGGCCCGGGACCTGGAGATCTGCCCCCTGCACGGCAGCCTGCCCCTGACGGCCCAGAGCCAGGCCCTGGCGGGCGCCCGCCAGGAGGCCGGCAAGGTGGTGCTCGCCAGTGGCATCGCCGAAAGCTCCCTCACCCTGCAGGGGGTCACCCTGGTGATCGACAGCGGCCTCAGCCGCCGCAGCCGCTTCGATCCCCGCACCGGCATGGATGCCCTGGTCACCGGTCCGGCCAGCCAGGCCAGCGCCGAGCAACGCCGCGGCCGGGCCGGCCGCCTGGGGCCGGGGCGCTGCATCCGGCTCTGGTCGGCGGCCGACCAGCAGGGGCGGCCCGCCTTCGATCCGCCCGAACTGCTCGAGGCCGATCCGGCGCCCCTGGTGCTGCAACTGGCCCAATGGGGTGCCGGCCTGGGGGATGGGCTGCCCTGGCTCGATCCGCCCCCCCGGGCCAACCTGCAGGAGGGCCAGGCCCTGCTGCAAACCTTCGGAGCCGTCGATGGGGCCGGCGCCCTCACGGGCCACGGCCGCCAGCTGGCCAGCCTGGGGGTGCATCCGCGCCTGGGCCAGCTGCTGCTGCGGGCCCGCGCCTGGGACGCCGCCGACCTGGGCTGCGCCCTGGCCACCCTGCTGAGTGAGCGGGATCCGCTGAACCCCCAGACCGACGGCAGCGACCTGGGCCGCCGGCTCGACTGGCTGCGCCAACCCGGTCGGGATCCCCAGCGCCAACGGCTGCTGCAGCTCAAGACGCAATTACGGGCCCAGCTGCAGGCCCTGGAACCTGGCGAGCCCCAAGAGCCCCCGGGCGATTGCGTGGGCCAGGGCAGCCCCAAGGGATCCAACCCAAAGCCCCCTGAGGCCGCTGCGGCTGCTGCACCCGGCCCCCTGAACCCCGAGGCCCTCGCCGGCGAGCTGGTGGCCCATGCCTACCCCGACTGGGTGGCCCTGCTGCGTCCCGACAGCAAGGAGCGCTACCTCACCCGCGGTGGCCGCGGCGCCCAACTCAGGGCCCATGACCCGCTGAGCGGCTGCGATGCGCTGGCCATCGCCCGCACCGATGGGGCCGGCCGGGACTGTCGCATCCACCTGGCGTTGCCCCTGGCCCGGGCCAGCCTGGAGGCCTGGGCTGAGCAGGCGGGCACCCGCGAGACGCTGGTGCGCTGGGATCCCCAGGCCCAACGGGTGCGCTGCGAGCGGCTGCACCGCCTGGGGGCCCTGATCCTGCAGCGCAGCCCCTGGAGCGATCCCCCCCACGAGGTGGTGAAACAGGCCCTCCTGGAGGGCTTGACCCAGGACAGCCCGTCCGGCGGCTCGGGGCCCCAGGGCCTGGCCTCCCTGCCCTGGACCCCATCCAGCCGCACCCTGCAGCAGCGGCTTGGCCTGGCCCATCAGCACCTGGGCGCCCCCTGGCCCGACCGCAGCGACGCAGCCCTGCTGGCCGATCTCGAAGGCTGGCTGGGCGAGCAGCTCGAGGGCATCAGCTCAGCGGCGGAGTTGCAACGCCTCGACCTGGTCGAAGCCCTCTGGAGCGGCCTGGCCTGGGAGCAGCGACGTCAGCTCGACAGGCTGCTGCCCGAGAGCGTGGCAATCCCGTCCGGTCGGCTGGCGCGGCTGGACTACGGCTCGGGAGTGCCGGTGCTGGCGGTGAAGCTGCAGGAGCTGTTCGGCTGCAACGACGGGCCCAGGCTGCTGGAGGGTCGCCTGCCTGTGAGCCTGCACCTGCTGTCGCCGGCCGGACGGCCCGCCGCGATCACCAGCGACCTGGCGAGCTTCTGGCGCACGGGCTACCGCCAGGTGCGCGCCGACCTGCGGGGCCGCTACCCGCGCCACCCCTGGCCCGAGGACCCCAGCACGGCCCAGGCCACGGCCCTCACCAAACGGCGGCTCGCCCAAGCCGACACCCAGGCCTAGGGACTGGGCCCGAAACCCATGATTCGGTAAACCGCCCCAAAAGCGACCCACCAGCCCTGTCAACCAAGCTCAATATTTCCTTACATTGATCGGGTTGCTTCACCCCTATCCATGGCTGACTCCTCTTCCCGCTTCGGTTTTGTGGCCTTCGCTGAAACCTGGAATGGCCGCCTGGCCATGCTGGGCTTCGTCATCGGACTTGGCACCGAGCTGCTCACCGGCCAAGGCATCCTCAGCCAGATCGGCCTCGGCTGATCCCCATCCGTTCCACCGGGGCCCCATTGGTTACCCCCTAACGGCGCCCCCAGAGGGGGCCTTTTTCATGGGATGGGCCCTGGGCGCAGGCCAGCCAAGGTCCTCCAACGACCCCTAATCCGAGTCGCGCGGAAGCTTGGCTCACGGTCTCCAGACCGGCATCGGCGAGACTGCCATGGCCCCCAGTCCAGGACCTGCCTTGGCACGCCCCTTCGCCAAGAACCGCCGCGACGGCGCCCGTCAAATCAGCATCGCCGTGGTGATCAGCGCCATCGGCCTGCTGGGCTTCGACCATCCCCTCGGCAAGCTTGTGGTGGTTGGGGCCAGCGCCGTGGCCATCTACTGGGGCCTCTGCTACCGGAAGCTGGATGAGTGACATCCATGGCTGAGGCCAACGGCCTGCCCCGTTACAGCGTCGCCCAACTCAACCAGGCCATCGGCAGCCTGCTTGAGCGCGGCTTTGCCCCCCGCTTTCTGGTTGACGCCACGATCTCCAGGCCCCAACTGAAGAAGGGGCACCTCTGGCTCACCCTGGTGGATGGCGAGGCGAGCATTGCTGCGGTGATCTGGGCCTCCCAGCTGGCCAGGCTCAGCCACCAGCCCGCCGAGGGCGATGGCGTGCTCGTGGTGGGAAAGCTGAATTTCTGGGCGGCCCGGGCCAGCCTGACGGTGCAGGTGCTCGACCTGCGCCCCAGCCTGAGTACGGTGCTGCGCCAGTTCGAGCGGGTGCGCGGGATCCTCGAACCGGAGGGCCTCTTCGCGATCGAGCGCAAACGGGCCCTGCCGCCCTTCCCGGCCGCGGTCGCCCTGCTCACCAGCGTGCCCAGCTCGGCCCTGGCCGACATGCGGCGCACCGCTGCCGAGCGCTGGCCCAGAACCCGCCTGTATCAGGTGGCGATCCCGGTGCAGGGCCGCGTCGAAGCGGAGATCTGCCGCCTCCTGGGCCAGGTGATGGAACGGGCGGAAGCGCTCGGGATCGACGCCATCGTGCTCGCCCGGGGCGGCGGCAGCCGCGAGGACCTGGCCGTGTTTGATGGCGAAACCCTCGCCCGGCTGCTGGCCACCTCTCCTGTGCCCGTCGTCACCGGCCTGGGCCATGAGGACGACACCACCATTGCCGATCTGGTGGCTGATTACCGGGCCGCCACGCCCACGGCCGCCATCGTGGCCCTGTTGCCCGACCAATGGACCGTGCTGCAGCGCCTGAAGCAACAGCGCAGCCAGCTGCGCCAGGCAGTCAGCTACGGCCTGTCGGCCAAACGCCAGCAGCTGGCCAGCCTCAAGGCCCAGCTTGAGCTGATTCAACCGAGTCGGCTGCTGGCCCAGCAGCGCCAAGGACTGCAGCAACGCCGCGACCTGCTCGAGGCCCTCTCCCCAAAGCGCCTGTTGCAGCGGGGCTTTGCCCTGGTGCGTTCGCCCAACGGCCAGTTGTTGCGCTCGATCAAGCAGATTGGTTGTGGCGATCCCCTGCTGGTGGAGCTCGCCGATGGCCGCCTCCAAGCCCAGGTCACCGATGTCACCGCCGCGCAAAACGAGCCGCCCCCCTGAACGCGGGCCCGACGACGTCAGGCCTGAGGTGGGCTCCCAATCCGAGCAGGAGCGGGAGTGGCTGGCCGATGTGGCCCAACTCAGTTTTCAGGAGGCCAGAACGGCCCTGGAGCTCTCGCTCGCCCAGTTGCAGGCAGCGGACCTGGAAGTGGAGGCGATGGCCGGCCACTACCGTCGAGCCCTCACCTACCTGGAGCGCTGTGAATCGGTGCTCGCCCAGGTGGAACAGGACGTGATCGAATGGGATCCTGATCGTCAAGCCCCCAGCAATTCCCTGCCATGACCGTGCCAATGGCCGGCAAACCCAACCCCTGGCTGGCCTGGACCTATCTGGCCCTGGCCATTGTGGGCGCGATTCTGCCCTGGCTCGCCAATCTCGACTTCATCCGGGCCAGCGGCAGTGCCTTTGATCTGGGCCTCTTCATTGCCCAGGCCAATGCCAATCCCGCCGCCCAATCCCTGTCCCGGGATCTGCTCGTGGGCGCGACAGCCTTCACCATCTGGATGGTGGTGGAAGCGAAAAGGTTGCAGATCCGGTATGTCTGGCTGGCCATCCTGGCCAGCTTCGCCATTGCCTTCGCCTGCGGGGCACCCCTGTTCCTCTTCCTGCGGGAACGGCGGCTGCAGGACCTGTCAAAAAGCTAGGAAGCAACCATCGCTTAATCCGTGCAATCAGCACCAATAGAGCGCCTTCTACAAAGCCTCTAGAACGAGCAAGCAATATAGTGATTAACCTTTCAATAATCCACTCAAAGGTCGAGCCTGGACACCATTTCTTTGAGAACGCAAATCTGATCTTATTTCTTGCCCCCTTCCTCCACGGATTGGGCTACTACGTCAATCGTCACATCACTGGCATCCACGCCAATGGCCGCCCCAGCCGGCGAGGATCCGCTGGCCGCAGGGCCCTGACCCCGCTGGAGCGGGGCGCCACAGGCGGGACATTGGCCCTGCCCCAGGCTTGTGGTGCCACAAACGCTGCAGGTGATCAGGTTGCGTCGCAGCCACCACCAGCCCAGGACCCCGCCGCCGGCCAACACCAGCGGCACCACCACCAACAGCAGGGTGATCCCCTCCAGCACATCCACAAACAGCCGTCCAACCAAGCCAGGCGCCAGCAACAGCAGGCCCGCCAGGGCAATCCAAAGCCAGGGGATCGGACGGGACATCGGCGGATCAGTGGCGTTGGAGACGTGGATCCATCCTCCACCCCGGACGAATTAGTGGGGATCGGAACTGGGTGTGGATCGCCCCCCCGCCAGGGCGTCGCCAAACCCAGGTGCCATCAACACCCCCATGGGCCGCGCCAGAACCACGGAAAGGGCCATGCCGTAGTACAGGATCAGGGCCAGCAGCCAAACCCAAAGGGTCAGCAGCAACACCCCGCCGATCACGCCGTAGGCCTGGAAACGGGCCCCCAAGGGAATCAGGCTGCTGCCAAGGGCCAGGTTCAGACTGGTCAGGGCCAGGCCAATCAACAAGGCACCCGGCACCAGAGGGGCCAGAGGGACGCGCCGCGAGGGCAACAGCCTCAGCATGGCCAAGGCAAGGCCGGAACAGAACAGCAGCGACAAAGCCAGATTGGCCACCATCGAAAAGGGCAGGAGATGTTGCAACGGAGCTGGTAGGAACGTTTTCAACACCGCCTGCCAGGAACTGTGGGCAAACATCCTCACACTGGTGGCCAGCTGTCCGAACACCACGAACAACCCCAGCAGGGCGACCAAACCAAAGGCCTCGGCCCGGGAGCGCAGAAAACGCAGCACCAGCCGTTGCCAAGCCTGGGGTTGGAGCGGGGAGCGAAACCCCCACAGGCGATCCGCCCCTCGCCGCAAACTCAGATAGGCATTGCTCGATGTCACCAATAGGGAAAGGATGCCGATCAAGCCGGCGCCATTACCTTGGCGATACAAGCGCAGCAAGGTATTGCGAATCAAGGGCAACACATGCTCAGGCAAAATGCGAGCGGCCCATTCTAAAATGTTGTCGGTGATGCCATCATCCCGCCCCAGAATGCGACTCGCAACCGCCAGGGCAATCAGCAGGATCGGGAACAGGGATTGGAGGCTGTGATAGGCAAAAGCAGCACTGAGATCCACGCAATCTTGCTGATCCCAGAGGCGATAGGCACGCCAGGTCAAGCGCACAACCGCCTTGAACCGCTTGCGTTTGCCAGGGGGAAAGCTGCCCAATCGTGCCGGTTAGAACCAGGATTCAGTCCCGAACCCTACCCCGCCACGGGCGACCAATCGTTCCAGCCCATGCCAGCTGAACAAGCAGCGTGCTGGGGCCCAACTGTCGCCCCGTCACCCTGGGCAAGGAAGATGAACGTAACTGCGTTGGCTTCCCACTCCCAATGCGATCCTTGCCCCCAGGCGGTACGCTGAGCTCGTCTTCCGCCGCGGGCTAATCCCCGCACCGCCCCCAAACAAGTTGCCGTCAACCATTAAGCCAGAACCTTAGAACTGGGCTTGCACCACTTGAAAGCCTCTTGGCAAGCGCTGCCAAAGCCACGTCAGCTACCACAAGCGCAGCAAAGTCAGGGGCGCTCTGCTTGGACCATGAGTGCTAAAGCGCAAGATAAGGCTGGCTTTCTTATCGCGATCGCGTCCTTCGTTGGGGCGGCAGGTCAGTGCAGGGCTGCCCCTCAGCCGGCATCGATCTCCCAGCCCAGGCTTTGGCAGAGCGATCCAGCCCCATCATCCCCAACAAAAAAGCCACCCCGTGGGGTGGCTTTTCGTGGCTGATTGATCCAGCGGATCAATGCAGCGATGGAGCAAAAGTTTTACCTGGCATCGAGCTATTTTCGCAGGGGGCTACCCCCCAACTATCGTCGCCGCTGCTGCGTTTCACAACCGAGTTCGAGATGGATCGG
>CALRRL020000022.1:0-51368 GCA_943370565.1 Synechococcus sp. UW140 | reverse complement strand
GCTGTCACCACCGGTGGCATCAGCCGCTGCAGCCCTGCAGACTGCCTGCCAGCGCACCAGAGCCAGGCCGTGGCCAGCGACAAGCTGTTTTATTCGATTTTCCACGATCAGCCTGATCTGATTCTGCGCTGGCTGCAGGATCTGCCGGCTGATTCGGCGGGCTATCGCTTTTCGGCACCGGTGTTGAAGGAACGGGAGTATCGGCTGGATGGCTTGTTCCTGCCCCCTGCCGATCGACCAGACCTGCCGGCCATTGTATTGGAAGCACAAATGGCCGCAGATGACGACTTTTTGCTGCGTCTTCATGCCGAATCTGGCCGTTTCGTGCAGCAGCACAGGTGGAAGCGCGACTGGTTGGTGGTGGTGATCTGCCCGAACCGGACGATGAACTTTGGCCCGATCGTGCCCGTGCGGGAGTTTGTGGAGCACCGGGTGCGGTGGATCGAGCTGGTGCCAAGCGATGGCCAGGCGGTGAGCGAACCGCTGACCCAGGTGTTGAGTTTGCTGGTGCAACCCGAGGCGAGGGTGCGAACGATCACCGACAGCCTGCGCCAGCAGGCGTCGATCAACCGGTCAGCGGAGCAGGTGTTGCCGTTGATCGCCGCTATTCTGTTGGCACGGTTCAACGACCGACCGATCCCTGAGATCTGCGCCATGGGAGGCCTGACCCTCGACGATTTCACGAAGAGCCGCGCCTACCGGGAGATCTACCGCGAAGGCGAAGCAGCGGGCGAAGCTCGAGGTGTCGCGCTAGGCGAGGCTCGCGGCGTTGCCTTGGGTGAAGCCCGTGGTGTCGCGCTAGGCGAAGCCCGCGGCAAAGCCCTCGGCGAAGCCACCGTCACCCTGCGCCTGCTGAACCGCCGCTGCGGTCCCCTGAGTGCCGCTACCACGGCCCAGATCGAGGCCCTGCCGCTGGAGCAACTGGAATCTCTGGCGGATGCTCTGCTCGACTTCACGGGTCCCGCCGATCTGCAAGCTTGGCTGGCTGATCACCGCTGACCAGCGGCCCAATCGGGTGGGACGCTGCCCTGACTCATCAGGGCTCCCACCCTAAAAGTGGTCAGGGCCAGCTCCCGCCGAGGACGCTGTCTCCACCGGTGGCATCAACCGCTGCAGCCCTGCAGACTGCCTGCCAGCGCACCAGAGCCAGGCCGTGGCCAGCGACAAGCTGTTTTATTCGATTTTCCACGATCAGCCTGATCTGATTCTGCGTTGGCTGCAGGATCTGCCGGCTGATGCGGCGGGCTATCGCTTTTCGGCACCGGTGTTAAAGGAACGGGAGTATCGGCTGGATGGCTTGTTCCTGCCCCCTGCCGATCGACCAGACCTGCCGGCCATTGTATTGGAAGCACAAATGGCTGCTGATGAGGATTTTCTGCTGCGTCTTAATGCCGAATCTGGCCGTTTCGTGCAGCAGCACAGGTGGAAGCGCGACTGGTTGGTGGTAGTGATCTGCCCGAACCGGACGATGAACTTTGGCCCGATCGTGCCCGTGCGGGAGTTTGTGGAGCACCGGGTGCGGTGGATCGAGCTGGTGCCAAGCGATGGCCAGGCGGTGGGCGAACCGCTGACCCAGGTGTTGAGTTTGCTGGTGCAACCCGAGGCGAGGGTGCGAACGATCACCGACAGCCTGCGCCAGCAGGCGTCGATCAACCGGGCAGCGGAGCAGGTGTTGCCATTGATCGCGGCTATCCTGTTGGCACGGTTCAATGACCGAGCGATCCCTGAAATCTGTGCCATGGGAGGCCTGACCCTCGACGATTTCACCAATAGCCGGGCCTACCGGGAGATTTTCCGCGAGGGCGAAGCCCGTGGCGAGGCCCGCGGCGTTGCCCTGGGTGAGGCCCGCGGCGTTGCCCTGGGTGAAGCCCGCGGCAAAGCCCTCGGCAAAGCCCTAGGTGAAGCCACCGTCACCCTGCGACAGCTGAACCGCCGCTGCGGCCCCCTGAGCGCTGCCACCACAGCCCAGATCGAGGCCCTGCCGTTGGAGCAACTGGAGTCCCTGGCGGATGCGCTCCTTGATTTCTCCGGTGCTGCCGATCTGCAGGCTTGGCTGGCAGACCACGGTTGATCATCACCCTCCCCAGCAGCCGCGAGCTCCTGCTGAACCCGCGCCCAGGCATGGGCCTGCAAGCGATCTGATTCAGCGTGCCAGTGGCCCGGTTCAACGACCGCCCGATCCCCTGCCATCCCTGTGGCCGATGGGGCGCGCTGCCAAGCTGCTGCCATGATCGACCGCTCTCCAACTGCTGGTGCAAAGCCCCAGGGATTGCCAGATCGCCCAGCCCCTTGATCTGATGACCCCCAAGGTTCGCGAACCCTGCAAAGAGGCCTACCGGTACCTGGTCACCCCCTAGTGCAACCCTGCAGCCCTGCGCCTGGTGCAAAGGAGCTTGCCCTTGCCGCCCAACCCGCCCCGCCAAGCCCAGATCCCTCCCAGCTGTACAAAACCTCCCCCAGATCTGGGCAACGGCCCGGATCGAGGGGCCAGCCCCAGGCGCTCCACCCATCAGAGCCAGGGGCCCGAGGAGTGCCAGCGGCCGCAGCCACTCCGATGCCGGGGGTGGGACCCGCACCCCGGCCAAGGACCAGCCTGGCGCTGGTGGCGCAAGCTAGAGCCAGGCTGGGCAGCCCATGGGCATGGAATAACCAGCGCTTACAGCAACTTGCTCGCTCCCGCTAGGCCCCCAGGCCTTAGTTGCAACATCTGCATTACCGCCCCCGGATCCCAGCGGCCCCGCCAATCGATTCGCCCGGGCTCACTCACTTGAGTAAGACAAACCCCAGGTGGGGCTGCCATGACGCAAAAAGGCCCCGTATCCGCTGGGTCCGGCCGGGTTGTAACGGCCAACTTGGAACCTCCCATCAATTAACTCCCACTGTCTTCTGCCCCGATGGCTAACCCCACCCCGGCCAAGACCCTGATCATCGTGGCGCCGGAGCTGCTCCAGGCGCTGCCACCGGCGGAGCTGCCCGGTGGGGCGGAGGTGATCAAGCTGAACCTGGGGCAGGACCCGATCACCCAGATCAGCACGATCCTGGCGGCGCGAAAAGAGAAGCAATACGAGGTGCTGCGGATCATCAGCCCAGGCGAGCCGGGCTCGATCCTGCTGGCGGGCCATCGGATCACGGCTACGAGCCTGAAAACCCGCACCACTGAGTTGGGCAAGTGGGCCGAAGCCCTGGTCCCCGGGGCCGACATTTTGCTCTAAGGCAGCTCCATCGCCGCCCGCCCCGATGGGGTGGAGCTGGTGAAGGCCCTGGCCCAGGCCACGGGCCGGGATGTGGCCGCCAGCCGCAATGCCAGCGGCGCGGGTGGTGATGTGTTGTTTGAGGTGACGGCAGGCACGATCACGGCCTCGGGCCTGGCCACCAGGGAGCAGTGGCAGGCCAGTGGGGTGCGGTTGAGCACCAATCGCATCCAACTGGCTAGAAACTTGGGAGCCTTTGCGGCGTTGAAGAACGACGGCTCGATTGCTGTTTGGGGACGTTCAGACATTGGCGGTGACCAAGCAAAAGCCCCTAGCGGCACGGGCTACAGCCAGATTTTTTTCCAATTCTAATGCCTTTGCGGCATTGAAGAACGACGGCTCGATTGCCGTTTGGCGAAGTCCATCCGATGGCGGTGATCAAGCAAAAGCCCCGAAAGGCACGGGCTACAGCCAGATTTTTTCCAATGCCAGCTCAAATGGCGGCGCTTTTGCGGCGTTGAAGAACGACGGCTCGATTGCTATTTGGGGAAATAAACTCTATGGCGGTGATCAAGCAGAAGCCCCGAAAGGCACCGGCTACAGCCAGATTTTTTCCAATGCTGGCGATTTTGGCCTAGCTTTTGCGGCGTTGAAGAACGACGGCTCGATTGCTGTTTGGGGAAATCAATTCTATGGCGGATATCAAGCAAAAGCCCCGAGCGGCACGGGCTACAGCCAGATCTTTCCCAACGGCGGCGCTTTTGCGGCGTTGAAGAATGACGGCTCGATTGCTGTTTGGGGATGGGAAAAATATGGCGGTAATCAAGCAGAAGCCCCGAGAGGCTCGGGCTACAGCCAGATCTTTTCCAACGGCGCTTTTGCGGCCTTGAAGAACGACGGCTCGATTGCTGTTTGGGGAGATGTAAATTATGGCGGTGATCAAGCAAAAGCTCCGAGCGGCACGGGCTTCGCCTCGATTCAATCCACCAGTGATTTCGTTCCCCTCACCTTCGGCCCCACGGCCACCATCGCCAGTAGCCTCAGCCGCGTTGGCGTCAACCAGATGGCCCAAATTAAC
Organism: Synechococcus sp. UW140; assembly: GCA_943370565.1. GTDB lineage: Bacteria > Cyanobacteriota > Cyanobacteriia > PCC-6307 > Cyanobiaceae > BAIKAL-G1. Next base: position 47,099 of record CALRRL020000022.1, on the reverse strand, counting down.
GTAGAGCTCAGTGCTGCTTCCACTAATTTCACCGCCGCCGATCTCAGCGCTACCAACGGCAGCCTCAGTGGGTTCGCTGCGGTGCCCGGCAGCAACGGCAAGCAATACACCGCCCTCTTCACCCCCGCGGCCAACACCAAGGCCGAGGCGCTGATCACGATTGCGGCAGGCAGTTTCAGTGAAGCCTCCGACAGCAGCAAAACCAACGTCTCCGCCACGAATTTCAGCCTCCTCGTTGACACCACCCCACCAAGTCCCACCAACCTGGCCCTGGCCAATCAGGCCAGAGAGCTGGTGTTGGTGTTCAGCCAGCAGCTGGGCAATGGCCAGGCCGGTGCCCCAGCCCTGCCTGCCTTATCAGCGTTTTCTGTCCAGGCCGATGGCAACCCTGTGGCCATCAGCAGCCTGGCCGTCAACGGCGCTAATCTCAGCTTGAGCCTGGCGGCGCCGATCGCCGACTCGGTGAAGCAACTCAGCCTCACCTACACCGATCCAAGCGCCGGCGATGACGCCGTGGCCCTGCAGGATCTCGCCGGCCAGGATGCCGCCGGCTTCACCCAGGTGCTCAGCAACCAGGCCCCCCAGCTCACCTAGAGCACCAACAACACCCCCACTCCCAACTTCACCGAGGGCAAAGCCCCTGCCCTGGCCATCCCCGGCTCCCTCACCCTCAGCGATAGCGACAGCCAGGCCTTCAGCCAGGCCAAGGTCAGCATCAGCGCCGGCTTCACCAAAGGCAACATGCCCTACAAAGGCGACCTGCTGGATGTCACGACCACAGGCACCCCCCTAACCAAAAAGTACGACCCAGCCACCGGCACGCTGACCCTGATCGGCAACGCCAATGCCGAGGATTACAAGAAGGTGCTCCAGTCCCTCACCTTCCAACACGACGGCCAGGCCCCCACCAGCCTCAGCAACGAGCGCACCTTGTCCATCAGCGTGCGCGACACCGGCGGCAGTGGCCTGGCTGCCCAGACCAGTGCGCCCATCACAGTGAAGGTTGATGTGGTGGGGGTGAACAGCTTCCAACCGCTGCTGGATCCCTCCCTGATCAATGCAGCAGCCAGCATCAAAACCTCTGCCTCTGATCCTGCGGCCAACACCCTTCCGGCCGCCGCCATCCGCGTTACTGACCTGGTGCGCACGGGCAGCGGCGGCAATGTGAGCGATGGCGATGGCGATCCCACCGGCTTGGCGATTGTGGGCACCAGCCCAGATGTTGTTGCCTGGTACAGCATCAACAATGGCCAATCCTGGCAGCGGGTGGATGTCAGCACCACGTCGGGCACACCAACATTCACTCCCGTCAGCAAAAGCAACGCCCGCCTGCTCTATGCCAACGACAGCACCTGGCTCTACCTGGGGACTCCTGAAAAAGCCAAATCAATTGCAGCGCAGCTTGTTTCAGCGATGAAGAGCCGATAAACTGGGCTCGATCAGGGCAATCCACGATTGCTATAAATGCCGAAAGCAGCAGATGTACAGGAAGCACCATAACGGGCAGCTCTCAATCGAGGAGTTCCATGTGCCTTTTGGCGGCAAATTGGATCCGGAAAACCGCTGGGTGATCTTCTCCTCTCTGATGCCATGGGAAGAGTTAGAAGCAACCTATGCCACTCAGTTCAGTCCCACAACGGGCGCTCCTGCCAAGCCAGTGAAGCTGGCGTTTGGCGCTTTGTTCATCAAGCAGCGGCTTGGCTTGACTGATGAAGAGACCGTGGAGCAGATCAGAGAAAATGCTTATATGCAGTTTTTTCTCGGCTTTGCGGGCTATTTCAGTAAAGCACCATTTGACCCATCCATGATGGTTCATTTCCGAAAGCGATTTTCAGAGGAAGATCTCAGCAGGGTCAACGAACTGATCGCCGAACGTGGCAAAGCCATGGTGATTGAGGCCATCGCCAGGCTGCCAGATGGCGACGACTCTGACGATCGAGAGGACGATGCAGGCAAGCAGCTCTCCCTCGACAACTTCGTAAAGCCTAGCGATTGGCCAGAAGGCAAACCCTGGGGAACTCTCACCATCGATGCTTCCTGCACACCAGCCGATATCACCTATCCGACTGATTTGAAGCTGCTCAATGAGGCGAGGGTGTCGACCGAACGAATTATCGATGATCTTTGTGAACAGCACTCGGATTTTCGCAAGCACAAGCCCCGCTACGATCGGGGAAAGGCACGTGCTGTTTTCCTCAATGTCGCCAAACAGAAGAAGCCACGCCGCCGCAAGATAAAAGCCGCATTACGTCATCAACTCGACTATCTGCAGAGAAATCTTGAAGCAATCGATGCCTTGATCGCCTCTGGTGCAGCGCTTTCTAGCTTGAAGACCCATTGGTGGCACAAACTGCTTGTGATAAGCGAGCTGCAGCGCCAACAAGCCATCCTGCTCTGCTCCAAGACGCGCAGCATCCCAGACCGCATCGTCAATTTGGTGCAGCGACAGGTTCGGCCTATAGTTCGAGGAAAGGCAAGAGCTGCTGTTGAGTTTGGCGCCAAAATCAGTGTTTCGGTTCGAAATGGCTTTGCCTTCCTGCATCGGATCAACTGGGATCCATACAATGAAGCTGAGGATCTGATCGCACAAGCCAAGAAGTATAAGCAAGAATACGGCTGTTACCCTGAGCGAATCTGCGCTGATCGTATCTACCTCAACACCAAGAATCGAAACTTCTGCACCAGAAACAACATACGACTATCGGGCAAGCGGTTGGGTCGACCACCGAAGGATCCAAACATCACCGCGGCTCACAAGCAGCAGCTAAGCGCTGACCAGCGGAGGCGAAACGAGGTGGAAGGATGCTTTGGAACAGGGAAGAGGAAATATTCCCTAGATCTGGTTATGGCGCGTTTGCCCAAAGGTGCCGAAACCTTAATCTCGATGGCGTTTGTAGTGATGTGCGCAGAGAAGATCTTGAGGCTCCTCCGCCTCTTTTTTATCACAATCTATGCTTGCTTCTATGCCTGGCAAAGCCCTGGTGCGATCTTGGAGCTGCTCTGGTCCAATTGGCAACTTGAAATGACTGATTCACTGGTCGCTGTATAGATATGCGTAAGAGCGGCTTTCCCGCCGCTCATTGGCTGCACTCGCGTCGAGCCGGCAGCTCGCTTTTTCAGGAGTCCCTAATTGATTCCTCTCTCTTTGAGGCGCTCTAGTGCTGTCATGCAATGATTCGTTGTTGAACTGGCAACGAAGGCCCTCTCCTTTGCCGTCCTAGCCAGCCCCCTGGATCCCCCTCCCGGGTTCAGGACCCAAGCCCAGTCGCCCCCGCCCAGCCGGCGGGCTCTGACAAGCTGGGCACACCTGGTCCAGCCCCATGGCGCCGTTCGGCCTCTCTGCCCTGACCTCGCGGCTGCGGAGAACGGGCTCCGGATCGGCCAGCTGGCCCGTGCCGCCCGCCAGCTGGTCGCGGCCCTTTGGCCTCGGCTGGGAGCGTCCCTACACGGTGCGCTACGCCAGCAACCTCGATGACGGCCCCGGCCACGGCATGCCCCTGGGGGGCTTCGGCGCCGGCTGCATCGGCCGGGGCCCCGATGGCAGCTTCAACCTCTGGCACCTCGATGGCGGTGAGCACTGGTTCGGCACCCTGCCCGATTGCCAGTTCGCCCTGTTTGAAGCCGGCCCCAACGGCAGTCGCGCCCATGCCCTGGCGGTAAAACCGGCCGTGGATGGGTCTCGCCCCGGCGCGGGCGAGCCCCTGCCCGCCTGGGATTGGTACCCCGCCAGCACGCCCGAGCACAGCACCGGCACCTACGCCGCCCGCTACCCCCTCAGCTGGACCGAATACGAGGGGGTGTTCGACGCCCAAGTGGGCGTGCAGGCCTTCAGCCCGATCCTGCCCGGTGATTACCGGCGCAGCAGCTACCCGGTGGCGGTGTTCGTCTGGACCCTGTCCAACCCCAGCGAGGCGCCCCTCGATCTCTCCTTACTGGTGAGCTGGCGCAACACCACGGGCTGGTTCACCAACACCGATCCGTCGGCGGCGGTGACCTTCCGCGATGACGGCAGCCCCGAGCACAATTACGTGCCGGCCATCGGCCAGGGGGCGGGCCAGCGCAACCGGCTGGTGGACGCGGATGGCCTCAGCGGCCTGCTGCTGGAGGGGCCCATCTCCCAACCGATCGCCGAGGGCCAGGGCCAGTGGTGCCTGGCCACCAGCCCCCAGGAGGGGGTGCAGGTGCTGCGCTGCAGCCGCTGGGATCCCACGGGATCCGGCGCCGATCTGTGGGAGCCCTTCGCCCGCGATGGCTCGATTCCGCAGATCGCCAGCGATCGCGTCAGCAGCGCCCATGAAGCCGCCAGTGCGGCCCTGGCCCTGCGCGTCCGCCTCGCGCCCGGCGAAACCCGCCAGCTGCCGGTGGTGATCAGCTGGGACTTGCCGGTAACCGCCTTTGCCACCGGCAGCCGCGCCCTGCGCCGCTACACCGATTTCTTCTCCGCCAGTGGCACCAATGCCGCGGCGATCGCGGTGGAGGCCCTGGGCGCCTGGCCCGACTGGTTGCAGCAGATCGGCGCCTGGCAGCAGCCGGTGCTGGCCCGCACCGACCTGAGCGAGCCCCTGCGCATGGCCCTGTTTAACGAGCTCTACGACCTGGCCAGTGGCGGCAGCCTCTGGACTTCCGCCACGGCCAGCGATCCGGTGGGTCAATTCGGCGTGCTCGAGTGCCTCGATTACGCCTGGTACGAAAGCCTCGATGTGCGGCTCTATGGCTCCTTTGCCCTGCTGCAGCTCTGGCCCGAGCTCGATAAGGCGGTGCTGCGCAGTTTCGCCCGCGCCATCCCGGCAGCCGATGCCACCCCCCGGCCGATCGGTTGGTATTTCACCCAGGGCAAGGGCCGGGTCGAGGCGGCCCGCAAGCTGGCTGGTGCCACCCCCCACGATTTAGGTGCCCCGAACGAGCGGCCCTTTGAGGCCACCAACTACACCGCCTACCAGGATTGCAACCTCTGGAAGGATCTGGCCAGCGATTTTGTCTTGCAGGTGTGGCGCACCTTCAAGCTGGCCCCCAACGGCGAAGACCTGCGCTTTCTGTCCGACTGCTGGCCCGCCGCCGTGCAGGCCCTGCACTACCTCAAAACCTTCGACGTCAACAACGACGGCCTGCCCGATAACGGCGGCGCCCCCGACCAGACCTTCGACGACTGGCCGCTCCAGGGGGTGAGCGCCTATTGCGGCGCCCTCTGGATTGCCGCCCTGGAGGCGGCCCTGGCCATGGCCCAGCGCCTGCAGCTCGACCTGGGTCTCGATACCTCAGGCGATCAGCGCACCTTCGGCAGCTGGTTGGAGCAATCGCGCGCCAACTTCGATCGTCTGCTTTGGAACGGCGATTACTACCGCATCGATGCCGAAAGCGGCACGCCGGTGGTGATGGCCGACCAGCTCTGCGGTGATTTCTATGCCCGCCTGTTGGGCCTGCCCAGCGTGGTGGCCGATGACCGGGCCCAATCGGCCCTAAGGGCGGTGAAGGAGGCCTGCTTTGAGGGCTTCCAGGGCGGGAAGCTCGGCGTGGCCAATGGCCTGCGCCGCGATGGCACGCCCCTCGATCCCAACGGCACCCACCCCCTGGAGGTGTGGACCGGCATCAACTTCGGCCTGGCCGCCTACTACCGCCTGATGGACCAGGGCGACACGGCCCTCGCCATCTGCGGCGCGGTGGTGGAGCAGGTGTACAGCGGTGGCCTCCAGTTCCGCACCCCGGAAGCGATCACGGGGGTGAACACCTTCCGGGCCTGCCACTACCTGCGGGCCATGGCGATCTGGGCCCTCTGGGCCACCCACACCCACTGGCAGCTGATCCCCGGCGCCGAGCGGGAGGCGGTTTGAGCGTGGCTGGTCTGTCTCGTTTGGATCGGGTCGGTGGGGCCACCCACCCCCGTAGCCGGGGCGCCTGGAGCCGGTTCCTCGGCCTGCTCCTCACCCTCGCAACCCTGCTGCTGGCCGGGGCGCCCGTCCAGGCCCAGATCCATGCCCACGGCGATGACAATGGCGTGGAGGTTGTGCGCAGCCTCGACAGCCTGCGCGACCTTGACGACCAGAGCTGGCAGCTGGTGGCCTACCGCGAAGGGCCCCCCGGGGGCCCCATGCGCCTGCGCATCGTCAGTTTTCCCGGCCGGGTGCGGCTCGACCACCCCACGCCCCTGCAGGTGAGCTCCGGCCGCTTTCACTGGGACCTGGCCGACATCACCACCGCCAACCCCAAGTTGGCCCGCGATGGCCGCGATGCCGCCGCCGAATTCGACCTGGCCCCGCTGCTGGCCGACCTGCAGCAGAACTGGCCCCTGCGGCTGCGCTTGCCCGGCGTGTTCGTGGAGCTGCCCGTGCCCCCTTACGTGGTGGCCGAATGGCGCAGACTGCCCGCCTGGGTCGCGGCGGCTGGTGCAGCAGAGGCCGCTTGAGCCCGGCCGATCGCTTCCAGGCCACGGCTGACCAGGCCGCCCGCTGGCGGCCCTGGATGGGGCGGGCCCTGCAGCTGGCGGCCCTGGGCCAGGGCCGCACCAGCCCCAACCCGCTGGTGGGCTGCGTGCTGCTCGATGCCAGCGGCCAGCTGGTGGGCGAAGGCTTCCATGCCCAGGCCGGCCAGCCCCACGCCGAGGTGGGCGCCCTGCGCCAGGCGGGTGGGCGGGCCCGGGGCGGCACGGCGATCGTCACCCTGGAGCCCTGCTGCCACCACGGCCGCACCCCCCCCTGCAGCGACGCCTTGCGGGCCGCCGGCATTGCCCGGGTGGTGGTGGCGATGGCGGATCCCGATCCCCGGGTGGCAGGCCAGGGATTGGAGCAACTCGATGCGGCCGGCGTTGCGGTGATTGTTGGGGTCTGTGGCGAGGAGGCCAGGGCCTTGAACCGGGCCTTCCTCCATCGGGTCAGCACCGGCCGGCCCCTGGGGATCCTGAAATGGGCCATGAGCCTCGATGGCCGCACGGCCCTGCCCAATGGCTCCAGCCAGTGGATCAGCGGTCCCGAGGCCCGGGCCTGGGTCCACCAGCTGCGCGGCCAGTGCGATGCGGTGATCGTCGGCGGCGGCACCCTGCGCGCCGATGATCCCCTGCTCACCAGCCGGGGCCTGGCCCCAAGGGAGCCCCTGCGGGTGGTGCTCTCGCGAACCCTCGACCTGCCCCCCCAGCGAAAGCTTTGGGACCAGAGCCTGGCGCAAACCTTGGTGGTCCATGGCCCAGACGCCAGCGCCCAGGGGCGCCAGCTGCTGGACCAGCTGGGGGTGGAGCGGCTCGAACTGGATCCCTGCACTCCCGTGACCGTGCTGGAAGCCCTGGCCCAGCGGAGTTGTAACCAGGTGCTGTGGGAATGCGGGCCGGCCCTGGCGGCCGAGGCCCTGCAGCACGGCTGCGTGCAGCAGCTGGCGGCGGTGATCGCCCCGAAACTGTTGGGGGGCCTGGCGGCGCGCACGCCCCTGGGTGATTTGGGGCTGGAGGATGTGAACGAGGCGCCGGTCTGGGGCCTGGTGGGACTTGAGCGGCTGGGGGAAGATTGGCTCTGGCAGTTGAACACCAGGCCGACTGGGTTGACTCTCTAGCTGTTGTTCTAGAGGTTGCCTTCTCCAGCGTGATAACTACTTCGCACCAAGGGACCGCTCCGGACGTGTTGGAATCCCAGGGTCCTGGCCCATGCAGCCAGCTCTTCAAACTCTTCGGGGCTCCAATAGCGCGCCACCGGCAGGTGGGCCAGGGATGGCCGCAGGTATTGGCCCAGGGTGAGGCGTTGACAATCCACACCGCGGAGATCCGCCAGGGCCTCGAGCACGTCGTCTTTGGTTTCACCCAGCCCCAGCATCAGACCTGACTTGGTGGGGATCCCTGGGGCCAGCTCGCGGGCCGCCGCCAGCAGGGCCAGGGAGCGCTGGTAGGTGGCGCCGCGGCGCACCTCCGCCTGGAGCCGTTGCACCGTTTCCAGGTTGTGGTTGAAGCAGGCCGGTTCGGCCGCCAGCACGGTGGCCAGGCGTTGGCGTTGGGCCGTGGCCGCCGCCGCCCCATCCCGCTGACCGCCCCAGAAATCGGGGGTGAGCACCTCAATTGCAACCAGGGGATTGCGGTGGCGGATGGCGGCCATGGTGGCCGTGAATAGGCTGGCGCCGTGGTCGTTCAGGTCGTCGCGGGCCACGGCCGTGAGCACCACATAACGCAGGTCCAAGTCGATCACCGCCTTGGCCACCCGTTCGGCTTCGGCCCCATCCACAGGGCTGGGCGCCTCGCCCTTGTCCACCTGGCAGAAGGCGCAGCTGCGGGTGCAGATCGGGCCGCCCAGCAGAAAGGTGGCGGTGCCGCTGGCATAGCACTCGCCCCGATTCGGGCAGCGGCCCTCTTCGCAGATCGTGTGCAGCCGCTGCTGTTTGACCACGGCCTGCACCCGTTCCAGCGCGCTGGCGTTGCCGATCGGCATCCGCAGCCAGGCGGGCAGGCGCTCGGCCGGGGCGATGGCGCTGTAGCGGCTGGGACGGCGAACCATGGTCGGGGGGCGGCAGCGGTGTCCGGATGTCCGGCAGGGGGATCGGCCTAGTCCATGCGGCGGCGGCCCTCCAGGGCCCGGGCCAGGGTCACCTCATCGGCGTACTCCAGTTCGCTGCCCACGGGCAGGCCGTAGGCGATGCGGCTCACCTGGGTGAAGGGCTTGAGCAGCCGGGCCAAGTACAGGCTGGTGGTGTCGCCTTCGACGCTGGGGGTGAGGGCCAGGATCACCTCGCTGATCGCCTCGCGATCGACCCGGGCCACCAGGGGCTGGATGTGCAACAGCTCGGGGCCCACCCCATCCATCGGCGAGATCAGCCCCCCGAGCACGTGGTACTGGCCCTTGTATTCGCGGGTGCGCTCCAGGGCCAGCAAGTCGCGGGAATCGGCCACCACACAGAGGATGCCGGTGTGGCGCTCCTGGTTGCGGCAGATCTCACAGAGGGGGTCGGCCGAGAGGTGGAAACAGCTCTGGCATTGCCCCACCTGGCTGCGGGCCGCCAGCAGGGCATCGGCAAAACTGTGGATCTGCTCCTCCGGCTGGCGCAGCAGGTGCAGGGCCAGCCGCTGGGCGGTGCGCGGACCAATGCCTGGCAGCCGCTCGAACTGGTCGATCAACCGGGCCAGGGGGCGCGTGAAGCCGCTCAGGTGGGGTTGTGCAGGTGTGGGAAATCTAGAAGCGGCCCGATGGGGCCGGCCGGATCGTCCGTTGGGGCAGGCGGGACGGGACAATGGGGCCCATCTCCGGTTCCTCCCCCCATGGCCAGCCTTCGCACCCTGGTGCCGCGTTTGCTGGCCGCCCTGCTGGCCGTGGTGCTGGTGGGCTGCAGTGCCGCCGCCGCCGGGCTCAATTCCTTCCAGAGCCCCGATGGGCGCTACGCCTTCCTCTATCCCACCGGCTGGACCCGGGTGCAGGTGAGTGAGGGCCCCCAGGTGGTGTTCCACGACCTGATCAACAGCGATGAAACCCTCAGCCTGGTGGTCTCCGATGTGAACCCCACCAACGACCTGGAGAACCTCGGCAGTGCCGTTGCCGTGGGCGAACGGCTGCGCCGGGTGGTGATCGCCCCCGAGGGCAGCGGCCGGGAGGCCACCCTGGTGGAGGCGATGGAGCGCCAGGACGGCAGCCACACCTTCTACGACCTGGAATACACCGTCCACCTCAACGACCGGGACCGCCACGAGCTGGCCACCGTCGTGATCGATCGCGGCCGCCTCTACACCCTGGCCGCCAGCACCAACGAGGTGCGCTGGCCCCGGGTCAAAACCCTCTTCCACCAGGTGATCACCTCCTTCACCCTGCAGATCTGAGGCGGCCTGACCCGCCTGGGAGCTGGTCGGCTTGACCCTGGTCACTTGATCGTGACTGGCTGATGAAACTGGCCGATGAAACTGCTTGATCAACTGCTGGAACAAACTGCTTGATCAAACGGGTTGGTCAACCAGTCCTGATCGATAGGGCCAACGGGAGTGGAGGCGATGGTGCTGGTGATTGGCGGAGGCCTGGCCGGCAGCTTGGCGGCCCTGGCCCTGCGGGAGCGGGGCCTGCCGGTGACCCTGCTCAGCCCTGAACCCGGGCCTGCAACGGCCAGCCGCTTCAGCTACGGAGGGGTGCCCTGGTGGGCGGCGCCGGCCTGGGATCGGGCCCCCCAGCTCTGGCAGGCCCTGGAGCAGCGCCATGGCCCGATGGGCTGGCAGCGCTGCCAGCTCACCCTCCACGCCGGACCAGCCCTCCCCCCGGCCGAACCCAGCTTCGCCGGCCCCAACCTGCAGCCGTCCCTGGGTCAGGACCAGGCAATGGCCCGGACCGCCTCCCCGGACCCGGCTTCTGCCCCCGCCGATCCCGGCGGCGCGAGCAAGGCCGATCCCCAGGCCCTGGCGGCAGCCCGCTCAGGCCTGGTGGCCCTGCTGGCGGCGGCGGGGCTGGAGCTGCTGGAGTCGCCCCCGGGGCCTGCCGGCCAGCCCCCGCCCCTGGTGCTGCCCTACGGCCGGGTCGATGGCTGCCGGCTGGCGGCGGCCCTGCCGCTGGCCCTGGACCGGGCCGGGGTCGAGCGGCGCTGCGGCCAGGCCCTGGCCGTGGACTGCCAGCCGGGAGGTTCTTGGCGGCTACGGCTGGAGGGCGGCGGGGCCCTGGAGGCGGAAACCGTGCTGCTGGCGGCGGGGGCGGCGAGCGCCTCGCTCTGGCCGCCCCTGGCGATGCAGCTGGCCACCAGCTGGGCGGGGGTGTTGGCCCTCGATGGCGCTCCCGGAGCCGACAGCGCCCTGCCGCCCGGGGCGAGGGCGGGCATCGTCATGCCGCTGCTGGGCCAGCGCCAGGCCCTGGAGCAGCAGAGTCCCGGCCTGATCACCCGAAGGGCCATCGTCGATGCGGGACTGGCTCCCTGGGGATCCGGCTGGCTGCTGGGCCAGATCAGCCTCGTCAATCCCCGGGGCCGGTTCGATCCCGAGCCCGATCCAGCCTGGATGGAGGCGCACCTGCGCGCCGGCCTGGCCCGGGTCTGGCCCCAGCTGGCGTGTCTGCCCGCCAGTTATCACCAGATGCCCGTGAGCTTCTCCGCCACGGGGACCCCGCTTGTCGGTCCAGTGGCGGATGCTCCGGGGCTCTGGGTCTGTGCCGGCGTCAGCGCCCCTTTTGCCGCCCTGCCGCCCCTTGTCGAGACCTTGGCCGATCAGCTGGCGGCTGCGGCGGCCTAGCTGGCTCGATTGATCAATGGCCAGTTGGCACAGGCACAACTGACCTGGCCCCGATCGACTTGGCCCTGTTCACCTGGTCCCGTTTACTTGGTCCCGTTCACTTGGCAACTGACGCGATAGGTACCGGCAAGGCTGCACCGATCAGCGTTGCACCAGTCAGCGCTGCCGTTGTCAGGGCTGCTTTGGGCAACAGTGCCATGTCGGCTTTGCAGGGCTCTGCTTTCAGGTCTTGGCTTTGCAACAGTCGGCCCAGGGACTGGCCGCCGGCCCCGCTGGGGCTGACCATGGGCAGGTGATTCCGCTGCACCTCACCCCCGACCTGGAGGCCCTGCTGCGCATGGGCCTGGCCGTGCTCTGCGGCCTGGCAATGGGCTTCAACCGCTCCCACCCGTCCTCCGGACCCCAGCCCAACCGCCTGCGGGTGCATGTGCTTGTGGGCCTGAGTGCCTGCCTGATGGTGCTGGCGGCCGGACCCGATCTCAATGCCCGCAGCCGCGCCATCCAGGGGGTGGCCAGCGGTGTGGGCTTCCTCGGTGCCGGCGAAATCCTGGTGGATCGGGGCAGCAAGAAGGGCCGCAGCCCCCAGGTCCATGGCCTCACCAGCGCCGCCTCGATCTGGTTCACCGCCTCCCTGGGGGTCACCGTGGCCGCCTCGACGCCGGTGCTGGCGGTGGTGGCCCTGCTGCTGGCCCTGATCACCCTCTCCCGCCACGAACACAACGGCGTCGAGCCGGGCAGTGCTCCCCTGGCTGCCTCGGCTGCGCCGGACGCGCCCCACCCGGACCCGAAGAACCATGGCTGAACCCACCCACCAGCAGGCCGATTCAGCCCAGGCGGCGCCCGAGCCCAGTCTCTGGGCGCTGAAGCCCTGGTGGTGCCAGCCCTGGTCGATCCTGCTGACGGGGGTTGGGGCGATCGCCGCCAGCTGGCTGCTGCTGGGCCGGCTCTGGATCACGCTCCCCTGCGCGGCCCTGGTGCTGCTCTGGTGGTGGCTGTTTCTGGTGGCGGTGCCGGCGGCCTACCGGGCTGAGGCCAGGGCCCAGGTGCCGGCGTCCCAGCGCTAGGGGTGTGTCGCCCCTTGACCTGATCGCAGGAGAGTTCAACTGAGCTTTTGGGATGGCCAAGCACTTCCAGGACTCCAGTGCACGCTTGTTCAGGCCCTTAGGCCGTTGCCAGCGATGCAAGGAACTGCTTGAGCAATTTGTGGGTGGTGGCCCTCAACGCGCATGCCCCGTTGAACTGATCCACCCCCCCAACTCGCAACCGATCCAGGCCTCTGGCCCCTGGGTGCTGGCCAACGACCGCCTCGACCACCGTCTTGCCCAGGGCATCGATCCCCCGCTGCTCCCAGGCCTCAAGGGTTGCGGTGCTGCCGTACTCCGCACCTACTGTCAGTGCAAAACGCAGCCCGTGAGTCGCTTCCTCCCCCTGGTGCTGGCCCTGCTGCTGCTCCTGGCAGCGCCAGCGGCGTGGGCGACGGCAGGGCCAGATCACTACCAATGCGATGGCGATGCCCTGGAGGCCATCTTCCATAAAGGGCCCGTTGATGCCAGCGACATTCCCAATCGTGATGGGGGCACCGTGCCAGGGTCGTTCATTGTGTTGCAGTGGCGCGGCCAGAGCCTTCAGATCCCCCGCAGTAATCAAGCCGGCATCCCCAGCTACACCGACGGCCGCTGGTGGTGGCAGGCCGTGGATCCCGACCATCCCACCTTCAAGGAGTTTCGCGGCAGCATCAAAACCTATGTCTGTTCGCGCTAGAAAGTCAGTGGCATTTGGTTGCCTTTGTTGCAATCGTTGGCGACTCAGCAGAACTCGATCTTTTCCTCCCTTCTTGGCCACTGGTGACGCCAGAGCGGCGAGACGTTGTCGCCACCGGCGTGGATCTCGCTTCATGAGAGCCCGATGATGCCACTGGTGCGGCCCCAGCCGATGGGGGCAGCATGGCTGGAGCTGGAGGCCCGGGTCGTGATCAGCAGCGAACAACTGCTCCAGCAGCTGGCGATCAGCGCGGCGCCTGGTCAGGTCAATCCGGTGGGGCAGGGGCTAATGGCCCGCCATGGATTCTTGCCCGCGATGGATCTTGATTGAGATGAGACAGCCTCAGAACAAAAAGCGATACCGGTTGTCATCGGCGCTGCTGCTGCTCTCGGGGGCGGGCCACTTCACATCCCAGTAACTGATGCCATTGCGGTAGTTTGGCACCCCTGGGAGTTGTTCGATGGCCAGGTGGGTGCCGGCCATGGCCGTGATCAGGCCCCCGATTTCCATCGGCCCCAGGTCCGTCTGGAGATCCTTGCCGGCCAGGCCCATCAGCTGGGGCAGGCGCAGGATTGTTTCGGGCCGGGTGAGCTTATTGAACAGGGCCTGAACGGCCAGTTTCTGCCGTTCCAAGCGGCCGATGTCGCCCAGTTCGTCGTGGCGGAAGCGCAGGAATCCTTCCAGGTCCTTGCCCTTGAGCGTCTGCAGGCCTGGCTGCAGATCAATGAACAGCTTCTGGCTGTAGTCGGTGTAATGCATGCGCTTTGGCACGTTCACCTCAATCCCACCCAGGGCATCGCCGAGGCGCCGCACCAGGGCCAGGTCCACCAGGATGTGGTGGCTGATCGGCCGGCCCAGGTGGCTGGCCAGTTCTGCCTTGACGGCCTTGGGGCCGCCCAGGCTGTAAAGCGCATTGATCTTCAGCGGCCCGTAACGGGGCGAGTCGATGTAGGTGTCCCTCGGCACCTGGGTGATCTTGGTGACCCCATCCTTGATGCGTAGGGTGGCCATCACATCGGTGTTGGTGCCCATGTCGGTGCCCATCACCAGCAGGTCCTGGTCGCTGGCCCCCATCCAGGCGCTGAAGGGGTTGAGCAGCTCCTTGCCCTGCTGGAAGACGTCGGCCTTGAGCAGGTTGGTCAGGGGCCCCGCCAGCACCAGGCCGCTGCAGAGGCCGATGCCAATCGCCACCAGCACCGGCAGGCGTTGGTCCCGGCGACGGGGCTGGGGCACGGAATGCTTCATGCGTTCGGAGAGCCTGCGGGGAACCTATGGCAAGACGCCAGGTCACCGGTCCCGGTCGCTGGCAACACAGGTCAGTTTGTCGGTTGACCAGGCCGTGGCAGATGCCTGGAGGCAGGGCCTAACCGCCGGGGCTTGGTTTTGCTCTGATCAAACAGTAAATCACGCCGCTCGCCTGCATTCGCAACTCCAGCCTCTGGCCGAACCGAGTTGCTCAACCAGTCTCCGTGCAATTCGTCCCGTTGAGAGACGCCAGTGGCAAAGCAATCTCGGTGAAGTGGAGCTGCCGCAGACCACTCGCCGCTTAACCAGTCTCTGCTCGTCCAGAGTGCGTCAGGAGAATGACCTGCAACCGAGTTTCCGGCAAGCCGGTCGCTTTGAAGCAGGTCAGTGCTCGGCTGCAGGTTGGCCGAGGTTGCACCTTGTATCGGTCCTGCGTGAATCGATTTTTCGTGAATAGGCCTTTGGTGAAACTGTTCTTTGCGAAACAGATTTTTGTGAAACGGTTTTCGTGAAACGGTTTTGGTGAAACCGTTTTCATGAAACCGCGATTTGCAGACGTGGTTGTCAACAGAGAGGGTTGTAAACAACCAGCTGGGCAACCCGGCGATCCCGGCCAGAGCCTCGCTCCCGTTTTGTGGGCCAAGGTTGGCCCGCCCCTCCTGATCGGTTGCCCCTGGATCCCCGGACTTCGCCCCTGGGGGACCTGGCGCCGCTTTGGTGGCAGCGCCGCCCCGGGCCAAGCGGCGGTGCCCGCGGGCTTGGCGACCCGCGGGGCCAGGGCAACTCCCCCCTACTGGCGACTGGCGGCCAGGGCCTGGAGTCCCATGCGGATGTGGGCCCCCAGGGCACCGAGGGCCATCAGCTGCTGGGGATGGCGCTGCTGGGCCAGGGCGGTTCCCTGGCGGCTGAGCTGCTGCAGCAGCCGCTGGCCCACTTGCTCATAGGCCGCCAACAGCTGTTCGAGTTCGGCCAGTTCGGAGCCTGCGGACTGGGGCTGGCCAGGCGCCAGGCGCCCGGGCTGGGCTGCCGGGGTGCTGGAGGCGTCGGGTGATGCAGGGGCGGAGGGTTCTGCGCTCCGCTCGCTCTCCAGGGCGGCCTGGCGCAGGGCGGCGAGCTGGCGGAAGCTGATGGCCTCCGGCACAGGGCTGGCTGCCGCTGCGGGGGTGGCGGCGGCGGGTTGGAGCGGTGGGTTCAGCTCGGCAGCGAAGCCGGCATCAGGGCGGACGTTGGGACCTTCCATGGCAAAGGGGGCGTTGAAAGCGTGGTCTGAGCCTATGGAGAGCGTTGCGGCCCTCCAAGGGGCTCCGCTGGGGGATTTACCGTTCCATCCCGGTTCGGTTCGGGGGAGCGGGCTTCGCTGGACCGCCCCTTGGTCTTCCGCTTGAGGCGGTGGCTGGAGCCCCAGCACCCGCAAAGACCAAACCTGCACCCATCGCCCCTGGCTGGGCCCCCGCTCGACCTATGGCGCCCAACCTGCCGCGCCCAGCCTCCCGAGTTCAGCCCGCCGCGTTCAGCCCGTCGAGTTCAGATCACCAAGTCCAGCCCACCGCTTGCGAGCCTGGCCGGGCAGGGCTCCTAAAGCGTCAAGGCTTCACCAGGGCGCAGGCCCGCCTGCACCCGCCAGAGGGTGGCGTAGGCCCCCCCGGCCCTGATCAGGGCGTCATGGTGGCCCGTTTCAACGATGCGGCCCTGCTCCATCACAACGATGCGATCGGCATGGCGCACCGTGCTGAGCCGGTGGGCAATCACCAGGGTGGTGCGGTGGGCCGTGATCTGGTCGAGGGAGCGCTGGATCGCCGCCTCGGTTTCGTTGTCCACGGCAGCGGTGGCCTCATCGAGGATCAACACCGGCGGATTTTTCAGGATCGCCCGGGCCAGGGCGATGCGCTGGCGTTGGCCGCCGGAGAGCCGTTGGCCCCGTTCGCCCACCACCGTGTCGTAGCCCTGGGGCAGGGCCGTGATGAAGGCGGCCGCCTCCGCCTGCTGGGCCGCCTGCTCAATCGCGCCGCGGCTGGCCTCGAAGCTGCCGTAGGCGATGTTCTCAGCCACGGTGCCGTGGAACAGAAACACCTCCTGGCTCACCAGGCCGATTGCCCGACGCAGGTCGTCGAGGCGCAGCTGGCCGATGGGAATGCCATCCAGCAGGATCTCGCCCGCCTGGATCCCATAGAGCCGCAGCAGCAGCTTCACGATCGTGCTTTTGCCCGAGCCCGTGGCCCCGACGATGCCCAGGGTGCTGCCGGCGGGGACCAGAAGGTTGAGGCCCTGCAGCAGGGGGTCGCGGCCCTGGTAGGCGAAGGTCACCTGGCGGAATTCGAGCTCGCCTTTCACCTGCTCCAGGGGCAGGGGCCGGTCGCCGCTGGCGATGGCGATCGGGGTTTCGAGCAGGTCCAGCACCCGCTGGGTCGAGGCCATGGCCCGCTGGTAGTCGTCCAGGGTGCGGCCCAGGGTGGTGAGGGGCCAGAGCAGCCGCTGGGTGATGAACACCAGGAAGCTGTAGCTGCCCACGGCGATCGCCCCCTGCCAGGCCTGCAGGCCGCCGATCACCAGGATCGCCAGGAAGGCGAACAGGATCGCGAAGCGGATCAGGGGGATGAAGGCGGCCGAGAGGCGGATGGCGCGCCGGTTGCTGGCCCGATAGGCCTGGCTGTCGCGGCTGAGCCGTTGCTTTTCCCAGGCTTCGGCGGCATAGCTCTTGATCGTGAGCATGCCGCCCAGGTTGTTGGCCAGGCGGCTGTTGATGTCGCCGGCCCGTTCGCGCACCTCGCGGTAGCGGGGGCTGAGCCGTTTCTGGAAGGCCAGCGACCCCCAAAGGATCACCGGAATCGGCAGAAAGGCAACCCCGGCCACATGGGGCGACAGCCAGGCCATGGCGGCGCCCACGGCCAGCACGGTGGTGAGCAGTTGCAGGATGTCGTTGGCGCCGCTGTTGAGAAAGCGCTCGAGCTGGTTGATGTCGTCGTTGAGCACGGCCATCAGCCGGCCGGAACTGCCCGCCTCGAAATAGGCCATCTCCAGGTGCTGGAGGTGGTCGTAGGCCTCGATGCGCAGCTCGTGCTGCATCGTCTGGGCCAGGTTGCGCCAGAGCAGCTCGTAGAGGTACTCGAACAGGGACTCGGCGCTCCAGATCAGGAACGACAGCACCGCCAGCACCGCCAGCTGGCCTGGCACCGAGCTGACGCCGAAGGCGGCCAGCCAGGAGTGGTTCTGCTGCACCACCACATCCACGGCCAGGCCGATCAACACCGGCGGGGCCAGGTCAAACAGCTTGTTGAGCACCGAGCAGGTGATCGCCAGGGCCACCTGGCGCCGGTGTGGGGCCAGGGCACTGATCAGACGCGCCAGGGGCGGCAGCGCCGCCGACGGCCCTGGGCCCGGCAGCCCCTGCCCGGGACCGGGCTGGGCAGCCACTGGCGGCGAGGGGGTCAGGGAAACCATGGGGGCAGGGGCCTGGGAGAGGGGGACGGAGGTCAGCGACAGGCTTGGAGCGGGTGGCTCTTTTGCTGTCGCTGGGGCCCAGGCCTGCGCGGCAGCCGGGCACGGTCACCGGCCAGGTTGCCCCAGCACCTGGCGTTGCCCCCCCGCACCTCGGCAATCCGGCAGACCGCCCTGGAGGGGCATGTCGCGGCAGAACGCTGACGCTGACTCGCCTTGCAAGCTCCCATTCATCCACCCCGGACCCGACCACGCACCTGCCCATCAAGCGGCCCATCGTGCGGCCCATGGGCCTGCTCAACGACCCGGATCGGGGATTTGCCCAAGGATTCGTCCATGAATTCGTTCATGGGCTCGCGTCTTGCTGGCCCCAGGGATGCGCTCGGGGGTGCATCGGCTCAGGATTCGTGGCCCTGGCCCGTGCCCGCCTGGCAGGGGGACCCGGGTGTGGCCCCCCAGGCGTTAGATCCAACCCCCCGCAGCGGATGCCAGCAGGGGCGAAGGCGACTCTGGACGGGCCCCCTGCTCGGGCCAGAAGGGCCGTTCAGCCCAGCGGCAGCCAGCCCCTCCAGGCGGGGCCCGTCAGGCGTTCCGGCGCCATAAAAAACCTGGTGACCTCCAAAAAGGAGGCACCAGGCCAGGGAAATCTTTGGGGCCGGAAAGGTCAGGCCGGTCGCAGGGCGGGGGCTGAATCAGACCCCCAGCCGAACTCACCAGCGGTTGCCGCCACCGCCGCCGTAGCCGCCGCCGTCGTCACCGCGACCGCCGCCACCACCGCCGTAGCCGCCACGGCCACCGCCGCCACCACCACCGCCATAGCCGCCGCGACCACCGCCGCCGCCGCCATAGCCGCCACGGCCGCCGCCGCCACCACCGCCTTCGCGGGGGGTGGCTTTGTTGACGCGGATCATGCGACCCATCCACTCCACATCCTGGAGATCGTCGATGGCTTTTTGCTCATCGGCGTCATTGCTCATCTCGACAAATGCGAAGCCACGCTTCCGGCCGGTTTCCCGGTCGAGGGGCAGGCTGCATTGTTTGACCTCGCCGTATTGGCCGAAGAGATCGAGCAGATCCTCCTGTTCGGCCTGGAACGAGAGGTTGCCTACGTAAATGGTCATTCCTTTAGCGGAACCTGGAACTGATTCGTGAATGCTGCGGTTCCGTTGGGAGCCAGAAAGCGTTGAATCAGCTCAACCCTACAGCCTCGCCTTGCCGGGGCGATCCGGCCGGCCGGGCGTTGATGGAGATCTGTAAAGCCGATCCGAAGGGAAGCGGAAGAACGGCGGGCGCCCCTTTTGAATGGACCATTGTCAGGAAACCCTCACCCGTTGCCGGAGTTCTGCTGATGACGGCACCCGTTCCCTGGAGCCTCGCCTGGGCTGACAACGGCGAGCTTGCCCCCCAGGACCAGTTTGACCTGCTGCAATCGCTGGTGGCCTGCGAAAGCGCAAGCGTCCAGCACGGCTTGATCCTGGCCGTGGAACAGCTCTCCGTAAAGCACTACAGTCTGGTCGCATCCATGGAGGTGACCAGCCTCTGGTCCTGAGGCGCCTCCGGCCCCGCTGGCAAGGGCAGGGGGGCCGGAGGCGGGACTCGGAGCCGGTGCCTGATCCCCGGGATCGCTGGTGCGTGGATTTGCCCACAAAAAACCGGGATCGGCCCAGCCCGTTGGGGCAGGGGCCGATCCCGGAGCAGGGCTCACTGGCGGGAGTCCCGGTCCTACGGCCCTTGAGGCGGTCCGGTTCCAGGGGGCCTTTTAGGAGATCCAGGGGGATGGACTGCCAACCCCCTGACCTTCGCGTCCTGCGCTGGGCAGGACTCAGTCGCGATGGCGGCTGATCTGCAGCTCCTTGTTCATCACGCGCAGCCGTTTGAGCGAGTTGAACACCTCATCGGGCATGCCCTTGGGCAGGTCGATGGTGCTGTGGCCATCAAAGATCTGAATCCGGCCGATGCTGCGGCCGCCCAGGCCAGCCTCATTGGCGATGGCGCCAACGATATTTCCGGGCTTGACCCGATCGCGCCAGCCCACTTCGATGCGGAACCGCTCCATGTTCTCTTCCGGCTGGCTGTCCTCGGAGCGGAAGCCGCCCCGCCCGGGGGCACCCCCGGCCTGGCCGAGCCGGCCCCGGGGTTCGCCCCCCCGGGATTCGCCGCCCCGGTCGCGGCGCTCGCCGCCGCGGTCGTAGCCCCGCTCGCCGCGGCCGTTGGGGGCCTGTTGGCGCATCCAGTTTTCGTCGCCCTGCACCAGCAGCGGGGCATCGCCCACGGCCAGCCTCAGGGCCGCTAAGGCGAGCTGGTCGGGGCTGGCGTCCTGTTCCTGGCCGACCCGCTGCAGGATCTCGGCCAGCAGGGCTAGCTCCTCGCGGCGGTTGTCCTCGCTGGGAGTGAGGGCGGCGGTGAGCTTCTGGCGCAGCAGGTCGAGGCGGTGCTGGTTGATGGTGGCGTTGCTCGGCACCTCCATCGGTTCAATCGGCCGGCCCACGGCCCGCTCCAGACCGCCCAGGAAGCGGCGCTCCCGCGGGGTGAGGAACAGGATGGCGTCGCCGCTGCGGCCGGCCCGGCCGGTGCGGCCGATCCGGTGCACGTAGGCCTCGGAATCAAAGGGGATGTCGTAGTTCACCACCAGGGTGATGCGGTCCACATCCAGGCCGCGGGCCGCCACATCGGTGGCCACCAGCACATTGACGTGGCCGCTCTTGAGCCGATCGATCGTGCGCTCCCGCTGGCTCTGGGCCACGTCGCCATTGAGCACGGCCACGTCGTAGCCCTTGGCCTCCAGGGATTCGGCCACCGCCACGGTGATGGCCTTGGTGCGGGCAAAGATGATCACCCCTTCCTTGGTTTCTGCCTCCAGCACGCGGCTGAGGGCCTCCAGCTTCTGGGGCGCATTCACCGTGATGTAACGCTGGCGGATGCGGCTGGCATCATCGCCCTTCTGGCGGATCGTGATCTCGGCGGGATCGTTAAGGTATTGGCGTGAGATGCGGCGGATCTCAGGCGGCATCGTGGCCGAGAACAGCACCACCTGGCGCTTCTCGGGCAACTGGCTCAGCACCCATTCGACGTCGTCGATGAAGCCCATGCGCAGCATCTCATCGGCCTCATCGAGCACCAGGGTGCGCAGGCCGGAGAGATCGAGGGTGCCCTGGCGCATGTGGTCCATCACCCGGCCGGGGGTGCCCACCACCACCTGCACGCCCCGCTTGAGCCGGGCGATCTGGTCGCGGAAATCGGCGCCGCCGTACACGGGCAACACCCGCAGGTGGGGCATCTTGGCGGCAAAGGTGTTGAAGGCCTCGGCCACCTGGATCGCCAGTTCCCGGGTGGGAGCGAGCACCAGCACCTGGGGGCTGCGCTGGCTGGGGTCGATCGCGGTGAGCAGGGGCAGGGCGAAGGCCGCCGTTTTGCCCGTGCCGGTCTGGGCCTGGCCCACCAGGTCGCGGCCGAGCAGCAGTTCGGGAATGGCCGCCTTCTGGATCGGTGAGGGCTGCTGATAGCCGATCGCCACCAGGGCCTGGAGCAGTTCAGGCGCGAACCCGAAGTGGGCGAATCCGTTCACCGCTTCGCTGCTGCTGGGCTCTTCGCCGCTCAGGACTGGGTTCAGGGGTTCGGAGGGTTCAGCGGTGGGGGCGTCGAGGGGGAGCGCCGCAGCGGTTGACGCTGAAGTGGCTGGGGAGGTGCTCCGCAGGACCTTGACGGCCTTGGCCCCCTGGGCTGCGGCGTCGGCCGTTGGGCTGCCGGCGGTTGGGCCTGCGAGGGGGTCGCCCGCGGCGGACTGGCCGTTGGCAGGGGAGGGGTCTTGATCGTCACGGATCAGGGCTGCAGCAGGCGCCCCATCGGTGGTTTGGGCCTGAAGGGCTTCGCTGGCGGGGCTGGCGCTGGCGCCGCCAGGGGCATCCGCCCTGCTGACAGGGGCCTGCTCGCTGGCTTGGGCGGTCGCGTTGAGATCTACCGAAGAGCTGACGCTCTCGTAGGCGGAAGTCTTGGTCAAGTGATGGTGGCCTGGAAAATCCTTGTCTCGCAGGCCGGCAGATACCCGTTGAACGATGATCCGAAGCTGCTCAATGCTCTGGCCATGGCCAGGGTCGCGATCAGCGCTGGTTCACAGCACGTTCAATAAACTGCCTTGCCCTAAAGCAAAGGGTGAAATTAAAGTTTATCACCTTGGCTGCACCCCCCTGCTGCTCCGCTGCTAGCGGGCAGTGCGTTCAGCCTGGGGATGGGTGGGATTGGGCTGGAGACAGCACTCCGGGGCCTGGAATCCGGGGGCGATGCCGGGCGGAGCCCCGCTCAGCAGCAGGCCAATCGGATCGTGGGCTGCTGCCCATGGCGATCGCTGGGACGCGCTGTTTGCCCTGTCGCGTTGAGCTCCCTGCCCGGCGTTCGCCCTGGCCCCGGGTTGGGGCCGCCATCCCTCCGAACCAGCCAGATGGGACCCTCCTGGGGCCACGCCTTGGGGCTGGGCTCGGCTGGTGCGGCCAACACCTGGATCCTTAGCTGATCAAACGGCCGTGCTGATCAAACGACTTTGGTGATCAAACGGCCTTGCTGATCAAACGGCCGCACTGATCGACCGGCCGCCAGCTGGGGGTCAGCTCCGCTGGGTTGCCGATTCCGGGCTGAAACCCGGGGTCAACTTGAGCCCCGGGGTCAGCCTGGGGGCCAGGGGGCGAGCAGTAGAGCGCTGTCACCAGGGCGAAAGCCTGGCGGATCCGTCAAGGGGGTGGGGTCTGGGGGGTGGCCCGGCCGTAGTCGTCGCTGAGGCGCTCGATGTCGTCCTCGCTCAGCCAGGAGCCCTGCTGCACTTCAACGATCAAGAGGTCGCTGCTGCCGGCGCCGGCCCGGTGGATGGCGCCGAGCGGGATCGCCAGGCAGGTTCCCGCCTGGGCCGGCACCTGGAGCCCGGCGCATTCCAGCCAGCCTTCCCCTGACACCACCAGCCAGTGCTCGCTGCGGTGCTGGTGCCGTTGCAGGCTGAGACGGTGTCCGGCCCGCACCAGGAGCCGTTTCACCTGATAGCCCGGGCCAGACCCCAGGCTTTCGAACCAACCCCAGGGGCGCTCCACCCGTTGGTTCTGCTGGCCCACTCCGTTGCTGCTTAGAAATACCTCAGGGGTGGACGTGGGGTGGAGGCCTGGGGTGCTGTCTGCCATGGATCGGGCCCCCAAACCAGCAATGCCAAAGCGTATCAAGGCTGCCGATCAGGCTCCCGCGATCCTGGCGCGGGTGCACACGGCTGCAGGTTCGGCTCCAGGAGCTGGCCGGCGCTGACAATCCCGATCCCTGGTTCTCAACCAAAGTTTTTAACCAAAGTTTTCAACCAAGGAGCACGACGGCACCTTTAAAGATCACTGGCAATCCAGGGTGATCACTAGGGGCGCCGCCATTCCTGCTGGGGGAGAATCCAGTGGTTGGAACCAAGAAAGGGGGTGTCAGAGCCTCCTGGGGCTAGGGGTTCAAGGGGGTCATTCCAGCACCCATGGGCACCTCGCTGAAGCGATCAGGTGGGCCTGATCGACCAGGTCATCAATGCGGCGGGTGGTTCCAACTTGGGAGCCCCTACAGGACTGCCAGCTGGATCGGGCCATGGCCTTTGGGGGAGACGATTGGAGCAGGGGCTCTGACGCTGTTGAACTGAGGCGTTTGAACGGAAGCGCTATTGGCTTGCGGGGCCGTTGCTTGATCGGCAGGGCGATCCGCCATCCAATCTGAAGCAAGGGACAATGCGCTGGTTTGATGCATCGCCGTTGCCGCAGTTGCGACGTCTGGATTGCTCCATGGGCCGCTGAATAAACGATGGGGCCGGCTCGGGTTCGGGCCGCTTGCTGTTGACTTTTCGTTGGATCGCCGGGGCCTGGCTAATCAGTGGGGTCTGGCCAATCAATCACTCTGCAGCCAGCTGGGGGCGCCGGTGGTGATCAGCCAGGCCCGTTGGCGGGCCCGGGTGAGGCCCGTGTAGAGCAGGCGTGGATCCCAGTGGCGCGTCTGGGGCACCAGTAGCAGCACCTCCTGGTATTGGCTGCCCTGGGACTTGTGGATGGTGAGGGCCAGGGCCGGTTCGGCGGCCCCGAGGCGGGCGGGGTGGAACAGGCGGGCCCGGGAGCCCAAGGCGTCAGGCCCTGCCCCCGGCTGGCCAGGCCAGGCCCCTGGGACCAGCACCAGCCGTTCGCCAGCCCGCTCCACCAGCACGCCGATATCGCCGTTGGCGAGGCCCTCCTCGGCCAGGTTGCGCTGGCAGAGCACGGGCGTGCCCAGGGGCCAGTGTTGGATCGGTTGGCCGGCGGCCTCGCCGAGCAGCTGGCGGTGCACCGCCTCCACCCCCCAGGCCCCCTGGCGCACGGGGCTCAGCAGCACGCAGGCCTCCAGTTCGGCCAGCAGGGCCGCCATGGGATCGCTGGGCGGATCCGATCTGGTGCTTGCTGCCGTTGGGTCCGGCCTGGAGCGGGGGGCCGGGGGGCTGGCGGTTCCCCTGCTCGCGGCCTCCCTGCTGGCGGCCCTGGAGGAGACGTCACCTTCACTGTTGCCTTCACCACCGCTGCCGGCTTGAGCACCGCTGCTGGCGGAGCCGGTGTCCCAGGGGATCGCCTCGGCCAGGGCCCGGAGCCGTTGCTGGTGGTGGCGCAAACGCTCCACAACCGGCGCCGGCAGGCGGCCCCCAGGGTGGCTCTGCCAGATCAGGTTGTCCTCAGGGCCCAGGTTGGCGAGCAGGGCCCGGAGGGCGCGGGCCTGGTCATGGGCGGCCCTGGCCTCAGGTCCCGGCGCTGGGGTGCTGGTCCCGGCGGCCCGTTCCGTTGGGGGTGGCAGGCCAGCCGCTGGGGCCGCAGGCGGCGCCCCAGCACCAGGCAGAAAGCCAGCGGCTGGCCTGGCCTGGGGCGCGGCAGCCTCGCTTTCGGAGCGGACCGGGGCGGTGGAATTCCCTGGTCGCAGCAGGGTGGCTTGGTCCCCCGGTCGCAGCAGGGCTGCGAAGGCGGCGATGGCGCCGTTGTTGCGATAGGTGGTGGTCAGTTGGATGGCGGCCTCCCCCAGGGCGCTGAGCCGGGCGGGCTGGGTGAGCTCCTGCAGGACCGCACCGGGACCCACCGGAGGCAGCTGGGCCGGATCGCCCACCAGCAGCAGCTGGCAGCTGACCGGCAGGGCCTCCAGCAGGGCTGCCATCAGGGGCAGGTCCACCATCGACAGCTCATCAACCACCAGCAGGTCGAGGGCCAGGGGCCGGCGGCGGTTGCGGCCGAAGCGCTCACCGCTGCTCTCGAGCAGCCGGTGCAGGGTGGTGCAGGGGGCTTGGCCCAGCCGTTCGGCCAGGGGCTCGGCCAGCCGTTGGCCGCCCGCCTGCAGGGTGCTGCGCAGCCGGGCGGCCGCCTTGCCGGTGGGGGCGGCCAGGTGCAGTCGCAGCTGCGGCCGCAGGGCCAGCAGGGCCCCGAGCATCTGCGCCACCGTGCTGGTCTTGCCGGTGCCCGGCCCGCCCCCCAACAGCACCAGACCATGGCGCAGCAGGGCCGCCACCGCCTGCTGTTGCTGGGCATCCAGGCCCTCGGCGGCGGCGCTGGCCACCGCCTCAGCCACGGCCGTGGCGTCGAGCGGCTGGGACAGGGGCGCCTGGGCCCGGGCCGTGAGCTGCCCCAGGCAGGCCTCCAGCTGCAGGTGCCAGCGGCGCCAGCGCAGGTGCTCCCCAGTCCAGACCAGCGGCGCCTCGGGCAGCCGCTCGAGGTCATCGGCCGGCACCACCAGCGGCGAGGCGTCCAGGGCCTGGCGGTGCCGCTGCGGCCAGCCCTGGGGCTGGATCCCCGCGGGGGGCGGGCCCGCCAGGGCCAGGTCCAGCTCACCGCGCTCGAGGGCGGCCGCCATGGCTGCAATCAGTTCCGCCAGGGCTGGGGCTGGGGCGCTGCTCGCGGGACTGTCAGCGCCGCAGAGCCTGGGGAGGGCCTCGATCAGGGCCAGGGCAAGGGAGCTGGGCTCCCAGGGGACCCCTGGGTTCGGCTCGGCCAGGTCCTGATCCGGCGGCTGGACTGGTTCGATCGGGTGCCCGGGCCCGTTGTGTTGATCGTGGGGCATCGGTTCGGTTCGATCGGGCGGGTTGGCTCGGGTCATGGCGTCCCCCTGCGCAGTAGCCGATCGAGGGCCAGCACCCGGCCCAGGGGCGGGCGCTCCACCAGGCAGCCGGGCACCGGGTCGGCGGCAGTGGGGCCCGGCAGGCCGCGCAGAAACAGGTAGGCATAGCCGCCCAGATGGTTGGCCGGGTCGTACCCGCCCAGGCGCCAGCGCAGGTAGCGATGCAGGGCCACGAGGTACAGGTGGGCCTGCAGGGGGTAGTGGTGGTGCCGCATCTGGGCGGCCATGGCCGCCTGGCCGTAGTGGGCCGGTCCGCAGGCGCTGGGTTGGCCGTCCGGGTCGCGCTCGCCGAGCCAGTTGCTTTTCCAATCGATCACCCACCAGCGCCCCGCCACGCAGCAGACCAGATCGATCGAGCCCGTGAGAAAGCCGCGGCTGGCGATGCTTAGGCGCTGCAGCTCCCGGGCGTAGGGCGCCCCGAACAGGCCCCCGGGGTGGCTGGCGAACACCTGGGCCAGGCCCTGGCTGGTGATCAGGGGGTGGCGGCCCCCGCCCTCGCCGGCCTGGGGCGTGGTTTCGCCTGCGGGGTCCCGGCCTTCTGGGGAGCCGTCGCTTTGGGAGGCTGCTTCTGGGGGGCCTGCCATGGCCACGGCCAGGGGCAGGTCGAAGCCCATTTCATTGAGCCGTTGGCTGGCGGGAAGCTCGGCCAGGCAGAAGCGGCCGAGGGGGCCGCCCAGGGGGGTGTGGCGCAGCTGGTCGAGGGCCTGCTGCACGGGGCCGACCTCGCTGGCGGCCAGGCCGGCCCGGGCCAGTTCCCGCCGGATCACGGCCGTACTCGCCTCGCTCTCCCCGGGCTGCTGGAAGTCAACCTGCTCCAGGATGTGGTGCAGGGCATCCCCCGGCCCGGCGCCTCGCGGGAAGCGGCTGAGGGGGCCGAAGCGGCTCCAGGCGGGGGACGCGGCGGCGTCTGCTGCGGCTTGGCCTGGGCCTTCCAGGTCGGCGCCGGCACTGGCCCCCTCCGGCGCCGTCGCGGCGGGCTGCTGGCCCGGGTTGGCTGCGGGCTCCGGATCGCCATCGGCACCAACGCCATCGAGTTCCGCGCCGCTGCCTCGATCGCCGTTGCCCCCATCGCCACTGGCCGCAGCGCTACTGCCCCCAGCGCCACTGACCGCAGCACCCTTTGCCAAAGCGCCGTTGGTCACAGCGTCGTTCACCAGAGCGTCGCTGGGCTCGCCCAGGGGGTCGCCGCCGGCCGCAGGCCCATCGTCTGCCAACAGCAGGTCCGCTTCGCGGCCCTCCTCGCTCACCTCGGGCGGCAGGGACCTCTGACTGCCGTGGGTCCAGCCCGAGTAGCTGCTGCGTCCCCAGCTGCGGTCGAGGCGGTGCCGGGGCACGGGCCCGCAGGCGAGGGTCTCGGGGCTGGCGGGTGCCTGCCAGCGGCCGGGCAGCTCCGGCAGGGCGGAGGGATCGAGCCGCTGCAGGGGCAGGTCCCGCTCGCGGCCATCGGCAGCGAACAACCAGGGGCCGATCGCGCCGGCCAGCTCCCTGGTGGCCAGCTCCCGGGGGGATAGCTCCCGGGTTGGGGCCTGGCCCTCACCCTCGTTGTGAGCCGATCGGGGGGCTGGGCTGCGGCTGTTTCGTGGGGTTTCTGGCGTCGCCCCGCCGGCTGTCTCCGCCAGCAGCGGCGAGGCTGCTGCCCCGATGGCGCCGGCCGGTTTGCCGGTGCCATCGGCCTTGGCGGAAGCCCTGACGGAAGTCTTGGCGGAAGCCTTGGCGGAGGCGGTGGCGGTGGCGGTGGCTGGGGCGGAGCCCGGGGCGGAAGATGGGTCGCTGGGGAAGCCCAGCACCAACAGATGGCGCGCCCGGGTGGCGGCCACGTAGGCCAGCCGTTCCCGTTCCTGGGCCTGGGCGGCCTGGTCCTGGAGGCTGGCCTGGCGACCGGTGCCCCAGTGGGGGTCGAGGTGCAGGTCCAACCGCGGCCGGCTGGCAGTGGCGGGCTGCCAGCGGCGTCCGACCTGGCCCATGCCCGCCTTGATCGGGGCCTGGCCCTGCCACAGGGTGGGGCAGATCACCACCGGGTATTCCAGGCCCTTGCTGCGGTGCACCGTCACCACCGCAATGGCCGCCTGGGCCGCATCGCTGTTGAGCTGGTGGTTGGCGGGCACGGCGCGATCTTCGGCCAGCCGCAGGCTGCGCAGCCAGTCCGCCGCCGCCCCGGCGCCGAGCTGATCCCGGTGCATGCGTTCCTGCACGAGTTCGGCAACCTGCATCAGATCGGCCAGGAGCCGGCCGCCCAGGGCCAGCCGCGCCAGCCCCCGGGGATCGAGCAGCTGGGCCAGGCTGGCAAGCAGGCCCTGGCGGGGCAGATCCATGGCCAGGCGGCTGATCGTTGCCGCCAGGCCATCCCAGCGGCCGGGCTCGGCCTCGGCCAGCTCGGCGGCGCTCCAGCCCACCAGGGGGGAGGCGGCCAGCAGCCGCAGGCGCCGGCTGCTGCCCGGATCGGCGAGGGCATCGAGCAGGCGCTGCAGGGCCGTAGCGCCGGCGCTGGCGAACACATCGCCCACGCTCACCAGCCGGCTGGGCAGGCCGCGCCGCTCCAGGGCCTGCCGCAACAGCTCCGCCTCCCGGTGTTTGCCCACCAGCAGGCAGAGATCGCCAGGACTGAGGGGACGTTCCTTGCCGATCGAGCCGGCCGCGCCGCTGGTGTCGCGCAGGAGCAATCGGCGTTGCAACAGCTGCAGGCACAGGCCCGCCACCTGGTCGGCCAGCTGGTCGCCATCGAGGGGCAGGAGCTGCAGCGGCTGCTCGCCTGGCTCCAGCAGCAGCTCCCCCTTGGCGGCGGCCGATTCCACCGCGGGAACCTCCAGCTGGGACAGGGGCAGCCCTGGCGCCATCAGGGCGTTCAGGGCCTGCACCAGGGGCCTGGAGGAGCGGCGGTTCTGGCGCAGGCCATGGAGCCCATCGGCCCGCTGCCGGGCCCGTTGGTAGGTGGCCAGGTCGCCGCCGCGGAAGCGGTAGATCGCCTGCTTGGGGTCCCCCACCAGCACCACCAGGTGGCTGGCGGCAGCGCCGGGCTCGGCCAGGAAGGCCCGCTCCAGGATGCGCCACTGAATCGGATCGGTGTCCTGGAATTCATCCACCAGGGCGACCCGGTAGCGCTGGCGCAGCGCCGCCATCAGGGCGCCCTGGTTCTGGCCGGAGGGACCGGGATCGAGGCCCTCGAGCAACTGGGCAAAGCCCATGCGCCCGCTGCGTTGGCGCCGCCGCCGGATCGCCCCGCGGGCCCAATGGCCGAAGTGCAGCAGGGTCAGCTCCAGGGGCCCATCCACCAGCGCCGCGATCGCCTCGAGCAGGGGCCGCTGCGGCAGGGCGATCGGGTCGTCTTCGTAGGGGGCCACCATGCGGGTGAAGGGCCCGGGATGGAAGTACTCCCGCAGCAGCTTCTCCTGCAGCACCGCCCGGTAGCCGGGCAGGGCCGCTGGCGATGGGGCCGGCGATTGCAGTGTCGCTTTCCCCTCCGATTCCAGCTCCGAGCCCAGCTCCGATCCCCCGTCCCATTGCGACAGCCACTGCGCCAGGGCCTGCACCCGGTTGCTGCGCGGTTTGGCGGAGTACTTGCAGGCGGAGGCGATCGCCTTGGGGCCGAACCGGGCGCGCAGGTCGGCGGCGGTGCTGCAGAAGCTGTGCTCCAGGGCCTCCGCCTGGCTGCGCCAGAGGCCGACAAACCGCTGCCAGAGCTGGGGCCAGAGCGCCACCAGCTGGGGGCCCAGGGGCTGGTCGCCGTTGATCTCCGGCGGCAGGGGATCGAGCTCCAGGGCGGGATCGCTATCGAGCCGTTTGAGCACGCTGACCAGGTGCTCGAAGCGCAGGCCCCGCTCCTGCAGGCCGCCCAGCAGCTCCGGCGGCAGGGCCAGGAGCTGGCCCTGCCAGTACTCGTGAACCAGTTCCAGCTGCAGCTGGCTGTCGTCGCTCTCCAGCTCCACCGCCGGACCCAAGCCCGCTTCCAGGGCCTGGCGTTGCAGGCTGCGGCGGCAGAAGCCGTGGATGGTGGTGATGTCGGAGCGATCGAGGTCTTCGAGGGCCTCCAGCAGGCGGGCGCGCAGGACCCACTGGGCCTGGGGGTCAGGGTTCTGGGCCCGGTGCCACTGGGCCAGGGTGTCGTCCGGGTAGCTGGGGTCGCCGGCCCCGGGCTCGTCCGGGGCTTCGAGGGCGGCCAGGCCCTCCTGCAGACGGCGGGCGATGCGATCGCGCAGTTCCGCCGCCGCCGCTTCTGTGAAGGTCACCACCAGCAGCTCCGGCAAGCGATGGCGCCGTTCCGCCACCAGGCGCAGCACCAGGTGGGCCAGGGCAAAGGTCTTGCCCGTGCCGGCACTGGCCTCGAGCAGCTGCAGGCCGGGATCGAGCGGAAAGCCGTTGGCCTCGAAATCCTGGATCGGCTTGGCCTCCCCAGGCCCTTCCTCAACTGGCCTTTGTTCAACTGACCTTTGTTCAACTGACCCTGCCTGGATGGATCCGGCTTGCGCCACCAGGGAGCTGCTCTCCGGGCCCGGCGCCCTGCCAGCAGCGCTGGTTGCGGTGATCGCTGCCCAGCTGCTGCCATCCCCTGGGCCCGGGGCCCTGGCGTCCTCAGGCGGCGGAATCGGCCGGGCGGGGCTCATGGTTTGAACGTCTCCAGATGGGCCAGCAGGGGGCCGTGGAAGGCGCAGGCCAGATCGCCGAAGCTGCCATCCACCAGCTCCCGGCCGGGCCGATCGGCGCCGAAGCAGAGGGCCAGGCTGGCCTGGTGCCGTTCGCCGCGGCGGTTGGGGCCCCCCTCCCAGCAGGCGATCGCCTTGGAGCGGCCGCTGCCGGCCTGGCGCCGTTCGGCCTGGGCATAGGCCCAGCCCGTCTCCGGGGGCAAAGGCCAGCAACGCTGGCGGCCCTGCTCCCGCCTGCGGATCAGGGAATCGAGCTGGCTGGCCGCCTCCTGGGCATTGGCGGGCGGCTGGATCTGGGCCATGGAGCGGAACTGGTCGCCATCGCGGCCGATCAGCAGGCCGCGGCGCGGCGCGGCGCCGGCGGCCGTGGCCAGCAGCAGGGCCAGCCAGAGCTCCAGGTGGTGGGCGCAGCGCACCTGGGCCGAATGCCAGACCACCAGGCTCTCGCCATGCCAGAGCAGCTGGGCCTGCAGCGCTCCGTGGCTCACCAGGCGCCGTTCGGCTGGGCCAAGGGCCTCCAGGCTCCGGTGCAGGGAGCTGAAGCGCTGGCTGAGGCGCCCGGCTTCGAGAATCCCGCCGGAGCGGGCGGGCAGCACGCCCTGGCCCCGGTAGTGGTGAAGCCAGTCGGGCGGGCCTGACGGATCCGGGGCGCTGCCGTCCGGGGGTCCGCCGGGTTCAGGGCTCTGGCCGGTTCGCCCCGGCCCCGGCCCCCCCAGGGATGGGCTGGCCTCCAGGCCCTGGCGCAGCAGGCTGGAGCGCCCCCGTTCATCGAGCTCGAGGGGATCGAAATCCTCCCGGCCCAGGTCCCATTCCTTCGGCCTCAGGCCCAGCTGCTCCAGCCAGCAGTCCTGGGGCTGGAGCAGCCAGCGGCGCAGGTCGTCGTGGGCGTCCTCGCCTGCTCCACCCCCTGCTCCACCGCCTGCTCCACCGCTTGTTCCAGCGCCTGCTCCCGCCCTTGTTTCAGCGCCTGTTCCTTCATCCGGGCCGGCCGGCGGGGCCCCGTCCGCGGGGCGGGCTGGTTCGGCCAGGGGCCGGGGTGCCACAACCGCGCTGGCATCAAGGGCCAGGCGGGCCGCCAGCAGGCGCCGGTCGCAGCTGGGGGCCAGCCGCGGGCCGTCGGACAGGAAATTGGCCCGCTCCAGGGGGTTGGGGCTGTGCTCCACCAGCAGGGGCTTGACCTGCTGCCCCTCCAGTTGCCCCTTGAGTTGCTGCTCCAGCAGGGCCAGCCACTGGCGCACCGGCGGGGCCGGCTGGCGGGCTTCGCCGGTGCGCTCGTCGCGGCTGCACCAGCTCACCAGCAGGTGCTCCCGGGCCGAGAGCAGGCTTTCGAGCAGCACGTAGCGGTCCTGGTCACCGGGGTTGGGATCGCCGAGGAGCCGCTGCTGCTCCATCAGGTGAAAGCCCGGCCGCTCCCCCTGGCGCGGGAAGCTGCCGCCATCGAGGCCCATCAGCACGATCACCCGGTGGGGGATGGCCCGCATCGGCTCCAGGGCGCTGATCGTCAGCGCGCCGCTGCGGTGGCCGAAGCGGCCGCTGTCGGCATTGAGGCGCTCGGCCAACACCTCCGCCAGCACCGGCGCCCCCAGCCGCAGGGGGCTCGTGCCGGCCAGCTCCTGCCAGTCGGCGATGGCGCTGCGCAGCCCCTGCAGCTCCCAGGCCCGCTCGCCCCCGTCGCCGAACCAGGCCCCGAGGAGCGCATCCAGCACCGGCGCCCACTCGGCCGGGGTGCGGGCGATCGCCAGGTCCTTGAGGCTGTGGCCCAGCCGTTTGAGCAGCTGCAGCCAACGGCCCTGGCGCTCCAGGCTGCCGGCCATGGCCAGGGGCGCGCAGCCGCCCGGGGCCAGCCCCGGTTGCTCCGGCAGCACCAGGCCCAACACCAGCCGGTCGATCGCCCAGGCCAGGCTGTGGGTCGGGTCACCAGCGCGATCGGCGCCATCGAGGCCCCAGCGGAAGCCCGCCCGCTGCAGCAGGTCGCTGAGCTCCGCCAGCTCGCCCGGCCCCAGCCCCAGGGGCTCCAGCAGGGGCCGGTGGCTGAGCAGGGCCTCCAGGCCCGAGGCGGTCAGCCGTTCGCCGCCCAGGCGCAGCAGGGCCAGCAGGCTGGTGGCCAGGCCGCCCTGGTCCTGCTGGCTGCGGTCGGTGAGCCGCCAGGGCAGGTCAATGCCGGTGGCATCCCGATCGCCGAACACCGCCGCCACGAGGGGGGCGAAGTCCTCCACCTGGGGGGTCATCACCAGGATGTCCCGGGGGGTGAGGCTGGCATCGGCGGCGAGCAGTTGCAGCAGCCGATCCCGCAGGATCTGCACCTGGCGCAGGCGGCCGGGGCAGGCGTGAAATTCGAGCGAGCTGTCGCCCGGGGGCCGCTTCAGGGGCTGGGCCTGGTCCGGGTCCACCAGGGCCTGCTGCAGCTGCTCCAGCAGGCTCGCCGGCCGCGGCGGCCCCTGGGGGCCCCCGGTTTCCGCCATCAAGGCCGCGGCTGCAAACAGGTCGAGCTCCTGGGAGTCTCCCAGCTGGGTTTCGCCACTGCCTTCCAGCAATTGCTGGAATTCGGCCCCGAGCCGGCCAAAGCGGGCCTCCAGGCTCGGCACCTCCAGGCGCCAGTCGTCGCCAAGCGGATCCAGCCCCACGGCCCCGGGGCCGCGGCGCTGCCACAGGTCGCGGCAGGGGGTGAGCAGGTAGATCTCCACCGCCAGCTGGCCGGAGAGGGCCTGGAGCAGGTCCACCTGGATCGGCGCCATGCTGCTGAGCCCGAACAGGCGCAGGGGCGCAGGCAGGGCGGCGGCGGCCGCCAGCGTGGCCGGTTCCCCCTGCTTGAGGGCGTCGATCGCCTCCAGCACCCGCAGGCCGAAGGGCTTGACCCCCAGGCGTTCGGCCAGCTGGCGCAGCAGCAGGGGTTGCCAGCGCTGGTGGGCCGCCAGGGGGCGGCCCAGGCCATCGAGGTCCTGGCCCTGCCACCAGGCCGCCACCATGGCCGGCCGGTAGAGGGTGTAGTCGTCAAAGGCATCGGCGATGGCCCGGCCCAGCTGCCAGAGGGCCCGATCCACCAGCCCCAGCCCTGGGCCCGCTGGCGGGCCTTGCGCCAGAGCTGGATCGGCGTCCAGGTCCCCGCCGGGGACGGGGTGGCTCCCCTCGCGATCATTCCCCCGGAGATCGCTCCAAGGGGCTTTCTGTGCCAGGGGTTGGCTCCCAAGGACTTGGCTAACCACCCGTTGGCTGGCCAACCCTTGGCTGCCAAGGGAGTGGCTGCCGGCCACCCCGGGCTCCAGGCCGCCCAGCAGGCTGCCCCGCCTCCGCAGCCACTGGCCCAGTTGGCCGGCCTCGGGCCGCTCCATCAGGGCCGGCAGCAGTTCCAGCAGGGGCCAGACCAGCTGGTTGGCTCGCCAGGGATCGCTGCCGGCGGCGGCCGGGGGTGCCCCAGGCCCTGGCGGGGCTCCGGGGGCCGCCAGGGGCAGGCCGGCAATCAGGCGGCGCAGGTGACTGCCGGGAAAGGGAAAGCGCAGGTTGGCGCTGATGCCGCCGGCATAGGCCGGATCGGTGGGATCGCTGCCCAAAGCCAAGGCCAGCTGTTCGCCCAGCCAGCGGCTGGTGGGCCAGGTGTTCACCACCACCTGGGCCTGCTCGAACGGTCCGGGGGGATTGGCCTGCAGCTTGGCGGCCAGCACCTGGGCCAGCCATTCGATCCGGTTGCTCCGGTACAGGGTCAGCAAGGGTCCGGTCCCCGGATGGCTCAGCTCAGGCTGCAGGCAGTCTTCCAGGTGCCAGGGGCGCCGCCAAGGCTTGGGATCAGGGCTGCCGCTGGGGCTAGGGCTACTGGCACCGCTGGGACCAACTCTGCTGGCACCGCTGCTGGCACCTCTGGGGCGCTCCTGCTGGCGAGCGCTTCGAGGGCCGCCAGGGAGGGGCGGGTGGCCAGGGCCTGGGCTGAGCGTTCCTGGGCCCCCAGGCTGGGGCGGCCACCCCGCAGGGGGTCGGGCAGGGAGCGCAGGCCGGGGCTGGTGGTGACCAGGCCCGTTTCCGGGCAGTAGGCGGTCAGGTCGCCGCCGTAGCAGGCGCCCGTGTCCACCATGACGATTCTGTTGATCCTGCGCAGGCCCGGACCCGGCGTGTGGCCGATCACCACGTCGCCGAAACGGCCGTCATACGCCTGCCAGAAGGCCATCCTCACGGTCAGGTCGGGGCGCCAGCTGATCGGATCAAAGCCGGCATGGGTGGCCACCCAGCCCTCGCCCCAGTAGGCCAAGGGCAGGTTGTCGAGCCGCTCCAGCCAGGTGCGGCAGCGCCGTTCTCCGAGGTGGCGAAAGGTGTCGCAGCCGGCCAGACCCTGCTGGGAGCGCCAGCTGCCCAGGCGCAGGGCCTCCACCAGGTCCTGTTCGTGGTTGCCCTTCAGCCATACGGCCCGGTCCTGCTCCACCAGGTCCCAGACCCGATCCATGGTGGCGCCGATCTGGGGGCCGCGGTTGATCACATCTCCACAGAAGATGAGCCGATCAGAGGCCGGAAGTTGGTCAAGCAGGGCCTCCAGGGAGGCAGCGCAGCCATGAACGTCGCCGATCACCCAGTGGCGGCGACTGCTGCTTGATGACGTCATGAAGAGGACGCGTTAGGCGAAGTCTGGCCCCATGGGGTGGCATTTGTCATCCTTTTGGGCCCCATTCAGTCCGCCAACAGGACAAACGCCGGGCAACAACGGCTCCAACTGTCAGTGTGCTGGCGCACAAAAGCCTGTGGTGCTGTTACTTTGCCGGCACTTCGACGCCCTGCCCCATGGACCTCCAGTCCCTGTCCGTGGGCCAGCGGATCGGCCTGTTGGTCAAGGCCCTCGACGGCGCCGAGCGCACCAACCAGGCCCTGGCCCGTTGCAGCGATGGTGAGGCGATGCTCGACGTGCTGCAGGATGCCTCGAAAAAGCTGGGCCTGGGACTCAGCCGCCAGGAGATCCGCTCCACCCCACCGATCCGGGACTGGATCTGGTGGAAGAACAAGGAAGCCCTGCTGACCATCGGCGACAACAAACCCCGCTACCAGCAGGACGGCAACCAGGGCAAGGCCGCCGCAGCAGGCACGGCTGGTTCCCCCGCCAAAGCCGGGTCCGCTGGCGAAGTTGGGTCCAACGGCAGGCCTGATGGCGCTGACCAGCCCGAGTCCCAGGCCGCCCAACCGGATCAGACCCCCCAGCGGCGAAAATTCCTCGGCCTGTTCTGAGGCCGCACGCTTCGCAGCCCATCGGGCTGGCCCTGTTTGGCTAGGGCCCTTGCCCCTTGCGATCGGAGATCCATCTGAGACTCATCCGGGACCGATCAGAGACCCATTCGGGCCCCATCCCCTGCCCCTGCTGGCCGCTGGGGCCCGCCCGGCGACCGCAACTGAGGTTCAGGTCAGGCTGGCCAGGGGATCGGTGATCGAGCCGCCGGGGGCGCTGAACTGGCCCGTGGCCACGAATTCCAGCCGCAGCTTCAAAAAGGTGATGAATTTCGGATCGGTGGACACCACCGCCGCCGCCGGCCTGGGCACCTGGGCCGCCACCGCCGCCAGCTCGGGGGCCTCCAGGAAGGCCGGCCGGGTTACCAGCCAGAAATCGATTGCCTTGCCTTGCTCCTGGTAGTGGCGCACCCGTTCGCGCAGCACTTCCGCCAGGGGTTCCTCCACGGTGAGGAAGGCTTCGCTGGCCGCCACGAAGTGGTAGGTGGTCGCTGCGGGTTCGCTCATGGGATGGTGCTGCCGAACAGGGGATCGCGGCGCGGATTCTGAACCAAGGCCTTCATCTGGCGCACCGCCGCCTCCAATCCCACCGCCAGGGCCCGGGCCACGATCGTGTGGCCGATGTTCAGTTCCTCCATGCCCTCGATCGCGGCGACGGGCTCCACGTTCTGATAGGTGAGCCCGTGGCCGGCGTTGACGCGTAGGCCGAGGCTGCGGGCGATGAAGCTGCCCTCGCTGAGGCGGGCCAGTTCCAGGGGTTGGGCCTGGGCGCTGGCTTCGGCGTAGGCGCCGGTGTGCAGCTCCACCCAGCGGGCGCCGCTGCGCTGGCAGGCCTCGAGCTGGTCCCGCTCCGCATCCACGAACAGGCTGACCGGGATGCCGGCGTCCTGGAGCCGGCCCACCAGAGCGGTGAGCGCCGCCAGCTGGCCGGCCACGTCCAGCCCCCCTTCGGTGGTCACCTCCTGGCGCTTTTCCGGCACCAGGGTCACCATGTCGGGCTTCACCCGCAGGGCGATCGCCTCCATTTCGGCGGTGGCGGCCATCTCCAGGTTGAGGCGGCTGCGCAGGGTGGCCCGCAACAGGTCCACGTCCCGGTCCTGGATGTGGCGCCGGTCCTCGCGCAGGTGCACGGTGATGCCATCGGCGCCGCCCAGTTCGGCCAGCAGGGCATGGGTCACCGGATCCGGTTCCAGGGCGCGGCGGGCCTGGCGCACGTTGGCGATGTGATCGATGTTCACGCCGAGGCTGGCCATGGCGATGCCGGAAGGTCGAATCGGGATCCTATGGAGCGGCGCCGGCACCAGCGCCCTGCCGCCCCGGATCAAGCCCGGGAGCCCCTGGAGCCGAACCAGGAGCCGCAGGGCCCCAGAGCCAGAGCTTCTTGAGCCAGGGCTTGCTCAGCCTGATCCCCCAGCCTGATCCCACCGCCGTACTCCGCTGCCTGACCCCATCGCCTGACCCCACTGCCTGACTTCTCAGCCTGGCTGCGCCCTCCCCAGCCCTGGCCGCAGGCGGCGCCCCCTTCGTCCTGGCCCGGACCAGAGCCTGCGGCGGCGGCTGGTGCCGGCGGGGGATTGGCCCTGGTTCCCAGGCCTGCTGCTCCCTGGGCGGGCCGCCCTGCTGCCCGGGGCGGGGTCCTGAAGGGCCCCCCTGGCAGCCGCAGGGGCAACTGCCCTCGGCCCGCCGGGTGGCCCGATTTCGACCCCTAGGTTGTCAACCACCCCCGGCCTTCGCTTCCCCGGGCCTTTGAAACCCTTGCCAGGGCCCATGACGGCGCAGCTCACTCCTCCGATTCGTCCTGGGGCGGGGCTCCGGAGCCGGGGTCCCGGGGCGGAGCTGGCCATCAGCCCCCTGCTCGGTCCCGTGGCCATGGTGGTGACCCAGGACCTGGCCCTGCCCCTGTTCTTCCGGGAGCTCAGCGTGCTGGGCGCCGAGCACCTGCCCCTGGAGGGGCCGGTGCTGCTGGCCCCCACCCACCGCTCCCGCTGGGATGCCCTGCTGCTGCCCCATGCCGCCGGCCGGCGCCGCACCGGCCGCGATTGCCGCTTCATGGTCTCGGTGGATGAAATGACCGGCCTGCAGGGCTGGTTCCTGCAGCGCCTGGGCTGCTTCCCGGTCAATCCGCGCCGGCCCGGTCCCTCGTCCCTGCGCCTGGCCGTCGACCTGCTCCAGGCCCACCAGCAGCTGGTGGTGTTTCCCGAGGGCCGCATCCAGCAGCAGGACGAACCGTTGCGCCTGATGCCGGGTCTGGCCCGCCTCACCCAGCTGGCCCTGGCCCAGGGCCTGCCCCTGCAGGTGTTGCCGGTGGGCATCGCCTATGGCCACAGCCGGCCCCGTCCCTGCGATCGGGCGGCCCTCTGTTTCGGCCCGTCCCAGTCCCTGGAGGGGGAGGGCCGCCGGGCCCTGGCCAGCTTCACCCACCAGCTGGCCGCGGCGATGCAATCAGCTGAGGAAGCGGCCCGGCGGGCCGTGGGCCGTCCCCTGGGGGCCCCCTAAAGTCCGGGGCACTTCGCCCCACCGCCGTGCGCCGGCCCCTTGCCGCCCTTCGGACCGCTGCCTTGGCCAGTGGTTCCGCCCTTGCCCTGGTGCTGGCGGCCAGCCTGCCCCTGGTCAGTCCGAACTCGGCCCGGGCCCAGGCGGAGCCCGTCAGGGCCCTGGATTCCAGCGTCGGCGGCTTCAACCTGGCGTCGGTCAATGCCCTGCTGGCCAAGGGCGATGCGGCCGTGGCCAGCGGCAACCTGGCCCAGGCCCGTAAGGACTACGACGAGGCCCGCGAAGCCTGCCGCCGCCTGCTCGGCTTCTACCGCGACCTCAGCGGCGCCTTCCGGGGCCTGGATGCCCGCATCCCCCGCGAGATGGACCAGAAGGGCCGCGAGGCCCTGGAAGCCCAGGCCCAGGCCAGCCTGCGGCTCGCCGCCCTGTTCCGCCGCCAGAACCAGCCCGAGGTGGCCGTGCCGCTGCTGGTTGAGGTGGTCAAGATCATGACCCCCGCCCGCGAGGAGGGCCGCAAGGCCTACCAGAACCTGGTGGAGCTCGGCTTTGTCACCACCCCCTACAACGCCGCTGGCCCCACGCTCAACTGAGCGTTCCCCGGCCTAGCCCCCCTTGGCCCGCTTCCCTGGCCAGGGCCTAGTCCCCGCTTCCTACACTCAGCAGCCTTGCCGGTATCGCGTCCATGGTGAAGCCCGATCAGGTGAAGGAGGCCATCCGCGCGGTGATGCCCGATGCCCACGTTGAGGTGGAAGACCTCACCGGTGGTGGGGACCATCTCCAGGTCAAGGTGGTGTCGACGGCCTTTGCGGGCCTGTCCAAGGTGAAGCAGCATCAGCTGGTGTACGGGGCCCTGCGCAGCGAGCTCGCCAGCGAGGCCATCCACGCCCTGGCCCTCACCACCACCTCCCCAGGGGGTTGAGCCCGCTCTGTTGAACCCAGCCGGTAAGCCCGGCCGGATCAACCCAGGGGGGTCAGACCTGATCCCTGGCTTCAGCCCCACCCCGTCCCGTTCCTGTCCTTAACCCCGTCGTTCCATGGATCCCAGCACCCGCCAGCGCATCGAAACCCTGGTTGCCAGCAGCCCGGTGGTTGTTTTCATGAAGGGCAACAAGTTGATGCCCCAGTGCGGTTTCTCCAACAATGTCGTCCAGATCCTCAACGCCCTGGCCGTGCCCTTTGAAACCGTTGATGTGCTGGCCGATCCGGAAGTGCGCCAGGGCATCAAGGAGTTTTCCGATTGGCCCACGATCCCCCAGGTTTACGTGCAGGGCGAATTCATTGGCGGATCCGATATTTTGATCGAAATGTATAACTCGGGAGAACTGCTGGAAAAAATTACGATTGCTTTGGCCTGATCGCCTTTAGCTATTCGTATTCACCAGAAGCGGGGCCCTGGCCGGGGCCCCTTCAGCCTGGCCTGAGTTGGGGATGAGCGAATCGGGTTGATAAACGACTGGGAATTGGGAGGCGAGGAACTTGCTGAAGGTTGAGGACCCAACCTCTCATTTTTATTCGGGGGGAAAGCTTACCCGAGTTCAATTGATTGGCATGCCGCTTCAGTTGCGGCCGGTTTCGTAGAGGGTGCTGAAGTCATCGCCCGGCCCGACAAAACTGGAGGGGTCGAGGATCCAGCGGTCCACCACCTCCTCCAGGCGCCGTTGCGAGAGGGGATCGAGCACCGCCGTGCGCCGCAGGGCATGGAGGTAGCCATCGGCGTAGAGGCGCAGATCGGCCGGTCCGTGGTAGCGGCTCGCCAGGGTCTGGCAGGCATCACAGAGCGACTGGAAATGGCGGATCGAATCGGGGTTCTGCAGGGCTGTCATGGACGGACAGGCAACAGGGGCGGCACGCGGTTTGGGGTTTTGGGGCTGGGGCTGGACAGATTGCAAGGCATCGCCTGATACCAGTTTGCTGCCCTGGTTGCCGATAGCGTAGGCAAAGACATGGAAACTCGGTTGGAGGGCGCCGCGAACCAGATCACCGCCACGGCTCCGGCCGCAGCTGTCCCCACCGTCGGGGAGGGGGGGCTGAAGCGCATTCTTGTGGTGGAGCCCCACCCCACCCTGCGCACGGTCCTGGCCCAGCGCCTGCGTCAGGACGGCCACCTGGCCGCTGCCGTTGCCACGGCCGCCGAGGCGATTGATCTCTGCGAGGAGCAAACCCCGGATCTGCTGGTCAGCGCCGAGCTGCTTGACCAGAGCTCAGCTCTGCGGCTGGCGGCCCAACTGCGCACGCCGGTGATGGTGCTCACGGCCCGCACCGGGGCCGAGCCCGTGGTGTCCCTGCTCGATGCCGGCGCCGATGACGTGTTGCGCAAGCCCTTCGGCCTGGAGGAACTGGCGGCCCGCTGTCGCAGTCTGCTGCGTCGCAGCGGCAGCGGCCTGCAGGAGCGGGTCTGCGTCGGCCCTTTGGAGGTGCATCTGCTGCTGCGCCAGGTGACCCTGCGCGACCAGCCGGTGGAGCTGAGCCCGCGGGAGTTTGCCCTGCTCTGCGCCCTGTTGATGCCACCGGGGCTGGTGCGCAGTCGCCATGAGCTGTTGCGCATGGCCTGGCCTCCGTTCAGTGGCGGCCCCCGCTCGGTGGACACCCAGGTGCTCACCCTGCGGCGCAAGCTGGAGCAGGCGGGCCTCGGGGAGGGCGGTGGCATCGACACCGTGCGCCAGCAGGGCTACCGCTTCAGCCTCGACACCATTCCCGAATCCTCAACCCACACTGCCCCGTCCCTGGCCCCCACACCTGTCAACGGGGTTTGACGTCCAAGCCGGCATGCAATTCAGGCCGGTTTGCAGTTCAGTCGGATTCGATTCCTGATCGAAGCTGGCCCTGGAGGAGCAGCCATCAGGGCACTGGTGGTTTCATGCTGGGAGAGCTGCCACCGAGGCAGGGGCAGCTGGCGTTCCAGGCCCCCTAGGGCAGCGGCTGGGCCAGGGGTTGCAGCACCAGGGCGGCCGCTTCGCCGAGCAGCATCAGGGCGGTGAGTCCTGCCAGGAGCTGGTAGGTCCAGGGGGGAGAAATGCGGCCGACGGCGCTGGTGTCCAGGCCCGAACGCTGCTGCAGCTGGCTGAGGAACTCGCTGAACGGGGCCAGGCGTTGGGGCAAGAGATAGCTGCCCTTGGCGCTGCGCAGATAAAAAACCCGTCCCCCCTGGCTGGTGGCGACGGCCGTGAGACCGGTGATCTCAGGCCAGGCCAGGGACCAGCCCCGGCGCAGCCACCAGGCGCACCAGGGCGGATGGCCCAGGGCCAGGCCTTCGCTGGTGATCGTCACCCTGTCGCTGGTGATCGCCAGCACGATGCCCAGGCCCAAGGGCACGGCCATCGCCAACAGGGCGCGCAGGCTGCCAGCGGCCAGGAACGGCAGCGGCAGCACTAGGGCCAGGTACAGACCCACCAGGGTGCCGCGGATCAGGGGGGCCATGCCGTAGCAGCGCGCCTGGCCAGCGGGGTCTGGTTGTGAGACTGGGTCGGCTGGCTCTTGCATTTCACTGGGTTTGCGGACCCTGGAGCCTGGCGGGAGTGAATCCGGCAGCCCAGAGGGACTCAGCAAGCCTGGGGGGATGGTGCTGGCAGCTGCGGCTTCAAGCTCAGCAGTGGGCTCGGGCCGGGGCTGGTTTGGACCAGGCGCCGGCGAACAAGGCGAGAGTTGGCCGCCGGGGCTGGGCTGCGGGGGCGATGGCGCGGACCCTTCCGGCTGGGGGAGGCCGGCTCCGGGGGTGGCAGCGGCAAGGGCCGGACCCGGGGCCGGGCCGATGGGCCAAGCAGCAGCGGCGATCTGGTCAGTGCCGCTCGAGTCCACCTGGCTCATCGGTCGTCGGCGGAGCCGGGCAGGGGTTCCACCACGGCGGAGGGTTGGTAGCGGCCCGAGAACACCTCCGCCTCGCGGCCTTGCCAGAAGTTGCCCAGGCGCATCAGGTCGGCATGGGCCTGGTGCAACTGCTCCAGATAGGTATCGGGATCCATCGAATCCTTCGATTCCTTGAGTTTTGAGAGACGCAGCAGGTGCCACATCCAGGGTTTGCCCAGCTCGCCCCGCTGCTCCAGGTAGCGGGCCAGGTCGGCCGAGCTGGGGATGGGAGTGGGCTCGAAGCTCATGGCGGAGGGCGCTTGCCCGGCCAGCCTATGGAGCCTGGTCGGGGAGCTGTGGCTGGCGGACGCTCGCCTGGGGTCCATCCGTCGGGTTGGAGTTCGTCACAGTCCCTGCGCA
Source organism: Synechococcus sp. UW140 (assembly GCA_943370565.1). Lineage (GTDB taxonomy): Bacteria > Cyanobacteriota > Cyanobacteriia > PCC-6307 > Cyanobiaceae > BAIKAL-G1. The sequence goes on along the minus strand of CALRRL020000022.1, from coordinate 4,859 downwards.
ACGGGAGACGTGGGCTTGAATACACTGCATCGATTCGATCCTGATGGCCCCACGCCAGCATTCCGAGACCCTGGGCATGAATGCCCACCTCAGTGCCCGGCTGGCGGCCGCCAATCTGCCCGATCAAATTCCCCGCAATCGCCTGCCACAGCAGGGACTGCGGGCTGATCTGAGCTATGAGCTGATCCATGATCACCTGATGCTGGATGGCAACGCCAGGCTGAATCTGGCCACTTTTGTGGGCACCTGGATGGAGCCGGAGGCCCGCAAGCTGATGGAGGAATGTGCGGAAAAAAATATGATCGATAAGGACGAATATCCGCAAACAGCAGAAATCGAAGAGCGTTGTCTCAAGATCATTGCCGATCTCTGGCACGCGCCTGACCCCGATCAGGCCGTGGGTACTTCCACCACCGGCTCCAGTGAGGCCTGCATGTTGGGGGGCCTGGTGATGCGCTGGCACTGGCGGCGCCGCCGCGAAGCGGCGGGTTTGCCGAGTGCGCGTCCCAACCTGGTGATGGGCAGCAACACCCAGATCTGTTGGGACAAGTTCTGCGCCTACTTCGATGTGGAGCCCAAAATGGTGCCGATCACGCCGCAGCGCCTGCAGCTCGGCGTGGATGAGGCCATTGCCCTTTGTGATGAGAACACGATCGGTGTTGTCGGCATCCTCGGCAGCACATTTGATGGCAGTTATGAACCGATCCAGGACCTGCAGGCCGCCCTCGACGCCCTGCAGGAGCGCACAGGCCTCGACATTCCGATCCATGTGGATGCGGCCTCCGGTGGCTTTGTGGCTCCGTTTAATTCACCAGATCTGGTCTGGGACTTTCGCCTGCCCCGGGTTGTGTCGATCAATTCCAGCGGCCATAAATACGGTGGCGTGCTGCCCGGCGTGGGCTGGTGTCTGTGGCGCGACCAGAACCAACTTCCTGAGGAGTTGCGCTTCAATGTCAATTACCTGGGCGGTGAGATGCCCACGATTGGCATGAACTTCTCCCGCCCCGGCGCCCAAGTGGTTGGCCAATACTTCAACTTCATCCACCTTGGCTTTGAGGGCTATCGCCATCGGATGAACACCCTGGAGGCGATCGCCTGCTACCTCGCTGACAGCATTGCCAAACTGGGCCCCCTGCGCCTGGTCAGCCATCCCCTCGGCCAGCTGCCCGTGTTTGCCGTGAGCCTGGATCCAGCGATCGCCAACTGGACCGTGTTCCAACTGGCCGACAAATTGCGCGAGCGCGGCTGGTTGATCCCCGCCTACACCCTGCCGGCCAACTGCGAGTCCCTGGCGGTGCTGCGGTTCGTGATCCGCGCCGGGTTCAGCCGCGATATGGCGGATGTGTTGCTGGAAGACATGGAGCGGGCTGTCGACTGGTTCCAGCGTCTTGATGGCCCGATGCCCTCACCCCATGCTGTGCAGGCATCCTTTCATCATTAAACCAAGAAAGGTCGCCATGGATAACGGCACGTTCCAGCACTATCTGATCGGCCTGCTGGCCATCGGCAACAACGTCTCCTCCCTCGGGGCCTATCTCGCCCAGACCCAGGCGATGACCCGGCAGCGGATCTGGCAGGTGATTGCGCTCACCACCCTGGTCTGCTTTGTTTTTCTGGCGGTGTTCATGCTGTTTGGCACAACTGTGCTCAGCTTTTTTGGCATTTCGATCAGCAGCTTTCAGATTGCCGGCGGCTTGCTGCTCGGTGGGGTGGGGATGGAAATGATGGCGTCCCCCACCCATGGCCCGGCTGCCCATAAGTCGGTGGAGTTGCCGGATCAGGAGGCGTTCCATGCCGCCCTCTCCAATGCCGTGGTGCCCATCGGCATTCCCCTCACCGTGGGGGCCGGCACCGCCTCCGCTGTGGTGCTGTTTGCCCATACCGCTGCCCGCAACGGCAGTGGGGCCAGCCTGCTGGCGGCGATCGCGGCCTTGGTGCTGATCAATGCAGTGGTGTTCCGCTTTGCCAATACGGTCATGCGGCGCGTTGGTCCGTTGGCCCTCACCATCTTCACCAAGATCATGGGACTGTTCACCCTGTCAATCGGGGTCGAATTTGTGGTTCAGGGGGTATCAACGATTTACCGGGGCTTGATGCACTGATTGGCCATGGCTTCGTTAAGGCTTGATGCTCTGGGTTAATCGCTGGCTAATGAATCCTCACTACAGCTGGACAATCCCGCCCGTTGAAAGTGACGATCAACTCAGCGATGGCGGCGATGCCGCAGCGCAGGCCTGGCACGCACAATGTTGGAGATTGTTCTTGCCACCGGCCAGTCGCACGCGCTGCTCCGGTGCTGCCCAGCCGCCGCCCCTGCCTGGAGCACCTGGGTCAAGACCCGTGGGCCATGAGGGGCTTGGGGCAAGTCAAGGGGCAGGGATCCCAGGCCATCGCCATGCTGCCGCCAGGCCCCGGAGCAGCCCTCAGGTCGGAAGGGCCGCACAACTCAGGTAGCGGGAAGGTGACACCCCGAAGCGGATACGAAAATCCCGACTGAATGCTGGGTGGCGGGCGAGGGCGATATCAACGGCGATGGCTACACCGACCTGCTGGTCACCACCAGAAATACGGCCACCACGCCCTCCGGCGCAGGGGCCAGCCCAGTGGGCACCGGTTACGTACTCTACGGAAGCACCAGCCTTGCCAGCTTTAATGTCACCGAGTTCAGTACTGCCGGCTTCAGCAAGGGGTTCATCGTCTCCAATATCGGCCAATCCGCTAACTCACAGCCTACCGTTGCCTCCAAGATGGACTTCGTGGGAGACGTGAACGGCGACGGCCTCGACGACATCGTGACCCCTGGCTTCTCAGCGGCCAAGGTGATTTTTGGGAGCAACAACGGCGGCAATGTGGATGCCAGCCAGATCGGCGCCAGTGGCAACACCCAGGGCTTTGCTATCACCGGCCTAAATGGATTGAATACTCAGAACATTTACACCCGTGTGGCGAGCATCGGCGACTTCAATGGCGACGGCCTGGACGACATGATCGCCACCGCCTACGAGCCGCCAATTACCGGATTCACCAGCACCCGCATCGGCCATATCTGGGTGATTTACGGACAAACCGGTAACGGAACAGTCAATGTTGCCAATCTCCAGGCTAGCCAAGGCTTCTTGATCAAGCCATTCGCCAATGACATGTTCGTCACCGGCGTCGATGCGGCAGGGGATGTGAATGGCGATGGCTTTGCCGACCTGATCATTGGCTCAGGGGAAGATACCGTGGTCGGACGCACGGCCAAATCCGGTAAATCCTTCATTGTCTTTGGCGGCATCTCCGATCTCCAATCGATGGTCTTCCAAGGTGCCAATGGCGACCTGATCGGCACCAGTGCCGCCGAAACCCTCACTGGCACCAGCGGCAACAACCAGATCGTGGCCGGCAACGGCAACGACACCCTGATCGGCAATGGCGGCGCCGATGTGCTTTACGGCGGTCGCGGCGATGATATGTTCCTGCTCAACGCCGATACCCTCGGCCGCTTCGACGACATCACCGGCATGGACAGCCAGGCGATTGCCCGCATCGATGGTGGCACCGGCTTCGACACCCTGAAATTCGACGGCGGCGGCATCGACTTCAACCTCAGTGCCTCCCGACGCAGCGCCATCACAGGGGTTGAAACGATCGACATCACCGGCAGCGGCAACAACATCCTGCGGCTTGGCCTGCTGGATGTCCTGAATTTCGGCGACAACAACCTCTGGAATGCCGCCAACACCAATGGCCAGACTGGCGAAGCCCTGGCTGTCAAGGAAACCCGCCGCCAACTCCGCATCGACGGCAACAGCGGCGATCAGGTGGCGCTGGCCGGCTTGGCGACCTGGACCCGCAGCACCAACCCCATGACCACCGATGGCACCACATACTTCGATGTCTGGAATCACAACAGTTCCGCCGCCCAGTTGCTGATCAACACTCAGGTGTCGGTGATCTAGGTGATCGTTCCGTTGAGCGCATTGAGGTTGCGGCGGCGAAACTCACTGATCCGGCTGTGGTCCGGCTGCTGGTTGGCTGTCAGCACCCGGAAGGCCAGATCCTCGTAGCAGGCACGCTCGATTTTGCGAGAGGAGACGATGCCGACGCAGTAGGCGTAGAGCAGCAGCAGCGTCATCATCCGCGGATCAAACCCCTTCTCACCACGAGGATCCTTGCTCTGCGCAGGGATCATGATCTCGGAAAGATCCAGCTCATCCACCAAATCGAGCAGGAAGTACACCTGATGGTCCTCCGCGAGCCAGTCGCTGGGTGATGGCGGCAGCAGGGTCGTCTGCTCAGGCAGCCAGGGGGGGAAGGTCTTGGGCATGAGCCCATTCTCTCGCGCAGATCTACTGCGGTCACTGGGATCTGGGCGGATTCAGGGGCGTCTGTGGAGAGGTGGGCTTGGGTCTATACGCAACAGGCTCCTAGCTCATGGGCCTTAGCCATGGGCATGAAGCGGACCTTTTTGACGGGCATGCCGCGACGGCCCAGGGGGACATCGAGGCGCTCATGGCCAAAGGCCTTGATGCCATCGGGATAGACATGCATCACCAGGGCACGGATTTCGCAGCTGGGGGCCTTGCTGATCGCCATTGAAGAAACGGCGTGGGACACCGCTCTTACGCCTCACCCCGCAGGCTGTTGCAAGGACCGCGCAGCGGCCCGGCCTGATCCTTGCGACTGCCGAGGAGTGGGGCATTTTTTGCGGGGCCCTGCCGGTTCTTTGGCGATCGGGTTTGGTCCGGCTGCGGAAGGACTGGGATGACCTGACTAGCTAAGGCCGTGGCTTCAAGAGAAAAGGGGAGACGAGATAACTCCGAAAACATGCGTCTATGGTCTGCGACGCACAAAGCGTCTTAGTTTCTGGCTTAAGC
>CALRRL020000021.1:0-52007 GCA_943370565.1 Synechococcus sp. UW140 | reverse complement strand
CCGCGGCCAGGGCCATAAAGCCATGGTCGCCATCCAGGTGGCAGGTGCGCACCGACAGCTCCATGGCCATCAGCTGGTAGCGGATCTGCAGGACCTGGCCGACCCGGCCGCCCAGGTCCAGCTGCCAACTGGCCGGGCCCAGCCGCCGGATCGGGCAGGGTTCGCCGCCGCAGCACGCCTGGAGGCCCTCCAGATGGCGCACATAGTCCCGGATCAGGTAGGAGCCGGGGGTCCAGGCGGGCAGGCGCAGCCGCATCTGGGGCCTGGAGACCTCCAGGTCCAGCGTGACGGCGAGCAGGTGGCTCTGGGGATCGCCCAGGTCGAGACGAACGGTGGGCACGCCAGGCTCAGGGGTGGGCCAGGGGCATGACCCGGGCCAGGCTCGTGGCTGGGCCAGCCGTGCCAGCGAGGGGGGGGAGGGCGCTTGGGGGGCTGGATTCGCCAACGGTGATCTGGGCGCCGGCCAGGCCACTGCCGCTGGCGTCGCGCAGGGCCTGGCGCAGGGCATAGCGGCGGCTGAGTTGGCCGAGCAGCTCCTGCAGGGGGCTGGCGGCGGCGATGCGGGCCAGGTCGCCGACCAGGGCCAGGGTGCCATCGAGCTGGCGGGCCCAGCCAAGGCTGAAGCCGGAGCGGGGGGAGCCCCCCCCCTGGCGGGCTGAGCGTCTGACGAGGGATTTGGCGTGGTGGGACGACTGGGAGCGGGCCTGGGCCTGGGCGGGCTGGCCCGGGAGGGACCCTGCTGGCAGGGATCCTGCCGGCAGGTCGAGGCGCAGCAGCACCGGCACCCGTTCGCCGGCAAAGCCCTCGACGGCACCGCCCCGCTGGACCACCTGGCCCAGGTCGGTCAGGGCGTCGGCAAGCAGGTCCACGTCACGCAGCAGCGTGGGCAGGATGGAGAGATGGGACATGGACGGAATGCCCGCTTTTTCCGACCCTAGCGATGGCGACCGGGCCGTCCAGTGGCCGTTGCCACCGCGGATCTGGCGACAGCCCGACCCCTGCCGCGCCAGCGAGGTCGGGCCCGGCGCCGGAGCTGGCCCCCAGGCTGGGGACGGACAGGGGCCGGAGATCGGCCGGGAGAGCCCCAGCGGGCAGGCAGCTTTCACCGCGGGGCGCCCCCTGCGCCTGGGCGTGATGGCCTCCGGCCAGGGCAGCAATTTCGAGGCCCTGGTCCAGGCCTGCACCAGCCAGCAATTACCGGCCCAGGTGGTGAGCCTGGTGGTGAACAATCCGGGCTGTGGCGCCAGCGTCCGGGCCGAGCGCCTTGGCATCGGGGTCACCTGCCTGGACCACCGCAGCTACGCCAACCGCGCCAGCCTCGATGGGGCCCTGGTGGACCATTTCCAGGCGGTGGGGGTGGATCTGGTGGTGATGGCCGGCTGGATGCGGATCGTGACCAACCGCCTGATCAGCGCCTTCCCGGAGCGGTTGGTGAACATCCACCCCTCGCTGCTGCCCAGTTTCCGGGGCGTCGATGCGGTGGGCCAGGCCCTGGCGGCGGGGGTGAGCCTGAGCGGCTGCACGGCCCATCTGGTCAGTGAGGAGGTGGATGCGGGCCGGATCCTGGTGCAGGCGGCGGTGCCGGTTCTGGCCGGCGATCACCACGACTCCCTGGCCCGCCGCATCCAGGCCCAGGAACACCGCATCCTGCCCCTGGCCGTGGGCCTGGCGGCGCAGCGCCAGGGCCTGCTGGTGGGCCAGTTCGACCCCGACCCGTTGCCTGGGGACTAGGGCCAGGGGCCTTGCTCCTGGCCAGGGGGCTTGGGGGCTTGGGCCGGGGCCGGCCTTAGCGAACCGCCTGGGGCGGGTCCAAACCCGAGCCGGCCGGCCAGGCCTCAGGGGTAGAAGGGCAGCAGCGGCAGACCCGTGGTGGCGGGCAGGCCGGCCAGCAGGTTCAGGCATTGCAGCCCCTGGCCCGCCTGGCCCTTGATCAGGTTGTCGATGGCGCCCATCAACACCAGCTGGCCGGTGCGCTGGTCCACCTGCACGCTGATCAGGGCCCGGTTGGTCTGGCGCACCCACTTGGTGGAGGGGTAGGTGCCCACGGGCAGCACGGCCACGCAGGGGGCCTGGCGATAGGCCGCCTCCAACACGGTGGTGCAGTCCTCGGCGGTGAGGCCGGGGTCCCGCAGGCGCCCGTAAACGGTGGCCAGCAAGCCCCGCACCATCGGCATCAGGTGGGGCGTGAACTGGAGCTGGATCTGCTGGCCCGCCGCCTGGCCGGCCATCTGTTCAATCTCACTGGTGTGGCGGTGGCCCACCACGCCGTAGGGGGCCACGGCCTCGGAGGCTTCAGCCAGGAGCAGGTGTTCCTTGGCGGCGCGGCCGCCACCGCTGGTGCCGGTCTTGGCATCGATGATGATCCCGCTGGCCTCGATCAGCCCCTGTTGCAGGAAGGGCAACAGGGGCAGCAGGCTGGCGGTGGGGAAGCAGCCCGGCGTCGCCACCAGCCGGGCTGCGGCAATCCGTTCCGCCTGCCACTCCACCAGGCCATACACGGCCTCCTGGCAGAGGTCGGCGTCGCTGCGGGGAAAGGCCCGGGCCTCACTGCTGTACACCTCCTGCCACTGGGCCAAGGAGCGGTAGCGGTAGTCGGCGGAGAGATCCACCACCTTCACGCCCCGCTCCAGCAGGGCGGGCACCAGGGTGGATGCCAGCCCGTTGGGCAGGCTCAGCAGGGCCAGGTCCGCCGCGGCGGCGATGGCATCGGGGTCAGGGCTCTGGACGATCGGATCGCCCGGCAGGGGCAGGAAGGGCACCAGGTCGCTCCAGCGTTTGCCGGAACTGCGCTCGCCGCCGAGATAGGTGACCCGCAGGCTGGGGTGGTCCTGGAGCAGCCGCAGGGTCTGGAGGCCGCCGTAGCCACTGGCGCCGATCACGGCCACGCGCCGTCCATCCCGACGATCCGCCGCCTGGGGGGGATGGTCGGGGGACGGAGAGGCCATGCCGAACGCTCGGGAACGCCAGATCGTACCGGGATCTATAACCAGGGGAACCTGGCCCGTGGCCGCCTTTGCCTTCCCCGCTCCACCCCGTCTCCCCAGGCCAGCCAGTCTCCCCAGGCCAGCAGGCTGGAGTGGACGACCAGCCTGGTGCTGATCGGCAAGCCAGCACTGACGATCGGGCTGGCAGCAGCAGCCCTCCGGCCCGCGATCGTTTTGGTGCGGACGCCCCGGCGGCTGCAGCGCCGGCGGCCGGGAGCCCGGCCCCGATCCGTTTCGATGCCATTGCCGATGCCCTGGCTGCGATCCGCAATGGCGAGATGGTGGTGGTGGTGGATGACGAAAACCGCGAAAACGAAGGTGACCTGATCTGTGCGGCCCAGTTCGCCACCCCGGAGCAGATCAATTTCATGGCCACCGAGGCCCGGGGCCTGATCTGCCTGGCCATGGAGGGTGAACGGCTCGATGCCCTTGAGCTGCCGTTGATGGTGGATCGCAACACCGATGAAAACCAGACGGCCTTCACGGTCAGCGTCGATGCCGGCCCGGAGAACGGGGTCAGCACCGGGATCTCGGCCGACGACCGGGCCCGCACGATCCAGGTGGCGATCCACCCGGCCACCCGCGCCTCGGACCTGCGCCGGCCGGGCCACATCTTCCCGCTGCGCGCCCGGCGCGGCGGCGTGCTCAAGCGGGCCGGCCACACCGAGGCCGCCGTCGATCTCGCCCGGCTCTCGGGTCTCTATCCGGCAGGGGTGATCTGCGAGATCCAGAACCCCGATGGCTCGATGGCGCGCCTGCCCCAGTTGGTGGACTACGCCGAACGCCACGGCCTGCGGCTGATCAACATCGCCGACCTGATCAGCTATCGGCTCGACACCGAGCGGTTTGTCGTGCGTCAGGCCGTGGCCAACCTGCCGAGCGCCTTTGGCCAGTTCCGGGCGATCGGCTACCGCAACGAGCTCGATGGCAGTGAACACATCGCCATCGTCAAGGGCCAGCCGGAACGGGCCCCGGGGCCGGTGCTGGTGCGGGTCCATTCCGAATGCCTCACCGGCGATGCCTTCGGCTCGCTGCGCTGCGATTGCCGGCCCCAGCTGGAGGCGGCCCTGACCATGATCGAAGCGGCCGGCGAAGGGGTGGTGGTGTACCTGCGCCAGGAGGGGCGCGGCATCGGCCTGATCAACAAACTGCGGGCCTACAGCCTCCAGGACGGGGGGCTGGACACGGTGGAGGCCAATGAGCGCCTCGGCTTTGCCGCTGACCTGCGCAACTATGGCGTTGGCGCCCAGATCCTCAGTGACCTGGGCGTGCATCGCCTGCGCCTGATCACCAACAACCCCCGCAAGATTGCCGGCCTGGGCGGCTATGGCCTGCAGGTGGAGGATCGGGTGCCCCTGGTGATGGACCCGGGCCAACACAACGCCAGCTATCTGCAAACCAAACAGGCCAAGCTGGGGCACCTGATGGGCGGCGGCGAGGGCCAGATCCCGGAGCCCGCTGCCGGGGCAGGACCGGCGGCGGTGCTGGCCTGGCAGGGCACCCCCCAGGCCCTGGCCCGCTGGACTGCGGCCGCCGGGCCCCAGGGCTGCTTTGGTGGCGCCGATGCCGGGCCGGAGCCCGACTCCCACGTCGCATCCAGCCTGGATGCCCATCCCGACCAGCTGGTTGCTGCCTGGGAAGGCCTGCTAGCCAGCCACTGGCAGGAACTCAGCGCCTGGGCCGCCCAGCACCAGCTGGAGATCCAACGGGAGGAGCACCCCCGCCTGCTGGCCCTGCTCGATCGGCCATCGCTGGCGGTCTTGATCACGGGCTCCAGCCCCGAGTTGTTGCAGGAGGGCCTGGCCCGTCTGGCCCGCTGGCCCGCCACCCAGTCGGTCTGCCTGCTGTTGGCGCCCGATGCCCAACGCAGCACCCATCCGAGCGTCTCGATCGAGGCGGAACGGCGGCCCCTGCAGGAACTGGCCGCCGCCACGGCCCTGCCCCCCCACCAGCAGTCGGGCCTGACCCGTTGGTGTTGACCAGCAAAAACTCCCCAGGTCGTCCCGTTGGGGTGCGGCCTGGGGAGGAATCAGCTCAGGACTGGATCAGCTCAGGGCTGAACTGAACCCAGGGCTGGATGAACTCAGGGTTGGATTGAATTCAGGGCTGGATCGCAACCTTGGTGATGCGGGTGCCCTTGCGGATCGCCAGCACCACATCCAGGTTGGTCGCCTGACCGAACACGGTATGGACCCCATCGAGGTGGGGCTGGGCGGCATGGCAGAGGAAGAATTGGCTGCCGCCGGTGTTCTTGCCGGCGTGAGCCATGGACAGGGTGCCGTCCTGATGCTTCCGGCTGTTGATCTCGCAGGGAATCATGTAGCCGGGGCCGCCGGTGCCGGGCATGCCCTTGGCGCCTTCGCGGGTGTTGGGGCAACCGCCCTGGGCCATGAAGCCATCAATCACCCGGTGGAAGGCCAGGCCGTCATAGAAGCCCTCATTGGCGAGTTTGACGAAGTTGGCCACGGTGGCGGGGGCATCGGCATCGAACAGCTCGATCTCGAGGGTGCCTGCCTCGGTCTCCATCAGGGCCTTGGTCACGGATGCTCTGCAAACCACTCCAGTATGGGCTTTGCGGTGGTGGGACGGGCTCGCAGCCACGGTCCATGGTCAGACAGGCAGCGTGCCTCTGGGACTGACGGAACCAGGGCCCAGTTGGGCCGATGGCCTGCTGCTGTCCGGACGCTGGACCAGGCCTGATCTGGGAATGGCCTGATCAGCGCCAGGCCTGATCAGCAACTTCCGAACTGGAACAGGGTTCATATGGGCCTGGCTGGTCAGGGAGCGTCCACTCCAGGGTCAGGCTTGCTGCGGAATTGGTCCTGGGCTGGCGCAACTGGATGCCGAACGGCTTGCTGACGCTGCCGGAGGGGCGCAGGATCGGCCCGGTGCTTCGGTAGAACGGAGCCAGCTGCTTTGCCTGGGCCGTGACGAGCTCCTCCCCTGGTCCCGACCTCAGCGCTGCCCGCCTGGGGGTTCTCGGCGGCAGCGGCCTCTATGCCATGGAGGGCCTGGAGCTGGTGGAGGAGCTGGTGCTGGACACCCCCTTCGGCCCGCCCTCCGATGCCCTGCGTCTGGGCCGGCTCGGGGGCATGGAGGTGGTGTTTCTGGCCCGCCATGGCCGCCATCACACCTACCTGCCCACGGAAGTGCCCTACCGGGCCAACATCTGGGCGCTGCGCTCCCTGGGCGTGCGCTGGATCCTCTCCTGCTCGGCCGTGGGCTCCCTGCGCGAAGAGGTCCGGCCCCTCGACATGGTGGTGCCGGACCAATTCATCGACCGCACCCACCAACGGCCGATCAGCTTTTTCGGCCAGGGGGCCGTGGCCCATGTCACCTTTGCCGATCCCTTCTGCCCAGAGCTCAGCGCCCTGCTGGCTGACAGCGCCGACGCCCTGATGCCGGAGGGTCGCCAGCTGCACCGCGGCGGCACCTATCTCTGCATGGAGGGTCCGGCCTTTTCGAGTCGGGCCGAATCCAACCTCTATCGCAGCTGGGACTGCAGCGTCATCGGCATGACCAACCACGCCGAGGCCCGGCTGGCCCGGGAGGCCGAGATCGCCTACGCCACCCTGGCCATGGCCACCGATTACGACTGCTGGCACCAGGACCACGACAGCGTCACCGTGGAGCTGGTGATCGCCAACCTGCAGGCCAACGCCAAGCTGGCCCAGGCGATTCTGGCCAGCGCCACGGCCCGGATCGCCGCCCAGCGCCCCGCCAGCCCGGCCCATACGGCCCTGGAGCACGCCTTGATGACCCCCAAGCAGTTCGTGCCACCAGAAACCCGCAGCCGCCTGGATCTGTTCACGGCGCCCTACTGGGGTCCCTGGCAGAACAGCAGCAACTGAGAGCCCAAGGCCGTCGCAGCGGTTGGCCCAGCGGGCCGCATCAGCCTCAAGCCTTGGGCGGCTTGGGCCGAGGCCCCACGCCAGGCAAGGACGGTCCCATCACGACGGTCCCCCTGCGGTGGTGCCGTCTCCACTGCGGCCTAGCCGGCTCCCTGCTCCTGGAGGGCGGCCCGCAGGGATTGGCCCTGGCGGCCCAGGCAGGCCCTGGCTTCGGCGGTGGCCATCCCCGCCTTGGCCATCAACAGGGCCAGCTTCACCGAGCCATCGGTTTCGTGCAGCAGCCTGGCCCCTTCGGCCCGATCGACGCCCGCCAGGTCGGCCAGGATGCGCAGGGCCCGGTCCTCCAACTTGCTGTTGGTGACCGCCACATCAACCATCCGGTTTCCGTAGACCTTGCCAAGGCGCACCATCACGCCGGTGGAGAGGATATTGAGGGCCATCTTCGTGGCCGTGCCGGCCTTGAGCCGGGTGGAGCCAGTGAGCAGCTCGGGCCCGGTGATCAGGCGGATGTCCAGATCGGCCGGCATGGGCACCTGCTCGGCGGGCACGCAGGCCAGGGCAATGGCCAGGGCCCCGAGCTGGCGAGCGTGGCGCAGGCCGCCGTGCACGTAGGGGGTGGTGCCGCCGGCGGCGATGCCGACGAGCACGTCGGCGCCCGAAAAGCCCCGGGCGTCCAGGTCGCTGCGGCCGGCCTCCTCAAGATCCTCCAGCCCCTCGGAGCTGCGCAGCAGGGCAGCCGCGCCCCCGGCGAGCACCCCCTGCACCAGCTCCGGCGGCGAGCAGAAGGTGGGGGGGCATTCAGCCGCATCCAACACCCCCAGCCGGCCGGAAGTGCCCGCTCCCAGGTAAAAAAGTCGGCCGCCCTGACGCAGCCGGGCGGCGATGGCATCGATCGCCGCAGCCAGGGCCGGGGCTGCCGCGGCCACGGCCTCCTGGGGCCGGCGATCTTCATCGCAGAACAACTGCACCAGGTCAGCGGTGGCGAGCTGGTCCAGGGTGGTGCTGCGCTGGTTGGCCTGTTCGGTGAGGATGTGGCCCCGGTCCTGACCCTGGAAGGCCGGGCCCTGGGTGGACTCTCCCTGAGCGGGCTCTCCCTGGCTGGGCTGACCCTGGTCGGGCTGGTCAAGCGCGGGATTCGCCAGGGCAGGTTTGCCCAGGGCAGGAGTGGTCTGCAAGGGATCGGGCTGGGTCTGGTTTGTCTCGGTCTGGCTTGTCTGGATCCGATCGGTCTGGATCAGGCTGGTCTGGATCGGGCTGGCCCCAAGCTCCCGGCCGGGATCGCTCACAGCAGCCCCTCCAGCCGGCGCCGGAAGGCTTCCAGTTCGGCATCAGCCCCCCCGGAAGCGGTTGGGTCGGCCTCCGCAGCCCTGGCAACGGCACCCGCGTCAGCGAGCTCCTGCTGGTCTTGGAGCTCCTCCTTCCAGTTGGAGACATCCATATTTCGCTCCGGAGGGGCAATCAGCAGCCGGTCCTCCGCCGACTGGGGCAAAAAGCCCGCTGGCACGAACTGGGCCTGGTAGCCGGCCTGGGAGCAGAACAGTTCGATCTCATCGCGCTCGATCGCCTCAACGGTTGGCATCGGGAAATCCTGGGCTTCGAGCAGGCCGGCGTAGCGCTCGGCATCGTCAGGGTCTTCGAAGAGCAGCACCAGGGTGTTGCCGTTGACCTCAAGGGAATGGATGCCTTCGGCGTCGCTGCCCGCATCGAAGAGGAGCACGTGCACGGACATGAAAGGCAGCTCGGGCGGCTCACAGCCCAGTGTCTCACCAGCGGGCGCAGGCCTGGCCTAGGCGTCGGCCTCGTGGGCCAGCTGCTGCAGGCGCCGATAAAGCGCTTCCTCGGCCTCGCTGAGCTCCTCGGGCACCACCACCCGGATCTCCACCAGCTGGTCGCCCCGCTGGCTGCCCCACTCCAGACCGCGACCCCGCAGCCGTAACAGGCGGCCACTGGAGGATCCCGGTGGCACCCGCAGTTGCACCGGTCCCTCCAGGGTCGGCACCGCCACCCGGCAGCCCAACACCGCATCGGCGGGGGCCAGGTCGAGTTGAAACAACACCCGCAGGCCGTCGATGCGCAGGCCCTCCTCGGTGCGCACCCGCAGCTGCAGGAAGTGGTCGCCGCCACCGGCCACCACGCCCGCCAGGCGCAGGCGCCAGCCATCGCCGGCCAGGGGCGGGGTCCAGGTTTCCAGCACCGTGCCATCGGCCAGCTCCAGCTCGATCCGTTCCCCCGCAAGGGCCTGCTCGGGGCTGAGTTCCACCAGCGTTTCGGCATCCACGCTGGCCACCACTGGAGCCGGCGGCGGCGGGGAGGGCGTGACCCCCCAACCCCGGTTGGGGCCCTCGCGCTCGGCCCCCTGGGGATCGGCTGCGGACCAGGACCCCCCGTCCGGACCCGGCCAGCCCGGGGAGTGGGCCTGGGAGCGGTCTGCGGAGCGGTCCTGGAAGGGGTCTTGGGGGTGGTTCGTGGATCGATTATCGGAAGGGGTGCCGGTGGGCTCGTCGCTGCGGGCCTGGCGGCGGCCCAACAGGGCGTCCAGGTAGTCATCAAAGTCGGGAAAGCCCGTGGCAAAGCGATCAACAGGCGCGCTGGCGCTGGCGCCCTGGCCCCGTTCCCAGGCCTGGCGGCGGCTGGGATCGCTGAGGATTGCGTAGGCGGCATTCACCGCCTTGAAGCGTTCCTCGGCCACCGGATCGTTGCCGTTGAGGTCCGGATGCCAGAGGCGGGCCTGCTGGCGGAAGGCCCGCTTCAGACTGGCGGCATCGGCGCCAGGCTCCAGGCCCAGCACGGCCCAGAGATCAGTGGTCTGGGGCGGGCTCTCCGGCACAGGATTCAGACCTCAGCCCAGGGGTCGTCCTGGGGAGGGCGGGAGCGGGCCGTCAATGCCTGGCCGCTGCCCCCCCGGCCGTAGGAGGGGTTGGGACCCCCCTCACCGGCGTAGGGATCGCGATCCCAGTCCTGCCCAGCGCCATCACCCCGGGCTCGCCTGCCCTCGGAGCCCCTTCTCTGGCTGGGCCCTGCCTGAGCGGAAGCTTGGTCGGCACGCCAGTCCTGGTTGGGATCCAAGCCGGATGGGCGCCCCGGCTCGCGGCCGCCGGCGCCGGACTCCCGCGGCCAACGCTCGCCGGCCCAGTCGCCGCTGCGCTCGCTCGGGCTGTCCCGCCTCCAGTCCTGCGGACCCGCAGCTGGCTGCCGCCCTGGGGAGTCGTCGAACCGATCGTCTCGGCCGACTCCGGGCCGGTTGCTGAACCGCTCCTCGGCCCAGGCAGGGGCGCGCTCCCCGGCTCGGTTGCCAGGCTCGTCCCAGCCTGCCCGTGGGGGCTGGACGCCCAGGCGGGCGTCTGGGCGGCTGGCGCCATCGCGGTCGCCGGATCCCGCGACGCTCCGATCCCAGCTCCGCTCCTGGCCCTGGTTCCAGTCCTGCGCTCTGGACCAAGCGTCCCTGGGGTCGTCGCGGTCGCGGCCAGCGGCGCGGCCCGGCACCACGCTGCCCGGTCCCGCCAGGGCCGCATCGGCACCCCAGCTGCTGGTCAGACCATTGCCAGGGCCCGCTCCCCAGCGGGGTTCGTCCCAGCTCCCCTGTCGGGAGGGGCCATCGCGCCAGGGGTCCTGGAGGCCGCGGCGGCTGCCGCCCCGATCCCAGTCGTCCCAGTCGTCATCGGCGAACAGCTCATCCTTGAGGGAGCCCAGGGTGTTCTTGAGCCCCTGGAGCGGACCACTGGCCTCACTGCGCCGTTCCGAGCTGAGGCGGCGATTGAGGCCGTACAGGGCCTCCTGCAGTTCGCTCACCGCCAGCTCCAGCTCGGCCAAATCGCCGTCGGCGAGCAGGTCCTGCACCTGGCGCAGGGTCAGTTCCACGGCCCGTTGCTGGCGATCAGCCCCGTAGGGCCCCAGCTCCAGGGCGGCATCGCGCAGGCGCCGCTCCGCCTGGGCCACCAGGGTCTGGGCCCGGTTGCGGCGATCGATCTCACTGCGTTTGCGCCGATCTTCGCTGGCCTTCTGTTCGGCCTCGGCCAGCAGGCGCTGCACCTCCTCTTCGCTGAGGTTGGAGCCCCCCTGGATGCTGACGCTCTGTTGGCGGCCCGTGGTGCGGTCGGTGGCGGACACCTGCAGCAGGCCGTTGGCGTCGATGTCAAAGGACACCTGCACCTGGGGCACGCCCCGGGGGGCCGGCGGGATGCCGGAGAGGCGAAAGCGGCCCAGGGATTTGTTATCGCTGGCCATCTGGCGCTCCCCCTGGAGCACATGGATTTCCACCGAGTTCTGGTTGGCTTCCGAGGTGGAAAACACATCGGATTTGCGCACCGGGATCGGCGTATTGCGTGGAATCAGAACCTTCATCACGCCGCCGACCGTTTCCAGCCCCAGGGACAGGGGGCTGACGTCATTGAGCATCAGATCGCGCAGTTCGCCGGTGAGGATGCCGGCCTGCACGGCAGCGCCGATGGCCACCACCTCATCGGGATTGACCGATTGGCAGGGCTCCAGGGGCACCAGAGTGCGCACCATCGCCTGCACCATCGGCATGCGGGTGCTGCCCCCCACTAACACCACATCGTCGATGTCTTCGGCGGCCAGGCCGGAATCGCGCAGGGCCCGCTGCACCGGCCGCAGCAGGCGATCGAGCAAATCGCCGCAGAGACCTTCAAAGGTGCGCCGCTCCAGGGTGGTTTCGATGTGGAGCGGCCCGGCCTCGGCGGTCGCGATGAAGGGCAGGGAAATCGGGGTGCTCTGCACGCCCGAAAGCTCCTGTTTGGCCTTTTCGGCCGCTTCGGTGAGCCGTTGCAGGGCCTGGCGGTCGCGGCGCAGGTCGATCTGGTGCTGGGCCAAAAAGGCGTCGGCCAGCCAGTCCACGATGCGCCGGTCCCAGTCGTTGCCGCCCAGCTGGGTGTCGCCACTGGTGGCCTTGACATCAAAAACGCCGTTGGCGATCCGCAACACCGACACATCAAAGGTGCCGCCGCCCAGGTCAAACACCAGCACCCGCTTGACGGCGCTGCGATCGAAGCCGTAGGCGAGGGCGGCGGCGGTGGGTTCGTTGAGGATCCGCTCCACGCTGATGCCGGCCAGGCGGCCGGCATCGCGGGTGGCCTGACGCTGGGCGTCATTGAAATAGGCCGGCACGGTGATCACCGCCGCCTCCACGGGCTCGCCCAGGTAGGTGGCCGCATCATCAACAAGCTTGCGCAGCAGGCTGGCCACCAGCTCCTCGGGGGCGTACTCCCGTTCCGTGGCCGGGCACACCACCCGCACATTGCCCTGGTCGTTGGCCCGGATCGTGTAGGGCACCGCCAGGCTGCCCTCGTCCAGTTCCTCCCAGCGCCGGCCCACATAGCGCTTGAGGTTGGCAAACGTATTGCGGGGATTGAGCACCAACTGGCGCCGGGCCAGCTGGCCCACCAGCAATTCCTTCTCGCGGTTGAAGCCCAGCACCGATGGCGTGGTGCGCCCCCCCTCGGCGCTGGCGATCACCTGGGGACGGCCGCCTTCCAGCACCGCCACCACGGAGTTGGTGGTGCCTAGGTCGATGCCAACGATCCGCCCCATGGATCCGCGCATGGAATGCCCAAACTAACGGCCCGAAAGCCCTGATCCCACCCACTTCGGCCGTCCTGCCAACCGGCTGGAGGCAGCCCCCAGGGCGATTCCCAGGCCAGGCCAAAAAAAAAACCGGCGTGAGCCGGTTTTCAACGGAGAGGGAGGGATTCGAACCCTCGATAGAGTTGCCCCTATACAGCATTTCCAATGCTGCGCCTTCGACCACTCGGCCACCTCTCCCTAAAGCGGGGCAAGTGGGGCAACTGGGAGAATGTAGCAGTCACCCCCCCTGAACCCCTGGGATCCCCATGGCGCAGCACTACCCGATCACGGTGCACTGGCGCCAGGAACAGCGCACGATCCACCTTGATGTGCCCGAGGGCGAGTACATCCTGCGCAGCTTTGAAGCCCAGGGCCAGCCCCTGCCCTTCAGCTGCCGCAATGGCTGCTGCACCGCCTGCGCCGTGCGCGTGCTCAGCGGCGAGATCGACCAGCGCGAATCCCTGGGCCTGTCCAAGGATGTGCGCGCCAGGGGCTACGGCCTGCTCTGCGTCGCCCGGGCCCAGGGCCCTTTGGAGGTGGAAACCCAGGACGAAGACGAGGTCTATGACCTGCAGTTCGGCCGGTTCTTCGGCCGTGGCAAGGTGCGTGCCGGCCTGCCCCTCGACGACGAATGAGCCAGCCCAGCTCCTGCTCCGACCGCAGCCTGCGGGATTCGGGCCTGGACACCGCCGGCCTGGAGCGGCTCGTGGCCGTGGCCCGGGAGGCGGCCAGGGCCGGCGCCGAGCAGCTGATGCACCACTACGGCCACCTGGAGCGGATTCGCGAAAAGGGCCGCGCCGGTGACCTGGTGACCGAGGCCGATGAGGCGGCCGAGGCGGCCGTGCTGGCCGTGCTGCATAGCCATACGCCTGAATTCGGGGTGCTGGCCGAAGAAAGCGGCTGGAGGGAGGGCCAGTCCGACCTGGCCTGGTGCGTTGATCCCCTTGATGGCACCACCAACTTCGCCCACGGCTTTCCCTTCTTTGCCACCTCAATTGGCCTCACCTGGCAGGGGCGGCCCCTGCTCGGGGCCCTAGCCGTGCCGGCCCTGCAGCAACACTTCTGGGCGGCCCCGGGCCTGGGGGCCTGGTGCAATGACCAGCCGATCCAGGTGAGCGATTGCCAGGAGCTGGGCTCGTCCCTCTTGGTGACGGGCTTCGCCTACGACCGCCACACCCGGCTCGATAACAACTACGCCGAATTCGCCTACTTCACCCACCGGACCCGTGGCGTGCGCCGGCCCGGGGCGGCGGCGGTGGATCTGGCCTTTGTGGCCGCCGGCCGGCTCGATGGCTACTGGGAGCGGGGCCTCTCTCCCTGGGACCTGGCCGCCGGCGTCGTGCTGGTGGAGCAGGCGGGCGGTGTGGTCTGCGCTTACGACGGCGGACCGATCGACCTGGCCGAAGGTCGGCTGATCGCCTGCGCCCCCGCCCTAAGGGCCCCCCTGATCGAGGGCCTGGCAGCCTGCGCGCCCCTGGCGGGGGCCAGCTACGGCGCCCCGGAGCTCGATGGGGCCGGCACGCCCCGTCCTGGGGCCTGAGGATTTGGCAGCGGCTTCGCCAACCTGAGCCGCCCTGCCTAATCAGCCGGGCCTGCTCAGCCTGGGCGGAACTACCGGACTTGCGCAACCGGACTAGAGCAGCAGGACTAGAGCAGCCGGACTTGAGTAATCGGACTTGAGCAACCGGACTGGATCGGCTCAGGGGGATGCCCTTTTCCGATCTCGAAGCCCGGAGCCCGGGCCCCGTTGCCTTCGCCAGCCGTCCGGTGCTGGCGGCGTAACCCCGGCTCCATAGGATCCGCACCACACCGCCCCTGCCCCCAAGCCCATGGCCCTGCAACCCGCCGCCGGCGCCAGGGACCTCAATCCCCAGCAGGTGGATGGCAACCGCACCCTGGTCAGCCAGCTGGCTGCGGTTTATCGGCTCTGGGGCTACGAGGAGGTGGCACCGCCGACGATTGAACGGCTGGAAACCCTCCAGGCGGGTGGTGGCATCGAGGGTCGGGAGGTGGTGCGCCTGGCCACGGAGGAGGCCCTGGGGCTGCGGCCTGAGATGACGGCCTCGATCGCCCGGGCGGCGGGCACCCGCATGGCCGGTCGCAGCCGACCCCTGCGGCTCTGGTACACCGGCCCGATTTACCGCAGCCGCCAGGCCGATGGCGGCGGTGCCGGCGCCGGCCAGCAGATCGTTGAAGAACTCCAGAGCGGCGTGGAGCTGCTGGGGGCCGCCCGGGCCGCCGATGACAGTGAACTGCTGCGACTGCTGCTCGCCTGCCTGCGCAGCCTGGGCCTGGGAGCGGAGCAGCACACCCAGCTGCTGCTCGGCCACCACGGGGTGCTGGCGGCCCTGCTGGACCAGGTGCCTGCCTCGCAGCGCACGGCTGCCCGCCAGGCCCTGACTGGCTTTGATTTCCTGGCGATCGCCGCCCTGCCCCTGCCCGAAAACCAACGCCAGGGCCTGCAACGGCTGATGCGTCTGCGGGGCGAACCCACCGCCGTGCTCTACCAGTTGGAGCAGCTGCTCGGGCCCTGCGCCCTGCTCGACAACCTGGCCAGCACCCTGGACGCCCTCGCCCCCACGGCCCAGGCCCAGGGGGTGGCCCTCAGCTTCGATCCCACCTTCCAGCCCCACTACGCCCTCTACGACGGCCTGGTGCTCAAGGTGGTCTGCCGGGGGGCGGACACTGCCCCCGTGGAGATCGCCAGTGGTGGTCGCTACGACGCCCTGGTGGGTCGCTTCTGCGCCGCAGAGGCCCAGGCGACGGCCGCCGGGATGGGCTTTGGCTTCGCCGTGGAGCCGATCCGGGAGCTGCTCGATGCCAGCGCCAGCACCCGATCGGCCACCAGCCCTGGCCCGGGGCCGGTGCTGGTGGCCTACAGCAGCGACAGCCAGCTGGCCCAGGCCCTGGACCACCTGGAAGCCCTGCACGACCAGGGCCAGGCGGCCGAACTGCTGAGCAGCCCCTGTGCCACGGCCGAGCAGGCCGAGCGGCTGGCTACCGCCCGGGGCTGCGGCTCCAGCGTCTGGATTGGCTGAGGTCCCTGCCTAGGATCACCGCTGCTTTGATCCATCGATGGCCCACACGATCCTCACTGATGTCTGCGAGGGCGTGGCCGACTGCGTGGATGCCTGTCCGGTGGCCTGCATCCATCCCGGCAGCGGCGCCAACAGCAAGGGAACCCCCTTTTATTGGATCGATTTCTACACCTGCATCGACTGCGGCATCTGCCTGCAGGTGTGCCCTGTCGCCGGCGCGATCGTGCCTGAGGAACGTCCCGACCAGCAACGCTCCTGATCAATCCTTCAGCAAGGGTTAGGGCTGCCGTTCGGCCCGCCTCCCTGCTCAGGGCAGCGCAACGAAGGCCCCTCCAACGCTTGGACGAACGCCCGCTCGGCCATGGTGGTGCCACACCGAATGCTGGCCATGGCTGAAACCCCCTACCTGGTCGCCCTCGCCCTAGTGGAGTTGAACGGCAAACGCAGCCTGCCGATTGCGGGTCGCTCCCAGGGGGAGGCCGCGGCCCACCATGGCGACCCCGGCCAGGACGGCCTGACCCTGGCCTTGGAACTGTTACTCCGCCTGTGGCAGCGCAGCGATGAGGGCCCCCTGCAGCGGGCCGCAGGCGACAGCAGCCTGCTGCTGGTGGAGATCCCCCTGGCCGAGCTGACCGAAACCCTGCCGGCCCTCAAGGCCCGCTGGCTGGCCGATGGCGACACCCAGGCCTTCCAGACCGGCCTCCAGGCCCTGGCCCGCCGCAGCTGGCGGGTGGTGTTTGCCAAGTACGAACCGGTGGCTTTTGCGCCCTGGCCCCAGGCCTGAGCAAACGCTTGGTGGGGCCAGGCCTCAGCCCAGTTCGAGGCAGGCCAGTGCGAACACATCCTGCAGGGGCAGCTTCGGAATCGGACCCCGGTACATGCGCAGGGTTTCCCCCACCACGGTGAAGCCGCGGCGGTGCAACAACTCGGCCGCCGCCGGATTGGCACCGGGCGCATCGATCAACACCGCGCCGGGATGGTGGCGCAAGAGTTGCTGCAACAACCGCTCCGCCAGGGCCGGCGAGTCGGCGATCAGGGGCCCGATGCGCCAGCCCTGGCCCTGGGGAAGCTGGCAGGGACGGATCCGACCAAAGCCATGGCAACGCTGCTTGCCATCGATCAGGGCCTGCACCGTGCCGGCCGGGTGGCGCAGCCAGTCCCGCAGGAAGTGGGGCCTGGGGGTGGCTTCATGGCTGGCGTCGTAGGCCTGCACGGCCGCCTCCGGGATGGCTTCGGCACTGACCAGCTGCAGGTCGTCGCTAATGCCCGCGGCCAGGCCGGCGGCCAACGGGGAATCGCATCGTCCTGGGCCTGCGGCACCGCCCCCATCCAGCTGCCAGCGCTGGGTGGGGGAGGCCGGTAGGAAGCCCCAGCTGGCGTAGTTGGCGATGCGATCGGCGGCTGCCTCCAGGCCGATGCAGCGCACATCGCTGAGGTGCTCGAGGGCGTGGCGCCAGAGCTGGATGCCGTAGCCCTGGCCCCGCAGCTCAGGCCGCACGATGAACAGGCCGATGAAGCCGTAGGCCGCGTTGTAGCGCACCCCGGCGATGCAGCCGATCGGCGTCTGCTCGAGCCAGCCCAGCCAGAGGCCCTGGCGATCGGTCTGGCGGTAGATCGCCACATCGCCGCTGCCGGGGGTGAACCCCTCCTGGCGCGCCCAGGCGGTGACCAGGGGAATCTGGGCGGCCTCCAGGGGGCGGATCTGGAAGCTGGCGGCGCCATCGGGCCGGGCTCCGGGTTTGGGGATGGCGCCGCTCAGGGACATGGGACCAACAGGGCGCGGGGGCGGTGCCTTATCTCCAGGCTCCTACACCCTGGCGCCGGCGCCGGATACGATTTCGATCCCCAGACCTGGTCCCTGGCCCTGGCCGATGGCCCTTGGTCCTTGGTGCCTGGTCCCTGGTCTTCGGCAGGCTCCCGTCCGGCAGGTCTGCTTCTCCCGCTGTCCGTCCTTGCCCATGGCCTGTCCCAACTGCGGCAGCTGGTCCGTGCGGGCCGATCGCAGCCTGGCCGGCCGCATGGTGTGTGGCCGCTGCGTGTCACCGCTCTCGGGCACCGGAGCCCAGAGCCGCCGCTCCCGGCCCCAGCAACGGGGCCGCCGGCAGCCGATCCAAGCGCTGCTGCGGGGGCGCCGCGGCTGGTGGGGCCTGATCGCCCTGCTGGCCCTTGGCGCCGGCCTGGCCCTGCTGGAGCCGCCCCAAGGCAGCCAGGACAACCGCCTGCCCGGACCGGATCTGGGCCGCCCAACCCTGCTGCCCCAGGCCAACCATTCGCGCCAGCAGGGCACGGCCTGGCAGCCCTCCAGCCTTTAACCCCCAGGCCCTGGAGGCGGTCGAATCAGGGCCGACCTTGGCGGGGTCCAGTAGCCGGCACCAGCCCTAAACCGCGCGCATCACATCCAGGCCGTGCAGGCCTTCGTAGAGCAGGTAGGCCCCGAGCACCAGGGCCAGGATGCCCACCAGCCATTCGGCCTTGTGCTGCAACCAATCCTCGAGACGGGCAATCGGTTCACGGATGGCGCCCCGACTCACCAACCAGGCCAGGGGCGGCAACAGCAACAGGGAACTGGCCACCAGGGTGAACAGGCCGGTGACTTCGGCATCGGCCTTCAGACCCGGTTCATTGAGCAGCAGCAGCCCGGCTTCCTTGAGATAGAACACCAGGTTCTCCGGGGTCAGGAGGGCGCTGGAGGCACCGATCAGCACCAGGGTGAGGGTGCTGAAATCGGGCAGCTGGTTCATCAACCGCAGGGCCATGCCCTCCTCACCGAGGTTGGCCTGGGGCGTGAGCTGGTACAGACCCAGGCCCACGAGGGCACCGGCGCCGAGCAGGTCAATCAGCACCTGTTCCCGTTCGCCATGGTTGAGGCTGATCGAGAAGGTCTCCCCCAGCAGGGTGAGCACCACAATCGCCAGGGCATTGGCCAGGGCCCAGCCGCTGACGTAGGCCATGGCCCGCTGCAGGGGGGCCTTGCCGAGCAGCAGCAAGGCCACCACGGCGATGTGCAGGGGGCTGAAGGCAATGCCGATGCCAAACAGCGACGACTTGGTCACCAGGGCCGTGGTCAGGGCAGCGGGAGGCTGGAGCAGCAGCGGCAGGGAAGCGGGAGCAACCAGGGCAAAGGGGGACAATTGCTGCGAACCCGGCAGATGCCCCGATTGTCAGCGATTGGGAGCAGCAACCGTGGCTGCGGATCGCAGCTCCCCAGACCGGTCGTGCCCCAGCACAGACTCCCGCAGGGGGACCCTGGCTTGGCCGGCCAGCTCTCCCCGCCTGGGGACTTGCCTGGTGAACGGAAGGATTCCTAGGTTTTGGTCCTATCCATATGAGTCATTTGTGGCGTCAGGACAGCAGATCACGGCAACCTTCAAAACATTGCTTGCCTTGATTTCCGTCGCCCGTAGTAACGGCGATCTCAAGGCAATTGCCGATCTGGTCGATACGTTCCTGGACACGCCCCAGATGGACGAGTGCCTGCGGCGCTGTCGCCTGCTGCCGGAGGGGCAGTTCTGATGGAGCAGCGCTATCCGCCCCTGCAGCCCGACATGGCCCTGCTGGGCCGGTTGCCCGAGGGCAGCCTGGGCCGCAGCTACGCCGATCTGATGACCAGCCGCGGCTACGACCCCGCGTTTTTCCGGCCCAGACCGCTGCTCAGCGATGCCCACTGGCTGACCCAACGCATCGCCACCACCCACGACATCCACCATGTGGTGAGCGGCTTTGGCACCAGCCGGGATGGCGAAAACGGCGTGCTGGCGATCACCGCCACCCAGATTGGCTTTCCCGCCTACGTGATGCTGAACAACTCCGCCCAGATCAGCCGGTTTCGCTTGCAGACGCAGAGCTTTGCCCTGCTGAATCGGGCGATTGCCCATGGCACCACGATCGGCTTCAGCGCCAGCCCCCTCTGGGCCGTGCGGTGGGAGGAGGGCTGGGACTGGCCCGTGGCCCAATGGCGGCAGCAGCTCGGCATCAGCACGCCGGCGGATGAGGAACCCTACGGGCTGGCCCCGACCAGCAACGGCGCCACCTGAGCCCGGATCCCCCGCTGCGCGCCCACCCCGGCCGGATCAGATCGCAGCGCTCCACTGGATCTAGGGTCATCCCATGGCCCTGCGACTTCCCCCCTTTCAGCCCCTGCCACCGCCAGGCGATCACGACCTGCTGGAGGTGCCCCTCGCCCTGCTGCGCCCCACCCAGATGTGTGTGGGCATGGCCGAGATCCGCAGCCGCCAAAGCGATTTCGCCAAGGACAGCCTCGAAGAGCGGCGCCGCTACCTGCGCCAGAAACCCACCCCCCTGGTGCGCAGCCAGGCCGGCGACCTCTGGATGGTGGATCGCCACCACCGGCTGCGGGGGCTGATGGAGCTGGACCCCAGCGCCACCGCCTTCGGCTACGTGGCCTTGGATCTGCCCATGCGGGATCCCCAGGCGGTGCTCGACGCCCTGCACCAGCGGGGCTGGCTCTACCTCTTTGATGGCCGGGGCCTGGGTCCCCTGCCCCCCAGCGCCCTGCCGGCCCGGCTCACCGACACCCAGGACGACCCCTACCGCAGCCTGGTGTGGAAATTGAAGCGGGAGCGGGTGGTGGCGGCCGCACCCCTGATTCCCTTCCATGAATTCCGCTGGGGGGCCTGGCTGCGCAGCCGCACCCTGCCGCCGTTCAACTCCGAACGGCTCGAGCCGGCCCTGCCCTCGGCCCGGGCCCTGGCCCGCTCCAGGGGGGCCGCCCACCTGGCCGGCTGGCAAGGCCCCGCCGCGGGCGCCTGAGCAGGGACCCTCCGCCGGAACGCGGTGGATCGCAACCAGCGTGATGGGTCCCAACCAAGGGCTTGCTTGGAAGCTCCCGGGTGCCTCAGGCCAGCGCCGGATCCGCGTCGGGTGGGGTGCTGCCAGGGCGGTTGCCCATCCCTCTCCCGCCTGTAGCTGCCGGGTTCCGGGCGAGGCCCCCCGGGCTGGGGGCGCTGGTCGGCTGGGGGCCGGCGCTGGCCACAGGCTGCCGTTCCGCCCAGGCGACCTAGCGTTGGCTCAAGCGGCAAGGTTGGGATGTTTCGCCATCTGTTGGTGCCCACCGATGGCACCGAACTGGCAGGGGCCACCGTGGCGCGGGCGGTGCAGATCGCCAAGGAGGCCGGGGCCCGCATCACCTTTTTCCATGCCCAGGACAGCCCCTACGCCCATCCCGAGGTGAGCCTGTTCGGCGAGGGCATGGTGCTCGATCCGGCGATCAGTGACCAGTTCGCCCAGGCCCACGCGGCCCATGCCGAACAGCTGCTCAGGGAGGCCCGCCGCCAGGCCGATGCCGCCGGCGTGCCCTGTGACAGCCACACCACCGTGAACCCGACGATCTACGAGGCGATCCTGGCCTCGGCCCGGGAGCGGAACTGCGACCTGATCGTGATGGCCTCCCACGGCCGGCGCGGATTGGCGGCCTTGCTGCTCGGCAGCGAAACCCAGCGTGTGCTGACCCATGCGGCCATTCCGGTGTTGGTGATCCCGGCCAGTGGCCAGGCCGAGGAACCCGACCCCACGCCAGGGTCCGTGCCAGCCTGACCCTTGCCCTGGCCGCTGGTGCCTGGTCCAGCAAAGGCGTGACCTTCTTCCTCAAGCTCACGGACGCGATCGCCAGCCGCCAGTCCCTGCTGATCACGGGGCTGGATCCCAACCCCGAGATGCTGCAGAGCTGGAACCGCCACCGCGGCGCCAGCGCCGGGTCGTTCCTCTCCCAGTCGCGCCGCTGGATCAAGGCGGTGATTGAGGAAACCGCCGACCATGTCTGCGCCTTCAAGCCGAGTTTGGGGTTCTACCAGGCCCTCGGGGCCGTGGGCCTCGACCTGCTGCGGGAAGTGCGGGAGCTGGTGCCCCCTGAGATTCCCTTGATTCTTGATGCCAAGCACGCCGATCTCAACTCGGCCTCGGCCCTGGCCCATTACGTCTTCGAGGAGCTCAATGTCGATGCCGTGTCCCTGTCGCCCCTGGCTGGCCACGACCTGGCGGCTCCGTTTTTGCTGCACACCGACCGGGCGGTGGTGATCAGCTGCCACAGCTCCAGTCCTGCCTCCCGCATCCTCCAGCACCATCCCAATGAGGCCGACCCGCTCTACCTGCGGATCGTGGCCGAAAGCCGCCTCTGGGCCACCCCGGAACAGTTGCTCCTCGAGGTGGGCACCAGTGACCCGGCGATTCTGGCCCGGGTGCGCAACCTGGCCCCCGACCACGTGCTGATTCTGCGCAGCCTCTGGGGGGAGGAGGAACGGCTGGAAAGTCTGCTGGAGGCGGGCCTGGGGACCGCCGCCGATGGCCTGCTGCTGCCGGTTCCCCAGAACATGTTGATGGAGGATCGCCTCGGGGAGCGGGTGGCGGAGCTCAAGGGCCAGATCGCCAGCCTGCGCGATCGCGTCATCGCGGCCCGCCAGCCCGCCGCCGATCGCTGTGACCTCTGGCTCCCGCCGGCGAGGAGCGAGCAGCTCGACAGCCTGGTGGTGGATCTGTTTGATATCGGCTGTCTGCTGTTTGGCGAGTATGTGCAGGCTTCCGGTGCCCTGTTCAATTACTACATCGACCTGCGCCGCATCATCTCCAGCCCCAACATATTCCATCGGGTTCTGCATGCCTACAGCACCCTGCTCACCGATCTCAGCTTTGATCGCATCGCCGGCATTCCCTATGGCTCCCTGCCCACGGCCACGGGCCTGTCCCTGCTGCTGCACAAACCCCTGATCTACCCCCGCAAGGAGGTGAAGGCCCATGGGGCCCGGCGCCTGATCGAGGGAGATTTCCAGGAGGGCGAAACGGCCCTGGTGGTGGACGACATCCTGATCACCGGCGGCAGCGTGCTGGAGGGGATCGGCAAGTTGGAAGGATCCGGCCTGAAGGTGGAGGATGTGGTGGTGTTCATTGACCATGGCGGCACGGCCGTCCAACGGTTGGCCGCGGCGGGCTACCGCAGCCGGGCCGTGTTGTCGATCGACCAGATCACGGCTGTGTTGCTCGAGGCCGGTCGCCTGAGCCCCGAGCAGGCTGCGCTCCTCGGCGGCGGGCACTGAGGCCGCCTGAAAGCATCCTCTGGCCCGATGGTCGGAGCCACCCAGAACGCCAGAACCATCCTTCGTTGTCGTGGTGGCTGTCCACGGGCTGGCTCTCCAGCTTTCCCCGCCTCGACGTCCTGGCCAAGACTCCCCAACCCCTTGATCGCGCCAGGCCCGCTCACCGGAACCAAGGGGTTCCCCCTCAGCCATTGCCGTCCCGATTTGGAAGGGTTGGGGTGGGATTCCAACGGGCTTGCCCTGCAGGACGCAACCCGTGGACGCGATCAGGGCCGCTGGCCCTGGCCAGGCAGAACCGGGCTGATCAAACCAGGCGCCAGGGCAAGGCCTCGCCCGCATGGAAGGGCACCAGGGCCAGGGGCGAGTCGCCGTCGCTGCCGAGATCCAGGCGCAGGGGCACGGTCTCGGCGCTGGCGCTGGCGGGATCCTGGCGCTCCAGGGTGATCACGCCGCTGTTGGGGGGCAGGCCGTAGAAGCGGGGCCCGTGCTCACTGGCGAAGGCCTCGAGGCGGTCCAGGGCTCCCTCCTGCTCAAACACGGAGGCATAGCTCTCGATTGCATAGGGGGCGTTGTAAATCCCGGCGCAACCGCAGGCGGCTTCCTTGGCCTGGCGCCGGTGGGGGGCGGAATCGGTTCCAAGAAAGAAGCTGGGATCGCCCGAGGTGGCCGCCCGGCGCAGGGCGAGGCGATGGCGTTCCCGTTTGACGATCGGCAGGCAATAGAAATCCGGTCGCAGACCGCCGGCGAAGAGGGCGTTGCGGTTGATGTGCAGGTGGTGGGGGGTGATGGTGGCGGCCAGCTGGGGGCCGTGTTCAGCCACAAAGGCCGCCGCTTCAGCGGTGGTGATGTGCTCAAGCACCACCTTCAAGCCCGGATGGCGCACCAGCAGGGGTTGCAGGTGGCGTTCGATGAACACGGCCTCCCGATCAAAGATGTCCACGGCCGGATCGGTGACCTCGCCATGGATCAACAGGGGCAGGCCGATGCGCTCCATCGTCTCGAGCACGCCCCCGATCGCGGCCAGGTTCCGCACCCCCGCCGCCGAATTGGTGGTGGCCCCGGCGGGATAGAGCTTGGCGGCGGTGAAGATCCCCTCAGCCTGGCCACGCACCAGCTCCTCCGGATCGAGGGTTTCGGTGAGATAGGCCGTCATCAACGGCTGGAACGCTTGGGCCGCTTCAGGCTCCAGGGCGGCAAGGATGCGCTGCCGGTAGGCAGCAGCGGCGGCGGCGGTGGTGATCGCCGGAGTGAGGTTGGGCATCACCACCGCCCGGGCGAACTGGCGGGCGGTGGCGCCGGCCACTGCCCGGAGCAGGGCGCCATCGCGCAGGTGCACATGCCAGTCGTCGGGACGCCGGAGCTGCAGCTGCTGGCCGGGGATGGCCGGGGCGGCAGCTGGGGCGGCGTCTGGAGCGGGGGCCTGGCTGGGGCCGGGGGAGTCCGGTTGGTGGGCAGGGGCTGAATGGGCCATCGTGCGGCAGTCCCACGCGAACCTGCCATGACCCTAGAAGCGGCGGCTGACAGGGCCGTGGCGATCCGGGTCCAGCCCCGCAGCCCCAGGGATGCCGTCGCCGGCGAACGCCAGGGGGCGATTTTGATCCGCCTGAAGGCAGCGCCCGTGGAGGGCGAAGCCAACCTGGCCCTGCTCCGATTCGTTGCCCGCAAACTGGGCGTGGCCCAGCGGGACGTGACCCTGGTGCGGGGCCAGACCAGCCGCAGCAAGTGGATCCAGGTGGCGGGCATGGCCGCCGACCAGGCCAGGGCGGCCCTGCTGGCTTAGGCCCCGGCGGCCCGGCGCCGGCGCACCGGTTGGTGGCAACTGCCACGGGCCTGCCGGGCCGATTGCTGGCAAAGTGCGGCCAACCTCGATCGGGTCAATGCCGTTCCTTCGCAAGCTGCTTCCCAAGGCCTCGCTCGCCAGCGCCCTGGGGCTGGCCCTGCTGCTGGTCAGCTGCGCCTCCGAAAGCGGTGGCCTGCAGAGCCAGAAGATCGACCTGATCAAGGGCCGGGGCAAGCTGATCTGCGGTGTGGACGGCAAGTTGCCTGGCTTCAGTTTTGTGGGCTCCGATGGGGCCTACAGCGGCCTTGATGTGGATGTCTGCAAGGCGGTGGCCGCCAGCCTGCTGGGGGATCCGGCCAAGGTGGATTACCGGGACCTCAATTCCAGTGAGCGCTTCGCTGCTTTGGCCAGCGGCGAGGTGGACATGCTCTCGCGCAACACCACCGAAACCCTCAGCCGCGATGCGGCCGGCGGCAATGGCCTCAGCTTTGCCCCCACCACCTTCTATGACGGCCAGGGGGTGATGGTGGCGGCCGGCAGTGGCGTCAAGAGCCTCAAGGATCTGGCGGGCAAGCCGATCTGCGTCGAGAGCGGCACCACCACCGAGCTCAACCTGGCCGATCGCATGCGCGAGCTCAAGGCCACCTACACGCCGCTCAAGTTCCAAACCGGCGACCAGACCTACGCCGCCTACCTGCAGGGCCGCTGCCTGGCCGTGACCAGCGACCGTTCCCAACTGGCCGCCAAACGCACCAGCTTCCCCGACCCCTCCGCCCACCTGCTGCTGGGTGAGGTGCTCAGCAAGGAGCCGCTCACCCCCGCCACCACCAACGCCGATCCGGTCTGGGCCGATGCGGTGCGCTGGAGCGTCTACGCCCTGATGCAGGCCGAGGAATTGGGCATTACCAAAGCGAATGTGGCTGCCAAGCTGGCCCAGGCCAAGGCCAATCCCAACCAGGCGGACCTGCGGCGCTTCCTCGCGGTTGAAGGCGACTTCGGCAAAACCCTGGGTCTTCCAGCTGATTTTGTCGTCAAGGAAATTGCCGCCGTGGGCAACTACGGCGAAATCTTTGATCGCAATGTCGGCCCCGGCTCCAAGCTCAAGCTCGATCGGGGTCTCAACCGCCAGTGGACCCAGGGCGGCCTGATCTATTCGCCGCCCTTCCGCTGATGGCTGACCGCCTGGGTGCCACTCCCCCCTGGTGGCAAAACCGACGGCTGCTGCCCTGGCTGGTGCAGGGGGCTGTGGGGTTGGGCCTGCTGGTGGTGATCGCCTTTCTGCTGGGCAACCTGCTGCGCAACCTGAGTGCGGCCGGGCTGCTGCTCAGCTGGCGCTGGCTGGGCCAACCGGCCAGTTTTGATATTGCCGAATCCCTGCTGCCCTTCAACGCTTCGGAGCCCTACTGGCGGGGGCTTTTGGCCGGCCTGGTCAACACCCTGCGGGTGGTGCTTCTGGGCTTCGTCGGGTCCACCCTGCTGGGAACGCTGGTGGGCAGTGCCTCCTTCAGCAGCAATGGCCTGGTCAAACGGCTGGCCCGCCTGTATGTGGAGGTGATCCGCAACATCCCGCTGCTGCTGCAGTTGGTGTTCTGGTATTTCGTGGTGTTTCTGGCCCTGCCCAATGGGGCCGCCGCCATCCAGCTGCCGGGGATGGTGCTAGCCAAATCGGGCCTGTTCCTGGCCGGCTTCGAGGCAGGGCTCCACTGGGTCCCCCCCAGCCTGGTGGATGGGGTCTGGCGGGCCCCCCTGCACTTCACGTCTGAATTCGGAGCCCTGCTAACGGGCCTGGTGGTGTACACCGGCGCCTTCATCGCCGAGGTGGTACGCGGCGGCATTGCCGCCGTGCCCAAGGGGCAATGGGAGGCGGCCACCTCCCTGGGGCTGGGTCCCCTGCTGAGCCTGCGGCGCATCATCATTCCCCAGGCCCTGCGGGTGATCATCCCGGGATTGAACACCCAGTACATCTCCCTGGCCAAGAATTCCTCCCTGGCGGTGGCCTGCGGCTACACCGATCTCTATTCAGTGGCGGAAACCAGCCTCAACCAAACCGGACGGGCGATCGAGGTGATTGTGATTCTCCTGGGCGCCTATCTCACCATTGATCTGCTGATTTCGTTGGTGATGAATGGCCTGAACCGTTTCGTCCAGATCAAGGAGCGCTGAGCCGGTTCGATGACACGATTCGCACCATCCAAGCTGCGCCAGGAGCTCTTTGCCACCCCCCTGGATGGGGTGGTGAGTGTGTTGCTGATCACGGGGCTGGCAGCCGCCGGCTACCGCCTGCTGCACTGGGCCCTGGCCCAGGCCCACTGGGCCGTGATCCAGGCCAACAGCACCCTGTTTGCCGTGGGGCGCTATCCGATCGAGCAGCAGTGGCGCCTGTGGCTGCTGGTGGCCCTGCTCACGGCCGCCACCGGTCTGAGTTGGGGGTTGCTGCGGGGCCTGCCGCCTCGGGATCGACCGCCCTCAGCCCCCTGGCCAGCCAACGACCGGCTGGCGGCCGGCCTGCTGCTACTGCTGGCGGCCTGGGCACCGGCCGCCCTGGGGCTGGCCTTGGCCATCCAGGCCCGTTGGTGGGCCCTCACGGCTCTGCTGCTGGCGTTGCGTTGGATCGCCGGCCGTGCTGCCAGCCACCTGGGCAACGGAATCAGGCTGGGGCTTCCCCTGGTCTGGCCCCTGCTCTATCTGCTCGGCATGGTGCTGATCGGCGGCGGCCTCGGCCTGGTGGGCGTGCCGGCCAACGACTGGGGTGGCCTGCTGCTGACCCTGGTGGAGGCCAGCTTCGCGATCCTGCTCAGTGCCCCCCTCGGGGTGCTGCTGGCCCTGGGGCGGCGCAGTTCCCTGCCGTTGTTGCGCTGGGGCTCGGTGCTCTACATCGAGTTCATCCGGGGAGCCCCCCTGATCACCCTGCTGTTCCTCGGCCAGAACATCCTGGGCTTCCTCCTGCCTGGAGGAATGGCGCCGGATCGCGTCTGGCGGGCAGCCTGGATCCTCACCTTCTTCTCGGCTGCCTACCTGGCGGAGGCGGTGCGCTCCGGCCTGGCGGCCGTGCCCCGGGGCCAGCTGGAGGCAGCCCGTTCCCTCGGCCTGAGCCTGCCCCAGGCCCTCGCCCAGGTGGTGCTGCCCCAGGCCCTGCGCATTGCCCTGCCGGCCACGGTGGGCCAGTTCATCTCCCTGTTGCAGGACACCACCCTGCTATCCCTGATCGGCCTGCTCGACCTGCTGGGCACGGCCCGCAGTGTCATGGCCAATCCCCTCTACCTGGGCAAAAGCGCTGAGGTTTATCTCACCTTGGCGCTGCTGTTCTGGTGTTGCTGCGCGGCCCTGGGCCTGGGCAGCCGGGCCCTGGAGCGACGGCTCAATCCGCCCAGCCCGGGTCGTTAGCGCCATCCCGAACCGGCGCCGACTCATCGGAACCCGCCCGATCCAAGCTCCCTGATCCGGAGCACCAAGGCCCTAACCCCCCAACTCCCCACCGAGCCTTTCCCCACGTCCATGACTGCCGAAGCACCTGTCGCCAAAAGCACCGCCATGATCGAGGCCCGGGGGGTGGAGAAGTGGTATCCCAATGGGTTCCATGCCCTGCGCGGCGTGGATCTGAGCGTGCAGCGGGGTGAGGTGGTGGTGATCATGGGCCCCTCGGGCTCTGGCAAAAGCACCTTCATTCGCACCTTCAATGCCCTGGAGGACTTTCAAAAGGGATCGATCAGCGTCGATGGCATCGCCCTCAATGATGACCTGCGCAAGATCGATGCGATCCGGCGCGAGGTGGGGATGGTTTTCCAGCAGTTCAACCTGTTTCCCCATCTCTCCGTGCTGGACAACCTCACCCTGGCACCGGTGCTGGTGCGGAAGCGTGCCAAAGCGGATGTGCAGCGGCAAGCCATGGCCCTGCTGGAGCGGGTCGGCATCGCCGAACAGGCCCACAAGTATCCCGGCCAACTCTCCGGCGGCCAGCAACAACGGGTGGCAATTGCCCGCTCCCTCTGCATGGAGCCGCGCATCCTCCTTTTTGATGAACCGACCAGCGCCCTGGATCCGGAGATGGTGCGCGAAGTGCTGGAGGTGATGCAGGGATTGGCCGCCGATGGCATGACCATGGTGGTGGTGACCCATGAGGTGGGCTTTGCCCGCCAGGTGGCCGATCGGGTGGTGTTGATGGCCGATGGGCTGGTGGTGGAAGAGGCCCCTCCGGATCGCTTCTTTGACCATCCCCAGCATGAGCGCAGCCGCCAGTTCCTGGCCCAGATCCTCTAGGGAATAGGCCCTTGCCGTTGGCTATCGCCCCACGGCACGGAAGCGAGACGATGATCCCTAGCGATGGCGATCACTCGCCGTTGAAACTGCGTTTCAACCTTGCATTCAGAGCCCCGCCTCTGCAAGCGAGATCAGGCGCAGGCGCTTGGCATCCCAGAGGATGTACCGGAAACAGGCAGGAATGTCGGCGAGGCTGAGGCGTTTGGCCTCCCGCAACAGATGTTGGTTGCGGGCATGACACTGGCGCAGCCGGTAATTGGGGATGCGTTCACAGAGGTGGTGGATGCTATGGAAGGCGATATCGGCGGAAAACCAATGGAGGATCCAGGGCAACTCAAGATTGCTGCTGCCGGCCACAGCCCCCTGCAGATAGCTCCAGTCCTGATTGCCACTGGCATAGGAGCCTTCATAGTTGTGCTGCACAAAGAAGATGCAGATGAAGATCGCCGCCGAAAAAGTCATCACGGTGGCGTAACAACACCAGAACAGGCCAAGCCCCAACCAGTGGCCCATGGCCCACCAACTGGCGATCACCAAGATGTTGTTGGCAACCAGATCGGCCAGTTCTGCCCCGTTGGGTTGGTAGCGGTTGGTAGCCCTTGCGTTGGGAACCAAGGTCGAAACCAGCCGATCGGCTAGGGCCACAACCAGGGCGATGCGGGGCTTGATCACCAGGTAGAAAAATCCTCCTGGGAGCAGCATCAGCGGATGGCGACTGAGGCCATAGAGGCGTTGGTTCAGGGGAGCGAGGGCCCGGTATTGGTCCAGGCTCAACAGGGCCGATGGGCCCCGGTAGCGATCCCAGTTGCCATTGTGGTTGTGGTGGTAGGCATGGCCCCGGGACCAGGGGTGCTCAGGAATCCCGTTGACAACCCCGAGCAGAAAGCCGAACAGCTGATTCAACCAGCGGCTGGCAAACAAGGAGCGGTGACCGCAATCGTGCATCAGCGAAAAGCTGCGCGACGAAAACAGCACCAGCAGAGTCAGGATCGGCAGCAGCAGCAACCGCCCGGCCAGGGGGCCTGCCATCACCTGGGGAACCGACCACCAGAGCGCCGCCGTGGGAATAAGGGTGCTGAACACCTGCCACAGGGCCCGACGGTTGTCGCGGCGGCGAAAGGGCTCGAGTTCAAAATCACTGCGGCGCAGCGGGCGGCTCGCCGTTTGCGGCTGCGAACTGGTGGTGAAAGTCAGCGGCCGGGTCCCCGAGGGCAGGCCAAGGAGCCACCTGCATGGCGTAAGCCTAGTGGCCCTGGAGCAGGGACGCTGCTGGCAGCAGGGGTGGCTGAAGGCGCCCCGATCGCCCTCAGCCAGCCCTGGCCTGGGCGAACGCCGCTTGGCGTGCCTTTAGGGATAGAGCGAGGTGATTTCGACCACGTTGACTGTCAACGGCAGCGTCAACAATGGGGAGAATCTCAGACTTCCCCATGGCCAATCAGCCAGCGCCGGCCCCGATGGGCGCACTTCCCAATAACCTCGGTGCCACCCTGTTGATCATCGGCGGTAGCTTCTTGTTGCCATTGTTGCTGGGCCTTCCGTTGCTGCTCTTCGGGATCGGCCAACTGCGCCGCGCCGACGGCAGCCGGGTCGTCGCCGGATGGCCGCTACAACTGCCGTGATTGGGCCAGGGCAAGGCAAAGCGGCTGGCAACTGCGGTGCGGATCGGTGCGGATCCAGGTTCCGTTCATACTTCAGTCGCCCATCAGGGGCCAGCCAAGAGCCCACCTGCCACGGACAACAGCTGAACTTGGTTGACGCCCAGACCCGGGCGTTCCTGCTCCGTTGATTTCCGGGATCACACCTGCCTGTGTCGAGCGGAACTTGAGGCTCCTTCGCCACTGGATAAAAGAACTGGGCAATCCCACCTTGGGACTCGCAGGGCCTTGGCCGCCCAGCACGGGCAACCAATCGGCCTTCTGCGGATTTACTGCATGAGGGCAGGGATCACCCAAAGATCCGGCGACGCGCACGACTCCCAATGGCGCAGCCCACTGCCCCCGTTTGCCGCCCTCCTCACGAGCTTGGCAACCACCTCAGCCTCGATGCAGGCACCCGTTGCCACAACCCCGGCCAGGCACCAACCCCCCTACCAGAGGGCCTTAACGGGCCGTTGCTGGCCGCCGCTGATCGGCGCACCCAGGCTTGGGTAGGCGGTGCTCACCTGGCGGGCCTGGATGCAGGCAGGCAGGAACACATACCAAGAGAATAAGGAGGTGCACTGGGCCTCGGTGGTGCAGCGACCCTTGTCGCAGACGTTCTGCTTGCCGTCATAGGTATGGCATGTATGGGCCAGGCGGAAGTCGACGGGTAGGGATGCCATGATCCCGGCGGAAGACAACGAACCATCGGCCGCATCGGCAATGATGGCGGAACGCAGGGCCACGACGGCATCCGTTTTCATCGTCCAGTAGGGGAAATAACTGCGAGTTTGATTGTCAAGAAATTTCACGCCTGCATCGGAATAGAGATAATTAGCGACCGATGCCAACTC
Organism: Synechococcus sp. UW140; assembly: GCA_943370565.1. Lineage (GTDB taxonomy): Bacteria > Cyanobacteriota > Cyanobacteriia > PCC-6307 > Cyanobiaceae > BAIKAL-G1. Next base: position 20,980 of record CALRRL020000021.1, on the reverse strand, counting down.
AACGTTGTAGGGCTTGGTCAGGCCAGAGCGCAGCTCCGAAGCTGTCCAACCAGACCGATGGATTCCATCTGAGAGGCCCCGGTCAGTGATTTCGCCGGTGGTCAAGAACCTGTTGATTGCCTGCTGGTCGGTGGACCACACGGCGCCGCCTGAGTTCCATCGGATCGGCCGCTCTGCAGCCTGAGCCCAATGGCAGGACAGCAGCACTGCAGACCAAACTGCAACCACACCCAGACTTGAACCTGAAAGGGAACGCTTCACGGCAGGGGGTTAACTCTCAAGTCAGCCTATGCACGCCTACCACAAACAACCAAGCGGCACAAAGATGACTCAAACTCCAGCAGGTTGCCGCACCCGCAAATCCATGGGTTGGCGCCGTGAGGGTCTAATCGAGCATCAGGCGCAGCAGGGGGGCGATCTGCCGGTCTTCCAACAGAAAGCCGTCGTGGCCGTGGCGGGAGGTGATGCGATGCAGTCGGGCCGGGCAACGCAGCCCGGAAGCGATCGTGTCCTGCTCGGCGGGGGGGAACAGGCGATCCGTTGCGATCGACACAATGACGCTGCGGGCCTCAATCTGGGCCAGGGCGGCAGCAAGGCCCCCCCGATTGCGGCCGAGATCATGGGAGAGCATGGCGCCACAGAGGGTCCGGTAGCTCATGGCATCGAACCGGCTCCCAAAATCCACCAGTTCCTGATGCTGGTGACTGCGTGCCACCAGCCGCTGGGCCCAGGCAGCGAGCTGGGGGGTCGTCAGGGCAGCGCTCGCCGCCTCGCTACTGACATCACCCCGCCCGACCCCCGGCTCTGCGAGGGGCCCCTGCCCGTCAGGGGCTGCGTAGGAGAACAGGCCGATGGATCGGGCCAGGGCCAGACCCTCCAGCAGCCGAGGTTCCCCGGAAGGCCAAGGCTGGGCAGCGCACAGCTCCAGCCCCTGCAACCCTTGGGCCCGCCAGTCCAGGGCCTGCACCTCCAGCTGGTGCCAGGCGGTCTGGGAGGTCGACGCCGCTGCCGCCGTGGCCAGCACACCCAGGCGTGGCACCCGCCCAGGCGCGAGCAGGGCCCATTCCAGGGCGCGCATGCCGCCCATGGAGCCACCGATCACCGCATGCCAACGGCCCACCGCCAGGTGATCGGCCAGGGCCAGTTCGCAAGCCACCTGATCGCGGATCGTGATCCGGGGAAAGCGGGACCCGTAGGCCACGCCATCGGCAGCAAGGGAACTGGGGCCAGTGCTGCCCTGGCAGCCGCCAAAACCATTGGGACAGACGACCCAGAAGCGATCGGTGTCGATCGGCCGCCCAGGACCAATCAACGGCTGCCACCAGCCGGCGCTGGGGTGACCGGGCCCGCTGTCACCCGCCGCATGGCTGTCGCCGGAAAAACCATGGAGCAACAGAACGCCATTGGAGCGATCCGGGTTGGACTGCCCCCACGTTTCGTAGGCCAGGGTGATCGGCCCGATCGCGTCCCCCCCTTCCAAACGCAGGGGGTGCTGGACAAAGAGGCGGGCGAACTGCCGCTGGCCAGGGGGATCGCCCGGTTGCCAAGCACCCATGGCGATCAGGCCGTTAACGGGGTAGGGCCTGTCTCCAGATCAGCTGGCAGATCAGGCAGACATTCCAGGCCGATCGCGAGGCGCACCAGGCCCTGAGTGACCCCGGAGCTGGCCAAGTCACGCACACTCAACTGGCTGGGGGAGGTGGAGGCAGGGTGAATGATCAGGCTGCGCCCATCGCTCCCATGGGCCAGCTGGTTATCCAGTTCCATGGCCTCAACAAAGCGGCGGCCAGCCTCCTGGCCACCGGGCAGTTCAAACGAAACCATCGCTCCCTGACCCCGGGGATGGATGCATTGCGCCCGTGCATCCCCGGGGCTGCTGACCAGCCCCGAATCAATCACCCGACTGACATCGGCGCCGTGCTCCAGCCAAGTAGACCCATGGCCGATTTGCACGCCCCCCTCGAGATCGAAGACATGGCCTTTGGGATTGCCGATACTTTCGCCAAAGAAGGCCTTGGTATGGGGGTGAATGGCGGACCGCGATGTCCCCAAACCATCGGGATACTCCACAAAAAAGACGGAGGGCCCCAATGACGGGATGGGATGGCGAAAGCGGTGGATCGTGCCGCCATCAAGCCAGAAGCTGGCCACGATGGGAGCGCCATGGTCAGCCCGATTCAACAGGGCTTGGACTTCAGCCGACTGGCCGCTGCAGGGGGCCGGGGCAGCCAAGCCCCCATCCAGGTCGGCGATGGATTGCGCCAACGCCGCCTGGGTTGGAGTCATGACGCGTGTATCGCTAGTGCCTGGCTCCCATAAGCCCAACAGAATGGTCCCATGGTTCGAGTCGAGATAAGCGTCGCTAAGCGTCTGATTGATCGACCCAGTTCGGGCCCCGCTGCTCGGATCAAAAATGGTGCCCGCCTGGATCGGGCGTGTTTCGACTCCGGGGGCATGGGTGAAACCTGCGATGGGCAAACGGGGAGAGGAAATGGTCTGAACTGGCATGCGATTCAGAGGAGGCGGGCATTTGATTTCAGGTGACAGACTTGAGCTGGGCCTTGGGCAACTGGGGAAGAAGCCTGGCGGCCAGGCCCGAACCGAGCAGCAGTCCAAACGAGAGGACGAGAACAGGCAGGGGCATGATCTGCAGGCCTACCAACACGGCACCGCCGGCCAAAAGCGATGCCAGCGTGAACGGTTCCTGGGCAGCGGCGACAATGGGACGCTCGGCGCCCACAAGCGGTAAGTCGAGTTCACGCCAGCTACTCAAACCACCCTCAAGCCATGGCAGGTGACGGCTGTAGCCAGAGTCATGCAACTGGGCAATGGCCTTGCAGGCCTCGGAATTATCATCAGCCAAGACAACCCAGTCGCCCTCGGGCCATTCTTGACTGAGCAAGAGGGGTAAAGGGATATTGTGACTGCCTTCAATATGATGGTGTCGGAAGGAACGGCGCGACCGAATATCAATCAGCAGGTGCGGATGGCCCCCTGCTTGGATGTCAAGAAGCTGGCTCGGAGAAAGGCTGAGTTGGCTCTCGAACGTCATGGCTCAACAGAAATAAAGGGAAACGAGCTGTTGTGAATGAATGGGGTTGAGGGCGTTTCGGCATTCGCTGCCGACCGCAACATCGCCATGCCATGGGCCAAACCCAGTCCCGGGAATGGCAGCATCCTCAACCCGAGAAGCCCATTAGGCGGTATTCCGAGTTACATACCGTTGAATCAAGCATCCATTCGGATGCCAGGGGCGCGAATCCCGCTGCTTGGAGCCAGGCAGGCCTGTGGACAAGCGATTGGTCAGGCCGTCAACGGAAGGAGTCAGGCCGGTGTCGTCGCAGCCATGGTCACAAAAAAGCCCCGGTAGGAGCCGGGGCCGGTGATTCCACTCCCTAACAGTTCCGAACAACAAGACAGAGGAGCTTGTTCCAGTTCTGCCCCATCAGCATGCAGGCCTGTCGAAGGCTGGGTCGTGCGCCCGACTACAGGCAGCTGGCGTGATGACGACAACGTGCCTGGCCATGCCAGCGCGTGTTCCTAGCGTTACCTGGCAAGTTTCTGGTGTCGATACCTTGAGGTCCAAATCAATGAATCACAATGGGCTACGACCATTCCTGTTTTGATGAACAAGCCGGTCAGGATCCCGGTCAGACGGCCGGCTTTGAATCAACGGCCCCAGCCCTGGCCCAGGATCTGGAGGCTCAAGCCAACGACGAAAGTCCTATTCGGCAGCTCCGGCCTTTGGAAGCCAGGCGCCTGATCTGGGAGGGTGCCATGGTGCTCATGCTCGCGCCTGACCCAGGTCAACACCAGCACCCCCCTGTCCCGCCTGGGCTGCGAGTCGAAATCAGCCTGAATCGGCCCTGGGGACGAGAGCTCAAGCAGCTGGTCAATGATCCTGCCATGCCGATCATTTGTAGTGAAGCCGATCCCGACAAACAGCGCTTGATCACCAAAAAGTTAAAGAAACTGGGTTTCAACCATGTCTTCACGATTCAGCCCTGCGAAAACCCCAAGCCTGCAGCCTAATGGAGTTTGTTAGCAGATCATGCAGCGAACAGCTCCTGCAGGCGCCATATGGGCTTAACGCCGCCGATGGCTGTGGGTCAGCACCAGGACATTGGCCGTGCTGGATGAACAGGGTTCACCAGAGTGCTGATGAGCTGCAGCTGCCCAGGGTTCTGCTGCTCGAGTCAACCTTCAGGCTCCTTGGCGCACTTGACTGATGTGGCCCCCAAATCCTGAATCAAGGCCCATGGGCGCTTCGTCTCCAGCCAGACTTGGGAAGGCCATCGCGATGACAGGCAAACCCCAAAACCCCGAGCAAAATGATCTGCAAGGTCTGCCCCCCGAAGCAACTCTTCAACCCAGGGCAATGCCATTGCTGACGTCTTTCGACCCCTGCAGATAGACCGAGCGAGCGACCACTTCTGACAGCAGCTGCTCCCGCCGTCAGGAAAGAGGTCGATGACAACGCTCCCGGCCACATGGGCAGCCGTTTCAGGGGATTGGTTTTCTGGTTTTATCTGGGCACTCCAATTCTGATTTTCCTGAAGGCTGCATCAGCGAGCGGCTTGAGCAATCAATCAATCCCGGAGGGCCCAGGGGTTCAGGCCCAGGTCGGCGCCGAGGCGATGGGCACAGGCGAAACCGCTGAAGGCCACCGCATTCAGGCCCTGGCCGGGGAAGCAGGAATCACCCACGCAATACAGGGCGGGTATGGCGGTGCGGTTGAAGGGCATGGGCAGCAGGCCGGGCAGGCGCAGGGCCGGCACGGGACCATAGCTGCCGCCGCTGCGGCCGAGAAAGCGCCGGTGGCTGCGGGGGGTTCCCACCTCCCGATGGCGAATGGCGGCCGCCAGGCCCGGCAGGATTGCCTCAAGGCGACTGATCAGTCGATCGGCATCAGCCTGCTTTTTGGCGGCGTAGGCAGCGGGACCCAATCCAGTCCAGGCCTCCATCGAGGAGGGGGTGAAGGCATGAACGATGTGCCGATCCGGCGGCGCCAGGCTGGGATCGAGCAGGGAGGGCATGGAGACAAACACCACCCCCTGTTCATCCTCCATTGCCTGCCAATCCTCCAGCAGCAGGTGGTGACAGTGGGTTCCTGCCGGGATCAGCGAAGCGTCCACCCCTAGGTGCAGGGACAGGAAGGAGGGTGAGGCTTTGTAGCGGCGGCGCCAGGTGTGTTCCTGGGCGGGGATCTCCTGCGCCTCGATCAGGCCGCCGAAGGTGTCCCAACGGGTGGCATTGCTGACCACCCGGCGGGCCCGGATCTCCTCGCCATCGGCCAGGCGCACGCCAACGGCCTTGCCGTCCTCCAGCAACACCTTGGTGACGCGGGCCCGATAGCGAATGGCGCCGCCATGGCGTTCCAGCCCCGCCACCAGTTTCCGGGCGATCACGCCCACCCCCCCCTTGGGGTAGTTGATCCCCCCGGCGTGGCGATCGGAAAACACCATGCCGGCATTGATCATGGGTGTGAGATCGGCTGGCATCACCGACCAACAGAAACACTCCATGTCGATGAACTTCAGCAGGGCTGGATCGTGGATGTGGCGGCGAGCCACATCCCCCACATTCACCGGCAACCACCGGGCCAGACCCAGACAGGCCAGGGGCGCGCGAAAGAAGACCTTGGCCAGGTAGGCCGGATCCTCCAACGAGAGCAGGGGCATCGCATCGAGGCAGTTGAAGACGCTCCAGCAGGTGTCGTAAAAGGCGCGAATCCCCTTGGCTTCATGGGGGAACAGGGAGCTCAGGCGGGCCACAAAGCTGTCGTAATCCCGATCCACAGCCAGGTGCAAACCATCGGGCAGGTGGTAGTCGAGCTGGGCCGGATCGGCGATCGTTTCACAGACTTCGCCCACATCGGCAAGGGCCCGGGTGAGCAGGTTGGTGTGCCCCGTCTGGCCGAAGCCAAAGATCATCGAGGCGCCCACATCAAAGGTGTAGCCCTCCCGTTGAAAACTGCCGCCCGATCCCCCCGGAATCAGGTAGCGCTCCAGCACGAGCACCCGGGCCCCCTTGGCAGCCAGCTGGCTGGCGGTGACCAGGCCGCCGATGCCGGAGCCGATCACCACCACATCCCAGCCGGTCCGCCCAGAACCAGCGGCAGCAGCCTCAGCTGCGCTGCTGCTCGGGAGGGTCGTGGGCGAAGACGGGTTGGCGGGCACGGACGGATGGCCTTTGGTGGGCGGTAGCCCGACCCTACGCAGGGGCCAGCCAGGGGTGCGCTGGCGATCGGGCTTGCTGGGCGGCTATGCCATGGGTCCTGGCCTCGGCCATGGCCGCCGCGGCAGCAGGGCGGCTGAAGGGAGCTAGATCGCTCAGGGCCCGATCCCGGTAGGCGCCGTAGCGGCGCCGTTTGTCACGGATGCGCTCGGGGAGTTCCGGCAGCAGGCCGAAGTTGGGCGGCATGGGCTGGAATTTGCCGCTGGGGGCGGTGGTAATGAAGTGGGTCAGGGCGCCGATCATGGTGGTGGGCGGCAGGCTGATCGGCTCCTGGCCCAGGGCCAGCCGGGCCGCATTGGTACCAGCCAACCAGCCCCCCGCCACCGCCGCCGCGTAGCCCTCGGTGCCGGTGATCTGGCCAGCGGCCAGCAGGGTTGGCCGAGTGCGGAACTGCAGGGTGGGATCGAGCAGCTGGGGCGCCTCCAGGAAGGTGTTGCGGTGCATCACGCCAAAGCGCACGAACTCAGCCTTCTCCAGGCCGGGGATCAGGCGCAGCACACGCTTCTGTTCGCCCCACTTGAGGTTGGTCTGGAAGCCCACCAAGTTCCAGAGCCGGCCGTCCTTGTCCTCCTGGCGGAGCTGGACCACGGCGTAGGCCCGCTTGGCCCGGCGCACATCCCTGTCCTGGAGGTCTCCCCAGCGGGGGTCCCAGAGCCCGATCGGCTTGAGGGGGCCATAGCGCATGGTGTCTTCGCCGCGCCGGGCCAACTCCTCGATGGGCAGGCAACCCTCGAAGAAGCTGGCGTTGCCACGCTCGAAATCCTTGAGCTCGGACTGCTCGGCACTCAGCAGCGCGTCCCGGAAGGCCAGGAACTGCTGCTTGTCCATGGGGCAGTTGATGTAGTCGGCATCGCCTTTGTCGTAACGACTCGCCCGAAAGGCCACCGACAGGTCGATGCTGTCCCCCTCCACGATTGGGCTGGCTGCATCAAAGAAGTGGCAGTCAGCAAGACCGGTGAACTGCCGCAGGTCCTCAGCCAGGCGGTCGCTGGTGAGGGGTCCAGTCGCCAACACGGCGATCTGGGCTGGTTCTGGAAGGGTCAGTTGTTCACGCCGCTCAATGCTGACCAGGGGATGGTCTGCGAGGACCGCCGTTAGGGCGGCGCTGTAACGCCCCCGATCAACGGCAAGGGCCCCTCCGGCTGGCACGGCATGGTGGTCCGCCGTTTCGATAACAAGCGAACCAAGCTGCCGGAGTTCGGTTTGCAGCAGTCCCGCTGCCCGGTCACTGCTCAGGGCACCAAAGCTGTTACTGCACACCAGTTCGGCGAATTCAGCGCTGTGGTGGGCGGGAGAGCGACGCACCGGCCGCATCTCGACCAACCTCACCGGCAGACCAGCCGATGCAATTTGCCACGCTGCCTCCGTGCCGGCCAAGCCTGCTCCGATCACCACTAGGGGATCGGTGGGGCTGGGGAGGGATTGGCTCAAGGGTGACAACAGCAGAACCGCTTCAACCGGCTTGAGGACTCGGGTCTGGTATCAGGCGCGGGCGCGCTTGAGCATGAGCTGGAGCTGGCCCACGGCGGCGCGGCCGATGTTGAAGGCAGCCCAACCCACAGCGAGCAGAACGGGGGTGGCAACCAGCAGAAGCCGAGCATCCATGGGTGTGGCGGAGCAATCGCGTGGCGAGATCCTACGGACTGCATCGCCCGATCGCGGTTGCATCGGACGGGCTGAACGAAATTGCAGCAATTGCCACCACATGCCTCCGTGCCTGCCGAGGGGCCTGTTCAAGCAGCGCAGCCTCCCGCCCCCCCTTGAGCGACGCCATTAATTCGGCTCAGGGCCCGGGGTTTGCCTCTCACTGGGGAGTGCCTGACCAGCCAGAAGCCCAGCCACCTGGGGGCGCAGGCCTCTTGCTCAAGACGTTGGATCATCGCCCTGGTGAGCCACTGCCAGGCCTCGGACTGAGCCACCTGACAAGACACTGACAGACGCCAAGCAAGCGGCGGGCCCCCCCCTCTAGCGGAGGCGTTAGGGGGCCATCTTGCGTGGCCGGGCGCGCCCATCTTGGTTGTTGGGACTTTCTCAGAAGCCTTCCGGCTGATTGAACGGCTGGCTTGCCGATGGCGGCACGGGGTCTGGAAGGGTGGCCGGGGATCCCCCCAGGGCACCCCAGACCCGAAGGGCGCCAGGAATGCCAGGTCCAAGGCCTGGGGGGATGTCTGGCTCTCCTAGCCAGGGCTGGAAGCCTGCCAAGGAGCAGGAGCCAGGCTGGTGCTTCCGCTGGCACCTAGGGGGCAGGGGACGGGTTCTCGGCTGGCGCGCTGGTGCCCCAGGGCCGCCATGCCATGGGCACCCCATCCCTGGGCTGCGGCTCGCCGATGGGGCCCAAGGGCCTGGCTGGTTGGCCGGCAAGGTTTCCCCTGCTGGCCGCAAAACCCCGAGATCTGGCCCCAGGGCTCCTGGCACCCAAAAGAGCCACTTGCTTACTGGAGCCGGCGACCAGGCTGGGTTCAGCAGCCAAAGCCCGTGGCCTGGGAGCGTCCGGCATGGGCCTGGGCCAGCTGCTGGTAGCGATGCGCATGCTCCCGTTGCTCGGCGACCTGCTCGGCCGAGAGCTCCCGTTTCACCTGGGCTGGGGCCCCCATCACCAGGCTGCGGGCTGGCACATCCCGGGTCACGACCGATCCGGCAGCCACCAGGGCCCCCGTGCCCACGGTGACGCCATTGAGCACGATCGCGCCGATGCCGATCAGGCAGCCGTCTTCCAGGGTGGCCCCATGCACCACGGCCCGGTGGCCGATGGTCACATCGGCGCCAATCGTCACCGGGTAGTCGGGCTCCCCATGCAGGATCGCTCCGTCCTGCACGTTGCTGCCAGCCCCCACCACGACCGGACAGACATCGCCGCGGGCCACCGCCGTGGGCCAGAGACTCGCCCCGGCCTCCAGGCGCACATCGCCAATCACCACCGCACTGCTGGCCACCCAGGCCTCGGCATCGATGCGCGGTTCAGGCCAGGGAAATCCCGTCGACACAGGGCTTGTCAGCGATCCATGGCGCCAGTGTGCCCGTTCCAAGACCCCCCTTCCAACGCAGCCATTTGGAGGAGACCCCGGCCGGGTGATACCTTCCCTTGGTGCCCGAAAGGGCTGCCCCGGGGCTTGTCCCACGCGGCGGGTCGCTAGCTCAGCGGTAGAGCACTCGGCTTTTAACCGATTGGTCCTGAGTTCGAATCTCAGGCGACCCATGTTTTATTGCCCAAGGGTTTTCGGCAATACCCCCTGAGGCAGCTGGGTTTTTTGGCTCTTGCCTGACTCGCCAAGGTCCGTCATGAAGGGACCGGGAGGGACCAGGTTTGACAGGAATCTGTTCCATTGTCTGTTCCACCTTCAGGCAGTGCTGGCCAGAATTGGAGCCCGATTTGGGGCTGGTGCATGCGGGGGAGGAGCGGGCTTGAGCAGGCGATTCAGCGGCTAAGGCTGGCTGGTTGCCCCTGGAGGCTTCGGGAGAATCCGAACGGGCGTAGCCCCTATCCAGTGGTGTACGAAACCCGCCGCGGCGGCCGGTCGATGGCGGCCAAGCGGTTTCCTTTGGACGACGACAGCGCCCTGGAGGACCTGGCCTCGCTGCTGCTCAAGGCCCAGAAGGAACAGCTGGCTGGCGGCCAAGGCCTCGATTGGACCCTTCTGGTGGAGAAGGGAGGAACCCCTGCCCTTCAGGGCCAGACCTGGGGCGAGATCCGCCAACTGGTGCTTGCCGACATTGCCCCGGGTGGCGCCAAGGCCAGAGACCGCAACCCATTTGTCTGCTTTCGCGACGCAGGGCATTTCGGCCGCAGCTTTGAGGATGGCCAGGTGGCCTCAGTGGAGGACTTGGAAACCTTTGCCCGTTACACCCCCGGCTCGATCGAGGCGCACCGGGCGGATGCCAGCGCCCCGCTGGTTAAGCGGCCCTACAACGCCAAGGGCTTCTTCCAGGTGATCCAGATGGTCAACTACCTGGCCCAAAAGGGGGTGACGATCGCGACCCCGGACTTGCGGGCCAAGCTGCAGGGGCTCAAGGTCTCTGGCGGGAAACTGCAGGCCCCCAAATCAAGGTTCATCCCGAGGACCGGCGATATCGAGGAGTGGCTCGACCAGCTGCAGGAGCTGGATCCCTTTCGGGCCTGGGTGATGGCGATGGTGGCCACCTATGGCCTACGCAATCACGAGGTTTGGCACCTCGACAGCCTGCCGGGGGAAGACCGCGATGACGGCCGCTTGATCTCGGTGGGCCATTTCTCAGCCGATGGCAGCGGCACCCAAACGAAGACCGGCCACCGTTTCGCCATTGCCCTGCCAGAGGCCTGGCTTGATCGCTACCGGCTCAACGATCACAACCACAGCCGGGCGATGCTTGCTGAGCTCCGCCGCCGCAAGCCGATCAAGACGGTTGAGCGGGCGGATGGGACGGTCCAGTTCATCAACAACGAACAGCTCGGGCGAGTGCTGACCCATTGGATGAGGAACAGTGGGCGGCCCGATCGGGAACTCCCGGTGCACCTTTATGGCTACCACCAGCCCAGACAGCTGCCCGGTAAGCCCAAGCCCAAGGAGAAGCGGGAGCGCTGCAAGCTCTATGACCTGCGCCACGCCTGGGCCCTGAGGGCCCGCGAAACCACCACCTGGTCGACCTCCTTGAAAGCCCAGGCCATGGGGCATAGCGAGGCGGTCCATGCCCGCCGTTATCTCGTAGAGGAACGGGCGGAGCATCGCCGCCAGGGACTGCTGCAGCTCGTGGCCCAGGACGAGGGACGCACAAGAGCCACTGCTAGTGCCAGTCCCAGCGCTGCGGAGGGGATCAGCCCTGAAATCCTCGCCCTGGCCAGGCAGCTGGCAGCGCTCAAGGGCTAAGTCCAGCGATGCCTTCCCAGCCCCTGGATTGGCGTCTAAGGCGCCTGACCTGCAGGGTCACGGCCGGCTGTGCACCTGCAGGCCGATGGGCGCCGGCTTGAGATGCTGCGGCTGGGTTACCGCAAAGGAGACCGTCAGAACGATTGCAGGGGAAGCGGTTACCTGTTGGCCGGCCAATCAGGCGACTAATAGGTAACTCAAGGATGCATATTTTCGTTGTTTTCATCTCAAGAAATGACTCCTATGTAGCGGATTAGGACCTATTGAGTCGCCTAGCTTTCTGCCTAGGCGAGTTGCGGCGAACCATGGCCTATTCCCACTCCACCCGAGAAGCCTGCGCAGCGTTGCGTATTAGTGATCGCACCCTGTTTCGCCTGCGCAGGGACGGGATTCTTAAGGCTGGCGACCATTTCAGGGCCGCTGGCGCCGGGATTAGCCGGCCGCCACTGCTGTGGAACGTGGAGGAAGTGGAGCGAACCTTGGCCCGCCGCAGCCGCCGCGTTCTTTGAGGCCCTGATCAGCCGAGGTCCAGCAAACCCTGGGCCTCCTCGAGCGACCTGGCCACACCTGCGATGCCGCCGAGCTTCTGAACGATGGCGAGAAAGCGGCCTTGCTCCTCGCTAAGCCGGCCGCTTGGAGTCTTGATTTCAAGGGCCGTAAAGACGGCGAGGATTTGGCCGAGGTGCTCGGGTCCAATGGTGAGCTGGCGTAGGCCGACCAGGTCACTGCTGCCTGGGCAAAGGCCATAGCGGACCAGCTGGCCGCGCTGATCGCGCAGGGCGCCGACGTTATTGCGCCAGAGGCGCACAGGGCCTCGGGACAGCTGGAGGCGGATCTGTTGCTGGAGGGCCTGCTCGTTCATGCCATCAGGCCCTTGGGGGCGGTATGGCCGCCGGTTTCCTGGCTGCTGTTGCCACCGGCGCGGGCATGGCCACGGGCCCCATGGCCGCCCGAGACATGGCCCCGGGCTGCATTGCTGCGGGCGGCATGGACATGGCGGGCCCAGCCGTGGGGGTTGCTGTGGCCCCGTTGCTGGCCCAGAGCGATGAGTTCATCCAGGCTGCGGGCCTGCTGCTGCTCCTGCCGGCGACGGGCGGAGAGTTGCTGCTGGCTGAGTTCCTGCAGCTCCCCGGCCACGGTGACCAGCTGGGGGCGTTGGGGCCGAAAGAGGTGGCCGCATTCCGGGCAGGCACTGATGGTGCTGGCCATGGCAGCAAAACAGTGGGGGCATGTTTTGATCGCTGCTGCTTTGGCCTGCTCGCGTTTGCGCGCGCCCTCCAGGCTCCATTGCTGGGGATCGAGGTGATGGCCCAGCCGCTCGATGTTGCCGACGTGATCAAGGATGACGGCTTGTTTGCCGGGCTGGGGCCTAAGGCAGCGGCCAATCATCTGCAGATGCAGGGCCAGGCTCATGGTGGGCCGCAGCAGTAGACAACCAGCAACCGAGGGGACATCAACCCCCTCGCCGATGAGGCTGCAACTGGTGAGCACCAGCAGCTCACCACTGGCTAGTTGGGCAAGGAGCGAGCGCCGCTGCAGGCTGTCCATGGAGCCATCAATTGAGGCGGCCTTGATACCCCGCTGGCAAAAAGCTGCCGCGACGGCCTCTGCGTGGGCGAGGGAGCAGCAAAAGGCAATCGCCGTGCGGCCATGAAGGTGCCGCTCGTAATGGCTGACGGCATCGCCGAGGATGCGGCTGCCGGCTAGCTCTGTGGCGGCCTGTTTGAGGTCGTAGTCGCCCATGCGCTTGCGCAGGCCGGTGGCGCAAAAGCCCAGCGGGGGTGCAAAGACCCGCGCTGGAGCCAGGTAGCCCGCCTCGTTTAACCAGGCGGCGGTGGGCCCCAGCACCAGGGCGGAATAGAACTCGCCCAGTCCGCGGCCATCACTGCGCAGCGGCGTGGCGGTGACGCCCAGTAGGCGGGCAGGGCGGAAGTGCCGGATCAGCTGGGCCCAGGTGCCGGCATTGCTGTGGTGGGCCTCATCAACGATGAGCAGCTGGAAGTAATCGGGCGGCACCCAATCCAGCCGGCGGGCCAGGGTCTGGACGCTGGCGACCTGGACCGGGGCCGAAAGGTTCATCGAGCGGTTGGCGGCGATGACGCCATGGCGCAGGCCGATCGCATCGAGGGCCCTGCAGGCCTGATCGAGTAGCTCCACCCGGTGGACGAGAACGCCAACGCGGTGCCCATTGGCAGCGGCCTGCTGGGCGATGTGGGAGAAGACGACGGTTTTGCCGCCGCCGGTGGGCAGCACAAAGAGGACCGCGCGGTGTCCGGCGAGGAAGGCGAGCCTGACGCGCTGAATGGCCTCGAGCTGGTAGGGACGCAGGGCGAGGGACACGGGCCAGCAGCAATGGCTATTCGCAAGTTTAGGGTTTGCAGAAAAAGTATCTAGGCTTTTGCGGTAGCGTCCAAGCTGGATCGAGAAGCCCCTGGGCAACCCCAGGGCTCCAGGTGGCGTGGCCGGCCCGGCCCAGCCCTGGGTGCTTCTCCGGTTTGCCCGTCCCTTGAGCCCCGTGAGGATCTGATGGCAAGTGACCTGCTCGCTGCTGCGGCGGACCAGTGGCCGCGGTTGCTGATGGAGCTGGCGGGCCTGGCGCCAGAGCAACTGCAAAACCGGCACCAGAGCTGCCCGGCCTGCGGCGGCACCGATCGCTACCGCTGGGACCGCGATGGCGGCCCGGGCGGTTGGTATTGCAATCAGTGCGGCGGCAAGGAGCACCGCGGCGGCGGCGGCGATGGGATGGACCTGCTGCTGCGGGTGACGGGCTGGGATTTCGCGACGGCCGCCCGCCGGATCGAGGCCCACCTGGGGCTGGTCGTGCGGTCCGATCAGGCTCCACGGGGCCAAGACGCCTGGAACGGCCAGTGGCCTGCAGGCAATGCGCCGATGGAACCGGCAGCTGCACCGTTGCCGCCAGTCAGTGCGCCAGTGGAAGCAGAACCGTTGCCGCCACCACTACCTGAGCCGTCGTTGCTGCTCGCGATGGTTGATCCAAAGGGGCCTGAGCTGGCAAGCGGTAGCCCCTACGCCTATTCCCAGACCCAACGCATCAGCCGGGTCGAACGGCCGGGCGGCAAGGCGTTCTACGCCAACCACCTCACGGGCAGTGGCTGGGAACGGGGGGCAGGACCTGGCTCCTGGCCGATGTATCAATGGGCGGCGCTCCAGAAGGCCCAGGCCCAGTGGGTGGTCGAGCTGGAAGGGGAGAAGTGCGCCGACCTGGTGATTGCAGGAGGCCTGCTGGCCACCACCCAGCCGGGCCATGCCCATCAGGTGGCCCAGATCGCCGAGCGCTATTTGGCCCTGCGCCAGGCCGGCATTGCCGGGATTGTCTACGTCTCCGATCACGACGCCCAGGGCGCCAAACGGGCCAGCCAGGCGATCCAGGCAGCAGCCATGGCCGGCCTGCTGCTGCTGCATCTACCGGCGATTGAGATCTGGCTCGGCCTGCCTGCGGGCGGCTCGATCGATGACGCCCCCGGGGGGCTGTATCTGAACATGGCGGAGCTGGTGATGGCCGCCTTGACTGCCTACGAGCGGTGGCAGGCGGGCTCGGGCCCTGGGGAGCGCAGCGAGGGTGCGGCTGACATTGGTTCAGAAGCCGGTGCTGCAGAGCCCGGTACGGCAGAAACCAGTGCAGCCGACGCCAGTGAGACAGTTGATGGCAACAGCGTTGCCGACGCCAGTGCGACAACAGAGGGCAAGGATGTCCCCGGTGCCGGCCCACAAAAGAGGCCCGATCACCAGGCTGGAGCGGGCAGGCCCTTTTTGTGCCTGGGCTATGACGCCGACAGCTTTTACTACCAGCCCCAATCGACCGGCCAGGTGACGCGCCTAACCGCGTCATCCCATGGCGCGATGAATCTCTGCCGGTTGGCGCCGTTGGCCTACTGGGAAACCCTCTACCCCTCAAAACGTGGCGTCAGCTGGACGGCTGCCGCCTCCGAACTGTTCAGCCACCAGGCGGCGGTGGGGATGTTTGATCCCGACAGCCTGCGGGGCCGGGGCATCTGGTGGGACGAGGGCCGTTGCGTGCTGCACCTCGGTGACCGGCTGGTCGTTGATGACCACCTCTGGCCGATGACATCGCCACTGGCGAGCCGCTTCCGGTACCTGCGCGGTGCTGCCCTGGTGGGCACGGGCGAGGCCCAGCCGCTCAGCGATGAGGAGGCCTTGCTGGTGCTGGCGATTGCCGATCGCTTCCATTGGGAAGTGCCGGCCTCGGCGATGTTGCTGGCGGGTTGGTTGACGCTGGCGCCGATTTGCGGTGCCCTGCGCTGGCGCCCCCACCTTTGGCTGAGTGGCCCAGCTGGCTCGGGGAAGTCCCATCTGTTTGAACGGTTCTGCGCGGTGCTGCTGGGCGATCTGGCGAGGGTGTTTGTCGGCAGTGTCACAGAAGCTGGAATCCGCCAGACCTTGCGCTGTGACGCGCTGCCGGTGTTGATCGATGAGGCGGAGGGGAATGAAAAGGAGGACCAGCAGCGCATCCAGACGATCCTGTCGCTGGCGCGGGTGGCGAGTTCCGAGTCGCGTGCCGCAATCGTCAAGGGTTCGCCGACGGGGGAGGTGGCGCGCTATTCAATCCGCTCGATGTTTTTGCTCTCCTCAATCGCTTCTGGTCTCAAGCAAGGGGCGGACCGCAGGCGGTTTGCGCTGCTGAACCTCCGCAACCCCAGTGAACTGAGCCAGCAGGAGCGGGAGAGCCATTGGCAGGCCCTGGACCAGGACCTCAAGGAGCTGATCACCCCAGAGTTTGCCAACCGCCTGATCGCCCGCACGGTGCGGCTCATTCCGGTGATCAGAAGCTCGATTGCGGTCTGCTCGCGGGTGGCGGCGGCCCATTTCGAGTCCCAGGCCTTAGGTGATCAGTACGGCACCATGCTGGCCGGTGCCTGGGCGCTGCAGTCCTCAAGGGTGCCAAGCGTTGCTGAGGCGCAGGCCTTGATCGATGGCACCGATTGGAGCAGCTACCGGCAGAGCACGGAAGTGGCCGATGAGCGGCGTTGCCTCAACCGGATCCTGCAGCACCAGTTGCGGGTGGAAACGCATGAGCGCTCGGTGGTGACGCGCACGGTGCTGGAGCTGGTGGAGCTGGCCTCCACTGCGATGGCCTCACCGATGGAGGTGGTGCGAGTTGCTGATGCCGCCGATCTGCTCGGCCGCCATGGGATGCGGGTGCGTGATGGTGAGCTGTTGATCAGCAATACGGCAGAAGCCATCGGGCGCATGCTGGCTGATACCGCTTGGGTTACAAATTGGGCACCAATCCTTGGGCGCTTACCCGGTGCCAAAGGTTCCCGAGTGGTGCACTTCCGTGGTGTTGGGAGCTCCCGTGCCGTAGGCCTTCCCCTGGCCTCCCTCGCCCCCGCCCAGCTGTAAGAACCAGGGCAATCGAGGCTGCGCTGTTAGACGAGATCGATTGCGGCAACAGGGTTCTAACAATCTAACGCCTTTTAGGGGGTAGGAACACCCTCTCTAGTTATCTCTGGATTGCCCCCTCCAAAGGGGAGAGCCCCCCTCTCTGTAAGCCTCTTCTTCTTTTCTTTTTCTCTATGTAGTTGTAAGAGTGTAAGAAAGGGGGTCTTGGCCCCCTTAAGCCCTTGCCGCACAGCGGATCTTGGTTCTAACAGGGGTTGTTAGAAGCGCGTTAGAAGCCCGCTGGGCTGTTTGGAGCCGCTAGGGCGCCCAAGGCCCAGATCCGGGTTGGGTGAAGCGCTACCGGCTGCAGCTGAGCTGGCGCGAGGGTGCTTGCAGGGGATGTCAAAGGGGCTAGGCTTTCGGGAGCGCTAAAACAGCGCTTTCTTTGTTCCCCTCCCGTACGCTGGTTGCGTGACTGCTGGTCATTCCATCCCAGACCCCCAGGCGCCGCGTACAGGCGGGCAGGACCCTGCTGTTGCCCAGCTGGACGAGCTGCGCAATGCCGCCCCGGCGGAGGACGCGGACGGGCGGCCGCTGCTCCCCTCGCTTGGGGTTGATCCCAGCCGGCCGGTGGGCAAGGGCAACCTGCCGCGGCAACGCAAGAAGGCCTTGGGTGTGCCCCGGCCCTCGGTGATGGAGGTGGAGCGGCGACTGGCGGAGGCCCAGCTGTGGATCGCCCAGCGGTTGCCCCTATTACGGATTTACGAAAATGCTGAACAGAACTGGGGGGTGAGCAATAGCCGCACGGTCCAGCGCTATCTCAATGCCGCCCGCCAGCGGATGGTGGAGGAATTGATCACTGACCGGCTGCGTCATCAGGCCGAACAGATCTTTGCCCTCAATGACTGCGCCCGCCGCGCCATGGACGCCGAGCAGTTTTCTGCTGCTGTGGGCGCCTTCCGGGTGATTGCGGAGATCGGCGGGATCCTGCGGGCGCCGCTCAAGCCACCGGAGGCCAGGTAGGCATGGCTGCCGTTGTTGCTCTCCAAGGCCACCAGGATTCTTTCCTCAGGGCTGTAGACCCCTGGGCCGACCCGGGTCTATTGGCCTACCGGGATCCGGCCAGCTGCGACACCCCCGCCGCCCCCCAATCCCTGCGGGAGTTCATCCGCGAGGCGTTCCCCCGCTATGGCTTCCACCGCTGGGCGGAGCTGCTGATCGAACGACTCCAGGCCGTGGCTGACGGGGAGTTGGGCCGCCTGATCGTGACCTGCCCGCCAAGGCTGGGTAAATCGCTGCTGGTCTCGAAACTCTTTCCGGCCTACTTCATCCAGCGCCACCCCCAGCTGTTTGCGGCGATCGCCTCCTATTCGGCTGAACTGGCCTATGCCCACTCCCGGGAGGCCCGCCACTACTACCGCCTCACCGGCAACTCCCTCTCGAAGGACTCCGCCGCTGTTGGCAACTGGCTCACCCCTAAGCGGGGCGGCTGCATCGCGGCGGGCGTAAGGGGCCCCTTTACGGGCAAGGGCTACAGCCTCGGAATCATTGACGACCCCTACAAGGGCCCAGAAGATGCCAAATCGGCCTTGCAACGGGAGCGGCTGATCGACTGGCTGCGCTCGGTCTGGCTGACCCGGGCGGAACCAGCAGAAGTGGAGGACGACAAGGGGGTGCTGCGGCCAAACCTGTCGGCCCAGGTGATCGTGCTGACCCGCTGGGACCACCAGGACGTGGTGGCCTGGCTGCTGGAGCAGGAACGGGGCGAGGCCCCGCAGCACTGGCAGGTGCTGGACCTGCCTGCCATCGCCGAACCCCCAGAGGATCGGCCAACGTTTCCAGCCACCTGCACCCTGGTGCCGGACTGGCGTAAGCCCGGCGAGGCCCTCTGCCCAGAACGGTTCCCGCTGGGCGAACTGCTCAAGATCCGGGCCCGCCTGGGCTCCTACTGGTGGCAGGCGCTGTACCAGCAGCGGCCCTCCCCGGCGGCGGGGTCGATCTTCCTGCGGGCCTGGATCCGGCCGCCGTTTGAACGGCAGGGACAACGGCACTACGGACCACTGATCCTGAGCTGTGATCTGTCGTTCAAGGGGGAAGAGGACAGCGACCACTGCGGCTTTGTGCTGATGGGCCTTTTGCACCCGGAGGCGAAGAGCGACCAGAGCCCCAACCCCCTGGGCAAACCCCAAGACAGGACCAACGCACCTGCCGTCAGGGAGCTGGAGATTGAGGTGCTGTGGGCGGCACGCCATCGCTTTGGCCTGCCTGAAACGGTGAAGTTCCTTCTTGCATCTATGGCGGCCCTCCAACAACAGGGCCTCAAGCCCGAAGCGGTGCTGATCGAGGACGCGGCAAACGGGCCGGCGGTGCTGCAACTGCTGCGGCGCAAGGTGCCGGGCCTGCTGCCGATCACCGCCCGGGGCAGTAAGGAATCACGGGCCCACGCGGTGGCACCCCTGTTGGAGGCGGGCCAGGTGCGTTTTCACCACCGTGCTGCCCCCTTGGTGGAGGAACTGCCACGGTTCCCCAAGGGCAGCAAGGACCTGGTGGATGCCTTTGGCCATGGGGCTCTGTGGCTGGAGGCCCGCTACTGGCGCGGCCTGGGCCTGAAACAGGGACCGATGCCCTTGTTGCTGTCGCGCTGATGGAGACGATCCAGCTGGCAATGGCCGTTCAACCGGGAGCAGAGGCCTGCCATCGGCCGGGGGGTGACAGAGGCCCAGCCCCGCGCAGCAGTCCCGCTGGGTGTTCTGGCGCACTGCTTGCCCGGCCATGCCCAAGGTCCAATCAGCAACCACCAGCGCCCCAGCGGCGGCGTCCCCGGCGCCAAAGGCCAATCCATCCCCATGCCGCCGCCCATGCCTTGGCCCTGGCCCATGGGGACCTGGCCGACAGGATCGCCGGCAATTTCGCCCGGCGTACGAGCCATCCGTATGAGGACCTGCGCCAGCTGGCGATGATCGGGCTGCTGAAGGCTGCCCTGCGCTTTGACGGCAGCGGTGGCCGCCAGTTCCGTCCCTACGGGCGCACCTTTGCCAACGGCGAGATCACCCATTACCTGCGGGATCACGGCTATGCGATCAAGGTGCCGCCGACTTGGCGGGATCTCTATGCCAGCGGGCAGAAACTAATACGCGGTGGGGTTGTTGCAGGCGAGGTGCCAGCGCGGCTGGGGATTAGGGCGGAGCGCTGGCGGGAGATCTGCGGGGCCTGCAGTGTGCGGGTGGTGGCGTTGGGGGTTGAGGAGGTGGCATGAGGGCAACCAAAGGGTTAGCACCGATCGCAGAGCACTGACGCTAGGTCTTGCTGGTTTCGTTGGTGATGGACCGTCTCCAGCCTTTGGAGTGTTGGGACACCATATCTAGTGTGCGGGTTAAACGCTGGGAACTTACCGGAGATCGTTCGGCTAGCAGAAAGGGGGCAAGCTGCAATAGCTACCACGGAAAATTTTGTTAGCTGCAAGCCAGCAGATTCCGCCAGAGCGACAACATACAGAACAATCAGCTGGCAAACACTCCAAACTGACTGATAACGATCTGGCTCGCAAAAGTTATGCGCGTTATGCATAAAGTAGTGTGTAAGCCTGGAGCCTTTGCCAGCCCGTGTCTCCCGTGCCCACTGAGGCAGCTTCGAAAAGGGTGATGGATTAGAGCTTAATTGCATAATAGGCATAAACGGCTCAGGCCCACTAGCCCGCAGAGGGCTGGGGTTGGCTAGAGACGAGACTCATGGGGGCACTATGACAACAAAGCCTAGAAATACAATCGGTATAATTGCCTAAATGCTATAATTAAAGAGTAACCCCATAGCTACCAAAGCACAGTCAACGCCATGGCTAGCGCCGACGTCCTTCCTCTCCCCTTTGGCATCGACGAGGCATGGCACAGACAGTTGATCCAGTGGGCAAATGACGGCAGCCTTGAGGCCGCAGCCCGACAGGCTCTCCACCTAGCCCAGAGCCCTCAAGCACTGCAAATCCTCAACGGCCAATGGGCTGAAGGAGACTTTGGGGCTCTACCACCGATAGAACTGATCAGCGGCGATTCCATGCCAGGGGCCGCTGGGGCCTATGCCAAAAGCACGGGTACGATCTACCTCAACCAGGACTGGCTCAATAGTGCTACAGCAACTCAGGCAATTGTAGTTTTAACTGAAGAACTCGGACACTGGCTAGACGACAAGTTCAATCAAGTTGATACCCCTAGCGAAGAGGGTTTGAAGTTTGCGAGCCTCCTTCTTGGGGCACAGGTGATAGAAGGTAGGAACATCCATTCAATTGATGCCATCACCCTTGCTATCGGCGCTGGTTTGGCTGCAGAAGCCGCCCTGATAACCGGTGATTCTGGGGATGACACTATTTATGGGACGACAGACAACGACACCCTCAAAGGGCTAGGTGGCAACGATGAAATTCATGGTGGAGATGGTGCTGACTCAATAGAAGGAGGAGATGGTAATGACACGCTCTATGGAGATGGCGGCAATGACACGATAGAAGGTGGCGCCGGTGTTGATATCATCCATGGTGGGATTGGCAATGA
>CALRRL020000020.1:0-52536 GCA_943370565.1 Synechococcus sp. UW140 | reverse complement strand
CGGGAGCTGAGCCAGGAGCTGGGCCGCACGCCGACGCTGGGGGAACTGGCGGAGGCGGTGGAGCTGCCGGAAGAGGAGGTGAAGGAGCTGCTGTGCCGGGCGCGCCAGCCGGTGAGCCTGGAAACGAAGGTGGGCGATGGCGAGGACACGGAGCTGCTGGATCTGCTGGCATCCGAGGGTGGTGAGCCAGGTGATCTGGTGGATGGCGAATGCCTGCGGGGGGACATGCGGGCGCTTTTGGACCAGCTGCCGGACCTGCAGGGCCGGGTGCTGAAGATGCGCTACGGCATCGATGTCGATGAACCGATGAGCCTCACCGGCATCGGCCGCATCCTCGGCATGAGCCGCGATCGGGTGCGCAACCTGGAGCGCGACGGCCTGGCTGGCCTGCGTCGCCTCAGCGAGTGCGTGGCCGCCTACGTGGCGGGCTGATTCCGGGGGTGGGAGGCCCCTGCGAATCGTGGGTCCCGCCATCCCCTCGACGGAGAGGCCGCAGCCTGGTGGCATCTGCCCTGTGAGCCGATCGATCCCAATCTGATTTCGATCGCCAAGGTGCTGGGAGCAGCCAGACAACCCCGTTCCCGTGTTTCATCCGCTACTGAGTCAGTCAAGGAATCTGTGTCGTTTCTTCAGGCGCCTAAAAGTCAAACGGCTTGTGCGTGCGGTTAGGTGAGCCTGATTGGTTGTGGACCCCTGGCCATTCGGGCGATCCTGAAGGCTGAAGTGTTCCCATGATCCCAACGACCCCAGCTACCACGCCCCTTGGCACCAGTGATCTCGCCACCATCGGCGAAGACCAGCTCAGTGCCATGGTGGCTGCGATCCGCGCCGAGATCCCCGAGGCGGAGGTACGCCTGTTCGGCTCGCGCGCCCGTGGCGAGGCCCGGCCGGATTCCGACGTGGATTTGCTGATCACCGCCCCGGATGCCTGGCTGGCGCGGCAGGACCGGTTCGCCTTGCTCGGGCGCCTATGGCGCCGATTGGCCGACCACCGCATTCCAGTGGATCTGTTGTTGTATTCCCGCAGTCAGGTTGAGGAGCGCAGCGGTTGGCGTGGCCATGTGATTGCACGAGCCTGTCGGGAGGGACGGCTGCTAGATGGCCAACCCTGAAGCCCAGGCGATGCTGTTGATCGCTCGTCGCGATCTGAAGGCGGCCCGGGCGCTGCAGGACAACGCGATCGATGAGGCCATCTGGGGATTTCAGATTCAGCAGGCGGTGGAGAAGGCCTTGAAGGCCTGGCTGTTCGATCTGGGCGCGGTTCCGCCCTTAATTCACAACCTGACGGCGCTGATGGAGCGGATCGCAGGCTTCGGAACCAATGTGGACCAGTTCCGCCGCCTGGAGGCCTTCACGATCTTTGCGGTGCAGTTCCGCTACGACGCTGATCCCGAGCCGATGGGCCTGGACCGGGCCCAGTGGCTGCGCCAAGTTGAGCAGCTGGTCGAGCATGTGGCGACGCAGATCGGTGCCACGGACTGACGACTGGGGCAGACTTCATCTGCGCTGGTGCTCAGCCCAGCGACAGCCTGGGTTTTGTTACAGATGGATGGGTCAGAGGACGGTCTGTCGAGGTGGGGCTGATGGATCCTTTGCGGGCTGTGGGGCCAGAGGCAGGTGGCTGACAGTGATCCCACTCCTCGCGCCAGACTCCGCCCCGCTGGAGCACTTGCCATCGTCCGGACGCGTGCCGCCGACATGGGCCTACCCGGGACGTTTGTCCTGAACGCGGAACCGTCCGGACCACCCGTTGACGTCCCCGAGCTGCGCCAGCACCTGCTGGCCTGGTGGAAGCTGCACGGCCGCCACGCCATCCCCTGGAAGCTGCGCCCCGACGGCGGCCTCCCTCCCGATGGTGAGCCGCTCGATCCCTATCCGATCTGGATCGCCGAGGTGATGCTGCAGCAGACCCAGTTGGCGGTGGTGCTGCCCTACTGGGAGCGTTGGCAGGCGGCCCTGCCGAGTCTGGAGGCCCTGGCCGCCGCAGAGGAGCACGACCTCCACCTGCTCTGGCAGGGACTGGGCTACTACTCGCGGGCGCGTCGGCTGCGGCAAGGGGCCCTGCAGCTACTGGCGGCCGGCCCGCCCGGGGATCGGCCGGCCTCTGGCGAAGAGGCTGGGGATGGTTCAGGCCTAGGGCCTGCCAGGGGTGAGGGCCGGTGCGCCGATCCCTGGCCCCGCACGCTGGAGGGCTGGCTGGCCCTGCCGGGAATCGGTCGCACCACCGCCGGCAGCATCCTCTCGTCGGCCTACGACCAGCCGGCGGCGATCCTCGATGGCAATGTCAAACGGGTGCTGGCCCGCCTGATCGCCTGCCCCGAGCCACCGGCGCGGCAGACGGCGGCGTTCTGGCAGCTGAGTGAGCAGTTGCTGGATCGCCAGCAGCCGCGCAGCTTCAACCAGGCCCTGATGGACCTGGGCGCCCTGGTCTGCACGCCGCGCCAGCCCGCCTGCGGCGCCTGCCCGTGGCAAGGCTGCTGCGCTGCCTACGCTGCCGGCGACCCCGCCCGTTATCCCGTGAAGGAGGCTCCCAAACCCCTGCCCTTTCAGGTGATCGGGGTGGGCGTGGTGCTCAACGGCGCCGGCCAGGTGTTGATCGACCAGCGGCTTGAGGAAGGCCTGCTGGGGGGACTGTGGGAATTTCCCGGCGGCAAGCAGGAGCCAACCGAGGCGATCGAGGCCACCGTGGCCCGGGAATTGCGGGAGGAACTGGCGATCGAAGTGGCGGTGGGTGAGGAACTGATCAGCCTGGAGCACGCCTACAGCCACAAGAAACTGCGGTTTGTGGTCCACCTCTGCCGCTGGCTTTCAGGTGAGCCCCAGCCCCTGGCCAGCCAGCAGGTGCGCTGGGTCGATCCCAGCGAGCTCTCGGCCTATCCCTTCCCCGCCGCCAATGGCCGCATCATTGCGGCCCTGCTCCAGCACCTGGGCCTGGCGGAGCCAGCGGCGGGCGGGTCTGGGGCCGTCTGATCAGGGCCAGGCGGCCGTCCCCCTCCAGCAGCAACTCCACCTGCCAGGCCCCCTGGGGCCACAGTCCCAACCGCTCGGGCCATTCCACCGCCAGCAGGGCCCCGAGGGCGGCCGCTTCTTCCTCTTCCTGGGCAAACAGGTCGTCGGCGGCGGCAGCTTGCTCCAGCCGGTAGAGGTCGAGGTGCACCAGGGCGGTGGGGCCTGTGGGGCCCTGGCCCTGGTAGTGCTGGGCCAGGGCGAAGGTGGGGCTGGTGATGGCCTCGCTGATGCCCAGGGCGGCGGCCAGGCCCTGCACCAGGCAGGTTTTGCCGGCGCCGAGGCCACCGCTCAGCAGCAGGATCGGCGGCTGCCAGGGCCCTGGGTTGGCCAGACCGCTGGCCGGGCCCGAGCCCGGCGTTGCCGCCATGCCGGCGTCCGGCCTGGCGGGGTCTTCAGGGGCCCCTGGGCCGGCTCCCAGCATCTCCTGGGCCAGGCGCTGGCCCAGGGCGGCGGTGTCGGTGGCATCGGCGAGCCACACCCGCTCGATCACTCCCTCCATCACTCCCTCATTCGATCCCTGCTGGGACCCCTGCTTCGCCCCCTCGATCCCTGGCCCCGACGCGTTGGTGAGTTGCATCCCTGTAGATTGCCTTCCTCGCGAGCCCGAAGCCTCGGCGACTCTGCAGATATTTCCAACCCATCGCCCTCCCAGTCGGGAGTGTTCGTTTCCATGGTGGCTACGCCAACCGCTGTGTCGTCTTACGTGATCGCCGATCTCGGCCTGGCCGACTGGGGCCGTAAGGAGATCGCCATTGCCGAAACCGAGATGCCGGGCCTGATGGCCCTGCGCCGCAAGTTCGGTGCTGAGCAACCGCTCAAGGGTGCCCGCATTGCCGGCAGCCTGCACATGACGATCCAGACGGCCGTCCTGATCGAAACCCTGGTGGCCCTGGGCGCCGAAGTGCGCTGGGCCAGCTGCAACATCTTCTCCACCCAGGACCACGCCGCCGCTGCGATTGCGGCCGCCAACATCCCGGTGTTCGCCTACAAGGGCGAAACCCTCGATGAGTATTGGGCCTTCACCCACCGCATCCTCGAGTGGGGCGATGGCGGCACGCCCAACATGATCCTCGATGACGGCGGCGATGCCACCGGCCTGGTGGTGCTCGGCACCCGGGCCGAGAAGGATCTCTCGGTGCTCGATAACCCCTCCAACGAAGAGGAAATCGCCCTCTTCAATTCGATTCGCCAGAAGCTGGCTGCCCAGCCTGGCTTCTATTCCCGCATCTACGCCAACATCCAGGGCGTCACCGAAGAGACCACCACCGGAGTGGCCCGTCTCTATCAAATGCAGAAGAGTGGCGACCTGCCCTTCCCGGCGATCAACGTCAACGACTCGGTCACCAAGAGCAAGTTCGACAACCTTTACGGCTGCCGCGAATCCCTGGTGGATGGCATCAAGCGCGCCACCGACGTGATGGTGGCCGGCAAGGTGGCCCTGGTGCTCGGCTATGGCGATGTGGGCAAGGGTTCGGCCCAGTCCCTGCGCGGCCTCGGCGCCACGGTGATGATCGCCGAGATCGATCCGATCTGTGCCCTGCAGGCGGCGATGGAGGGCTACCGCGTCGTGCGCCTCGATGATGTGGTCGGCGATGTCGACATCTTCGTGACCGCCACCGGCAACTTCCAGGTGATCCGCCATGACCACCTGGTCGCCATGAAGGATCAGGCGATCGTCTGCAACATCGGCCATTTCGACAACGAAATCGATGTGGCGTCCTTGAAGCAATACACCTGGGAAAATATCAAGCCCCAGGTGGACCACATTATCCTGCCCAATGGCAACCGCATCATCCTGCTGGCCGAAGGCCGGCTCGTGAACCTGGGTTGTGGCACGGGCCACCCCAGCTTCGTGATGAGCAATTCCTTCACCAACCAGGTGTTGGCCCAGATTGAACTGTTCACCAAGGGTGCTCAGTACGGCAAGGAGGTCTATGTGCTGCCCAAGCACCTCGACGAGATGGTGGCTCGCCTGCACCTCGAAAAAATCGGTGCCAAGCTCACCGAGCTCAGCGACACCCAGGCTGCCTATCTCAATGTCCCCGTGGCCGGTCCCTACAAGCCCGACCACTACCGCTACTGATGGCAGGCGGGGCCCCTGGCTCCGCCAGTTTTTGATTCCGCCTTTTTTGAAACTTTCCAGCCCGGCCGAAAGCCGGGCTTTTTTGTGGGCAGGGTTCCGCCGGGATGCAGGCCTGGGGGCCGGCCGCTGGGCCGGAGTCCTTCCCCAGGGTCGGCATGCAGTCAGGGGTTGGCCCGTTGTCAGGGCCTGGGTTTTGCCTGGGCTGGGCCACACTCAAGAACAGATCCGCTCTGGAACCGCAGGTGGCGCCATTCCTTCAATCCCTCAACGGCCTGGTGGAGCAGTGGGTGAGCCAGTGGGGCTATGGCGGCATCTTTGCCGCCATGGTGCTGGAAAACGTGATCCCGCCGATTCCTTCGGAAGTGATCATGCCCCTGGCCGGCTTCTATGTGGGCCAGGGCAAGCTCAACTTCCTGCTGGTGGTGCTGGCCGGCCTGGCCGGCACCGTGGTGGGCGCCCTGCCCTGGTACGGCCTCGGCCGTCTGGTTAATGAGGAGCGGCTCAAGGGGTTGGTGGAGCGCCATGGCCGCTGGCTGGGCCTGTCCGTGCAGGAGCTGGACGATTCGCGCCTGTGGTTCCAGCGCCATGGGGCGGCGGTGGTGTTCTGGGGGCGCCTGATCCCGGCGATCCGCACCCTGATCTCCGTGCCGGCGGGGGTGGAGCTGATGCCGTTTGGGCCCTTCCTCTTTTGGACCACGGCCGGGAGCCTGATCTGGAACCTGGCCCTGACCAGCGCCGGCTGGCTGCTCGGACGCCAGTGGCAGCAGGTGCTGGCCTGGATCAAGCCGGTGGAGGGCAGTGTCAACAGCCTGCTGGTGCTGGCGTTGCTGGTGGGCATCGCCGCCCTGGGCTTGCGCCTGTGGAAGCGGCGCTCGGCCGGGAGCTGAGCGCCGCCTGGCGGAGGGATCCCTGGGCAGGCCTCAGAACGGCACTTCCTCTTCGCTGGGTTCGCCGCCGCCGTAGCTGCCTCCGGAGAAGCTGCCGCCGCCCTGGTCGCTGTCGCGCTTGGAGCCCAGCAATTCGAGCCGGTCGACGCGGACCACGGGCTTGCTGCGCTCCTCACCGGTGGTGCGATCGGTCCAGCGGTCGAGCTTGAAGGAGCCGATGATGCCGAGCAGGGAGCCTTTTTTGACGTAGTCGGCGGCCACCTGGGCCTGCTTGCCCCAGATCTCGAGGTTGAACCAGTCCGGCTCATCGTTCGAGCTGCGGCGGTTCACGGCCAGGGTGAGGTTGGCCACCACGGTGCCCGATTCGAAATAGCGGACCTCGGGGTCGCGGCCGGCCCGGCCGACAAGGGTGACGGAGTTCACGCCCATGGGTTGGTCTGAAGGGTTGTTGGGTTCAATGATGCGCCACCTGGTCGGGGCGTCTCGCTGTCACAGTTCCACCCTTTGACCCGGGTGTTCCAGCCACCGCTCGGATGGCCCTGGCGCGGACTGCCGCCAGGGCCTGCGAAGCTGGACCCATGGCTGGACGTTGGCGTATCGGGGCCCGTTGGGCTGGCAGGCCTAGGCCCGTATGGCTTGGCCTGGGCCGGGGGCTGGTTGGCGGAGACGCGGCTGGAGCGACCCATCCGGCTTGGGCGGGCCAAGCCGCCGTGGGCCGCAGGCTGGCCCTGGGGCTGGCCCTGGGGCTGGCTCTGGGGGGGTGTGCGGGCCGGCCGGGGGTGCCTTGGCCGGGTCTGCCCCTGGGCGACAGGGGTTCGGGGCAGACGCCGGCCCAGAGGCAGCTGGAGTTCTGGACCCTGGACCTCTCGCCCAAGTTCACCACCTACCTTCAGGCCGTGATTGCCGACTGGGAGGCCAGCCATCCCGGCGTCAAGGTCCACTGGGTCGACCTGCCCTGGGGGTCGGTGGAACGCAAGCTGCTGGCGGCCGTGTTTGCCCGCACGGCGCCGGATGTGGTCAACCTCAATCCCCTGTTCGCCGCCAATCTGGCCAGCAAGGGTGGCCTGCTTGCCCTGGATCCGCTCCTGCCTGCTCCCGCCGCCAGCAGCTATCTCGCCGCGATCTGGGGCGCCGGCCGCAGCGAGGGCCCGCCGCTGGCGGGCCGGCCAACCCGGCACCAGTACACGATTCCCTGGTATCTCACCACCCGCATCACCCTGGCCAACCGCCAGCTGCTGACCCAGGCCGGCTACGCCAAGCCGCCCGCCACCTGGGCCGAGGTGCCCGCCTACGCGGAAGCGGTGAAACGGCGCACCGGCCGTTACGCCCTGTTCGTCACGGTGGTGCCGGATGACTCGGCTGAATTGCTGGAGTCGATGGTGCAGATGGGGGTGACCCTGCTCGATGGCCGCCACCGGGCCGCCTTCAACAGTCCGGCTGGTCGCCGCGCCTTCGCCTTCTGGAGCGACCTCTACCGCCGCGGCCTGCTGCCCCGGGAAGTGGTCAGCCAGGGCTACCGCCGGGCGATCGAGCTGTATCAGAGCGGCGACCTGGCCCAGGTGGCCAGCGGCGCCGAATACCTGCGGGCGATCAGCACCAATGCCCCCCGGGTCGCCGCCGTGACCGCCCCCTATCCCCCCCTGGTGGGACCGGGCGGCCAAT
Source organism: Synechococcus sp. UW140 (assembly GCA_943370565.1). Taxonomy (GTDB): domain Bacteria; phylum Cyanobacteriota; class Cyanobacteriia; order PCC-6307; family Cyanobiaceae; genus BAIKAL-G1. Next base: position 44,895 of record CALRRL020000020.1, on the reverse strand, counting down.
CGAATGTGGCCGTGATGAACTTGGCCATCTCGCGCCAGACGGCCCTGCCCCAGGAGGCCCTCAGTTTTGCCCTGTTCCTCACCGATGGGCCCAACCAGGCCCGCTTCGCCAGCGAGGCCCGGGTCCTGCCCTCGTCCGTGGCCGCCCTGAAGACGGTGGCGGCGGATCTGGAGCGCGAGCGGCCGAGCGATCCCCAGGAGCGGCTGGTGCACCAGGCCCGGCTCCTCTCGGCCCAGACCCTCGATCACGCCCAGGTGCTGGTGCCCCCGAGCCCGGGGGTGAAGCGGCTCCAGACCGTGATCTACACCCAGCTGCAACGGGCCATGCTCGGCCAGATGGACAGCGACGCGGCCCTGGCGGAGGCCGAGCGCCAGTGGAACAGCTACGCCACGGCCCGCTGGCCCTGAAGGCCCCCACAGCTGCAGGCGCTCGCCACCCCGGGAGGCTTGGTTGGGCAGGGCCGGCCTGGGGTTGAGGCCGTGGGCAGGGGGCTCCGGCCCCTCGCTCGGGGCCGCTGGGGTGCCTTGCGGGGACTCCCGCCCCGGGGCCGAAGGGCGGCGGCCGGGCCGCCGCGCGTCAGGAAACGAAGAAAACCTTAAATCTCCCGATTTGCTGCTCTTTTCGGGGCGTTAGAGCCCTGAATCGCTGATCACAAGGGGTATCGTTGCGCTTCTTCATCCCCTGCGTGGATATGTCCCTGGAGGATCAGCCCCTACACCAGCAGGGATCCAACAGTCAGGGCAGCTCCGATCAGGCCAGGGATCCCGTCGAAACCCTGGAATCCAGCCTCGCCTCCGCCGGTGTGATCGCCGAGGAGCGCGGTCTGGGCTCCCCCTACGAGCGCGACGCGCCCCCAGGCCATCCCCCGGCCAAGGGCGAGCACCGGGCCACCCTGCTGGTGGTGGATGACGAGGCCGCCGTGCGCCGGGTGCTGGTGATGCGCCTGCATCTGGCCGGCTACCGGGTGATCTGCGCCGAGGATGGCGAGGCGGCCCTGGCCCTGTTCCACCAGGAGCAGCCCGACCTGGTGGTGCTCGATGTGATGCTGCCGAAGCTGGATGGCTTCGCCGTCTGTCGCCGCCTGCGGGCCGAATCCTGCGTGCCGATCATCTTCCTTTCGGCCCTCGATGCCATCGCCGAGCGGGTGGCCGGCCTGGATCTCGGCGCCGACGATTACCTGCCCAAACCCTTCAGCCCCAAGGAACTGGAAGCCCGCATCGCCACGATCCTGCGCCGGGTCGGTCGGGGGTCCGCCGCCGCCGAGCCGCGCGAAGTGACCGCCGGCCAGGGCGTGCTGCGGGTGGGCGACCTGGTGGTGGATACCAACCGCCGCCAGGTGACCCGGGATGGCGAGCGCATCGGCCTCACCTATACCGAATTCAGCCTGTTGGAGCTGCTCTTCCGGGAACCCGGTCGGGTGGTGCCCCGGGCCGAGATCCTCGAGCAGCTCTGGGGCTACCCACCGCGCCGTGCCGCCGACCTGCGGGTGGTGGATGTCTACGTGGCCCGGCTGCGGGGCAAGCTCGAGCCCGATCCCCGCAATCCGGAGCTGATCCTCACCGTGCGCGGCACGGGCTATGCCTCCCAACGCATGGGCGAGCCCGCTTTAGCCGCTGCCGCTGGTTGATCGCAGGGGGTTGCGGGCCCAAACGGTTCCCGGTTGGCCCAATCAATACGTCGAGAAACTAAATACCAAGGCAATTTAATACTGTTGAGTTTGCTTCGGGCTTTCAATTTTTTTGATTTTGATCGCCAAGTTCAAGCGGGCCCGGTTGAACTTCGCGGCTGATTGCTTCCGGTATGCCAATCCATTGCCACCGGGGCGCCAGACGGCCTTGTCCGGTCCTGGCTGACCTGCGTTCCTGCAGGATGGAACCCACCTGAGAGCCCTGCTGCCTTGTCGGAGCTGCGCGACACCCGCCTTGAGAAAGCCCGCGCCCTGGCGGAGCTGGGCCAGGGGCCCTATGCCCTGCGCTTTGACCCCAGCCATCGCACCGCCGCCCTGCAGCAGGAGCATGCCGACCTGGCCAAGGGCGACGAGCGGGACCTGGAGGTGGCCGTCGCCGGTCGGGTGATGACGCGGCGGGTGATGGGCAAGCTGGCCTTCTTCACCCTGGCCGATGAGACCGGTCCGATCCAGCTCTACCTGGAGAAGGCCACCCTCGATGGGGTGCCTGGCGAGGGGGCTTCCGCGGCGGGAACGGCCCCTGGAGCGGCCGCACCGGGTAGCTTCGCCCAGATCACCTCGTTGGTGGATGCCGGCGACCTGATCGGCGTGCGCGGCACCCTGCGCCGCACCGACCGGGGCGAATTGTCGGTGAAGGTGACCTCCTGGTCGATGTTGACCAAGGGCCTCCAGCCCCTGCCCGATAAGTGGCATGGCCTGGCCGATGTGGAGACGCGCTACCGCCAGCGCTATCTCGACCTGATCGTGTCGCCCCAGACCCGGGAAACCTTCCGCCGCCGCGCCCGCCTGGTGAGCGCCATGCGCCGCTGGCTGGACGAGCGGGACTTTCTTGAGATCGAAACGCCGGTGCTGCAGAGCGTGCCCGGCGGCGCCGATGCCCGGCCGTTTGAAACCCACCACAACGCCCTCGATCTGCCCCTCACCCTGCGGATCGCGACCGAACTGCACCTCAAGCGGCTGGTGGTGGGTGGCTTTGAGCGGGTGTATGAGCTGGGGCGGATCTTCCGCAACGAGGGGATCAGCACGCGCCACAACCCCGAGTTCACCTCGGTGGAGATCTACCAGGCCTACGCCGATTACAACGACATGATGGATCTCACCGAGCAGCTGATTGCCTCGGTCTGCCAGCAGGTCTGCGGCACCACCACGATCACCTACCAGGGCATGGCGATCGACCTCACGCCCCCCTGGCGCCGGGCGACGATGCATGAGCTGGTGCACCAGGCCTGCGGCCTCGATTTCAACGCCTTCACCAGCAGGGACGAGGCGGCCGCCGCCATGGCGGCCCAGGGGCTGGAGGCGCCGGCCCTGGCCGATTCGGTGGGCCGGCTGCTCAATGAGGCCTTCGAGCAGACCGTGGAGGCCGACCTGATCCAGCCCACCTTCGTGACCGATTACCCGGTCGAGATCTCACCCCTGGCCCGCAGCCACCGCAGCAAGCCGGGCCTGGTCGAGCGCTTTGAGCTGTTCATCGTGGGCCGCGAAACGGCCAATGCCTTCAGTGAACTGACCGATCCGGTCGACCAGCGTCAACGGCTGGAGGCCCAGCAGGACCGCCGCGCCGCCGGCGACCTGGAGGCCCAGGGGGTGGATGAGGATTTCCTCCAGGCCCTGGAGGTGGGCATGCCCCCCACGGGCGGTCTGGGCATCGGCATCGATCGCCTGGTGATGCTGCTCACCGACAGCGCCTCGATCCGGGATGTGATCGCCTTCCCCCTGTTACGCCCTGAAATGCGCCCTGAGGGTTGACCGGAGGGGTGCGTCGACGGTGCCGGGGCCTGAACGGCGCTGGATCGATCGTGGGTGGGAGCGATGCCCAGCGGGCCGGGGCGCGGCCGGCGGCAGCCTGGGCTCCGGGTTGCGCCCGGCCTGTCAAGGGGGGCCGGGCCCCGCGCCTGGGGCCACTGCCGGCGCAATGGGATAATTGGTCACAGTAGGCAATTTCCCCGCACGGGGCTCTCCTGAATATGAGCGGTGAGCGCGTCGGTTTCCGCTTCAAGCATGCGGACCCAGTGGTCAAGCGCAACCCGCAGGGCCGCTCCCGCCGGGGTTGGGTGATGGAGCCGGTGGAGCAGACCACCAGCCGGGGCACCAAGATGCCCGCCTATCGCATCCGTTGGCGCGACAGTGAACGCCCGGAGATTGTGTTGCAGCACATGCTGATCGCCGACCCCGATCCCACGCCCCCGCCGGAAGGCGTCAGCCTGGTGCCGCCGGCCCCGAAGAAGTAGGCTAAGCCCAGCCCCCCCAACCGGTGGCTGTCCTCGGGACCATCCTGTCCTCAGGGCGATCCCGTTCTCAGGACCATCCTTGCCTCAGGACCATCCCTTGAGCGTGTAGGTCAATAGCCCGATGTGTTCCTTCAGGGCCAGGGTGCTCAGATAGAGGGACTCGGCATCGGGCAGGAGACTTTTGAGGCTGTTGCCCAGGGTCGGGCGGCCGTAGTTGGCGCGGCTGGGGAGCTGGTAATCGCAGGCCACCGGGATCACCGTCAGGCCGCTGCGGTGCTCGAAGGTGGCGAGGGCCCGGGGCAGGTGGAAGGCGCTCGTCACCAGCAGGATCCTTTGCCAATGGTGGCGTCGGCCCAGGGCGCCGATGTCGCGGGCCTCTTCGGCGGTGGTGCGGGAGCCGGGGTTGGTCAGGATCCGCCGGGCGGGCACGCCCAGTTCAATCGCCAGGTCCCGGGCCCACTCGGCCTCGGGCGGGGCGGGATCATCGGCCGTGAAGCTGACCCGGCCGCCGCTGGTCACCAGCAGGGGGGCCCTGTGCTGGCGCAGCAACCGCAGGCCGGTGAGTAGACGGTCGCCCCCTTCCGCCACCTCCACCCCCCGGCGGGGTGCCAGGGCCGGCCGCAGGCCGCCACCCAGCACCACCACGGCATCGGCGGTGGGGATCGGCTGGGCTGTGAGCGCAGCGCTGCGCTCCTCCAGGCCCCAGATCAATTGGCGACTGGTCCCGGGCATGGCCAGCAGCCACACCAAGGCGATGCCCCCGCCCGACAGCCAGGGCCCCCAGCGGCGACGGCGGGCCTGGCCCAGCTGGCCGCTGAGTTGCAGCAGCAGGCCCAGGCCCAGGGGGTAGAGGGCCAGGGGCAGCAGTTTCGAGAGCAGAAAGCCCATCAGCGTCCGCCCTGGCGGCGGCGCAGGTCATCGAGGGCCTGCTGGGCCTCAAAGGCGGCCCAGGCCTGGTCGAGGGGTTCCGGCTGGGAGGGGCCGCTCGCCGGGGGGGCTGGCGCCCGTCCAGGCCGGGGGGCCTGGGCGGATTGGCTGGCCAGCTGCTCCAGCTCGGCTTCCAGCGCCTGAAAGGAGCGGCCCAGTTCGGCCAGGGCCTGCCAGCGGTCGCGGCCCTGGCCCATGAGTTGGCCCAGGTGCTGCTCGGCCCGATCGGCCAGGTCGTTGGCGCCGGCGTCGCGGGCCCGCCGCACCCGTTGCTGCCACTGGTTGATCTCGCTCACCAGGGCCAGCAAGCCGGTGCGCGCCTGGTCGGCCTGGCCCTGCAGCTCCAGGCGGCGGCGCTTGAGCCGCTGCTGGCGTTCCTGCAGTTCCTGCTCCTGCAGCAGGGCCTCCTGGGCGGGATTGGCGGCCAGAAAGGTTTCCAGCTGGCGCTCGAGCTGGGCTTCGAGCTGCTCAAACCAGCCGGCCGGGCCGGAGCCTGGGCCTGCTCCGGAACCGCCGTTCATGCCGCCGGCTCCGGGGCCCGGGTGATCAGGGGCGCTTCGATCTCCTCCTGCAGGGGCGTGATCGCCGCTTCACGGGAGCGCAGCAACAACTGGGTGAGCCGGGCGATGCCGCCTTCCCCCAGGTTCTGGGTGGTGAGCTGGTCGAAGGCTTCGCGATACAGGGCCTCCAGCTGCTCGATCAGGCTTTCGCGCATCTGGCGCACCGCCTGGCGTTGCTCTTCCCGGGACATCGGCTGGGGGCGACTCGGCTCAGTCTGCCTGCACCAACAGGTGCAGACCCAGGTCGTGATCCGGGTCACTCCAGCGGGCGGCCCCCTGCCAGCCGGCCGGGGCCGCCAGGGCAAGGAAGGCCTCGGCGGTGTATTTGGCGCTGGTTTCGGTGATCAGGGCCTCGCCGTCGGCAAAGGTCCAGTGCCGTCCCGCCAGCTGCACGCTCTGGGCCCCCTCACTGACCAGGGCCATCTCGATGCGGCTTTCGGCCGCCTGCCAGCGGGCCCGGTAGCGGAAGGCCTGGGGGTTGAAGCTGCCGGCCAGATCCCGGTTCAGCCGGTTCAGCAGGTTGCGGGCGAAGGCGGCCGACACCCCGGCCCGGTCGTTGTAGGCGGCTTCCAGCCGTTCAATCGCCTTCGGTTGGTCGATGCCGATCAGCAATTTGCCGCCAGGCCCGAGCAGGCGCCGGAACTGGGCCAGCAGGGCCTGGGCCGCGGCCGGCTCGAAGTTGCCCAGGGAGCTGCCGGGGAAGAAGCCCAGGTGGGCCTGGCCATTGAGCAAGGGATGGCTGGGCAGGGCCTCCAGCTGGCTGTAATCACAACAGATGCCCAGCATCGGCACCTGGGGATGGCGCCGTTGCAACCGGTCGCAGGCGTCCTGCAGGTGGCTGGCGCTGATGTCGAGGGCCACGTAGGCCGGCCGCCCGGGGGCGCTGGGGGCCGCCTGGCGGGCCATGGCCTCCAGCAGCGGACCCACCTTGCGGGCGCTGCCGGCGCCGAATTCCACCAGCACCCCCTGGCCCAGGGCCGCGGCGATGGCCGGGGCCTCCTGGTCGAGCAGGGCGGTTTCGGTGCGGGTGAGGCTGTATTCCGGCTGCTCGCAGATCAGCTCAAACAGCCGCGAGCCCTCGTCGTCGTAGAGGAACCAGGCGGGCAACTGCTTGGGGCTGCGGCTGAGCCCCTCGATCACCAGCCGCTCCATGTCCGCCGGCGCCGGGTGCAGATCGATCACCTCGGGGCCGGAGAGCCCGCCTGGGTTCGGGCCGCCCGAGGCCGATGCGGCGGCGTCCCGGCTGCCGAGATCCGGCGCCCCGCTCGGGTCTTTGAGGCGGCCTCCCGGGAGTGGGGCCGGCCCGGTTCTCGGCGGTTCACCTGGCACGGTCCCGGACGCGGTCTCGGGCCGCGTCACTGGGGGCAGCCCCCCTGGGCCAGCCGCAGGCCCGCCGCCATCCAGCGACTCGATGGCGGAAAGAAGTTGCGGTAGGTGAGCCGGTCATGGCCGGCGGGGGTGAGGTAGCTGCTGCCCCGCAACACGAACTGGGAGGTCATGAACTTGCCGTTGTATTCGCCCACGGCGCCGGCGGCGGTGACGAAGCCCGGATAGGGCCGGTAGGGGCTGGCGGTCCATTGCCAGAGCAGGCCCTGGGCCTGGGCTATTTCTGGGGCCGTGACTTCCCATTCCGCCTCGCTGGGCAGCCGCGCCCCGGCCCAGCGGGCGAAGGCGTCGGCCTCAAACCAGCTGAGGTGGCGCACCGGCGCCTCGGGGTGGCGGGGCCGGCGCCCGGCCAGGGTGAATTCCCAGTCGCCGCGCCAGTAACGAGGGGCCTGCCAGCCCCGCTGCTGGGCCAGGGCCCAGCCTTCACTCATCCATAGCTCCGGCCGCCGGTAGCCGCCATCGGCGATGAAGGCTTCATAGGCGCCGTTGCGCACCAGCTGGCGGGCGATCGCAAACGGTTCGAGCCAGACGCGGTGTCGGGGCGCCTCGTTATCGAAATGGAACGCGCCGAGGCAGGGGTCTGGGCCGCCGGGGCCCTGGGGGTGGCCGATCGCCACCAGGCCCCCAGGGTGGTCCAGCCAGGCGGACGCCGGACCAGGCTCCGGTGCTTCGTGGGTGGCCGCCTCAAAGCGACCCTCTGGGCCGTCGCTGGCCCGGGTGTAGCTGGGTTCGAGCGGATTGCGGCTGAAGCCATCGAGCAGATCCATCAACAGCAGCTCCTGGTGCTGCTGCTCGTGGTGCAGCCCCAGCTCGATCAGGGCCAGGGGCGCCGCCGCCTGCTGGGGATCGAGCCCGTCCAGCCGGTCCAGCAGGTGCTCCAGGGCGGCGGTGACCCGCTGGCGCCAGGCCAGCAGCTCCGCGATCGGCGGCCGCGTCAGCAGGCCCCGCTGGGGCCGGGGGTGGCGGGCGCCAACGGCGTCGTAATAGGAATTGAACAGGTAGCCCCAGCGGCTGTCGGAGGGCTCATAGGGGGCCACCAGGGCCGCCAGATCGGGCTGCTTGAGCAGGAACTCCTCAAAAAACCAGCTGGTGTGGCCCAGGTGCCACTTGGGCGGACTGGCATCGGCCATCCCCTGCAGGCAGAGGTCCTCGGGCTCGAGCGGGGCGATCAGGGCCTCGCTGGTCGACCGGATCTCCCGCAGCCGCTCCAACAGCCCCGTGGCGGTGGGGGATCGGTGCATGGGCGCGGAGTGGCTGGCACGACCCTAGAAGCCCTGGGATCGGGCGTCAGCCGCCCCTACGATCGCCGCACCAGTTCACGCCAACGTCAGGCCAGCGCCATGGGGGGGATCACACCCGGTTTTGTCGGCGCGGTTGGCCAGACCCCCCTGATCCGGCTCAACGCCCTCAGCGCCCTCACCGGCTGCGAGATCCTCGGCAAGGCCGAATTCATGAATCCCGGCGGCTCGGTGAAGGACCGGGCCGCCCTGGGAATTCTGCTCGAGGCGGAGGAGCAGGGGCTGCTGGCCCCGGGCGGCACGGTGGTGGAGGGCACGGCCGGCAACACCGGCATCGGCCTCACCCACCTCTGCAATGCCCGCGGCTACAAAGCCCTGATCGTGATCCCCGACACCCAGTCGGCCGAAAAGATCGGCCTGCTGCGCAGCCTCGGCGCCGAGGTGCGCACGGTGCCTGCCGTTCCCTACCGGGACCCCAACAACTATGTGAAGCTCTCGGGTCGGATCGCCGCCGAAACCCCTGGCGCCGTGTGGGCCAACCAGTTCGACAACCTGGCCAACCGCCGCGCCCACTTCAACAGCACCGGCCCGGAGATCTGGGACCAGACTGGCGGCAAGGTGGATGCCTGGGTGGCGGCCACGGGCACGGGCGGCACCTACGCCGGTGTGGCCCTCTATCTCAAGCAGCAGAACCCCCAGGTGCGCTGCGTGCTGGCCGATCCCCATGGCAGCGCCCTCTACGCCTGGGTCAAGCAGGGGCAGCTCAGCCTCGAGGGCAGCTCGATCACCGAGGGCATCGGCAACAGCCGCGTCACGGCCAACCTGGAGGGCGCCCCGATCGATGATGCCGTGCGCATCAGCGACCAGGACGCCCTCGACACGATCTATGGCCTGCTCTGGCAGGAAGGTCTGTTCCTGGGCGGCTCGGTGGGGATCAACGTGGCGGCGGCGGTGGAAACGGCCCGGCGGCTGGGTCCGGGCCACACGATCGTCACGGTCCTGTGCGACAGCGGCGATCGCTATCGGTCACGGCTTTATGACGCCGACTGGCTGGCCGGTAAGGGTTTGCAGCAACCTGAGCGCCACCCTTCCCTGGCCGAGCCAGCCCTGAGACAGCCATGAGCCAGGTGGCGATAGGCCAGCTGATCGCCGAGCGCTATCGGCTTGAGGCGGAATTGTCCCGGGGCGCCCAGGGGGTGCTGTGGCGGGCCAGTGACCAGTTGGCGGGGGGGGCCGCCATGGTGCTGCGCCAGCTGGGGCCAGGCCCCGACCAGCCCCGGCTGCGCCAGGTCTGGGGCCGGCTGCAGGGGGTGCTCCATCCCCAGGTGCCCCGCTTCGGCGCCCCGATCGAGGCCGACCCAGACCTGTGGTTGCCGCGTGAATGGCAGGACGGTCGCACCTTTGCTGAGCTGCTGGCGGCCCGGGCCCAGCGGCAGCTGGTGTTCGGGGCCGGCGAGGTGGTGTTGCTGCTGCGCCAGCTGTTGCCCGTGTTGGCGGTGCTGCACAGCCAGGAGCTGATCCATGGCGACCTCACCCCCGCCAACCTGCTGCGGCGCGAGCGGGATGGCCTGCCGGTGCTGCTCGATTTCGGCCTGGTGCGCGGCAGTGTCGTTGGGGTTAGTGGTGGGGCGGCCGCTGGCGCCGGCACCGGCTCTGCTGCGGCCGGCGTGACCCCCGGCTACGGCCCGCCGGAGCTGGTGGCCGGCGCCCCGGCCGAACCCTGGATGGACCTCTATGGCCTGGGCGTGGTGGCCCTGGTGCTGCTCTCCGGCGAAGAACCCGCCGCCCTGCTCGATCCAGTGACCCTGGCCTGGCGCTGGCCGGCCAGCCTCGATGCCGAACCGGCCCTGGCTTTGGCCCTGGGGCGCCTGCTGGCCGAGGACCCCGCCCAGCGCTTTGCCTCCGCCGGCCAGGCCCTGGCGGCCGTCCAACAGTTGCCGATGCCGGAGAGCACGGGCCCGGTGGCCCGGGCCGATCGCACCGTGGTGCTGGTGCCCCAGCCCCTGGCCGAGCAGGCCGCGGCTGCCCCTTCCCCTGGGGCCTTCGCCGGCGCCCCCAGGGGTGTCGCCCCGGGGGAAACCGCCTCAGGCGCCGCCGCGGGCGTGGTGCCGGCCCGGGACGCCGAGCCCCCCCTCGCTGGCCCCGAGCAGACGCCCCAGGACCCCGACGCCAGCGCCGACGCCATCAGCCCCCACGCCCGGGCCGCCTCCGCCGCCCGGGCCCTGGCCCAGGCGGGGGCCCGGGCCGAGGGCGGACCCCAGGCCGAGGCCCTCGGCCGAGGGCCGGCCAGCCCGCCCGTCAAACTGCGCGCCCGCCAGGAGGACAAGGAGGCGGCGGCCGAAGGCCGGCTTTGGCCGGTGGTGCTGGCCCTGGTGGTGTCGGCCGTGGTGGGCACGGCCCTGGGCTGGCTGCTGCTCGGCCGCGGCAAGGCCCCCAACCCCAATGAGGCGGGCAACCCGCTCCAGCTGCCGGCCTCCCTGCCCCCCACCGAGGTGGACCAGCGCCAGCAACTGCTCAATCGCCTGCGGGCCCTCCAGATTGACCGGGGCTGGTTCCTGAAGCTGGTGGATGCCAGCCTGCTGGCCCAATACCCGGAACGGGGCGGCCGCCTGCCCAGCGATTCCCTCGACGATGCCCCCCTGCGCAAGGTCTGGAATGGGCTGGCGGAGGAATGGATCAGCCGGGTGGAGCAGCTGCCCCTGGAGATCCGCACCCGCCTGGGCAACTTCAGCGGCGGCGACTGGGACCGGCGCCAGGCTGGCCTGGTGGCCCAGGGCCTCAGCAGCGATGTGTTGCAGCAGCTCGTGTCGGGCAGTGCCCAGAACCTGCTGCCCGGCCGGGCCGGCGGCGGCATCCCGCCCGAACCCTTCCGCCAGCTCTGGTATGCGGCGGCGGAACAGGTGCTGGGAGGGGTGCAGATCCAGCCGATCCAGGCGGCCCTGGGCCAGATGGGCGTGGTGTCGGCCGAGGTGGCCGCCGGTGGTGCCCGCCTGTTCCCGATCCGCCTGCCGCCCGACAGCCGCCTGGTGCTGGGGGTCAACGGCTCCCCGTTGATGCAGATGACCGTGTTCGGCGCCGATGGCAGCGTGCTCGAGGGGCAGGGGCCCCTGCGGGTGGTGAGCCTGGCCAAGGTGGGTCGCTCACCGGTGCAGCTGCTGGTCACCAACACCGGCGTGGCCCCGGCCATGCTCACCCTGTCGCTGCGGGCCGATCCGGTGCTGCGCCCCGCCGGCGTCACGGCGCCCCAGTTGCCCCCGGGTGGCACCCAGGCCCCTGGCCAAGCGGCGGGCCCCACTCCCCCGGTTCCGGAGGGCACCCCCACCACCAGCCCGGCCCCCGCCGCTGCCCCAGGGACGCCCGCCGCACCCCCCAGCCCACCGACCTCCACCAACTGAGCCCGCCTGGGCGGCCTGGAGGCGTATCCAGCCGGTCAGGCTTACCGGCTTGGTCAGCCCGCTATGCAGCGACCGATCCCGGGGCCCGACCAGGAGCTGGGGAGGCGCCGGGGCCCTGGCTGATGCAGGAGGCGGATGCCGGGACGGGCCTGTCAGACGAGTGGGTTCTCCAGGCCCAGCGCAGCGCAGACGGGCGTGCCGTCGGCGCTGCCAGCCGCAGGCCAGGTCGCCAACTAGGGCCCGAGCCCGGAGTCCCGAGCCAAAGGCGCCCGGGCCCGGGGCCTCAGAGCCTGGCGATGGCGGCCCGGGTTTCCTTGGCGTCCTGCTTGCGCCGCTCCTCCTGGCGCTTGTCATGCAGCTTGCGGCCCTTACCCAGGCCAATGGTGAGCTTGATCCAGGAGCCCTTGAGGTGGACGTTGAGGGGGATCAGGGTGAGGCCCTTCTGGTCGAGGGCGGCCCGCAGCTTGTCGATCTCGCGGCGGTGGGCCAGCAGCTTGCGCACCCGCAGCGGGTCGTGGTTGAAGTAGCGCCCGGCGTGGCTGTGGGGGGAGATGTGCACGTTGTGGAGCTGCATCTCGCCATTGCGGATCAGGCAGAAGCCATCGCGCAGGTTCACCTGGCCGGCCCGGATCGATTTCACCTCGGTGCCGAGCAGTTCCACGCCCGTTTCCAGGGTTTCGAGGATCTCGTATTGGTGGCGGGCCAGGCGGTTGTCCGCCAGCAATTTGTTGGCGGCATCCCGCTTCGCCTTGGCGGCGCTCTTGCTTCCGCCCTTCGCCATCGCCGTTGTGACCTTGCCGCCAGGATCTTCCGACCCTAGGGAGCCCCCGGTACCGTCGCACCATGGCGATCGTTTCCTCCGGCTCCGGCGCGGCCCGCTCCGGCCGGTCCAACTCTGGCGACGCAGCCGCCCCGTCGGGCCCAGGGGCGGCCGCTGGGGCCCAGACCTCCCGCCTGAAGCAGCGGTTGGTTGATCCGGCGCCCCTGCCCGGCGATGGGCTGGTGTTCAGCGCCGACGCCCACCCCAACCCGGGCCGCGGCGCGGCGGGCAGCATTGGCGCCCCAGGTGGGACCACCCATGAGCAGGGGGTCGAAGCGCCGATCCTGCGGGAGGACAGCCTCCGGCCGCGGCGCCTGGCCGACTACATCGGCCAACGGGAGCTCAAGCAGGTGCTGGGCATTGCCGTGGAGGCCACCCTGGCCCGCCAGGAGGCCCTCGACCATGTGCTGCTCTATGGCCCGCCGGGCCTGGGCAAAACCACCATGGCCCTGGTGCTGGCCGAGGAGCTGGGGGTGCGCTGCCGCATCACCAGTGCACCGGCCCTGGAGCGCCCCCGCGACATCGTCGGCCTGCTGATCAACCTCCAGCCCCAGGAGATCCTCTTCATCGACGAAATCCATCGCCTCAACCGGGTGGCCGAGGAGATCCTCTATCCGGCCATGGAGGATTTCCGCCTCGATCTCACCGTCGGCAAGGGCACCACCGCCCGCACCCGCAGCCTCGAGATCGCCCCCTTCACCCTGGTGGGGGCCACCACCAGGGCCGGCTCCCTGAGCTCGCCCCTGCGCGACCGCTTTGGCCTGATCCAGCGGCTGGAGTTCTACGGCCTGGAGGACCTGCAGGCGATCGTGGTGCGGGCCGCCGGCCTGCTGCAGGTGGAGCTCGATGGCGCCGCCGCCCTGGAGGTGGCCCGCCGCTGCCGCGGCACCCCCCGGATCGCCAACCGTCTGCTGCGGCGCGTGCGGGATGTGGCCTCCGTGGGGGGCCATGGCCGCATCGGCGCCGCCCTGGTGGAGCAGGCCCTCAGCCTGCACCGGGTCGATGGCCGCGGCCTCGATGCCAGTGACCGGCGGCTGCTGACGCTCCTGCTGGAGGGCTACGGCGGCGGCCCCGTCGGCCTCGACACCCTGGCCGCCGCCCTGGGCGAAGACGCGGCCACCCTGGAAACGGTGGTGGAGCCCTTCCTGCTCCAACAGGGGCTGCTGCAACGCACCCCCCGGGGTCGGGTGATCACCGAGGCGGGCCGGGCTCACCTGGCCCTGGCCGAGGAGGCCGCCGCGTGATCACCTCCCTCCTGGCGGTGCTGCTGGCGGTTCAGCTCAGCCTGCCCCAGCTGTTTGATCAGGCCCTCTCGGCCAGCCGTGAGGGCCGCTTCGGTGAGGCCCTGCCCCTCTGGGACCAGGTGCTGGAGTTGGCTCCGAGCGATGCGGCCGCCTGGAGCAACCGCGGCAATGTGGCCCTGGCCCTGGGCGACCCCCAGACCGCCATCGCCAACCAGGGCCGGGCGATCGCCCTTGATCCAGGCCAGGTGGACCCCCACCTCAACCGCGGCACCGCCGAGGAGGCCCTGGGCCAGTGGGATGCCGCCGAGGCCGATTACCGCTGGATCCTGGCGCGCGATCCCGCCGAGGCCTCCGCCCTCTACAACCTCGGCAACGTGCAGGGCTCCCGCGGCGACTGGTCGGCGGCCCGGGCCAGCTTCACGGCGGCGGCCGAGGCGCGGCCGGGTTTTGCCATGGCCCGCTCCAGCGCCGCCCTGGCCGCCTTCCAGCTGGGTGACCTGGAGGAGGCCGAACGGCAGCTGCGCAACCTGATTCGCCGCTATCCCCTGTTCGCCGATGCCCGGGCCGGCCTCACCGCCCTGCTCTGGCAACGGGGCGCTACCGGGGAGGCGGAGAGCCACTGGGCGGCCGCCTCCGGGCTCGATCCCCGCTACCGCCAGCCAGAATGGTTGTCCCAGATCCGGCGCTGGCCTCCGGAGCCCGTGCACGCCCTCGAGACCTTCCTCGCCCTGGCCAGCCGATGACCGCCGCCGCCGAGGCCCAGCCCCCGCACCCAGCCCATCTCCCAGACCAATCCCCAGACCAATCCCCGGACCAGACCGTTCGGGCGGCCGGCCAGGGGGGGCCTGGAACCGGACCCGCAGGGTTGGATCTCTGGGAACGCCATGGCCTGGAGGCCGCCCTGGCGGCGGCCCTGCCTGATCTGATTGCCCTGCGGCGCCACCTGCACGCCCACCCGGAACTGAGTGGCCAGGAACAGCAGACCGCCGCCCTGATCGCCGGAGAGCTGCGCGCCCTGGGCTGGCGGGTGCGCGAGGCGGTGGGTCGCACGGGGGTGCTGGCCGAACTCGGGCCCGAGGGGCCGGGGGTGCCTCTGGTGGCCCTGCGGGTGGACATGGATGCCCTGCCGGTGGAGGAGCGCACGGATGTCGCCTGGGCTTCCACCCGCCAGGGCCTGATGCATGCCTGCGGCCACGACCTGCACAGCGCCGTCGGCCTGGGGGTGGCGCGCCTGCTGGCGCCCCTGGCGAGCCAGCTTCCGGGTCGGGTGCGGCTGCTGTTCCAGCCGGCGGAGGAAACGGCCGAAGGGGCGGCCTGGATGGTCGCCGATGGGGCGATGGAGGGGGTGGATGCCCTGTTTGGCGTGCATGTGTTTCCGAGCCTGGCGGTGGGCTCGATCGGTGTGCGCAGCGGCAGCCTCACGGCGGCGGCGGGGGAGCTGGAGGTGGAGGTGCTGGGCGAGGGCGGCCATGGCGCCCGGCCCCACCAGTCCACCGATGCGATCTGGATTGCGGCCCGGGTGGTGAGCGGCCTGCAGGAGGCGATCAGCCGCCGCCTCGATGCCCTGCATCCCGTGGTGGTCAGCTTCGGCCGGATCGAGGGCGGCAAGGCCTACAACGTCATCGCCGACCACGTGCGCCTGCTGGGCACGGTGCGCTGCCTCGATCTGGAGGTGCATGCCCGCCTGCCCGGCTGGATTGCGGACACGGTGCAGGCCCTCTGCCAGGGCCACGGCGGCGAGGCCCGGGTGCGCTATCGCTGCATCGCCCCGCCGGTGAAGAACGATGGCCCGCTCACCCAGCTGCTCGCCGAGGCGGCCACCCACCTGTTGGGCCGCGATCGGGTGATCTGGTTGGAGCAGCCCTCCCTGGGCGCCGAGGATTTCGCCCAGCTCCAGGGGGACACCCCCGCCACCATGTTCCGTCTCGGAGTGGCGGGCCCGAGCGGCTGTACTCCCCTGCACAGCAACAGCTTTGATCCCGATGAGGGGGCCCTGGCGGTGGGGGTGAAGGTGCTCGGCCTCAGCCTGCTGCGCTGGCTGGCGGCCCAGGCTCCGGACGGCTGGGAGCTGGCCTCGTGAGCGGCCCCAGGGGCTTCAGCCGCGGGTTGCTGGCCCTCTCCTCGCCGCTGCTGATCCTGCTGGCCCTGGGGGCCCTGCTGGTGCGCCAGGGGCCGGACCGCTGGCAGGCCTTGCCGGCCCTGTTGATCGGCGCCGGGCTGCTCGGCCACAGCGCCCTCTCCCGCCGCCGCCGCCGTCGCGCCCTGCTGGCGGCCCTGCGCCAACCGGGCCCCAGCCCCTGAGCCGGCCGCCACGAACGCCCCCGGGCCCGGGCTGCCTACGCTGCTGCCATGACCCTGGACCAACAGCGCGACGCGATCCTGTCGGGAGATCCCAGCCGGGCGATGCCCGCCCTGGCCGGCCTGCGGGAGGTGCCCACCGAGCAGGCGGTGCCCCTGTTGTTGCTGGGCTTGCAGCAGAGCGCCTTCATGGTGCGTTCGCTCAGCTGCGCGGGCCTGGGTGCCAAGCCCAACGAGGCGGGCTGGCAGGCCCTGGTCGGGGCCCTGGAGGGCGATGACGATGCCAATGTGCGGGCCGAGGCCGCCAATGCCCTGGTGAGCCATTCCCTGGAGCGGGCCTGGCCCCTGTTGCGGCGGGCTTTTGAACGCAATCCCGAGTGGCTGGTGCGTTGCAGCATCCTTTCGGCGGTGGCGGAGCATCCCGAGATGGAGCCCGCAGCCCTGCTCGACCTGGCCCAGCTGGCTGGCGCCGATGGCGATGGCACGGTGCGGGCCGGCGCGGCCGAGATCCTGGGACGGCTGGTGCGGGAGGGACGGCAGAGCCAACCCCCGGCTCCTTGGGCGAGCGCGGCCCGCGCCGCCCTGGCGGCCCTGCAGCAGGACAGCGACCATCGGGTCGTGGCGGCGGCGCTCAATGGGCTGCAGGGCTGAGCCGTCCCGTCGGGCTGGCTGCCCGGGCCGGTTCGCCCCGGCTCGGGTGGCCGGGGGCTGAAGAACGGCCCAGGCGTCAGGCGCTTGGGGCGGACAGCGCCCTCCTCCCCCTTCCGCCTGGCCAGCCCTGGGCGGCCCCGACCCCGCTTTCCCAACCCCAGTTGCCGTGACCCCGGCTGCCTGGACCCCGCCCCTGCAAGCCGGGTTGGGGCCAGCTCCGTTTCGGCCTTGCTAGGTTTCGGCTGTCACTAGGGGTGCCCAGACGCGTTGCTTCAGCTCTGCTGATTCAGCAGCCGTCCCACGGGCTGAGATCACACCCTCCGAACCTGATCCGGATCATGCCGGCGCAGGGAAGTGAGATGAACTCAGGCTGGGCGTCCCATGCCGGCATGGCCGGCACCTATCCATCGCCAGTTCTGTCATGCGTAGCGCCTGGATCGAGAAGCGTCGCGGGTCAGCCAATGTCTCCCAACTGCACTTCGCCCGCCAGGGTGTGGTGACTGAAGAGATGGCCTTTGTGGCCAAACGGGAGAATCTGCCGGAATCCTTGGTGATGGAGGAGGTTGCCCGGGGGCGGATGATCATCCCGGCCAACATCAATCACCCCAACCTCGAGCCGATGGCGATTGGCATCGCCTCCCGCTGCAAGGTGAATGCCAACATCGGCGCCTCGCCCAATGCCAGCGATATCAACGAAGAGCTGGCCAAGCTCGAACTTGCGGTGAAGTACGGCGCCGACACGGTGATGGACCTGTCCACCGGTGGCGTCAACCTCGATGAGGTGCGCACGGCCATCATCAATGCCTCGCCGGTTCCGATCGGCACGGTGCCCGTGTATCAGGCCCTCGAAAGTGTGCATGGCTCGATTGAGCGCCTCTCGGACGATGACTTCCTGCACATCATCGAAAAGCATTGCCAGCAGGGGGTGGATTATCAAACGATCCACGCCGGCCTGCTGATTGAACACCTGCCCAAGGTGAAGGGCCGCCTTACCGGCATTGTGAGCCGCGGCGGCGGCATCCTGGCCCAGTGGATGCTCTACCACCACAAGCAGAACCCCCTCTACACCCGCTTCGACGACATCTGCGAGATCTTCAAGCGCTACGACTGCACTTTCTCCCTGGGGGATTCGCTGCGCCCGGGCTGTCTGCATGATGCCTCCGATGAGGCCCAGCTGGCCGAACTCAAGACCCTCGGTGACCTCACCCGCCGCGCCTGGAAGCATGACGTGCAGGTGATGGTGGAGGGCCCGGGCCATGTGCCGATGGACCAGATCGAATTCAACGTGCGCAAACAGATGGAGGAGTGCAGCGAGGCGCCCTTCTATGTGCTCGGCCCCCTCGTTACCGATATCGCCCCCGGCTACGACCACATCACCAGCGCCATCGGTGCCGCCATGGCCGGCTGGTATGGCACCGCCATGCTCTGCTATGTGACGCCGAAGGAACACCTGGGCCTGCCCAACCCGGAAGATGTCCGCAACGGCCTGATCGCCTACAAGATCGCCGCCCACGCCGCCGACATCGCCCGCCATCGCCCCGGCGCCCGCGACCGCGACGATGAACTGAGCCGCGCCCGCTACGCCTTCGATTGGAACAAGCAGTTTGATCTCTCGCTCGATCCCGAGCGGGCCCGCGAATACCACGACGAAACCCTGCCCGCCGACATCTACAAGCAGGCCGAGTTCTGCTCGATGTGTGGTCCCAAGCATTGCCCGATGCAAACCAAGATCACCGATGAGGATCTGGTGGGCCTGGAGCAGGTGCTGGCGGAACAGCAGGCGGTGAAGGCCTAGGGGTTAGATCCAGGCGCAGCTGCTCAGCCATTGCAGCGCTTGATCGGCGATCCCATGTCCAGCGCCCTCCTCATCGGGTGTGGGACGTGGGATTTGCCGCTTGAATTGGGGAATTGATCTGTTGTCAGGCCATGCCAGTGCCCTCCAAGGTACTGATGTATTTTCTTATGGGCTGATGTTATGGAGAGTCGATGGATTATCCCATTCATGGGAACCACCTTGGACATCGAAGATGATGTCTTAGCTGCTGCATAGGCCCTGTCCCGGAGACAGGGCCTGGTCGCAGGCCAAATCGACGCCCGTTTATTGTGGATCGCCCTGGCAAGCAGCTGCAGCAGAGGAGTGGCTTCTGCTCCAGGGGTTTGGGGATTCATGCCTTTTCAGATCCCGGGCCAGAAAGTGATAACCAGCAAACAAATTGCCTGGCTGTGTGATCATAAAGGCCTCTGATAGGGGCCTTTCTAGATATCAATGTGATCATCGCCCAGCTGGGTTCTGGCCATGGAATGCACAGGGCCTCCATCCTTCGGTTAACTCAGCACGAGGAGCATGGCTGGGTACAATTCCCATCACCGAAAATGGCGTGGTTAGGATCACGTAGGAACCAGCCTGTCCCAATAATTGCCCTGCTGCCCAGGTGGCCGAGCGACTGGCAACACGCCAGTCATCAGTGTTGGCCTGAGGTCGTCAGCCTAATCATGCCGGGCTTGATCCATTGGTACAGGATCCTTGGCACTCGCCAGATCACCGATTGCTAACTACTTGCGCTTGTTACAGCATAAGGCTGCCGATTGGTGAGTTTTGACAAGCGACTCACCGTAAACCCAAGAAGGTCTGCAGCCAGCGGTGAACGGTGGTTTTGGAGATGCCTGTGGCAGCGGCGAAGGAGCGCGCAGACCACTGGGTGCTGTTATTGGTGGGCTTAGTCTGTAGTGCCTGGTTGATCAACTCGGCGACGGTGTCGTCCTCGTAGGTGCGAGGCCGTGTCCAGGCCAGACCTAGTCAACCTTGCCCTCTAAGCTCAGCTCTCGGTACACCGGCGCCACATGCCGACGCTCATGCTCGTCAGCCCAAGGCGCTTGGCGATCGATTGACTCTAGCTGGTCTTCCCTGGACAGATTGCTTATGCGATTTGGTGACAGGTCGGACAGGCAAAATGCGGTGTTTCCCATTCAAATGGGCGGGCCATGTTGCCCACTGGGAATTTGCTTACGTTTTCCTTAGATTTTGTTTACGGCTTGGTGCCGACTGCGAGCGTGTTACCCACAGGCATTGACAATGGAAGCTGGTCTATGGCTAGGCGATTAAGCAAGATTTCGAGCACTTGTTTGCAATTTGTTGGTATTGGGGACAATTTAAGCCAGTAGCTTAATGGATAGGTGTTGACGATTGAGGTGCATTGGATGTCTTGGAAGCCGGCCTGGCGTAAAAGCGAATTAATTGAGTGGTGGCTA
The DNA here is from genome assembly GCA_943370565.1 of Synechococcus sp. UW140. Lineage (GTDB taxonomy): Bacteria > Cyanobacteriota > Cyanobacteriia > PCC-6307 > Cyanobiaceae > BAIKAL-G1. Next base: position 25,209 of record CALRRL020000020.1, on the reverse strand, counting down.
AAGAGTTGAAGGTGCTCCACATCTATGATGGGCGAGCGCAAGCCCAGCAAACGATTTAACGGTGCACGCCAGTTGTGTACGACAATTGCGATCATCCCACCGGATCGTAGAGCTCTAAATGCGATGTCAGCGAGTCCTTTTGGATCGGAGATGTGCTCGAGTGTCATGAACGAGCAGATCAGACTTGGATGGATATTATTAAGCATCGCCTCTGAGAACATGCCACACTTGATTAGTGAGGCAATTTCAGGAGGGGCGGTTTTAATGGCTGCGAGTGAGGGTTCGATGCCAATGACGGGCTTAAAGTCCTGTTGGAGCAGCCATGGTAAAAATGCGCCATTGCCAGTCCCGACATCGACAGCAGCACCACGATCTCCCAAAAGCTTGGAAATATACGGTTTTAATGCATGGGCATAACTCCTGGATGCTGCTTTGGCCTCCACTTGTGAATTGTAGGATGCTTTCGAATAGGCAGACTCAAGAAATTCCGTTTTGGGAGGATTTGGCGCATAGACTAAATCACAGTGTTGGCACCGTACCAAACGCAGGCACATAAATTCGGGTATTTTGCGGGAAGCATACGTAAATTCGGTGAAATGCTCATTGACAATACGCTTGTCTGCAAATTTTTTATAGGTGCGAGACGCGCATACGGGGCAAGCGCGTTCCAAGCTGATTGTCGGAAATGACGTAATCAAAATCGCAGGCCCTGGATGGGCGCTGGTTCAATCGTGCCGCGCAAAATTATGTGACGACGTATAAATGGCGGCCTTCCTTTTGTCTCTTCCAGAATTTTGCCAATATATTCACCGAGCAGGCCAATGCCAAGGATTGTCAAAGAGCCGAAGAACATTACAAGGAGAGAAAGAAACGTAATGCCTTTAGGCGCAGATTCAGGAGAAACCAGGCGAATATATATGCTTACAGTGGCGAGCAATATGGTTCCAGCTACGGCTATGCCGCCAACACTGGTCATAATGTGCAAGGGCATTCTCGAAAACGAGAAAATCGCCTTCTTGGCCCATCCGATATTTTTGATCAAGTTATTAGTACTGACTCCAAACATTCTTTCCGGTCGCACATAGTCGATTGGCACCTGCTTGAAGCCAACGTATGCGCGGAGCCCTCGTAAGAACGAATCCCGTTCGTTGCATTGCAGCATCCACCAAACTACCGTTCTATCGATCAAGGAGAAATCTCCAGCATCTTTTGGGAGGGGGACTTCGCTCATTGCCGCGAAAATTCTATAGAAAACCCGATATAGCATTTCGATGGCCCGTGGCATCTCGCGCTTAACCCGTCGCCCGTAAACGACATCTGCACCAGCTTGCCATTCTCTGACAAACTTTTCGATGACCTCAGGAGGGTCTTGCAAGTCACCGTCAAGGAGCACGCAAGCCTGTTTGCTCGCGATTTCCATGCCGCTACGAAATGCAGCTTGCGAGCCAAAATTGCGTGAATGGCTGATGCCGATAACGTTTGGATCTTGGGCGCTAATTGCTCGGATTATCTCGGCAGAATTGTCGGGAGAGCCGTCATTGACAAAGATAATTTCGTAATTAATAGCAAGCCTTCGAAAGACTTCGGCCAATCGGGCGTGCATGATAGGAATTGCCGGTTCGTCACAAAAGCAGGCGATAATCGCGGAGATAGAATTGCGAGACTCAATCCCAACACTTTTTTTGGTCAGAAGATTGAAGTCCTGCGTTTTTAGATATTGGCGCCACCATTTTTGTGTCATTCTGAGGCCATCTGGCAGCGCAATCTGAGCCTGCCAACCGATTGCAGCTCGAATGGCAGCGCTATTGGCATACCAGTTTTCGACGTCCCAGCTCTTTCCGCTCGCAGTGTTGAATGTGGGGGCGGAGTTGATGTCAAATACCTGTTGGGCCAGTTTTGCCAGATCAGATAACGAGGTACATACTCCGGTGCCGATATTAAATGAATCACCAAAAATAGCTGGGGACATCCTTAGTGCGGCAGCCGCAAAGGAAGCTGCTACGTCATCGACGTGTATGAAGTCTCTGCTCACGTCGGGACTTGCAAATGTGGGAAGAGAGCCCTTGAGGCTGCGTTCGCAGAGCACCGGAATCAACCTGGAGCTGTCTTCGTATGGGCCATAGATAGAATATAAACGCATGTTTACCACTGGCATTCTGCGAACCTTGCCAAAATATGAAATCGCGTGACTTGCTGCCGCTTTGCTTACTGCATAGTGGCTATTGGGTATCAGCTGGCCCGTCTCTATAGGGCCACTAGCATTCAGTCCATATTCAGAGGAACTGCCAGCATGAATATAGGCCGAGATTTCAAAGTTGCTTAAAAATTCCAGAAGCTGAACAAGGTTGAGGTAGTTGGTTTCATGGATTCGCGCATAGTTTTCTTCAAATGAGTAAGAGCCAAACGACGAGCAGTCGAAAATCGTGCGTGGGCGTATGCGGTAAAACAATGATTGGATGCTGCTGTTGTCTTGAAGATTGAGATAGGCGATGTTGGCTGCTGGCACGTCGCGGAGGCGCCATGTCTGTCCTGTGAATACCGTGCCAATGACGTCATTACGCACAGAGAGCGCCTGGCGAAAAAGATTCGCTCCAACAAAGCCACTGGCGCCAATCACAATGATTGGGCCCTCTAGATTTTTGTATTGACTTGCCAGGTTATTCATGCTTCCGGCTGGATCATTTGGCGGATGCTGTTTTCATCGAGGCCACATTCAGATCGATGAAAAGACTGTGATCCATAGCGACCGCTGGGGTATCCCAGGGCGTAACGATGGCGGAGGGGGCCACAAGCGTGATTGTGTTGTCTAATTGCATAGGCTAAGTTCATGCCCAAGCCTCCAGCGGCGACGTGCTCCTCAATGACGTAAAGGGTATTGTCAGCCAATTGTGCATAAAAATCCTGAGGAATTAGCTGTGTGTCGAGTTCGCTTACTACCCACAGGGAGGGACGGGCCTCCGGTGGAAGGTCTTGCAGGGCGCGCCAAGCTACTCCTCCGAGAGGGCCTAGGGCGGCTAAGACACCGCATGTACCTGTTAATACCTGTCTCCATGGAGCATAGGTAGGGGCTGGGGTGTTGGGTGGTCGTTGATCAGATCCTAGGCGAAGATAGGTTGGTGAGTTTAAGCTCGAGAGCAACGGCCCGATATCCTCGTTAAATGCCGGTACTAAGACCCTCATGCCCAGGGCCCCCATTGCAGCGCAATCTTCAAGGGCGTGATGTGTTGGTCCCATGGGGCCATAGGCATAACCGCCGCCGTTGCCAATAAGGCAGATGGGGAGATTAGCCATGCAGACATCATTGCGGATCTGCTCGTAAGGTCTTGCGTAGCAGAATGGTGCGATGCTATAGACAAAAACTCGATTTCCTCCGCGAGCAAGACCAGCCGCAACGCCAACCATATTCTGCTCGGCAACACCGGTATTGATAAAACGCGCACCCAAAGCAGATCGAACTTCCTCCAGCGCCATAAAGCCTAGGTCGCCAGTGAGAAAGAAGACGTCTGGGATATCCCAGTTCGCGATAATCTCCTTGGCCAATGTTCTTCTCATTTTGTTAGCCCTTTGGCGAGGTTGGCTTTTGCTAATTCGTATTGCTCTTTGTTTATGGGAAGGTAGTGGGACTCTAGTTGTCCTTCGAAGTGAGTCCCCTTGCCTTTAACTGTGTCGAGGACGACGATGTTCGGACAGCCAGTCGGATTTTTGCTCAGGGCATTGATAATACTCGCGGTGTCATGGCCAGCTGCTTGTTGAACGCTTGCGCCGAAGGGCTTTAGGCGGGGTGTAAGGTCTTTGCAGGAGATAACCTCTTGAGTGCTGCCAAAGCCTTGCAGTCCATTCTGATCGATGAGTATCGTTAAATTGTCAAGTTTCTGGTGGACTGCAAAGATCAACGCTTCCCAGCAGCTCCCTTCTTGCCACTCGCCATCAGAGCACAGGCAGAAGACGCGTTGCGATTGATTTTTTTGTTGGGCGGATATTGCTAGGCCAGCTGCAAGGGAGGGCCCATGTCCCAGCGAGCCGGTTGCAAAGAGTAGTCCAGGAATTCCGTTCCCGCTTGGATGAATTGGTAATAAGGTGCTATCGGCTCCATAGGTGCTGAGTTCTAGATCGGATATCTTGCCAAGGCTCCACAAAGTTGTATAGAGTGCTGCAGAAGCGTGCCCCTTTGATAAGATAAAGAGATCTCCTGGCTTCATGATTAAATGGTGTAGAACCATTAACGCATGGAGGCAGGACAGGTTGCCGCCAAGATGTCCAGTTTGAGAGTCGTAATGAAGTTGCAATAGGCGCCTTTGCGCTTGGCTGTAAATATCCTCAAATGCTTGGATGTTCATATTGGCAGTGGGCGTGCCTCGCAGGGCTGGGCTGGAATTTGCCTGTTTGAAACTAGTATACCCCTCTCGTCAATGGCTTTTATCCCATGCTGCCCTGATTGTGTTGGTTTGTCTTTGCCGATTGGCTGGGCGCTGGCTTGGTTTGGTCTATGTCTTGGGTTGGGTTAATGGGGGCAACGTAAACTTGCATCATGGCCCCTTGGCCCTGATGTATTCCGGCGGAATTTTGAGGTTTGTCGCAAGGGAGATGCTTCTTGCCTTGATTTGTTCAGTCGGTTGCTTTGCTTCTGCTGCTTGGGCTCTTGCGACTCCTTGATCTGCGCTTTCGCGGGTGCGGTAAGCCTCGCCTTGGTCATCTCTTTTGCCGGGTTTTTGGATTTGCCTGGTTAGGGCATAGGTCGATAGCTTGATGGATTATGTGTTGCCTCTGTATTGTTTGGCTCCCAGCGCCATTGTCTGGCATGGATGGCTTGGTGGTGCTTTGACCTGGAAGGGGTTAGTGCCTCTTCAGAAATCACGGCACTATTTGCTGCTTCTCTGATGTTCTCAAGTTCTGGGTAGCGATGGATTTTTGGGCTGAAGGTGCCACCTATGCTCCATGCCTTTTGTGCTTTTAGAACTGCCAGTCGCAATCATGCCAATGCTGTAGGTCCTGTTGTCATCGCATGGATTCAGCGGTGTGTTGTTCTGGAGTTGCGGCTGCATGGATGGCCTTTGCGTGCTCGGAATACCCAGGCCAAGCTGGCCTGGGCCATCTGGGCATCATCTCGCCTGTGCAAGAGCGGCTGATGTTGGGATTGCAATGAACCGGATTTCCGTCTTTGTGCGCTTACGTCAGACCATTGCAAGTGGGGTTTGACTTGCAGGATTGGGTAGGGATCTCGACGCGATCCAGTCTTAAGTTTTGGATAGGCGCTTGAACGCTGCCGTCTGCATACTGGCAGTTGTAGTGGTCTAGAGCTTGGTTGATCTCCCCAGGATTAAGAGGGCCAGCCAGGCCAAGTTCGGCGACGGGACCTGGCTTCCGCCAGATCACGGTCGCAAACGATCTCCAACTTGGTTCGCTACTTCACGCTGCAATCAGCAGGGAACAGCCTCGTCCAACGTCCATCGACATCGAAAAGCCCCGCCGGGGCGGGGCATGAAAAGGGCCTGGGCGAGATAGGTATTCTCACTAGGCAACATGGTGGAAGGCTTGAGCTGGCCGAGGCCAGCCCAGGTCCTCTTCAAGCCCGACTCAGGCCAGCAGCGCGTTGGCCTTCGCCACCACATTCGCCACGGTGAAGCCAAACTTCTCCAGGCACAACGGGCCGGGGGCCGAGGCGCCGAAGCGGTCGATCGACACGGTGTCGCCATCGAAGCCGCAGTATTTGTGCCAGCCGTAGGAGCTGGAGGCTTCCACCACCAGGCGCTTGCGCACGGCGGCGGGCAGAACCGATTCCCGATAGGCAGCGTCCTGCTCTTCGAACAGTTCGACGCAGGGCATCGACACGACCCGCACGGTCTTGCCGGCGGCCCGCAATTCGGCGGCGGCCTTGGTGCAGAGTTCCAGCTCGGTGCCGGAGCCGATCAGGATCAGCTCGGGGGTGCCGTTGCTGTCTTCGAGCACGTAGCCACCCTTGGCCACGGCGGCGGCGGTGGAATTGGCCTGGTTGGCCATGGCCTGGCGGCTCAGGGCCAGCACGGTGGGACGCTTGCGGTTGGTGATCGCCACCTGGTAGGCGCCGTTGGTTTCGTTGCCGTCGCCGGGGCGGATCACCAGCAGGTTGGGGATGGCCCGCAGGTTGGCCAGGGTTTCCACCGGTTGGTGGGTGGGGCCGTCTTCACCCAGGCCGATCGAATCGTGGGTGAGCACGTAGATCACGCCCAGTTCGCTCAGGGCCGAGAGGCGGATCGAGCCGATCATGTAGCCGGCAAACACCAGGAAGGTGCCGCCGTAGGGCACCAGGCCGCTGCCGTGATAGGCCAGGCCATTGAGGATCGCCGCCATGGCGTGCTCCCGCACCCCGAAGTGCAGGTAGCGGTTGGCTTCAGCGCCCTTCTGGAAGCCCTTCTCGCCCTTGATGTCGGTGAGGTTGGAGTGGGTGAGGTCGGCCGAACCGCCGATCAGTTCGGGCAGGTTGGGGCCGATCGCATTGAGGGCGTTGTAGCTGTGCTGGCGGGTGGCCAGGCCCTTGTCCTCGGGCGTGAAGCTGGTCAGGTTGGCATCCCAGCCCTGGGGCAGTTCGCCGCGCAGCTGGCGTTCAAACTGGGCCGCTTCGGCGGGGTACTTGGCGCGGTAGGCATCCAGGGCCCCATTCCAGTCGGCTTCGGCGGCGGCACCGCGGGTCACGGCCTGGCGCCAGTGGTCATAGGACTCCTGGGGAACCTCGAAGGGGCCGTAGCTCCAATCGAGGGCCTGGCGGGTGAGGGCCGCTTCCTCGGCTCCCAGGGCGGCGCCGTGCACACCGGCGGTGTTGGCTTTGTTGGGGGAGCCGTAGCCGATCGTGGTGGTCACCTTGATCATCGAAGGCCGATCGGTGACGGCCTTGGCGGCCTCAATCGCCTTGGTGATGCCATCGACATCGGTATTGCCATCGGCCACGTGTTGCACGTGCCAGCCGTAGGCCTCGTAGCGCTTCAGCACATCTTCGGTGAAGGAAACATTGGTGTTTCCGTCAATGGTGATGTGGTTGTCGTCGTAGAGGGCAATCAGTTTGCCCAGGCCCAGGTGACCGGCCAGGGAGGCAGCTTCACCGGAGATGCCCTCCTGGTGGCAACCGTCACCCATGATCACGTAGGTGTAGTGATCAACCAGGGTTGCGTCGGGTTTGTTGAACTTGGCGGCCAGGTGGGCTTCGGCGATCGCGAGACCAACGGCGTTGGCAATGCCCTGACCCAGGGGGCCGGTGGTCACTTCCACGCCCGGCGTTTCAAACGTTTCGGGGTGCCCGGGGGTGCGCGATCCCCACTGCCTGAATTGTTGGATGTCCTCGATCGTCACCGAGTCGTAGCCGCTCAGGTGCAGCAAGGCGTAGAGCAACATGCAGCCGTGGCCGGCCGACAGCACGAAGCGATCCCGGTTGAACCAGTTGGGGTTCTTGGGGTTGTGCTTGAGCACCCGATCCCAGAGGGCATAGGCCATCGGCGCGGCACCCATGGGCAGGCCCGGGTGGCCGGAATTCGACTTGTTGATCGCGTCGATCGCCAGGAAGCGAATGCTGTTGACGCAGAGCGTGTCGACGGAGACGGGTGCGGCGACCATGGGTGACGAACGGGGTAGGGAAGGGCGATCGGCCGGCGAAGGCACGGGCAGGGGATGACCCCGGCTCAGCTGATTCGACGGAAGGCGAGGCAGACGTTGTGGCCTCCAAACCCGAAGGAATTGGACAGCACCACGTTCAGTGTCTGTTCCCGGGCCTGGTTGGGAACGACATCCAGATCACATGCCGGATCGGGATTTTGGTAATTGATCGTAGGGGGCACCAGGTTGTGGCCTATGGCCAGCACCGCTGCCACCGCCTCGATGCCGCCGCTGCCTCCCAGGAGGTGGCCGGTCATCGATTTGGTGGAGCTCACCGGAATCTGATAGGCCCGCTCGCCCAGGGCCGATTTGATCGCGGCGGTTTCGTTGCTGTCGTTGGCCTGGGTGCTGGTGCCGTGGGCGTTGACGTAATCAACGGCTTCGGCCTCGATCCGGGCATCGGCTAGGGCCAGGCGCATGGCCTCGGCGCCACCCACCCCTCCCGGGCTGGGGGAGGTGATGTGGTGGGCATCGCAGGTCATGCCGTAGCCCACCACCTCGGCCAGGATCTCGGCGCCGCGGGCGCGGGCGTGCTCCAGGCTTTCCAGCACGAGCACGCCGGCCCCTTCGCCGATCACGAAGCCATTGCGCTCCGCATCAAACGGACGGCTGGCCGTGGCCGGATCGTCGTTGCGGAAGGAGAGGGCCTTGGCGCTGGCAAAGCCAGCCACCCCGAGGGGGGTGATCGCCGATTCGGCGCCACCGCAGACCATGGCATCGGCCAGACCCATCTGGATCAGCCGGTAGGCATCGCCGATGGCATTGGAGCCTGCTGCGCAGGCGGTGGCCACGGCGGAACTGGGACCCTTGGCCCCGAGGGCAATCGCCGCCAGGCCGGTGGCCATGTTGGGGATCATCATCGGCACGCAGAAGGGGCTGACCCGGTCGGGCCCCCGTTCCGCCAGCACATGGGCCTGGGTTTCCATCATCAGAAGCCCGCCCACGCCCGACCCGATCGCCGTGCCGATCCGGTTGGCGTTGCTGGCATCAATGGACAGGCCGGCATGGGCCACGGCCTGTTTGGCGGCCACCACCCCGAACTGGCAGAAGCGATCCCAGCGCTTGGCTTCCTTCGGTTCAATGAAGCCGCGCGGATCAAAGCCCTTCACTTCCGCCGCAAAGCGGCAGGCGTGGCGCGCTGCATCGAACAGGGTGATCGGCGCCACCCCGTTTTTGCCGGTGCTGAGACCTTCCCAATAGGCGGGAACGTCATTGCCGATCGGTGTAACCGCGCCCAGGCCCGTGACCACGACGCGGTGGAGACCCTCCACCATCCGGATCCTCAGGCCTGCTTGTCCTGGATGTACTTGACGGCGTCACCGACGGTGGTGATGCCTTCGGCGGCCTCATCGGGGATCTCGATATCAAAGGCCTCTTCCAGGGCCATCACCAGCTCGACGGTGTCGAGGGAGTCGGCGCCCAGATCGTTCTGGAAATTGGATTCGGGCTTGACCTCGGCGGCATCAACGCTGAGCTGCTCGGCAACGATCGAGCGCACTTTCTCGAGGATGGCTTCCTGGGACATGGCCACGGTGTGGGAGGGCCGCATCCTACGGGTCGGCCTGGTCCCGTCCCTGGGGCGCCAGGCGCCTCGATCCCCTGCCCCTGCAGCGGGACCCCCTCGGGACTGCCGCAGGCTGCTGCTCTGTGCCCCCTCCGGCCCCGGGCGCGGGCCCTGGCCCGGGTTCCGTGGGGTGCACCGCTGGATTCACCACTCTTTAAGAAGGCCTGGGTCGACAGAAGGCCCGGGCTCGCCTCCGTATGAACAAGGGTGACGGCCGGCGACCCCGCTGCGGACCGGGCCGGATGGCTTGGGTACCTTGGGCTCCACGCCGTTTGCTTCCGGCCCGGGCATGTCCCATTCCGTCAAGATCTACGACACCTGCATTGGCTGCACCCAGTGTGTGCGCGCCTGCCCTCTCGATGTGCTCGAGATGGTTCCCTGGGACGGCTGCAAAGCCGGCCAGATCGCTTCCTCGCCCCGCACCGAAGACTGCGTCGGTTGCAAGCGCTGTGAAACGGCCTGCCCCACCGACTTCCTCTCGATTCGCGTTTATCTCGGCGACGAAACCAGCCGCTCCATGGGTCTGGCCTACTAAGCGTTCACCCACCCGACATAAGCTCAAGCCCGGCCCCGGCCGGGCTTTTTTTGTGCCTTCACGATCGGTATGTGCGGCATCGTTGCGGTGATCGGTTCGCGGGAGGCGGCCCCCCTGCTGCTGGAGGGCCTGCGCCAGCTGGAATACCGGGGCTACGACTCCGCTGGTCTCGCCACGGTTGAGGCCCCAGCCAGCGGTGCCCTGGCCGAGCCGGGCCGCCTCACCTGCCTGCGGGCCGAGGGCAAGCTCGTCAACCTCACGGCCCGCTTCGAGGCCGCCGGCGCCCCGGGCCACTGCGGCATCGGCCACACCCGCTGGGCCACCCACGGCAAGCCGGAGGAGCGCAACGCCCACCCCCACCTCGATGGCAGTGGCCAGGTTGCCGTGGTCCAGAACGGCATCATCGAGAACCACCGCAGCCTGCGCGAGCAGCTTCAGGCCGAGGGTGTCGTCTTCCGCTCCGACACCGACACCGAAGTCATTCCCCACCTGCTCGCCCGCCAGCTGGCGGCCCTGCAGGGCCAGGGCCGCGACGCCAGTGGCAGCCTCCTGCTCGAAGCGGTGCAGGGGATCTTGCCCGAGCTGCAGGGGGCCTATGCCCTGGCCGTGGTCTGGGCGGCGGTGCCGGGTGCCCTGGTGGTGGCCCGCCGCCAGGCCCCCCTGCTGATCGGCCTGGGCGAGGGGGAATTCCTCTGCGCCAGCGACACCCCGGCCCTGGCCGGCTTCACCCGCACGATCCTGCCCCTGGAGGATGGCGAGGTGGCCCTGCTCACCCCCTTGGGGATCGAGCTCTACAACGGCTCCGGCCAGCGCCAGCAGCGCAACCCCTCCCTGCTCACGGGCACCGAGCACGTGGCGGACAAGCGCAGCTTCCGCCATTTCATGCACAAGGAAATCCACGAGCAGTCGGAAACGGCGGCCCTGTGGGTGGCCCGGCACCTGCCGGAGCTGGGGGCCGAGCTGGGAGCGAGTCCGGGCGGCCATCCGGCCGGCTCCTCCCTGGTGGCCCTGCCCCTCGATGAGGCCGTGTTCGACGGGGTGGAGCGGATCCAGATCCTGGCCTGTGGCACCAGTCGCCATGCCGCCCAGGTGGGGGCCTATCTGCTGGAACAGCTGGCCGGCATTCCCACATCCGTGTTCTATGCCAGCGAATTCCGCTACGCGCCGCCGCCGCTCAGCCCCCACACCCTCACGATCGGCGTCACCCAGTCGGGCGAAACCGCCGACACCCTGGCGGCCCTGCTGATGGAGCAGGAGCGGCGCCTGCGGGTGGCCGATCCCGCCTACGCCCCCCGGTTGCTCGGCATCACCAACCGCCCGGAAAGTTCCCTGGGCCGGCTTGTGCCCCACGTTCTCGATATCGGCGCCGGCATTGAGGTGGGTGTGGCCGCCACCAAAACCTTCCTGGCCCAGCTGTTGGCCTTCTACGGCCTGGCCCTGGCCTTTGCCGAACGGCGCGGCGGCGGCGTCCACGGCCCCGCCAAGCTGCGCTCCCTGGTGGCCGCCCTGCGCCTGCTGCCGGCCCAGTTGCAGCAGCTGGTGATCGACCACGACCAGCGCTGCGCCGACCTGGCCCACCTGTTCACCGACACCCAGGACGTGATCTTCCTGGGGCGGGGCATCAACTATCCGATTGCCCTGGAGGGTGCCCTCAAGCTCAAGGAGATCAGTTACATCCACGCCGAGGGCTATCCAGCCGGTGAAATGAAGCATGGGCCGATTGCCCTGCTCGATGCCCGGGTGCCGGTGGTGTCGATCGCCATGCCGGGCCTGGTGTTCGAGAAGGTGCTCTCCAACGCCCAGGAGGCCAAGGCCCGTGATGCCCAGCTGATCGGTGTGGCTCCCCAGGGCCCCGACACCAACCTGTTCGACACCCTGCTGCCGGTGCCCGAGATCGACGAGTTCCTCAGTCCCCTGTTGACCGTGATCCCGATGCAGCTGCTCAGCTATCACATCGCCGCCCACCGGGGCCTCGACGTCGATCAGCCGCGCAACCTGGCCAAGAGCGTCACGGTGGAATAGGGGCTGCGGGCCAAGCCCTTCTGCCCAGATCCTTTGGCAGGCCCCCGGGTCCCCAGGGCCGTTTGGACTGGGGGGGCTGGGCGGTTCAGCGGCTGCGGCCGTAGAGGTCTTCGAAGCGCACGATGTCGTCCTCGCCCAGGTAGGGACCGCTCTGCACCTCGATCAGTTCCACCGGGATCCGGCCGGGGTTGGAGAGGCGGTGCTTGGAGCCCAGGGGGATGTAGGTGCTCTGGTTTTCGCCCACCAGTTCCTCGATGCCGTCCTTCTCGACCACGGCCGTGCCCTGCACCACCACCCAGTGCTCGGCGCGGTGGTGATGCATCTGCAGCGACAGGCTGGCACCCGGATTGACCTTGATTTTCTTCACCTGCCAGCGCTCGCCCTCGGTGACGCCGTCGTAGGACCCCCAGGGGCGGTAGATGCGGCGATGGGCCTTGCCCTCCGGCGCCCCCTGCCGCTCCAGGAGTCCCACCACGGTCTTGACGTCCTGGGCCCGGTCCCGGTGGGCCACCAGCACCACGTCATCGGTTTCGACCACCACCAGGTTCTCCACCCCGAGACCCACCACCAGCCGGTGTTCGCTGCGCAGGTAGCAGTTGCGGGAGCCCTCGTTGATCACCCGGCCGCGCAGCACGTTGCCGTCGCCGTCCTGGTCGGCCGTTTCCCAGAGGGCGCTCCAGCTGCCCACATCGCTCCAGCCCGCCTCCAGGGGGATCACCACCCCCAGCTGGGTGCGCTCCATTACGGCCACATCAATGGCCACATTCGGGCAGGCGGCGAAGGCGGCGGCATTGAGCCGCAGGAAATCGAGGTCGGCCGCGTCCTGCTCCAGGGCGGCGCGGCAGGCGCTCACCACGTCCGGGGCCAGGCGTTCCAGCTCCGCCAGGATGGCGCTGGCGCGAAACAGGAACATGCCGCTGTTCCAGGTGAAGCGGCCGGAGGCGAGGAACTGCTCCGCCGTGGCCCGATCCGGTTTCTCCACGAAGCGGGCGATCGGCACCGGGGCGGTTGGAGCGGTTGCCGGGCCCCTGGCTGGGGTGGGAGCCTCGGCCGCCTCGATGTAGCCGTAGCCCGTTTCCGGCGCCGTCGGCACGATGCCGAAGGTCACCAGCTGGCCGGCCAGGGCGGCCGGCACGCCGGCGGCCACCGTGGCCCGGAAGCGGGCGGCATCGCGGATCACATGGTCGGCGGCGAGCACCAGCAGCAGCGGGTCAGCGCCGGCGGCTGTGGCCTGCAGGGCGGCCACCGCCACGGCTGGAGCGGTGTTGCGGCCGATCGGTTCGAGCAGGATCGCCGCTGGCTCCGTGCCGATCTGGCGCATCTGCTCGGCCACGATGAAGCGGTGGTCCTCGTTGCAGATCAACAAGGGCGCCGCCAGGTTGGCCAGGCCGCTGAGCCGTTGCTGGGTCTGTTGCAGCAGGGTGGCCTCCCCACTGCCGGCCAGGGCCCAGTACTGCTTGGGATAGCTGGCCCGCGACAGGGGCCAGAGCCGGGTGCCGGTGCCGCCGCAGAGGATCACAGGCACCAGGGGGGTCTGGGCCGTCGCCGGATCAGCCACGGGAAGCACGCTTGCAGTGCCCCCATTCAACCGAACCCCCGGCGAGGCGCCTGGTTGCGGGCGCTGGCCCCCTCAGATCTCCAGCAGTCCCGGCGGCGGCGTGATCCCGAGCCAGCCCTCGGCCAGGTGCACGTCGGGCACGATCGGCTCCACGAAGGGGATCAGGATCCGCCGCGGCCTGGCCGGCTTCTCCGCTGCTGGGGGTTGGCCTGCAGCCCCTGCGGCGCCGGTTGGGTCTGGGGGCCCTGATCCAGGGGCGGGGTCCGCCGGGGCCGCCGCGCTCACCCCAGGGCCGGCCGCCAGTTCCACCTCCAGCAGGTCGTTGCCGGCGTGGAGCAGGTCCGTGACCCGGCCGATCACGCGGCCATCGGCCAGCAAGCGCACCTCCAGGCCCACCAGGTCGAGCAGGTGGAATTCGCCCTCGGCCAGGGGCGGCCGGTCGCTGGCGGGCACCAGCAGGGCATGGCCCACCAGGGCTTCGGCGCTGGTGCGATCATTCACGCCCTCCAGGCGCAGCACATAGAGCTCCTTGCCGGGTAGCTGGCGGCCACTCAGCAGGGTCACGGCCCGGGCCGGCCCCGTGCGCCCCTGGATCCAGCGCCGGCCCGGCACCGTGAACCGCTCGGGGAAATCGCTGAGGGGATTGAGCCGCAGGTCCCCCTGCAGGCCCTGGGCAGCCACCAGCCGGCCCACCTCGAGCAGCTCGCCGGGGTCCTGCGACGGTTCCTTCGCCGGCGGGCGGACCTGGGGCCTGGCCGGCTGCGGTGTCCGATTGGTGGCCTGGTGCGCCATGGATCCGGGTTGGGCCATTAGCCTCGATCATGGCCCCACGACCAGGCGCTTCCATGGCCACTTCCCTGCCGATCCTGCCCGGCTCCACCGTGGTGGTGCGCGACCAACGGTCCATCTACGACGGCTACCGGGGCTTTGTGCAACGCATCAGTGGCTCCCGGGCGGCGGTGCTGTTCGAGGGGGGCAACTGGGACAAGTTGATCACCGTGCCCCTGACCACCCTCGAACCGGTCTGATCCAGCCGTTCCGCTCCCGGGCCCGGGCTCCCGCAGCCGGCCAGGGGCCCAAACAGCCTGGGGCCCCAGTGCTCCCGGCGGCTGCCCGGGCGCTTCCAGGCTTCGATGTCCGATGGCCCGACCCGCACCCGGGCCAGCCGGGAGTCTCCACGGGCCCAGCTCCGCTGCACCGCGATCCCATGCCGCCCCTGGGATCGGCCGGGCCCAGGGGGCTGATCAGCCTTGCCCTGCTGCCCCCTTGATTGGTGAGCTGCACCATTCCGCTACCCCGGGGTCCGGATCCCTGGGTCGCCAGCCCTGGGCATCCGCACCCACGGGTTCAATCACCGCGACCCCAGGGTGCGGCGCATCCATCGGGCGGCGACGGACAACGATCACGCCCAGCGCTTCATCGGCAGCAGGCACCCCACCTTCCCAGGCGCCATCGGCAGCGTTCAGGCCGTTCTGCAGGTCGTCGGCTTCAGGCCTGAAACGCGGCGTGGCGCCCGTCCCAAGGAGGCCCCAGGCCCCACCGCAGTGTCGATCCGGTCCCCATGGCGACCCGAGAGGGACTCTCCAGCGCTGGCTGGCCCGCCTTGCACAGCCTTTGGACCTTGAAGAATCCAGGGCTGAAGCGGGTGACCCACAGGATTCGAGATAGAAAGCCCGCACCGAACCATCCATGTCCGTGCCTGACGACCACTCCCTGCCACCAGCCAGCCACGCCGGCCAGACGCTCACACCACGCGAGATGGTCCGCGCCCATGCCTATCCAGTCCTGGCAGCCGTCAGCACCGTGGCCCTGGTCGCGATCGCCACGTCCCTGGGGCCGATCGCGAAACAGGCCGGCTATCAGAACCACTGCATCGAACAGGTTCTGGCGGTGATGCCAAGCGCGAATGCGCCCATGAACCACGTCGTGGCGGTGAAGCAGTGCACCGCTGGTGGCACCGCTCAGCGTTGACTGTTGCCGCCATGGCTGCAGGGACGCCCCCCCAGCCGTGACGACTGGCCTGCTGTGCACCAACCTCACAACCCTCCCAGGGGCCGCGATCGCCCGGGACGCCAGCCAGACCGCCCCAGGTTGGGCGGGCCTGGTTGGGGGTTGGCTGGTTTGAAGGGTTTCGGCGCCGAGGCTCCCTGGGCCCCTGGAGATGGGGCCTGGGGCTCGGAGGTTGCTGGGCTGGCCCGCCTCAGGAGCGGTGGGCTGGTTTGCTGTCCTTGGGTTGCACAGCTGCGAGCGCCATGCGGGCGGCCTGTTGTTCCGCCAGCCGGCGGGAGCCCCCCCACCCCTCCCCCAGCTCCTGCTCGCCCAGGGCTACGCGGCAGTGGAAGCGCCTTGGGTCGCCGTGGGTCTGGTTGCATTCGCGGCTGCGGTAGTGGGGCAGGCCCAGGCCTGCGGCCTGGCTCCATTCCTGGAGGGCCGATTTCCAGTTGTGGCGGTGGGGATCGGCCTGGAGTTCGGCGCAGGTGCGCTGCCAGGGGGCGGTGAGCCAGCGGTGCACGGGCTCCAGGTCGCCCCAGATGCGGTAGAGGGCGCCGATCACGGCTTCGCAGGCCTCGGCCCGCAGGGTGGCCCGGCCGCTCTTGTCGCCGGCGGCGATCGGGCCGATGCGCAGCACCGTCTCGATCTGGCAGGTTTCGCCCAATTCCGCCAGCCAGCGATCACTCACCAGCTGGGCCCGCAGGGCCGAACGCTCGCCCACGCTCAGGTGGGGGTGGTGGCGTTCCAGGAATTCGGCCGCCGCCAGCCGCAGCACCGCATCGCCGAGGAATTCCAGCTGCTCGTGGTTGTAGGCCAGCCCGGCGGAGGTGTGGGTGAGGGCCTCATCGAGGGGGGCGAGCGCCGCGGCGCTGGCTGGGGCGGGATCGAGGCCCAGGCTGGCGAGAAAGGCCAGCAGCTGCCGCTGGCGATCGGGCGTCATCGGCGGTGGCGACTGGGGGTGGTGCGCCCTTGGCTGGGGCTGGTGGGTCTGGACCAGGCCCCTGGGGAGCTGGCCCAGGGCTGGCTGCAGTGGGGTGAAAGCAGGACGTAAGCCGGGTTCTGTTCATCCCAGCGGAGCCGGAGCCCCGCCGGGGGGGTGATCATCTGTCTGGGACCGCCGTTACCGGCGGCCTCGAGCGGCGCACGTGTGTCGGGACGGGTGTCATGGCCAACCGTTGTCCCTGGGCCTTGCTCCTGGCCGGGGTTTACCGAGCCAGCACCTCTCGATGCTGCTGGTGCGCTCTTACCGCACCCTTGCACCCTTGCCTGTGCCGCCCGGGTTGCCCCGGACCGGCCATCGGCGGTGTGTTTCTGTGGCACTGTCCTCACGGTCACCCGCACTGGGCGTTACCCAGCAAGCCTGGCCATTGGGGAGCCCGGACTTTCCTCAACCGGCCCAGGCGCCCCGACGCAAGCCGGTGTGCCCCTGCCGATCGCGATCACCTCGCCTGCTTTCAGAGCCCATAATGCCGTCAGGGGTTTCCCCCACCCGGGGCTGTAGCTCAGCCGGATAGAGCGACGGTTTCCTAAACCGTAGGTCGTGGGTTCGAGTCCCGCCAGCCCCGTCCTTGAAACCCCAGTTCTGGCAAGAGGGTTCCAAGACGCCAAGGCCGCAGGATCGGCCTCCGGCCATGGGTCCCGTGAGGGGAAAACCAGGCAAATCGGCCCGGTTCGACCACGATCAGGCCAGTGGTCAGGCCAGCAGTCAGGCCAATCCGATGGCTGGTTCCGCCCCCTGGGGCAGACGCCCAGTGGGGCCATGCCCTGGAGGGGCAGGGCTCAACACCCCCAGTGGGTCCCAGAGCGAGCCACGGTGGATGATTGACCGGCCGACGAGGACTCCACGGCATCTGCCTTGCCGGCGGCCCTGGCCCGGGAGCCGTGAACTTCAATCTGACGCACCTCCACTGAGTCACCACTGAGTCACCACTAAGTCACCACTGCGGAACCACTTGAGTCACCCCTGAGTCACAACCGAGTAACCATGCCCGCTTTCCTGCTTGCTGCCGCCCTCACCACAGTCCCTGCCGAACCTTCCGCAACCAACCCGCCCCTCACCCCCGCCCAGGCCGAACTGCTCCAGAAGATCAAGCGCCTTCGCAATGGGGAAAGCCGGACCTTCGGGCGCTGCACCTACCGCTGGGACCAGTGGCGTCCCCTGCCCACCGGCTCCAGAACGACAACGGTGACAGGTTGTGGCACGGCCAGCGTTGCCGTGGCCTGCACCGCCTTGAAGCTCAGCACCCTGCCCGTCGCGGAACCCCAGGTGTGGTCTCCCTGGCGCCTTCCTGAGCCTGGGCCGGAGGAGCGGATGGTGGTGAGTCTCTGCGCCAACGCCTTGCCCCTGCCAGCACCGGTACCAGCACCGGTTGTCCCCAAGCCGGAGAAGCCCCAGAAGTCCACCAAGCCCTGACGCTTGATTGCAAATCACGGGGGTGTGATCTGCAACGCCAAATCAACCCCAAGCTGGCGCCACAACGGGGAACCTCGCCATAGCCACGTCTGTCGTTACGGCACAGCATCAGTGGTTGATGAAGCGATGCGGTCCTCTGGGTGTGGGGCGGGTGGCCTTCTGGATGTTCAATGGGCTTTGACGGCCGATGGCTTTTCTGGCCCTGGGGGACTGGATCTCCACCAGGGCCATCAGGGCCATCGGCTCGCCAGCGACGCCGATCAGGGGATCGGTCCGGCGCACGAGGGAGGTGGTGCCCGAGGCGCTGGGGAAGGCAACCACCAGCACCCATGCCAGCTCTAGGGCGACGGTCTTGGGCAGAAACAGATCCTGGCCGGATTCGATCAACTGGCGGGCCGCCTGCCGCTGGGCTGCCGGGGCGGCATCGGCAGAGTCTTCTTCAACGAAATAGCGGGCCAGCCCATTGGTGTTGCGTCCGATCCCTGCCGCAACAGGTTGGCGGCATCGACGTCAACTGGCACGGGCGGGCGCTGGCTTTTGAGCAGCCCAAAGCCACTGGCAGCCAAGGCCTTCAGCGGGCGCAAGGCCCTCACTTCGATGTGGTCGCCGACCAGTTGGCAGCACAGGCGGCTGCCCCGACCCAGGCCGAGTTGCTGGCGCAGGGCCTTGGGAGTCGTGACCTGTGCCTTGCTGGTCATCGAACAGGTGGCGGGAGCGTCCACGACCGATCGGCGGGGTGTGTGACCTGGTGAGGATCGCAGGGGGATTCCAGACGGCATGGGTGCGCTCTAGCAGGTCACCAGAGCCAGGGAACCGGCTGCCCTGAACTGGGCACCAGCCCTGGCAGAGGGGGCCGTCATTCAGCGGATCGCCCCTGCGGCCAGTCCTCAACGCCAACGGTCTTCAGTGGCCCCTCGGGTTCGACCCAGCCGCCAGGGGCTGCAGGGCGGGAGTCTGCTGGTGCGGCTTGAGCTGGAGCCGCCGGCGACCGGTTGCTAGGACTTGGGGGAGCCCAGCCTCCGCCCATGCAACAGGCCCTGCAGCACCTGGAGGTCCGCACCCATGGCCAAGGTTTCACCCGGCTGAATCCCCAGCTGAACAACTGGATTGCCACAACAGGCATTGATCTGGGTGTGCTGCACCTGAGCTGCCTGCACACCAGCGCCAGCCTGACGATCAACGAGAACGCGGACCCGCGGGTGTTGGCTGATCTGGCGGCCTGGATGGATGCCCTCGTGCCCCAGGACGGCTATGGCCCCCGCAACGGCCTGGGCAATCGGGTGCGCTACGCCCATGACGATGAGGGCGATGACGACATGCCTGCCCACATCCGCACGGCCCTGACCAGTCAGACCCTGACCTTGAGCGTTGAGCACGGCCGCCTGCTGGTGGGCGTGTGGCAGGGCATCTACCTGTGGGAGCACCGGGCGATCCCCCACCAGCGCCGCATCGCCTGCCACCTGATCGGCGAGCCCAAGGCAGCGGGGCGCTCGGGTCCTGGTTGAGCCGTGCCCAGGCGTGGCAAACTCCGGGCCCGGGTTGGGGCTGGCTGAGTCGTGAAGGAAAAGTGCTGGGTGTGGTTCAAGGGATCGGCCAGCTGGCGGCCTGGCTTTGTCGCCTCGCCCTCGCCCAAGCCCGACCACGTGCTGGTGGAGGCTCTGGAGTTTGTGCCCTGCACCCTGCCCCTGTGGCGGGTGGCCTACAAGCAACCGGAGGACCTGAACCAGGGCCCGGTGGTGCCGGAGGGGGCGGTGTGGAAGGCGTGAGTTGAGCTGCCAAGCCCCAAGCCCCTGCCGGCCTGATCAATCGGCGTAGACGATCCCCACCCCTGGCCAGTCGTCAAAGCCAAAACGCTCCAGGGGGCCCTCGGGTTCGACCCAGTGGCTGGGGGTTGGATCGACGTTCTCCAACTTGCCGATCACATGGGTGGTGGGCACCCCGAGCACGTCGCCGGTATCGACATCCAGGACCGCCAGCCAGACCGGAACGCCCTGGGCATGGATCATCTGGATGCGGCCCACCAGCTCAGGCCAGTGGCTGCCGGCCCTGACCGCAACCAGCTCGCCGGGGCGAAAGTCCATGGGGCGAGACTAGTACAAATGCTCGATCCGGCAGGGGCCTGGTGCCTGGGCCGGCTTGGCCTGCTCCCTTGGGACTGGAGGGCATGCCAGCGGGCGACGCGTCTACGCTTTACATGCTGTTACAATTGCTTGACAACCTGAGGCGGTCATCGCCGTTCCCTCCCTCGCTTCGGTTTCGTTGCCCTTGCTGAAACCGGAAGTGGCCGTCTAGCCGCGCCCGGCTTGGTCATCGGCCTCGGCATCGCCCTGCTCACGGGCCCAGGCCATCTGTCCGAGATCGGTTTGCCTGGATCGCATCCAGGGCGCTGCTGCTTCCGCCATCCAGGGCGCCAGACATTTTCACAACCCACCACCTCTGAATTCGCCACACCATGACCAACACCTCCGTCAACAAACAGTTTCTCGAGCACAGCCAAGAACAACTGATTCTCATGGAGCAGCTCAAGCGCGCTGAGCTCTTCAATGGACGGGCGGCCATGCTCGGCATTGGGATCGGCATTCTCACCGAAGCGATCACAGGCTTCGGCATTGCCCACCAGATTGGCCTGGGCGCCCTGATCGACGGCTATGCCGCCTGCCGCACCCAATTCCTGCCCTTCTGTTTCTGATTGAGAGTATCCGGAAGCGATCAATAGGGCCCCCCTGGTGATGCCAGGGGGGCTTTCATTGTTGTCTGTCCAGTCAAGGGGCCCGAGCTGGGAAGCCGCCCGTGGGAGGGGATTGGTCTGGGCATTCAGTCCGGCGGGCTGGCAACCTGGTTTCCAGGTTCTGCCGTCACCATGGTTTTGAAGTCCCTGAGAGGCCCGCTGCTGGCTTGTCTGACAGCGATGGCCCTCCTGCTCTGTTCGGCGATGCCCGCATGGGCGGACTTTGTTCTGCCACCGCTGCCCTACGCCGCAGAAGCCCTGGAGCCGGCCATCGATGCCACCACGATGACGATCCACCACGACCGCCATCACGGCACCTACGTGGCCAATCTCAATGGCTTGATCGGGGCGAATCCCACTCTCGATGGGCTCAGCCTGGACACCCTCCAGGGCCAGATCTCCCGCTATCCCGTCGCGGTCCGCCATAACGCAGGTGGCCATTGGAACCACAGCCAGTTCTGGGCCGTGATGGCGCCGGTGGGTGAGGGTGGTGCGCCGTCTGCCGATCTGCTGGCGGCAATCAATCGCGCCTTTGGCTCCATGGACAACCTCCAGACGCAGTTCAATCAGGCGGCGGCGGGCCGCTTCGGCTCGGGCTGGGCGTGGCTGATCCGCAAGCCGGACGGCAGTCTGGCGATCACCAGCACGGCGAACCAGGACAATCCCTTGATGGATCTGCCCGGCATCGAGTCCGGTGCCCCATTGCTGGGCCTTGATGTGTGGGAACACGCCTACTACCTAAACTACCAGAACCGCCGGCCCGAGTACATCCAGGCCTGGTGGTCATTGGTGAATTGGCAGGAGGTGAATCGTCGTTACGCCGCCCTGTCCTGAGCCCCAAATCCTGTCGATCGTCCTATCGGGCCCCGAAGGCACGGATCCGTTTGGAGTGTCTCCGCATTGTCTGGTTCGATGGGACAGGCCCCAGGGGGTGTCCCATGGCCCATCGGGACACCAAGGCTTGACCTGCCAGCCAGGGCAAGACCCCTGCAAGGGCAGCTGGCGCTCCTGCAGCGAGTTGACGAGCAAATTAGGGCCAGTGCCTTGCCGTCGGATCGCTGGATGACCTCCGCTGTGCCCGTGCCACCGCCGCGCCTGATTGACGGCCCCGCTGACGCGCCCGCCACGCTGTTGCTGGCCCATGGCGCCGGGGCCCCGATGGACAGCCCCTTCATGGCCGCCATCGCCTCCGGGCTGGGCCTGAAGGGTTGGCGGGTGATGCGCTTTGAGTTCGGTTACATGGCCCGGATGCGCGCAACGGGCCGCCGCCAGGGGCCCGACCGGATGCCGGTGTTGCAGGAGGCGTTCCGGCAGCAGGTGCAGATGGAGAGGCAGGCCTGGCCGGATCGCCCCCTGATTGTCGGTGGCAAGTCGATGGGGGGACGGGTTGCCAGCCTGGTGGTGGATGAACTGGCCGCAAGCGCCGGGGTGCGTGGCTGCCTTTGTCTGGGCTATCCCTTCCACCCGCCGGGCAAGCCCCAAAACCTGCGCACCGAGCACCTGGCCGAGCTGCAGACGCCAACCCTGATCCTGCAGGGCGAAAGGGATCCGTTTGGCAAGCGCGAGGAGGTGGACCGCTATGACCTTTCGCCTCAGGTGCAGGTGAAGTGGATTCCCAGCGGGGATCACAGCTTCAAGCCCACCAAGGCATCGGGGTTGGCTGAGGCGCAGAACTGGGCAACGGCGGTGGGCCTGGGTGACCTGTTTTTACGCTCAGTGGGTTAGGACGCTTTGGGGAGAGTTCGGGTGGCGGGGCTTCCGGCGTCAGGGGCTGTCAAGGCAGCTCACCTGGTAAGGAGCCGTGAACTAGCTGCCCTGATTGGCTGCTGGATCCATTCAAGGGTCTCCATCCTGCGCTGCAGATTCAGGACCATGCAGCAATGGGGTTGTCGCCAATCCTTCAGGGCTCGTCCTGGCTCCATTCCTCAGCCAGGGTTTCGGCTTGCAGGAGCACCAGCTCAATCGCCGCTGCCTCCTGATCAGGCGGATACTTGTAGCGCTTGAGCAGGGCCTTGATCATCGTTCGCAGCCTGGCCCGCACGTTCTCCTTGTGTTGCCAGTCGATGCTGAGGTTGCTCCTGAGTTTTTCTGCTAGTTCCCTTGCCATCGTCATCAACACCTCATCACCCATCAGGTCGTGGGCTGACGGGTTGTTCGCCAGGGCGTCGTAGAAGGCAACCTCGGCCACCGACAACCCCATGGCGTCAACGTTCTCGGCTTCATCACGGAACTGCTTTGCCATCGCAATCAGTTCTTCGATCACCTGGGCCGCCTCGATTGAACGGTTGACGTAGTTGTTCAAGGATGCCTGCAGCAGTTCGCTGAATCGCTTCTGCTTGACCACGTTGGTCTTGAAGCGTGTCTGAACGTCCTCTGCCAGCAACCGCTGGAGC
Source organism: Synechococcus sp. UW140 (assembly GCA_943370565.1). Lineage (GTDB taxonomy): Bacteria > Cyanobacteriota > Cyanobacteriia > PCC-6307 > Cyanobiaceae > BAIKAL-G1. The sequence continues at coordinate 2,384 of CALRRL020000020.1, read as the reverse complement.
AGTTCAACCGCCAGGTTCTTCTGAGGAATCTTGCTGACTTCTGCTAGGAACTGATCCGACAGGATGCTGAGATCAGGTTTTTGTAGACCTGCGACCTTGAAGACATCAGTGATTCCATCTGCCACCAACGACTCAGAGAGCAGTTGGCGCAACTGAACATCAACATTCTTCGGGGCAGTACCATCACCGCCCACGCCATCACCTTTGACCAGTGGTGCTCGAATCGCCTGAAGGAAGGTCACCTCATCATTGAGTGCCATGCCTTCATCCAGGGTGCCGCACAAAGCAAATGCCTTGGTCATCGCCAGCACGGTGTCGCAATAGCGCTTCTTCCCATCAGGCATCGCCAAGATGTGATCCAGGCAGTTGGGCAGCAGTGTCATTGCTGTCTTGGGATCCTTGAATCCACTCCAGTCGATGGGATGGAGCAGGTCACGGGCAACCTGGAGTTTCTCCTTGAGGATCCTCAGCACCTCACTGGTGTCGATGGTGGGAGCACCCTTGCCCTTGGCAGCGGTGTAGGTCGCCAGTGCTTCCTTGAGTTGGGGGGCGATGCCGATGTAATCAACCACCAGACCGCCTGGTTTGTCTTTGAAGACCCTGTTCACTCGGGCAATCGCCTGCGCCAGGTTTGCCCCCTTCATCGGTTTATCCACATACATCGTCGCCAGACAGGGGGCATCAAACCCCGTTAACCACATATCCCGCACCAGCACGATCTTGAGGGGATCGGCAGGATCCTTGAACCTTCTCTCGAGTTCCTTCTTCTGCTGCTTGCTGGTGTGGTGCGGTTGGAGGTGGGATTCGTCTGATGCCGATGCCGTCATCACCACCTTGATGGCACCCTTCAAATGGTCGTCGTCGTGCCAATCAGGACGCAGGGCAACGATGGCGTCATAGAGGCGGGCACAGATCTCCCTGCTCATCGCCACCACCATCGCCTTGCCTGGTTGGGTGCGTGAGCGTTGCTCAAAGTGGGCAACCAGATCCGCTGCCACTTGCTTCAGGCGTGGTTCAGCACCAACCAGTGCTTCCAGTGCTGCCCACCTGCTCTTTGCCCGTTCAGCAGCAGGGATGTTGTCTACCCCTTCGGGGAAGCCTGCGGCTTCATCGGCGAACAGGGCCTCCACCGCCGCATCAATCTCGGGGAGAAGCGGTTCTTTGAGCGCCAGTTTTGCCAGGCGGGATTCGTAGTAGATCGGCACCGTGGCACCGTCTTCCACGGCCTGCTGGATGTCGTAAACGGAGACGTAGTGCCCGAACACCGCCTGGGTGTCACGGTCGTCTTGGGAGATGGGCGTTCCCGTGAAGGCAAGGAAGGTCGCCTGGGGCAGGGCATCCCGCAACGCCTTTGCCAACCCGTATTTGATCTCCCCTGTCTTGGTGTCGAAGCGACCCTTGAACCCGTATTGGGTGCGGTGCGCCTCATCGCAGATCACCACGATGTTGTGGCGCTCGCTCAGGACAGGAAACTGGTCTTCATCCGGTTCGGTGGCGAACTTCTGAATCGTGGTGAAGAGGATGCCGCCACTGGGGCGGTTGGCGAGCAGGTCTCTCAGGGCTTGGCGACTGTCTGCCTGCTTGGGGGATTCACCCAGCAGATCACCCGCTCCAGCAAACACCCCGAACAGTTGCCCATCGAGGTCTTGGCGGTCGGTGACCATCACCAGGGTGGGGTTCTCCAGGCGTGGATCAGTGAGCAACTTGCCCGCCAGACACGCCATCTCGATGCTCTTGCCAGCGCCTTGGGTGTGCCAGACCACCCCACCCTTCTTGTCGCCATCGGGTCTGCTTGCCTCCACCACCTGCTCTACTGCTGCCCTGACGGCGTGGAACTGGTGATAGGCGGCGATCTTCTTGATGATCTGCCCGTCGTCCTCAAACAGGCAGAAGGAGCGAACAAACTCCAGCAGACGCCCCTTGTCAAAAATCCCCCGCACCAGGGTCTCCAGATCACGGTGAGCACCCAGCGGATCGAGGTGGTTATCGCCCTCGATCGTGCGCCAACGCTGGAACCGCTCCCGATCAGCACTCAAGGATCCCAGCCGTGCCTGGATGCCATCGCTGATCACCAGCAGCACGTTGGGGGTGAACAGGTCGGGGATGTCTTGCTTGTAGGTCTGGAGTTGGTTGAACCCTGCCCAGATGTCGGCCTTCTCATCGGCAGGGTTCTTCAGTTCGATCACCGCCAGCGGCAGACCGTTCACGTAGACCACCACATCAGGGCGGCGGTTGTGGCTGGCGTCCCCTGCAGTGGTGTAAATCCCCGGCACCCCCACCCCGGCGTAGCCGGGGTGGGCCGCACACCTCAGGCGATCGGCTCCACAGCTGACGTTGCAAGGGGTGGGCAGGCCCGTTTCCCTGGTTCGAGTACCACCTCAACC
>CALRRL020000019.1:0-60151 GCA_943370565.1 Synechococcus sp. UW140 | reverse complement strand
TGGTTGAGGTGGTACTCGAACCAGGGAAACGGGCCTGCCCACCCCTTGCAACGTCAGCTGTGGAGCCGATCGCCTGAGGTGTGCGGCCCACCCCGGCTACGCCGGGGTGGGGGTGCCGGGGATTTACACCACTGCAGGGGACGCCAGCGACTTTGTGTCCTATCGGGCCCGGAACATCGCGGCGCTTGCCCAGCAGCTCGGTGCCATCCCGGCTCCCTATGGGCGTTATGCCGTGCTTGGCAACCATGATCTCTGGGCGGATGATCGCTGGATCGTGAACCAGCTGCAAGCGGCGGGGATCCGGGTGCTGGTCAACGAAGCTGTTCCGTTGCCGGCGCCCCATGACCATGTTTGGCTCTGCGGACTGGATGAACCAACCTCCGGCCAACCCGATGCCGAAGCGATGGTGCGGGGCGCGGGGGCCTGCCGCATTGTGCTGATGCACTCGCCCCAGGGCCTCGGCCATCTTGCGCCCTACCCCTTCGATCTTGCCGTTTGCGGCCATACCCATGGGGGGCAGATCTGTTTGCCCGGTGGTCTGCCGATCGTGCTTCCGCCTGGGCGCTACAACCGCCGTTATCCAGCCGGCCCTTTCCAGCTTGGCCGCCACTCCCAGCAGCATCTGATTGTCAGTCGGGGTGTGGGCTATGGAGGGTTACCCCTGCGGCTGTTTGCACCGCCCGATGTGCTCAGCATTGAGCTGAGTTGGCGCCAAGGTGCTTAGCCCGGGGGATTGCCCTGGCGGCGCCAACGGGTGGGATGGCCGTGCAACTGAGTTGCTGGCAGTCCTGGGCCCCCTGGCTTCACCCCGTTGGGGCTTCCCCGCCATCGGTGCGGTGATTGGCACCAGGGCGAACCTCAACCAGCGATGGCATCGGCCTGGCGTAGCTCCGCAGGACGGGAGTGACGAAATCGGCGATCTGGCCTGGAGGGGCCGCTGCCCAGCGCTTAGCTGGATCCGCCGTTGGCTTCATCCCAGAGGTTGGAGGCGGTGTACGGGCCGCCGGGCAACGCCCAGAAGCGGCCACTGATGAAACGTTCGCCCCGATCGAGGGCGGCGATCTGGGCCAGCTCGCTGGCGCTTAACACCAGGTCTGCCGCCGCCAGGTTGGCCGCTAGGCGCTCGGGATGGACCGATTTGGGAATCACCGCTGTGCCGCAAGCGATCCCCCAGGCCAACACCACCTGGGCCGCGCTGGCGCCATGGGCCGCCGCAATCGCGCTGATCACCGGATCGCTTAACAGGGGCGAGCGGGTGCCGGCCGCTGGCGAGCCCAGCGGCGCATAGGCCGTGAGCTGGATGGCGTGGGCCTGGCAGAAAGCCAGGAGCTCCGGTTGCTGCAGGTAGGGATGGCGCTCCACCTGGTTCACCTCGGGCGCCAGATCGGCGTCCGCCAGCAGGGCGGCCAGCTTGACCGGGCTGAAATTGGAGACGCCAATGTGACGCACCAGGCCAGCCCGCACCAGATCTTCCATGGCTGTCCAGGTTTCGGCGATCGGCCGCTCGTCCAGGCTGAGTTGATCGGAGGCCTGCTGGGGCATCAGCAGGCCATGGCGATGGGCCACGGGCCAATGGATCAGGTAGAGGTCGAGAGAGGCCAGGCCCAGGTTGGCCAGGCTGCGTTCCAGGGCCGGACGCACCTCCTGGGGGGCGTGGCAGTCGTTCCAGAGCTTGGAGGTGATCCAGAGCTGGTCGCGCTGGACCCGGCCGGTGGCGAAGGCTGCCGCGAGGCTGGCGCCGATTTCGGCCTCGTTGCCGTAGATCGAGGCGCAGTCCAGATGGCGGTAGCCCAGCTCCAAGGCCGTCGTTACCGCAGCCCCCACCTCTCCGGCGCCGGCTTTCCAGGTGCCCAGCCCCAGGCTGGGCATGCGGTCGCCGTTGGCAAAAACCAGGCTGGCCATGGCGATGGGATCACTGGTTTCACTATGGGGGCGCTCCTGGCCCCTGGCCGGCATGCTGCCGATCCCCGGCGTCCCGTCCCCCACCCGTGAGCCCGTGTCGATGCCAGATCCGAGGGCCGCACAATCAGCCGCCCAGGGAGTAGGGAGTGAGCCGCTGCCAGTCCCACAACCGCAAACTCCCCAGCTCTTTCTGGTGGTGCTCGGCGGCCGGGTGGCCGGCGGCCACATTGAGCAGCACGATGTGCGCTTCGTCGCCGGGCGCTGCCTCGATGACACGATCCCGGAGCTGCGGCGCCAGTGGTTCGGCCGGCGGGCGGGGTTGCACCTGGACAGCACCATGGTGGTGCGGGCGATCGATGGCTTCGCCGTGACCCTGGGGCCCGAGCCGCCCGCGCCCCGGCCCGAGCGGCTCTGGTTTGTGAACCTGGGCGCCTACCGGCCCGATGGCCTCGCCGAGCTCCACCACTTCGGCCTGGTGGTGGCCCGTTCCGCCCAGGCGGCCCAGGCCGCCGCCAAGCGACGCTGGCTTGTTGGCGCCCTGCAGCAGCACAAGGATGACCTGGCCGCCGTTGACGACTGCCTGGCGATCGAGCAGGTCTCCCTGGGCGGCGGCGAGCGCTGGTTTGTGCACCTGGAACCTCACCCCGCAGGGCTGAGCCAGCCGCAGGTGCCCGATTGGTTCGGCTATCGCCGGATCGACAGGGGATGATCGGGGGCAGAACCCTGAACCCCATGAACATCGACGGCAAGGCCTGGCGCACCATCTGGCTGGAGGCCGGGGGCCGTTCGATCGGGGTGATCGACCAGACCCAGCTGCCCCACCGCTTCACCACCCGCTCGCTCGCCAGCCTGGACCAGGCGGCCGAGGCGATCTCCACGATGGTGGTGCGAGGCGCTCCCCTGATCGGCGTGACCGGCGCCTACGGCCTGATGCTGGCCCTCCAGGCCGATCCCAGCGATGGCTCCCTGGCGGCGGCCTTCACCCAGCTGCTGGCCACCCGGCCCACGGCCGTGAATCTGCAGTGGGCCCTGGAACGGGTGCTGCAACGGGTGCTGCCCCTGGCGCCGGCCCAGCGCGCCCTGGCCGCCCAGCAGGAGGCGGGTGCCATTGCCGACGAGGACGTGCAGATGTGCGAGGCCATCGGCGACCACGGCCTGGCCCTGTTCCAGGAGCTGGCGGCCTGCCGCCCGGCCAGCCGCCAGCAGGAGCCCTTCAACGTGCTCACCCATTGCAACGCCGGCTGGCTGGCCACGGTGGATTGGGGCACGGCCCTGGCGCCGATCTACAAGGCCCACCGGGCCGGCATGACCGTGCACGTTTGGGTGGATGAAACCCGGCCGCGCAACCAGGGCGCCAGCCTCACCGCCTTTGAGTTAGGCCGCGAGGGGGTGCCCCACACCGTGATCGTTGATAACGCCGGCGGCCACCTGATGCAGCACGGCCAGGTCGATGCGGTGATCGTCGGCACCGATCGCACCACCCGCCGCGGCGATGTCTGCAACAAGATCGGCACCTATCTCAAGGCCCTCGCGGCCCACGACAACGGCGTGCCCTTCTATGTGGCCCTGCCGGCCTCCACGATTGATTGGTCGATCGGCGATGGGGTGGCCGAGATTCCGATCGAGGCCCGCTCAGGTCGTGAAGTGACCCACATCCAGGGCCTGGTGGGCGCCGAAAGCGCCGATCCGCTCGAGCCGGCGCCCAGGCCGGCCGGCCTGACCCAGGTGCAGTTGACGCCCACGGGCAGCGAGGGCTTCAACCCGGCCTTCGATGTCACCCCGGCCCGCCTGGTGACGGCCCTGATCACGGAACGGGGGGTGGTGAGCGCCAGCGAAGCCGGCCTCAAGCAGCTCTATGGGGTGGATTGAGTGGGCTCTGGCCTGGAGGCTGGGTTTGAAGAAGGGGGGCCGATAACGCCGGGAGCAGAACTAGCGGATCACCAGGCTGTAGTGGTGAACCCGCGTTTCGCCCTGCCCCGAGATCAGTTCATTGCCCAGTTCCACTGAGGCCAGATAGGCAGCGGGCCCCACGAGATTGCGGGCCTGGGCATCCGCCAGGAAGACCCTGAGGTTGACGACACCGTCCTGGTGGAACCGTCCTGGCGCCCTGGGAGTCTTGACTCCTGGGGGCGCCAGGGCCGGAGTAGCGGCCTGGGCAAAAGCCCGCGGGATGTAGGCGATGTAGCGCCAGCCATCACCGTGTTGTTCATTCACGTAAAGGTCATAGCTGCGGCCCTCCAGTTTCACCGTGGCGCGCCATTGGCCGGCGGGCTGCATGGCGCCAAAGGCATCGCGCCACACCATCAGTTCGTGGCTGATCGGCGGTACGCCGAAGCGCCGCACATCGGCACTGTTGGTGAGCCAGAGATCAAAGGCCAGGTTGCCGCTGCCGTTGCGATTGGAGTCCAGGCTGAGTTTGGCCTGGAGCTGGGTCAGTTGGGACAGGCGCCGTGGCAGCGAGGGTGTGGTGGCTGCTGATCCCGGTTTGGTGCCCACGATCAATTCCGGATAGGCCTTCACCCTGCCGCCGGCATCGGGCCAGTCCCAGGTCCAGCGGCCCCTGACGCCGTGGGCTGGTTCTGGCAAGGGCTCGAGGCCGATGCACTGGCGCCAGTTCTGCAGAGATCCCTTGCCCCAGGCATTGTTTTCGGCACGAACGTCACCCTTGCCGAGCTCGAGCAGCCCCTCCGTACAGCGCAGGGGCAGGGGGCGCATAGCCGCCCCGCTTTGGGCTTGCTGGCTCCGGGCGCCGGGCCCCAGGGCAGGCAGCGCCGCAGCCAGGCCGACGCCCAGGGCGAAGGGGAGCAGCCCGATCGCCAGGCCGAATGGCAGTCCCAAAGGCAGCCCAAATGGCAGCCGCGACAGGCCGCTCACGGTCGCCTTGGTGGGGCCGGAACCCTGGCCAGGGCTCCAGGAGCGCCGTTGCATGCAGATTAGTGCTCCATGGTGGTGCCGGCCTTTTCGAGTTCGCCCAGCAGGCGTTTGAGGCGAACCTTGGGATCGAGTTCCGGGTTGGTGATGTGGCTGATCAGGGCTGCGGCTGAGGCCTCAATCGCGTCGGGGCTGGCCTGCACCGCGCCATGGAACAGAAAGGGCGCCAGGTAGCTGGTGCCAATCAGGTTGGCGGTTTGTTGGAGGGGTTTGAGCAGTTCGCTCATCGAAAAGTTGTTGAACCCTCCCGCCTGGTACGACTCCTTCGGACCGCCGGTGGAGATCACCGAGATCCAGTCCTTGCCGTGGAGGGCGGTGCCGCCGGGGCCATAGGCCCAGCCGTAGGTGAGCACATCATCGAGCCACTGCTTCATCAGGGCCGGCATCGAATACCAGAGAAAGGGATGTTGGAAGACAAGACGGTCGTGCTCGGCGAGCAGCTGCTGCTCGCGGGCCACATCGATGCGGCCTTCGGGGTACTGGCGATAGGGTTGATTGATGGTGATCTCAGGCTGGCTTTCCAACTCCTGCAGCCAGCGCCGATTCACCCTGGATTGATCCAGATTTGAGTGAAAAAGATTAACCAGTATCTTCATCGGGATAGAAGGGCGAGGACTGTCCTGGGACGGCGGCGATGCCAGCTCCGCGGAAGCCGATCGCTGCATCGCCAGGGCGCTGCCGTGGGGTCCGGGTGCGCCCCAGTCTGGCCTGGCTGGGCCTGGTCGTCGATCAGGGCTCCAGGCCCTTGGCTGATCGCCGGGCCTGGGGGTTAGCGGCTGTGCCAGCTGGATCCAGCTGGACCCGGGCCGACAAGCTTTCATCGCTGGCCAGGCTTCCCTTCGCTGGACAGGCTGTCTTTGCTGGACAGGCTTTCATCGCTGGACAACGTTTCATCGCAAACAAGGCCGAACGGTGCCGGCCCCTTCGACGATGGCGTGAAAAGTCCTTGGATCGGGGCATGAATCCAACCCTGGCGACCCGCTGCCAGCAGCGCCAGCGGCATCCCTATTGGCGCCTCCATCCGCCAGGGCCGTTTTTGGTGGATGGGGACCCGCCCACGGCCCTGGCCGTCCTGCTCCAGGGGGCGACGGCCGCCCCGGCGGTTGGCTCAGGCGAGCCGGAACCGCAGCGGCCCGCCAGCTTCACCGAGCCGGCTGGGTGTCCAGTTGCTGGCGACCCCAGCCAGTCCGCCGCGCCCAGCGCGAGTGCGTGGCCGATGGCGGCCCCGGCCGATCGGCAGGCCCCGGCTCTGGTGGAGGTCGTGGCAGAGGTCTTGGCTGGGGCCGTGGGGGAGGCTGGGGCGGAGACCCCGGTCTCCCCTCCCTCCCCAGGCTCCCCCGGGGGGGCGGTCCCCGAGCTCGAGGTCCCAGCCCCTCTCCAGGGGTGGGATGGGGCGCACTTCGTGGAGGCGCTGCCCGGTCCCTGGGGCCCCCACTTGGAGCCGCCCTTCCCGGCGGCGCCGGCTGGACTGGCCAGCCCGCTCTCCGGGGCGGCCCTGACCCGGGTCGAACCACCAGGGGCCTGGCGGGATCCCGAGCTGGCGGCTGGGACGCTGGTGTCCCTGGGGAGGTCTGGGGGGATACCCGGCGAGGCGGGGCCTGCCAGTGGGGCCCTGGCTGGGGCCTCGGCCCGGCCGGCGGCGGACGTGGCATCCCCAGGCCCGGGGCTTGCCCCTGCCGACTGGCTGGGCACGCTGCTGTGGCTGGTCCTGGTGGCCATTGATGCCGGCCTGGCCCTGGCTGAGCTGATGCAGCAGCTCCGGGCGGAGCCTGCCCCGCCGGGGCTGGCGGCCTTGGCGGGCTGGGGCCGATCCCGCCCCCAGCGCTTCGCCAGCCTGCGACTGGGCCAGCCCCTGGGGTCCTGAATCCCGACAGACGCCCGACCCCTCCAGGCTCCTGTCCCTGCCGTGGAGTTCCGTCGCTGGAATCCAGTCGGTGGCGTCAAGGCGCTTGGCCCAGGCATGGGTTCTCAGGCTTGCTCCTCCTGGGCTTGCCTGCTCCCGATGGGCTTCGGCCTCTGGTGGGGGAGCCATGGGGATGGCTCCGCGGGGCCCTGGGTGCTCTGGGCAGCCCCTGGATCCGGCCTGGATGGGTGGGACTCACCACCCGGTGCCGGGTCAAAACCGCGGCAGCTTGGCCCCAATGGAGCGCCCCCGGCGCCCCGGATCTGACGCCAGGGGCCATCGCAAAAGGGGTTTGCCGTAACAGGCCCCGAGGGCATCGTGCTAGGGTTTGTAAATCAACTTAACAATTGGATCGTCTGCCGATGTTCACGCTTGAAAAGGCCACCCAGATTTTTCCGGACACCCTTTCGGCGGACGTCGTTCCCGCGATCACAGCCCGCTTTCGCCTGCTCAGCGCCGAAGACCAGCTGGCCCTGATCTGGTACGCCTACCTGGAGATGGGCTCCACAATCACGGTGGCGGCTCCGGGCGCGGCCCGCATGCAGTTCGCCGAGCCCGTGCTCAACCAGATCAAGGCCATGGGCTTTGCCGTGCAGAGCCAGGTGATGTGTGATCTGGCCAACCGCGCCGACACCCCCATTGGCCGCACCTACGCCAACTGGTCGGTGAACATCAAGCTCGGCTTCTGGTATCAGCTGGGTGAATGGATGGCCGCTGGCCTGGTGGCTCCCATTCCCGAGGGCTACCAGCTGTCTGCCAACGCCTCGGCCGTGCTGAGCTCCGTCAAGGGAGTGGAGCAGGGCCAGCAGATCACCCTGCTGCGCAATTTCGTGGTGGACATGGGCTTCGATCCCGCCAAGGGTGAGGGCCAGCGGGTGATGGAGCCAGTGGTGGCCCCCACCCCTGAGGAACTGCGCAAGAAGGTGTTCATCGAAGGCGTGATCAATCCCACGATCAACGCCTACATGGATCGGCTCAATGCCAACGACTTTGACAGCCTGATCGAGCTGTTTCTGCCCGATGGTGCCCTGCAGGCCCCCTTCCAGAAGCCGATCGTGGGCAAGGATGCGATCCTGCGTTTTTTCCGCGAGGATTGCCAGAACCTGCGCCTGCTGCCCGAGCGGGGCTATTCCGAGCCGGCCGAGGGTAATTTCAACCAGATCAAGGTCACCGGCAAGGTGCAAACCCCCTGGTTCGGGGCCGGGATCGGCATGAATGTGGCCTGGCGTTTCCTGCTCAACCCTGAAGGCAAGATCTATTTCGTGGCCATCGACCTGTTGGCCTCCCCGGCGGAACTGCTGAAGTTCGCCCGTTGAGCCAGACCGCCACGGGGCTGGTCCTCGCTGGCGCCATCTCATCGGCCTGGCTGCTTTCCCTGCTGGCCCTGCTGGCCAGCGATTGGACCAGCCAGCCCCTTGCCCTGGTGGTGGCCGCTGTGGCCTTGCGCACCTATTTGCAGACCGGCTTGTTCATCATCGGCCACGATGCGATGCATGGGGTTCTGCTGCCCCTGCGGCCAGGCGCCAATCAACGGCTCGGCCAGCTGGCCCTGGCCCTCTATGCCGGACTGCCCTACCAGCGCTGCCTGCGCAACCATCGCCAGCACCATCGGGCTCCCGGAAGTCGGGATGATCCCGATGTGCTCTGTGGAGCGGGCCCTTTGGCCTGGTATGGCCGCTTCATGGCCGGCTATCTGGGGGTGGGCCAGATGGCCGCCTTGCTGCTGAATTGGGCCCTCTGTTGGCTACTGGCCTGGCGCCACTGCGCCAATCCCACCCTCACGGTGCTGCTCATCTGCATCCTGCCCTTGGCCCTCAGTTCGCTGCAGTTGTTTGCGTTTGGCACCTATCTGCCCCACCGCGGCAGCGGCCTGGATCCAGGATCCAGCAAGCAGGCCCGCAGCCTGGATTGGCCGGTGTGGCTGTCCTTGTTGGCCTGCTATCACTTTGGCTACCACCATGAGCACCATCAGGCGCCGCGGTTGCCCTGGTTTGCCCTGCCGTCCCAGCGCCAGGGCGTGCAAGCCCTCTGGCTGGCCTCCAGGCCCCTCGCGCCGGCCAGGCCAGCGCGATAGCGTCATGGCCAACAAGTCCAGGGACAATGGAATCGGTGTTGGCAGGCTGGACAGAACAGGAGCAGGCCATCGCCAAGCAGGCTTTTGATACGGCTTACGGCCGAGCCATTGCCGTGTTGACCGCAACCCTGCGGGAACGGGTGATGGCCCTGGAGGGAGCCGAAGACGTCTGGCAACTCCACGACTTTCTCAGCATCCAACGCCATTCGATCGAAGGCCATTTCGACTTTCGCCTCGATGGCATCCTGTTTGTCTTCGCAAGTCTGGTGAAAGACAAGCTATTAACCCTGGAGGAATTGGCTGGCCTGGAGGCCGAAAAGTTGGCCAAAATCACGGCTATGTCAAGATTTTAGAGCCAGTGTTCGGTGGATTGATTGCTTTCAAGCCTAGGATATTGAAAAAGCCGTCATTAAATTAGATTTAATGGCGGCATTATGATGTTCGATTTGGCGGTCTAGCTTGGAGCAGAATTTGATTCAGTGCAGCTCATTTGTCCCTCTTTGTTTACTTTTATTATCACGCTACTGGCATCCTCAAAAGTTTGGCCGAGGCAGTCGATTGTGACGCTGGTCACAAAATTGCGACTGGCCAGGTTGCGTGCTTCCGGGGTGGTGCCGCCGCAATCAATCGTGTTTCCCACCGGGGGATGAACGCTGGTCGTTGTTGGGTCGGCTTCGGCGTTGAAGGCGGCGCATTCTTTGGCGATGCCCAACACCTCGCCGATCTTGGCCCGGGCATCGGCCCGATTGCGGGCATTGAGAAACTGGGGAATCGCCACGCCGGCGAGCAGGCCGATGATCGCCACCGTGATCATCAGTTCCACCAGGGTGAAGCCCGTGGGCCCGGCCTCGGTCCGTCGCAGCAACATCGGTCGCCTCGCGGTGAACCCGTGGCCGCTGGTCAATGGAGCCTGGCCCGGGGAGATCAGGCGCTGCACAACAAAACGCCGGCGCGCATCCCGGCCGAAAGAAATCAGCATGGCTTTCCTGCCTGTTGAGGAAAAAGGGTTGGCCTTAAAAACGATTGTCTTTGCAACAGCGGGTTGGGGCGGGCACTGATTCTTTGCTGAGCCCAGCCGTCCACTCCTGTGCAGAGCGTTGATCCACCATAAGTCCACCGAGGGGCGCAAAACCCTGTCCCGGGCAAACTTGCAAAAATTGCAATTTGCTGCCTGTTGGTGTTGCTCCTGGCCGGGGATTGCGGGGCTGTGGTTGGGAGCGCGCCCCGCCGGCCCCTAGCCTCCCGGCTGCGCCGCCAGCCTCCGCCCATGCCCGTGCTCAACCGCTGGTCGGACGCCGCTGCTGCCGAGGCGGTGGCGGCCTACGGGGCCCAGGGGGTGCCCGAGGCCCTCGCCCTGCGCACCTATTCGGCCCGTCTGCTCGGGGCCGATCCCGATCTGGTGCTCCATGGCGGCGGCAACACCTCGGTCAAAACCACGGTGACGGGGCTGCTGGGCGAAACGATCCCGGTGCTGTGCGTGAAGGGCTCCGGCTGGGACCTGGCCACGATCGAGCCCCCCGGCCATCCGGCCGTGCGCCTGGAGCCCCTGCTCGCCCTGCGCGCCCTGGAGCGCCTCAGTGATGAGGCGATGGTGGCCGCCCAGCGCCAGAACCTGCTCGATCCGGCCGCCCCCAACCCGTCGGTGGAGGCCCTGCTGCATGCCTTCCTGCCCCACACCTACGTCGACCACACCCATTCGATCGCCCTGCTGGCCCTGGCCGACCAGCCCGATGCCGCAGCAATCTGCCGCCAGGTGTATGGCGATCGGGTCGCCCTGGTGCCCTATGTGATGCCCGGCTTTGACCTGGCCCTAGCGGCCGCCGCCGCCTACGAGCAGGCCGCCGCCCAGGGCATCGCGCTCGAGGGCATGGTGCTGCTCAAGCACGGCCTGTTTTCCTTCGGGGCCACGGCCAAAGAGAGCTACGAACGCATGATTGCGCTGGTGCGCCAAGCCGAGGAGCGCATTGCCCAGGCGCGGGGCGCCCAGGCGTCCAGCCCGCCCGCCCCCGTGCCGGCGCCCCCCAGTGCGGCGGCGGCTGTGCTGCCGGTATTGCGGGGGGCCCTGGGCCGGGCCGCCGAGGCCCAAGGGGCGCCGCTGCGCTGGCTGCTCGACCTGCGCACCACCCCCCAGGCCCTGGAATTGGTGAACGATCCGCGCCTGGCTGACTGGGCCGGCCGCGGCGTCGCCACCCCCGACCATGTGATCCGCACCAAGGCCCGTCCGTTGGTGGTGCCCGCCGCGCCCACAGCCGTCCAGATCGAGCAGGCCCTGGGCGCCTACATCGCGGCGTACCAGGCCTACTTCCAGCGCCAGAACGCCGGGGTCGGAGGGATCAAGAGCCCTCTCGATCCCCTGCCCAGGCTGGTGGCGATCCCGGGCCTGGGCCTGGTCGGCATCGGCAAGAGCGCGGCAGACGCTTCGGTGGCCGCCGACATCGGCCTGGCCTGGGCCCGCACCCTGCTGGCGGCCGAGGCCGTGGGCCGTTTTGAGCCGGTGGATGAGGCCGACACCTTTGCGATGGAGTACTGGAGCCTGGAGCAGGCCAAGCTCGGCAAGGGCAGCGAGAAGCCCCTGGCCCGCCAGGTGGTGCTCGTGACCGGCGCCGGCGGCGGCATCGGTGCGGCCACGGCCCGGGCCTTCGCGGCCCAGGGGGCGGAGCTGGCCCTGCTCGATCGCGATGGCGAGAGCGCGGCCGCCACGGCCCAGGCCTGCGGGCGCCAGGCTCTGGCCCTCGTCTGCGATGTCACCGATCCGGCGGCCCTGCGGGCGGCCCTGGACCAGGTGGTGGCCCGCTTCGGCGGCCTGGATCTGGTTGTGAGCAACGCCGGAGCGGCCTGGAGCGGCGCCATGGCCAGCCTGAGCGAGGCCGACCTCCGCGCCAGTTTCGAGCTCAATCTCTTTGCCCACCAAGCCGTGGCCCAGGCGGCCATGGCCGTGTTCCGGGCCCAGGATTCCGGTGATGCCGGCCAGGCCGCCAGCCGGCCGGTGCTGGGGGGCCAGTTGCTGTTCAACGTCAGCAAGCAGGCCCTCAACCCGGGCCCCAATTTCGGCGCCTACGGCATCGCCAAGGCGGCCCTGCTGGCCCTGATGCGCCAGTACGCCCTCGAAGGCGGCCCCGAAGGCATCCGCTCGAATGCGATCAATGCCGATCGCATTCGCTCCGGCCTGCTCGATGACGCCATGATCCGCACCCGCTCCGCCGCCCGGGGCCTGAGCGAAGCCGACTACATGGCCGGCAACCTGCTCTCCCGCGAGGTGCGTGCCAGTGATGTGGCCGATGCCTTTGTTTCCCTCGCCCTGTTGGAGCGCAGCACCGGCGTGGTGCTCACCGTCGATGGCGGCAACGTGGCGGCGATGGTGCGCTGAGGCGCGGCTGCGCGACCCGGATCCTGCCCGGTGCCTGAAGCCTCCGGGGGAGGCCTGGGGTTGGATCGGGCGATCGGGGTCGCGAACCCTGCTGCCGCGATGGTGGCCTCCCGCCATGGGCGCTGCTGGGCGCCTTGGGGGTGGGGTGTGGGCTCGGGAGTGGGGGCCCGGGCGTGGGGCGGCTGGCTGCCCCGGCTCCTAGGCCCGCCGGCTGGCCAGGGCCAGCCCCAGGCTGGCCCAGAGCACCACCAGTCCAAAACAGAGGCCGGTCCAGGCGGGCAGGCCCCAGCCGGCGATGGCCAGGGGCGCCACCACGGTGATCACGCCGCCGGCCAGGAAGGGTTGCAGCAGCAGCTGTTTGATCGAAAAGGCCTGCAGGGCCTCGCTGCGGTCGTCGGGATCGGCCATGCGCAGCAGCAGCAGGCCGCTGGCTGCCACCCCCGTGGCCTGGCCAAATTCGATCACGGCCCGCTCGAACCAATCCGGCGGCAGGATCCGCGGCGCCAGCAGCAGCACCACCGCCAGGTTCCAGAGCAGCCCGGCCAAGGACAGCACCGTCAGCGGCAGCCAGTCCTGGCGCAGCAGGGCCAGATCCAGCCCCGCCGTGGCGGCGGTGATCAACAGATCGGCCGAAAGGGTGCCGGTTTGGCCCTGGATCGCGGCCGACACCCAGTGGGTCCGACCGAGGCGCTCCAGCACCAGCCGCACCAGCAAGGAGCCCACCAGGGCCAGGGGAAACACGGGCAGGGCGTCGATCACCAGGGCCAGGCCGCCACCGGTGCGCCCGGCCAGGCCGCGCAGCAGGGTCAAGAGCCCCAGCCCCACCAGCACGGCCACCCCCGCCAGGGCCAGGTTCACGGCCCAGGCGGCCAGGGTCTGCAGGGGCCCCTGGGGCCCAGGGGCCGGCGCCATTGCTGCGGGCTGGCTGCCGGGGGTCGCGCTCGGGGTGCCGGCGCCCGGGGCAATGCTGGGACTGGGGCCCGTGGGCTGCCCAGGGCTCGGCGCTGGCCAGGCGCTGGTCCAGCCGCGGCTGCGCCCCACCACCACCAGCACGCCGCCCACCAGGGTGGAGGCCAGCAGCCCCACCGTGGCCAGGGCCAGGCCCAGGGCTTCGCCGGCTGGAAAGCCCAGGCTGGCGTAGCTGGCCCCCATGGCGGCGGCCGAGCCGTGGCCTCCCTCGTAGGCCACCTCGATCAGGCAGGCCATCAGGGGGCTCACCCCCAGCCAGGGCTGCAGCACCAACAGCACCGCCAGACCCGCCACCAGGAACTGGCCGAAGGCCAGGGTGAGGGCCAGCAGCAACTGGCCCGACACCGGTCGCCACAGGCCCGCCAGTTTCGGCAGGGGTTTGCCTAGCAGCAGGGTGGCGAACACCAGGGTCAACAGCACCAGGGGCAGGTCGGCCCAGAGCTGCATCACCGGCGCTGGCAGCAGGGGCAGGGGGCCCGCAGGGGCGAGGGCCAGGCCCAGCAGGCCGGCCACCAGGGCCTCGGGGATGCCCACCAGCCTCAGCTGCAGCCGCTGGCCGATCGCCCGCCCCAGGCCCAGCAGCAGCACCAGGGCAGCCATGGCCAGCAGCAGCCAGGGCAGGATCTTGGCGAAAGCCTGCAGCCCGCTGGGCAGGGCGGCCACGGCGGCGGACCAGGCCAGGGGCGCTCGGGTCAGCCCGGGGCCGAGGGCTGACCCCAGGATGGATCCCGGCGGGGCCAGGGGCCCGGCGAGTGGATCAAGGGTCCCCAGAGGAGCCGCCAGCTCCGCCAGACGGGCGGCCAGGGGCCCTGCCACCTGGGTCCCTAACGCCGTTGCCACGGGGGTCCCCATCAGGGGCACCCCAGGCCGAAGTGTTGATGGAAGAAGGCTGCGGTGGCCTCCAGCACGGCCACCCGCACGGCCCCACTGCGGAAGCCATGGCCTTCGCCGGCGAAGTGGTGCACCTCCACGGGGATGCCCCGCTGCCGCAAGGCTGCGGCCATGGCGTCGGTCTGGGAGGGGGGCACCACCTGGTCATCGAGGCCCTGGAAGAAGATCACCGGCGCCTGGATGCGGTGGGCGTGGTGCAGGGGCGAGCGCGCCTGGTAGATGGCCCGCTCCTGGGGCCAGGGGCCCACCAGGCTGTCGAGGTAGTGGGCCTCAAAGCGGTGGCCATCGGCCACCAGGCCCTCCAGGTCGCTGACGGCGTAACGGCAAGCTCCCGCCTTGAACACAGGGCTGAAACAGAGGGCGGACAACACGGTGAAACCACCGGCGCTGCCCCCTTCGATCGCCACCCGGTCGGCGCAGGCCCAGCCCGCGGCCACCACCGCCTGGGCGGCCGCGGCGCAGTCGTGGCTGTCCACCAGGCCCCAGTGGCGATCAAGCCGTTCCCGGTAGGCGCGGCCAAAGCCGGTGGAACCGCCGTAGTTGACATCCACCACCCCCCAGCCGCGGCTGGTCCAGAACTGGATCGCCAGGTTGAGGCCGCAGCGGGCCATGGCGGTGGGGCCACTGTGGCCCTTCACCAGCAGGGGGCTGGTGGCGGTGGCGCCGCCGCTGGGGGGGTAGTACCAGGCGTGGGTGGGGGCGCCGCCGTAGCCGGCAAACCACAGGGGTTGCGGCCGGCTGATCGCCTCGGCTGCCAGGGGACTGGCCGCGGCGGGGCTGTGGCGCCAGTGACCACTGGCGAGCTCCAGCTCCAGCAGCCCGGAGGGGCTGGTGGCCCCGCTGGCCAGGCAGGCCAGGGCACCGTTCTCGGCGCAGAGGCCCCCGAAGTCGCTGAAGGGCAGATCAAAGGGAAGCCAGCGGGCGGGCGGGGTGCTGGCTGCCGGGGCACCCGGTTGGGCTGGGTTGGCTGGCGCCTGGTGTGGCGGGTGCTCCGGGGCGCTTGGCCAGGCGATTCGGCCCAGTTGCCAGCTGCCCTGCCGGCAGGCGGCCGCCACCAGCTGGCGGCCATCCCAGGCGGTGGTGGAGAGCCCCAGCACCCATTGGGGAGTGGCAAATTCCGCCTCCATCGGCAGCAGCGGTTGCCAGGCCAGGGGCAGCACGGAGTCGGCCGAGGGGGACTGCATCCGGGCGTCTTCCCCAGGGGTGGCCTGGTGGGGGATCGAGACGGCGCTGGGGTTTAGGACGGCCGGCGGGAGGGCCTCGGCCGCCGCCAGCCGCTCCAGGTTCCACCAGCCGCTGCGATCGCTGGACACCAGCAGGTCGGCGGGACCGGCTTCAGCCGCACCGGGTCCGTCCCCCGGGGCTGGGCCGGTGGGGCTGCCTGGAGGCGGGGGGGCTTGGGGGGGGGCGGGCTGGCCCAGCCACAGCGGTTGGAACACCGAGATGGCCTGGGGGCTGCCGTTGGTTGAGCCCGCCACGGGGCGGCAGGCGGCGAGGCCTGCGCCCGGGCCTGGGTGATCGGCCCCTGTCGCCGCGAAGCAGCCCAGCCACAGCTGGCTGCGCTCCCAGGGCAGATGGGGCTGTTGCCATTCCACCCAGGCCAGGTGGCTGCCCCTGGGGCTGAGGGCCGGGTAGCCACAGAAATCGGCGGCCTGGTGCAGGGTCACCGGTTCGCCCCCCTGCAGGGACACCGCCACCAGCTGGTCGCGGCCATCCGCTTCCTGCACGCCGATCCAGCGTTGGCGGGCGGCATCGATCAGGCCGCCGCCGAAGGCCCGGGGGGCCGGCTGGGTGAGCTGGAACGGCGCATTCAGGGGCGCTCCGGCCGGGCCCAGGTCCAGGCGCCAGAGGCAGCGGTCCCGATCGTCAACAAACACGGCGATGGCCTGGCCCCCAACCTGGCCCAGGGCGCAGGCCCCGCCGCCGTAGCCGTGGATGCGGCTGCGCAGGTTCCAGCCGCCCGGGGTCAGCTCCTCGGCCGGAGGACGCGCCCCCGTCCCTGGGCCGGAAAGGGCCAGGGGCCGCCGCATCAAGGTGGTGCGCCCCTGCTCGTCGGGACGCTGCTCCAGCCAGTGGAGCTGGCCCGCCAGGAGCTGGGGCTCCAGAACGCTGGGAATCCGACCTTCCACGGTGGCGGCCGGCAGGCCGGTGGGGGTTGGGATCACCGTGGACCTTCTTGGGCGGCTCCTAGAATCGCCCCCAGTCGGATTCGGATGGTCCATTGGCCAGCAGCTTCGCCAGGATGGCGCGTTCGGCGGAGCAGTCGAGCAAGGGGGTGCAGGTCTCCAAGGAGCCCCTGGACACGCCGCCGATGGCGATCCACACCCTGGGCGATGAGGTGCTGCGCACGCCGGCCAAGCGCATCGGCAAGGTGGATGAATCGGTGCGGGAGCTGGCCCGCCAGATGCTGCTGAGCATGTACGCGGCCAAGGGGATCGGCCTGGCGGCCCCCCAGGTGGGGGTCCATCAGCAGCTCCTGGTCATCGATCTCGATCTGGAGAACCCGGCCACCCCGCCGATGGTGTTGATCAATCCCGAAATTACGGCCGCAGGCGGCTCGATCTGCACCTACGAAGAGGGCTGTCTCAGCATCCCCGGCGTGTATCTCGATGTGGTGCGCCCCAGCGTGGTGGAGGTCAGCTACCGCTGTGAGATGGGCCGCAGCCGCAAGCTCAAGGCCGATGGCCTCCTGGCCCGCTGCATCCAGCACGAGATGGACCATCTCAACGGGGTGCTGTTCGTCGATCGGGTCAGTGATGGGGCCAGTCTGGAGGCGGGCCTCAAGGACAAGGGCTTTGACCGGGCCCACGTCCGCTCCCTTCCCTGAGGACCCCTTCGCCATGCCGATGAAACCCCTGGCGGGCCTGTTCCTTGCCCTGGCCTGCCTGCTGGGCATTGCCGCCACAGGCTCCGTGTTTGAACTCGCCTATGGCGATCCCGACCTGGGCGTCACGGCCACCCGCTGGATCCTGGGGGCGTCGATCCCCGGCACCCTGGTGTCCCTGTTGGTGGCGATCCGCATCAACAAGCCGGCCTGAGCGGGCTGGCCTTGGGCTTGGGCACTTCTACGATTTCCCTTGAAGCCCGATCTCTGACCATGACGAGCCTGGTCCGTCCCCTGGCTGTTCTGTTTTCGCTGGTTGGTCTGACGGCGGCCGGCTGGGCGATCGCGCCCCAGGCCCGCGCCCAGGCCTCCATGTTCAGCACCCAGGAGGTGGACCAGAGCAAATTCATCATCGTGGCGGCGCCGATCGGCGATGGCAGTCGCGCCCAGCTCAACATCTATGAGCAACGCACTGCCCAGCGCCCCTGCTACGCGGTGTCAGGCAGCCGGCCGGCGCTGGTGGATCCCCTGCTCGCCAGTTTCGACTTCACCGGCATCTGCAACCGCTTCATCGATGGCAACGGCTATTCGCTGCGGATTGGCACCAGCGATCTCGGCACGGTCTATCGCCTCAGCGTCGTCAAGGATTCGGCCGAAACCCTGCTGATCGCCCAACCGACCCGCCCCGAGGCCGGCCCCGAGATGGTGGTGGCCCGCACGGGCGGCCCGGGCAATGGCTTCCTGCAGCTGGTGGCCGAGCCCGGCTGGCGCGTGA
Source organism: Synechococcus sp. UW140 (assembly GCA_943370565.1). Classification (GTDB taxonomy): domain Bacteria; phylum Cyanobacteriota; class Cyanobacteriia; order PCC-6307; family Cyanobiaceae; genus BAIKAL-G1. The sequence goes on along the minus strand of CALRRL020000019.1, from coordinate 42,515 downwards.
TGCGCCGCAGCTTCGGCAACCGGGCCCTGGGCCATGTCTATGTCTACCGCGACAGCTGGCCCGGGGCGGCCACAGCCACCACCCCCGCTGCTGGGCCCACCACCCCTGCGGCAACCTTGCCCGCCCAGCCCAAGGCCACGGCTGAAACCAGGGTCCCGGCTGAAATCAAGGCCCCAGCCGAGACAAAGGCCCCGGCCGAGCCCAAGGGAACCACCAAGTCCTCCTCGCTGCCAGCGCAACCGGCCCCAGCAACCTCGGCGCTGGCCAAGCCCGTCACCCCGGCCCCGGGCGGCTCGCGTCCCAGCCCGGCAGTGGTGCCGCTGCAGGCGACCAGCTCTGCCCAGGGCGGGGCGGCCAGCCCTGGGCCCGCGTCCAAGCCCGGCCTGGGCGCCTCCGCTGCAGCTGCGGGGTCCAGCGTCCCCGCCAAACCCGGCCCCGGGGCCCCAGCGAGCGGATCGGTCCAGGCTGGTGGGGCCAGCAAGCCAGTCGAAGCCGGGAAGCCCGTCGAGGCCAGCAAGCCTGGCTCTGCCCCGAAACCGGTCACTGCCACCAAGGCTGTTGACCCTGCTCGGGCTGTTGATCCTGCTCAGGCTGTTGACCCTGCCAGCAAGCCAGGCGCAGCAGCCAAGCCGCCCAAGCCGTTGGCCGCGGCGCCCAAACCAACGGCCCCAGCGCCCAAGCCCGCGGCAGCGGCCCCCCTGGCGGTGGCCCCCAACCTGCCGGCCCTGCCGGCGGTCGGGCCGGCCCCAGCCGCCAGCCTGCACTGACCATCTGCCCTTGCGGCAGGGCGACCCCAACCCCGGTGTCCGGCCGGGAAGCCCGCAGGGGCACTTGCTACGATCCAACCACTGCTGAGCACCAAAGCGCTTCATGACCCAGGTCACCGTCGGCGAAAACGAAGGCATCGAATCGGCCCTGCGTCGGTTCAAGCGCCAGGTCTCCAAGGCAGGCATTTTCGCGGACCTCAAGCGCCTGCGTCACCACGAAACTCCCACCGAGAAGTACAAGCGCAAGGCCCAACAGCGCCGCCGCCGCCGCTGATTGAGCGCCAGCTCAGCCCCTGGATGCAAAGGGAGGGGCCTTTCGGGCCTCCCTGAACCCCTTAGTCCATTGGGGAGTCTTGATACCCATTTGTCGGGCCTGAGCACGCTCCCCACCTGGCATCGGGGCCAGTTTTCAGGAGACAGCTCGGAACCATCGGTCGGCGATCCAGCAGGGCCGGTCTGCCTGCACGGATCTCCCAGCTCCACCCACCTCCTGGGTGGTTCTTCTTTGAGCGTCTACAACCCGTATAACGACCTGTTGGCAAGGCGCCTTGGCCTTTCAAGACTGGGGGCAGTTCTGTCAGGAGCTGCACCCATGGCCCGTCTGATCACCCAGTTCAGCCGTTGGTTCGGCCGTTCCCTGGCCCATGCCTTTGGCAATCCCCGGGACGCGCAGCTGCACCAACCCCCGGCGATTGGTGTCCAGCCCTACACCGGCGAGATCGCGCGCCATCCCTGGTAGGGGGAGGGGGCCTGGTCATTCCAGGCCCCCGCCGAGGTCCTTAGCCATGTCGGGCCCCCGCCAGGGTCCCTAGCCCTTGTTGTCGCGATCGAAACTGCGGTAGGTGAGGGCCTCGGCAATCGCCTGGCCGTCCACCCTGGCCACTCCAGCCAGATCGGCAATCGTGCGGGCGATGCGCAGCACCCGCTCGCCGGCCCTGGCGCTGAGGGCCCGGTGCTGCAGGGCTGAGCGCCAGAGCTCCAGGGCTTCGGCTTCGAAGTGGCCGCATTCGGCCAGGTCCCTTGCACTCAGGCGGCTGTTGGCGCAGCCCCGGGGGTTGCGCTCGGCCATGCGCTGGCGAGCCTGCCGCACCCGTTCGGCGACCTCGGCGCTCGATCCTGGGGCGCCGCCCGCTCCACCCGGTGCCGGGGAGCCCTGGGATCCGCTCCTGTCGGTTGCCCGGGCGGGGCTGGCTGATCGGCCTGAGCTGCCTGCCGTGGGTGATCCAGCTGCGCTGGCGAGCCTCCCAGGTCGCAGTGGTGGCGGCTGGCCCGGGCCGGCCTGGCCGTGGGCCCTGCGGAGAGCCGGATTGGGCGCCTGCCCCCTGAAGCCGGCTCCTTCCAGATCGGATCCGGCCTGGGCCTGCTCCCCCAGATCCCCGGCGGGTGGGCTGCCCGGCTGGCGATCGGGCCCCAGGTCCTGGACATGGGGCCGGCGCAGGATCACCTGCAGGTCGAGGCGATCGAGCAGGGGGCCGCTGAGTTTGCCCCAGTAGCTCTGGCGCCGGGCCTCGCCGCAGACGCAGGCCCGCTCCGGGTCGCCGTACCAGCCGCAGGGGCAGGGGTTGGTGGCCGCCACCAGGGTGACAGCGCAGGGAAAGCGCAGCCGGGCCCGGGTGCGGCTGATCCAGACCTCCCCCTCCTCCAGGGGCTGGCGCAGCTGGTTGAGCACATCGCGGCGAAATTCGGCCAGTTCATCGAGGAACAGCACGCCGTGGTGGGCCAGGGCCAGATCGCCCGGCCGCGGGATTGTTCCGCCGCCGATCAGGGCCGGGCCGGAGCAGCCGTGGTGGGGCGCCCGGAAGGGCCGCTGGCTGGGCAGTTGTCCCTGGCTGCCGAGCAGGCCCGCCACCGAATAGAGCTGGCCCAGTTCCAGGGCTTCCTGCCGCTCCAGGGGCGGCAACAGGCCTGGCAGGCGTCGGGCCAGCATCGTCTTGCCGCTCCCCGGCGGGCCGACCAGCAGCAGGTGGTGGCCGCCGGCGGCGGCGATCTCCAGGGCGCGGCGGCCATGGGGCTGGCCGCGCACATCGGCCAGGTCCAGCTCCCGGCTGGGCGGGGCCGGGGCAGGCGGGCCCAGGGGGCTGGCCCGGCTTGGATCCAGCAGGAGGTCCAGCACCTGTCGGAGGCTGTCGGCCGGCCACACGGTTAACTCCTCAACCAGGGCGGCCTCGGCCCCGTTCGCCTGGGGCACGATCAGGGCCCGGGCCCCCGCCTTCTGGGCCGCCAGGGCCAGGGCCAGGGCGCCGCGCACCGGCCGCAGGCGCCCATCGAGGCCCAGCTCCCCCGCCGCCCACACCCCCGCCAGCCGGCTCGGATCGAGCTGGTCACTGGCCAGCAGCAGGGCCAGGGCGATCGGCAGATCGAAGGCCGGCCCCTCCTTGCGCACATCCGCCGGTGCCAGATTCACCACCACCCGGGTCAGGGGCATGCGCAGGCCGCTGTTGCGCAGGGCCGAGCGCACCCGCTCGCGCGATTCCTGCACCGCCGCATCCGCCAGGCCCACCATCAGCACGCCGGGGAGGCCCGGGGTGATGTCCACCTCCACGGCCACTTCCACGGCATCCAGACCCACCAGGGCCGCGCCGCTGCATCGTGCCAACATCACGTCAGGGGGCGGGAGTTCACTGACTCAGTGCCACCCCTGTTCCAACGCAGCCCGCGCCCGGGCCCCCGGGCTTCCTTGATCGCCCCACAGGTCATGCCCCAGGGCCGGCGATCCAAGGTGCAGCCTTCCGCAGCCCCCCGCAGCCCCGATCCGGTGGCCCGCGCCCGTCCCGTTCCTGTCCGCCCCTCCCCGCCGCCATGGACCAGCCCGCAGACACGATTTTTGGCCGCATCCTGCGCGGTGAGATTCCCTCGGATCAGGTGCACAGCGACGACCTCTGCATCGCCTTCCGCGATGTGCAACCCCAGGCGCCTGTGCACATCCTGGTGATCCCGCGCCAGCCCCTGGTGAACCTGGCCGATGCCAGCGCCGCCGATGGGCCCCTGCTCGGCCACCTGCTGCTCGTGGCCGCCCAGGTGGCTCGCCAGGAGGGGCTCACGGCCTGGCGCACGGTGATCAACAGCGGCGCCGAGGCGGGACAGACTGTGTTTCACCTGCATGTGCATGTGATCGGCGGCCGGCCGCTGCAGTGGCCGCCGGGGTGAGCGAACCCTGGGCCAGCCAGCGCCCAGGCCGCCCCAGCGGTGAGAATGGCGCCACTTGAGCGTCGTCATGAGTCCCCTGAAGGCCTTCCGCAGCCAGCTCGGCAAGCTGCAGCGCCTGGCCCAGCCCTACTTCCTGCCGATTGAGGACACCAACGCCTGGCAGTTTCTGCTGCTGATCGGCGCCCTGCTGGCGGTGGTGGTGGGCATCACCCTGTTGCTGGTCACCGGCCTGGTGGCGGCCACGGGGCTGTGGATCCCCGGCCTGCAGAGCCGCTTCCTGCCTGGGGTGCCGGCCTGGGTGCACTCCATCTGGCATGGCCCCTGGGGGGTGGCCGTGATGGTTCTGTTCGCCATGGGCCTGGGGGTGTTTGTCTGGTTCCGGGGCCGGCTGCGCCAGGGCCGCTGGCTCCCCTGGCTGTTGCTTGGCGTGATTGCCCTGTTGGTGTTGGTGATCAACGCCATCAATGTGGGCATCAGCTTTATTGCCCGCAACGTCGATAACGCCCTGGTGGCCTACGACAAGACGGGCTTCTGGAAGATCGTGGCGATCTACGCCTTTTGCCTGGTGCTGGCCCTGCCGATCCGGGGCCTGCAAACCTATCTGATCCCCAAGCTTGGTCTGCTTTGGCGCCGCTGGCTGAGTGAGCGTCTGCTGGAGCGCTACATGGCCAATCGGGCCTATTACCTGATCAACCCCAATGATGAAACCGGCGGTGAGATCGATAACCCCGACCAGCGGATCACCCAGGACACGGCCAGTTTCACGGGAACCAGTCTGGAGGTCACGGTTGGCATCATCGAGGCCCTATTAACCTTTTTTAGTTTCATTATTATTCTGTGGTCGATCAGTAAGAATCTGGCGGGGATTCTTTTCGCCTATTCGGTGCTCGGCACGGCCCTGGTGGTGTTCATCAGCCGTCGCTTGGTGATCCTCAACAACGCCCAGCTGCGGCTTGAGGCCGATTTCCGCTACGGCATGGTGCATGTGCGGGACAATGCCGAATCGATTGCCTTCTATCGGGGCGAGGGGCAAGAAACCAAGGAGGTCAGCCGGCGCCTCGGCAATGCCATCTTCAACTACGACCGCCTGATCCTCTGGACCGCAGCCATCAATGTGGTGAAGCGCTCCTACGACTACTTCTCCCGCTTCCTGCCCTGGCTGGTGATTGCGCCGGTTTACTTCGCCAAGGAGGTGGATTTCGGGGTGTTCAGCCAGGCCGGCATCGCCTTTGCCCAGGTGTTCTCCTCGCTCAGCTTCATTGTTCAGAACATTGAACAGCTGGCAGCCTTCTCCGCCTCGATCAGTCGTTTGGAAGGCTTCCAGGGCACCGTCGATGAGATCAATGCCAAGGCGGCCGTGCGTGATGACAAGGCCGCCCATGCTGACGACCGGGGCAAGGGCGATTCGATCCTGATTCGCCAGGCCGATCTGGTGCCACCCCAGAGCGATCGGGTGCTGATCCGTCAGATCAGCCTGGAGGTGAGCCATGCCCAGCGGTTGCTGGTGGTGGGCCCGAGTGGCTGCGGCAAAACCTCCTTCCTGCGCATGGTCAGTGGCCTTTGGGATCCGGCCGAGGGCACGGTCGAGCGGCCGCCGATTAGTGAATTGCTGTTCATTCCCCAGAAGCCCTACATGATCCTGGGCAGCCTGCGGGAGCAACTCTGTTATCCGCTCCAGCCCGATCGTTTCAGCGATGACCAGCTGCGCCATGTGCTCGAGGAAGTGAAGCTGCCGGCCCTGGTGCAGCGCTATCCCGATCTCGACATCAAGCAGGACTGGCCCCGCCTGCTCTCCCTGGGCGAACAGCAACGGCTGGCCTTTGCCCGCCTGCTGCTCAACTCACCCCAGTTCGTGGTGCTGGATGAGGCCACCAGCGCCCTCGATGTGGCCACCGAGAAACACCTCTACAACCTGTTGGCTGAGCGCGAAATGGCCTTCGTCAGCGTTGGCCACCGCCCCACCCTGCGCGGCTTCCATGACACGGTGCTGGAACTGGACGGCCAGGGGGGCTGGAGGCTGATTCCGGCCGCCAGCTATGACTTCAACACCGGAGCCTGAGAGCCATGGCCAGCCCCAAACCTGACGCCGCCACCGCCGAACCGTCCCAGCCGGGCGGGGACCCAACCCAACCACCCGCCACCAGCGCCACCACCCTGGATGTGCCCAGCTTTGGCTGGAGTGGCTACGCCGAGCGCATCAATGGACGCTTTGCCATGGTGGGCTTCGTGGCCGTGCTGCTGATCGAAGCCATCAGCGGTGAAACCTTTCTGCATTGGGCCGGTCTGGTGCCCTAGGGGTTGGCATTGGTGCCTGCTTGTTTCCGTCAAGCCCCCCCTGATGCCATGGCCACCTGCTGAGCAGACGTCCTGTTTGCCTGCGCCTCCCAGGGGATGGGACTGACTTGTTTTTGAGGACCTGGGCCCGCCTGGGCCTCGGTGAACGGTCATCGCGATCCGCTGGGAGAACCGGCCGCCGGATGAAGGGCCCGATCCAGAAAGCGGCCCCAACGCTGGCTTGGGGCTCAGGGCAACTCCAGCAGATCCACCTGGCTGAGTCCGCCCCGGCCCACCTCCACCGCCAACACCCGGCCATCGGCGCTGAAGGCCAGCCGATGGGGCACCCCCGCCGGTTCGATCGGGATCGGTTCGAGGCTCTGCAGGGAGCGGCGATAGAGCACCAGCTCGCTGCGGCCCTCCAGCTCGCGGATCAGGGCCAGCCGTTCACCCCAGTGGTCCACGGCCACGGCCACGGGCCGGGCATCGGGCCGGTTGAGCCCCGGCAGGGGTACCGGTGCCCCCTGGCTCAGCCGCACCAGCCGCACCTGCTCCCGGCCTTCGCGGCCGCCGATCAGCGCCAGCCAGTCGCTGCCCAGGGCCGGATCCCGGTTCTGGGCGCTCTGGGCCAGCTGCAGGTTGAGGCCGATCAGGGGCCGGGCGCCGTTCTGGAGGCAGCCCGCCACCAGCAGGCCCAGCCCCAGGGCAAGGCCGACTGGCGGGGCCAGGCCCCAGCGACGCCGCTCGCCGAGGGGGCTCATGGCCGTGATCCCGAGACGGGGCCCTGCAGCAGGCCGCCCGGCAGCGGATCGGGTTCAAGCCAGTCCGCCAGGTTGAACACCTCCACCCGGCTCTGGCCGCCGTCCTGGAGCTGCACGGCCAGGTGGCGGCCATCGGGGGCGAGGCTGAGCCGCTGGGGTTCCTGATCGCCCCGCAGGGGTAGCGGCAGCAGCCGGTTGGTGGCCCGGTCATTGATCACCACCTGGCGCCGGCCCCCCCGCCACACCAGCAGGGCCAGGTAGCGCCCATTCCAGCTCAGGGAGGGGGAGCTATGGGGTTGTTGGCCCCCCAGCAGGGGCAGGGGCAGCACCTGGCCGGAGCGACGGTCCTGGAGCACCAGCGTGTTTCGTCCCGCGCGGGGCATCACACTGGCCAGCAGGCGGCCATCGCCGCTCAGGGCCGGATCCTGGCGGCTTTCAGCGCCAAAGCCGAGGCCACTGCGGGGGCTGGCCTGGCGCCGGATGCCCCAGGGCAGGGAGCAGGCCTGCAGCAGCACCAGCAGGCCGAGAAGGCAGGGACCCAGCCCGTAGGGACCCAGTGGCACGGGGCCCCGGTTGCGCACTCAGTCGTCAAACCGGGAGCTGTTGTCGCGCCGGGGGCTGGCGGCGGGGGCGGCGCTGCCACTGCGTCCCAACCCTGGTTCCTGGCCGGAGGCCTGGGACCGGGCTTCGCCCCGGCTGATGGGGCCTTCGGCGCCAGATGGGCCAGCCTCGGGTCGCAGGGGCCGGAATTCGGCATCGGTCAGGGGCGCCCCCGCCGGCCGGGGGCTGCCGCTGCGGCCCGGCGGGGTGGACGGGGATCGGGAGGCGGATCCTTGGGCAGCGGGGCGATTTCCTGGGCCTGGCTCCTGGCCTGAGCCGGGCCTGGAGCCGTAGGCGCCCGTGCCGTCAATGGGGGAACCCTGGGGCACGCTGCCGCGGCTGGCAAGGGGGGTCCCAGCTGGGGGCTGGAGCGGACCGCTCCCAGGCCGGCGCCCCGAGCGGGGCATGTCGTCTGGGGGAGTGGTGGCACTGGGGCGGCTGCCGCGCCGGCCTTCGTCCTTTTCGCGGCGGCGGGCCCCGAAGCCCCCATCGGCGGCCGCCGGGCCGCTGCTGCCATAGGCCGAAACCCGGGCACCCGAACCCGAGCCGTAGCTGTCGCCATCCACACCGGCGGGGCCATAACGGCCGGCGCGCGGTGGCAGATCCCGGGGGCCTGAGGGACCCGGGGCCCAGTCATCGGCGGCCGATCCACGGCCGTTGCGGGACACGGCCCGTTCCGGGATCGCCGGTCTGGGGGCCGTGCGCGGCCGGTAGAAGTCCTCCTCATCGGCGGGCTCATCGAGGCCCTGGCGGGAACGGATCCGGCGCCGCAGGGGTTCGGGCTCGTCAAAGCGATCGAGGTCGTTGCCCCAGGCATCGCGGCCGCCGATGCGGGGGCCGCCGGGCGGACCGTCGTCGTCGTCAAAGAAGGAGGAGCGACGGGCCTGCTCGGTGGTGATCCCCCGCAGGCGCACGCTTTCGTAGGCAAAGAAAACCGTGGTGCCGGCGAGCAGGAACTGGCCGAACTGCAGAATTGGATCGAGGCGCCAGCCCTGGAAGAACAGGATGCCGCCGCAGAGCAGGCCGACGGCCGCAAAAAAGACGTCGTAATCGCGGGCCAGGGCGGGCTTGAAGCTCCTCATGAAATAGAGGAGCGCCCCCCCAACCGCCAGCACGATGCCGACGATGCTGGCCCAGTTGAGGCTGGCATTAACCACGGCTTCGACCCCTCAGTCGCAACGCTGAATGACAAGGCCCCGGACCAGGGCGCAGCGGACCTGATCCGGGGACATCAATTGATCAAAGCCTAGGGCGGCGCCCAAGGGGGGCCGCCCTAGACATCGGGTCCGGGGATTGGCTTCAGAGGCGACGGTCGAGCCGGTCGTTCTGGCTGATCAAGATCAGGGCGATCGTGATGGGAACCACCACGATCACGGCGCCCCAGGCGAGGCTGCTCAGGAAGTTCGCAAGGGATGGGGTCATGGCACCGGTGGATCCGGCTGGGATCCTAGGCAGTGATGGCGGATCCCTACGATCGAGCCCCTGCTGCTTAGAGCTTTGTGACGGGGATTCCGGTGCCATGGTCTGCCCCCTTGCCGGCCCCGGGGCCCGCGCTGCTGGCTGATCTGCCCCTGCCGGCCTCGGCCGGGGCCACCCTGGCTGCCCTGCTGCCCGGCTTCAACCTGCTGCTGGGCCTGGCCCTGGCAGCCTGGACCCTGCTGTTCCTGTTCCGCATCGTGCTCACCTGGTACCCCCAGGTGGATCTGAACAAGGGCGTGATGCGGCTGGTGGCGATCCCCACCGAGCCCCTGCTGGCGGTGAGCCGTCGCCTGATTCAGCCGATCGGCGGCGTGGATGTCACCCCGGTGATCTGGGTGGGGCTGATCAGCCTGCTGCGCGAACTGCTCGTCGGCCAGCAGGGCCTGCTCAGCCTGGTGGCCCTGCGGGCCCAGGCCCTGGCCACGGCCCTGGGCTGATGCGATAGCGCAGCGGCTTGTGGGGCTGGGGGCTGGCTGTCGCTTCCACAGCCTCCAAGGCAGCCCCTGCCGCCTTGTGGGGCAGAAGGCCCCGATCAGTCCATGGGCTTGATTGTCAGCCCTGCGGCTGGGGGCTGTCGCTTTTGGGCTAGTTAGTCACCCACTGCAAATTTGAACGAGCTTCAAGGCCTCGATCGTGCGCGCCCTTGCCCAGGGCCGCTGCGGCCGCTGCCGGTCTGCAGCCATGGCCTCGGTCGGTTGCCTCTGAGAGTGCTTGAACCACAGGATGGGTACTGTTCACCGGCTCGGCGCAGGCGTTGCCCTTCGCAGGCCTTCGGCTGGCCTACTTCGGGCCGCCGCCGATCTGGTGCAGCATTTCCTGCTCCACGAACTTGGTGTGCACGTCGCCGCGTTGGAATTCGGGGCGATCGAGCAGGGCCAGGTGGAATTCGATCGTGGTCGGAATGCCGGTCACGGCGCATTCGGACAGGGCCCGGCGCAGGCGCCGCAGGGCATGGTCCCGGTCCACCCCCCACACGATCAGCTTGCCGATCAGGGAGTCGTAGAAGGGCGGGATCTCGTAGCCCGTGTACACGTGGCTGTCGAAGCGCACCCCCGGGCCGCCGGGGGGCAGCCAGCCGGTGATCTTGCCGGGGGCCGGCCGGAAGTTCTGGCGGGGATCCTCGGCGTTGATGCGCACCTCAATGGCGTGGCCGCAGAGCTGGATCTGCTCCTGGCGGACACTGATCGGCTCGCCGCCGGCGATGCGCAGCTGCTCGGCGATCAGGTCGATGCCGGTCACCATCTCCGTGACCGGATGCTCCACCTGGATGCGGGTGTTCATCTCCATGAAGTAGAAGCTGCCGCTGCGATCGACCAGGAATTCCACCGTGCCGGCGCCCTCGTACTGGATCGTGCGGGCGGCCGCCACAGCCGCCTCGCCCATGCGACGGCGCAGTTCCGGATCAATGGCGCTGCTGGGGGCCTCTTCGAGCAGCTTCTGGTGGCGCCGCTGGATCGAGCAGTCCCGTTCACCGAGGTGCACCACGTTGCCGTGGCGATCGGCCAGCACCTGCACCTCCACGTGGCGCGGCCGGTCGATGAATTTCTCCATGTAGAGCCCGGGGTTGCCGAAGGCGGCCTCGGCTTCGCCCTGGGCGGCCTTGAACAGGCTCTCGAGTTGGTCGCGGGACGGCACCAGACGCATGCCGCGGCCGCCGCCGCCGGCGGTGGCCTTGATCATCACCGGGTAGCCCATGGTTTCGGCCAGGGCGGCGGCCTCCACCGGGCTCTCGAGCAGGCCCTCGCTGCCGGGAATGGTGGGCACGCCCACCCGCTGCATCGTTGCCTTGGCCGTGGATTTGTCCCCCATGGCCCGGATCGCCTCCGGGGAGGGGCCCACAAAGGTGATGCCGTGGGCGGCGCAGATCTCGGCGAAGCGGTCGTTTTCGGCCAGGAAGCCGTAGCCGGGATGGATCGCATCGGCGCCGCGGGAGGTGGCGGCGGCAATGATGTTGGGAATATTGAGGTAGCTCTTGCTGCTGGGCGCTTCGCCCACGCACACGGCCTCATCGGCCAGTTGCACGTGCAGGGCATTGCGATCCACCGTGCTGTACACGGCCACGGTGGGAATCCCCAGCTCGCGGCAGGACCGCAGGATCCGCAGGGCGATCTCGCCCCGGTTGGCGATCAGCAGCTTGCCGATGGACATTCCGCGGCAGTCCGGCGCAATCCGGCGACACAGGCCGCTGCGGACTGTATCAGTGCTCACCCAGGCGCCCCCGGGCGGCCCAGGCGGGGGCCGGGGGAGGCCGATGGGTATATTGCTGGCTGGACGGGCGCCCGCCCGACTCCAGCCACGCGGATGTGGTGGAATTGGTAGACACGCACGTTTGAGGGGCGTGTGACTTCGGTCTTGCGAGTTCAAGTCTCGCCATCCGCATTTTTCTTCCCGAACCAGGTTTGAGCCAGTCAGCCCCGGTTCAATCCTTTGGCTATGGGGCCGTGGTGCCTGTGGACGGAGCCGTGGTGCTGGTCTGCAATGGTCCGGGGGAGCTGAGCACCTGGGTCCGGCCCCTGGCTTTGCGGCTGCACCGGGAGCTGGGCCTGAGGCCCCGGGTGCCGTCCGCGGGTCTGGCCCTGGACCTGGTGTTGGTGCCCTGCCCCAATGCCACCGGCCGCGAACACCAGGTGGCGGCCAGCATGGGCCTGTTCAACCGGATCCTGCCGGCCCGCTCTTTTTGGCGCTTGTTGCTGTGGCCGCGGCGCTATGGCGCCTGGCCCCGCCAGGGGGTGGTGGTGTTCCTGGGCGGCGACCAGTTCTGGACCGTGCTGCTTTCGGCGCGCCTGGGCTACCGCCATCTCACCTACGCCGAGTGGGTGGCCCGCTGGCCCCGCTGGAATGACGCCATCGCCGCCATGGGGCCCACGGCCTACGAGGCCCTGCCGTGCCGCTGGCGAGGGCGGGCCACGGTGGTGGGTGATCTGATGGCCGACCTCTCCGAATCGGCCCGCCAGGACACACCCCTGCCCCCGGGGGAATGGGTGGCCCTGATGCCCGGCTCGAAGCGGGCCAAGCTGCAGGTGGGCATGCCCTTCCTGCTCGAAACCGCCGATCGGCTGGCCCAGCTGCGTCCCCAGGTCCGCTTCCTGTTGCCCGTGGCGCCCACCACCAGCGTGGCCGAGCTTCAGGCCTACGCCAGCCCCGCCAACCCCCTGTGGGGGGCCTATGGCTGCGGTGAACCGGCGCTGCTGGACACGCCCCAGGGCCGGAGCCTGCGCACCCCCGCCGGCAGCGAGATCCTGCTGCTCGAGTCCCACCCGGCCCATGGGGCCCTGAGCCAGTGCGCCCTGGCCCTCACCACCGTGGGGGCGAACACCGCCGAACTGGGCGCCCTCGGGGTGCCAATGGTTGTGCTGGTGCCCACCCAGCACCTGCAGGTGATGCAGGCCTGGGATGGGGGGATCGGCCTCCTGGCTCGCCTGCCCCTGTTGCGCTGGCTGCTGGGGGCGGCCCTCACCGCCTGGCGGATGCGCAACCATGGCTTTCTGGCCTGGCCCAACATCTCGGCGGGCCGCATGGTGGTACCGGAGCGGGTCGGCAGCCTCACCCCGGCGGCGATCGCCCAGGAGGCGGCCGACTGGCTCGACCAGCCCCAGCGGCTGGCGGGGATGCGCGAGGACCTGCGCAGCCTGCGCGGCCAGCCGGGGGCCGTGGCGGCCCTGGCGGCCCTGGTGCGTCAGCTGCTGCCGCCCCCTGGCCCCGCTCGGGCGCCTGCCGCTGACGATGGGCCAGCTCCGGGCAACGGCCCTGGCCCCACGATCAGCCCGGAAGCCAGGGCAGCAGCCCTGCCCGCAGCTGCGCCGGCGCCCCATCCGGCTGATTAGCCTGCGGCCACGCCCCGATTGCAGCGGTTCCGATGAGCGAGTCCAGCAGCCAGGCGCCCGCCAGCGCCGCCGCTCAGCCCCCCCTAGACCTGCCCCTCAGCGAGCAGGACTGGCGCGAGCGCCTCACCCCCGAGCAATTCCAGGTGGCCCGCCAGGGGGGCACCGAGCGGGCCTTCACCGGCATCTACTGGAACAACAAGGCCAAGGGGGCCTACCACTGCGTCTGCTGCGGCACCGAGCTGTTCCGCTCCGACACCAAGTTTGAGTCGGGCTCCGGCTGGCCCAGCTTCTGGGAGGGGGCCAACCCCGGCGCCATCACCACCCTCACCGACCGCAGCCATGGCATGGTGCGCACCGAGATCAAGTGCGCCCGCTGCGATGCCCACCTGGGCCACGTCTTCAACGACGGACCCAAGCCCACCGGCCTGCGCTACTGCGTGAACTCGGCCTCGCTCGCCTTTGAACCGGAGGCCTGAGGGGCTCGGGGCGGGGACCCTCGGCGCGAGCTGACCCGCACCCCGCCCAGCTCCAGGGAGCTACCAGGGGTCGCCAAGGGTCTGGCGTCCCCTTGGCAGCGGTTCGCCATCGTCGAGGGGCTCCACATCGAGGGGTTCCTGGGAGCGGCGGTAGCGGCGCTCGGGCAAGGGGGCTGCCGGGCGATCGCGAGGCTCTGGGGCCTGGGCCCCGCGGCCGCCAGGGAGCTGGTCATCGGCCTCCCGGCCTGAGCGGTCGCCTGGCCAGGGTTCGGCGGCGGAACGGTTGGTGTCGAACCGGTCGCCGTTGAGCTGGTCGCCGTCGAACCGGTCTGAGTCGAAGTCTGGCTGGCCCGCTTCAAAACGATCGGAGCCGGGCCGCCCTGAGCCCGGTCGCCCGGAGCCGTAAGGGTCCATACCCGGCTGACGAGCCGCAAAGGGTCCAGCCTCAGGCTGTCTGGCTTCAAACCGTTCCGCTCCAACCTCTCTGGTTCCGAAGCGTTCAGATTCAAGCCGTCCTGGCTCGAAGCGGTCACTTCCAAACCGGTCACTCTCAAATCGTTCATCTCCAAACCGGTCAGCTTCAAACCGGTCAGCCCCAAAGCGTGCCGATCCAGCCCCTTGGCCGGTGACGCGATCGCGGTCGTAGCGGTCGTCGTCCTCGTCGAGGTAGCGGCGTTGGCGCAGGGGTTCCTGGGCGCGGCGTTCCACCTCCACGTAATCGAATTCGGCTTCGGGCTCCAGCACCCGGCTGGCGCTGGCCGGTTGGATCTGGCGCTGTTCGCTGGCGGCCGGCAGACCGGCGGCCAACTGGTTTTCGACCGGCACCATGTTGAGGCGGTAGCGCTCCCGTTCCTCCTGCTCCCAGCCCGGGCCGCCGATGCCCAACTTTTCCAACAGACCGGTGCCGAGTTGCTTGAGTTTCTCTTCGGCGCCCTCATAAACAATGATGCGATCGGGGCCGCTGCTCACCACCTCTTCCACGGCCAGTTCCCAGGTGCTGAGCACCCCTTCGCCCAACAGGGGCACGCCAAGGGCGCCGAGCACCAGGGTGGTGAGATCGCCGGTTTCGATGTCAAAACTGAAGCCCAGCACCCGGCCCAGGACTTCGCCCGATTCGGTGATCACCTGGCAATTGATCACCTTGCTGTAGCGCTCGGGATTGAAGCCTTCCGAGAGGGAATCGGCCGAATCCACCAGGATCACATCGCCCACCTGGCGAATGCTCTCCAGGGGCATCCAGCGGGGCAGGCCCGGCAGGAAACGGGTGAGGGGGTTATCGCGCAGGCCCAGGGCCACCACTTCGCGCCGGTCGATATCCACCACCACTTCACCCACCACGCCGAGGCGGCGGCCGCTGTCGCGGGTGATCACCTGGGTCCCCATCAGTTCCGAGCGCAACCAGAGCCGGTCGCTCGGGGGTGGGGTGCCGGCGGGCGTGCCAGGGGACGATGCTGTCATCAGGCCATTGTGGCGCAAAGCGTCTGGTCTGCCGGTGCCGCCGCCGGTGCGGCCGCCTGGGGCCCCTGCGCCTGGTCGTCCGGGGCCCTAGGCGGCCGGGGGCAGGCCCACCACCTGGGTGTGGGCGCCCCGGGCCTGGGTGACCCCAATCGTGCGGGTGGCGGCGGCAATCATCGGCCGCCGGTGGCTGACCACCATGAACTGGGCGGCCTGGGCCTGGCTGGCGATCAGGGCCGCCAACCGTTCGACGTTGACTCCATCGAGGAAGCTGTCCACCTCATCGAGGGCATAGAAGGGCGAGGGGCGGAATCGCTGCAGGGCAAACAGGAAGCTCAATGCCGTGAGCGATTTCTCGCCCCCCGACATCGAGGCCAGCCGCCGCACCGCCTTGCCCTTGGGATGGGCCACCAGGGTGAGGCCGCCTTCTAGGGGCTGCTCGGGGTTTTCGAGTTGCAGATGGCCCTCGCCATCGGAGAGGCCGGCAAAGATCTGGCGGAAATGGCCATCCACCGCCTGGAAGGCCTCCAGGAAGGCTTCCTGGCGCAGGGTGGCCACGGTCTCGATCCGCAGAAGCAGCTCTTCCCGCTCCTTGCAGAGCACCTCAAGCCGCTCCTCCAGGTCGGCCAGGCGCAGCTCCAGCTGCTCAAGTTCCTCCAGGGCCAGCATGTTCACCGGCTCCAGGGCCTCCATGCGCTGCTGCAGGCTGCGCAGCTCCTGCTGGAGGGCCTCCAGCCCGGCGAGGCGCACCTCCTCAGGAATCTCCGGACGGGGATCGGGGAGCTCCCGGGCCAGTTGGTCCAGCCGCAGGGCCGAGCTGCGTTCCTGTTCGGCCAGGGCCAGGCGTTCCTCGCCCAGGCGGCCCAGCTCCCATTCCTGCTGCTGCAGGGCCTGCCGCTGCAGGGAGAGCCGGCCTTCGGCCTCATCGCGGGCCCGGCGACGGGCGCCGAAGCGCTCCTGCAGCTCCTTTTGGCGCCCTTCCAGCTCGCTGCGCTTCTGCTGGTCGGCCTGTTGCTGTTGCTTCCAGAGGGTGCGTTCGGCCACCAGGGCCTGCACCGCCACCACCAGCCGCTGTTCATCGCTGGCCAGGGCCTCGAGCTGGCTGGTCAGCCGCTCGGCCCGCAGGCTGCGGTCTCGCTGGGCCGTGAGCAGGCCATCGCAACGCAGGCGTGCCTCGCTCAGGCCCCGGTCGGCGGCTTCGAGGTCCTGCTGCAACCCTTGCCAGCGATCGCTGTCGCCGGAGGAGCGGGCCTCGGCCTCGGCCTGTTCAAGGGCCTCGAGGTCGCTGCGCAGGGGGGTGAGCAGGGCGGCCACCGCCGCCTGGCGTTCGCCGTCGCTGGCCAGGCTGGCCTGGAGGCTGGTGAGGCGGGCGCCGAGCTGCTGGTGGCGCTCCAGCAGGGGGGCATGGGAGCGCTGGGCGGCGGCCCGTTCGGCCTCCAGGGCGGCGCGGCGCTGCTCGAGCTGGCCCAGTTGGGGCCGCAGCTCCTCCAGCTCCTTGGCCAGGGCGGCCTCCTGGCGGCGGCTGGCCACCAGGAGGCCGCCCAGGGCCAGCAGGCGGCGGCGTAGGGGTTCGGCCTCGTCGTCGTCGCGGCTGACGCCAAAGCTGAGCTGGTTGCTGCGTTGCTGCAGGCTGCCGCCGGTCATGGCGCCGCTTTTCTCCAGCAGTTCGCCATCGAGGGTCACGGCCCGGTGGCGTCCCAGTTCGCGGCGGGCGCTGGCCAGGTCCCGGAACACCAGGGTGTCGCCGAAGACGTAGCGGAACACCTCGCCGTAGACGGCCTCATGGCGCACCAGCTCCACGGCCCGGCCGATCAGGCCCTCGCCCCCGGCCGGCCGCCCGGCGCCCGCGCCCCGTTCAAAGGCCGCGCTGGCACTGGAGCTCCCCCCACTGCTCCCCCAACTGCCGCTGCCGCGGATCTTGTTGAGCGGCAGGAAGGTGAGCCGGCCGGCCCGGCGGCTTTTGAGCAGCTCGATCGCCCGGGCGGCGATGCGGTCGTCCTCCACCACCACCTGGCCGAGCCGGGCGCCGGCGGCCACCTCCAGGGCCAGCCGGTGGGACTCGCCCACCTCCCCGAGCTGGGCCACCGGCCCATGGATCCCCTCCAGGCCCGCCTCCAGCAACAGGCGCAGGGCGCCGGTGCCGCGGCTTTCCTGCAGGGCCTCGCGCCGGGATTCCAGCCGGGCGATCTCCCGCTCCAGCTGGGTCTGCTCCTGCTCCAGCCGGCTGCGGGTGCGCTGTTGCAGGGCCAGGGCCTCCACCAGCGCACTGAAGCGCTGTTTCTGGCCCTCCAGGCTGGTCAACAGCTGCTGCCATTCCGCCTCCAGGGCCACCAGGGCGGCCTGCACCCCCTGGCTCTGGCCGGTGTCCTGCTGCAGCTGCTCGCCCAGCTCCCGCAGCCGCTCCTGGTCCTGACGCAAGCGCTCGCTCAGCTGTTGCTCTTCCGCCACCAGGGGGGCGAGCTGGGCCTGCAGCTCCTGGCGCCGGCGGCTGCGCTGCTTCTGCTCCTCCAGCCAGCTGCCGGAGCGGCCGGCCACCTCGCCCAGGCGCCGCCGCGACAGCTCCACCGCCGCCTCGGCGGCGCGGCAATCGGCCTCGGCCTGGGCCAGGGCGGCGCCATCGTCGGGGCCGCCGAGGGTCTCCTGCTGGGCGCGCAGCTCGCCCTGTTGGTGGGCCAGCTCGTGGCGTTGGCGTTGCAGCTCCTCGGCCCGGCTCTGGTGCCGTTCCGCCTGGCGGCCCAGTTCCCGGCCGCTCGCCTCCAGGCCTGCCAGTTCCGCCTGCACCGCCAGCAGGCTGTCTTCCCCCAGGGCCTTGACCTCCGCCTGCAGGGCCTCCAGCTCCTGTTGGCCCACCACCAGGGCCGCCTGGGCGGCGGCGACGGCGCTGCGGTCGTCGGTTTCCTTCTGGCTCAGGCTCTCCTGGCGGCGGCGCAGGCCCTGGAGCTGCTCCCCAGCGACCTCAAAGCCGAGCACCTGGTCCTGCAGGCGGCCCAGGTGCAGGCGGTCCCGCAGCTGCTGGTAGGTGCGGGCCTTGGTGCAATCCCGCTCCAGCTTCTGGCGACTGACCAGCAGCTCCTGCTCAACGATGCGACAGCGTTCCTCCCGCTCCTGCACGTCCGTGAGCTTGGCGCGGGCCTGGTCAATGCGGCTGTCGAACAGGGCCACGCCGGCCAGCTCATCGATCAGGGCGCGGCGATCCTTGGCCCCCATCGACACAATGCGGGTGACATCCCCCTGCATCACCACGTTGCTGCCCTCGGGATCAACCCGCAGGCGCCGCAACTGGGTCTGCAGCTGCTGCAGGTTGCAGGTCACGCCATCGGCGCTGTAGGTGCTGCTGTAGGTGCCCCCGGGCGCCACGCGCAGGCGGCGGGTCACGCTCCAGTGGCTCTGGCCCGGGCGGATCCAGGGGCCGTCCTGGGGCGGCTCCAGGCCGGCTTCGGCCTCGTCGGGCTGCCAATCGCGGAGGTCGAAGCGCACGGTGACAACCGTCTCGGCGGCGCGCCCCTCCTTGAGCATGGCGCTGTTGACGAGGTCGGGCAGCCGCTCGGCCCGCATGCCCCGGCTGTTCGCCAGACCCAGACAAAACAGCACCCCATCAAGAATGTTGCTTTTGCCGGATCCGTTGGGGCCCGTCACAACCGTGAATCCTTCCTCGAGCGGGATGGTGATCGAACCGCCGAAGGATTTGAAATGGGTGAGCTCGACCTGATTGATGTGAACCAACAGGCCCGTGCGCCGAGCAAGGTCAATCTAGCCGAACCCCTGACAGGGGCAAGGGGCCTCCCTAAGTTGGGCCCATCCCCGACCGGCGAGCGGCCCATGGACATGGACTCCGAGCACGATCCCGCGGCGGTGTCTGGGGCCCAGTTCCGGGAGCGCTTCGAAAGCCTGTTGCCGCTGATCCAGAAGGAATGGCCGGGCGTGGCCCGCTCTGCCCTGGAGGCCACCCGCGGCAGTTTTGAGCATGTGGTGGAGGTGATCGCCGAGCAGACCGGCCGCACCAGCAGCGGCGTGCAGGCCCAACTGCTGGAACTCGTGGCGGTGACGGGTGATCAGGCCAGCCGTCTGGCTGAATCCCTGCGGCCCCTGGAGGAGCAGCTGGAGAGCCTGCTCGATGAGCTCAACAGCAACCTGCGCCCGAGGATTGAGAAACCGGTGCGGGAGCAGCCCCTGCTGGCCCTGGGCATTGCCGCCGGTGTGGGCCTGCTGGCCGGGTTGTTGCTGGCCTCGGGCCGGCGTTCCGCATGAGCAGTCGCCAAGGCCCGGGCCGGGACCAGGCCAACACCGAGGCGGCCCAGGAGCGGGGGGCGACCGCTGCCGGTTTGCCCCGCCAGGCCGCAGGCCGGGTGGCGGCCCTGGTGGGCTCGGTGATGGATCTGCATGTGCGCATCGCCCTGCAGGAAGCCGACCGCGAAAAGCGGCGCCTGATCAGTGGTGTGCTGCTGCTGATCGCTGGGCTGGGCCTGGTGTCCCTGGCCTTGATCGCCGCGGAGGTGGCCCTGCTGCTCTGGATTCAGGGTTCGTTGGGCTGGAGCTGGATCCAGGCCGCCCTGGCCGTAGGCGCCATTGATCTGGTGCTGGCGGGTCTGTTTCTGCGCATCGGCGGCCAGCTCACCAAGGGCCCCTACCTGCCCCAGACCACGGCCGGCATCACTAAAACCACCCGGGCGATCCTGGGGCGGTAGGCCCGCCCAGGCGGCTCAAATCGCTAGGCACTTGCCCTTGACCAGGCCCTGGTCAAGGTCTGAGGTCTGGGGCAGGGCCTGGCCAGGGGCAGGGTCTGGCGAAACAGGAATGGGTGGGGCCCAGCGGCCTGCTTGCCACCAACACCCTGGGGCGGAGGCTCAGCGCAGCTCGTAGCTCAGCCAACGGCAGTCGATGCCGCCGTTGTTGATTGGAATCCGGCGGCTGGCCTTCAGGCGCAGGGCGCCGGTGAGTTCCGGGTTGCCGCTGAGCAGCCACAGGGTCCAGCCGCCGCAGCACTGCTTGAGCCTGGCGCCCAGGTCGGCGTAGAGGGCTTCCAGCTCGTCTGTCTGGCCCAGCCGTTCGCCATAGGGCGGGTTGCACACCAGGATTCCCTGCCCCGGCGGCGGCGCAAAGCTGCGGCAGTCGCCGAGTTGAAGGCTGATGGCCCTAGCCACGCCCGCCGCCTGGCAGTTGCTGTTGGCCTGGGCGAGCACGGCCGGATCCTGTTCCAGCCCCACGATCGGCGCCAGGGGCCGGCCATCGGCCAGGCAGAAGGGATCGAGGGAGTCCGGCCCTGGGCCCGTGCGATCCAGGGCCAGGGCGGCCTGGCGCTCCTGCTGCCAGAGGCGCGGATCAAAGTCGGGCCAGCGCTCGAAGCCAAAGGACCGGCCCAGCCCCGGGGCCCGGCCCAGCACCTGGCAGGCCGCCTCGATCAACAGGGTGCCGGAGCCGCAGAGGGGATCGGCCAGGGGCACCGACCCGTCCCAGCCGGTGAGGGCCACCAGGCCGGCGGCCAGGTTTTCCTTCAGGGGCGCCAGGCCCATGGCGGCCCGATAGCCGCGGCGATGCAGGCTGCCGCCGCTGCCATCGAGGCTGAGGGTGGCCCCTTCGCCGCCAAGGTGGAGATGCAGGGCCAGATCGGGATCCTCCAGATCCACCGAGGAGCGCTCGCCCCAGTGCTGGCGTTGCCAGTCCACCAGGGCGTTTTTCACCTCCAGGGCGCTGTAGTGGCTGTGGTTCAGCCCCGGGGCGGTGCCGGTGCTGTCGACGCGGAAGCGGGCCTCGGGCGGCAGCCAGTGCTGCCAGTCGGCCGCCCGTTGCACGCCGGCGTAGAGGTCCTGGCGGGAGCGGCAGGGGAAACGGGCCAGCTGGCGCAGGATCCGAAACGGCAGCCGGGCGCGGAGGTGCAGCCGGTAGAAGCAGGCCAGGTCGGCCTCCAGGGCCACGGCCCGGCGCAGGGGGCGCACCGCCTGGGCACCGAGGGCCGCCAGTTCGGCGGCGGCGGGCTCCTCCAGCCCCGAAGGCACGGCAGCGATGCAGGCAAAGCGCTCCGGCCGGGCCTGGGTTGCCGGGGCCGCCGCAAGGGGCGATCCCTTGGTTTGGGGGCTGTCGCTCTGCAATCGGAAGGCCTCGGACCGGCAAGCCGGAGACTGTTCGGGGATGCCCACTCGGACCAGGCGGCGTGATGCCATCCTCTGCTGTCACAATGCAGAGGTCCGGTTTCGGCCGGACTAGGTGGTCCACACCAGTGTTTCGGACAGCGGTTCGATTCCGCTCAGCTCCATTGCTTCCCGCCACTCCGGTGGGGCGCCCTTCCAGCCCAAGGGTTGGGGGATTGCGGGGCTGCAATGGTTTCGACGGGGCATGAGGAGGGTGACTGAAGCCTGCTCGGTCAGAGCACACACGTAACAGCGAACAACATCGTTCGTTTCTCCCGTCAAGCCGCCCCTGTGGCTGCCTGACCCTAGTTAGGGAGATGGGGTGAGATCAGCCTTATCACCCAAATGATCCACGGGGCCTGGAAGGGCCCTTTTTAATGAGCCGACAGATTGGGCAACCCCTGAGTCCCAGCAAGGAATCTGGGGGGACTCTGTCTTCAGTTTTGCTTGTGTTTGGCGAATCGGCAGGTCGGGGGCCTGCTCAACTTGCAGGTGTCGTCCTGTTTGTTCCGGTACCTTTTCTCAGCATCTGGTTCTAACCAGGCGCTCTTGACACGCTCTCCGGCCATTCAGGCCTGCCCACTTCGAACGGTCTACCTCGAACTGTGCATTCGGAACTGTCCATTCGGAACTGTCCATTCGCAACGGCCCGTTTGAACTGACCCGTTGGGACTTCCGATTCAGCTCTCCATCGTGGCGATCTGTTCGCAGGATCAGGTTCGCCTCAGGTCGTCTGCTCGAGCGCGCAAAATTGCATTGAACCGATCTAGGGAACCGATTGGGCCGGGTCGCGTCTGCGGCAGGGGGCTGAGACTGGATCGCGTCGCTAGGTTAGGGGCCCAAGCCGCAGCGGCTTTGGGTCCCATAGGCTGTCGATCGGGGGTCTCCATGAACGCTCCCCAGGGCCCAGCGGCCGCTGGCGGCCCCTCCGGCAACGACCAGCCACCGCAGCGCAGCTCCAGGGCCACGGTTCTGGTGGTTGTGCTGGGGGCTGGGCTGCTGCTTGCAGCCCTTGCCGTGGTGATGAACGCGCTTACCACCAGGGCCCGGGACGCCGTGGTGGATGCCGATTTCATCGAGCTGGGCAGCCCGATCAGCGGTCAGTTGATGGAGCTGAGGGTGGATGCAGGCAGCCCTGTTCAAGCCGGCGAAGACCTGGCCCGGGTTCAGAATCCCAGGGCCAGTGACAGCGATGTGCGGCAGCTGCGTACGGCGCTCAACACGGCTGAGGCCCGGCTGGATGAGCTGGATCACGAGCTCAGCCTGCAGCGCCAGCTGGCCGGCGAGTTCAGCCGCAATGCCGGTGATCAGAAAACCCTGGAGATCGCACGGATCAACCATGAGCTCGACCAGCTCCATGCCGAGCAGGCCCGTGAGCGCCAGGAACTGGCCTTCAGCCAGCGCGATCTGCAGCGCCAGGAGGCGTTGTTCAAGGCGGGTGCCGTGTCGGAAATGGTGGTGGACCGGGCCCGCACGGCCGTAGCCAAAAATCTCAATCAGCGCCGGGCCATCGAGGCCCAGATTCGAGCCCAGACGGATCGCCGCCAGGCGGCCGAGCGCAATCTCAACCTGGACCGCACCCGCAGCGTCACCGATCCCCTGCCGAGGCTCCAGGAAGCCCGGCTGCAGTTGGCCCGTCTGGATGGCGAACGGCTGGCCGCCCAACGCCAGATCAAGGGATTGCAGGCCCAGCTGGGCACCGCCACGGGTCTGTTTGCCAAGCAAAGCAATGTCTGGATCAAGGCTCCGGTTCCTGCGGTGGTCTGGCGCATCCAGGCCCGCACCGGCGATTCGTTGCGGACGCAGCAACCCGTGTTGCGCCTGGTCCGCTGCAGCCATCGCTGGGTCAGTACCTATGTGGCGGAGAACGATCTCAATCGCCTGCGGATCGGCACCCGTGCGCGCATCGACCTGATTGGGGAAGATCTGGATCTGCGCGGGCAGGTGGACCTGATCCGCTCGGGTGTAGGGCGCATTGCGGCGAACAGCAACGAGCCCGCGCCTCCCGCGGTGACTCTGGCCCGCCAAAGCCAGGTTCGGGTGCGCATCGACACGGATGTGCCGGCGCCGCCCAGCAAACTTTGCTTTGTGGGCTACTCAGCCCGGGTGATCTTTCAGTGAGCTTCGCAAGCCGCCGGGTCAGCCCCGCCGCCTGGACCTTTCTGATCGTGGCCGCGGCGCTGTTGCTGGGGGCGCTTGTGCTGGCCAGCTCTGACCTGGGTCAGTTGGATGGGACCCAGCTCAATCCGGTCAGCCTGAGAGTGTTGCCGCGCCAGTTTCAGGTGGCCGATCTCTGGCGCCATGCCATGCCGCCGGTGGTGTTGGCCGGCCTGGCGGCAGCCTCCACCCTCTGGTTGCCGCGGCGGCCCTGGAGCTATGGCCTGGTCACCCTGGTGCTGCTGGCGGTGGCGCTGCGCTATTTCCTCTGGCGCGCCACCACCTTGAACACGGCCCATCCCCTGAGCCTGCTCTGCAGTGGCCTGTTGTTTGGCACTGAACTTCTCTATCTGTTGACCACCGGCCTGCAGCTGCTGCCTGCCCTTGGTTACGACCCTGGCTTGCGCAGCCGCCAGGCCAATCAGCTGCAGGGCTGGCTGCAGGACCACCAGCCCAGTGTGGATGTCTGGATTCCTACCTACAATGAACCTGAGCGCCTGGTGCGACGGGCCATCCACACCTGTCGCAATCTTCGTTATGCCAATCGCACCATCACCGTGCTCGATGACGGCCACCGACCGGCCATCGCTGCCCTGGCTGCCGAGCTGGGGGTGAAGTATCTCAGCCGGCAGGGAAATGCCCATCGCAAGGCCGGCAATCTCAACCACGCTCTTGCCCATACCAGCGCCGAATTCATCGCCGTCTTCGACTGCGATTTCATGCCCTTCCCCAGCTTTCTGGAGCGCACGTTGGCGTTTTTTAGCGATGCCAACGTGGCGCTTGTGCAAACACCGCAGCACTACTTTCAGTCTGAGTTCCATAACCGCAACCTCGGCCTTGATGTGGTGATGCCGAGCGACCTTGATTATTTCTTTCGCTATCTACAGGTGATCCGCGATCGCTCCAATGCGGTGATCTGCTGTGGCACCTCCTACGTGGTGCGCCGCAGCGCCCTGGAACAGATCGGCGGCTATGTCACCAGCTGCCTGATCGAAGATCATCAGACCAGCACCAAGCTGCTCACCCAGGGCTGGACCTTACGATATCTCAATGAGGTGCTGAGCATGGGTGAAGTGCCGCGCACATTCGCCGACTTTCTCGACCAGCGCTTGCGTTGGATGCAGGGCAACATCCAGATCTTCCTGAGGCCCAGGGAGCTGCCGATCTGGACCACTCTTTCGGCGGCCCAGATCAGTTTTTATCTGAATCTGGCGGTGAGCCTGCTCACCCCTTTGTGGCGGCTGATCTACCTGGTTCTGCCCTTGTTGAGCCTGGTGCTTGGGTTCACGCTGATCGCTGCACCGCCGCTCGAATATCTGGCCTACGGCGTGCCGTTCGTGCTGCTTCTCCATTGTCTGCCGAGTTGGCTCAGTAATCATCACCAATTCCAGTTCTGGAATGAGGTGTATGAAACCTTGTTCAGTGTGCCCGCGCTCCAGCGCATGCTCCAGATCGCCGTGCATCCGTTCCGGATCTATGGCGGCATTGTGACCAACAAAGATCCCCTCGCAAGCCGGCAGAACCTCAATCTCGCGCTCAGCTGGCCGATGCTCAGCCTGCTGGCGGTGCTCGCCATGGCCATTGTGGTGCGCTACCTGCTGCCGCTGGTTGCCTCGGATCTGGCCCACTGGCGACCGACCTACGAGGGAGAAGGCCTGATGCTTGCGTTCAACGTTTACAACGCCCTGGTGCTGGTTGTGACGCTGCTGGCTTGCATCGATCAGCCCCTTTCCCGGGGGGCGGACCGTTTTCCCATTCGTCGCATCGGCAGGGTGCTGGTGGCAGGTCGCCCCCTCTGGGGCATCACCACATCCCTCTCCGAAGACGGGGCCCTGGTCGAGCTGCAGGGCCCTGAGCCGGCGATCAGCGCTGGAGCGATGCCCTTCCAACTGATGGACCCAGCACTCACGATCGAGGCGGATGGCCAGCAGGTGGGTCCGGCGCAGCTGCTGCTGCGTTTCCAACCGGGGGATGGGGCCCGTGATGCGGCCTTGCTGGGCCTGATCTATGACAGTGAGCATTGGTTTCACCAACCCCGGCGGCTCGGCACCAGTGATGCCCTTCTGCATGGGTTGGCAAGTCTGTGGCGGGCCCAACCCCTTGTGGGCCGCTTCTGAGCAAGGGGCGCTGCCCTGGCAGGTGCTGGGATTGCCCGCCGTGGTGGGGCGTCCCATCCTGGTCTCTGGATCGTGGCTGGAGCCTGCTTGAACCTGATTGATCTGGCCAGGGCCGGCCTTTGGGTTGCCGCCCTCGACCCCGCCGCCCAAGGCCTGGCGCCCGTGCCGTCGTTCCAGGCGGCGGCCTTGGCGATCCTGCCCCTGGCCCTGGGCGCGGCCGTGAGTCCGCTGGTGTTGCTGGCCCAGATCCTGACGGTGACGCGCAGCGGTTCCGGGCTGCGGGCGGGCTGGTGGTTTGTGCTGGGGTCGGCGCTGGTGGTGGGCCTGTGGATCGGCCTGGCCCTGGTGGTGGGCCATGCCCTGCCCCAGCCGGCGCCCGGTGCTGATCCGGAATCGGCCTGCCTGCGGTTGGTGCTGGCCCTGGTCTTGCTGGGGCTTGGGTTGCGGCTGTTGCAGGGGGCTCCGGTGGCATCCCAGGCCATCCCAGCGAAGCCCAACTCAGGGCAGGCCATCTCAGCGGAGCAATGGCCTGCCCAAGGCCCCCTGGAGCCGGACCATCCCGAGCGGCAGGCCGGCGGGCTCCATCCCCGGGGCCGCGCCTTTGGGCTGGGCCTGGTGACCATGGCCAGCAATCTCAGCTCGCTGGTGCTGGTGTTCCCCGCCGTCCATGACCTAGGCCGGGACCGGTTGGGGGACCTGCAGGAGCTGCTCCTGGTGGGCCTGATCGCCCTGTTCACCCTGTTGCCGTCCCTGGCGCCGCCCCTGGTGTTGCTGGTCAGTGGCGCCGCCGGCCGGCGCCAGCTGGAGCGGCTCAACGGCTGGACCCAGGTCCACCAGCGCCAGATCAGTGGTGGGCTCTGCCTGGCCTTTGGTCTTTTGCTGGCGCTCAGCGGACTTTCAAGTCTGTGAGCTTTTGGCGGCGTGGTTGGCGGAGTGGTTGGTGGTCCCCCTGGGCACCCCCACCCAGATCCTGAGCTCCTCAAGCTCCTGCACGCCTTCGCGGCGCTCACCCTTGTAATCCCAGGTGGGGAAGGCGCGGATTTTGGCGCTCTGGCAGCGCAGGCGGCCCGGATCGTCCTTGTCGCATTCCACGTAGGGCAGCTTGCTGGCGGCCTCGGCGCCGAACAGGCTCTTCTGGTGGGCGCAATGGCCGCACCACCAGGCGCCATAGAACAGCACGCCCTTGCGGCGCAGGATCTCAACCAGGGCCAGTTGATCGGGGGTTGAGGCGCTGAGCTCGCCGGCGGTGGCCTCGGCCAGGACCGGGCCGGTGGGTGGCTGGGCAGCCTGGCTGGGGCCAGGGGCGGGGGCGCTGGCGCTGCGGGCGGGGCTGCTGGCGCCGGCGGCGCTGCCGAGCAGGGCGGCACTGACGCCGATCGTCAGGGCCGAGCGCCAACCCCAGCGGCGTCCCCTGGCTGGGGCGCTGGGGGCGTTTCGGGCAGGACGGGCGGCAAAGGCCATGGCGACTGGGGCTGCTGCTGGGAGGCTAGGGCGGATCCCCCGGGGCTTCGGGCCCGCCCGTGGGGGGCCTGGTGGGGGCGGGGCTCCCGGTTCGAGCCGCCCACGGCTCAGGCCTGGGTCCAGGGGCTTGCTTCGGGCCGCCGTTCGGCCTTCCGCCCATGGCGAGGCGCCAGTTGGGGCGTCCCAACTGGGAGAGTGGATCCGCCCTTGTTCTCTCACCCCCGACGCCGCGATGGGAGCCAGTGGGTATCGCGATTACTTCAAGGTGCTGGGCCTAGAGCGCGGCGCCGATGCCGATGCGGTGAAGCGGGCCTTCCGCAAGCTGGCCCGCCAGCACCACCCCGACGTCAACCCCGGCAACAAGGACGCCGAGGCGAAGTTCAAGGAGATCAGCGAGGCCTACGAGGTGCTCTCCGATCCCGACAAGCGCCGCCGTTACGAGCAGTTTGGCCAGTACTGGAACCAGGCCGGCGGGGCGGGCGGCGGCGCCGATGTCGACTTCGGCCGCTACGGCAACTTCGACGACTTCATCAATGACCTGCTCGGCCGCTTCGGCGGGGGCGGCGGGCCTGGGGCGGCCCCGGGGGGCTTCGGCTTCTCCTCCGGGTTCCCCGGCGGCGGCTTTCCCGGGGGCTTCGCCGGAGGAGGCGCCGGCGCCCGGGCCCCCCTCAACCTCGATGCCGAGGCCAGCATCAGCCTCACATTTGCCGATGCCTTCCGCGGCTGTGAGCGCACCCTGGCCGTCAACGAGGAGCGGGTGCAGGTGCGGATCCCGCCGGGGGTGAAGACCGGCAGCCGCCTGCGGCTCAAGGGCAAGGGCAATCTCCAGCCCGGCACCGGCCGCCGCGGCGACCTCTACCTCAACCTCAAGCTGCTCGACCATCCCGTCTGGAGCCTGGATGGCGACCTGCTGCGGGCCGAGCTGCCCCTCAGCATCGACGAACTGGCCCTGGGCGGCGAGGTGCGGGTGGCGACCCCCGATGGCGAAGCCACCGTGCAGGTGCCAGCCGGCATGGAACCGGGCCGCAGCCTGCGCCTCAAGGGCAAGGGCTGGCCGATCAAGGAGGGGCGCGGCGACCTGCTGCTCAGCCTCAGCCTGCGCCTGCCCCCCAGTTTCAGCGAGGCGGAGCGCCAACTGCTCGAGCAGCTGCGCGCCGAACGCCGGGTCGACCCCCGGGCCGACTGGATCGAGCAGGCGCGTCTCTGATCCGGTCCCCCAGCGCCGATCGGCCCCCCGGGGCTGCTCCGTAGGATCCGGCCAGCTTTCCCGTCGCCATGGAGCTCACCTACCGCCCCCGCCGGTTGCGGCGCACGCCAGCCCTGCGGGCCATGGTTCGGGAGCACCAGCTGCGGCCTGCCGATTTCATCTATCCACTGTTCGTCCACGAGGGAGCCACCAACGAGCCGATCAGCGCCATGCCCGGCGCCCAGCGCTGGAGCCTGGAGGGCCTGGTTCAGGAGGTGGGGCGGGCCTGGGACCTAGGCATCCGCTGCGTGGTGCTCTTCCCCAAGGTGGCCGATGGGCTCAAAACCGAAGATGGCGCCGAATGTTTTAACGAAGGCGGCCTGATTCCCCGGGCGATTCGCCGCATCAAGGCGGCCCACCCCGGCATGACGATCATGACCGATGTGGCCCTGGATCCCTATTCCTGTGATGGCCATGACGGCATCGTCAGCGATGAAGGGATTGTGCTCAACGATGAAACCGTGGAGATCCTTTGCCGTCAGGCCGTGGCCCAGGCCAGGGCGGGTGCTGACCTGATCGGCCCCAGCGACATGATGGATGGCCGAGTTGGCGCGATCCGCGAGGCCCTCGATGAGGAGGGCTTTGAGCATGTGGGCATCATCAGTTACACCGCCAAGTACGCCTCTGCCTACTACGGACCCTTCCGCGAGGCCCTGGATTCGGCGCCCCGGGCCGCCGCCGGCAAGCCGATCCCCAAGGACAAATCCACCTATCAGATGGATCCGGCCAATGGCCGCGAGTGCCTGACCGAGGCCCTGCTCGATGAGCAGGAGGGGGCCGACATCCTGATGGTGAAGCCTGGCTTGGCCTATCTCGACATCATCCATCGCCTGCGCGGCGAAACCGAACTGCCGATCGCGGCTTACAACGTGAGCGGCGAATATTCGATGGTGAAGGCGGCAGCCGAGCGGGGCTGGATTGATGAACGGGCGATCGTGCTTGAAACCCTGCTCTGTTTCAAGCGGGCCGGGGCTGATTTGATCCTCACCTATCACGCCTGTGACGCGGCTGCCTGGTTGGCAGAGGCCGATTAGGCCCGCCATGACGAGCGAACCGAACCTGCCGGCGCCGTTGCCCCCTGGCGCGGCTCTTGCCCAGCGCCCGCGCCGCGGCGCATGGGTTGCCGGCTGGGTGTATGGCCCCTGGGTGGCGGCCAGTGGCATCACCCTGGTCGCCCTGCGGCTCCTGTGCGATGGCGATGGGGCGACCCGGGGCTCTGGCTGGGGCCTGCTCGGCAGCGCCGCCATCTGTTTCTCGATCGGCTGCGTCTGCAAGACCTCCTGGGCCCTGGCCCAGCGGCGGTGATGAGCCGCAGCGCCCTGGTCAGGCTCGTGACCCTGCCCTGGCTGGCGGCGGCCGTGGTGATGCTGGTGGTCACCACGGTTCGCGATGACGGGGGCCGCCTCCGCTGGAACCTGCTTGGCAGTGGTCTGATCTGCTTCTCGATCGGCTGCCTGGCCCGCACCAGCCTCGGCATCAGCGAGCGGCCCAAGCCCTGAGCGGCCCAAGCCCTGACCTGGGGCCCGGCCCGGGCCCCAGATCAGGGCGGGGTTGGCCTGGTAGCCACGCCAGGACCGCAGGAGGTCAAGAATGGCCCCAGCGCAACGGCAGGGGCACCATGGCGGCAGAGGGGCAGGGGGTGGACGGCAGCGAGTTGGCCGGCAGCCGGCAGCAGGGCGGTTCCTTGGGCCGGCACTCCTGGCTGGGCCATGTGGCCCTGCGGGTCCAGGACATGGAGCGGGCCAAGCGCTTTTACCTCGCCATGGGCCTGGAGCTCACCTGGGATGCCAGTGACTGGGCCTACCTGCAACGCCCCGGCGGCGGCGATGGCATCGCCCTGCTCAGTCCCGACTACCGGGCCGCCGGCCCCCATTTCGCCTTCCATTTCTCCAGCCGCGACCAGGTGCAGGCCGAACACGCCCGGCTCCAGGCCGCAGGGGTGGCCGTCGGCGAGCTCCACGACCACCGCGACGGCACGGCCTCCTTCTATCTGCAGGATCCCGAGGGCAACTGGCTGGAGCTGCTCTATGAGCCCGAGGCGGGGATCGCCTCAAACCGGAGCTGATCCCGGTCGCCTGCTGATCGCTTGAGCCCGGTCCTTCAGGTCCTCGGCCCTTTGGTCACCGGGCCTTTTGGTGTCCCGGGCCTTCCCGTCACCTGCCGTTCCGTTTCCCTGCCCCTCAGGCTGCTCGCCCCGTGTCCCCTCTGGTTCCCTCCCTCCTGCCGACCGACGCAGCAGCCGTGGCCCCTGACGGCGTCCCTGTGGAAGCCCCTGCGGACGCCCCATCAGACGAGCCTGACAACGCTCCAGACGAGGCCCCAGACGCTGCCCCCCACCCAGCGCCTGGCCCGGCCGCCGGCATGGACCAGCCGATCGGCCGCGAAGCCCTGGAGTTGCTGGAGTGGTCGCGGCTGGGCGAACACCTGGCCAGCTTTGCGGGCACCAGCGCCGGCCAGGCCCTCTGCGCCCGCCTGCCCCTGGCCGCCGACCTGGAGGAGAGCCGCCGGCGCCTGGCCGAAACCACCGAGCTGCTGGGCCTCGATGGGCTGAGCGAAGGGGGCCTGTCCTTCCAGGGGGTGGCCGACCTGGCCGAAACCCTGCTGTTTTGTGCCAAGGGCGGCACCGCCTCGGGCCTGGCCCTGCTGGCCGTGGCCACCACATTGGCGGCCGCCCGGCGGTTGCGCCGCCAGATCGAGGATCCCAGCCTGCGGCCCGTCACCACGGCCCTGGTGGCGGACCTGCGCACCCTGCCGGAGCTGGAGCAACGGCTGCGCTTCTGTTTAGAGGAGGGCGGCCGGGTGGCGGATCGGGCCAGTGCGCCCCTGGCGGAGCTGCGCCGCCAGCTGGCCGCCGCCCGCTCCGAGCGGCGCGAACGCCTGCAGGAGCTGATCCGTCGCCACAGCGCCCTGCTCCAGGACACGGTCGTGTCCGAGCGCAACGGCCGGCCCGTGCTGGCGGTGAAGGCCGGCGCCGCCTCCCAGCTGGCGGGCCTGGTCCACGACAGTTCCGCCTCCGGCAGCACGGTGTTCATCGAGCCCCAGGCCGTGATCGCCCTGGGCAACCGGATTGGGGTGCTGGCCGGCAAGGAACGGGAGCTGGAGCAGCAGGTGTTGCTGGAGCTCAGTGGCCTGGTCGGCGCCGAGCAGCCGGCCCTCAGCCATCTGCAGGCGGTGCTGGTGCAGCTGGATTTCGCCCTGGCCCGGGCTCGCTACGGCCAGGCTTTGGGTGCCGTGCGGCCCGAACTGCAGGCCGATCCCGGCGCCCCGATTCGGCTTGAAGGCCTGCGCCATCCCCTGCTGCTCTGGCAGGAGCGCCGCCAGGGCGGCCATGGGGTGGTTCCCGTGAGCGTGCAGGTGGGCGCCGAGCTGCGGGTGGTGGCGATCACCGGCCCCAACACTGGCGGCAAAACCGTCACGCTCAAAAGCGTGGGCCTGGCGGCCCTGATGGCCCGCGCCGGCCTGTTCCTGCCCTGCAGCGGCACCCCGAGCCTGCCCTGGTGCGCGCTGGTGCTGGCCGATATCGGCGATGAGCAGTCGCTGCAGCAGAACCTCTCCACCTTCAGCGGCCACGTGCGCCGCATCGCCAGGATCCTGGCCGCCCTGCCCAGCGACCCCAGCGCCGGCGCCAGCCTGGTGCTGCTCGATGAGGTGGGCGCCGGCACCGATCCCACCGAGGGCACGGCCCTGGCGATCGCCCTGCTGCGCCACCTGGCCGAGCGGGCCCGGCTCACGATCGCCACCACCCACTTCGGCGAGCTCAAGGCGCTCAAGTACCACGATTCCCGCTTTGAGAATGCCTCGGTGGCCTTTGATGTCGCCACCCTGTCGCCCACCTACCATCTGCTCTGGGGCATCCCGGGCCGCAGCAACGCCATGGCGATCGCCGCCCGGCTCGGCCTTGAGGGCGCCGTGCTCGACCAGGCCCAGCAGCTGTTGGCGCCCCGGGGGGAGGGGGAACTCAACCAGGTGATCGCCGGCCTGGAGGCCCAGCGCCAGCGCCAGCAGGAGGCGGCCGAGGAGGCGGCGGCCCTGCTGGCCCGCACCGAGCTGCTGCACGAGGAGTTGTTGCAGCGCTGGCAGCAGCAGAGCGACCAGTCGGCCGAGCTGCAGGAGCAACGGCGCCAGGCGCTTGAACAGTCGATCCGCGCGGGCCAGCAGGAGGTGCGGCGGATCATCCGCCGCCTGCGCCAGGGCCAGGCCTCCGGCGAAACGGCCCGCCAGGCCGGCCAGCAGCTCAAACAACTCGAAAAAGACCACCGCCCCCGGCCCGAGCGCCGCGAGCACCGCGGCTGGCGGCCGGTGGTGGGCGAGCGGATCCGGTTGCTGGCCCTGGGCAAGGCGGCCGAGGTGCTGGCGATCAGCGCCGATGGCCTCGAACTCACGGTGCGCTGTGGGGTGTTGCGTCTGAATGTGGACCTGGCGGCGATCGAGGGGCTCCAGGGCGAAAAACCGGCGCCCCCCGAGCCGCCCCAGCCGATCGTGCAGGTGCGCAGCCGCCGCAATCCGGCCAGCCGCGGCCCGGAGGTGCGCACCGAGGCCAACACGGTGGATGTGCGAGGCCTGCGGGTGCATGAGGCCGAAGCGGCCCTGGAGGAACGGCTGCGCAACGCCAATGGCCCCCTCTGGGTGATCCACGGCATCGGCACCGGCAAACTCAAGCGCGGTCTGCGCGATTGGCTGGCCACCGTGCCCTACGTGGAGCGGGTCAGCGACGCCGACCAGGGCGATGGCGGCCAGGGCTGCAGTGTGGTCTGGGTGAAGTGAGGGCTGGCGGAGCCGGCGGCCCCCCGCCGCCCCCCCTTCGCAGCTAGTGCCCCTCAGCCCAGCCTGGGCAGCACCGGCTCCGCTCCCGGGGGCGTCGGCACGGCCGCCGGGGGCAGGGCCAGGCCGTAGGCATCAAACAGGCGCCAGCCCTCGGCCTGCACCTCCAGGTGCACCGTCTGGCCGGGCACCAGGCCCTGGTCGGGTTCGGCCCGCACCTGCACCAGGTGGCTGCCCTCGAGCAGGCGGCAACTCACCAGCTGTTCGTTGCCGAGGGCCTCGCAATGGGTGACCTCGGCGCTGAGGTTGCGGTTGGTGGCCGGCCCGAGCCGCAGGTGTTCGGGCCGCAGGCCGGCGGTGAGGCCATCGGGGTTGCCCCGCTCGTGCCATTGGGCCAGGGCCGCGCCCATGGGGCCTTCCACCAGGAAGCGTCGCCCCTCCAGTTGCAGCTGGGCGCCGCCGGCGGCGCTCACGGGCAGCAGGTTCATGGCCGGGCTGCCGATGAACTGGGCCACGAAGGTGTTGGCGGGCCAGCGATAGAGCTCCAGGGGTGTGCCGAGCTGCTGCAGCTGGCCCCGGTTGAGCACCGCAATCCGGTGGCCCATGGTCATGGCCTCCACCTGGTCGTGGGTCACATACAAGGTGGTGGTGCCGAGGCGGCGCTGCAGCTCCACGATCTGGCTGCGGGTGCCCCCGCGCAACTTGGCATCCAGGTTGCTGAGCGGCTCATCCATCAGGAACACGGCCGGCTGGCGGGCGATGGCCCGGCCCAGGGCCACCCGCTGCTTTTGGCCGCCCGAGAGTTCCTTGGGCAGGCGATCGAGCAGGGCCCCCAGTTCCAGGGTGTCGGCCACCTGCTGGATCAGGGCTTCGATCCGTTCTTCGCGGCGGGAGGGAAACCGCAGCGGGGCCGGCAGGCCGCGGCTGGCCCGGTGCAGGCCATCGGCCAGTTCCTGCAGGGGGCTGCGCTGGCGTTGCCGCCGCAGGCCGAAGCCGATGTTGTCCGCCACGCTCAGGTGGGGGTAGAGGGCGTAGCTCTGGAACACCATCGCCACATCCCGCTGGGCCGGCCGCAGCCGGGTGACGCAGCGATCGCCCACAAACAGCTCGCCGCTGCTGGGGCTCTCCAGGCCCGCCAGCAGGCGCAACAGGGTGCTCTTGCCGCAGCCGGAGGGGCCCACCAGCACCAGGAATTCGCCATCGCTGATGGTCAGATCCAGGTCCCGCAGCACCTCCACCGGAGCGGAGCCCCGCCGGGGCGGGTAGGTCTTGCTCACCCGCTGGAAGCGAACCTCTGCCAAAACCAGCCCTGCGACGGCCCGATCCTAGGGTTGGACTCCGGAGTGCCCATTCGTCGACCTTCCCTTTTGCAGTTCATTGACCAAGCCCGCATCGCCGTGCGCGCCGGCCGCGGTGGCGACGGCATCGTGGCCTTTCGGCGGGAAAAATACGTGCCTGCCGGGGGGCCCTCCGGGGGCGATGGCGGCCGCGGCGGCGATGTCTGGTTCGAGGCCGATCCCAACCTCCAGACCCTGCTCGACTTCAAATACCGGCGCCTGTTCGAGGCCCAGGAGGGGCGCCGCGGTGGCCCCAACCGCAGCAGCGGCGCCGGTGGCACCTCCCTGATCATCAAGGTGCCCTTGGGCACGGAGGTGCGCGATCGGCGCACCAACATCCTGCTGGGCGATCTCACCGAAAAGGGCCAGCGCCTGCTGGCGGCGGCCGGCGGCCGGGGCGGCCTCGGCAATGCCCACTACCTGAGCAACCGCAACCGGGCCCCGGAGAAATTCACCGAGGGCAAGGACGGCGAGGAGTGGCTGCTGCAGCTGGAGCTCAAGCTGCTGGCTGAGGTGGGCATCATCGGCCTGCCGAATGCGGGCAAGAGCACCCTGATCTCGGTGCTGTCGGCGGCCCGGCCCAAGATCGCCGACTACCCCTTCACCACCCTGGTGCCCAACCTGGGGGTGGTGCGCCGCCCCAGCGGCGATGGCACGGTGTTTGCCGATATCCCCGGCCTGATCGCCGGTGCGGCCCAGGGGGCGGGCCTCGGCCACGACTTTCTGCGCCATATCGAGCGCACCCGCCTGCTGATCCACCTGGTCGATGCCGGCGCGGAGGATCCGCTCGCCGATCTGGCGGTGGTGGAGGCCGAGCTGGCCGCCTATGGCCACGGCCTGCCGGAGCGGCCCCGGCTGGTGGCGATCAACAAGATTGAGCTGCTCCAAGGGGAAGAGCTCGACGCCCTGGCCAGCCGGGTGCAGGAGCATTGCGGCTCCCCGGTGCTGCTGATCTCGGCGGCAAGCGCCAAGGGCCTCGACCAGCTCCTGGCCCGGGTGTGGCAGGAGCTCGGCATCGAAGCGACGGCTGCCCGGGCAGGAACCCCTGCCTAGATCCCAAGCCCGGGCCCCCAGAGCGCCCCGGAGGAAGGTCACTAAAAAGGACTCCTTGGCCAGGCCAGGGAGCCCTTCAAGCCCTGCGATGTAGCTCACCAGGCTCAAAAGCCGATGGGCCCTGCTCAGGCTTGATTCGGTTTGACGGGAATCTGTTGGATCAACCCGGGAAATGGACCCGTGGGATCCACCGGTTGCTGCCCAGGCCCTGGGGCTGGCTCAGCCATGCCCAGGGCCCAGAAAGACGCCGATCAGGGATCAGTCGTCGTAGATGCGGCACTCGGCCGCTTCGGGGTTGAGATCGCAGTACACCTCGAGGGGGGTGGGGTCGTGGGCGTCTTCCGGGTGGTGCGCCTTGTATTCCTGCAGACCCTTGAGCTCCTCTTCGAGGTGACGCACCTTGCCCTCGTTACCGACGGCTTTGGCGGCCTCGATCTCGCTCTGATCCTTGAGGATGTGTTCGTCGATGGTGTTCATGGAGGAGGCCGGAAAACTCAGGCCGCTCATCGTCGCCCACACCTTACGGGGGGCAGGCCTGCCCTGGCGCCTGGGTGGACTCTTTGTGGCCGGCTGCTGATTGCCAGCCCCCGCCGGCCCAGGCCGGCGCCGCTGGGCCGCCCTGCCCTCAGCCGGCGAGTTCGCTCAGCTCCAGCCAGCGCTCCTCGCCGCGGTGGATGCGTTCGAGCAGCTCCGAGAGCTGCAGGGTGAGGCCCTCGAGGGCCAGGTAGTCGGCTCCGCCCGCGGCCAACTGGCCCTCAAGCCGGTTGCGTTCCTCGTCCCAGGCGGGCAACTGGCGCTCCAGGTCGGCGAGTTCGCGGGTTTCCTTGAAGCTGCGTTTGCGGATTGCTTTGGGGGCTGCTGGGGCGCTGGCGGCCGGGGGATCGGCGGATGCAGCCCGTGGTTGGGCTGGGGCTTGGGCCGCCGTCTCCCGAGGGCTTGCTTGGGGGCTCGGGGCTGGGGTCTTCGGGCGCTCCAAGGCCGCCTGGCGCTCCAGATAGGCGCTGTAGTTGCCCTCGAAGCGCTGCAGCTCGCCGTTTTCGAAGCTGAACAGCCGATCCACGGTGCGATCAAGGAAGTAGCGGTCGTGGGAGACCACCACCACACAGCCGCGGAAGTCTTCAAGGAAGTCTTCGAGCACCGTCAGGGTCTGCACGTCCAGGTCGTTGGTGGGTTCATCCAGCAGCAACACGTTGGGCGCCTCGATCAGCAGGCGGCAGAGATAGAGCCGCCGCCGCTCGCCACCCGAAAGCTTGCGCACCGGCTGGTGCTGCTGGGCCGGCGGGAACAGAAACCGCTCCAGCAGCTGGGAGGCACTCAGCTGGCTGCCCTCCACCTCCACGGTGCTGGCGGCCTCCTTGACCACATCGATCACCTTCTTCTCGAGCAGCTTGCCGCTGGCGCTGCCCGCCTCCCCCAGCAGGCTTTCGCTGTGCTGGTCGAAGTAGGCCAGCTTCACGGTGGCGCCCAGTTCGATCCGGCCGCCATGGGCCCTGCGCCGGCCGGCAATCAGGTCCAACAGGGTGGATTTGCCCGAGCCATTCGGCCCAATGATGCCGATGCGATCTTCGGGGCTGAAGTCGTAGCTGAAGTTGCGCAGCAACGGCGGGCCCCCGGCTTGGTGGGCCCCGTCGGTGGCCCACACGGCCAACTCTTCGGCCTCGATCGCCCGCTTGCCCAGGCGCCGCTGGTTGCTGGCCAGGCTGATCTGGCCCTTGGCCTGGCGTCGCGGCGCCTCCTGCATGGCCTCGATCCGCTGGATGCGGGCCTTCTGCTTGGTGCTGCGGGCCTTGGGACCCTTGCTCAGCCATTCCAGCTCGCGCCGCAGGGCCCCCTTGAATTTGGCCTCGCTGGCCTGGGCTGAAGCCTCCTGTTCGGCTTTACGGGCCAGGTAATAGGCGTAGTTGCCGGCGTAGCTCTTGGCCTCACCCCGGTCCACCTCCACGATCCGCTGGGTCACCTGGTCGAGCACGTAGCGGTCGTGGGTGATCAACACCAAGGCGCCGCTGAAGCGGCCCAGGTAACCCTGCAACCACTGGATGCAGTCGGCATCGAGGTGGTTGGTGGGCTCATCGAGCAAAAGCACATCGGGATCGGCCACCAGGGCCGAGGCCAGGGCGAGCCGTTTGCGGTAGCCGCCCGAGAGGTCGCCGACCCGGCGCTGGGTGTCCTGGATGCCGAGGCGATCGAGCACCTCGCGAATCTGCTGCTCCAGGCCCCAGGCCTGGCTCTGGTCCATGCGGGCGTTGAGGCTGCCCAGTTCGGCGAGCAGGGCGTCGGTGCAGGCGTCGGTGGCGCTGGCGTGGGCCAGGGCGTCGCTCACGGCCGTGTAGCGCTGCAGCAGCTGCATCTTTTCGCCGCTTTCGGCAAACACCTGCTCCAGCACCGTGCGCTCCGGATCCATCTCCGGCTCCTGGTTCACCAGCACGATCCGGGCCTGGGGCAGGGTGCGCCGTTCGCCGGCGCCCGGGGGTTCCAGCCCGGCCAGCAGGCGCATCAGGGTGGATTTACCGGCGCCGTTGGGGCCGATCAGCCCCAGGCGCTCCCTTTCCCCCACATGCAGGGTCAGGTCGTCAAACAGGGTGCGGATGCCGAAATCCTTGCGCACCCCCACCAGGCTGATCAGGCTCACGCGTTGGAGGGCTGGCGTTGGCCATCCAGATAAGCAAACACGCTCTTATCGCCCACGTCGGCCGCGGCCTCCATCGGGAATTTGCGCAAGGCAAGCACCAGCAGCAACGCCGCCTCCAGAGCCAGCAGGCTGCCGCAGGCCCCGGCGCCCAGCAGGCCGCTGAGGTGACCGACCAGGGCCAGGGGCAGGAGCAGGGTCACGCCGATCGCTTCGGGCCGGCGGAAACAGAAGAACTCCTTGAAGCCGATGCCCGCCAGGGCCGCGAAGAAGGGGCCGATCGCCCAGATCCAGCGCCCATCTGCCGCCAGGCTGGGGGCCATGGCAGCCGGACCGACGGCCCAGGCCAGGCCGATGAAGCCCAGGCAGCCGACCAGCCAGAACAGCTGCAGGGCCCGTTGCAGGGGCCGCAGGTAGATGTGAATCCAGCGCAGGGCCAGGCCCAGGCCGGCGGCCAGGGGCAGCAGCCAGGGCCAGAGGGCGTCGGGTCCCACCCAGTGCCACTGGGCCAGCAGGCCGGCCTGGGCGAGGGCGGCGGTGAGCAGGCCCAACCGGTAGCCGAGCACCTCGCGCCGGTCCTGGGCGGTGATGCTGAAGGGGCCGTACACCCCTTCAAACACGGGGTCGCCCAGGGCAGGGGGGGCGGCCATGGCAGGGCTATCGCTCATTGCGGCGGGATCGCTTGCACCAGTCTGGCCAGATCCGGGCCGGCCGGAACGATGCCGGAGGGATGGAGCGGGAAGAGGGCGCCGAAATAGTCGCGGCGCCAGGCCTCGCCATCGCAGCTCTCGGCCACCCCGGGCAGGCCGAACAGGCGGGCCCGCCAGGCCCAGAGCTGGCCCAGCTGCCACAGGGGCTGGCGGCTGCAGCCAAACAGGGGCGCATACACCAGCTCCCAGCGGATCAAGGTGGCAAAAAGCTGCAGGTCCGCCAGGGTCAGCTCCTCGCCGCAGAGCCAGGGGCCGCTCGCTGCCAGGGCCGTTTCGGCCTCCTGCAGGGCGGCAAACAGGGCGGCTTCGGCCCGGTCGTAGGCCGCCTGGGTGCGGGCAAAACCGCAGCGATACACCCCATCGTTGACCGCCCCCTGGAACAGGTCGCGCCACTGGTCGCAGGCGGCCTTGCTGGCCTGGCTCTGCAGGTTGGCGGCGCCAGCCGGGGCGGGCCAATCGTTGAGCAGCTCGATCAGCCGGGCGCTTTCGCCCACCACGATGCGCTGCTCGCCGCGGCTGAACAGCACCGGCACCGTGGCCCGCTGGCGGGGATCGGCGCCGGCCAGCCGGTAGAGCTCCAGCAGGGTGCCGCAGCCCTGGAAGGGGGTCGGGAAGCGCCAGCGGCCGGCCCGGGGGTCGGGCTCCACCACCAGCAGCGTGATCGTGTCCTGCAGCTGGCGCAGGCCCCACACCAACCGGGCCCGGTGGGCCCAGGGGCAGCTGCGCCCCACGATCAGCACATGGCCGTCCGCGTCGCCTGCCGAAGCCGGAAGGGGCGGGCAGGTGGTGAAGGCGCCGGCGGGCCGGCGGTAATTGCCTTCGGCATCGGCGGGCCCCAGGCCCGCCATCAGCCGCAGCCACTGCCAGTGCCAGGTCGAGCGGGCCGTGGCGACGACCCAAGCCGGGATTGCCATCGGGACCGTTTCTCTCGGAACTGCTGTCAGGCTGGCGCACAGGTGGCGGCGGGACGCATCAGATGGCTGGATCTGGGGCAAGCCAGGGGGCTGGACCAGCGCCTGAGCTGGGGCAAGCGATGGGGGCTGGGACTGGAGCTGGGTCCGGCACGGGCAGCCCGTCCTGGGACGCCAGTGGCACCGCCCCGGGGGACGGGACAGGGGCTCCGCGGGTGTTGGTGGTGGCCGGCACCCACGGCAATGAGCGCAATGCCCCCTGGCTGATCCAGCAGTGGCGCCAGCGGCCCGAGCTGCTGCAGCGCCATGGCCTGGCGCTGGAGCTCGAGATCGGCAACCCCGCCGCCTTCGCCGCCCAGCGCCGTTACATCGAGCGCGACCTCAACCGCACCTTCCTGCCCGAGCTGCTGGCCGATCCCAGCCAGCAGGGGGTGGAGGTGCAACGGGCGCGGCAGCTGCTCGCCCGTTACGGCCCCGGTGGCCCGGCCGCCTGCCCGGTGGCCCTGGATCTGCACAGCACCACGGCAGCCATGGGCAACTCCCTGGTGGTCTACGGGCGTCGGCCCGCCGATCTGGCCCTGGCCGCCGCCCTCCAGCACCGCCTCGGCCTGCCGATCTACCTGCATGAGGGGGATCCATCCCAGGTGGGCTACCTGGTGGAGCAGTGGCCCTGTGGCCTGGTGATCGAGGTGGGACCCGTCGCCCAGGGCCTGGTCACGGCCGCGATCTGTCGCCAGAGCCAGCTGGCCCTGGAGGCGGCCCTGGCCTGCCTGGCCGAGGCCCGGAACTCCCGGTTGCGCCTGCCGGCCGCCCTGGTGGTGCATCGCCACTGCGGCAGCATCGATTTGCCCCGTGCTGACAACGGCGACCCGATTGCCATGCTCCACCCCAGCCTGCAGGGGCGCGATTGGCAGCCCCTGGAGGCCTCGGCGCCGATCGTCTCCCTGGCCGAGGGGGGTGTGCGGCGCCTGGGCGATCTGCTGCCCACCGCCGCGGAGGGACCGCTGACACGCCAATGGCCGGTGTTCATCAACGAGGCCGCCTACGGCGAAAAGGGCATCGCCCTCAGCCTCACCCAGCGCCAGCGGCTCGCCTGTGATCCGGCCTGGGCCCGGGCCTTGGCTGATCTGCTCGCCTAGCCCCCGCGGGCTGTTCCCATCGAGCGTGCTGGCTGCGATCCAGCCGCTTGACGCACTCCACGGTCTTTGAAGAAAGCTCCAGCCAATCGGCTGGGCGGCCGGTGGGGGCCCAGGGATCTGAGGTGCCGCCCCAGGGGCCGGCTGGATGGCTCGCCGGGTTTTGAGAGCGTCCTTCGGCAATCCCCAGGGGCTTTGGGCCAATCAGCGGCTGCCGGGAGCCTGGTTGAAGACCACCTGCACCACCTGGCGTCCATCGGGCGACACCAGAATCTCCGTGTCCCAGGTGGGTTGGAGTCCCTCCTGCTGCCAGCCGGGGGCACCGCCGAGGAAGCGGAACAGGAAGCCCTGGTCGTCGCGGCGGATCAGGCAGGAGCCCCCGCCCAGGCTGGTGTCAAACATGCACTTGGCCGGCCGATAGACCGACAGGCCGCCATTGAGCCGCACGGCCGTATCGCGGGCCAGATTGACGGCCCGCACCCGGGCAAAGCTGACCTCGGCATCGATCTGGGCCGGGGCGGGCCGGGGAGCGAGGGCCAGGGGGCCGGCCAGCAGCGTCAATCCGGTGGCCAGGGCAAGCAGGCGTCGTGACACGGGCGTAACTGCAATGACAATCTTTCTAAAGGGCCGCTCGGGGTTGGCAACCAGGCTTCACAAGCTCTGAATGAGCGCCGGCCCGGGGACCTGATCCGTCCCCCGATCCAGCCAAGCCGACCATCGCAGTGGACCTGGCAGGGCATCGACCTGGGTCGTCAGGGATCGGGAGTCAGGTGATGGGAATCCAAGGGGAACCTTTGCCGCCTCCAGGGTCCTTCAGGAATCCAGCGGGCCTTCGCCCGGCATGCTTCGGCTGGGGGCCCGATCGGGGATGGCCCCAATAGGCGGCGTCCGTTCCCTGATGCCTACCATCACTCCTGGGGATCCGCATGCCGCCATGCCCCACAGAGGCCTTTCTCCACGCCAGGGAGATCCCGCGGTGCAGGGCAGGTCCGCTCAATAGGTCAGCTGGCTACGGCGCCAGGCCAGGCAAAGGGGCCCGCACCCTGGTCGCCGTTCGCTGCTTGGCGGGCCAGGCCCCTGGGGTGATCCCGTTGCTGGCGCTTGCGGGATGGTGCTAACCGCAGGCCCAGGTGCCTTGCTCCTTGGTGCAGGGCAGGTCACTGGTGCTGCCGTCGGCCCAATAGATCCGCAGCCGGTCGTCCTGGGAGCCCATCCGGAAGGTGAGCGATTTGACCACGCCAGCGGGGGGCTTGCCGGCGCGATCGCCGGGGTCGCTGGCGTGGGAGAGGCTGAGGCGCTTCTCCAGTTGATCGACCCGCAGCTGCAGTTGGTCGAGTCGCTGGCTCTCGGCCGAGGGGCCCCGCTGGCAGCCGGTCACCAGCAGGCTGGCGGCCAGGAGAGCTGCCAGGGGCAGCCTGGCCAGCGGCAGGCCCCGAGCAACGGTTCCGGCCGCCATTTCTCTCGCCACGATCCCTCCAGCGACCTGCCCCGCCCCCTCTCCAGCCAGCTCTCCAGCGATCGGTCTCACGACTCCATCCGCTTGTGGGTGCTTCCAGTCAACCCTGGCCGCGCCGACCTTGCCGCCGCTTGCGGCTGGTTTGTTGCCTGCGCGCCTGGATGGGGGCGCAGCCGCCCCTTCGGGGCTATTGCGATCGAGGGCCCTGGCCCTCGCCTGGCCCAACCCCGGCCAGGAAGCAACAGGGAAAGGGGGCAGAAGGAAGGGGATGGGTGCGGCTGGTGTGGCGAGAGCCAAAGGGAGAAACAACCGGCCGCAGGAAGAAGGGGAGCAGAACAGGCTGGCCCACCAGGCTCGTAACAAAACCGGTGCCGCAGGAGCGTCGTCGCCAAAACGGCGAAACCTGTTGCCAGGACAGGGGAAAGCCAGGGGATCGGCCGCGCCGGGGACGGGGGATCCGGGCCAATCGCCTCAACCTTTCCTCACGTACCGCAATCTTCTGTTACAGTGACGCAGGCGATGGCCGGACGGGTTCCCGTCCAGCGGTTTTCCTCTTCTGGGATTCCCGCAACGCTGTTGTCCTACTTACCGCTCCACTCGGAGCACACCTTCCCCGTTCTCATGACCACCACAATT
>CALRRL020000018.1:0-62775 GCA_943370565.1 Synechococcus sp. UW140 | reverse complement strand
GACAACGCCCGCGAGGGCGTCGATCTGACCAGCGTTGAGGAATTCGCCGCGGGCATCAGCCTGAGCAACGACCTTGGTAAAGGCGTCGAACATTGAGGAGCTCCATAGTCCTGACCGTTCGAGATCAGGAAGTGGTTAGGGGGGAAGGGGGGTAACCGCTGACGCGGTGCACGGGGCGAAAGGCTGGCCGCCGGTCAAGGCGTCCGGAGCCGTTTCAGCCCACATATTGTTGTTCTACTGATGGCTGGCATGAGAGATACTTAACAAACGGTCACCGCTCCGGCAG
Organism: Synechococcus sp. UW140; assembly: GCA_943370565.1. Classification (GTDB taxonomy): domain Bacteria; phylum Cyanobacteriota; class Cyanobacteriia; order PCC-6307; family Cyanobiaceae; genus BAIKAL-G1. Next base: position 62,489 of record CALRRL020000018.1, on the reverse strand, counting down.
ACCGGCTGCGCCGCAATCGTTTTGCTTGGCGAGGCAAGGGCGTTGGGCGCCTGTTTGTCCCCGGGCTGGTAAGCGTCGTCACAGCGGTGTTGGCGCTGGCGGCCAGGGCGGCCTGGATCGGCGTTCCCGGGCCGGCCCTGCGGGCCCCAGGCCAGGCCCCGCAGCGTTGCCGGCGACGCCCAGCCAACCCCCGAGCGGGCTTGATCCCGCTGGCCTTGGGGACGGACTTGCCGGCCAGGTCGTTCAGGGCCCGGGCATGCCACTGGCCCTGAACGGGATGTCAGCGCCCTGATCCAAATCCACCAAGCCAAGGTCACCAAGCCATGGTCACCCGGCTAATCACCTGGTTGGTTCCTATTCCTGGTTGGCCATGGCGTCCTGAATGCTTGCCAGCCGGGCCCCGGCTGCTTCTGGATTCGCCAGCGATCGAACCAGCGGGGGGCGTCCGCTCGAGGCTGGGCCAGCCGGAGGGAGCGGCAACCCCGGCCAGAGCCATAGGGCAGAACGCCGCCACGCCGGGGTGCTGGCCGGGGGCGCTGGCCGTGCCAGCCGGGCCTCGGGTATCGCTGGTGCCGGCCAGGAGAGGGGCGTTCATCGCAGGCCATCAAAAAGCCCCCGGGGAGGGGGCTTCAGGCCAGGCGGTTGCAGCCTGGACTTCGGATGGATGGATGAACGATGCTCGCTAGGTCTGAGAGTAAGGAATTGGCCCAATCTGTTCAGACTTCGGCACCGCCTTCAGCCGTTGTTGGCTGCGCCTTTCTTGGCGCGATGGGCCTTGTTGGCTTCCTTCACTTTGCCGCCTTCGCCATCGGCGCCGCCAACGCCTGTGGACACGCTGACGCCGACGATCTTGCCGCCCATGCGGCTGACCCGACGCATGGTTTCATTCATGCGCGAGAAGGGGACATTCATCACCACGTCGGAAGTGCGGGCGTAGTCGATGTTGTTCAGGCCGGTGACCGTTAGGGACACCTGGCGATCGGTATTGATGCCGGTGATACGCGATCCGGTGGAAACCTTCATGGGTCGATGCGAGCGAGGGGGACGGAAGAATGCAGGCCGGTGGGGTGCCTTCGATCCAGCCAGGTGGATGGGCCAGAGTCAAAGGCACCGCTTGGATGCAAGGCGTCAGTTCACTGGGGTGATGCTGGCGATGCGACCGCCTTCGCGGTGAATCTGCTGCTGGTACTCCAGCATCTTGTTGAAGGGAATGAAGCGCACCCGATTGCTGCGCTTGTGCAGGCGGTAGTTGTTGAAGCCGGTGATCTCCACGCGGTAGGTGCGGCCTTCTTCGCTGGCGCCCACGCCCTGGCGGGTGACCCCATCCGTACCCACCTTGCGGAAAGCAGCGGCCTTGGTGCTGGGGCTCACCACCGGCACGGGCAGCTCGGCGTGAACGCTGGGATTGAGGGTGGATTGGTTCTTGGTCACCGAACCCCGCACCGAGGCACCGGCGCCGCCCCGGCTCAGTTGCAGCATGTAGGAGAACTGCAGGCCCTGCTGGCCCACCGAGTAGTTCCAGCCATGCAGGTAGGGAACCACTTCTTCACCAAAGCGCTCCTGGTATTCGGCGCTATCGAGGTAGGAATCGATTTCGGCGTCGAAGCCCTGCTCCTGCAGGATTGTGAAGTGGTGCAGCATCTCGGCCTTGTTCTGGGGGGCCCGGCCGAGCAGGTGCTTGAAGTTGAGCTCGATGAAGCGATAGGCGTTGCAGTTCTCAAAGAACTTGGCGCGATAGAGGCCGCTCTTGGCCACCTGACGCACAAACTCCCGCACGCTCAGGTAGCCCCGCTTGAACAGCGATTCGGGGCCTTCGAGGCGCTCGCTGGCCATCACGTATTGGTTGCCGAGCACCTGCTGATACACGGCCCGGATCAGGGCTGCCTTGTCGGCGTCTGATCCATTGATCCAATTTTCCTTATTGGAGGCGTTGGCGTAGCGCTCGATGCCCAGGTAGGCAGCGTTGGCGAGAGTCATGTAGGTGCGGGCCGAGGGGAGAAACGGGGCAACACCGGGGCCAGGGGCGGGCCGGAGCGCGGGGGCAGACAGGGAGTGGCAGTCGCTGGGAACGACACCAACTGCACGCCTCGAAAAGCGTTGCAGGGCAGGATTTCCCAAGCGAGCCCATAGGGCTGCTGCTGGATCCTATGGGCCCCTTTTTGCTGGTGAACGACACTTTCAGAATCGTTACAAACCAGGCCGCTGGCGGTCCGGCTTCCAGCCGATACCATCCGGCCCAACCCCTGCGGGCTCTGTGATGGCCGCCCAGTCCCCAGTCCAGTCCCCGGTTCAGTCCCCAGTCCAGGCCCCGGCTCACACCAGTGCCGAGGCGCCAGGGGAGGCCCAGTCCCCGGCCCAGCTGCAGCACCGCCTCGGGGAACAGCTGCAGGCCCTCAGCCAGGTGTCAGAAGCCCTGATGTTCCGCCTGTTGGACCTGGAGGAGCGGCTGGAGGCCGTGGAGCAGCAGGTGGCCGCCCTCAGCGCCCGTGAGGATCAGGCCGCCGCTGCCCTTGGGGTGGATACGGGCGAGATTCTGGCCCTCACCGAGGAGCGCCTTGCCCGTCTGGAGGATCTGCTCAGCGGCCGCCGCCAACCCAGGGGCAGCGCCGCCGGCTCCCAGCCCGCGATCAAGGCGGTGGCCAGTGCCGGCCGGCGAGCGGACTCCTTTGATCCCTTCCCGGAAGAGGAGGAACAGGCCTTCATGGATGAACTGATTGCCTGAGGGCCGGCTCGGCTTCAATCCCGGGCCCATGAGCCCGGGCGCGCCGGCGTCCAGAGCTGCTGGCGAACTGGTTGGCTTGCCGCTCAGCCCTGGAGCCAGTCGGCAGGAAGTTCGGCGCTGTAATCGTGGGTGCGCTCAAACTCAAATGGGCCCGCAAGCGATCCCCAGAGCTGTTCGTGGCTGCTGGGGTCGTGCCCCCGATCAATCGTGCGCATGCCCTGGCCATCAAGCTCGAAGCTGCTCACCAGATAGGCGGTGGCGCCCTTGCGTTCCACCAGGCAGCGGCAGCCTGGTTCGACTTCGCCACTGAAGCCGGTTGGGGTTTCCTTCACCACATAGGTGCAGCCCTCGAGCAGGCGCAGGTCGTCGGGGCGGATCTGCTGGCGCCGTTCGGCGTCCTCCACCGCCCCCCAGAAACGCTCCTCATCGGCGATCGCCTGGTTGTGGATCACCAGGCTGTCGCTGCGTTGTTCCACCCGCAGCACCCGGATGCGGTAGGGCCGGCCTGGATCGATGGAATAGCACTGCTCCAGCAGCAGCGACCCCGGCGCCAGCTGGGGCAAGGGCCGGAACTTCACCAGGATGTGGGCGAAGAGGGGCGGGTTTTCGAAGGCCTGATGTTGGTTGCTGAAACCGGCGCTCAACTGGCGCAGCAGGCGGGCGGAGGGGCTGGTCATGGCCGGATCCTATGGGCTGTGGCGGTTCGCCGCTGGGGTGATGGGGGGGACAGGGAATGCAGCCCGTGGGCTGGGCGAGCCAGGTGCCGTTTGGCCCGGGCGCCACAGCGACAGACCCCAGCTAAAGACCCAGGAGTCGGATGCGGAATTCGGCCACCTGCTGGGCCATGGCGGGGTTGCTCTGCATGAAGGGATGGTCGGCGCAGCTCGCCAGGATCAGCTCCAGTTTTTCGCTGCTGGCCAGGGCGTGGCCCGGGTTCTGGAGCGAATGGCGCTTCCAGGCCTCGTCGAACACCATGCCAAAGCTGTCGGCGTTATCAAACAGCTGGTTGCTGTTGGCCTCCGGGCGAGGAGAACGCATGACCCCTGGGGCATTGGTTGGCTTCGATGCTAGGTCTCGGATTGGGCGCCACCTGGGGGGGGGATCGGGGTACCGGGGCAGGGCCTGATCCCTGGGGCTGGCCCGGACACGGGCTTGGCGATGGGCTCGTTCCGTTGCGTTCTTCAAGCGGTGAATCAGTGCCGGTCGCCATCAGGACGGTGGGTCGAACTTGAGGCTCAACCCGCGCTTCTGGCGGCAATTGGAGCGTGGTTTGAATCAGGTTGCAGAGCTTGCCAGGGAGCGGCTCAACGAGGATTCGGGCCGATCAAGATGAAGCCCAATCAGGATATGGCCCAATTGGGATATCGATCAATCAGGATATAGACCAATCGAGATCCAGCTCGATCAGGGTGCAACCAATTTCACCCGAAGGTAAAGGCATACGCCTGAACCCCTGGATCGAGAAACTCAATCACAAACGTATGGGACCGCTCTGAGCCGGAGCGCAGCCGGATCAATTGATGGAGCCGGTGCTCCTGCACCAGGCCCTGGCCCTGGGCGTCGCTATCGCTTCCGTGGGCGTTGCCTGGCGGGGCGCCGTCCACCTGCAGCCGGAAACGCACCGGCCGGTTGGCGGCCCCGGGTCCCAGCACCAGGTTGAGATCCCGGCCGCGGAAGCGGTAGCTGAGGCGCGCCCCTGGGCCGGAGGCCGTGGCCTTCTCGCCATCAACCCACCAGCGGCCCGCCAGGCCCCAGTGGTGGAGCGCCAGATCGGCGGGCAAGGCGTAGCTGCGGAGCCCCGGTGGCAGCAGGGAGCCGGAGGCGAAGCGATCGGCGCGCGCGAAGCCCAGGTAGGTCTCCGGCGAGGGGAGCGGCCCGCCCGGGGCCGCGGCCTGGCTGCCCGTGGCGGCGGGATCCACCAGAGCCGTGGAGATCCCGGGGTGGCCGGCCTCCTGCAGCAGTTGCTGGATCACCCGTTCAGAGCGCTCGTAGGCGCCCTCCCCGTAGTGGACATGGCGGATCTGGCCGCGGGCATCGATGAAGTAGTGGGCCGGCCAGTAGCGATTTTGGAAGGCTTTCCAGATCGCCAGGTCGTTGTCCAGCACCACCGGATAGCGCAGCTGGAGTGTGCGGCTGGCCGCGCGAACGTTGTCTGGGTCCCGCTCGAAGGCGAATTCGGGGGAGTGAACGCCGATCACCACCAGGCCCTGGTTTCGATACTTGTCTGCCCAGGCGCGCAGGTGGGGCAGGGTGCGCAGGCAGTTGATGCAGGAGTAGGTCCAGAAATCAATCAGCACCACCTTGCCGTTGAGCTGCTCCCGGCTCAGGGGGGCACTGTTGATCCAGGTGGCCCCTGCGGGCAAGGGTGGCATCGGCCCCAGCACCGGCAGCGGCAGGGGCGAGCGGCTGCTGGCCTGGCTGAATGGGGCCTGGGTGCGGGCGGAGCCGCTGGTGCCGGGCTGCAGCCCTGGAGAGGCGGCGCTGGGGCGGAGTTTGGCGACCAGTGCGTCCTCGAGGCCGGTGGCCCCGGAGCGGGCGGCGGTGGCAATCGAGCTGCGATCCAGACCCAGGGCGATGGCCGCCACCGCCAGCAGCACCGCCGCCCCCAGGCCCTGCCGCAGCCGTTCGCTGGCCCCCATTGTGCGTTTGAGGCGATGGGCCAGCCGCCCGCCGGCCCCCAGGGCCAGGGCTAGGGGTGTGGCGGCCCCCAGGCCGTAGGCCAGCAGCAGCAGGGCCGAGTGGCCACTGGCGCCCCCGATGGCCGCCCCGGTGAGGATCAGGCCCAGGATCGGGCCGGCGCAGGGGGCCCAAAGCAGGCCGATCGCGGCCCCCAGCAGCAGGGATCCCCCCACCCCATTCCCCGCCTGGCGGGCCCGGTCGGCGCGCAGGCTGAGGCGATGGCCCAGCCGCACCAAGGGCTGGCTGAGCCGATCGGCCAGGGCCGGCCACAGCAGGCCCAGGCCAAACAGGGCCAGCAGCCCCAGGGCCAGGAGGCGACCGGTCTGGTTGGCCTGCACCACCCAGCTGCCGCTGATGGCGGCCAGGCTGCCCACCGCGGCAAAGGACACCGCCATGCCGATGAGCATGGGCAGCACGCTGCTGCGAAAGGGCTGGCCCACCCGGGCAAACACAAACGGCAGCACCGGCAGGATGCAGGGGCTGAGGATCGTCAGCAGGCCGCCGACGAAGGCCAGGATCAACACACTCATGACAGGTGCCTCAAGGCCAATTAGGGAGCAATCAGGGAGCAAGTAGGGCTTGAAAAAGATGACTGGAGACGCAGGGCTTTTCGATGCCCTGGATCACCTTTTCTTTGCAGTGACTCACTCCGTCACCCAGCAAGAGTGATGGTGATGGACTAGCCATGCAGGGTCTGTCTTGCGGGGGCTGTTGTCCTGTCCTGGCTGCTCAAATCAGTCCGCACCCATCCCCAGTCAGGGGGTCGCTGCCGCGGCAGGGGCGATCGGACAGGTGTTGCGCTGGTCATCGCAGGCCTGGATCGCGGGCTTCTGCCAGCTGATCGGGATTGCCAGCAGATCCCGGCTGCCGCTGATGGCCTGGGCCAGGAAAATCAGGGCTGCCAGGGCGTTGGCCGCAGCATGCAGTCGGCGCCAGCGCAGTTGTTTGCTGATCTCGGGCCGGCCGGCCACCGAGAACAGCATCAGGCCCGTGAGTCCGGCGCCCCCCCAGAAATGGGATTGCCAGAAGGCGCCCTCGAAAGGATTGTCGCCGAGGCGATAGACCTCCGCCTGGAGCCCGAGGGTGATCACACCCACCCAGCAGAGCAGGGCGAAACTGGCGCGGTAGGCGGGGCTTTTGACGCGCCCCAGCACCACCAGGGCCAGCCCGGATCCCAGCAGCACCAGCCCAATCAACCCCAGGCGCGGCAGGCCCCCGGGGAAGGCCGCCAGGGGGTGGGCCGTGAGGATCACCACGGCCAGGGCCAGCAGCACGATCGCCACCACGGCCGTCGCCAACCAGCTGCCGAGATCGGCATGGTCCCGCCCCACGGTGGGCGGCAGTTTGGCTTTGAGGACGCGGCGATCGCGGGTTTGAACGGCCAGGCGCAGCACCATGCCGAGCAGGGGATACACCAGCGCCACCGCCAGAACGGGGTGCAGCAGCCAGAGCCAGTCGATGGATTGCAGCATCGGATGATCGATCAAGGAACAGCTCCCGGCCTGCGCCGGGAGGACGGGCTGGCTGGGGATGGGGGTGGGTGTCGTGCGGGCGGTGGCCCCGGACGCGGAGCGCCAGCCGATCCGGGGGCGCCAGGTCCAGGTGCCGTCCCTGGCGCGTCGGATCGTCAGGACTTCAACGGCGCCCAGGCCATGGTGGCGTTGAACTGCTTGCACCAAATCAGCACCGATCCCTGGGCCTTGAGGTCAATCGAGGCGGGAATCTCATAGCTCTGGGCCCCCTGGCTCGCTTTCAGCGAGGCCAGGATTGTGTAGGTGCCTGGCTTGAGCGGGAACCCGGGGGCCTTGGTGCTGGCCAGCGGCGTCTTGGAGGGGCTGAAGATCACCTTCAGGTCGGGGGCCTTGTCGTTGGTTTTGAAATCGCTGCTGAGGCTGAGCACCTGCCGGCCCCCTTCCCTTTTGATGGCAAAGCTGCCCGCCACCGGGGCTTCTGCCATCTGGAAGTTGCCTTTCAGCTGTGCTGCTGGCGAGGCCACCATCGCCGGGGCGCCAGCCTGAGCCAGGGGCAGGGTCTGGGCCGCGAGGGCGCTGCCCAGGAGTGGGGAGGCGCCGACTAAGGCAACGACGGCAAAACGGAACCCTGCGCTAGAGAGAGCAGACATGGCCGATGGGATGCGAATGGGCAGCTCGGGGACCGGGATCCGACACGGATGGGCTCCGAGCGATGGAACTACCGATGGCTGAACGGATCGGATTGGTGTCGCTTCGCCGCAAGGGCTGGTGGGCATGGCTGCCCCTGGCGCTGTATGTCCTGCTGCGGGGACTGGATGCGACGGCACTCAAGTGGCTGCAACTCCAGGGCGCCCCCCAGGGCCTGAACGGCGTGAACCCGATCAGCTTCTGCAATGTCTTCTTCGTTGCCCAGTTGCTCGTCGGGCTGGCGGCCCTGGCGCCTGGCCGCCAGCGCCTGGCCCGGGATCTTGGTTCCCTGGCAGGCCAGGACCGCCTGCTGCTGGCGCTCCATGGTGGGTTGGGCCTGTTCCTGGGCCCGGTGGCCAGCTTCCTGGCCCTGGACGCGCTCTCGGTGATCAGCCAGACCCTCCTGTTTGCCCTGGTGCTGCCCCTGTCGGCCTTGTTGGCCCGCTGGCTGCTGCAGGAATCCCTGCCGCGGGGGTTCTGGCCCAGCCTGGTCCTGGTGCTAGCCGGCCTGCTGCTTCCCCAGGCGGCCATGGCCATGGCGGGCGGGCCCATGGACCAGCTGGTCGGGGTGGCCTGGGCCCTGGTGGGGGTGGCCGCCTTCGCCGGCTCCGCCATCACCGGCCGCCTGGTGGCGGCGCGCCACTGGCCCCTGGCCGTGAGTGTTGGCCTGCCCTCAACCCTGGCGGCCCTGGTGTTTGCCCTGATCGCCCTGGTGCTCTATGGCCCCCAGCACTTTCTGTTGCTGCGCCTGTGGTGGGTGGTGGGTGTGATCGGGGTCTATGGGATCTGCCTCACCCTTGGCCGTGAACTGGCCCTGCGCGGGGCCTACCGCCAGTTCCCCGTTGCCACGGTGTCCCTGTGGGGCTCCCTCACGATTCTGGTGGCGGCCCTGAGTGCCACCTGGTTCCTGGGGGAGCCCCTGGCCTGGCCCACCGCCATCGGCCTAGGGCTAGTGCTGGCCGGGGTGGGGCTGCATGGGGCAGCCAGGGCCCCCGCTCAGCAATTTGATCATTCCGACCCAACCCATCGATCAGACCCATCCCCTCGATCCGATCCATCCCTTCGATCCGATCCATCCCTTCGATCCGACCAATCCAATCCGATCGCCGATCGGTACTCCCCTTGAAGCGTCCCGTCGCAGCTCCCCGCCCGTGGGATCGTTCCGGTCCAGCTCAGCCAGCCCGGGCCTGCGTGCGGCCCCGTCCCTGGGGGAGAGGCTGATGCAGAGCCCCAGGTACGACTCCCTGGAGGAGCTCTACGACGCCTGTGGGGGAGCCGTTTATCGGCTGGCCCTGCGCCTCTGCCGCTCCAGCCAGGAGGCGGAGGACCTCTGCCATGACGTGTTCCTGCGCTACTGGCAACAGGGGCGCTACGACCCCTCCCGGGGACCGGTTCTGGCCTACCTGTTGTTGATGACCCGCTCGATGGCGCTCAATCGCCTCAGCCAGCGCAAGACCCGCTGGGAGCTGCTGCAACGCTGGTCCCACCAGCTCTTCCCGGCGGCTGTGACCAGTGCCCAGGAGGCCGCCGAAGACGATGAATTGGCGGTGCGGGTTAAGGGGGCGCTGGGAGCGATTTCTGCCGATCAGCGCCAGGTGCTTGAGCTGGCCTATTACGAGGGCCTGAGCCAGTCGGCGATCGGTGAAAGGCTCCAGCTGCCCCTGGGAACCGTTAAAACCCGGTCGCGCCAGGGATTGATCCGGCTGCGGGCCCTGCTTTTCGACTACCGGAGCGACCGATGAGCCATCCCGACCACCCGTCTGCTGCCGCGATCGATGCGCTGCTGGCTGGCCACGCCCTCGGCGACCTCGACGACCAGGAACGCCAGCAGCTGGCGGAGCTGCTGCGCCAACGGCCGGAGCTGCGCTCGCGACTCGATCAATTCAGCACCAGCCTCGACCTGTTGCCCCTGGCCCTGCCGGCCAGCGCGCCGCCGCCGGCGCGCCTGCGCCGCCGGCTGCTGCAGCCGCCCCGGCCGGAGCGGCCGCCCCGCCCCTGGCTCTTGACGGCCCTGCTTGCTGTGGGATTGGTGCTGCTCGGGGTAGACCTCTACCAGACCCGCCAGCAACTGGCCCAGTTGCAGCAGCACCTGGGGGCCCCCAGCCGTGCTGGGGCCGATCCTCAGGGCCGCCGCCTGATCCTGGTCTCCACGCTGACACCCTCAGCCAGCTCCCCCGATCCCTCCTGGAACCACTCCGCTACCGCCTCGCGGGCCTCACCTTCGGGAGAAGTGGTGGTGCTGGCTAATTCCAACAACAATCTTCTGATACTCAACAACCTGCCGGCACCACCGCCCCACCACGTCTACCGGCTGTGGGCCACGGTCGATGGTCACCTGGTGGGCTGTGTGGCCTTCGTGCCCACGGCCCAGGGCCATGTGGCGATGCCGATTCCACCGATGCCGTCCAACCTGGCCAGTGCCATCAGCGTGACCCTGGAAGCCGACCCCACCGGCACCGTTCCCCGCGGGCCGATGCTCCTGTCCACAAAGGTTTGATGCTCTGGCGGGGCCGAACCCAGCCGATCGCGAGATTGATGGGGGTGTCCTGTCCGAAGCAGGGAGTTGGCTTGCCTTCAAAAATCACCGTGATGCGCAAGTCGTGTGCATCCCTTTCCTTGGTTCGCCATCCAGTTGGAGCACGGCCTTCCGTCCTGTTCCGCCGCGAGGGGCGTGGCAGGAAGGGGGGCCATCAGTCATCCGCAGTGCATTGATCCCCAGACTGCAAGCAGCGCTTGAGAGTTCGGCGCGCCAACAGGCCACCATCAAGGTCCCGACCGCCAGGGTCTGCGACTGGTGCCGCCCCTGGCCATGGAGCGGAGCCGCCTAAAAATTTCCACTCCGGGGGGGGCGTAGAAATCTATTCGCGGGTCCATTGGCCATTGTTGGGGTGAATCTGATAGTCCCTATTGAGAAAGGTGGTGTTTTGACGCTGCTGGGCTGCTTGTCAAAATCGATCTGATGGCAGGGGCTGCCAGTCGGACGGCTTCTACGGAAGGATGGGAGAATTCGTCTCTATAGAGCACCTTGCCATGGGTTTCCGTGTACTGACAGGAGGAAGTTGGGCAGAAAACCTCAAACAGATCGAGAATTGTAATGCCATGGTTCGCTTGAAGCCTGCGCAGGGTTTCGTCGAGATAGCTTCTTCTTTGGAAAGAAATATCTTTGGCTGGGATGGGGCACTTGTCTTTGTCAAATGGCGCATACCATTGCTTGATGGCGGCGTTCGGGGCGCACTGGGCTTCCCTGGCAAATGGTAATGCGTGCAAGTAAATGAGTCGCACGCCCCTGTTGTAAAGTGTTTTCGATAAGTTTGTGATCCCCTGTTCAAGTTGGCTCAGGTTTTGTTTTGATTCTGGCGAAGGGCTGGGCGGGGAGTAGCTGGATAGGTCATTGATGGCCAATACAATATCTCCCTTTCTGAGCTGGTTGAACAGGCTTGGCAGCAATGAATGCCAGTAGTAGTAGTTTGCTTTGCCCCATGGCCCCGCCGTGTTTGCCGTTTGCACAGGGGTGGCCCCCCATGAAGACGTGATCGTAACTGAGTATTTGTCGTCTTTAACCAGTTGGTCAAATGCCTCGACGAAGGCGGCTGAAAAGGAGTTGCCGATCACAAGGATTCTGTGCTTTGCTGTGTTGAAGTTGCCAAGGGTGCAGTTTTTCAGGTTAAATACTGTGCCCACCTCGTTGTCGTTTGATAGAACGCATTCTTCGCCCATCCACTGGCCAGGAGCCCCTTGAATCCGGTAAGGAGAGGTTAGGGTTGTGACGCCAGATTCTTTCAGCTTTGCGGTTTCTCCGACAAACAGTTTATTGGTGGTTTGCTTGCTCAGCAAAAATGGAATCAGTCCTGTTGTCAGAAGGGTGGCCAGGCCTGCCAGCAGTGTAAATAGTCTTTTCAGCTGGTATCGGCCTTGCCGGATCGGTTTTTCAACGAATTGATAGGATCCAGCTGCTAAAATCACCATTAAGGCAATTTGGAATGGCACCGTCCACCAATGAATGCCAATCGTCCAGCGGCTGATCGACAGCACTCCCCAGTGCCAGAGATAAAGCGAGTAGGATATTAGCCCGACATATACGATTGCTTTATGAGTGAGCAGCTCAAAAGCATGGGTGTTCTGCCTGAGTGAGCAGATTAATAGGCCTGTGAGCGCCACAGTAGAAACTGTGGCTGGTATCGCAAGTGAGAGTGGAACAAAAAGCAATCCAATGAGTGCCGTAAGCAGAAATAGAGTGGGAAGCTTTTTTGAGAACGTGTCAATCCATGTCTGCTTTTGCAGGCTCAGAAAAATCAAACAGCCAATGCCAAGCTCCCAAAATCGAGGAGGCATTAGGAAATAGGCAGCAGGTTGGTTGGTGTGATAAAGATAAACAAAGGCAAATACTGATGCCAGTGAAAGCGTACTGATCGACAAAAAGAGATTGCGGGCGCCATTGGCATGCTGCCGCCCAAAACCCGAGAACCAGATAATAAAGGGGAACAGCAGATAAAATTGTTCTTCAACCCCGAGAGACCAGGTATGTGTGAACGGATTTAATGCTGTTGCTGGTGCGAAGTAGTCGGTTGCAGTGTTTTTAAGTGAAATATTGGAAAGGCCAAACAAGGCAAATGTGGCAACCTCTAAGGAGTAGTTTGGTTCCGGATTAAAGAGGCAGAGTGCTAAGGCTGAGATCGCTATGAAGAGTGCCAGGGCGGGCACAAGGCGTTTCACTCTCCGCTCATAGAAGGACAGGATGAAATCTCCCAAATGTTGACTTTCCCGACCAGAGAGCGAACCCGTGATAACATATCCAGAAATTACAAAAAATATGTCCACCCCTAGATAGCCACTGGGCAGCAAGTCCTTGTTGAAGTGATTGATGATAACCGCGATCACCGCAAAGGCCCTGAGGCCATCGATTTCGGGCCTGTACTTGATCTTGGCCAGTGACTTTTGCGTGCGGGGATCCAACGGTGTAGTGGTGTCCCGCGACGTTTTTGCCATTTAGCCGAAGGGAAGGTCGGCTAAAGAGTACCAAAGAGATGGGCATCTTGTCGATATCCCATGGGTTTTATGTGTTTGCGTGGGTGTAGATGTGTTCGCTTGGGTGTTAATCGGGTGGCAATGATTGGGTGCGTGAGTGATTGATTGCTGTGGCGACAGGGTTGCGAGCAGTGAGAGTGGCTGCTGTGCAACAATCGGATTGCAATTGAGTCAATGGCAATCTTGTCTTTTGGCCATATTTGCTCAGGGATTTAGCCAGGCTTTGTGCTGAATGGGCAGTAACAGTAGGCTTTTGGCAAAGTGTGCCGTGCTAGTTCTTCTGTAGGAGGAAGTGATACCCTTCAGCGATTTGGAGCTTCAGTCCTGAGCTCGCTAAAGGGATTCGCCAAGCAGTCGAGCAGGGGAAAAATACGATTGCGTGCCCTAGGGAGGATGGGTAAGCAAGCTGCTGGAATCCAGAAGGTCAAGTTTGCTGGCCTGACTAAGAACTTAGAGAAGAGCGCAATTTTCTTTAGCTAGAAATGGATGCCCTGCTAATTATCCACCATTGGAGCGACTGCACGGTCTGCAGTTTTGGGAGACCAGTAGAACGGTGCCAGGGATAGCTGTACTTACAATGGGGTTGGCATCCATGCCAGTGATTGCTGGCCCAGTCTCAACTGACTGATCAATCAATAGTTGTCGCCATATTTAACGCTGCTGCTCGCATCCATGAGCTCCACCGTGGTCTGGTATCCCTGGGCAACGGTGATGTCGTGCTGGGCGCCGATGTCATTTAGGGCGGCAACATCGAAACGGGGAGCTGTGATCCAGCTGAAGCCCTTGCCAAACGTGTTGTCTGGATTCACGACATACCAATGGCAGGCCGTGTCAGGAACGCTTACGGAACACTTGGTCCAATCGTTGTCCCATTGGGGTACTTGAACGAATGAAAGTGCTGCAAAGAGGAAGCCGAAAAGGGAGCGCAGCACGGGTTTTTATCAAATCTTTACAATCCTATCACGGATGGATCTGTCCGCGGGGGTGTTTGGGTCGAGCCATGGGAATGGCGTTCAAAAACAGGGCGAGTTTGGCCCTGATGGCCCCGGCTTTATTTCAGCGGCAATGCCGACTGTTTGGCCTTTGGTCGGGGGCGGCGATGGGCAGTGCCCTGGCTGGCTGGCGCTGATCGGGATTGTTTCGCTCAGCCACCGGGCAGCCGGTCGCCTTGGCAGGCGGGCCGATGGCTACTGGTTGATCCGTCTTCGAAGTCTGGAAATTGCCGGGCGGAGGAGATCCAGCGTATGGATAGGGCCATCCAGTGATTCCTGGCTACATGAGCTGAGCCAGCTTGGAGGCGCCACTAAGGGAAAGGGTCATGGTCTTTGTTCGGTTTGTTGGTTGTGCACCGAACAGGGTCACAGACCGGCCCACCCATTGCCACAGCTGAGATCTGCTCGTTCGCCTCCTGAGTTACACCACTCCAAGGGACGTCAGCGCGCCCAGATTGCAGAAGCAGAAAAACAAGATACAAGCATATCAGAATCGAATCTGTCCTTTGTGTATAAATCCAAGACTTCCGCAATAATCCGTCTTGTACCAGTCGCCATCCCTTCCTTGAATGGGAATTGAATCTCGGGATGTCACGGAACACAAGATACTGCCATTGGGAGAAGTTCTAATGTTGCTGGGTGGATCAAAAACAATTGCTACCCCTGAGGAGGAGATTTCTGGTCTACCTCCTGTTTCCACATTTGAGCACACACGATTCAGCATTCTTTGAGTTGCCTCCGACTTTGGACTGTGAGTTTCTGCCTCGGGGAGAGTGACCCAAGTCCCCTCTGCACATTTAGCGATTGACGAAATCTTCTCGCGCCCGAGATAGTAGACAAATTTTCTATCTCCTCGATTAGAAATTTGTCTTATTGTAGAAAGATCAATCCTTACGATTTGTCCGCCTGCTGCCGTGCCTGCTTCATAAAAACTTGTAGATGATGCAACCGGCCTCGCTGCAGGCGTAACTGCGTTAGGCAGCGAAGATGCACTAGGAGTTGCGTGGTTCTCAAGGATTTTCACCGCGGTCTTATCTGTATTAAAACTATTGTTCTTTGGCGAATCCTTGAATATTGCCACATTTGAAGCATCTCTGCGATTCAGATTCCACGCCTCAAGAGGCTTTAACGTTGCTGCTCCAAGTATTCCCATTGCCAGGATTACTAGCATGAAGGATCCTGTGACAACGCTATGATTGGGAGTGCCTTTATTTCGAATTCCGTTGCATGGCGAAAGCCCGTCTATTGATCCAGGTGCGCTAACCAAGTTTGATTGGGAACCTCTTGTGTCGACTGATTTGGGCTCATTAGGTTGCGTGAGAATAATGCTATCTGACTCTTCGCTCAGAAAACCTTCTGCAAAGAGTAAGGCTTGATTGACGGTATTTGAATTATAAGTGCGATGCAATGTTTCTTTTAAGTTTGCAATAAGCACTTGCTTGGGCGCACCTGTACTTGCGTCTCTGACCCTGATCATTGACATGCATGCATCTATAATTGCATGATGAATCTCCTCTTTGTCTGGCATCAAATCTCTTACAGCTGATTGCACGATTCTCGCCAGTTCCGTTGGCGTATTGGCCGAACTAGCTGCAATTATCTGTGATAGGTGCCGCCCATGCTCTCTAAGCTGGAATATGCTTGGCATGTCTCGTTCTAATGACATGAACAAAAACCTTCTTCGTTAGATCAGTTGAGCATAGGTTGCCGTACGGTTTACCGCTTTTTGCATAATCAACGCTGATCAATCATAGCATTTTCTCATCCCCAGAACTCCAGCCCAAGACCCGCCAGTGCCGCCACCCTTCTAAGGCATGAGGACGCGGCTACTTCGGCAGCGGGTGCTTGGGACTTGGATTCCAGGGTTCTGATGCCACTACCGAGTAGTGGAGCAGGTCGCCTTCGGCGGTGGGAATGTTAAGACGCCCAGTGACTACAACGGCATCACCGACCGCTTGAACCGATTGAACTTCCCAGCACCAAGCTGGACACGGGGTGATCTGATATTGATTCATTGTTGCTAAGGACCCTCTAGAAAACCCCGCCGTTCGCAGGGGCGGCCTACAAAGATCCCAGTGCTCGTAAGGATTGGCTGAAGCAAGGTCCGGTTTTCCAGAGGCTTCCTAATTCGTTGGATAAATGTTGCTGAAGTGAACCTACTGCTGGTGGGTGCTTCTGGTACTTTTTGTGGAAGAAATGCTAAAGACCTTCTGGGGAGACTCGTTTCCCTCGGTCGTCAGTGGGGTTCCTGGAGGCTTGGGAGCGCCTCGCATGGCGCTATCGGTTCTCTTGGGAGAGGTGGTTGCTTTTCGAGGCAATAAAAGGCGGTCTCACGTAGGACGGCACGACGACCAAACGCTATCCCGTGAAGTTCTGTAGCGAATCGTGGGCAGTTCCTTCATTCAGAATCTTATGTCCCAAATCCGCTCAAGCGCTTTGCGGAACTTCCCCTCGCTGAGGGTCTTGCCAGTTTCCGTTTCCAGAAGACGCTGCCGATCCACCAGGCCTGAGGACCAGCGAAGGCAAGGGTAACCAAACCCAGTTGGAGGGATCACAGTTCAGGTTCTCCACTTAGCAACCTTCTGCTCCTGTGCCCAGATCCGCTCCAAGGTCTGCCTGAACTGAACGTTGGTGGGAGTCCTGTCCGTGAGGTGCCGTTTCAAGGCACTGCCGAACTGCCAGAACTTCAGGGCAAGTGCAAACGCAAAGAATGCCCAGGTAACCAGGATCCATGAGGTTGGGTCATCAGTGCTTACTTATGCCTGTGTGGTCATTCTGGAACCGTGGGGGGGTCTTGGGCGACCTGGAGACCCAAAGGAGATGGCGAGGCACTAAGGCGGACTTATGAGTTTATTGATGATTTTCTTAACAAAAGATCAATAAAAATGATCGGCACAGCTTTCTGCGGGCGATTGGTGGGGTGACCACTGGGGAGCTGCCATGAGATTTCTGGGACTTGATTATCCCGATCTCTTCTTGTCGGATCCCATGCCGCTCCCATAACGCTTCATGAAATGCGGGATGTCAGTGTTGTCTCAGAGTTGGATCTGTAAGTGGCGGCCAGGGGCACCTCAAAACAATCAAAGACACTAATTATGTCTTTGATTGTCTCGTGATTTGGATGCCAGGACCCAGATTTGAACTGGGGACACGGCGATTTTCAATCGCCTGCTCTACCAACTGAGCTATCCCGGCCCGTCGCCGGAGCGACCAGCAGATCTTAGATCACGGGGGTCTGGCTTTGGGAGGGGCCCCCAGGAACAGGCCGCAGCGTGGGGCTCAGGGCTGTCCTGGTCTTCGCAGCCAGCCAGCCGTTGCCGCTTGGGGGCGGCTCGGGTCAGCCGGCCCTGGTTGGTGGGGTCCTGGAGCGGCTGGCTCGGGCGAGGGGGCCCGGCCCCTGCCGCGGGCCTGGAGCGCGTCCGTCCCGGTTTCGGGGCCCCGATCGGGGGTCCTGGCCAGGCAGAGCAGTCCCATCACCTTGAGGCCTGCCTGCTCCAGGGCGGTGGCGGCGGCCAGGGCCGTGGCGCCGGTGGTGAGGATGTCATCCACCAGCCAGATCGGCTGCTGGCGCAGCTGCGGCAGGCTGGCCGCCAGGCCGGGCGGAACGCGGAAGGCGCCTTCCTGGTTGCTGAGGCGCAGCTGGCGATTCAGATGGTGTTGGCCCAGGGTCGGGCGGCTGCGTTGCAGCAGGGCCCGGGCCCGGGCGCCCTGACGCCCACCCTGGCCAGGGCCCTGCCCCGGCTGGACGATGAGCTGCTGCACCAGCACCCCCGGCAGGGGATTGCCCTGCCGTTTCCAGCTGGGGATGCTCACCAGGATCGTGCCGCCGATCCCCCCGGGCACCTGCGCCGCCAGGGCCTGGGCCAGGCCCCGCAGCACCGCCCCCTTGGGGCGTTGGCGCTGGTTGAGCAGCAACGAGCGGTAGGGGCCCGCATACCACCCCAGCCCACGCCAGGGCAGGGGCGCGGGGCCGGTCAGGCCTCCCTCCGGCCAGGCGAAGCGCCCTCGGCAGGCCGGGCAGGGCCCGGGGGCCCCCGTGGGATCGGCTGGGCCGGCGCAGAGGGGGCAGGGGCTGGAGCTGATCAGGTCGAGACCGGCCTGGAGCAGGGCCCTGAGCATGGCCAGGTGTTGGCTGAAACCGCCCTGAGGGTTCCCCGCAACGGGCTCCAGCGTCTAAGGGTGGGATCAGAGGCCAGGGCGTCGGCGCCCAAGGGAGCCGACCAATCCGCACCCACCGGGCCTGCTGGCCTGATCAAGCCGGGTTGACGACCCGCTCATGCTGCCGCAGGCGCCATCTCCCCCGAGCCGGGGGGGCAGGCTCCAACCGCGGTGCGGCCAGCCGACGGGCCCCGGCTGTGAGCCGTAGGGCCCCTGCTGTGTGCCGTCGGGCATCGGTTGTCAGTCGTCGGACCCCAGCCTTAGCCGTCGGCCGGGCGGGGCATGGCCCGCAGCATGGCCACCAGGGTGCGGTGGGCGTCCTCGCTGTCGGTCAGGGGATGGTCGAAGGGCACCAGCACGGGCTGGCCATCCACCTCCAGCTCCATCGCCTCGGCAGCCACCCGGCGCATCGTCGCCGTGGTGGCATCAGCGATGCCGCCGTAGTGGCGGGCGTAGGCCAGCACGGCGCTGGCGTGGTCGTCGTTCATGTGCTTGCAGATCCGATCGCTCACAGCGGGGCTGAGGGGGTCGGCGGCCATGGCAAACGGGCTGTGGGGTGGGGCGATTCTGGGGGCGCTCGGCTGCCGGTGGGGCTGGAAGGCCCTGGGGGCCTGGCCTCAGCCGGCGGCGAACCGTTGCCAGAGCAGCACGGCCAGGCGAATGCCGCTGAAGCCCACATAGCCGGCCAGGATCACGAACAGGCCCATCGACAACACCGTGCGCACGCGCTCGTTCATGGGGCTGGGGTGGCGGGGGCCGAAGGATCAGACCCCATTCTCGCGTCAGACCTGGGGGCCGGGCCCTTGGGCCAGGGCGCCAAGGGCCAGCCTGGCCACGCCGGCGGCGGCCGAGAGGGTGGGCCGGTTCCACACCGGCAGCCCCAGGCAGCGTTGGCGCAGCTGCCGCCACTGGGGATTGCGGGCGCCGCCCCCCAGGCTGAGCACCCGCCTGATCGGCGGCGCCCCCAGCTGCTGCAGGCGCTGCCAGCCGGCCCGCTCGATCGCCGCCAGCCCCTCCAGCAACCCCTGCAGGTACAGGGCATCACTCACCGGCCGCGGGCCCAGCACCGGCTCCAGGCCCGGGTCGTCGATCGGGAACCGCTCGCCCGGCCGGGGCAGGGGGCGCAGCTCCAGGCCACTGGGCCGATCGGGATTGATCTGGCGGCTGAGTTCGGCCAGCTCCTGATCGGAGAAGAACTGGCGCAGCACCCCGCCGCCGGCGTTGGAGGCGCCGCCCACCAGCCAGCGGCCGCCCAGGCGATGGCAGCTGATTCCAGGCCCCGTGATCGGTGTGGGACTGAACTGCTTCAGCACCAGGGTGGTGCCCAGCACCGTGATGCCATCCCCCGGCTGGGGATCGGCGGCCAGCACCGCCGCATTGGCATCGGTGGTGCCCGCCACCACCAGGCATCCCGGCTCCAGATCCAAACCGGCGCGGGCGCCGGCTCCCAGGGCCCCCAGGCGGGTGCCGCTGGCCACCACCTCTGGCAACTCGGATGCCCAGTCCTGGCTGCCGAGGCTGCCGCTCCAGCGGCTCTCCACCAGGTCCCAGCCCAGCTTGAGGTTGTTGCCCTCCTCGCCCCAGCGCCAGTCGCCCAGCAGCCAGCCCATCAGCCAGTCGGCCTGGTGGCGCAGCAGGCCCGGCCCCCGGGCCGCCTGGCGCAGCGCCAAGGCCCGGGCCAGGCTGCCGCTGGCACTCGCCGCCGGGCTGCCGGGGGCCACCAGGGCCGCGCTGGCCGCCTGCTGCTCGGGGCAGGCCCTGGAGTAGGCGAGGGCCTCGCCCAGGGGGGTGCCGCTGGCGTCACAGCGCAGCAGGGTGCCGGAGGTGCCATCGAGGGCGAGTGCGCCGATGCGGCGGCGCAGGCCGGGCTCCAGGCTGGCCACCAGGGCGATCAGGCCGTCGCGCCAACTGGTGGCCGCTTCAAACGCTCCCGGGTAGGCGGCCTGGCGCTCGGCCACCAGCTGGCCCTGGCGATCGAGCAGGGCCAGCCGCAGGCCACTGCTGCCCAGGTCCACGCCCAGGGCAAGATCCAGGCCCCCAGGCCCCCCATGGACATCCTTCGGCGGCTCCGGCAGGGCTTGGGCCAAGGGCAGGGTGTCGCGGAGGGGACGAGCGGAACAATCCTCAGGAGGATGGCCGGCTGGCTCGAACGCACAGAGCAGGCTGACGGCAACGAGCCTGGGGGGTGGCTGCTCGCCTGAGCTGGGTTTGGTGCTTCAACCCTGCCAGCCAGCCCCTGGAGCCGCGCTCCCCGCCGGTCAGGCCCCGAGCCGAGGCTGCCTGGGCCAACCCAGGCGACGTTGGCTGCAGGCGCCTAGGCGGCCGTCAGCTGGGCCGCCGTCACCTGCTTCAAGGTGGCGGCGATGGCGTCCACGTTCTCCCAGGGCAGGTTGAGGTCGCTGCGGCCGAAGTGGCCGTAGGCGGCTACGTCCTGGTAGAAGCGGCCGCCCCGTTCCTGGGGCAGGTCCCGCAGGCTGAAGGTGTCGATGATCGCGCCGGGACGCAGGTCGAAGTGCTCCTGCACCAGGGCGGTGAGGCTGTCGTTGTCCAGGCGGCCGGTGCCGAAGCTCTCCACCAGGATGCTCACGGGCTTGGCCACGCCGATGGCATAGCTGAGCTGCACTTCCACCTTGCGGGCCAGGCCGGCGGCCACCAGGGCCTTGGCCACGTAGCGGGCCGCATAGGCGGCGGAGCGGTCCACCTTGGTGGGGTCCTTGCCGGAGAAGGCGCCACCGCCGTGGCGGGCGTAGCCGCCGTAGGTGTCCACGATGATCTTGCGGCCGGTGAGGCCCGCATCCCCCTGGGGACCCCCCACCACGAACTTGCCGGTGGGGTTCACCAGGAAGCGGGTGGCGGCAGTGGCGCCTGCGGCCTCGAGGCTGGGCTTGAGCGGCAGGTCGGCGGTGGCGGGCAGCACCACGTGGCTCCAGAGGTCGGCGGCGATGCGCTCGCGCAGGGCCTTCTCCTCCGACACCCCATCGATCTCGGCGGTGTGCTGGGTGGAGATCAGGATCGTGTCGATCGCCACGGGCTGGTCGTTGTCATAGACCACGCTCACCTGGGTCTTGCCGTCGGGCAGCAGGTAGTCGAGGCTGCCGTTGTGGCGCACCTCGGCCAGGCGCCGGGCCAGGCGGTGGGCCAGGCTGATCGGCAGGGGCATCAGCTCCGGCGTTTCATCGCAGGCGTAGCCGAACATGATCCCCTGGTCGCCGGCGCCGATGCGATCGAGCGGATCGCCGTCGTGGTCGTCGGCCTCGTTCACGCCCTGGGCGATGTCGGGGGATTGCTGGTCAAGGGCGACCAGCACGGCGCAGCTGTGGGCATCGAAACCACCGGCGCGGGCGCCGTTGTAGCCGATGCGCTCGATCACGCCCCGCACCAGGGTGTTGAAGTCGACCCGGGCCGTGGTGGTGACCTCGCCGGTGATCAGGCACAGGCCCGTGTTCACCACGGTTTCGCAGGCCACCCGGCTGGCGGGATCCTGCTGCAGCAGGGCATCCAGCACCGCATCACTGACCTGATCGCAGATCTTGTCGGGATGGCCCTCGGTCACCGATTCCGAGGTGAAAACGTAACGAGCCATCCCGTTGGGTGCCAGATTAAGGCCCTCAGCTTATGGCCAGGCCCCGCGCCCCTTTGTAGGCCCGGGTACGCCAGGCGGGCGTTTCCGCCCCCTGGGGGCCGGGGCGTTCACGACTGATTCGCTGCCACCACCGCCAGCTCCGACCAGTGGTGAATGAGCGGATGGGGCTCGGCCAGGGGCGGCGGGCTGCTCCAGCCGGCCGTGTAGCCGATGCAGAGCTGGGAGGGAATGCCGGCGGCAAGGGCCATGCGCAGGTCGCTGTTGGCATCGCCGATCAGGGCGCAGCGCTCCACCGCCAGCTCCAGCTCGGCGCAGAGGCCGTGCACGGCGGCGGGATCCGGTTTGCGCGGCCGGTGTTCGGCACTCCAGAAGCCGGCAAACAGGCCGCCGAGATCGTGGCTGGCGAGGAAATGCTCGATGCCGGCCCGATCGTCGTTGCTGATCACGGCGCACACCACCCCGGCGGCGTGGAGCTGCTCCAGCAGGGGGCGCAGGTCGGTGGTGAGGGGGCTGGTGCTGCCCGGTTCGCCGCTGCGGCGCCGGTCGCCCTGGTCGCTGGCGGCAAACACCGCCTCGCTGATGTGCAGGGCCTCGGGCCAGCCCAGGCCCACCTGGGCCAGGGCCGTGGCGGTGGCGATCAGGTTGTGGTCGCGGGCGGCCACGGCCGTGACCCCGGCTGGGTGGATGCGGCCCTCCTGCAGCCCGTAGGCCCGCTCCAGCAGCTCCCGCAGGGGCTGCCGCTGGGCCTCTTCCACCTGCTCCAGACAGGCGAAAACCCTGGCCTGGGCCAGGGTGAGCAGGTCGGGTTCGCTGTGGCTCAAGGTGCCGTCCTTGTCGAACAGCACGGCGTCCACCTCCCCAAGATCGGTGCCGCGCAGCAGTAGGCGGGGCATGGCAGCGGCAGCGAAGGGACGGGAGAAACGGGGCTTTCAGCGCACAGGCACCGCCACCTGCCGCAGCAGGTAGGGCGACACCGGCCGCTCCACCATTCTCCGGGGAACGGAAACCAGCTGAGCCGGTGCGCCAGGGGGCGCCTGTGGGAAGGCCCCTGCCGAAAGCATGCGCTTCCAGCAGGGGCCCTTGGCGGATTGCGCCGGAGGATCAGTCGAGGGTCACGCCCATGGGCTCGTTCTCCTCGGCTTGCTCCAGCAGCATCTGCTTGTAGCGGGCGGCCATCTCCTCGGCCTTGTCGAACACCTTCTGGGGATCGGTGAGCATGTCGCCGGGTTCGGGCTCGAGGGCCTTGGTGGACAGCGAGATCCGACCGCGCTCGGCGTCGAGGTCGATGATCATCACCTTCATCTGGTCATTCACATTGAGCACCGTGTGGGGGGTCTCAATGTGCTCGTGGCTGATTTCGGAGATGTGCAGCAGGCCGCTCACACCACCGATGTCGATGAAGGCGCCGTAGGGCTTGATGCCGCGCACGGTGCCGATCACCACTTCGCCCACCTCGAGGCGGTTCATCTTGCGCTCCACCAGGGCGCGGCGATGGCTGAGCACCAGGCGGTTGCGCTCCTCGTCCACCTCCAGGAACTTGAGGGGCAGGAAGTCGGCCACCAGATCTTCCTTGGGCTTGCGGGTGCTGATGTGGCTGCCGGGGATGAAGCCACGCAGCCCTTCCACCCGCACCAGGGCACCGCCGCGGTTGGTGGCAAACACTTCGCTGTAGATAGTGGCGTCTTCCTTCTGCAGCTGACGCACCCGCTCCCAGGCCCGCTGGTATTCGATCCGGCGGATCGAGAGGGTGAGCTGGCCGTCTTCGTTCTCTTCGCTGAGGATGAAGAACTCGCGCACCTCCCCGGGCTCAAGCACGTCGGAGATGCTTTCCACCCGGTTGATCGACACCTCCTGCATGGGCATGAAGGCGGCGGTCTTGGCGCCGATGTCGATCATGGCGCCCTTGGGCTCCATGGCGAACACGGTGCCCTTCACCACGTCGCCGGGCTTGAAGTTGTAGTCGTACTTGCTGAGGAGGGAGGCGAACTCCTCCAGGGTGAAGCCCACCCCGTCCATGTCGCGCACGGCCGCCCGGCTGCCGGGGTCATCGGCGGTGGGCACCTCTTCCGGGATGGCCAGGTCGAGATCAAGCTCGGCGGCGATCTCTTGGTCCAGGTCAACGGCGCTGTCGGTCTCAAGGAGACTGACGTCGGAAGGGGTCACGGTCATGGGGGAGCTGGCGGACTGCCTGGGGCAGGGCGAGGGACTCGGCGCCGACGTCCGCCGACGTCTGGCGCAGAATCAACCAGTATACAAAATGCGTTTTTTCCTCCCCAAGGCGGACTGGATTCGCCCTGTTGGCACCTTGAGCCAAGCCAATGGCCAGAACCGAATGGCCCCTCGTCCCGCGGCCCCGGGCCCACTCCCTCAGCCGAGGCTGTAACCCGGCACGCTCGCGCCGTCACGCCTGAACCCACCAGCCCCAGCGCCCCCGCCCCAGCGACCCCGATCAAGCCGCCCAGCCCAGGCAGCCCAGCCTGGTTCCTGCAAACCGGGTCTCAGGTGCCTGGTCCTCAAAACCGGCTGATCAGAGCCAACTGATCAACCGTTGGTTCTCCAGGATTGGCTATTCAGGCTCGCTCATCAAACCGGGGTCGCCATCACCGGGCCGGCCAGGGGGATGGGACCGCCCTCAACTGGAGTGGCGGCCCAGCCAGCCCGAGGGGGGCACAACTGCCGCAGGGGCGCAGCCGGTTCAAGCCAACCCAGCGGCCAGGTGACGTGACCCCTTTTCCCCCGGCAGATTTTCAATACAGCCAGCCTGGAAGGCCGGCCCAACCCGGAACAGCAGGCCTTTGTCTAGGCCGCTCCCGGGGCCAGGCACCTGGACTGACATCAGCTCATTGCCGCCGAGACAGGCTGGAACCCGGGGTCGAAACGGTTGAAGCCAGCCCGGTGGCAAGGTCGGCCCTCCCATGGCAGATCTTCACAACAGTCAGCCCGGACGCCGGCTCAACCCTGGACATCAGGTCGTTGCTCGGGCCATTACTGGGGGCTCGCACCGAACTGGGATCAGGCCAGTTCCGTCCAAACGGGGGCCAGCAACGGGATTGGCAGGGGACGCCTCAGCCCACCGCTGCCGCCAACTTGGCGGCCCGGCTGCGGGGCCGGCGGCTCAGGCCTTCGAGGGTGGCCACAAAATCACTGATCCCCTGGAACTGGCGATACACCGAGGCAAAGCGCACATAGGCCACCTCGCTGATGTCGCTGAGCTGCTGCAGCACCAGCTCGCCGATTTCATTGCTGCTCACTTCCCGGCCGCTGCGGCCTTGTAGCTGCAGTTCGATCTCATCGACCACCCCTTCCAGCCGGGCCGGTTCCAGGCCGGTTTTTTCGCAGGCCCGCAGCAGGCCGTGCAGCAATTTGCTGCGGCTGAAGGTTTCGCGGCTGCCGTTGCGTTTCACCACCGTCACCGGCACGGTTTCAACCCGTTCGTAGGTGGTGAAGCGGAATTCACAGTTGAGGCATTCCCGGCGCCGCCGCACACTGCGGCCGGAGTCCGCCGCCCGGGACTCCAGCACGCGGCTGTCGGTGTGTTGGCAGGAGGGGCATTGCATGCCCTACTCACTCATCTGTGATCGCAGCCAATGTAGACACAAGTTGGTCCGTTGAGAAGGGCTACGCCGCAATGGGTCTCAGCAGCAGTCCGATGCACCCCGCAATCAGACCGCCTGTTGCAACCCGCCAGGCCCCGCCACCGGTGGCGGCTGGGGTGAGCGCAGGTCCGTTGCGGTGCTTGGCCTGAGCCTTTTGGGGCCCGATCGCCTGGTCCATGGACACCAGGCACCTGGCCATGAAAAAGCCCCCACCATTGGTGGGGGCTGGCTGGATCAACTGGGTCCCGGGGGGATCACTTGCCGATCTTCGGGGGATCGCGGAAGGCGATGGCGAAGAACAACGTGGCGATCGCCAGGGTGAGGATCAGGATGTAGGCGAAGCTCTCCATGGGTTACCTCGAGGGTCTGGCGGTCAGCGGAGGGTGCTGCCGGCGGGGGGCACGTAGCCCTCCGGCAGCCTGCGGGTGGTGCGGTCGCCCAGTTTCTGGAACAGACCGAATTCCACCTGTTCGCCCAGATCGGGATCAATACCGGCGAACACGTCGCGGTAGAGGGTGCGGGCACCGTGCCAGATGTGGCCGAAGAAGAACAGCAGGGCGAACACGGCGTGGCCGAAGGTGAACCAGCCGCGGGGTGAACTGCGGAAGGTGCCATCGGAGTGGTACTTCTCGCGATCGAACTCGAACGCTTCACCCAGCTGGGCCTTGCGGGCGAGACGCTTCACGTCGGCGGGGTCGGTGAAGGTCTGGCCGGCCAGGGCGCCGCCATAGATGGTGGCGGTCACGCCGGTCTGCTCGAAGGAGTACTTCGCTTCAGCCCGACGGAAGGGGATGTCAGCACGAACCACACCCTGGGCATCTTCCAGAACCACAGGGAAGTTCTCGAAGAAGTTGGGCAGGCGACGCACCTCGAGGTCGCGGCCGTCCTTGTCGGTGAAGGCAATGTGACCGATCCAGCTGGTGGGCAAGCCATCGCCATTCACCATCGGACCCACCCGGAACAGGCCGCCCTTGGCGGGGCTGTTGCCGACGTAGTCGTAGAAGGCAAGCTTCTCGGGGATGGCGGCATAGGCCTCAGCCTTGGTGGCACCGTTATCGAGGGCCGTCTGCACGCGGCGGTTGATCTCGGTTTTGAAGTAGTTCTGATCCCACTGGAAACGGGTGGGGCCGAACAGTTCAACCGGGGTGGCGGCAGCGCCGTACCACATGGTGCCGGCAACGATGAAGGCCGCGAAGAACACAGCGGCAATGGCGCTGGCCAGCACGGTTTCGATATTGCCCATGCGCAGGGCCTTGTAAAGGCGCTCCGGCGGACGGCTGGTGATGTGGAAGATGCCGGCGATGATCCCCACAATGCCGGCGGCGATGTGGTGGGCCACGATGCCGCCGGGATTAAAGGGGTTGAAGCCTTCTGGGCCCCAGGACGGTTGCACCGGTTCCAGGTGTCCGCTGAGGCCATAGGCATCCGAAACCCACATCCCCGGACCGAACACCCCCGTGAGGTGGAAGGCGCCGAAACCGAAGCAGGCCAGGCCTGCGAGCAGCAGGTGGATGCCGAAGATCTTGGGCAGATCGAGGGCGGGCTCCCCGGTGCGGGGGTCCTGCCAGATCTCCAGATCCCAGTAGGTCCAATGCCAGATGGCGGCCAGGAAAAGCAGGCCACTGAAAATGATGTGGGCAGCGGCCACACCTTCGAAACTCCAGAAGCCGGGGTCAACACCGGTTTCACCGGTGATGCTCCAGCCTCCCCAGCTGCCCGTGACGCCGAGGCGTGCCATGAAAGGCATCACAAACATGCCCTGGCGCCACATCGGGTTGAGCACCGGGTCGGAGGGATCGAAGATGGCCAGCTCATAGAGCGCCATGGAGCCGGCCCAGCCGGCTACCAGAGCGGTGTGCATGAGGTGCACGGCCAGAAGACGGCCTGGGTCGTTGATGACGACCGTGTGCACCCGATACCAGGGCAATCCCATGGGGTTCAGGTCCGGGGAAACAACCAGCCGTCGTGTCCAGGGGATGCCTGGAACCTGACGGCAGAACGATCGAAACCGACGAAGGCTCGATCCGTGCTGGCGATGGTAAGGGGTTCCGCCGGCCGAGCGTTCCCTGGGGCGTTCAGCTGAAACGTGCCGTGATGGGGCAGCGGGTCTGGCCCCGGGTCGGCGTTTACAAAACGCAATTATTTGTGCCGGACCACAATGGTTGGCATCCCGCAATGAGCTGGCCATGCCCGTGATCCGATTTGTGCGCGAGGGTCGCGATGTGGAGTGTTATCCCGGCGAAAACCTGCGCGAGGTGGCCCTGCGCGAGGGCATTGAGTTGTATGGCCTCAAGGGCAAGCTCGGCAACTGCGGCGGCTGCGGCCAGTGCATCACCTGTTTTGTGGAGGTGGTCGATGGCAGCCCCAGCGCCAGCCTGTCGCCCCGCACCGGCGTGGAGGAGCGCAAGCTGATGCGCCGCCCCGAGGGCTGGCGCCTGGCCTGTCAGGCCTTGGTGCAGGAGTCGCTGTTGGTGCTGACCCGCCCCCAGGTGGGCCTGGCGGATGGGGAGGCGCTGCTGGCGGCGGCCCGCCAGGAGCCCCTGCCGGCGGGTCCCACGGCCTGGCCCGTGGTGGAGCCGGCCCCCGGTGAAGCGGAGCCGGCCGGCGACTCGGAACCAGAGCCCGAGGCCCAGACCTAGGCCGGGGGAAACCCCCGGGTTTGCCCCAGGCCGCCATCGATGGCAATCCAGCCTGCCCCCAGCGGCCTGGATTGCCTGGGCCCTGCATGGCCCGGTTTGGGTTGGGTTGGCCTGGTGGGGGCCGCCAACCACAACGGGCGATGAAGCGGGCGGGCTGGGGCCCACCAGCGGTGATACGGTCTCTCAGCTCCAGCGATCTGCAATGGAAACCAACGACCTCGGCTTTGTGGCCAGCCTGATGTTCGTGCTGGTTCCAGCGGTCTTTCTGATCATCCTTTACATCCAGACCAACAGCCGCGAGGGCTGAGGGTTTGGCCTGCTGGCTTCTGGGGGCTTGGGTCTCCAGAATTCCCTTGTCAGGCCCTGCACGGATCCAGAGGCCAGAAGCCTGAAGCGTCTCCTGCCTGTGGGTGGCCCAAGGGGCGCTTGGCAGGGAACGCCTGGCAGGGAACGCCTTCTTAGCGGGCCGCGTTCTCCGCTTTGGAACGATGCTCTTTGGCCTCGGTCCGTGGGCGGCTCTGGAGTTATTCCAGTCTTTGGGCCTTGATGGCCCCTAGCGAGTGTTGTTCCGGCTGATCGGGCCTTGAGATCAGGGGAGCGGCATGGCGGGCGCATCGAGCCGCTCCCCCCTGTGTAGTGAGGCACGGGGTTGGCTCCTCCGAGATTGGCGGAGGATGGAGACTCTGGAATGGCGCAACCCAGCCCCTGGGATCCCAGTCCCGGCCTTACGGCGACGACTCGGTAGTCCGGATTCAGTTCCGCCCCATCGGCCCAACGGTGTTCAGATCGGTTTGGGGGGCCATGCCGCTGCAACGGCTGCTGGACTCTGCCGTAGATCCCTGGCCCCAGCCCAGCCCGGGCGTCACTGCCCCATGTCGGCGCCCGGCCCCAGGCCGTTGCTGGGCTGGGCGCCAATGGGGTGACCACCCAAGGCCCCGCTCGGGCCTGGGATCCCAGGGTGGAACCGGGGCCTGGCCAGGGCCGCCTGAAGGGAGGGGCTGGCTGCGCTGGCTGGGGCCAGCGGATGGCCGGACCCGAGCCAGGCTGTTGAAACGGTCCAGCCCTGGGGTTGGCCGGACGATCCCGGCTGGATCTCACCTGGCAACGGCGTCAGCCCCATGGGCTTTGCCTTGCTGGTGAAGCCCCAGGGCCCCTATCCAAAGGTGGCTGGCCCCGGGTCGGCCGCAGGACGGGATCAGGAGGAACTGGTGAAGCGGGCGGACTCTGCTCTGGCCTGCTGCGAACGCCCAGGTTGCAAGGGGTGCCCCTTGTACTCCCAGCCAAAAGCTGCCGAGCCAGGGGCCTAGGGCCCGAGGCCACGCCCCTGCGCCTTGGTAAGCGGCGCTTCAGGGCCCCTTGCTGGGCCCGGTGCTCAGGGGCGGCGCCCTTCCGGTTCGCGCACCAGCAGTACGGGGGCTGGGGCATGGACGCGGATGTAGTCGCTCACGGAACTTCCCAGCAGGCGGTCGATGTCGACCAGGGCCCGGGCCACCAGGGGGCGGCGGTCCTGGGAGGCAATCACCAGCAGGTCGGCCTTTTCCGCTGCGGCGGCCGCACAAACGCCCCGGCCGATGTCGCCGGTGGTGTGGATCCCTTTGAGTTCCACGCCAAAGCTGCGGGCCCGCAGCACCGCCTTTTGCAACACCTCATCGGCGGGCGAAAGGCCACCCCGGGAGGGGGTGATGTCCTGGCGGCTGATGTGGATGCCGGTGAGGCTGCCGCCGGGGATCTCGCGCACCAGTTCACAGGCGATCCGCAGGGCGTCATCGCCCACGCCGGTGCCATCGATCGTCACCATCACCCGGTTGATGTGGCGCACGTAGAGGTCGTCGCGCACCAGCAGCATCGGCCGGGTCGAGAGCTGGAAGATGTACTGGCTGGCGCTGTTGCTCAGGATCGACTGCAGCCGGCTCAGGCCCCGCGACCCCATCAGGATCAGGTCGGCATCCAGCTCATCGGCCACCTTGAGCACGGTCTGCTTGGTGTCGCCCTGGCGGATGATCGTGTTGACCTCGCTGGGGTTGAGGCCCAGGCGCTGCACGGCAGCGGCCATCAGGCCGGCGGCCTTTTGCCAGTGCTCCTGCACGTTTTCGCCCGCCTGCTCGGGCACCACATGCAGAAGGTTGAGCCGGGCCTGGCGCAGCACCGGGATGTCGCGCAGCATGCGCACCATCTCTTCGACATGTCCCTTGCCGGAGTCGGCGATCAGCAGGTTGCGGAACACGGTCTCTCGGTGGCTGGTGGCAGCCTATGGCTGATTGTCGATGGCACCGGTGAAGAGCAAAAAGGCCGTAACGGAACGGGTCTGGCGGCTGCGGCGCCGGGTGCTGCCCCAGCACACCGACCATGCGGGCGTGATGTGGCACGGCGCCTACCTGGCCTGGCTCGAGGAAGCCCGGGTGGAGGCCCTGCAGCAGGTGGGCCTGGCCTACAGCGATCTTTCGGCCCAGGGTCTGGAGTTGCCGGTGGTGGCCCTGGCGATCGACTACCGCGCCGCCCTGCTCCATGGCGACCAGGTGGAGCTGCTCAGCCGGGTGGACCGGCGCGCCGGCCTGCGCCTGCCCTGGCTCAGCCAGTTCATCGCCCCTGACGGGAGTGTGGCGGCCGAAGCGCGGGTGGAGCTGGTGCTGGTGGAGTTGTCTCAAGCGGGCGCCCAGCGGCGCCTGATCCGCCAGCCCCCGCCGGACCTGGCCGCTGCGATCGAGCGGCTCCAGGCCGGGCCCGAGCCCACTTAAGCCAGGCCTGGCAACGGCCCAGCGAGCCATCGGCGGCAGGCCAGGGCCGCGGATCGCAAGTGTTGATCGGCCCCTGGCCTGAGTCGCCCGAGCCCCCACTGGCCCGGGTTTATAGTACAAAGCTACTGCTGGCTGGGGAGTGGCGGAGCGTTCTCTGGGGTCCTGGGTTGGGGCTGGTGGGCAAGCGGCCCCCGGGCCAGGCGCGGTGGTGGGGACGGGAGGGCTCGGGGGGCCGTTGTTGGGGGCGCTCCTGCCTGGGGCGGTTTCGGCAGGCGCCACTGACGGTGGAACTGGCTTATCCGGAACTGGCTTATCGGGAACTGGCTTGCCTGGAACAGCCCTGTCTGGGGAAGCCTTGTCTGGAGAAGCCATGTCTGGGCCAGCTTTGCCTGGGAGCGCTTTGGCGGCGGCTGCCCTGGCTGGGGCCGCCTTGCCGGGCGCCTCGTCGCCCCAGGCGTTCAGGCCAGCCGTGGTGCTGCCAACCCATCCCAGGCCAGCGGACCCGAACCCAGCGGACCCGAATCCAGCGAACTCGAACCCAGTGAAATCCCGGCCCAGGAGCCTGCGGCTCCAGGCACCGGCTGAGGGGGCTGCCCTGGCGGGTCCGGCGCCAGAGCCCCTGGCTGGCCTGGCCGTTCTGGCCCCCCATCCTGCGGCCGCAGGCGCCCAAGCCCCCCAGTCCTCCGTTTCCCCGTCTCCGGCGCCGCTGCAATTGCTGCCCGGTGGGGGCCCATTCCCGCCCCCTGGCCCCTGGAGCCAGGCCCAGCGCCTCTGGTGGCTGCTCTGGTGTGGCTGCCCCGGCATTGGCTGGCAGCGGCTGGCCCGCCTGCAGGCGGCCTTTGGCGGCCTGGATCTGGCCTGGCAGGCCGATGACCAGGCCCTGGCGCAGCGCTCGGGCTTCCGCGGCCGGCTGCTGGAGCAGGTGGGGTCCTACCGCCAGCGCTGGGGCGCCGCACCCTTGCGCCAGCCGGCGAGCGTTGATCGCCTGGCCGCCCGGGGCCCCCACCGGCGCCTGCTCCCCGGCGATCCGGCCTGGCCTGGGGCCCTCACCCGCCTGGCCCGGCCGCCCCTGCAGCTCCACTGGCAGGGCCAGGGCCAGCTCTGGGCGCCCCTGCGCCAGCGGCGCGCCGTGGCCGTGGTCGGCACCCGCCGCCCCTCCCGCCACGGCCTGGCCATGGCCAGGGCCCTGGGGGTGGCCCTGGCCGAAGCGGGCTGGCCGGTGGTGAGCGGCCTGGCGGAGGGCATCGATGGGGCCGTTCACCAGGGCTGTCTGGCGGCGGGCGGCGCGCCGGTGGCGGTGCTGGGCACCCCCCTGGAGCGGGTCTATCCCCGCCACCACCACGGCCTCCAGGCCCAGGTGGCGGAAGCCGGCCTGCTGATCAGCGAGCACCCGCCTGGCACCCCCGTGCACCCGGGCCATTTCGCCAGTCGCAACCGGCTGCAGGTGGCCTTGGCCCAGGCCGTGGTGGTGGTGGAATGCCCCGACCAGAGTGGCGCCCTCCATTCGGCCTCCCTGGCCTGGGACCAGGGCCTGCCCCTCTGGGCCGTGCCGGCCGATGCGGGCAAGCTCTCGGCCGCCGGCAGCAACCGCCTGCTCGCCTGCGGCGCCAGTGTGCTGCTCGATCCCCAGGATCTGGTGCGCCAGCTGGGGCCAGGCCCCCTGGCCTCCCGTTCGCGGGTGGCCAGTTCCGTTTCGGCAGAAGGACAGCCTGGGCCCTGTGCGGCCCTGGGCTCCGCTGCCCCGGCGGCCGGCC
Organism: Synechococcus sp. UW140; assembly: GCA_943370565.1. GTDB lineage: Bacteria > Cyanobacteriota > Cyanobacteriia > PCC-6307 > Cyanobiaceae > BAIKAL-G1. Next base: position 30,447 of record CALRRL020000018.1, on the reverse strand, counting down.
CGCCCGGTCCCGGCGCCCCGGCCGGTGCGTCTGGGCCCCCACCGCTGGCGGCAGCCCATCAGGCGTTGCTGGCGGCGGTGGGGCCCGGTGCCTCGCTTGAGCAGGTCTGCGACCGCCTCGACCTGGACGCCGCCGCGGCCTCCCGGGCCCTGTTGGAGCTCGAATTGATCGGGCAGCTGCGGGCCGAGCCGGGCCTTTGGTGGAGTCCCAGCCGGTAGGCGCCGCACACTCGGCCCCCTGGCTCCAGCTGGCGACCCGGCGGAGGGCCAGGGGCTGGATTGGCGAGGGGGGACGACAGGGGCCCTGGCCTGGCCTCCAGAATTGTTCGATCGCTTGGCTGGGGGGCTCCCTTTGGTGGACGGGGGGGAGGGGGGATCCGGGCCGGCGACCCGGACGATGGCAGCCCAGGACCTGCTCAACTGGCGGCGGGGCCAACTGCAGCGAGGCGGCAGTCCGGCCGATTTCGATTGGCTGCTTGAGTTCGCTGGCGGCTTGGGCTGGAGCCAGAGGCAACGGCTGCACCTAGATCCGGACCAGCCGGTGGCCCTGCGCTGCGGCCTGGCCGCGCTTGAGGCCCTCTGGGGCCAGCACCTGGAGGCAGCCACCCCCCTGCAGTACCTGGTGGGCATCGCCCCCTGGCGGGAGTTTGATCTGGCCGTGGGGCCAGACGTGCTGATCCCGCGCCAGGAAACCGAACTGCTGATCGAGCTGGTGCAGGCCCTCCCCCTGGGGGAGCGGGCGGCAGCGGCCCCTCCCCTGCTCTGGGCCGACCTTGGCACCGGCTCCGGCTGCCTGGCCCTGGCCCTGGCCCAGGGCTTCCCCCACAGCCAGGGGCTGGCCGTGGATGCGAGCGCCCCTGCCCTGGCTGTGGCCGGCGCCAACCTGGAACGCCAGGGCCTCGCCGGCCGGGTGTCCCTGCGCCAGGGGTCCTGGTGGCAGGCCCTGCAGCCGGAGTGGGGCAGGCTCGATCTGGTGCTGAGCAACCCGCCATACATCCCCACGCCGGTGTGGCAGCAGCTGGCGCCGGTGGTGCGCGACCACGAACCGCCCCTGGCCCTCGATGGCGGCGCCGATGGTCTGGCGGCCCTGCGGGCCATCGCCGCCGGCGCCCCGGTGGCCCTGGCTCCCGGCGGCTGGCTGCTGCTTGAGCACCACCACGACCAATCGCAGGCCGTGCAGGCCCTGCTTGCTGAGCAGGGGCTTGAGGCGATCCGGCCCCACCCAGACCTGGAGGGACACTGGCGCTTTGTCAGTGCCCGGCGGCCCGCCTGCGCGGCCGATCCACCCAGGGATGGTGCGGGCCAGCCGCGTACGGCGCCGGGTGGAGAACGCCATGGTTGAGTCGGCCCATCCCCGCCAAGTCCTGGCGGCAGGGAAGCTCGCCGAGCGGCTCCGGGCCGGTTCGGCGGCCCTGTTCCCCACCGACACCGTGCCGGCGCTGGCCGCCCGCCCTGAGGCGGCCGCCCAGCTCTGGCTGTTGAAGCAGCGGCCGGCCCGCAAGCCGATGATCCTGATGGGGGCGGATGCCGAGGCCCTGTTTGCGGCCCTCGGGGTGCCGATCGAGCCCGCCTGGCGCGCCCTGGCCGACCGCTGTTGGCCAGGGGCCTTCACCCTGGTGCTTCCGGCCCGCGGGCCCCTGGCCCGGGCCCTGCATGGCCAGGGCGCCAGCCTGGGCCTGCGGGTCCCGGCCTGTCCCGCAGCCCGGGAGCTGCTGGGCCGCAGCGGCCCCCTGGCCACCACCAGCGCCAACCGCTCCAGCGAACCGCCCTGCCGCACGGCCGCCGAGGCGGCAGTCCTGTTCCCCCAGCTTCCGCTCCTGGGCCCCGTGCCCTGGCCCCAGGGCAGCGGCCAACCCAGCACGGTCCTGGCCTGGCTGGGGGCCGCGGCCGCTGGGTTTGTGGCTGATGCACAGGGGAGCGAGGGGCTGGGGGCCGCCCTAACCCAGGGACCAGGCCCCAGCCAGGCTGATTCCAGCCAGGCCAGCGGGCTGGGTGCGTTGGGCGGCTCCAACCGGCCGGGTGGGGAGGCCCAATCGGCGGCCGGTCCGCCGTCCGACGCGAGCGGTGCCCCAACGGCCCTGGATCTGGGGACGGGAGGCTCGGGTCGTTGGCAGATCCTGCGGGCCGGTGCTCTGATGCCCCCGGACCTGCAACTCGGGGCCTGAGCCCTGGGCTGCGGCGGCTTGCCTGCTGATTGGGAACGGGATGGTCTGGTTGCTGCTGGTGTTGATGACCCTCAACCGTTGGCTGGTGACGCCCGTGCTCAACCTGGCGGGGGGGCTGCTTGAGTTCCGTGGGCTCCCTTGGGTGCTGGTGGCTCTGGGCCTGTGGCTGTTCGCCGGAGCTGCCGCCCCCAGGCTGGAGTCTGGTTCCCTCAAGCCCAGGTCTGGCGCCGGGCCGGGCCGACCAAGGGCCTAGATAGGTCTCCCGCAGCGGCCTGGGCGCCAGCCCGTGGCCCAGGGGCCAGGGTGCGCTCCTATCGCAGAGGCCCGCCGAAAACCACCCCCAGCAGCTGCCCCTGTCCTCTGGGCGCAGGCGGGGCAATCTGGTCTGTGAGCACCGGAACTCACCCGAGGCCTTGGCTGGGGAGCTCGAAAACCCTCCAGGGGCGAACGGCCTTGCTGACGGAGCACTGCCCCTTTCTGGGGCATCCCTCCCCAGCCAACCCAACCCGGGCCCGCCAGATCCGGCACCCTGCCAAGCCGGGGCCCGGTTGGCCCAGAGCCCCGATCAGCCCCTGGCCAGCTGCAACTGGGTGGCATAGGGGCCGCGGCCGCCGATGCAGGCGGCGCCGCAATGGCAGCCCAGGCTCAGGGCCTGCTCCCGGCTCCAGCCCGCGGCCAGGCCGGCCGTGACCCCCGCCGCAAAGCTGTCGCCTGCGCCGTAGCAATCCACCACGGGAGCAGCCAGGGCCAGGGCGCCAAAGCGGCCCCCCGGCCAGGTGAAGCCACCCCGTTCCGCCTGGGTGCCCACATAGAGCCCCGGCGGCGGATTGAGATCACCCTGGCGATAGCGCTCCCCCGGGTCGGCGGCGCTGCCGATCAGGGCATCCAGCTGCAGGCCCGATTGCTGGATCAGCGCCAGGCCCAGCCGGGGGGTGGCCGCCAGAACGGTGGCGCGGCGGCTCAGGGCCAGGGCCCCTGCATCGGCGGCGGTCACAAACACGCCATCCATGGACGCCAGCGAGGCCCAATCCAGCGGATCGGCCGCTGTTGGACTGAGGCGCTCGCCGATCACGGTGATGGTGCGTTCGCCGCTGCTGTCGATGAAGGTGACGGCTCGCCGGCTGGGACCCTCGCGCCAGGCCACCTGCAGGTCGAGCCCCAGGCCCTCGAGCTGCTCGGCCGCCTGCTCGCCGATCCGGTCGCGCCCCAGGGCGGTGAAGAACGGAATCCGCTGGCCGGTGAGCTTGGCCAGCTGCACGGCGATCACGGCGCCGCCACCGCCGGCCAGGTCCTGGCTGTGGCTGGCCCGCAGGATCTCGCCGGCGCGGGGCAGGTGGTCGACCCCCACAAAGCTCACCCACTCCACATGGCCCACCACCGCCAGCCGCAGCGGCGGCAAGGGGGGCAGGGCCGCCAGCGGCAGGGGGGCCAACGGCGCACCAGCAGGGGGCCTGTCGGGGTCCATGGTGTCCAGCTTGAGGCCGAGCAATCCTGGCTGGGAACCGATGCCTGGGGGCAGGGCAGGGCTCTGGCTGGGCTCGGGTGGCAGTGCTCTGGTGAAGGGCTGTGCCCTGGGCGGGGAGCGGGCCGATCACGGCCAAGCCCCCTTCGGCCTGCCCGTTTCGCTTGGGCAGGCCGAAGGGGAATGAAAGGAAAAGGATGCTAATTTTAACGAAAGGATTTTTTCGCAATTGCTCCGGCAGGCCCGATTGATGGACCGTTCCCCATCCCAATCGCAGTGATCGGAGCCTTGTCGTTCCTCATGGGGCCCATCAAGCCCCTTCTAATTCCCCTGCGACGCAGCGGCCTGGCCAGGCCCAAGGCCCTGGTGGTGGCCTTGGCTTCTGCCCTGCTGGTTCAGGGCTTGCCGTCCCAGTCGCGCCTGTTCATGGTGCCCCGGGCCCAGACCGCCGCCCTGGCCCCGTCCGGTCCCATGGCCGACCCGGGGGGAGTCGCCGGGGTGGGGCCGGTGGATCGTTTGGTGGCTGAAGCTGAGGAGCTGAGCCCCTCCTATTTCAGCGCCGAGGAGATCCGCGAGCTGCAGCGTCGGTTTGGCGTCCATGGGGCCCAGCCGCGGCTGGGCCAGTTGTTCACCAAGGGTCTCGATCACCTGGCGCCCTTGCGGGCCCATACCCTGGCCCGGCTGGAAGAGATCCGGCCGATTGTGCTGGAGGAGAGTCGCAACCAGAAGGTGAATGCCATGTTGATGGCGGCGATTCTCTTTGATGAGATGCAACACGCCAAGCCGGGAAAAGAGTTGCCGATCTTGGCTGAATCAGGCTTGTTCCGCGACCATGGCCTGGCCCAGCTCAGCATCAGCGAATTGCAAAAACAGGGCAAGCTGAGGGCCGATGCCTCCGATGCTGAAGTGGCGGCTGCTCTGGAGACGTTGCTGACCCCCAGCGAGAATGTGAAGGTGCTGGCCGGCCAGCTGGCGCGGTTGCAGAAATTGCTGGGTGTGCCCAAGGGGCACCGCATGGAAGTGAGCCTCAGCCGCCGCGATGCCAAAATCGCCGCCACCATTGCCTATCTTCATAACGGCAAGCTCGATTATCCCGCCAGGATCCTGGGTTACATGCAAGACCCCGAGTTGCATGCCCTGATTTATTCAACCCGCCAGTTGAGCTTGCCGCCTTTGATCTGACCGAAAGAATTTGAGCCTGATCCAAGCTTTTGTTAATTGGGCCTTGATCTCATGCTCCCAGCTTTACTCTGTCTTCTGGAGATTTTCATATTCTAAACGAATGAAACCCCATTGGCCGCGTTGAAGGCCAATGGGGCGACTTAATGGGCTTTGTTGCCAGGACTTGCGTTGAATCTCAGCGCCGCTCCACCAGCTCCTCCAACGGGAAGCGCACCTTGGCCAACTTGGCGTATTTGTCGTCGCTGCTGCGGGTGCCGCAGGCGCACACCACGCAACTGCGATAGGGGCTGCCATCCAGGTTGAGAATCCGGTCGTATTCGCTGGGAACAAAGCCCTCGATCGGGCAGGTGTCCACGCCGAGCAGGGCTGCGCAGGTCATCAGGTTGCCCAGGGCGATGTACACCTGATTGGATCCCCACTGGCCGATCGCCTGGCTGCGGGGGCCATGGATCAGGTCCTTTTCGATCATGCCCCGATAGAAGGCAAGCTGCTCTTCCGGCAGGCCCCGGGCCTCGGCAGTGGCCTTGATCAGCCGGTCGGCATCGGCTTCATCGATGCTGCGGCGCACCAGAAACACCACCAGGTGGGAGCAATCGCTGATCTGGGACTGGTTCCACGACTGGGGCCGCAGTTCGGCCTTAATCGCCGGATCGGTGATTACCAGAAACTTCCAGGGCTGCAGTCCGTAGGACGACGGTGACATCACCATGGCCTGCTCCAGGGCCGACCAGGTGGCGGCGCTGATCGGCTGCTCGGGATCAAACACCTTGGTGGCATAGCGCCAGTGCAGGGCGGCCAGCAGATCGCCGGGGGTCAGGTTGTGATGGCCCTGGCCGGCGGGTGCTGCGCTGATGGGGAGATCGGTCATGGCGATAGGGGGGCTCTGCCCGGATGGTCGTTGGAGGCAGGGTACTGGGGGCGGGGGGCGCCAGCGGCGCCGGTGGGGGCTGTTCGCCTGGCGGGGGCCCGCGCTGGCCCCTTAGGGCGGGGCTGCAGGGGCCGATGCCGCCGGGCTTTGGGCTCCCCCCAACGGGGGGGACGGCGGCTCGATCTGGACTGGACGCTCGGGGGGCGCCAGGGACTGGGCCAGCCAGCGGGCCTCTTCGAGGGCTTCGGGGTAGAGCGTGGTCAGCTGCGTGGCGCGGGCCGGGCTGGCGGGCCGCTCAAGCAGCTGGCGGTAGCGGCGCAGGGCCGAATCGGGAGCGATCAGCAGGCCCACCAGCAGCACCAGGGTGCAGCCCATCAGGTAATCGATCCAGCGGTTGGGGATGTACCAGCCCACCAGCGGGCCGTAGCCCACGAACGACACCCCACTCGAGATCAGGGCCGTGCGCAGGTAGGCATCCAGGCGCAGGGCGATCACCAGGGCGGCGGTGCCGCCCATGACCAGGGCCACGGCCAAGGGCGAGAGGCCAAAGCTGTTGAACACCAGCATCGGCATCAACACCCCCAGGCTCACGCCCAGCACCCGGTCTTTCACCCGCAGCAGGGTGGCGCCAATGCTGTCGTTGAGCAGCAGCACGGCGCCGAAATAAAGGTATTTGGGGGCCACGGCAGCCAGGCCCTCGCCGATCGCCAGCGCCAGCACCGCCAGCACCAGCTTGCGCCAAAAGGGCGTGGAGGCCAGGCCGGCTGCGAACCGCTGCCTGGCCGAGGGCTCGGCTCGGGCCGCAGGCGGCGGGCCGTGCTGGGGCGGCGGCGGGGGCCCGGCTGGGGTTGGGTGGGCCTGGGGATCTGTCCCCTGGCCTGGGCCTGCGGGGCTGAGGGTCACCTGGGTGGCGGTGCCGATGGCCAGGCCCAGGGCGATCGCCAGCAGGTTCTGCCCCACCCCTGCCCAGCTGGCGCTGGGGCCCAACAGGGGCAACACCCCGGCCACCGTCAGCACCGTGGACAGGGGCTTCACCTTGGCGGGCAGCAGCAGCGACAGCAGCTGCAACACCACCGTCACCAGGCCGAACAGCAGCACATCGGGCGCCTCCGGCAGGGCCAGGCGCACGCTCAGGCCGATCGCCATGCCCAGGCCCATCACCACCACCAGGGCCGGGTAGAGGGCCAGCGGCCAGCGGCCGAAATCGGGGCGCACCACCAGGGCTGCCACCACCACCCCGTAGGCGCCGCAGTCGCCGGGGAGGCCCAGGGTGGAGGCGATCGGGCCGGTGAGGCTGCAGGCCAGGGCGATCACCAGGGCGGCCCGCAGGCCCACCAGGCGTGAGTCGCTCATCGCCCCTGGGCCGCGGCTGGCCTGCGGCCCCCCAGCGGAGTCATGGCCGCACCGGGCGCTGGCCCGCCACGGTTTGTTGGTCTGGGGGCCTGGTTCCGGGCCCTGGAGTGACCGGGGGCTGGGGTGGCCTGGCTGGGGCCGCGCCGTGGCGTTTGCCAGCCCTTGGCAGGCCATTTGGCAGGCCCCGTGGCAGGCCGCCGGTCCCAACCCCTGATCGGGCCAGTTGGTTGCGGAGGCCCCTGGGGCCTGGGGAAGGGGCTTGCCTTTGGCCCAGGCGCTCCGGTTCGGGCGCGGTGCGGCTGGGGGTCATCGGCGCAGCTGGCCGATGGCTTGGATCCAGCCCACCACCAGCACCACCACCAACAGGGCCACCCAGAACCACAGCCTCGGCTGGGTGCTGCTGCTGGCGATCGCCAACAGCACCAGGGCGATCCAGGGGGCCGGCTGACGCCAGGCGGCAAGCGGGGAACGGCGCTGTCGTGCCATCAGTTCTTGCCTCCCAGCCAGCGCAGGAAGGGAAGCGCAAAACTGACCAAGGGCCGCTTTTCAACGGTGACATTGGCCGCCGCCGGGGTGCCGTTCTCGAGGCGGTAGGGCGGGCCCAGGCCCCGGCTCCAGCGCAGGCCACTGGCGGTGGCGGCCCGCTCCGCAGCCACCCCCACCAGCACCAGGGGCGCGGTGGCCTGGTTGCCCAGGTTTTCCAGGGGATCGCCGCCGGCCCCGAAGGCCTCCTGGCGGGTGCGGGCCATCAGGCTGGTGGCCAGGTCGGCGTCGCCCACCACGGCCGTGAGCGCCGCCAGGTCCAGGGCCGTGGGCGACAGGCTCACGATTCGCCCCGGCACGAAGCCGTAGCGCTGGTTGGAGCCGCCGTACTGGTTGCGGCTCTGCACCTGGGGTTCGATTTCGATCTCGGCGCCGACCCGTAGCTGGGCGGCATCGGCGCTGGTGAACAGGGCGATCAGCTCGCGCGCGCCGTCCCTGCCCCCGTCCCGGGGCCGCCCTTGGCTGGTGGGTTGGGGCCGGGACCCTTCGCCGGCGGCGCCGCTCCCAGCGGCGGACCCGGGCGCCAGGGCCAGGGTGCCCAGGCGCTGGCCCGGCACCACCGCCTGGCCCGGGGTCACGGCCAGGGAGAGCAGGGTGCCCGCCTGGGGCGCCCGCACCAGCTGGCTGGCCGCCTGGGCCTGGAGTTCGGCCTGACTCACCCTCAATTGGGCGATCTGGCCTTCCACGGCCCGGATCTGGCTGGCATTGCGCAGGTAGAGGTCCTGGGCCCCCACCCAGAGGGGGCTGTAGCGGGCCACCACCTCCTCGCGGCGCAGGGCATCGAGGGCGGAGAGCTGTTTGCCGATCGGGCCGTTGTTGGTGCGCAGGGTGGCGATCTGGCTGCGCAGGGCGGCGATCTGCTCGTTCAGGGCCGTGGCCTGGCGGCGCAGGGCATCGGGGTTGGTGCCGCTCCAGCCGCCGCCGGGGGCCGCCTGGTCGATGCGGTCGATACTGGCGATCAGGTCGCCCTGGGCGACCCGTTGGCCGATCCGCACCGGCAGGCGCTGGATCTGGCCGGGGCTGCGGGCATACAGGCCGATGCGGCTGCCGGGAGTCAGGAACAGGGCTGCGCCTTCCACCTTCACGGGCACGCTGGGACTCAGGGCCCAGGTCAGGCAGACCCCTGTCACCACCAGCATCGGTGCCAGCCCCCAGGGATCAGCCGGGGCCGCCGCAGCTGGATTCTCCGCTGCCGCTGCGGCCACCGGGGACTCGCCCGGACTGTCCGTCGGCCGTTGTGGCGCTTTTGCCCCAGACTCCACGCAAGTTTGGACCCAGCATGGGCGTCACCGTAGCCGCCAATTTGGTCAGGTTTGGCCGCCGGGTCCTGGCCATTGGCGCCGCCGTTCTCGGACCGGGCCTGGGCGGCCCCCTGCAGGCGGCCCCCCTGCCGGTGCCAGCGGCGGCCCCGGCGCCCCTGCGGCTCAGCCTGGCCCAGGCCCTCGACCAGGGCCAGGCCGCCTCATTGGAGCTGCGCCAGGCCGCCGTGCTGCTCGATCAGGCCCAGGCGGCCGTGGCCTTCAGCCAGAGCCGCTTTCTGCCCCGGCTGGATCTGGTGGGCCTGGCCACCAGCGGCCAGGTGGGCGGAAATGTGGGCTTCATCAGCAATGTGCCCAGCATCGGCGACCTCAACCTGGCCGTCAGCTCCCAGGGCTATGCCGTGGTGCAGAACAGCTTTGTCAACGGCGGGCTGACCCTGAGCTATCCCCTGCTGGATTTCGCCCGCGGCCCCCTGCGCCAGCAGGCCAAGGCCCTGCGCCAGGCCCGGGGCGCCGACCTGCAGGAACAGGGCCGGCGTAGCCGCTTCGCGATCACGGCCGCCTACCTCAACCTCCAGCTCGCCAGCAGCCTGATTCCGGTGTGGCAGCGCTCCCTGGAGCTCTCCACTGCCCTGCTGCGCGACGCCCGCGCCCTGCGCCGCCACGGGCTGGCGGCCCGGATCGACAGCCTCCAGGCCGAGGCCCTGGTGGGGGCCGACCGCTCCGGCCTGGCCGAGGCCCTGGCCCAGCGCCAGATCGCTGTCAGCAGCCTGGCCCGGCTGCTCAACCTGCCCCCGCAGCAGAGCCTTGAGGCCAGCGATCCCCTGCGCCCCGACCCCGCCTGGCCCCTCGACCTCGCCACCAGCCTGGAGCGCTCGCTGCAGAACAGGCCCAGCCTCCAGGCCCTGGCCGAGCAGCGCCAGGCGGCCCTGGCCCAGGTGCAGGTGGCGCGCGCGGCCCGGCTGCCCAGCCTGGGGCTGGTGCTGGGCGCCGGTTACAGCGGCGACAGCCTCAATGTGCCCGTGCTCAACGGCTCAGGCAGCGTGGCGCTGCAGGGGGTTGGCGCGGTGGGTCTGCCCGGCTTCAACGCCAGCGGCAGCAGCAGCGGCAGCTTTTACGACTGGGGCGCCGTGCTGACCCTGCGCCAATCCCTGTTCGATGGCGGCGCCGCCCGGGCGGCGATCGAGGGCGCCCAGCAGCAGACACGCCTCAGTGAGATCGCCCTGGAGCAGGCCCGCCAGGCGATTGTGCAAAGCGTGCAGAGCTGGTGGGCCCAGCACCAGGCGGCCCAGGCCCAGATCGCAGCCGGCCGGGCCGCCGTGCGGGCGGCTGAGCTGGCCCGCAACGATGCCCAGCTGCGCTACCGGGCCGCGATCGCGCCGATCCTGGAAGTGCTGATCGCCCAGCGGGACCTGCAGGCGGCCCGCTCAGGCCTGGCCGTGGCCATCCAGCGCTGGAACCTCAGCCGCGCCGGCCTGGTGGCCGACACCGGTGAGCTCGCCGGAGGGGCGACGGGGGGGGCAGACAGCCCGCTCTCCCTGCGCCAGCCTGCATCCAGCCCCTGAACCCGGGCTCCCTCGCCGTGCCGCGCATGCGCCCCGAGCGCCGAGAGCCAGCCCCGCCCCGATCCCCTGGCCTGCGCCCGCCACCGGTTGCCCCGCAGACCCTGGTCCCAGCCGAGCCTCTCGCCGCCGCGGGGCGGCCGTCTGTGGCCGCGGCCTGGCCCCAGCCCCTGCTTTCGACCCCAGACCCATACCAATCAGGGGCCCTCGATCCGGCCTGGGGTGGCCCGTCGATCCCGGGCCCGGCCGCCCCCTTGGCGCCGGCTGGGCCCGAACCTTCAGCGCGATCCAACGCACCGGATCCCACCCAACCGCCCGGGCCGCTGGTGCTGGTGATCAATGCCGGCAGCTCCAGCCTCAAGGCGGCCCTGGTCAGCCCAACCGGCTTGCCCCTCTGGCGTGAGCAACGCCCCTGCGACGGCGCTGACGCCCTGGAGGCGTTGCTGGCCAGCTGGTTGCGGCCGCAGCTGGCGCCCTGGCGCCAGGCGATCCGCCTGGTGGCCCACCGGGTCGTCCATGGCGGCGAGATGTTTACGGCACCCTGCCGCCTGGGGCCAGACGAGATCCGGGCGCTCGCGGCGCTGGTGCCCCTGGCGCCCCTGCACAACGGCCCGGCCCTGGCGGCGATCCGCTGGTTTGCCAGCCAGGAGCCGGCCTGGCCCCAGGCGGCCGGCTTCGACACCGCCTTCCACCGCAGCCTGCCCGCGGCGGCCTCCACCTACGCGATCCCGGGCGAATGGCGCGAGCAGGGGCTGCGCCGCTACGGCTTCCACGGGCTCAACCACCAGCACATCAGCGAGGAGGTGGCCCGGCGCAGGGCCGGGCTGCGGCCCCTGCGGCTGGTCAGCTGTCACCTGGGGGCGGGCTGTTCCCTCTGCGCCATCCGCGATGGCCTCAGCATCGACACCACCATGGGGTTCACGCCCCTGGAGGGCCTGGTGATGGCGAGCCGCAGCGGCTCCCTCGATCCGGGCCTGCTGCTGCACCTGCTGCGCCAGGGCCTCAGCCCCGAGGCCCTCGACCAGTCCCTCAACCACCAGAGCGGCCTGCTGGGACTCTCTGGTCTGAGCGGCTCGATGCAGACCCTGCGCGCCGCCGCTGCCCGGGGCCATGGAGGCGCCCAGCTGGCGATCGCCGTGTTTCGCCATCGCCTGCTCCAGGCCATCGGCGCCATGGCCGCCAGCCTGGGGGGTGTGGATGTGATCGCCCTCAGCGGCGGCATCGGCGAGCACGACAGCCTGCTGGCAGGGGAGCTGCGCCAGGCCCTGACCTGGTTGGAGCCCTATGCCCTGCTGGTGATCCCGGCCGATGAGGAAGGCCTGCTGGCCCGCAGCTGCTGGCCCCTGGTTTAGGGCCAACCCTTGGCTTCCGCCCCTGCCCGAAGGCCCGCTCTTCTCTCCGGTGGGCTGGCGGCAGATCCAGCGGTTGGCTCAGGAGGCGGCCAGATCGGTGGTGACGTAATCGATCAGGAAGCAGCCATTTTTAAGCAGGTCCTGGTCTTCAAATTGCAGGCCCAGATAGGTGTTGTCTGCTTCTGTTGTGCGCCAGCGCAGATGGGCCTTGAAAAAGGCACTGCCGAGGCCAAAGCTTTCGTAGACAGAAATCGAAAGCAGGCTGCCGAGCGGTTCAGGCACAGGCGCATCCACCACCACACACAGGCCGCCCATGCTCACGTCCCAGAGGCTGATGTGCCATTTCTGGCCCGAGGGACCCGTCATTTCGCCCACGGGCGCCACGCCGCCAAAGGGCATGGGCTTGCGGTCGAATTGGCGCCGATAGGACCCATCCTCTTTGCCCTTGGCGGGACTGGCAGCCGTCGGGGTTGCACTGGCGACTGAGGATAGGGCCCCTGAACGGAGCGGCTCAACCCTTTGGGCCGGGCCTGGTTGGGCAAGAAACGGTGCCGCGGCGATGCCGACGCTGACCTGCCGATCCAACGGATCGACGCCGGTGGGGGATTGGGAAAAAAGTGAAGTGTCTGAGAATTGTTTTGAAGTTGCCGCTGCCGACGGCGGCGCTGGGGGGGGCGGCGGTGGTGGTGGGGCTCCCAGCTTGGAGCGGTCGAAGCGACTTCGCGGCTCCAGCCCGAGGAGCTGCACCAAGGGGTTTTGCTCGGTCATTCAAGGATCTCCTTGGGTTCAATTTACCAAAGTTCAGCCTGATTACGGATAGGGTTGACAGTGCTGATCTGATGCAGGTCGGGCTGCGGGCGGTTCAGCCACGCGGATGCAGCCGGGGCCGATGCCAATGTCCCGGGCCAACGGGCCCGTCCTGTCTTCGGCAATCGGCAGCGCTTCTCCCAGGCCTGAGCGCTGGCCGAGGGGGCTGTCTGCCCTGGCCAATCGGATCGGGGTGCTGGCGCCAATCCCATTGGCAGGGCCTGCTGGTGGGTCCTATGGTCCTGTCATTGCCTCTTGTTTCGCCCGTGAGCCGCTGGGAATATCAGGTCATCCACCTGAACGTGGAAGACTCCAGTAAGGACAATCAGGCCCCTGCTCAAGGGCCTGCCAGTGGCCCCGACCATCCCCCCGCCCCGCCCGAAGCCAGTCCGCCAGTGGCGGGCCAACCGGTGTTCTCCAAGGCCTACCTGGAGCAGGAATTTCCCGATTTCTATAGCAATCCTCCGTCCCCTCCCCAGCAGCCGCCGCCGGCCCAACAGCAGCCCAACCATCCGGCCTTGCAACTGCAGCAGTTCCTCAATGGCCATGGCCAGCAGGGATGGTCGCTTGTGGGGATCTATCCCCTCGGCAGCTTGTTGATGATGTTTTTCCGCCGCCGGATTCCCGATCCGCCGGCGCCGCCGGTAGCGGTTGCCGCCCCCCTGGCCCAGGCGCCCTACCAGGCGCCACCTGCTCCTGCGGCTGCTCCCCCGGCGGCTCCGCGTCCCGCCCCGGCCCCGGCTGATCCCGGGATACCGCCGGTCACCGACTGGTTGCAGCAGATCATGCAGCGGTTGGAATCGCTGGAGGGTCGGATCACGGCTCCTGCCGTTTCCCCCGCACCGCCCCAGGCAACGCCCGCCCAGGCCCCCGGGCCTGAGGGTGCTGCTGCTCCCCTTCCCCAACGGTCCCCGGTTCCAGGCGAGCGCCGTTTGCGGCGCCGCAGTTCGGCCCTCCAGAGCTCCGCAGCCCAACCAGTAGCGCCCAACTCCGCTGCAGGGAGTCCAGCCCAGGGCGCCCCGGGGGGTGGTTCAAGCGATGCGGTGATTCTCGACGCCAGCGCCTTGGCCAACCTGGAGGGCGAAGTGGGACTTCCCACCTTCCATGCCGCCAAGGCCCTGGAGTTTCGCTCCTATGCCACCTTGGCCGGCTATGGCAGTCGCCACGGCTATCCCCTGGGTCTGGTCAAGGAGGGCGCCAACCAAATGGTGGCGGTCTATGTGGGGCTCGAGCAGGGAGATCGGGGCGGGCGGGCGAAACGCCTCTGGGTTGTGGTGCCTGCGGAGCGTCTTAGGTCTGCAGGCAAGGGATAACCAGCGGCGGCGCATCTTGCCTGGCCAGGAGTGGCCGCTGATGACAAGCAGACGCCATCGGCCTTGGCCAAGGATTGGCAAGTCTGGTGCTCTAGCCATGCTGAGGTGATGTCGGCACAGTGATGCCGGGGATCGGCTTTGACGCCGAGCCTGGGATCAATGGCCAAAACCTAACCGTTGCGCAGCATCTGGCATCGGTAGAACTGGTTTTGTACTGACTAACCTGGGGGGTCTGTTAGACGAATTCACTGGAGTCAGTGACCTTGTGGCTAGGCGATTGGCCCATTGGCGACCTGAACCATCGCCAATGGGCCCCTCATCCGCCGTGCTGAGCTGCGATCAGACGGCAATCTCCAAGGAGTTCCAGAGGCATTCCACCTTGAGTCGGCCGCAGTCAGGCAGCAGGCAGTGGCGACTGGTCAGGGCTTCTGGAAGCGGTTGCAGATCTGGATCAAGATCCTCGCCGTGGCGAAGTCCTTGGCCGGTCACTTTTAGAACCATGAATTTGTAGCGCAGGCTGGCTCCCCCGGGCGTCACGTCAAAGGGCACTTCCCCAAACCAGGTGTTGGCGTTGACATACTCGAGCACATAGGCCCGATTGAAGTCCCAGGAGCCCAGCTCCGGTGCATCCCCGGTTACGGCGATCACTTCGCCCGGTTGGGTGGCATAGCCATTCACCTGGAAGGCCACCACCGTTCTGCCAACCACCGGCGCTCCCACCACGCTGATCACAATCGCGGCCTTGGAGGCCAGCTGCAGGGCGTTGATCCGCCCTTGCACCACATCAATGCGCGCGCCCGTGAGGATGCATTGGTAGCTGCCATCCGGCAGCTCGGTGTTGTCGATGCTGAGCGTGCAATCGCTCCCTTGGTTGATCAGGGTGAAACAGCGGGAATCGCGATACTTGCGGGTGAAGCCATACACATCATTGCTGAGGTATTTGGTGTTGTGGGAGCCGTAGGCGATGGCGGGATTGGCGCGGCGCAGGTCACTGAGGGCCTGGATGATCGTCACCATCTTGTTGGAGAGGTCCCAGCTCGCCATCATCGGCCGGTTGTAAGGATCCTGGCCGGCATTGGTGTTGTTGACCAGGTATTGCTCCGTGCCGTAGAAGATGCAGGGAATCCCGCGCAGGGTCATCAGCAGGGTTGTGGCCAGCTCCAGGTTGTAGCCATCGCTGATCGACAGGAAGCGCGGCATGTCATGGTTGTCGATGAAGGTGACAAGCTCATTGGCGCGGTGGTAGGCACTGTCGTAGTCGAGCACCTTTTGCACATTGTGAAAGCCGCCCGGTTGGCTGCCGGAAAAGGCAAAACGGATGCCATCACAGAGGCCGAAATCGAGGATTGACATGCCCGATTGGTTGGCATAGGCGATCGTGCGCCCATCCCAGGGTTTGCCGAAGCCATATTCGCCAAACAGAAATGTGGAGGGCGCATGTTTCTTGATGTCGGTTACAAATTCTTGCCAGAACCACAGGGGCATGTGCTTGAGCGTGTCAACCCGGAAGGCGTCAAAGCCCGCGTCAAGCCATTGCTTCATCGCGCTTTTGATGTAGGTGCGATAGGCGATATTTTTTTCATTGAAGGTGGCAAGGCCGGCCATCTCGCCATGGATTAATTGGAATTCGTCCTCCCAGTCGGTGATCTCTGGGAAGTGATAGTAGAAATTGTTGTGATCATTGTTGAAATCGGCCAGGGGCTCGCCATCGTCGGTCACCACACCCTTGCTGCCGTTGATATCCGGCGAGCTGTGGTTGCAGACAATGTCGAGGATCACCTTCAGGCCCCGCTCATGGAGCGTGTCAACCAGTTGCCTCAGGGTTGTGGATTCATGCAGGGAGTTAGATTCCCCATAGGGGAGGAAGCGGGGGTTGATGCGTTTGAAATCCTTGGTCCAGTAGCCATGCATGGCCGTGTATTCGCCCCTGAGGGCATCCACCTGCTCAAACAGGGGCGAGATCCACAGGGCGGTGACCCCCAGGGATTTGAGGTAATCGGCTTTCTCGATGATGCCCTTCAGGTCTCCGCCCCAGTACTTGCCCCAGTGGCTACGGCTGCGGTCAAACAATTCGGCCTTGCTGCCCTCATCGTGGTCGGTGCAGCCATCGAGAAAGCGATCCACGATGATGAAGTAAATGACTTCCTTGCGAAAGTCGAGCTCTTCCTCGATCCCATTGATCAGGCGGGTGGTGGTGTTTGCCATGACTAATTCAGAGTTGATTTTTTCTTGAGCAATTAAAATGTCTGGAGGCCTGGGTGGCTTGTTTAGCGTATGGGGGAGCAGATTTGCCCCAGCCTAGCTGCAGTGGCATGGCTTGTCAGCGCATCGCCTCGGGTTTGTACATGTCTGTGGGGCAGGTCCTGTTGCGGGAAGAATGGCCGCCAATTGATTGGTGGGATCGCGCCGGAGTTGTCCTGGAACCATGCTGCTGGTGGCGTGATCTTGGTGGCCTTGTGGTTTCATAATCTGCTCTGGTTTGCCAGCTCCTTGCTGGTTGCCATCGCCCTTGTTGGCTCCCACCCCAGGGCCGCTGACGTGCCTGGCTATCGCAGGTCCACGCACTCCAGCCGTTGGCGATGACAAGGCGCGCTTCGTTTTGGTCTGTTAATGGAGCGGCGCGTTCTGAGGGTTGAGCAAGCCGGCTTCGATCGGTCTGCTGGATCCAGGGGCTTGGCCAGGCCCCTGGCTGGGCTCTGGCCTTGGACCCCCTGGCTGGCCTGCTTGGATTCGCTGGCGGAATGTGTCCTGGTTTGCCTCTAGTCCAACCCGTGCGTTGCCTGCTTCCGTCAGGTGATCGCCATGGGCAGCGGCCGAGGGCCATCATCGCCTGGCTCATGAGGGCGAATCAGCCCCTTTGCTGGTGTGGGCGGGATGGGAAGTTCCGCCGCCTCTGGCTGCTGCTCCCCTGCTCCGTCAGAGCCCCTGTTGCGCGGCAGGACAGACCAGAACGCCTGTGGGAGAGCCAATCTCATTGGCCTCTGTTGATTGGCTGCCTGCTTGGGTGGCTGGCGTTTGCACGGGCGGCCTGTCCTGCGGAGCAGGGCTTGGCCTGCAGGAGCCGGTGAGCTTGGGTTGGATTTTGGGATCCGCTGCCTGCCTTGCCAGGGCAAGGCCTGCATGGCTCCTGCTTCGCAGGGGGACTGCTGTTGTTATCGCTACAGGATGCTGCAGTTTGCAGCTCAGCGCTAGCCGATGCCTGGCACTTTCTTGCATTTCTTGCATGCAATGGTCCGCTCCTTGACTGCTGAAGCTTGCAGCGGATTGCGCGCGGATCCGCCTGGATTGCGTGCATTGTCCTGCATGAATAGACGTCAGAATTACGTCTTCTCGACATCTTTCCGATGAAGTCTGAGTACGGCCAGGCTGGCCACTCCGCCATGAACGCTATTTTCAAAACGCCCAAGCGCATCTCGATCACGATCCCCAATGAGATCCATCGGCTGCTGCTGGAGCGCAGTGATCTGGAAGGCCGTTCCCTGAGCAACCTGGCCGCCTACCTGCTGGAGTCGTCGATCAGTGGCACCCATGGCACCAATGGCTCCAGCGGCTTCCATGGGGCTAACGGCTCCCATGGTGGCTAAGGCCCCCCTAGCGATGGCCTGGCTGGTCCCGCCAGGGGCCTTCGGCAAAGGCCTGGAGATGGCCGGCGATGGTTTGCACCAGTCGGGCCCGGGCTTGACGCGAACTCCAGGCCATGTGGGGCGTGAGGATCAGGTTGGGCACCCCCAGCAGCTTGTCCAGTTCCGCCCCCGGAGGCTCGTTCACCAGCACATCCAGGGCGGCCCCGGCCAGTCGCTGCCCCTCCAGGGCTGCCGCCAGGGCCTCAAGTTCCACCAGGCCACCCCGCCCCATGTTCACCAGCAGGGCACTGGGTTTTAACCAGCCCAGGCGGGTGCGATTGAGCAGGCCCCGGGTCTGGCTGGTGAGCGGCGCATGCAGGCTCACGACATCGGCCTTGCGCAGGGCCTGCTCAAGCGCCTGGGGACTGCTGGCGCTGGTGATCAGGTTGATGTCCATGCCAAAGGCGGCGCCGATCCGGGCGACTCCCCTGCCAATGTCGCCCGCGCCCACCACCGTGAGCTGTTGGCCGGCCAATTCATCGAACTCCGGCAGCACCAACGAAAACACCGGGCTGCGTTGCCAGTCCCCCGCCGCGACCCGTTGGCGCCGCTGCTGCAGCTGGCAGCGCAGCTCCAGGATCAGGGCCCAGGTCACCTGCACCACCGACGCTTGGCTGTACCGCCCCCCGTTGCGAACGGCGATGCCCCGTTCCGCACAGGCCTGGCCATCCACCTGGTCCGTGCCGGTGCTGGCGGTGCAGATCAGTTTCAGCCTGGGCAGGGATGCCAGCAGGGCGCCATCGAGGACAACCTTGTTGGTGATGGCCACCTCGGCGTTCTGGAGCCGCTGCCAGCGCTGGTCCGCCGCGGTGGTGGGCCAGCACTCCAGCTCCACCCAAGGGCGCAGGGGAGCGAGGTCGATCGGCTCCAGGCTTTGGGCATCGAGAAACACGGCCCGGGGCCGGATCAACGGGGCTGCTATGGGCAAGGGGCTCCTGGGTCGGGAAGGGTTGGGGGCAGGCCCCCCGCGGGGCCCTGGGGCCAGGCCAGCGGTTGAACCACCCATGCTGCCGGGCTGTCGGCGGCTCCCCCAGGCCAACCCTTGCCAGGATGGCGGTCGCGTGTTGGCAAGCGATGAGCGCGTTACGGAGCACCGCCTCAGGCGAGGCTCGGCTCGGGTTTCTGGATCGGCTTAAGGCCAAGGCCCTGCTGCCGATCGCCATCCTGGCGATCGCCTGGAGTCAGGAGCTGCTGGACCAGCTCTTCTTCGGCGGCCGCTGGAACCTGCCCCTGGTCCAGGGGGGACCGGCCTGGGGCCTGCTCACAGCTCCCTTCAGCCACGGCGGCTTTGGCCATCTGTTCAACAATTCCGTTTGGTTCTTACCCCTGTCCTGGCTGGTGTTGCTGCGGGGCAGCCGCGACTATGCCGCCGTCTGGATTGGGGTGGGGCTGCTGTCGGTTCCGGTCTGGCTGTTCTGGCCGGGCGGTAGCCATGGCCTCTCCGGCGTGATCTATGGCCTGTTGGCCTATCTGCTCTGGATTGGCTGGTTGGAGAAGCGGCCCCTCTCCTTGCTGCTCTCACTCCTCTGTTTGCTCCTGTACGGCGGGCTCTTGCCCGCCCTGATTCCCTTCCTGAGCCCCCGGGGGGTGAGCTGGATCGGCCATGCTTCTGGTTTTGTGGGTGGTTTGTTGGCTGCCTCGGTGATGAAGCGGTCTCAGGGGTTGAGCTCCTGACGCCCCTCCCGTTTCCATCAGGTGCAGTTATTGAGTCGATAGGGATTGTTTCGTGGTGCCTTGCATGGGGCTTTGAGATGAATTTCGAATGAGTTGGGCATGCTCTCTTCGGATTTGCTGCAGGTTTGCTCCCTATTTGTAGGTATGGCTAGGGGACTGCTTGATTAAATTGTTGGGGTTCCTTCGGTGCCGGTGTTTATATGCCGAGTGCACTGCTATCGAATTGATCAGTCATGTCAAAAACCATTCCACCGTTCGTGCTCGGCAGCCCCCTTCTGCGAACTGCCTTCTTCGGGGCAACTCTCTTTGCTGGCTTGGGTTTTACAGTCAATCAGCCTGTTGAGGCGGCCGGTTTTAGTGGCATTTGCCCAGTTCTTGGAACCACCCAGCCGGCTTATCCAACTCCCTTTGAACCGCCACTGCCCCCCGATCCATCGGCCCCAATTCCTGTCACGATTGCTTTGCCCCAAGAGCCAGTGCGGGTGAACGTGGACGGTAAGGAGTACCCGATTTGCGCGGTTTACATGTCCATCAATGATTCGCTGCAATTGGTGGCTGATCAAATTCCGATTGCGGATTTGCCCCGGCCTGGGGAAACGCCCAATGACATTCTTTTCCCAGACCTCAGGAGCCAGCCTTGGAATCAGAAGCCTGGCGCAAACGAAGCGGTGGCCTTTTCTGATAACTTAAGCGCCAACGGATTTTGGGATCTGCCGATTTCGCCGCCATCTTCCGAACACTATACATGGATCAAGGATGGCTTCAATTTGCTGGTTAACGAAAATCCCAAGCACAACAAAAATGAGTCTGAATATAGCCCTTATTTTCTTTGGGATTTTGGCCCGGTTGCAAGTTCAACGGAGGGCAAGGCCCAAGCCGTTTATTTTAATGAAAAATCTGGCAAATGGCAGAATGATTCGAACAAGAGATTGGATCCTAATCAGAAACATTGGTATTGGGTGATTGATGCTCCCGGAACAGACGTTCCTGGTCCCTTACCCCTGCTTGGGGCGGGTGCCGCCTTTGGTTGGTCGCGGCGTCTGCGCCAACGGCTGCGCCAGGGGCGGCTGGCTGAACAGCCGGCTTGACTCCCCAACAGGCCTGGGTGCCCTGGCAGCCCGGGCCTGGGATGCGGCCAGGTCTAACCCCACGAGTGCTGGGCCTGGCCCACACTCGTGGCGCTGGTGCGCCACTGGGTCTGTCATCAGGGCTCCAGGATCCTTGGCGGCGTTGACGGTCGGTTGAACCGATCGAGAAGCCCCCTCTTCGCGTCGGTGGGGGCATCCCCAGCCCCCTGTTGGTCCTGGGCAGCCCCTTGCTGGACAGACCCGGATCCAGCCAGGCTGGGGCAGTGGTGATGGAATCGGGCGGATCGAGCCGTCCGTTGGCGGCCGCCATCGCAGGCCCCAACCGGTGACCCTGCTGGCCCGGAACACAGGGCCCCCGGAGCGGATGGCTGCTGGCGTGGGCCTTGGCGGCTGCGGCGTGTCGGCCGCGTTGGCAGCGTTGGCCTGCGAGTCGGGCCCCCCGGCATGGCCGCCCGTGCTCCAGGTGCCGTTCCACCGGCAGGGCGGCCCTGCCGCCCTGGCCGCTCAGGCGTTGGCGCCCACGGCCAAGGGGGGGATGGCCCAGGGTTATCAGGGTTGGCCGCGTTTCATCCAGGCAATCCCCCACCCCAAGCCGTGCAATGGCTGGTCCCAGATGCGGGGCACTGCCAAGCCCACCTTGGCCTGGATCGCATGTTGAAAGCCGGCTAACGGATTTGAACCGATGGCCTTCGCTTTACAAAAGCGCTGCTCTACCACTGAGCTAAGCCGGCATCTGGGCCCTATGCCCCTAGGCGACATTAGCGCCTGGCTTGGGCCCAGAGCAGCAGCTGGGTGCGGCTGCGGCAACCGGTTTTGGCCAGCAGGTTGGCGATGTGGCTCTCCACCGTGCGCGGGCTGAGCAGCAAGGCCGCCGCAATGGTCTTGTTGGAGGAGCCGAGCAGCAGTTGCTCCAAGACCTTCGATTCACTGCGGGTGATCTGCTCGGGGGTGTGGCCCATGGCCCTGGCGCTGTGGCTGGCTCGAGGGTTCCCACAAGGGGCACGGTTGCCTGCCAGGTGATCAAATCGCCATTTCCATCCTGACTGCAGGCCGAGCCCCCGATGAATTTCAGCCGGCGCAGCGGCTGCCGGGGCTTTGCGGCTTGGAGCCCTAGGAATCGGCCGATTCAGCCGCGGAGTGGGTCGGCCCATCCGAGGGGGTTTGGGGGATCTCGGCTGGGGCGGCGGCTGCGCTTGCGCCATCGCGACGGCTGCTGGCAACGGCCTCCGGACGGGCAGCCCCCTCGGCCTTCGCTTGGCCTGGGGTCCTCACCCCAAGGGAAAGGCTCGCCTTGATGCCGGGCTGGGCCACGGCCTTGGCCCGTCGGATCGGCAGGTTGGCCACCAGGGCGGTGACCCGGTCTTCCGTTTCCAGGCTCACATCCACCTCATCGAGATCGATTTCCACGTAGCGGGAAACCACCTCAAGGATTTCGCGGCGCATCTGCTCCAGCAGCTCGGGATTGAGGTCGCTGCGGTCATGGGCGAGCACCAGCTGGAGCCGTTCCCGAGCCGTGGTGGCGCTGGCCCGCTGCAGGCCCAGCAGGCGATTGATGGTGTCGCGCAGGGTCATTGCGATCAGAAAAGCTTGGTCTTGATCAGGCGGCCAAACTTGGCGCGCAGGCCCCGTCCCATTTTTGCGGGATCCGGCAGGGGCACGTCTTCGCCCCGCAGCCGCCGGGCCACGTTGCTGTAGGCCTGGGCCGCCGGTGAACCGCTGCCGCCCAGGGTGAGGGGTTCGCCCCGGTTGGTGGAGACAATCACCTGTTCGTCCTCCACCACGAGCCCCAGCAGGGGCAAGGCCAGGATGTCGGTCACGTCGTTCACCGACAGCATCTCCTGGTTGGCCATCATCTTGGGCCGCACCCGATTGAGCACCAGCTGAATCGGTTTGACTCCATGGATATTGAGCAGGCCGATCACCCGGTCCGCGTCCCGCACAGCGGACACTTCCGGGGTGGTGATCACGATCGCTTCCTGGGCGGCGGACACGGCGTTCTTGAAGCCGTCTTCAATGCCCGCCGGGCAATCGATCAGCACCACATCAAAACTGGGCGCCAGCATGGCCACGATCGCCTGCATGTCCTCGGGCTTGAGCCACTCGAGCATGCGGGGATTGCCGGCAGGCAGCAGGGCCAGGTTGGGCTCCTGTTTGTGTTTGACCAGGGCCTGTTCCAGACGGCAGCTGCCCGCCAGCACCTCCTGGGCCGTGAACACGATCCGGTTCTCCAGGCCGAGCAGCAGGTCCAGGTTGCGCAGGCCGAAATCGGCGTCCAGCACGGCGGTGCGCACCCCCTGCCGGGCGAGGGCAATGCCCAGGTTGGCCGTCAGGGTCGTTTTACCAACGCCGCCCTTGCCGGAGCAGATCAGGATGTTGCGGGTCCGATGCGGTGTCACGGGGCCTGTTGGGGTCACCAGAGGTTAGGCCCTCGCCATGGGGCGCCCTGCCCCTTGGCGCCACTGTTGCAAGGGGCCCTGCCGGACCTAGAACACCGTGACAGCGTGCGGTAGCCATGGAGGACAGCCCTTCCCCCCATCAGCAAAAGCTGTTGGTGATGCCGGATGACGGGGCCGAGGCGGTGGTTGAGCTGATCGACCAGGCCCGCGAGCAGCTGTTGCTCAAGCAGTTCAAACTGCAGTCGGAGGCGGTGGAGGCCGCCCTGCTGCGGGCCCACCAGCGGGGCGTGCAGGTGCGGGTGATGCTCAACCCCCACACCTCCGGCGGCGACCGCTGGAACGATGACGCCTATGCCCTGCTCACCTCCATGGGGATCGCCGTGGCCTGGACCAGCGAGGCCTTCCCGGTTACCCATGAGAAATCGATGGTGGTGGACCAGAGCCACGCCCTGATCTCCACCTTCAACCTGGCCGATAAATACTTCAACGCCACCCGTGATTACGGCGTGGTGACCAGCAACCAGCGGGCGGTTCAGCAGGTGATCGCCGGGTTTGAGGCCGACTGGCACAGGCAGTTTTTCCAGCCCGATCTCAGTGCCGGCCTGGTCTGGAGCAGCTTCCACAGCCGGGGCCAGATGGCCCGCATCATCGATGCCGCCACCAAAACCCTCTGGATCCAGCATCCCAAATTCGTCGATGCGGTGATCCTCGATCGCATCGTGATGGCCCGCGATCGCGGCGTCAAGGTGCGGGTGCTCTGCGGCGGCAAGCATGGCATCAGTGATTGGGATATTTATGACACCTTCAGTTCCCTGCGTCTGATGGCGCGTTTTGGTGTCAAGGTGCGGCGCCAGAAACATCTGAAGTTGCACGCCAAATTAATTTTGATTGATGGTGCCCAATGCCAGGTGGGCTCCATGAACATCGACCGCAGTGCCTTTGATGTGCGCCGCGAACTGGGCATTGAAAGCGATGCGCCCGATGTGGTGAACCGCCTGCGCGACATCTTCCAGGTGGATTGGTCCCAGGCCGCCCGTTACCACCCGCCCGATCCCCTGGACCCCAGCCTGCATGAGGAGGGCGAACTGCCGCCCGATCCCCATTTTGTCCATGATTAAGCCCCCAATCGCTGCAGCGGGTGCCCCCGCGCCTGGCCAGGGGGGTCTGGCTCCAGCGCCCAACCACCGCCAGTTGTTCTTCGGCCTGATGCAGGTGGCCCTCTCCGCCTTTGGGGGTGGCCTTTCGGCCTGGAGCCAGCGGATCATCGTTGAAGAACGGCGCTGGATGGATGACACCAGCTTCCTCACCGGCCTCACGGTGGCGCGCCTGTTTCCGGGGCCGAATCAAATCAACATGGCCGTGTACATCGGGGCCCGCTTCCAGGGCCTCAGTGGCGCCCTGGCTGCCCTGGCCGGCATGCTGCTCGTGCCCTTCAGCCTCTTGATGGCCTTGGGGCTCGCCTATTTCAGCTTCCGCAGCCTGCCCCTCGTCGATCGACTGCTGGCTGGGGTGGTCACGGCCGCCGCAGGCTTGGCCTTGTCGATGGGCTTCAAGATCCTGCACCAATACCAGCGTGACCCCGTCGCCCTGGTGTTGGCCATGGCCACCTTTGTGGCCATGGCCGTGTTTCACATTCGTCTGATTCCAGTTGTTCTGGTGGCGGGTCCCCTGGCCATGGCCTGGTACTGGCCCCGGGGCTCCACAGGCCAGACCCTCGAGCGATGAGTGCCGCCTTGCTGCTGGTCAGCCACTGCACCCCCAAGTCCCTGGGGGATTGGGCCAATCTTGTGGCGGTGGTTCGCGATTTTCTTGCGTTGTCGTTGTTTTCCCTGGGCGGTGGTAACACGTTGCTGACGGAATACCACGAACTCAGCGTCAATGTGTATTGCTGGCTCACGTCCAACCAGTTCGCCGATCTCTATGCCCTGGCCGAAGCGGCGCCGGGTCCCAGTTCGATGCTGGTGGGGTTGCTTGGCATGGCGGCCGCCTGGCGCGAGGGCCCTGGCTGGGCCCTGCTCAGTGCCCTGGGGGCCGAAATGGCGATTCTGTTGCCCTCCACCGTGGTGATGGTGATCGCCGCCCTGAGTTGGAACCGCTTCCGGGATTCCCCCTGGCGCCTGGCCTTTGAACGGGGTCTGGGGCCGATCACCCTGGGCATCCTGTTTGCCGTCGGCCTCAAGATCCTCCGCACCGCCGACCATGGGCTGCCGGCCTACCTGGTTTCGATCGCCGTGTGTGTGTTGACCCTGCGCACCCGCCTATCGCCCCTCTGGTTCATGGCGATCGCCGGGATGCTGGGCGGCTTTGGCCTGATCAATCGCTGAGCGCCAGACCACTGGCTAGCTGGCTGGCTGGCTGCCTGCTGTTGCGGGCTCGAGCCGCCTAGGCGGCCAGCTCGGGCAGGCCCCAGATCGGTTCGGCGGGTTCGATGGCGATCGTCCCTGCCACCAGCCGGGCCTGTTCCGCGTACCCCAGGGGCGGCAGGTCTTCTGGTCCCCGCGCCACCGCCGCCGCAATCCGCAACTGCAGGGGCCGCAGTTGCAGGGCCACGATCCGGGCCCGGCGGTTCCCCTGGCAGCCGGCGTGGGCAACCCCCCGCAGCCGCCCCCAGACCCGCACGTCGCCCGCCGCGCTGATCCGGGCGCCCGGGTTCACATCGCCGAGCAGCAGCACCGATCCGTCCACCTGAAGGTGGTCGCCGGAACGCAGGGTGCCCTGGTGGATTGTCAGGGCCGGCGCCGGCGCGTCTGCGGCGCCAGCGAAGTCGGGGGATCGGGGCCCGGTTGCGGCTGTGGGGTCGGTGGGCTGCAGCTGGGTGACGACTCCCAGGCTGGCGGCCGCCACCAGGCCCTCCGGGGTTGCGGCCTCCACCCGCACCAACTCCAGACTCTCCTGGGCCAGGAGCCGCTCCAGGGCGCGCAGATCCGCCACGGTCAGCGGCCAGTCCGCGGCCGCCAGCACCAGCTGGTCGCCCAGCCGCTCCCCCCGCGGCGGCAGGGCCCCAAGCGCATAGCCGGCCTCCCGGACCAGGCTGCCTGGGGCGCTGGCGGCGCTGGCCAGCCGCAGCAGGTGGGGCTGGCCGGCGGCGCTTGCCAGCAACAGTTGGGAGGCCATGGCTGCAAGCCTGGGGGTGGCGGAGCCCGTTATCCCAGCATCCGGCCCGCCCCGGCAACCGGCGCGCCGGGGGAGCAGGGCCTCAGGCCTGCCGCTCCGCCTTGGCCAGGGCCGTGATCAGCGCCTCCCGCAGGGGCCCACTCACCTCCCTGGGATGGATCAGCCAGGCGATCTGCACCGGTGGGGTGAGGCTGCGCACCAGGGCCGAATTCTGCTCCAGGGCGCTGAGGTTGCGGCCATCCCAGAGCCGCAGGCCCCCTTTGTAGGGGTGGTAGCCGCGGCTCTGGTGTTGCTGCAGGCCGCAGTGAAGTTCCGCCTCCAAGCCTTCGGCCTGGCAAAGCCGCCTGGCCAGGGCAAGCAGTTCCAGCCGTTGGGCCGGGGCCAGGCCGCTCACGTCG
Source organism: Synechococcus sp. UW140 (assembly GCA_943370565.1). GTDB lineage: Bacteria > Cyanobacteriota > Cyanobacteriia > PCC-6307 > Cyanobiaceae > BAIKAL-G1. Next base: position 4,289 of record CALRRL020000018.1, on the reverse strand, counting down.
CTGGCCTTGAGCAGGCGCCGATCCAGCAGGCGCGTGCAGAGGGTGCCCAGCCCCGCCAGACCCTGCTCGCGCCATCGCAGCAGGTGGTAGCCCGTGCGCAGGTCATCGTTGGCGAGAAAGTCGTCATCGCTGAGCTGCTCGGCTTGCCAGAGCCAGCGGGCCATCACCCCATCGGCCTCCACCTGGGTGGGCCCGAGCCGGCGGGCGGTCGCAATCGTCTGGCTCAGCAGCCAGTTGCAGACCATGTTGAGCCGGTGGTTGTAGACACTCCGATACATCAGATTGCGCACCACCAGGTAGTGCTCCACCGCCATCAACCCCTTGGGGTGGATGGCGATCTGGCCATCGGGAGCCAGGGTGAGGGCGGCGAGAATCCGCTCCAGATCGAGCTGGCCGAAGCGGGTGCCGGTGCTGTAGCTGTCGCGCAGCAGGTAATCGAGCCGGTCGCAATCCAGCTGGCTGCTCACCAGGGCCTTGATCGCCGGCTCCGGGTGCTGGCCGTGTTCGAGCAGGGCGGCCACGGCCTCGGCGGTGCCTGGGGCGTAGGCCTCGAGGCGATCGCGCAGGGCCGGATGCTGGCGCACCAGCCGCCCGGACCAGGCCTCGTGGTGCAGCCCGTACATCTCCTCGCCGGAATGGCTCAGGGGCCCGTGGCCCACGTCATGCAGAAGGGCTGCGGCCAGCAGCACGCCCCGGTGCACCTCCAGGGCGGGCTTGAGGGCCACCAGGCCATCGAAGGCCTGGCGGGCCAGGTGCAACACCCCGAGCGAATGGGTGAAACGGCTTGATTCGGCCCCATGGAAGGTGAGATAGGCCGGCCCCAGCTGGCGGATCCGCCGCAGGCGCTGGAAGGGAGCCGTGTCGATCAGGTCCATGGCCAGGGCCTCGGCCGGCCGGCTGCGCTCTAGCCGGATCGCCCCATGCAGGGGGTCGTGGTAGGTGCGCTGGCTCACGGCTGCAGGGCCTGGGCTGAGCCCGTGGGGGCAGGGGGCGTCGCTGCCGTTGACTCCAGCCGGGCCACCAGGCCGGCGGCGGCCTGCTCCAGCCAGCCGTCGTTGTCGCCGCCGGGATCGAGGGGCTCGGGTCCGGGCAGGAGCCGGTCGGGTTCGATGCCCAGGTTCTGGATGTCGCGACCGCTGGGGGTGGCGTACCGGGCCACGGTCACGGCCAGGCCGCTGCCATTGCCGAGGCCGATCAGGGTCTGGATCAGGCCCTTGCCAAAGGTGCGGGCTCCCAGCAGCGGCGAGCGGCCGTCGTCCTGCAGGGCCCCGGCCAGGATTTCGCTGGCGCTGGCGGTGCCGCCATTCACCAGGGTCACCAGCGGCCCTGCGTAGAGGCTGCCGGGGCTGGCCTGCTGCGGAGACTCCAGCCCGTCGCGGCCCATGGTGGCCACGATCGGTTCGCCATCGAGCAGGTCGTCGGCGCTGGCCAGGCCGGCGGCCACCAGCCCCCCGGAGTTGTTTCGCAGATCCAGGATCACCCCCTCCACGCCGCTGCGGCCGAAGCCAGCAAGGGCCTCGCGCAACTGGGCGGGCACCGGCTCGCTGAACTGGCTGATGCGCACGTAGCCGAGCCGGTGGCCCTGCCGCTCCAGCAGGCGCTCCCGCACCGGCTTGATCGTCACGTCCCGCCGTTCCAGCTCCAGCTCCCGCTCCTGGCCATTGGCCTGGCGCAGTCGCACCAGCACCCGGGAGCCGGCGGGGCCCCGCAGCCGGGCGGCCGTGCCCTCCAGTCCCAGCGCGCTGGTCAGGGCCCCGTCCACCCGCAGCAGCTCACTGCCACTGGCGATGCCGGCCTGGTCAGCGGGCGAGTCCTCCAGGGGGGCAATCACCACGATCGCCGGCTCCCCCCCCTGGTCCGGCGCCTGGGGTTTGAGGCCCAGCTGCAGCCCCACCCCACTGACCGTGCCTTCGGTGTTGGCCTTGAGGCTGGCGAAATCGGCCGGCCGCAGCAGCCGGGTGTAGGGATCGCCCAGGGGCGCCAGCATCGCTTCGATGGCGGCGTAGGCGTCTTCGCTGCTCTGAATCGACTTCTCCAGGGCCTTCTGGCGCAGCTGCCGCCAGTTCACGGCGTCTAAGCGCTGCGGATCGATGTAGCTCTGGTTCACCAGGCGCCAGCTCTCCACCACCAGTTGCTGGGCATCGTTGAGGGCCCAGCTGCTGGCGGGCTGGCCCAGCAGGAGCGCCAGGGCGAGGGCGCCAGCCAGCCAGGCGGGCGGCTGGCCTGCCCTGGCCCACACCAGCGTGGCCGGACTGGGGCCGCCCCAACGTCTGATTCCCTCCCTGAGCCAGCCCAGGACCCCAGCCAGAGCGCCTGGTGCCCGGGCCCGTCCCTGGGCGGCCCCCTGCTGCGGGGGGCTGCCCAGGGACGGGCCCGGCGGGATGCCAGGGGCCACTGTTGCAATGGGTTGAGCCAGGGGCGGATGGGGCGTCACTTGGCTCACGGCCTGCTCGGGGCGATCGGTAGACTCTGCCAACCAAACCATCTCGCTGCATGGCGAACTCCTCTCCCGCTTCCGGCGGATCCTCCTCTCCGGTCTACGACTGGTTTCAGGAGCGGCTGGAGATCCAGGACATTGTTGACGACATCGGCGCCAAGTACGTCCCCCCCCACGTCAACATCTTCTATTGCCTCGGTGGCATCACCCTGGTCTGCTTCCTGATCCAGTTCGCGACCGGGTTCGCGATGACCTTCTATTACAAGCCCACCGTGGCTGAGGCCTACGCCTCGGTCCAATACCTCATGACGGACGTCAGCTTCGGCTGGTTGATCCGTTCGGTCCATCGCTGGAGCGCCAGCATGATGGTGCTGATGCTGATCCTGCATGTCTTCCGGGTGTACCTCACGGGTGGTTTCAAGCGCCCCCGCGAGCTCACCTGGGTCACCGGTGTCACCATGGCCGTGATCACCGTGTCCTTCGGCGTCACCGGCTACTCCCTCCCATGGGATCAGCTGGGCTACTGGGCCGTCAAGATCGTCAGTGGCGTGCCGGCTGCCGTTCCCGTGATCGGCGACTTCATGGTTGAGCTGCTGCGCGGCGGCGAGAGCGTCGGTCAGGCCACCCTCACCCGCTTCTACAGCCTCCACACCTTTGTGATGCCCTGGCTGCTGGCGGTGTTCATGCTCATGCACTTCCTGATGATCCGCAAGCAGGGCATCTCCGGTCCCCTCTGAAATCGTTCGTTCCCTTTTCCCAAGCCAACACCTCTTCCCCTTCACCCCCAGGCCAGCCATGCACGTCCTGAAGAAGCCTGATCTGAGCGATCCCAAGCTGCGGGCCAAACTGGCCAAAGGCATGGGCCACAACTATTACGGTGAGCCCGCCTGGCCCAACGACCTGCTCTATATCTTCCCGGTCGTGATCCTCGGCACGATCGCCTGTGTGGTCGGCCTTGCTGTGCTTGATCCCGCCATGCTCGGTGATAAGGCCGATCCCTTTGCCACTCCCCTGGAAATCCTTCCTGAGTGGTACCTCTATCCCGTCTTCCAGATCCTTCGGGTTGTTCCTAACAAGTTGCTCGGCATTGCCCTGCAGACCATGATCCCCCTTGGTCTGATGGCGATTCCGTTCATCGAAAGCTTCAACAAGTTCCAGAACCCCTTCCGCCGTCCGGTGGCCATGGCCGCCTTCCTGTTCGGCACCGTGTTCGCGATCTATCTGGGCATTGGCGCTGCCATGCCCATTGATAAGTCCCTCACCCTGGGCCTGTTCTGATTCTTCGCTTCCGAGAGAGCTTCCTACTCCTCTTCCCAACCCCGGCCTTTGGTCGGGGTTTTTTTGTGTCCGTGGCTCTTGCGATCGGGCATGCCCCTGCCGTGGCCGCTGAGCTTCTTGGTGCCGATCCGCATCCCTCGAACTGTTGCCATTCACCCCCTCAGCCCCCATTGGGCCGCTGTAGCGGTTGCGACCCTTCCTGGGCTTGGTCTGGCTCTGCCCCCGCCCAGGAGAGATGATCGGGTCCTTTGCCGGGCGCCAAGGCCCGCTGGGCGCCTCGAGGCCCCCAGGGCTGATGGACTCAAGGAGCTCAGCCGGGCTGTCATCCCTACAACGCCCTGTCCGGATCGGTTTGCTGCCTCCAGGCCCGGGGTGCGGGCTGCCCCATCGCCCTTGTTTGTTTCGTTTTGCAACAGAGGTGCGCGGCGATCCGGCCCAACTGAAACCAGGAGCAAACCTGAGCGCCACGGATTACCCGGTGCTCACAGCGCGGAACGAGGCCACGTTGGCCCGTTTCCTGCCCTGGGGAGAGGCGCTTGTTGCGCCTGAGTGCGCCCTGGAGGGCTTCATCCCC
>CALRRL020000017.1:0-63619 GCA_943370565.1 Synechococcus sp. UW140 | reverse complement strand
GCCCACCTTCGTTTCCAGGCTCACCGGCTGGCGCGCCCGGCACAGCAGCTCCTTCACCTCCTCTTCCGGCAGCTCCACCGCCTCCGCCAGTTCCCCCAGCGTCGGCGTGCGGCCCAGCTCCTGGCTCAGCTCCCGCTGGCCTTTTTTCAGCTTGTTCAGGGTTTCGGTGATGTGGATCGGCAGCCGGATCGTGCGGCTCTTCTCCGCAATCGCCCGCGTGATCCCCTGGCGAATCCACCAGTAGGCATAGGTGGAAAACTTGTAACCGCGGGTGGGGTCAAACTTCTCCACGCCCCGCACCAGGCCAATCGTGCCCTCCTGGATGAGATCCAGCAGTTCCATATTGCGCTTGGTGTATTTCTTCGCCACGCTCACCACCAGCCTCAAGTTGGCCGCCACCATCCGCTCCTTTGCCCGCCGGCCACCGCTCAGCCGTTTCTTCAACAGCGCCGGGCTCAGGCCCGCTGCCACCGCCAGCTCCGCCTCCGTGGGCTTGCTGCCGCCCGCTCGCATCGTCAGCTCCAGTTCCAGCTCCTCAATCGCCATCAGCTCCTGCACCTGCCGGCCCAGGGTGATCTCCTGCTCGTGGCTCAGCAACGGCACCCGGCCGATGTCCCGCAGGTAAGAGCGCACCAGATCGCTGCCGGCCGCAATCGAAGCCGCATCGGAATTGAGAACGGGCAGGGAAGGCATGGCGCCGCTGAATTACGAAACCTTTTGGTTTCGCAAAGGTACCACCTTTTTTCAGGTTTCCTCCAGGTTCTGCCCCGCCAGCAGGGGGAGGGTTTACCGGCCATCCCCGGGGCTGGAGGCCCAGCCCGCCGCTCCCTGCCCCTTCGCCGGCCTGGGCCGGCGAAGGAGTGTGCTGATCAACCCGGCCCAGGCCGGATCGAGCGCGCGCGCGGAGGCCATTCCCAGTTCCAGCGCGGCTTTTGCCCGGCGGCCAGGCTGGTAACGCGAGGGTGACAGGGCTTGTTCGAGCAGACGCATCGCGACGATGGCCAGCCAGAATGGGCGGGTCAGTGCCCCCCTGGCCGGCTCCGTCCCCCATGCCCCCAAGCGCCGAGTCCGGCCCCTTGCAGGTCCCTGAACGGGCCCGCCTGCTGCTCGTGGAAGACGACGAAACGATCCGCGAAACCGTGGCCGAAGCCCTCGGCCAGGAGGGTTTTGAGGTGCAGGCCTGTGGCGATGGCCTCCAGGCCCTGGCCCTGCTCAATGGCAGCACAGCCCATCCGGGCGGGTCCGGATCCCGGGGCGCCAGCGGCGGTGCCACTCCACCCGGCGACGCCAGCAGCGCCCGATTCGACCTGTTGGTGCTCGATGTGATGCTGCCGGGCCTCGGCGGCCTCGACCTCTGCCGCCAGTTGCGCCAGCGCCAGAACGAGATCGCCATCCTGGTGGTGAGCGCCCGGGACACGGAAACCGACCGGGTGCTGGGGCTGGAGGTGGGGGCCGACGATTACCTGGTCAAACCGTTTGGGATGCGGGAGCTGGTGGCCCGCTGCCGCTCCCTGCTGCGCCGCAGCCGCCAGCAGGGGGACGCCAGGGCCCAGCCCAGCGCCGACGGGCGGGCCGTGCTCGAGGCCGGCGACCTGCGCCTGTTCCCCGAGGAATGCCGGGTCACCCGGGGGGATCTCGAGGTGAACCTCTCCCCCAAGGAATACCGGCTGCTGGAGCTATTCATGCAAAACCCCAAGCGGGTCTGGAGCCGGGACAAGTTGCTGGAGCGGGTGTGGGGGATCGACTTCATGGGGGACAGCAAAACCGTGGATGTCCACATCCGCTGGCTGCGCGAAAAGATCGAGGCCGATCCCTCCGCCCCCAAGCTGATCCTCACGGTGCGGGGCTTCGGCTACCGCTTTGGCTGACTCGCCCCAGGCCCCTGCCCACCCTGCTGACTCCCCCGGCCCATGGCCCTGCTGCTGGCCCTGTTGATCGGCCTGGCCCTGGGCTACGGCCTGGGGCGGGACCCCGGCGGCCGGCCCGCGGCCAAACGGCGCCCCAGCAGCCTGCCCAGCCGCCAACTGGTGAAACCCGCCCAGCTCCAGGCCTGGATCGAAGCCGCCCCGGTGGGCTGGATCAGCCTGGATGCCGAACGCTGCATCCGGGACATCAATCCCCGGGCCGAACGGCTGTTGAAGCTGTCCAGCACCCAGCTCACCCGCGGCCGCCTGCTCAAGCAGGCCGTGGCCGTGGAGGAACTCGAGGCGATCGCCCGGCTGGCCCAGGCCCAGGAAAGGCCCCAACGGGTGGAATGGCTGATCGACAGCGATGCCCTTGAGGCCTATGCCCTGCCCGGTGAGGACGGCTGGGTGGCCCTGCTGCTGCAGAGCCGCCGCTCGCTCGAAGCCCAGCTAGAACAGCAGGAGCGCTGGGTCAGTGATGTGGCCCACGAACTCAAGACCCCGCTCACGGCCCTGCTGCTGGTGGGCGAAAGCCTGGCCAGCCAGGTGGACGGGCGCCATGCCCTGTTGGTGCAGCGGCTGCAGCGGGAATTGCGACGGCTGCAGGAGCTGGTTGGGGATCTGCTGGAGCTCTCGCGCCTGGAAAACCTGCTGCCCCGCGAAGAGGGCCGCTACGACCAGGTGGAGCTGGGTGAGCTGGTGGAGGCGGCCTGGGCCAGCCTGCGGCCCCTGGCCGAGCAACGCCAGGTCTCCCTGGTGGTGAAGGGGCCCGCCGCCAGTCCGGCCCGGGGCGATGGCCCGCGGCTGCACCGGGCCCTGCTCAACCTGCTCGACAACGCCCTGCGCTACAGCCCCGAGGGCTCGGCCATCGAGGTGGGCCTGCGCAGCAGCGGCGACTGGTGGCTGATCAATGTGCGCGACCATGGCGTAGGCCTCAGCGACGAGGACCGCAGCCACATGTTCGAGCGCTTCTACAGGGGCGATCCCTCCCGGGTGCGCCACCAGCGGGTGGGGAGCGGCCTGGGCCTGGCGATCGTGCAACAGATCGCCGTCACCCATGGCGGCCGCATCCAGGGCCGCAACCATCCCCAGGGGGGTGCCGTGCTGGAGCTGGTGTTGCCCAAGGGAGGCTGATGACAGGGGACCCGACCCCCCAGACCCCGCGCACAGCGGCCCCTGGGACGCCCGCCACGGAACGGGAGCGCCGATGTGCGTCAAGCTGATGACAGAGGGCTGATGGCAGACAACCTGAAACTGGAGCGCTGATGACCCAGGAACGGCTGCAGAAGGTGTTGGCGGCAGCCGGCCTGGGCTCCCGGCGCCAGGTGGAGGCCTGGCTGCGGGCGGGCCGAATCGAAGTGAATGGCCGGGTGGCCGCCCTGGGGGACCGGGCCGATCCGGCGCGGGATGCCATCAGCCTTGACGGCCAGCCGGTGCAGGCCGCCTGCCCGCCCCAACTGCTGCTGCTCCACAAACCGGCCGGCGTGGTCTGCAGCTGCAGCGACCCCGAGGGGCGCCCGACCGTGCTCGATCTGCTGCCGCCAGAGCTGGCCCGGGGCCAGGGGCTCCATCCCGTCGGCCGGCTGGACCAGGAGAGCCGCGGCGCCCTGCTGCTCACCAACCAGGGGGACCTGACCCTGCGGCTCACCCATCCCCGCTACGGCCACCGCAAGACCTACCGGGTGCGGGTGGAGGGGGACCCCGACGACCGGGTTCTGGAGCACTGGCGCCGGGGGGTGCCCCTCGACGGCCAGTCCTCAGCGCCGGTGCAGGTGCGCCGGCTGCGCCAGGGCCCCTGGCAGGGGCGACCCTCAACCCTGCTGGAGCTGGAGATGGGCGAGGGCCGCAACCGCCAGATCCGCCGCACCGCCGTTGCCCTCGGCCATCCGGTGCTGGACCTGGAGCGGATCGCCATCGGTCCGATCCGGCTGGGCCCCCTGCCCGAGGGCCGCTGGCGCCGGGTGGAGCCCCAGGAGTGGGGGCGCCACGATCCCCTGGGGGAACCGCATCGGGCCTGATGGCCCGAGGGCTCAACTGGCCCGAAGACGCAACTGGCCTGAAGACGCAGGGGCTACGGCTCAGCGAAGACCCCGGCCGTAATGCCGGGCCATCTGGCCCAGGCCCAGCACGGGGCCCTGCAGGGCCGCGATCGGGTCGTGCAGCCGCCACTGCCAGTTGCCCGCAGTGGTGCCGGGCGTGTTGAAGCGGGCGCCGTCATCGAGGTGGAGCAGGTCCTGGAGCGGCACCACCGCCAGATCGGCGGAGGACTCCAGGGCCAGGCGCAGCAGCTGCCAGCCCGGGGCATGGACCCCCTCCCCCAGGCAGGCCTCGACCCGGCGCCGCTCCTCCTCGCCCAGGCTGGCCCACCAGCCCACACAGGTGGCGTTGTCGTGGGTGCCGGTGTACACCACCCAGTTGCTGCCCTTGTAGTTCTGGGGCAGATAGGCGTTGTCGGGGTCGCCATCGAAGGCGAACTGCAGGATTTTCATCCCCGGCAGCCGGTAGTCGTCGCGCAGGGCCTCCACGCCGGGGGTGATCACGCCCAGGTCTTCCGCCACCAGCGGCAGCTGGGCCGGGCCGCCAGCCTGGCGCAGCCGGCGCCGCAGCCCCTCCAGCAGGGCCCGCCCCGGCGAGGGCCGCCAGCGGCCGTGTTCGGCCGTGGGGTCGCCGCCGGGCACACACCAGCTGGCATCGAGGGCGCGGAAGTGGTCGAGCCGCAGGCAATCCACCAGCTCCAACTGGCGCTCCAGCCGCTGCAGCCACCAGGAAAAGCCGCTCAGGCGGTGCCAGAACCAGCGATACACCGGCGTGCCCCAGAGCTGGCCGGTGGCGGAGAAGTAGTCGGGCGGCACCCCGCTCTGGGAGCGCAGGGAGCCATCGGAGCGCAACGAGAACAGGCGGCGATGGCTCCAGACATCGGCGCTGTCATGGGCCACGTAAAAGGGCAGATCGCCGAGGATCTCCACCCCCAGGCTGCGGGCCAGCTCCAACAGCCGCAGCCATTGCACCTGCAGCTGCCACTGCAGCAGAGCCTCCTGCAGCAGGGCCGAGGCCTGGTCCCGGTCGAGGGCCGAGAGGGCTTGGGCCTGGCGGCGGGCCAGGGGTTTGGGCCACTGCCACCAGGGTTGTTGCCCCTGCAGACGGCGCAGCACCATGAAGCGGCAATGGTCGGTGAGCCAGAAGGCCTCCTTGGTCGACCAGTCCGCAAAGGCCCGGTGCCGGTCTTCGCCCTGCTCGGGCCAACGCTGCAGCAGCAGCTGGGCCAGGTGATCAGAGCGCTGGGCCGCGGCGGCCAGGTCGAGGATGTCGGTGCGGCCCGGGGGCAGACCGGCCAGGTCGGTGTCCTGCAGCAGGCCGTCGTCCACCAGGGCCTGGCCATCGAGCAGCCAGGGGTTGAGGGCAAAGCCGCTGGGGGAGCTGTAGGGGGAGCCACCGCCATCGGTGGGGGCCAGGGGCAGCAGCTGCCACACCCCCACCCCCTCGGCGGCCAGGAGCCGGATCCAGGCTTCAGCGGCCGCACCAAAACTGCCGCAGGCCGGGGTGCCGGGCAGGGCCGTGGGGTGCAACAACACCCCGCAACGGCGGCCCGGGGTTGGGGAACTCATCACAGGGCGGGCAGGCGATAGCGGCTGATGATCGTTTTGGCGAAGGAGGGGATGTGCTGCTCCGCCTTCCCAGGGTGGTTCCGCCGCAGCCAAATGGCATTACGGGTGAAGTGGGAATCGATCGAGAAGCGGCCGTATTCGAGGCCCTTGGGGCCGATGCGCTGCACAACGAAGCCCACCAGCTCGGCCAGCCAGCGGGGCAGCTTCACGGCCTGGTCGTAGGCGCCGATGCCCTGCTGCACGGCGGCGCGGCGATCACCGCTGCTCTCCACCGGCCCCACCTCCAGCTCGGCCTCCACCAGGTCGAGCAGCTCCTGGCCGCGGGGGTTGCGCACCGTGAGCCACTGGCGGCCGAAGCTGGCGCCCATGTAGCCCACCACCAGGTCGGCGCCCCCATTCACGTAGTCGAAACAGCTGAGGCAGCTGGGGGCGAACACATCCTTGAGGGCCGGGGTGTCGAGGCCGAAGAAGGGCACGGTCTCGCTGTGGCCGTCGCTGTGGCGGAAGTGGATGCGGAAATCCTGCATGAACTCGTAGTGCACCACCGTGGCCGGCGAGGTGCTGGCGCTCTCCAGGAAGGTCTGCAGGCCGGCGCGGCTGACGTTGTCCACGCAGGGCAGCCCCAGCACGTAGAGCTGGTCGAGGGGCAGGCTGGCCTGGACAGCCCGCAGGGCCTGCACCTGGCAGCCCACGCCGATGGCCAGCAGCCGGCGGATGCCACTGCCGGGCAGCTGCTCAAGCACCTCCAGGTTGGGCGAGAGGGTGGGCTTGTTCACCCGGGCCGCCAACACCTGCTCGGGGGTGCGGGCCAGCACGGGCACGGGCGTGAAGCGGTCGTCCGGGCTCTGCTGCACGCAGAGCACCGCATCCACAAGGCCGGTTTCGAGGGCGCGCACGCCGATGCGGCTGACGATGCCGGTCCACTGGGCCCCGGCGATCGGTGGCTGCAGCCGGGCCGTGAGCATGCGCTGGCTGACGCCGAAATAGAGCTCGTCCTCGTTGGCCTGGTTGCGGGGGCGGCCGTGGGCGGCCGTTTCCATCGCCTCGAAACGCTGGTTCAAAAAGGCGCAGGCCTGGCGCACATAGGCCACCCAACGGCTGTCACAGAGGCCGCAGTCGCTGCAGAGGTCCTTGGCCGGTTTGGCGCTGCCCTTGGCCAGGGGCCGGGCCCGGTCATGGGGCGCCAGCGGGGCCTGCGCGGCGGCCGGCAATCCCGGGTTGGCGGCCGGATCGGGCGAGCTGGAGACAGCGGTCACAGGCGGGCTCCAGCCGGTCGGCACATCCAGCCGACCAACCTATCGGCCTGCGGCGACCCGAGCCGCGGTCACGGCTGGAGCCCGGGCCCCCGGGCCGGCTGTCGAGCTGCGCCAAAGTACCCCCACTCCCACTGCGCCGCCGCCATGGTCCCCGCCGGGGAATCCCCCAACCGCGCGCAGCCCTCGCCCCGGCCCCAACCGGCGGCTGCCCCCGCCGCGAGCGGCCGCCGCCGGGGCCCGGCGGGCGGCAAGCCGGCCCGGCCCTGGCGCCAACGGCTGCGGGCCGCCCGGCGCCTGGGCCTGGCGGCCGCGGGGATGGCGGCCAGCCTCAGCCTGCTGGGCCTGGTCTGGCCCCTGGCCGATCCCGCCGACCAACCCCAGGACGGACGCCAGCAGGGGCTGAACGCCGAGCTGCCCAGCCGGCCGATCAGCCTGCTGGTGATCGGCTCCGATGCCGACCGGCGCGGGGCGGTCAGCAACGGCGCCGCCCCCGCCGGGCCGGCCAACAGCGATGCCCTGATGCTGGTGCGGCTGGCCGCCAAGCAGCCCATTGATGTGTTGGTGCTACCGATCGAGGCCGCGGTGCGGCTACCGGGCGTCCGCGAGCCCGTGGCCCTGGGCAGCCTCTACCGCCGCGGCGGCCCGGCCCTGGTGGCCTCGGTCACGGCCGAGTTGCTGGGGCTGCCCAAGGGCCAGCCGGACCGCTACCTGGTGATGCCGCGCCTGGCCCTGCGCAAGCTGGTGGATGGCCTCGGCCAGGTGGAGATCGCCCCGGACCAGGCCATGCACTACAGCGACCGGACGCAGAAGCTCCAGATCGACCTGCAGCCCGGCCTGCAACTGCTTGATGGCGCCCAACTGGAGCAACTGCTGCGTTTCCGCGAGCCCGATGGCAGCGAAGAGGGCCGGCGCCAGCGGCTCCAGGCCGTGCTGACGCCGCTGCTGCTGCAGATGGCCCAGCCCCAGCAGCAGCAGCAACTCCCCGACCTGCTGCGCTCCCTGCAGGACAAGGTGGAGACCAACCTCAGCCCGAACGAGGCCCTCAGCCTGGTGGCCGCGGCCCTGCAGGCCGGCGCCACCCCCCGGTTCCACAGCCTGCCCCTGCTGCCGCCCCTAAGCGCCCCCAGGCCCGCCGGGCCGGCCCTGCGCCAGCTGGCCGGCCCGGCGGGCCAGAGCGACTGGCCCCAGATCTGAGTCGGCGGCAGCTTGGGCCGTCAGTCGAGATCGAGCTGCTGGCTCGCCAGCTGCAGGGCCCGGGCCAGCTCGGCGGCGGCCAGCCAGGCCTGGTCCGGCCCGGGATCCAGGCCGACGGCGCTGGCGTCCTCCCCTGGGGGCTGGCAGGCGCTGCTCCCAGGCTGGAGGCCCGGGGCAGCGGCCGCCGGGGCGCCGCTGGCACCGGCAGCAAGGGCCGGGGGGTCGGCCAGCCAGCCGAGCCAGGGCAGGCCATCGCGGCGGCGGTCGCCAGCCAGCCAGGGGCCGCCCCACTGGATCAGCCCGAGCAGGGGCACCCCCTGGCGTTTGAGCAGGGCGTGGTAGGCCGCCGCCGGCCCGCTGGCGGCCATGGCGGCCGGAATCAGCAGCAGGCAAGGTTGGCGCCAGGCGCCCAGGGCTTCGGCCCAGCTGCCCCCAGGGCCCAGGAAGGCGCCTGGATCCAGGGGCAGGGGCCAGAGCCAGGCGGCCGGCTGGGCGGCCAGGGCGGCCAGCAGCCGCGGCGGATCGGCCAGGGCTGAATCGAAAGAGTTTCGGGAGGATTGGCCCTCGCCGCCGGCCCAACCCGGGTCCAGCCCAGGGGCCCCTGGGCCCGGCCCAGCGGCGCCGGCGCCCCCTTGGCTGGCCAGCCACTGGCGGGCGGGGCGCAGGCCCCACAGCAGGGCAGCCAAAGGCTCCCCGGCCGCGGCGGGGACCCCGCCCGGCGCCACCAGCACCCAGCCGCGGGCCAGGGCGGCCCGGTCGCCCTGGCTGTCGCCGGGCACCAGCCGCGCGGCCGGGCCGGTGGCTCGATCAGCCCGGGGCCCTGAAGCGGCCCAGGCGCCTGGGCGCGGGCGCCCACTGGCTGCAGCGCCGGCCCGGGAGCTGGCCGGCTCCCCCTCGGTCCGCCCCTCACTGAACTCGGTTATGGACTCGGCCATGGACTGCAACTGCCCCAGGGGGTGGATCCGCTCCGCACCGGATGGCTCGTACGATCAGTTTTCAGCCGATCACGCCCGCACCCGCCGTGACCAGTTTTCTGACCGCTGAGCGGGTTGACCAGGTCAGTGTCAACCATGACACCCGGCGGCTGCGGCTGTTCAGTGGCACCTCCAACCCGGCCCTCGCCCGGGAGATCGGCGACTACCTGGGCGTGCCCGATGGGCCCCGGGTGATCAAACGCTTCGCCGATGGCGAGCTCTACGTGCAGATCCAGGAGTCGATCCGGGGCTGCGATGTGTTCCTGATCCAGCCCACCTGCGCGCCGGTCAACGACCACGTGATGGAGCTGCTGATCATGGTGGATGCCTGCCGCCGCGCCTCGGCCCGCCAGATCACGGCCGTGGTGCCCTACTACGGCTACGCCCGCGCCGACCGCAAGACCGCCGGCCGCGAATCGATCACGGCCAAGATGGTGGCCAACCTGCTGGTGACCTCCGGCGTGGACCGGGTGCTGGCCATGGACCTGCATTCGGCCCAGATCCAGGGCTACTTCGACATCCCCTGCGACCACATCTACGGCTCACCGGTGCTGGTGGACTACCTGATGGGGCGCAACCTGGGCGAGGTGGTGGTGGTGTCCCCGGACGTGGGCGGCGTGGCCCGGGCCCGGGCCTTCGCCAAGCAGATGCACGATGCCCCCCTGGCGATCATCGACAAGCGCCGCTCAGGCCACAACGTGGCCGAGAGCCTCACCGTGATCGGCGATGTGGCCGGCAAAACCGCCGTGTTGATCGACGACATGATCGACACCGGCGGCACGATCTGCCAGGGGGCCCGGCTGCTGCGCAAGCGGGGTGCCAGCCGGGTGCTGGCCTGCGCCACCCACCCGGTGTTCTCCCCGCCGGCCTCGGAGCGGATGGCCGAACCGGGCCTGTTTGAGGAGGTGATTGTCACCAACAGCATCCCCCTGGCGCCCGATCGACTGTTCCCCCAGATCCAGGTGCTTTCGGTGGCCAAGATGCTGGGCGAGGCGATCTGGCGCATCCACGAGGAGAGTTCGGTCAGCTCGATGTTCCGGTGAGGCGGCCCCTGCAGGCTCTGCGACGATCTGCCAGGCCGCGACGATCCTTCAGGCCGGGGGGCCTCCGCTGGGCACCTGTGGCAACCCTGCTGGTTCTGGGCCTGCAGGCCTGCCTCCAGCCCCTGGCTGCCGCAGCGGCGCCCAGGCTGGGGGTGTGGCTCACCAACAGCCCCAGCCCCCTGTACTACGACGCTGGCCGGATCGAGCGGGCCGTGGACGAGCTGGCGGAGGCCGGTTTCAACACCCTGTACCCAAACGTGTGGAGCCGGGGCGCCACCTTCCATGCCAGCCGCTGGGCGCCGCTGGAGCCGGCCCTGCGACAGGCCAATCCCACCCTCGATCCGATCTGCCGGCTCACCGCGGCCGCCCACCGGCGCGGCCTGCAGGTGATCCCCTGGTTTGAGTACGGCCTGATGGAGCCGGCCGATGCCGAGGTGGTGCGGCAACACCCGGACTGGGTGCTGCAGAAGCTCGACGGCTCCAGCCTCACCACCATGCATGGCCGCAACGACCGGGTGTGGCTGAATCCGGCCCATCCGGGGGTGCGCCAACGCTTCATCGGCCTGATCAGCGAGATCGTGCAGCGCTGCGCTGTGGATGGCATCCAGCTCGATGACCACTTCGCCTGGCCCGTGGAACTGGGCTACGACCCCTACAGCCGGGCCCTCTATGCCCAGGACACGGGCATGCAGCCGCCGGAGAATCACACGGATCGGGCCTGGATGACCTGGCGCCGCCACCGGCTCACCGACCTGCTGAACGAGTTGCGCGACAGCCTCAAGCAGGCCAGCAAGGGCCGCGCCTATGTGAGCCTGTCGCCGGGGCCCTTTCGCTTCGCCTACAACAACTGGTTGCAGGACTGGGAGATCTGGGCCCTGGGGGGCCTGATCGAAGAGCTGGTGGTGCAGAACTACGCCTATTCCCTGCCCGGCTTCACTAAGGATCTCGACCAGCCGGCCCTGCTCAAGGCCCGCACCTGGGGCATCCCGGTGGAGATCGGCATCCTGGCCGGCTTCGGCGGCCGCACCACCCCCCTGCCGATGCTGCGCGACCAGGTGCAACAGGTGAACGCCCGGGGCATGGGCGTGATCTTCTTTTACTGGGAGGGCCTCTGGGGCCAATACTCAGGGCCCGAAGGCCCCCAGCTGCGCCAGGCCGGCTTTCGCCAGATCAATGGACTCGGTGGGGCGGTGATCGGGCCGGGGGAGCTGCCGATGGTGCCGCGCTAAGCACCGATCGCGGACACCGCCCAGGGCCGCCGGCAGGACAGCCAACAGGGCAGCAAGATTAAGCAAATCAGAGACATCGGCTTTGATCACAAAAAGCTTCAGAAGCAGCTAATTGTTATTTTTCATGTAAACTATAAGCAATTGATTGCAGGACAATGGCTGTTAACTTCACCCCCCTGGCCCAACAGCTTCTCGACACCGTCGCCGCCGACAAAACAAGCACTTCAACTCAAGTTGCCAGCCTGCTCACCCCGATCAACTACAACGCAGACATCTTTGATTCGACGCCAAAGATGCTCACGGCCAACTATGGCTTTGATGGCTACATTGGCGTTCCCGGCATGCCCGGCACCGATTCGGCCAGCCAGTCGGCGGCCATCAGCCACAACGTGGCCTGGGAATATATCGATTCCAGTCTCTATCCGGATGCGGGCCAGCGGGCCTACACCTCCGGCGCCGACGAGGACGCCTCCTTCAATTCAACGGGAATTGCAATGACTCAAGCGGACACCATTCCGGTGGTGTTCAGCATGCCCGTGCTCGCCAAGACCCTCAATGCGACCGACTTTGCCATCACGCTCAGCAATGGCACGGTGATCACGCCCCTGGCCATTTCGCTGATTCCCAACCTGGAATACAACGAGCGTCAGACCGTGGTGCTTGATGGCGAATTCGGCAACCGCATTCTTCCCGGCCAGGAAGGCGCGTTGTATCCCATCCGCGTCAGCATCGTCAACGATGGCACGCCGCTGCAGCTGCTCTCCAGCCAGGGACCCGTGTCGGTGGTGGGTGCCACGGTTGAGAGCGCCAACCCCTACGTGGCCGGCAATGGCCCCAAGCTGGTTGCCGCCAAACTCAACCGCTACAGCGACCTCGGCGAGGGCGCTCCGGCCATTCTGGGCAAAGCCACTTTCAAGAATAGTGGCAGCGATCTCTATGGCACCGATGCCGAGTATCGCCTACGTCTTTACACCAGCGCCGGCTTCTCACCCGATGGCATTGCTGGCCTGCTGCCCAGCAACTACGCCAACTACTTCATCCTGCGTGCCCGCGACAACGACAACAACCTGATCTCCCTCACTACAGCCAGCATTCCCTACACCATCGGCAACCTTGGCACGATCACCGTTGTCGGTTTAGCTGATCTCACCACCGCAAACACCCCAGAAAACCCTGCCTACATTGAAGATCACGACAACTATTTCGATGTGATTCTCAAAGGGGACCTGGCCGCCATCGAGCGTCTGGTCGATGTGCGCATGCCTTCATCGGGAACTTACAAAGCGGTGTACAATCCCGGCGGCCCTGGCAATGATCCAACGGGCTCCCACAACAATGGCGTCGCCGCAGCAGGTCCATGGACCGTGGCCAGCAGCGACCACACCATTGCCATCAGCAATGATCTCAACGCCAGCCAGGTGGCCACCTTTGTGGAAACGGGTGCGGCGGTGCTGCGTGATCCCTTCAGCGGCCAACCGATCGGCAGCCTGCAGGGAGCCGCCGTGGTGGACACGGTCACCGGAGCCACAATCTGGTGCTACAAGGATCCCAACAACAGCACGTTTTATGCCTCCTTCCAGGCCGCCAGTGCTGCCGCCACAAACCTGGCGGGTGGTCGACAGACCACCGAGAGCATCGACCTGGTGAACACGAAATTGATCGCTGCAGGTACAAACAACGCCACCCTGTCGGGGTCGATCAGCCGCGAGGCCAGCCTCAACAGCACCCTGCGCTTTTACACCGTGCTGGACAGCTCTGGCAGGATTGCCGATCCCCTGATCAGCGGCGGCACCCTGCTGCCCTCCGATGGCGCCCGGTACCGTGCCGCCGCCCTGAGTGCCACGAATCTGGTCGCCAGCGCGGGCTCCAGCATTGCCACAAGCAATGGCGCCACGGTTGCCTTCAGCTTCCAGGCCGATGGCGCCAAACTTTATGCCCCTGTGCTGACCCTGGCCAATGGCGGTGAGTCCTGGTTTGCCTTCGGCGCTGCCAATCGTGATGGGCTGGAGCACTTCACGCGCTTTGGCGCCAATGTGTTCGGCTGTGAGGATCTCAAAGGCGGCGGCGACCGCGATTTTGACGATCTGATTGTGCGTTTTTCCGTGGCATAGCCCAGGATCCCAGGCCAACCTGCCAGCCCAGGCGCGAATGCGCGTGACTGGGCTGGCAGGCAGAAACCCTAAATCCCTATCGAATCAACGACGAGAGATGCGGTGCAGTGGGAAATCTCCCATTCAGGATCGGCATAGAATTCATTTGCAATCTTGCAACGGCACCCCAAAGGGGTCTTCCAATCCTTCAACGACCGTTCACAATCACCGGACTGGTCGAGCCGCCACCACTGCCGGGCAAGGCCGGAACCACCGAAGTTTGACCATCCCACTTATCGAGGAACAGCTTGTAGAGCACCTGGTTATCCAGGCTGGAATTAAGCGTTTGATAGCGCTTGGCTTCTTGCTCGGCAATCAGAACTTCGGTTTGGGCTCGCAGTAGCTGCTGCTCGGCGATTTGCTTCTGTTCGATGGCGGCGCGGTATTCCTCGGCAATCTGCAACCCGGTGAGATCCAAGCCCTGCACGGTGACATAGCCAAACTTCTGGAGTTCCTGGGCCACCTTGTCCTGCACCTGCTCAGAAATCGAATTCCATTCGGTGGCAATTGTGATCAACTCATACTGGGAGAAGACAGACTTCAGGGCCTTGAGCAACGAGGGCTGAATCACCCGCGGGTAGATCTGCTGGTCGTCGGTGGCAATCGTTTCATAGACCCGGCCCGCCTCTTCCGGTTTCATGGCGTATTTCACCGTGGCCGTGGCCTGAATCACCTGCAGATCCTTGGTCAAGGTCGAAAATTGTTCCGGCCGCACCTGGGTTCGCACGTCAAAGAGGGAGGTGGCCTGAATCAACGGGGTCTTGAAATTGGCGCCGGGCAGGCGCGGCGCTCCCGTCACCTTGCCCAGGGTGGTGACCACCGCCACGGTTCCGGCCGGCACGATGAAGATCGCCTGGCTGAGCAGGATCAACGCGAGCACCAAGGCGATGGCGGCCCCCTGCCACCAAGGGGTTGGATCCGTCAAGGCACGGGAACCTGGCGAGGATTGCATGGGCGCGATCGGCGGGAGGCGCACCCTAGGCAGATCCCCTCCCCCCAGTGAAACAGCCCTGGCATCAACGAGCTGCCGCTGGCCCAATCCCGATCGCCTCTCCACGCAGCTCCAAACATCCCTTCAATCCCCAACCAAGACACCCGTGCCGCAGATCACCAGGGCTGGCCAGCGCTGACCAGCCGCTTTAGCGCCACCACCAGCCTTGTGCTCCCCTCTCGACGCCAGGCCGGCCCCATCATGGGGTGGGCGGACCATGCCAGGCCTGTTCAATCAGCGGCGCCGGCACCTGCAGCTGTTCGAGCACCAACAACAGCAACCGCTCGATGCGACCGGCCTGCTCACCGGTCCGCGCAGCGGGGTGAATCAGCCCATCGGGGTGATTCAACGCATCCGGCTGATTGAACGAACCCTCCTGATTGAACGAGCCCCCCTGATTCAAGGCGCCGTCCTGATTCGTCGCCCCCGCCTGGGTGCCTGGGGCGCCGCCGGAGCCCGGGCCCCCATCCGCACCCTGCCCAAGAGGCAAAGACACCTTCAGAAAGTCGATCAGCCGCTCGCGCCGCAACTTTGACCAGCCCTTGAGCTTGTGCTGCCGACAGAGTGCCTTGAGCTGCTCCAGGCTGAGGCTCTGCAACTCCACAGCGATGGCCGGTTGCAGCGCAAGACTGTCCTGCAGAAGCTGTTGTTCCCTGCGGACAAGCCGTTGCTGCTGACGGCCCAGATGGGCATCGAGGCCGCGCAGATGACTGCCGAGAATCGAGCCAAGGGCCTGGAGATCGGCCGCCAATCCATCACTGATCGGCGTGCGCGATGCCATGAACTCAGGCCTGCTGCCCATAGCTCTCCCTGGCTTCGGCGTCGTAGAAATCGATCGCATCGGCGCGCTCCAGCAGGTTCTCCACCGCGCGTTTGAGATCCTGCATCGATTGAAGCGTGGGGCTGCCGGCCTGGCGATCCTGTTGATCCACCGCCTCCTTCACATCAGCAAGGCTGGCGAGGGCCTGTTCAATCTGCTGCATCTGCAGCATGCGACCCTTCAAGCGGGGCAGCAAGTCCGCCAACTGGCTGGCTTCCAGTTCGGTCCGCTGACGGTAGGCCAGCAGCTCCTCCCGTTCCTGCTGGGCAGCGGCCAGATCCGCTTCGAGGGCTGCAATCGTCTTGCGGGCCTTGGTCACCAGACCCTGCTGGGCGCCGGCGCGGCGATTGGCGGCCTTGAGCGCCTCGCGCATGTCTTTATAGAAGTTGCGCAGATCGGCGAAATGGATCAGCTGGTGCACCAGCGGAAAGCGCCCGGCCGCGGTTTGCTTGATATCGGCCGGCAAGGCCTTGGCGCGTGGTCGGGCAGGGGACTTGGCCTCAGCCATGGCAGCAGCCAGCTCTTCGCTTTGGTAGATCCAGTATCCCCCAAAAAAGATGCTGCTGGCCCCGCCCCGGGCAGGGCCCAACGCCGGTGCGGAAGCGAACCAAGTCAGGCCTGACTGTGTTGTCTCACCCGATCATTCAGCGGGGAGGAACTGCAGCCAAGCGCGATCTGGGCCAGAGGCCACCGAGGGCCCAGATAGCACCATCCACCCCCTGAGACCTACCCCAGGCACTGCCCCACCACCTCGCGGGTATTGGTGGACAGGCTGCTGGCGGCCAGCTGCTCCAGGGCTTCGGCCATGCGGGCGCGGCGTGCGCTGCCATAGCTCTGCCAGCGGCTGAACACCTTGGCCAGGCGGGAGGCCGTGATCGGATTGCGACCATCGAGCTCGGCGATCTGGGCGGCGAGGAAGCGATAGCCCGAGCCATCGATGGCATGGAACACGGGCGCATTCCCCGCCAGGCCGCCCAGCACGGCCCGCAGCGAATTGGGGGCGGCGGGATCGAAGCGGGGATGGGCCAGCAGCCGCTCCACCCGCGCCAGGCCATCGGCAAAGGGGGCGGAGGCCTCCAGGGCAAACCAGGCATCCAGAATCACCGGCCGCTCCTGCCAGCGTTGGTAGAAGCCATCGATCGCCTGCTGGCGCTCGGGGCTGTCCTGGTTCTGCAGGGCCCGCAGGCCTGCCCGGGCCAGGGTCATGGACGGACCGGCCACGGCCGCTGCCGCCTCCCGGCGGATGGCCCCATCGCCGGCGGCGACCCGCCAGCTCCAGGCCGTGGCGGTGAGCTGGCGATCGCCGCTGCCCGCCGGCCAGGCCAGGCCCCATTGGGGGCGGCAGCGCTCCAGGCTGCGCTGCAGCGGCGCGGCCAGGGCGGCGCCGAAGCGGGCCTGCAGGGCCAGCAAGGCGCCATGCAGGGCCGGAGGATCGGGCTCCGCCACCGCATCCTCCAGTTCGGCCAGGCCTGGCAAGGCCAGGAGCATGGCGCGGTTGGCATCGCAGAGGCTGCCATCGGCCAGGATCTGCTCAAAGGCCGCCACCAGCCCCTCCTCCAGCTCCTCGTTCACGGCGCCCGCGGCCCGCTCCAGCACCGCCTGACGCAGCAGGCTCTGGCCCGCATCCCAGCGGGCAAACGGGTCGCTGTCGCAGGCCAGCAGGTGCAGCAGTTCGGCTAGGGGCCGCTCCAGGCTGAGGCGCACCGGCGCAGAGAAGCCCCGCAACACCGACAGGGCCGGCGGATGGCTGTGGGGCTCCAGGCCCTCCAGTTCGAAGGTCTGCTCGGCCTGATCGATCACCAACAGGCGAGAAGCCTGTCCCCAGGCGGGATCGAGCTGGGCGGCCGCCGCCTGCTCAGCCCCTTCCCCGGCCAGGCGGACCGGCAGGGCCTGGCCCGCCTGGCCCACAAGACCGAGCACCAGCGGAATCACCAGCGGCTGCTTGCTGGCCTGGCCGGGCGTTGGCGGTGTCTGCTGCCGCACCACCAGAAGCAGGCTTCCACTGTCGCCATCCCAGTGGCGCTCGATCTCCAGCTGCGGGGTACCGGCCTGGTGGTACCAGCGGCGGAATTGGGCGAAGTCGAACCGGGCCTGACCAGCGCCGCCGGCCTCCCCCCCGGCGGGGGCCGCTGCGCTGGCGGCATCCTCCAGGGCCTGCAGAAAATCGTCGCAGGTGGCCGCCGTGCCGTCGTGGCGCTCCACATAGAGGGCCATGCCGGCCATGAAGCGCTCCGGGCCCAGCAGGGTCTGCAGGGCGCGAATCACTTCGGCGCCCTTTTCATAGATGGTGGTGGTGTAGAAATTATCGATCGCCTCATACTGGTCCGGCTGAATCGGATGGGCCGTTGGGCCTGCATCCTCGCGAAACTGCGTATTGCGAAGCATCGCCACATCCTCAATGCGTTTCACCGCCGCCGAATGGAGGTCTGCGGTGAAACAGGCGTCCCGAAACACCGTCAACCCCTCCTTGAGGGAAAGCTGAAACCAGTCGCGGCAGGTGATGCGATTGCCGGTCCAGTTATGGAAATACTCGTGGGCAATCACACTTTCGATGCGCTCCAGTTCGCCATCGGTGGCGGTGGCGGCATCGGCAAGCACCAGCTTGGAATTGAAGATATTGAGGCTCTTGTTTTCCATGGCGCCCATGTTGAAGTGGCGCACGGCAACGATGTTGAATTCATCGAGGTCGTATTCCAGGCCATAAATTTGCTCATCCCAGGCCATCGAGCGTTTCAGCGACGCCATCGCATGGGCGGTGTAGGCGGCATCTCCCGGCTCCACATGGATGCGCAGGGCCACCTGGCGGCCACTGGCGGTGGTGAAGTGATCGCGCACCTCCTCCAGCTGGCCCGCCACCAGGGCGAAGAGATAGGAGGGTTTGGGGAAGGGGTCGTCCCAGATGGCGTAGTGGCGGGCGGGATCCTCCAGGGGCCCGGCCTCGATGCCATTGCCATTGGAGAGCAGCACCGGGCAGCGGGCCCGATCGGCCTCGATCCGCACCCGGAAGCGGCTGAGCAGGTCGGGCCGGTCGGGGTGGTAGGTGATGCGGCGGAAGCCCTCGGCTTCGCACTGGCTGGTCACCATGCCGCCGCTCACGTAGAGCCCCTCCAGGCTGCTGTTGGTTTCGGGGTGGATCCGCACCAACGACTCCAGCCGAAAGGGCCGCTGCGGCGGCGCCAGCAGCACCAGGGCACCGGGCTCGAACCGATAGGCCTCTGGGGCCAGGTCAGCCCCATCAAGGCGCAACTCCAGCAGCTCCAGCCCTTCGCCGCCCAGGCGCAGCGGCCCCGGCGGTGCAGCCGGGTTGGGGCGGCAGTGCAGGCTGGCGGCCACCAGGGTGAAGCCCTCGAAGATCTGCACCGTGAGATCGGTGCGATCGAGCAGGACGGGAGCTGGGCGGTAATCCGCCAAACGAACCAGGGTCACGGCGCCAATGGGGATGGTCCCCCAGTGTGTCGCGCCGGCCCAGGGGGCGGCCCCTCCGGCCCCTGGGGGCCGCGCCACCCAGGACGGCAGCAAAAAACCAGGGCCCAAGGAGCGTGCTCCCAGGCCCTGGCGATGGCTGGCGGCTCCAACGGGCGGAGGCGCCCGGCGCTCAGGGCTCCTTCGTCGCCGGGGCGGCGGCCGGAGCCTTGGCCCCGGCGGCACCGCGGGCCTTGATCAGATCATTCACCTTCTTGGTGACATCGGCCGGCACTTCCTTGGGGCAGATCTGGACCGCACCAAGCACGGCCGAATTGATCGAACCCTTGCGCAGTTCATCAATCGTGAGGGGCTTGGTGCCCACCTGCTGGATCACGCCGCCGTGCTGGCCCTGGATCACCTGGGCGATCGTTTCGCCGGCAATGGCAACGGCCTTGTCGAACTCAATGCCTGCGGTGCGGGCGATGCAAACGTTGATCGCACCGATGCGGGTGTACAGGCCCATGTCGGCCTCGGTGGCCGGAGCGGCCTGGGCCACGGCGGGCTGAACCAGGAGGGGCAGCAGCACCAGGGGAGCCGCCAGCAGGGCCCCAAGTCGGCCGTTGAGGTTGGGCACGCAGGAAAGGAAGACGCAGGCCCAATCCTGATGCACGGGGGCCGACCTTGTCAGGGGCCTAGGGCAGAGGCGAACCCGCACCCTCCATACGGATTTCATGGTGGATTTCCACCAGGTCCAGGCGACCCTCCCGCCAGGAATAGATCGAGCGGGCCCGGTGCCGGTCCTGGTCGATCAGGCGGATGTGCTCCAACACATCCCAGTGCAGATAGTGGGATTCAAACACCAGCTCGTGTTCGTCCACCTGGCGAATCTGGGAGCGGTGGGGCGGGCCGCCAAGGAAGCCGGTGCTGCGATGCAGCTGGTGACCATGCAGCAGGGCGTCGATGCTGCCCTCGCGGCTGTATTCCGGTTTGCGGTCAAAAAAACCGTGTTCCGCCTCGGGCCACCAGCTGAAGCGGTAGCGGGCGTCATCGTCGGCGGAAGACGCGTAGGTCTGGATCAGCAGCATCATGTCGACACGCAGCACCTCGTCATCGGCGAAGAAGTACTGGCGGCGCGAGCGCCAGAGGCCGAGGTTGCGGTTGAACCAGCGGCGATGGGTGTTATCCAGCTGAATCCGGCTGCCCGGCGGACCGGGGCGGGAGTTGGGCAGGGGTACCCGGCTGCCTGGGTCGCGGGTCTGGGTCAAAACGGGGAACGCAGTGGGGGGGTCCGGACAACGGCTCGTCACAGTTGTCATAGCCAGTCCGGCGGCCCCTGCCAAAAACCCATAGGGTGGCTCCATACTTGCCCTCTGCACTCCGGTGCCAGCTGCAGGGGAACCGAACCCCGACTCCTTTCTCAGGTCGAATCGACCCGACCGCAGGGTTGGCGCCGACAGGCGGGCCTCCTTGAGGCCCCAGCAGGAGCAACACGCCTCCAGCCTGCGCGACAAGGCCCAGCGGGATGCCGTTGCCACGCCCAGGCGCCCCTTGCAACTGCTGCTGGTGGCTGCGCCCCGGCACCGGGCCACGCCGGACATCAAGGGGCTGGTGGCGTTCCTGGAAAGCGAAGATTTCGGCTTCGACGTGAGCCTGGAGGTGGCCGATCCGGCCCAACGGCCGGAACTGCTCGAACTCCATCGGCTCGTGGCCACGCCGGCCCTGGTGAAACTGGCACCAGGGCCCAAACAGGTGTTTGCCGGCAACACGGTGACCCAGCAGCTGCGCAGCTGGCTGCCCCGCTGGCAACAGATGGAGGTGGTGAGTGCCCTGGGCATGAGCCTGCGGCCCCCGGAAAGCGACGGCAGCCGCACCCAGCGGGAACTGCAACTGGAGGACCAGCTGCTGGTGCTGCGCCAGGAAAACGAAACCCTGATCGAGCGGCTGCGGGTGCAGGAACGGCTGTTGCGCATGGTGGCCCATGAGTTGCGCACGCCGCTCACCGCCGCCAAGCTCGCCCTGCAGAGCTTCAACCTGGGCCAGATCGACCAGAGCAAGGCCCGCGACGTGCTGGGCCGGCGCCTGGAAGACATCGAACAACTCTCCAAGGACCTGCTGGAGGTGGGCACGACCCGCTGGGAGGCCCTGTTCAATCCCCAGCGCCTCAACCTGGGCGCGGTGGCCGCCGAAGCGATCCTGGAACTGGAAAAACTGTGGATCGGCCGGGGCCTGGAGCTGGTCACCGATATCCCCACCGATCTGCCGGACGTCTACGCCGACCAGCGGCGCATGCGCCAGGTGCTGTTGAACCTGCTGGAGAACGCCCTCAAGTTCACCCCCGATGGCGGCAGGGTGAGTCTCACGATTCTGCATCGCACCAGCCAATGGCTGCAGGTGAGCGTCTGCGATTCGGGCCCCGGCATCCCCCGCGAAGAGCAGGAACGGATCTTCCAGGAGCGGGTGCGCCTGCCCCAGACCTCGAAAACCACCTCGGGCTTCGGGGTCGGCCTCTCGGTCTGCCGCCGCATCTGCGATGTCCATGGCGGCCGCATCTGGGTGGTGTCGGAACCGGGCGAGGGAGCCTGCTTTCACTTCACCGTTCCGGTCTGGGATGGCCAGAGCGTTTCTTGACGAAGGGAGGGTTGGCCCCGTAGTTTCAACTGATCGACGACAGCGCAAGCCCCTGGCGAGCTCTGGAGTTGTGGCCTCGCCCCCATCGTCTAGAGGCCTAGGACACCTCCCTTTCACGGAGGCGACAGGGGTTCGAATCCCCTTGGGGGTATGACAAATCTTTCGGCAACCATCCTGAAAGATTCAGTTTATTTTTAGTTGCTATTTGTCCAACGGTTTTTGATCCCTGATCGTCTTGTTGGGTTGGATTCATTCCAAAGACAGGGTCTGTTCAGCCCATCAACCATGGGCACGGCCCTATAGGAGCGCAGGCACGCAGCGCCGATTTTTTCCCAAGGCCTGCCACGAAGACCTGGCGTGAACGGCTAGCGATCCAACGCAAGATCAAACCCTGCCAGCACCAGACTCCCTTCCGCAAAACGCAGCCCGGAGCAAGGCTGAGAGCCCCGGCTCTGGACTCAAGCCAGGGCGGCGCGGCGTTGGGCTTCCCGTTCGACGGCGCGCAGGTTGGCGGCCAGGTCGTCGCGCAGGCGCTGTTCAATCAGGCCGATCGGCATGCCGATACAGCCCTGCACCGTGAGCTCGTAGAGCAGGGAGGTGGCGCCCTGGCGGTCCACCTGAAGCTGCCAGGCCCCCTCGAAACGCCGGAAGTCCCCCTTGCGCATCACGAAGGACAGGCGCCTGTCCTCCAGGTGTTCGGTGAGCTCCAGCTCCACCTTGGCGCGAAACCGCAGGCCAATGAACTGCTGGGCCCCCTCCTGCTCCAGACCCACCACGGAACCGCGGCGCCAGAGCTGCCGGGAGTACAGGAGGTTGGGGATAAACTGGCTGAGGTTGTTGTAATCTGTAAGAACACCCCAGATCCATTCCGGATCAAGGTTCAGCCGCAGTTGCACAGCCAACCGCCGGCAGCCCTGGGGCAGGCGTTCCATCTCCTGCTGGATCGCATTGAGCCCCTGGAGCCCTGCAGGAGCGGGTTCAACAAGCTGGGCTGAAAGCTGCGCCAAGAACAGTCGGGTGCCGTAGGCGGCAAACGTCTTCGTCAAACCTAACCTCTAAAACCGATCGGACGTGATTGCGGTGGGCAGTCACCTGTCCGGGTCCGGACGCAATCGAGCCCAAAACCCAGGGCTGTCCGCAGGCCCTGGCAGGGCCCCAGTCAGGAGCCGGAAGGGACCAGCCCGAGGGCGCGATCGCTGCCCCCGCAGGCCAGAGGCGGAACGACGCTGGGTTCAAAGGAGAACTTTTAAGGAAGCGTTGCAAAAACCGCTCAGCGATCCAGCCGCGGCCGTTGCGGCCCCTGAGATCACCCATCCAAACCGGATGAAAGGCAGGGCGTTCCTGAGTTCTGTGCCCGAGTGTCCCAAAAGAAGATCTGTTCTCACTTGACCAAGGGGTGCTGTTGCAACGGCTCCGGCCAGGCAACGGCCCAGGCCAAGCAACAGCCCTGGCCTTGGCACAGCCTGATCAGGCAACGACCTGGCCCCGTTAAGGGCGCAACCAGACAGGGCGCTTTCACCGTACAGAGATCGAGGCCAACCCAGGGATCCAGTGCGCTGCCCAGCCCCGCCGAAGGCTTGGGCCAGAACGGGCGCAGGGCTTTGGTTGGCTTGTCCCGATCACGTCCGCATAGGCCACCAGCCCGTTGGACAGCAGCCAAAGGGAAGCGTCCCAAGCCGCGCCGGAGGCGAAATCGCCAGCAGGGTTCCTGCCCAGGTCCAGCTTGATTCCCGCTCGGTTCCAGCACGGATCCAGCACTGGTGGAGCCAGCCCCCTGTTCGCGGGGCCCATTTCCGGTGCGAGAGGCGCCTGGACGGGGGTTAGTGGTGCCTATGATCGCCCGATTCTCCCGCGACCCAGGCTTCATGCGCGTCTCGACCGCTTCTGCCCGCCAGTCCGATGCCCGCATGTTCAGCGTGGTGGTTCAGGGCTACGGAGCAGGCAGCCAACGTCAGGCTGAGCGTCAGATCAAGGTGGCCTTCCCCCGTCTCCAGGCCCTGATGCAGTCGATCGCCCTGATGGGCGGCCGCATCCTGGAAGTGATCCCCGCTGAAGCCGACGACCTCGCCCCCGTCCCGGCGGCGGCCATCGCCCCCCCCACCCCAGCTCCTGCCCCCGTGACCCCTCCTGCCAGCCACGCCTCCGTTCCCGTCAACATCTACAAGCCGAAGGATCCTTACCTCGGCACCGTGCTGGACAACTACAGCCTGCTGAGCGAAGGGGCGATCGGCCGGGTCAACCACATCACCTTCGACCTCTCCGAAGGGGATCTGCACTACGTCGAGGGCCAGAGCATCGGCATCATTCCCGATGGCGTCGATGCCAACGGCAAGCCCCACAAGCTGCGCCTCTATTCGATCGCCAGCACCCGCCACGGCGACAACCTCGAGGACAAGACCGTTTCCCTCTGCGTGCGCCAGCTGCAGTACGAAAAAGATGGTGAAACCATCAATGGCGTCTGCTCCACCTTCCTCTGCGACATCGAGCCGGGCGCCAAGGTGAAGATCACCGGCCCGGTGGGCAAGGAAATGCTGCTGCCGGCCGATGAGGAGGCCAACGTGATCATGCTGGCCACCGGCACGGGCATCGCGCCGATGCGCACCTACCTTCGCCGCATGTTCGAACCGGGCGAGCGGGCCAAGAATCCTGATTACGCCTTCCGCGGCAAGGCCTGGCTGTTCATGGGTGTGCCCAAGGCGGCCAACCTGCTCTACGAGGACGACTTCCAGCGCTACCTCAGCGAGTACCCCGATCACTTCCGCTACACCAAGGCGATCAGCCGTGAGCAGGAGAACAGCAAAGGCGGCCGCATGTACATCCAGGACCGGGTGCTTGAGCACGCCGATGAGATCTTCGCCCTGATCGAGGATCCCAAGACCCACGTTTACATGTGCGGCCTGAAGGGCATGGAGCCGGGCATCGATGAAGCCATGACCGCCGCCGCCGCCGCCAAGGGCCTCGATTGGTCGGTGCTGCGTCCCCAGCTCAAGAAAGCCGAGCGCTGGCACGTCGAAACCTATTGAGGCTGCGATTTGAGGTTGGGATCGGCCTGACCCCTGGCTTCGGCCCCGACCAGGCCGATCGATCCGTTCACTGCCGCCGCCAACCCGAGCCCTCGGGCCCGGTTGCTAAGCCCACCAACCGGCGGGCTTTTTTGTCGGCGGGCGGGCGGCAGCACCGGCCAGGACGCCGATCCGAGAACCCACACAGTGGGCCCAGGCCGGGGGATCGGGGCAGCCAGAGCCGGGATCCGTCGTTAAACCAGGAACGACAGGCCCCCTCTCCCATGAACGCCATCCTCACCAATCCCCTGCGGGTGGGGCTTCGCCAGGAGCGGGTGATCTCGCCCCAATGCATCGTCATCTTTGGCGCCAGCGGCGACCTCACCCATCGCAAGCTGATTCCCGCCCTGTTCGAGCTGTTCCGCCAGCGGCGCCTGCCCAGCGAGTTCGCCGTGCTCGGTTGCGCCCGCCGCCCCTGGAGCGATGAGGACTTCCGCAGCCGCATGGCCACCGCCATGGCCCCGGAGATCAGCAACCACCGGAGCGCCTGGGAGCAATTCGCCAACTGCCTGTTCTACGAACCGGTCGACCTGGAGCAACCCGAGCATGTGGTGCGCCTGGGCCAGCGGCTGGAGGCCATCGACCGGCTCAAGGCGACCCGCGGCAACCGCACCTTCTACCTCTCGGTGTCTCCGGCCTTCTATGGCAGCGGCTGCCGCTCCCTGGCCGCCGCAGGCCTGCTTGCCGATCCGAGCCGCAGCCGGGTGGTGATCGAGAAGCCCTTCGGCCGCGACTACGGCAGCGCCCAGCAACTCAACAAGGTGGTGGGTGCCTGCGCCCAGGAAAGCCAGATCTTCCGCATTGACCATTACCTGGGCAAGGAAACGGTCCAGAACATCCTGGTGTTGCGCTTTGCCAACGCCATCTTCGAACCGATCTGGAACCGCAACTACATCGCCAATGTCCAGATCACGGCGGCCGAAACCGTGGGGGTAGAGGAGCGGGCGGGCTACTACGAAACCTCCGGCGCCCTGCGGGACATGGTGCAGAACCACCTGACCCAGATGCTGGCCCTCACCACCATGGAGGCCCCGGGCCGCTTCGATCCCGAGGCGATCCGCAACGAGAAGGCCAAGGTGCTGCAGGCGGCCCGCCTGGCCGACGACCAGGAACCCTGGAACTGCTGTGTGCGCGGCCAGTACAGCAGCGGCGGCAGCCAGGCCAGCCCAGTGAGCGGTTACCGCCAGGAACCGGGGGTGAACACCAACAGCACCACCGAGACCTACGTGGCCATGAAACTCTTCATCAATAATTGGCGCTGGCAGGGGGTGCCCTTCTACTTGCGCACCGGCAAACGCCTGCCCAAGCGCATGAGCGAGGTGGTGCTCACCTTCCGCGAGGCGCCGGTGCACCTGTTCGACGCCGCCGGCGGCAGCCCCACCGCCAACCAGCTGATCCTGCGCATCCAGCCCGATGAGGGGGCCGGCTTCCTGTTTGAGGTGAAGGCGCCGGGTTCGGGCATGCGCAGCCGGCCGGTGGACATGCATTTCTCCTACGACGAGTCCTTCGGCGAGCCCAGTGACGAGGGCTATGTGCGTCTGCTGGCGGACGCCATGCTCGGCGATCCCACCCTGTTCACCCGCAGCGATGAGGTGGAAGCCGCCTGGCGTCTCTACACGCCCCTGCTGGAACTGATTGAAGACAGTCCCTGGCAGCTGCCGATCCACCCCTATGAATCGGGCACCTGGGGCCCCGGCGCCTCCGACAGCCTGCTGGCCAATGACGGCCTGATGTGGCGCCGCCCCTGATCCGGCAGGCCTGAGCCGGCCCCAGCAGACCCGCTCCAGCCCAACCCCGCCCAAGCGCCAGTCCAGCCCCCGATCCGGCTCCCCACCCTGGCCCCGGTCCCAACCCATTCCAGCCCCGGCGCCGGCATCCCTTTTCAGGCTTCTGCTTTCCGCACTCCGTTCCCCGCCCGCCCTGCCATGGCCCCCCAGCTCACCCTTCAGGCTCCCCTGGGCCTGCCCCCCACGGAGGTCTCCCCCTACCTGGCCCAGCTCTGGAGCCAGGGCCTGCAGGGCTCCACCGGCGCGGCCACCTTCACCCTGGTGGTGTGGGAGCCCGCCTGGCTGGAGCAGCACCTGATCCGCACCGGCCGCTGCGATGGGCCGATCACGGGCCTTGTCAGTGAAGAACGGCTGGAGGCGGCGCGGCTGGCGATCAGCGATTGCGGCCTGCCCTTCTCCACGGCGCCGATGGCCCCCGACCTGGCCTGGGCCCTGGGCCAGATCAACGGCAACCACCAGGCCCAGGACCTGCGCGGCCAATTTGTGAGCGGCGCCCTCAGCGCCCTGATGCCCCGGCGGCTGATCACCCTGGCGGCCACCCTCGACGATGGCCAGCCGCTCGAAACGATGGTGGCCGCCTACTGCCCCCTGCCCGAGGAGGGGGGCACGGGCGGTGCCTGCGGCGATGTGGTGGTGCTGCGCGGTGGCATGGGGGCCCTGAGCCAGGGGTTATCCCTGATCTCGCCGCTGGTGGGCGATGAGATGCCCTGCTGGGTCTGGTGGAACGGCTCCCTCGATGAGGCCCCCGGGATGCTCGATGCCCTGGCGCCGATCCCCCGGCGCCTGGTGGTCGACAGCTCGATCGGCACCCCCCGCCGCTGTCTCGACCTGCTGGTCGAGCGGATCGGCGCCGGCCAGGCCGTCAACGACCTCAACTGGTTGCGCCTGCGCAGCTGGCGCGAGTCCCTGGCGATGGTGTTTGACCCGCCCAGCCGCCGCAACGCCCTCAACCACGTGGTTCAGCTCGACATCGATGTGGAGGGCAACCATCCGGTGAAGGGCCTGCTGCTGGCGGCCTGGATCGCCGACCGGCTCGGCTGGCACCTGGAGCACAGCTTCGTGATCCCCACCGGCGAAGCCAGTGGCGATGGGTTTGGGGCCGAATTCCAGCGCACCGATGGCGAAAGCGTGCGCTTCCGGCTGATGCCCGTGCCGGTGGGGGTGCCTAAGGCCCATCCCGGGGCCCTGGTGGGCCTGCGCCTGATCTGTGCCCCCGAGCAGCGGCCACCCCTGTGTGTGATCCTCTGCTCGGAATCGGGCGGCTGCATGCGGCTCGAGTCGGGCGGCATGGCGAGCATGGAGCTGGCCGAGGAGGTGGTGCCCCTGCCCAACGAAAGCGAAGAGATGGAAGTGGCCCGCCTGCTCGGCGGCGGCCATGACACCACCAACCCGCTGCTGGCCGCCGCCGTGCCCCTGGCTGCCAAGCTGCTGGCCCACTGACGCACAAGCCCGCCAGCGCGGGCACCCGACCGATGGCTTGGTGGAACCGATGGCCTGCCTGATCGCCGCGCCCTGCAGCGGCAGCGGCAAAACCCTGGTGAGCCTGGCCCTCAGCGCCCTGGTTCGCCGCCGCGGCCAGACCCTCCAGACCTTCAAGGTGGGACCGGACTACCTGGACCCCCAGCTGCTGGCCCGGGTGAGTGGGCGGCCCTGCCGCAACCTCGATCCGCTGCTCTGCGGTGACGCCTGGGTGCAGCGCTGCTTCCGGGGGTTCGGCAGCCAGGCCGATCGCTGCCTGGTGGAGGGGGTGATGGGCCTGTTCGATGGCCGGGGCTCCAGCGCCGAGGGGAGTTCGGCGGCGGTGGCCCTGCAGCTCGATCTACCGATCGTGTTGGTGGTGGAGGCCAGCCGCCAGGCGGGCTCCCTCGCCGCCCTGGTGCGGGGCTTCCGGGACCATGACCTGCGCCTGCGCCTGGCCGGGGTGGTGCTCAATGGGGTTGGCAGCGAGCGGCACCGGGCCCTGCTGGCCGAGGCCCTCGCCGCCATCGCCATGCCCCTGCTGGGGGTGATGCCCCGCCACAGCAGCCTGGAACTGCCCTCCCGCCACCTGGGCCTGCTGCCCCCCGGCGAGCTGGCCGATCTGAACGAGCGCCAGGGGGAATGGGCAGTTCTGGCCGAACAGCACCTGGACCTGGAGCAGCTCTGGCCCCTGCTGGTCCCGCCCCCGGCCCCCGCCGATGGCGTGGCGCCGATCGCCTGGCTGCGGCAGCAGGCCCCAGCCAGCGAAGTTGGCCGCAGCCACCCGCCAATCCACCCCGCCGACCCGTCCACCAACCGCCCTGCCGACCAATCCACGGACCAATCCACTGAGCCACCCACTGAGTCACCCACTGAGCGTCCCAGCGGGGCCGATGCCGGCCGGGCCGGAGCGGGCCCCCGGGGTCAGGCCCCCGCTGGTGTCTCCAAGGGGCCTGCAGCCGCTGGCGAGCCTCTGGCCATCGCCATCGCCAGCGACCAGGCCTTCCACTTCCGCTATCCCGAAGCGGCCGAACTGTTGGAGGCCGAGGGGCTGTTGGTGCGGAGCTGGTCGCCCCTGGCCGATGAGCCCCTGCCAGCGGACTGCCGGGCCCTGGTGTTGCCGGGCGGCTACCCGGAGCTGCACGGGGCCCAGCTGGCCAGCAGCCGGCGCAGCCTGACGGCGGTCGCCCGGGCCGCCGCCAGGGGCCTGCCGATCTATGCGGAATGCGGCGGCCTGCTGCTGCTCGGCCAGGAGCTGGTCGATCCCGAAGGCGTTGCCCACCCGATGGCCGGCCTGCTGCCCTTTCGGGCCCGGCGCGGCAGCCTCACCCTCGGCTATCGCCAGGCCCAAGCTGGCGCTGATGGCCTGGTGGTGCGCCGCGGCGAACGCTGGCAGGGCCACGAATTCCATCGCTGGCAGCTGGAGCGGATGGGGCCAGCCGACCGCACCACCGCACCGCGTCCCCCCCGCGCTGATCGGCAGGCCCCGGGCCTGGAGACCGGCGCCACCGACCCGCCCCTGTCACAACACGCAACAGGCTTGTGGGGGCCCCAGCCCCTGTGGCAGCTTGAGGGATGGGGTTATCCCACGAGGACTGAAGGATGGAGCACAGCGACTCTCCACGCCAGCTGGCTGCACCTTCATTGGGCTGGATGTTCGATGATCCCTCGCCGGCTGCGAAGCGCAGCCGAGCAAACCTCAGCCGCGACTGGCACCACGTTGAGCGGGGCGAACCCCGTTCACCCTTGGTCCTAGAGCGCTGGAGCCTGAAGGTGCGGGGCGTTGTACAGGGCGTGGGCTATCGGGCCGCCTGCAACCGCCGGGCCCGGGAACTGGGCCTGAGCGGCTGGGTGCGCAACTGTCCCGATGGCTCGGTGGCGATCGAGGCGGAAGGACCGATCAACCAGCTGAACGAACTGCGGCTCTGGTGCGAAAAGGGTCCCAGTGGAGCCCAGGTGCGGGGTGTGACCTCCAGCCTGCTCTCCCCCTGCCGCGACGACTGGTTCGAAGTGCGCCACTGACGGGCGCTCGCCCCCCCCGGGTCCGGCCGGCCCCATCCGGACCGTCCCTAGGCTTGGCCCCAGCCGGGACGCCCCTGGCCGACCACCCACGCCCTGCCCCTCAACGGCAGGCGGGGCCAGTAGCTGGGCCAGGACATGGGATTGGAGCCATGCCCTGGCCAGGGGCAACCCCACGCCTGTCCCGGCGACGGGCCAGTCCCTGGGATCGGTCCCTGGGATGGGCCCCTGCACTGAACGCCTGCCCTGCGCCTTCCCCCCTCACCTGTGGACACCCCTGAACTCTGGTTGTTGCGCCACGGGGCGACCGAATGGTCCCGCAGCGGCCGCCACACCGGCAGCACCGACATTCCCCTGCTGCCCGAAGGGGAAGAGCAGGCCCGCCGCCTGGCCCCGGCCCTGGCCGGCCGGCCTTTTGCCGCGGTGCTGACCAGTCCGTTGCAGCGGGCCAGACGCACCTGCGAGCTGGCTGGTCTCGGGGCCCAGGCCAGCCCCTGCAGCGACCTGCGCGAATGGGACTACGGGGCCTATGAGGGCATCACCACCGCCGAGATCCGCCAGACGGTGCCGGATTGGACGGTCTGGAGCCATGGCTGCCCCCAGGGCGAAACGGCCGCAACCGTGCAACGGCGCTGCGAGCGGGTGCTTGACCAGGCCCTGGCCGCGGCCGGCCCCCAGGGGGCCGTGGCCCTGTTTGCCCATGGCCACCTGCTGCGGGCCCTGGCCGCCACCTGGCTGGGCCTCGGTGCCAGCGGCGGGCGCTGGCTCGCCCTGGGCACGGCCACGATCAGCGTGCTCGGCTTCGAGCGCCACTCCCGGGTGATCCAGCACTGGAACAGCCCCGCAAGCGGCTGGACGCCAGGCTGTTGAGGCCAGGCAGTCCGCCAGTCCGCCGTCCAGCCCGGCTGTCCAGCCCCGCCGTCCCCGCCTTCCTGACGAAACCCCGCCAACGAGACCCCGCCCATGACCGCACCTGCCAGCCTGGGGGCCGAACTGGTGGCCTACGCCGCCGCCGTCAGCCTCTCGCCGATCCACATCGGCCTGCTGCTGTTGATGTTGCTGGGGCCCAACCCGATCCAGCGGGGCAGCTGGTTCGTGCTGAGTT
The DNA here is from genome assembly GCA_943370565.1 of Synechococcus sp. UW140. GTDB lineage: Bacteria > Cyanobacteriota > Cyanobacteriia > PCC-6307 > Cyanobiaceae > BAIKAL-G1. Next base: position 32,989 of record CALRRL020000017.1, on the reverse strand, counting down.
GGATGGCCACGATCGGCGGCGTGGTGGTGGTGCTGCTGACCGTGGGCCACAGCCTGCTGCTGACCATGGACCAGGGCAGCGCCCACCGCACCGGCCTGGATCTCCTGGCCGCCGGCGCCCTGCTGGCCCTGGGGATCCGGGAGCTGCTGGAACGGCGGGAGGAGGGGGACGAACCGCCCGGCTGGACACGCCAGCTGAACCGCTTCAGTGCCTGGCCCCTGCCCCTGCTGATCGCCGCGGGGGTGGGGATCGAACTGGCCAGCCCCGACGACCTGTTCCTGTTTGCCAAGAGCGCCGGCGCGATCCTGGCGGCAGGGCTTGGCAACCGGGCGGAACTGGCCTGGACGGCGGGCTTCACCCTGGTGGCCAGCCTGGCCCTGCTGCTGCCGCTCCTGGCCGTGGTGCTCCGCCGCGATCGCGTGATTCCCCTGCTCGAAGCAGGCAAGTCACTTCTCTATGCCCGCGGCGACCTGCTGGTGGGCCTGCTCAGCCTGGCCCTGGCCGGATATCTGGGCTGGGAAGGAATTGGTGGCCTGCGGGCGGGCTGAATGCCATGCACCAAACCTCTTCACCACCCAGGCAACCCTGATCCCGGAATCTTTAGCCGCGGCTGCTGGTCCAATCCTGAAACCAGCCCCGCTGGGACAACCAATGGATCATGGCGGCCGCAATGATGGCCATCATCAGCAAACACAATGGATAACCATAGGCCCATTTAAGCTCAGGCATGTCTTCAAAATTCATCCCATAAATACCAGCCAGAAAAGTGAGAGGCGCAAAGATCACCGAAATAATCGTGAGAGTCTTCATCACCTGATTCATGCGATTGCCCACGCTGGCCATGTATGCCTGGTTAACCGCATCACATTGATGACGCAACCACTCGCTGACCTCAAAAAGCTGGTTTAGATGTTGTTCCATATCCTGATAACGCTCCACCGACTCGGCGGATAAAACAGCCTGATTTTGCCTCAGAAACAACCGAAGTTGACTGAGCAAAGGCCATAGCTGGCGCCGCACTTGACGCAGATTGGAATGGAGCTGGAACGCCATGGTCAGGAGTTTGGGCTTGGGCGAGCGCAGCACCGATTCCTCCAAATCGTCCAATCGATCTGACATCACCTCCAGGAGGGGGAAATAGTGGTGCAGAACGTCTTCAAAAAGCGCATGTAACAGGTCATCGAGGTCGTCAGCATTAGCAATCGGGGTCTTATCGCGCAGCCACAACGACAACTTATCGTAGAGTTCATGACGTTCAAACTCCTCCACAGACAGCAACAGATTGGCTCGCAGGTAAAAGCTCACCTGCTCACTGATTAAGTGTGAAGGATCACGGCTGGAACTCAACCGATGCAGGCACACAATTACACTCTCACCATACTCCTGCAGCTGGGGAGCTTGGGGTGTTTCCAACAGGACCGGCTGAATGATCTCCGGAACCTGCAGGCAAGTCAGCAGGCGCCTAAACTCCGCCAGATCTGCCAGTCCCATAATGCGAACCCAGAGTGGATTCCCCCTGGCTTGAATCCTGGCCAGGCCACTAGCCTGGAGCGGCCCGTGCAAGATAGCGCCATCGGGGGCTAGTTCCACAACGAAACAACGGGTCGGAGCCAGGCCACCATGGACATAAAGAGCCGCCGGTAAATTGCCTGGGCGACTTTCCAGTCGACGCGAATGGACCGTGCCAGGGAAGGCGTGGAGCTCCTTTTTCGTGATCACTGGAATGGGGTATGCGGACAGAGCTTGAGGGGAGGCTGGCCGGGGCGATTCGGCAGGCTTCTGGAAGCTTGGGCCATTCCATGGTGGAGCGGACCTTGCCCGGTGTCGACCGCAACCAAACCAGAAGAGACCCATCCAACCGCCCCCCAACAGCCCAAACTGGTTTCCGCTGCCCCCCTGAGGAGCCTTTCGATGGCCAAGCCGTGGCACAGGATCGCCTTGATCGCGCTGGCGCCCCTCTGGGCGGGTCTTGCCGTTGCCAAGCCGGGTGGTCCAATCCCCAACTTTTCGGTGCATCCCAGCCCACTGGTGAATCCCAGCCATCGGGTCAGTCCCAGCCAGCCCGTTGATCGCAGCCAAAGCTTCGATCGTCCGGGCGATGAGGACGATCTCAACCGCGAGATCTGGCAGCTGTCGGGCCGGCGGGATTATGAACGGCTGATCGCCAAATTAAGACAAGCCCAAAGGCACCCAGCGACGCCCCCAATCCTTCCCTTGCCGAATGGTTGGCGACTCGCCCCCGCCGGCCAGCAGGTCGAGGTGGGGCGGCTCCCCTACGAGGCCCTGATCTACCAAGGTCGCCTGGTGGTGATCAACAGTGGCTACACCGGCAAAGCCCCCCAGACCCTCTCGGTGATCAACCCGAGCTCGGGCCGGCTGGAGCGCACGATCCCCCTCCAAAACCTCTACCCCAGTGGTGCCGTGGGGATGGATGGCGACTTGTACATCAGTGGGGGATTTGGCCGCGAGATCCTGCGCCTCGATCCCACGTTTCAGGTGCGTCGTCGCTATCCGATCGGTGGCTATGGGGGGCCGATTGCCGCATTGGATCCCACCCATCTGGTGGTGGGCTATCTCCTGGCGCCCCAACGCAACAGCCCTGCGGACGGGGCCGGACGCCTGGTGGTGCTCAATACGGAGAGCGGCCAGGTGGAGCTTCAGAGCAGCGGTTTGCTCTTTCCCACCGCGATCCATGTGCTCTCCGGCAAGATTTATGCCACGACCCTGGGGGATCAGCGCATCCATAGCTTTGATCGCCAGCTCCATGCCTTGAAGCAATTCCCGGTTGGCGCCATTCCCCGGACCAGCTGCAGTGATGGCCTCAACCTGTATACGGTCAACAGTGGCTCGGACTCGCTCTCGGTGCTGAACAGTGCCAGCGACACCCTGGCGGCACCCCTGGATCTGCGCTTCAAGGGTTACCCCTTTGGCAGTTCACCAACCGCCTGCAGCCTCGATCGCGACAGCCTCTATGTGAGCCAGGCGGATATCAATGCCATTGCCGTGATTGATCGCGCCACGGGCCAGCATCGGGGCTTCATTCCCACGGGCTGGTATCCCACCAAGGTGCTGAGTGAGGGCCCCTGGCTCTTCAGCCTCAATGCCAAAGGCATCCGCCCGCGGCGCCCCAACCCCCTCGGCCCCGGCGGAGACCAGTACGTCCTGGCCCTGCTGCAGGGAACGGCTGGGATTCTGGCCAAAGCATCCATTCGCCAGAGTCTCCCCCAGTGGACCAAGACGGTGGAAACCGGCAGTCCCCTGATCCCAGGAGGCCTGGGCTTGCAAGTGCCGATTCGCCATATTTTTTACATCATCAAGGAGAACCGCACCTATGACCAGGTGCTCGGGGATCTGATCCCCGGCAATGGCGATCCAAGCCTGACCCTGTTCGGCGAGGCCATCACCCCAAACCACCACAAACTGGCCCGCCAGTTCGTCACCCTGGACAACACCTATGTCAATGGCGAGATCAGCGTGCTGGGCCACAGCTTTACCACCAGCGGCTACGCCAGCCCCTTTCTGGAGCTGATTGGCAATCTCAGCTATTCGGGTCGCTTGGGCGGCTATCCCTTCGGCCTGGTTCCGGCCACCTTTTCACCCACCTACTTCTGGAATGGCCTGAACGCCAAGGGGCTGGACTATCGCATCTACGGCGAACCCTATTATCTCTTTACGGAGGTCTACCGACTGCTCTGTCATCGCTATGGGCCGACCAGCCCCCTGGCACGGCGGTTCTACGGCCGCAGCCTGGAACTCTCCCAGGCCAATGACCGCGGGCGAGCCTTCAACGAGCAGCTGCGGGCCCTGGAACCGGCCGAACCCAGCCCCCCGGCGATCGAAGCCCTGTTAGCACGCGATGAGGTGAGAAGCCTGCTTTCGGAGGTCTTCAGCGGGGATCGCAGTCTGGCCCAGGCCCTGGCGGGGGATCCGCTGCTGCGCCGCCAGTTTGCCGCCGTGTTGTCCCATTACTCCTTTCGCTATCGCCCCTACGACCTCACCTATTCGGACATCCAACGGGCCCAGGATTGGCAGCAGGATTTCAAGCGCCAACTGGCCCGGGGCCGCGTTGTGCCGTTCAGCTACATCTGGCTGCCCAATGATCACACCGGTGGGGCCAACCCGAAGTTGTTGACGCCCAGCCAATACCTGGCCCAGAACGATGCCGCCCTTGGGGAGATCGTCGCCACGATCTCCCAGAGTCCGATCTGGAAAGACAGTCTGGTGGTCGTGATCGAAGACGACGCCCAAAATGGCCCGGACCACGTGGATGCCACCCGCACGGTGGCCTTCGCCGCCGGCCCCCATGTGCGGCGCGGGGCCGTGGTGAGTGATCGCTATGACCAGCTCAGCCTGCTGAGGACCATGGGCCTGCTCCTGGGCCTGCCGCCCCTCAACCTGGGGGAGGGCCTGGCGGCTCCGATGCTGTCGATCTTCACGCCAACAGCCAACCTCACGCCCTATCAGGCCGCCCCAGCCTCGCGCCACCTGCATCCGAAGGATCGGGCCCTGCTGGAGGCCCCGTCAGGGGCTGGAATCACGCCCCAAGGGCAGGCCCGGCCAAGGGAGGGAACCTGATTGGCAAGGATTGGGGTTCAGGGGCAGCGATTGGGGCTGATCGCTCAGAGCCCCAGCAAGGCCTGGACGCTCCAGTTCATGGCAAAACTCTCCTGCAACTCGGCCACAAAGGCCCCGTGATCCCCGTGGCCCTGCCAGTCCGCAATGGCAGCGGCGAGCTCGCTGCAGGTGCCCAGATGATTGGCGGCCTGGCGAAGCCGTTTGGTGCCGCCCAGCCAGAGGGCTTCGATCACCAGTTGCCGGCAGAGCAGGCTGGCGGCCAGGGGGTAGCCGGCACTGAGGCGCTCGGCGGCGGCGGCCACCTGGGCCTGGTCCTCCCCATCCCAGTTGGTGCGATCCCATTGGTGGATCACGTAATGGGAGGCCCGGGGCAGGGCCGGCCAGCTGACCAGAAAGGTGAGCACCGCGATGGAATTGGGATGGCGCTCCGCCAGGGCGAAGGCCCGCTCCTCGGCTTCCACGTCCTCAAAGGCGGGCAGGCGCTTGAGGTACTCGCGCAGGGGGGGGATCGCCAGGGTGCGCTCGAAATCCCGCCAGCGCAGGGCCTGGGCCTCCTCACCCCGCCCCAGGGCATCGAGGACAGCAATGCGGCTGTGGGTCCACTGGGGCGCAGGCCAGGCCTTGGCGGCATCGGCGGCCTGATCGAGGATCGCCAGGGCCTCCGGCGCCCGGCCGGCGGCCAGAAAACGATCCGCCACGGCGGCGGCTCCTTCCGGCCATTGCAGCTCCTGGGCCGGCACCCGGGCCAGGTAGGCATCGAGATCGCCACGGGCCTCGGCGATCTGCAGCATCACCCGCCCGCCATCGAACAGGCCCTGCTGGAGGATCGTCGTTTCCAGCCGGGCCAGACCCGCTTCCCCCAGGGCCGGGGCCACCGCCAGCAGGAGCCCATCGAACTGGCCGAAGTCGTTGGTTCCAAGCAGCTCGAACAGCTGGTCGGCCATGGCCAGCGGGTCCGCCCCGGCGGCGGCGGCCAGGGGCACCAGGTCGGCCATGGCCGCGCTGAACAGGTCCGCCAGGGTGCCGCTGCCATCCGAGCTGCGGGCCAACAGTCCATCGGCCAGATCCAGGAAGCGCCAGAGCAGGTCGAGGGCAATCGCCGCATCAGTGGTCGCAATCGGCCCGACGATCGCCCGATGTTGCGCCTGGAGGTCGCTGACCAGGGCCTTGCGTTTGCGCCAGTCCACGTAAGCCGTGGAACGGGCAATGCTGGCCAACCGTTTGCGCACTTCCTGGGCCGCCTCCTGCACACTGCTGCCGGCGGCCAGGGCCAGGCGCAGCTGGCGCTTGGCCGCCGCATCGCCGTTGCTCAGCTCCAGCAGCAACTCGGCTAGGCGAGCAGCCCCCAAGGCTTCCAGGTTCTTGGCATTGAGGGTGAGCTTGCTGGCCATGGGGTGGGACTTACAACCTGACAACCTCGACCAGGGAGGCAGCCGAACGGAGCATGCGGCGGCGACAATCCAGCTTATCGGCTAAAGCTTTTCGCCGCTTACGCACCAGCGCTGGCGTTCTAATTCTGGCGAGCCTGACATCTTGGGTTTACCGATTTCAACGACACCAGTGGGGCGTCATGCAACGACTGCAACAACGCCATCTCCAGCGCTCCCAGGCCACCAGGCCTTCCCCTGCCCAGACCCACGGGGCCCCTTCCTGACTGCCATGGAAGACCCGGGCACCGTGCCAATCAGGCCAACCTTTTGAGATCCAGGCTGCCCCGAATCGTTGACAACGGCCAGATCAACACTTGCCGTTCCACTGCGACAGGGATCGAGGATCAGCATCCCTGGACCTAAGTTTTGGACTCTAAGATTCATCCTATTACCTCCCTGATCTTCCCAATCCTTAATCCTCGAAGGACAGTCCCTGCGGATCATCTGACGCACCCAGCTTTGTGGATCTCGAATTGACCCATTTGCCAGGACGCCCCCATTCTAATCCAGCTCAGGGCAGGCAATCGCCCCCATAGGCGAACAACACCCTAGCTCTAGCGCCCCCGCCAGCAACTCCTTGACAGCCTTAGTAGCCACCATTGCCGTCCTCCCGATCCCAGTGGCAGGGTCCAAATTCTAGAGATCAAAGCAACTCCTGCACCAGCAACCAGCGCAATTTCCTCACCACAGGGCTGGTCGGTCGTGGGCATCCCCTTTGACTAAACAGGGGAATCAATTACGAAAATTGACCTTAAAGATCAACATTTTAGGACCCGTTCAGAGGACGGAACAGCCTCGACGCCCATCGGAGCTGCTGAACCCTTGACCACGGCATGAGTCCGGCTTGCATTTCAGCTAGGGACTGCCTGAGAGGGTTGCCGCTCCTGCTGGCATTTCCGAGGCTGACTGGTTGGCGTGGCCAGTTGGCGATTTAACGCAAGATCAGCCAGGGCGACCAATCCCAATAAGGAAACATCTGGCGCAGCCGACCGCCCACCGTCACCACACCAATGCGACAGCAGGGGCCTATTACCTGGGAGTTCCCTGAACAGGCCTGGATTGACCATCACCTTGGCGGGGTAGTGCCATCTCTGCCAACCGATTCCTGAGAGCAGGACGGGGTAACGCTCTGAATCTCGGGCCGGTCAGTGGAGCAGGCGCTGTCTCTTGCGCCGGGAAGAATTGTTGATTGGCTGGAAAAACTTGATCGATCCAAGGAGGGTAGCCGAACTCGCTATCGATACTAGGGACTGCTCTTGGCTCGCCCCAACATGGAGCCTTGCTTCAATATTTAATCAGCTTTTTAGCTCAATTAACTTACACATGCAGCCTCACTCCTTCAACACAACTCAACCAAGTAACCAACCGCTGGCCCGGGCGATGACTAGCCAAGCCTGGGCCAGAAAGTACGTTGATGGCTGGGCCAGTTCCGCTTACAGGCGGACGCCTTCCAGCAGCGGTGCGGCGGCCAGCAGCACCAGGCTGCGGCTTTCCACCAGGGTGTCCGGCTCTGGCCAGGGCTTGGGTTGGCTGGGCAGATCGTCGCCAGCGGCCAGGGCCGTGTTGATCACCGCCAGCCAGCCTGGGCCACAAACCGGCAGCGCAAAGCGCATGGCCTGGTGATAAGCATTCATGCCACACCAGAGCAGGGGGCCGCGCAGGTCGTCGCTGAGGCTCCAGGCCAGGCTGTGGGACCAGCTGGCCCAGTCGGGCCGCTCCAGTTCCAGCCCGTGCCATTCCAGCCGCAGCTGGCCCGGTTCCAGGCGCCAGAGGGGGCTGGCAATGCTGTGGGGCAGGGCGGGATTGATCAGGGCGGCCAGTTGGTGGCGCAGGCGCAGCAGGCGCTGCAGAAACTGGCGCAGGGCCAGATCGCCATTGTCGGGTTGCCAGTGCATCCAGCCGATCGGATTGTTCTGACACCAGGCGTTGTTGTTGCCGCCCTGGCTGCGGCGCACCTCATCGCCCATCAGCAGCATCGGCACCCCTGGGGCCAGCAACAGGGAACTGAGCAGGTTGCGCAGCTGGCGATCGCGCAGGGCGTTGATCGCCGCATCGCTGCAGGGGCCTTCCACCCCGTGGTTCCAACTGTTGTTGTGGTTATCGCCGTCGCGGTTGTCCTCGCCATTGGCCAGGTTGTGCTTGCGGTTGAAGCTGACCAGATCGGCCAGGGTGAAGCCGTCGTGGGCGGTGAGGAAGTTGATCGTGCGGCCCACCGGTGCCGCCTGGTTGCCGAACAGGTCGGGGCTGCCCGCCAGCCGCTGGGCCAGGGTCCAGGTGCTGCGCTCATCGCCCTTCCAGAAGCGGCGCAGGTCATCGCGGAACCGGCCGTTCCAGCTGGCCACCCGCCTGGCGGGGAAATCGTCGAGGCGATAGAGGCCGCCGCAGTCCCAGGGTTCACTCACCAGCTTGAGGTCGCTGAGTTCGGGGTCGGCTTCGATCTCCTCAAACAGGGGTGGTTGATCCAGCGGCGCCAGCTCTTCGCCGCGGCTGAGGGCGATGCCCAGGTCGAAGCGGAAGCCATCCACCCCCAGTTCCAGGGCCCAGCACCGCATCGATTCGAGAATCAGGCGCCGCACCAGGGGCCGGTTGGCGGCAATCGAATTGCCGCAGCCGCTGACATCGAGATAGTCGCCGCGGGCGTTCTGGTGGTAATAGAGGCGGTCGTCGAAGCCGCGCCAGCTCAGGGTGGGGCCGGCCTTGCTGCCCTCGGTGGTGTGGTTGTACACCACATCCACCAACACCTCGAGGCCGTGCTGGTGGCAGGCCTCCACCAGGGCCCGCACCTGGGGGCGGATCTGGAGGGGATCGCTGCCGAGCTGGTAGCCGTGGTGCGGGGCCATCCAGCTGAGCGGGCTGTAGCCCCAGTAGTTCTGGCGGCCATGGGGGGCGTCGTGGGGATCGAAGGCCATCACCGGCAGCAGCTCCACCGTGGTGACGCCCAGATCGCTCAGATAGGGCAGGGCCTCGATCAGGCCCAGGTAGGTGCCCTGGAGCTCCGGGCTGATCGGGGAGCCCGCCCCGCGGCTGAAACCGCCGAGGTGCAGTTCATAGATGACGCTGCGCTGCCAGCTGTGGCGGGGCCGGGGATAGGCGTGGAAGTTGAAGCGATCCCGCTCCGTCACCACCCCCTTGAGACAGGTGGCCGTATTCGGCGCTGCCCCCACGGCATCCTCGCGCCGGTACACCGGCCAGCCCGTGATCGCCCGGGCACAGGGGTCGAGCAGCACCTTGGAGGGATTGAAGCCGTGGCGCCCCGGCTGCAGGGGGCCAAATACGCGGTAGGCGTAGCAGCAGCCGATACCAACCCCTGCCACCTCCACGTGCCAGTGGTCGCCCGAGCGATGCAACTGGGGATCGAGGGCGATCACCTGGAACGGTTCCGGCGCCAGGCCATCGGCGAAGAGCAGCAGTTCGACCCGGGTCGCCAGGGGCGCCACCAGGGAAAAATTGACGCCGAAGGCGGTGGTGGCGGCCCCCAGGGGCCAGGGGTGTCCGCTACGGATCGATGCCAAGGCAGCGGGCCTGAACTGGGCCCAAGCTAGGCCTGTGCCTGGTCCTGATCCAGGCTGGAACGGGACGGTGCCCATGCCAGAACAGAGCGGTCACGCAGGATTTGCCCCAGCAGGCGAGCCCGGCTCGCCCCCAGAGCCCCAGCCCAGCCCCTTCGGCGCCACCAGCGCCCCCCCAGAGGCGGGTCGGCCGCCCAGGCCGGTGCTGGAGGGCCTGTGGGCCTTTGGCCCCAACCGGGACTGCCAGGGGGGTACGGCCTGGTGGCTGGAGCATGCCGAGGGCGCCCTGTTGATTGACTGCCCCGCTTACACGGCTGCCAACCTGGCCTTCCTGGCCGAACGGCCGCCGGGTCTGCTGCTGCTGACCAGCCGGGAGGGCCATGGCCGGGCCCGCCGCTTCCAGGAGGCCCTGGGCTGCCCGGTGCTGGTGCAGGAGCAGGAGGCCTACCTGCTGCCCAGGATGCAACAGCTGCAGACCTTCGGTTCAGAGCACGTGCTTTCAGCCGGGCTGCGGCTGCTCTGGACCCCCGGCCCCACCCCCGGCGCCTGCGTGCTGCATGCGGGCGGAGCGGCGGATGTGCTCTTTTGCGGCCGGCTGCTCAGCCCCACCGCTCCAGGGGCAGCGGCCCCCCTGCGCACGGCCCGCAGTTTCCATTGGGGCCGCTGGCAGGCCAGCCTTGAACGGCTCAAAGCCTGGCTGCCACAGGGATCTCCCCGCTGGATCGCCAGCGGCGCCGGCCTGGGGGCCCTCGCTGGCGAGCTGCTGATCGGCCCGGGCAGGCCGGTGCTGGAGGGCCTCGAATAAGTCGGATTCACGACCGTTGGCGCTAAAAGCAAGCTGGCGCTGGCCTTTTCCGGTTGCCGCCCGTGGCCACTCCCCATACGATTGGCGCGCTGACTCCAGTGCCTGTCGGGCTTTCCGATTCGCCTGACTCCCGCTGAACCCAGAAGACTCCCTTCCGATGAACAAAGCTGATCTCGTCAACCTCGTGGCTGCCCGCACCGAGCTGACCAAAACCGAAGTGGCCCAGGTGGTGGACACCCTGATCGACACGATCATCGATTCGGTGGTGGATGGCAAAAAGGTGTCGATCCTGGGCTTCGGGTCCTTCGAACCCCGCGACCGCTCGGCCCGCCAGGGTCTGAACCCCAAGACCGGCGAAAAGATCAAGATCGAAGCCAAGCGCGTGCCCGCCTTCACCGCCGGCAAGCTGTTCAAGGACAAGGTTCAGGGCTGATTGCGCCAGGGCTGATTCCCCCTGGGCTTTGTCCTGCAGAGCTGATTTCCTCAGCGCTGATCCGCCCAGGGCGGGCTTATGTCGCTCCAGCTTGGTCTGGTCTGGGATGGACAGGGGTGATCCGTTCAGCGCTGATCAGTTCCATGCCCCTGGGTCGCGGTCGGATGGGGCCTGAACTGATCGGCCCCCTGCTGATCAAGTTGGTGCCGATCGATCCAGCCCTGAGTCACCCCAGCTGGGGCCTGGCAGGCTCCCCGTGAACAGCCCTGCCTGGCCCTTACCGGACCATCTGGCCCGGCTGTTTGCCGCGGGCCTGGAGCGGCGGCGGCAGGGGCCCCGGGGTCGCTACGCCCCCTCCCCCACCGGGCCGCTCCACCTCGGCAACCTCAGCACCGCCCTGGTCTCCTGGCTGGTGACCCGCCTCCATGGGGGGGAATGGCTGCTGCGCATCGATGATCTCGATCGCCCCCGCAACCGGCCCGGGGCGATCGAGGCAATCCTCGCCGACCTGACCTGGCTGGGCCTGGGCTGGGACGGCCCTCCCCTGCTGCAGAGCGAGCGGCGCGGCTTGTATGGCAGCACCCTCTCCTGGTTGCGCCGCAGCGGCGCCCTCTACCCCTGTCGCTGCAGTCGCCGCTTGCTGGCAGACATCTCGGCCCCCCACGGGGCCTTGGCCGTGTACCCAGGCACCTGCGCCGGCCTGGCTCCGGCCTGGGGCCCCCAGGGCGGGCGGCTACCCAGCTGGCGGCTGCGCCTGCCCCCGGGCCGCCTGCAATGGCCGGAACGGCTGGCCCCCAAGGCCGGGCTCGATGGCTCCCGCCAGGTGGGCGATGTGGTGCTGCGCCGGGCCGATGGCCTGGTGGCCTATCACCTGGCCACGGCCGTGGATGAGCTCAGCCTGGGCATCAGCGATGTGGTGCGGGGCCACGACCTCTGGCAGGCCACCGGCGCCCAGGTGGCCGTCTTGGCGGCCCTGGGCGCCCCCGCCCCGACCTATTGGCATGGCCCCCTGCGCCTCGATGGCGAGGGCCGGCGCCTGGCCAAGCGCAGCGGAGCCGAGGGCCTGGCGGCCCTGCGGGAGCGGGGCTGCGATGGGCCGGCGGTGGTGGGACTGCTGGCGGCAGGGTTGAACCTGGTGCCGCCGGGCAGCCGGCTGAGCGCGCCCGAACTGCTGGCCGAGCTGGGGAGTCGCCCAACCAGGCCGCTGCAGGATTTGCCTGAATTGTTCAACCCTGACAACCCCAGCCCCAGCGCAACCGGATCCCCGTCCTTGGGCCTGGAAGCCCCCCTGCGACGGCTCGTGGCCAGCCAGCAGGCTGCGGCCGTGGTGCAGCACCAGACTTAAGGAAAGTTGCAGATTCAAGGACTGAAAAAGCCGCCACACTGCTGTGACAGCAAATGAACACACATTTTGTCTTTACTCCCTACTCCGTTCCAGCCGGGCGTAGTTGATTCCCTGGAGTTGCGGCCCGAAGAGCGCATCGCCGGGGCGGGCCCAGCCCCTGCCCAGCGGCTGGCGGAGGCGGACCTCTCCACACCCCGTCGGTGCCCCACCTGCGGTGGCAGCGGTGTGCTGCGACTGAGTGCCATGGGCTTTCGCACCTGCCTCGATTGCGCCGGCCAGGGGATGCTGCCCGTGGTGCCCGCCCGGAGCGCCTTTGAGCCCCAACCCCAGCTGGGCCAGGCCCTCGACCAGTTGATGGCCAGCACCCGTCCCCAGGCCATCACCCGGTCGTCGGAGCGGCTCTCCCAGGACCTGCCCCTTTAAGCATCTGGCCCCCAGGGAGCCTGCCTCAAGAAGCGAGAGGAATAAGGAGAGACTGCCTATAAGGATGGGCCTGGATCCACCGGTCCTGTTCAAAGTTGCAAGTGAACGCCGGTCCCGCTGGGCGGGGTCCTGACCAGGCGGTGCCCCTTCGGACTCCCCGCAAAAAGCAGGCTTCAGGGCCGATCTGGCTTCCAACCCAGGGAGACCGGGATTCATCCCTGAGCCGAATCATCCACTCCTGGCGATGGACCGTTGAGTTTGTGAGACCACTAAAAATTTGATCCTGACCAAACAAAAGCTTGCAACGCGCAGGTTGCCTGGAATCCAGCCTCCAGCGAGAAGGTTTTAAGAGGCTTTCACGGCGGCGAGGAGAGGAATTGAGAAACGCCACCCACAGGCCACGTCAGGGTGGATGGAGTGGCTGGATCTGATTGGGGCGCTGGCCAGACAGGAACATAGCCAGCAGGGACTGGCCAACAGGCCAGAATTGACCTGCAAAGATTAACTTGAAAGTTTCCTGTAAAAAAGCGGCAGAAAACGCCCTGAAAGCATTGCCTGCAAAACAGCTTGCAAAAACAGCCTGCAAAAACTATTTGCGGAAACGGCTTGCATATTTATTGCAAAATTGCCCGAAAAGATTTGCTTACAAGCCTTGGGCAGACGCCCCTATTGGAGACAGGCAGGTGCTGGACGCCGCAACCGCCTGCCAGGGGGTTGGGTCCCATCCCGTTGGATCGCATTGCGCCAACGGGATGGGGCTGGGCAGCGTTCAGCGCTTCTGGCGCTTCTGGCGCCAGATGAAGAACCCGGCGGTGGCGACCACCACGGCCAGGGGAGCCGCCGTGAGCAGCAGCAAGATCACGGCAGTCCAATCGGTGTACATCGCTGCAATCGCATAGGCACCGACCATCATTTCAGGACCACCGCCGCTTGCGCCATGGCCACCGACCACCTGGGCCAGCCCCGTCAGGACCCGCCCTGGCAGGACCAGCCCTGCGCGGGCGAGCCGCCTCTGCGGCGCCCCACGCCTGCCTCCCTGGAAAGCAGGCGTCCAGGGCGATCGGGTCCATGCACCCCCGCCCTGAGCCGCCGCCACCGCCTGGGGCAACCCCCTTGGCCGGCCGGCGCCGGTTGGGCAGCCTGGCGGGGCCAAACCTGGGCCATCGGCCTGGGCCACGGTCCTGGCCTGCGCCAGGGACTGGGGCTTGGCCTGGGTTTGGGCCTGGGTCTTGGCCTGGCCCTGGTGCCAGCCCTGCAGCCGGTGCGGGCCGATGTGATCTTCCGGAACTGTGTGCCCGTAGCCGGCGGCGGCATCACCTGTGACACCCGGCCCGAAGGCAACACGCTGCTGAACGATGAGGCGGCCCGCTACGGCCTCTTCGACCAGGCCAGTCCGGGCTGGGATGAATTCGAGCCCTATCAGGGCTACGACGACATGTTCGGCGGCAACGAAACCTGAGAACAGCGCCCCCGGCTGGACTGTTGAGCCCGTTGGCCGGCCTCCAGGCCCTCGGGCCAACGCTCCCGGATCAGCAGATCCGGGGCAACAGCTCGCCGCTGGCGGGCAGCAGGCGGCGCTCACTGCCGAAGGCGGTGCGCAGCAGCACCCGGCCACGGCCGCCGCTGGCCCGCACGACGCCGATGGCCGCCCCACCGCCGGGGGCCAGCACGGCCAGGGCCCCGGCCAGGTCGGCGGGAGCCACAAACGCCACCAGGCGCCCCTCATTGGCCAGGTGCAGGGGATCGAAGCCCAGGAGCTCGCAGGTTCGGGCCACCGGCTCCAGGACGGGAATGGCGGGCTCGTCCAGCACCAGGTCAAGCTCAGCGGCCTGGGCCAGCTCCTCCAGGGCACTGGCCAGGCCGCCGCGGGTGAGATCCCGCAGGCAATGGGGCACCACCCCGGCCGCCAGCAGGGCCTCCACCAGGGGCCAGAGGGGTGCGCAGTCGCTGGCCAGAGGCGGCTGCAGGCTGAGGCGATGGCGCGCCGCCAGGATCGCCACGCCATGGCGGCCCAGGTCGCCGCTGACCAGGATGCGGTCGCCGGGCCGGATCGCCTGGGGCTCGATCGGCCTGGGGCTCTCGATCGGCCCGAGGCCACTGGTGTTCACATACAGCCCATCGGCCTTGCCCCGCTCCACCACCTTGGTGTCGCCGGTGCGGATCGCCAGGCCGCAGCGCCGGGCCGCGGCCGCCATCGAGGCCACGATCCGACGCAGCAGGGCCAGGGGCAGGCCCTCCTCCAGGATCAGGCCTACACTGAGGTGCAACGGCCGGGCACCGGCCATGGCCAGGTCGTTGGCGGTGCCGATCACGGCCAGGCTGCCGATGTCCCCCCCCGGGAATTCCAAGGGCTGCACCACATAGCTGTCGGTGCTGAAGGCCAGGGGCCCGGGGGGCAAGGCCAACCGGGCGGCGTCGTGGAGCACCAGGTCGGGCGGGTCGTAGAGGGGGCGCAGCTCCCGTTCGATCAGCTGCTGCATCAGGGTGCCGCCGCCGCCATGGGCCAGCTGGATGCGGGCATCCGCCTGCGGAGCCGGGCTGGGCGGGGCAGCGGGATCCCCTAAGGCACTCCAACCAACCGTGGGGTCGGGCTCAGCCATGGGGGACCAGCTCGGGCAATGGGCTGGCGCTGACCTCGGCCCCACCGGCCTGCTCCGCGCCGCCGGGGCTGCCAGGCAGGGCGGCGCGATCGGCCGCAAAACCGGGCTGCTGGGGCAAGCCCCCGCCTGAACTCTCGCCCCTGGCTGGGCGGCGGTAGCGGTGGTAGGCGGCGCAGGCCCCTTCACTGGACACCATCGGCGCCCCGAGGGGCCGCTCCGGGCTGCAGGCGCCGCCAAAGGCCGGACAGTCGGGGGGAATGGCGCGGCCCAGCAGGATGGCGCCACTGATGCAGGGGTCGGCCGGCGGGGCTGGTGGGACCGGAGGGGCGGCCGTAGGAGCGGCCGGTGGGGCCGGTTCGCGGCCGGGCTGGCAGGGAGCTGAACCGTGGGGCGCCCGCGCCGGCCCTGGGGGCGGGTCGGTCCAGGGGCTGGCCAGGCCGAAGCGGCGGCGGGCATCGAGCTGGGCATAGGCGGGGGCCAGGGCCAGGCCGCCGCCGCCAATCGGGCCCAGGCCGCGCCAGGGCATCGACACCGGCACGAACACCTGCTCCAGCAGGGCCCGGGCGGCCCGGTTGCCCCCAGGCCGCACCACCCGGCCGTAGGCATTGGCCAGCCGGGGCGTGCCCGCCTCCAGCAACTGGACGCAGCGCAGGATCCCGGCCAACAGCTCGGCGGGCTCAAAGCCCGTGACCACCACGGGCCGCTGGCGGCGCCGCACCAGGTCGGCCAGCTCGCCGGTGCCCAGCACCGCCGCCACGTGGCCGGCGGCCAAAAACCCCTGCACCCCAGGCACCTGGGAGGGGATCGGGGCTGGCGGAGCGGCTTCGAAGGGAGAGCGGAGTTGGCTCTGTGGCGATCGGCTCTCCGGAGATTGGCTCCCTGGAGGGTGGGACTGGGGCTGGGCCCAGGACCCCGGCCCAGGCCGCCCGGCGGCAACAGGGGCCAGCCCTGGCTGGAATGGCTGCGGTGCCCCACACCCGGGGATGGGCGGGCCATCCACCCCGGCCAGGATCGCCTCCATGGCCGGAACCACCCGGGCATGGGCCACCAACAGGGACAGGTTGGCCAGGCCCAACGCCCGGGCCTGCTGGGCCAGCAACGCCGTGGCGGGGGCCGTGGTTTCAAACCCCACCGCCAGAAACACCACCTGGCGCCGGGGTTCGGCCCGGGCCAGGTCGAGGGCCTGCAGGGGGGAGGTGAGCAGGCGCACATCGCCGCCGCCGGCGCGGGCCCCCAACAGGCCCAGGCCCCCGTCAGCGCTGGCGGCGCTGCCGGGCACCCGCAGCATGTCGCCATAGGAGCAGAGAATCACCTCCGGCCGGCGGGCCAGGGCCAGGGCCTGGTCGATCGTTTCGGCGGGGGTGACACAGACCGGGCAGCCGGGACCGTGCAACAGGCGCAGGCCCGGGGGCAGCAGCTGGTCGAGGCCCCAGCGCAGGATCGCGTGGGTCTGGCCGCCGCAGACCTCCATCAGGGTCCAGGGGCGGGTGGTGATGGCCGCCAGCTCGGCCACCAGCTCGGCCACCTGGCTCGCGGCCACTGGCTTGGTCGGGTTGCCCAGGGCAGGCGGCGCCACCGGGGCCGCCGCTGGCTGGGGGGCGGCTGGGGTCATGGCGCTCCGGCTGGCGCCGGGGGCCTGGGCTGGGCCAGGCTGTCGCTGGGGGCCGCCGGCGCCAGGCTGTTCAGGACCTGCATGTACTGGGCCCGCTCATAAGCCTCCGGATCGGGGCAGCGCTCCTGGGCCATGCAGCCGACCAGCTCCCGGGCCGTGCGGTGGCCATGCTCGGCCAGCCAGTGGCGCAGCTCGATCTCCAGGCCGGCCAGCCGCTGGGGACCGTGGCGCAGCAGGGCTGCCACCACCTGGGTGACCCGGGCGCCGGCCATCAGCAGGCGCACCACATCGCTGCCCCGGTGCACACCCCCACTGGCGGCCAGGTCCAGCGGCAGCCGGCCATGCAGCAGGGCGATCCAGCGCAGGGGCAGGCGCAGGTCGTGGGGGGTGCTGAGCAACAGGTTGGGCCGCAACTCCAGGGTTTCGATGTCGAGATCGCTCTGGTAGAAGCGGTTGAACAGCACCAACCCATCGGCGCCGGCCGCCCCCAGCCGGGCCGCCATGGCGCTGAGATTGGTGAAAAAGGGGCTCAGTTTCACCGCCAGGGGCAGGGCCACCTCGGCGCGCACTTCGGCGACGATCTCCTCCACCTGGGCCTCGATCGCGGCACTGCTGAGGCCGGGATCGGTGGGAACCGAATAGATGTTCAGCTCGATTGCCTGGGCGCCGGCTTGCTCGATCTGGCGGGCCAGCTGCACCCAGCTGCCGGGCCGGAAGCCATTGAGGCTGGCGATCACCGGCACCCCGAGCCGCGAGCGGGCCTGGCCGATCAGATCCAGATAGGAGGACGGGCCGCCGTGGCAGAGGGCGCCTTCCGGCAGGTAGCTGAGGGCCTCGGCGTAGCTGTCGCTGCCGGCGATGGCCTGGCGGTGCAGCTCCAGCTGGTCGCGCTCGATCTGCTCTTCAAACAGGGAGTGGAGCACGATCGCGCCGGCCCCGGCATCCTCAAGGGCCAGCAGCTGGTCGAGGCTCTCGCTCAGGGGCGCTGCCGCCCCCACCAGCAGCGGATTGCGCAGCTCCAGGCCGAGGTAGGTGGTGGAGAGATCAACGCTGGTCATGGCACCCGCTCCTGGCCCTGCTGCGCAGCCAGACCGGGCGCCGGCGCCCCTGGCCCGGGAGCCAGGCCGGCCAGGGCCTGGTAGGTGGCCCAACGGCGTTGCCGCTGCAGTTCGGCGGCCGCGGCCAGCGCACGGGCCCGCTCGGGCTGGCTGTGGCTGAGCAGGCGGAAGCGGTTTTCCAGGGCCATCGCCTCGGCCAGGGGCCGGCGCGGCGCTGGGCTATCGAGCTGCAGGGGGTTCTCGCCCCGGTCCCGCCGGCGCGGGTCGTAGCGGTAGAGCAGCCAGCGGCCCGACTCCACCGCCGCCTGCTGGTGGGCCATGCCCTGGGCCATGGCAATGCCGTGGGCGATGCAGTGGGAGTAGGCCAGGATCAACGACGGCCCGGGATAGCTTTCGGCCTCCAGAAAGGCCCGCACCGTGTGCTCATCGCGGGCGCCCATGGCGACGCTGGCCACATAGACATGGCCGTAGGTCATCGCCATCAGGCCCAGGTCTTTCTTGGCGGCCGCCTTGCCCGCGGCGGCGAATTTGGCCACGGCCCCCAACGGCGTGGCCTTGGACACCTGGCCGCCCGTATTGGAATAGACCTCCGTATCGAGCACCAGCACGGTGACGTCGCTGCCACTGGCGAGCACGTGGTCGAGGCCGCCGAAGCCGATGTCGTAGGCCCAGCCATCGCCGCCCACCAGCCAGACGCTCTTTTTGACCAGGGCATCGGCCTGCTCCAGGAGTTGCTGCAGGGGCCCGCGCTGGCTGGGGTCCGCCCCGGCCGCAATTCGCTGACGCACCAGCTCTTTGAGCGCCTCAACCCGTTCGCGCTGCTCGAAGATCTCGGCCTCGTTCTCCTGGCGGGCGTTGGTGATTGCGCTGAGTAGGGCCGGGGGAAACGCGCTCGAAGGGCCAGCGCCATGGGCGCCAGGGACCCCATCTCCTGCTGGCTCGCCACCAGCCAGGCGGGCCAGCAGCGCGAGGGCGGAGCGCCGTTGCTGGTCGAGGGCGACGCACAGGCCATAGCCGAATTCGGCGTTGTCTTCAAACAGGGAGTTGCTCCAGGCCGGGCCCCGGCCCTGGCGATTGGCGCTCCAGGGGGTGGTGGGCAGGTTGCCGCCGTAGATCGAGGAGCAGCCGGTGGCATTGGCCACCAGCATCCGGTCCCCAAACAACTGGCTGGCGAGCTTGAGGTAGGGGGTTTCGCCGCAGCCGGCGCAGGCGCCGGAGAACTCGAACAGGGGTTGCTGCAGTTGCTGCTGGCCGAGCTTGTGGAGGTTGAGGCCGGCGCGGGGCTGCTCCGGCAGGGCGAGAAAGAAGTCCCAATGGCCGCGGCCCGCCTGCCGCAGGGGCCGCTGGGGGGCCATGGTGATCGCCTTGCGGCGGGGTTCGAGCCGGTCCCGGGCTGGGCAGACCTCCACACACAGCGAACAGCCGGTGCAGTCCTCCACCGCCACCTGCAGCGTGAAGCGCTGGCCGGCGAAGGCCGGGTCGCGGGCGGGGGCCTGCAGAAAGCCCTCGGGGGCCGCGGCCAGGGCGCCGGGGTCCACCACCTTGGCCCGGATCACCGCATGGGGGCAGACCAGCACGCACTTGCCGCACTGCACGCAGAGGTCGCTGTGCCAAATGGGCACCGATTCAGCGATGTTGCGTTTTTCCCAGCGGGCCGTGCCCACGGGCCAGGTGCCATCGCAGGGCAGGGCGCTCACCGGCAGGTCGTCGCCGCGGCGCTCCAGCAGGGGCCCAATCACCCCGCGGACGAACGCTGGAGCCGACCCCAGCCGCTCGCCCAGACTGGGGTCGGCTGCCTCCAGGGGAGCGGCCGCCATCTGGGCCTCCCTGGCGTTCAGCTCAGGGTTGGAAACGGCTGGAAGCGCCGCGTCCGCAACCGCCAGGTCGAGCTGGTGCAGGTGCTCGAGGCTGGACTCCAGGGCCCGCAGGTTCATGGCCACCACGGCCTCGCCCTTGCGGCCGTAGGCCTGCTCGATCGAGGCGCGGATCCGCTGGATCGCCTCGTCGCGGGGCACCACGCCGCTAACGGCAAAGAAGCAGGCCTGCATCACCGTGTTGATCTGGGGTCCCATGCCGGCCTGGCGGGCCACCGCCGAGGCATCAATCAGCCACACGGCGAGCTGCTTGGCGCGAATTGTTTGGCGCAGGCGCTCCGGCAGGCGCCGCCAACTTTCAGCCGCCGTAAATGGACTGTTAAGCAGCACCACGCCGCCCTCCACCAGGCCGGCGAGCAGGTCAAAGCGCTCAAGAAAATCCCAGTGGTGGCAGGCCACCAGGGTGGGGCGCTGGATCAGGTAGCTGGAGCGGATCGGCCGCGGCCCGAAGCGCAGGTGCGAAACGGTGACCGAGCCCGATTTCTTCGAGTCGTAGACGAAGTAGCCCTGGGCGAACAGATCCGTGTGGTCGCCGATGATCGTGATCGTGTGTTTGTTGGCGCCCACGGTGCCATCGGAGCCCAGGCCGTAGACCACGGCCCGCACCTCCGATCGGGCCCCGGAACCGGAAGCCGTGTCCTGTTGGTTGGTGTTCCGTTGGGGGGTATCGAGGTCGGCGGGCTTGAAGGCGGGGGCCTGGGTGGGGAGAGCCGTGGGCTTGGGCGCTTCGGGTTGGACGCGCCCGGTTGCGAGGGCTTGCGGCTCGGGGCTGCTGCCGCCCCCTTGGCCCTGCTCTAACGGCAGCCCTTCGGTGATGAAGGCGGAATCCACAGGGATCGAGTGGTGGGTCAGGTCGTCGTGGATGCCGACGCTGAAGTGGTTCAGGGGCGCCAGGGCCTGGCCCGCCGCGGCGCTGGCCAGGGCCCTGCCCAGGTGGTCGACCACGGCCTTGACCATGGCGGGGGTGAACTCCTTCGAGGCCAGGCCGTAGCGGCCGCCCAACACCAGCGGCGGCGGGGTGAATTCGGAATCGCTGGCGTGGCACCTGGCCCACTCCTCCGCCAGGGCCGCCACAACATCGAGGTAAAGGGGTTCGCCCAGGGATCCGGGCTCCTTGCAGCGATCCAGCACCGCAATCGCCCGCACCGCCGCCGGCAGGGCCGCCACGAACAGGCGCGCCGCAAAGGGCCGAAACAGGCGCACCTTCAGCACCCCCACCGCCTCGCCCTGGGCCTGCAGCACGGCGGCGGTCTCCTCGGCCGTGCCGCAGCCGGAGCCCATTAGCACGATCACCCGCTCGGCCTTCGCCGGCCCGACGTACTCGTAGGGGCGGTAAGCGCGGCCACTGAGGCGGGCGAAGGCCGCCATCGCCTCCCCCACCAGGGCCGGAGCGGCGTCATAGAAGCGATTCACCGATTCGCGCGCCTGGAAATAGACGTCCGGGTTCTGGCTGGTGCCGCGGATCACCGGATGGTCGGGGCTGAGGGCCCGCTGGCGCAGGGCGCTGATCGGCTCGGGGGGGATGAAGGCCCGCAGCAGGGCATCGCTGAGCGGCGCGATCGGTTGGATCTCGTGGGAGGTGCGGAAACCGTCGAAGACATGCAGGAACGGCAACCGGCTCAGCAGGCTGGCCCGGGTGGCGATGGCGGCGAAGTCGCCGGCCTCCTGCACCGAGGCGGCGCAGAGGATGGCGCAGCCGGTGCCGCGGCAGGCCATCACATCGCTGTGGTCGCCGAAGATCGAGAGCCCCTGGGCCGCCAGGGCGCGGGAGGCCACGTGGATCACCACGGGGGTGAGTTCGCCGGCCAGCTTGTAAAGGATCGGCACCATCAGCAGCAGCCCCTGGGAGGCCGTGAAGCTGGTGGTGAGGCAGCCGGCCTGGAGGGCGCCATGGACGCTGCCGGCCACGCCGGCCTCGCTCTGCAGTTGCACCACCGAGGGCACCGCACCCCAGAGGTTGGGCTGGCCGGCGGCGCTCCAGCTGTCGCAGGCCTCCGCCATCGGTGTGGCCGGGGTGATCGGGTAGATGGCGATCACCTCGCTGAGCCGGTAGGCCACCCGGGCCGCCGCCTCGTTGCCGTCGATCGTGAGCCTGGCGGGCGCCGGGAGCGGCTGGCTGGTTGGGGTTGGCCGGGGGGCTTGGGCTGGCTTGAGGCTGCTGTCGGTCATGGCATCTCTCCACTGGGTTCGTCGTCGTCATCCAGCACGACGCTCAGGGCCAGGCCCACATGCACCAGCACCCGGTCCCCGACCCGGGCCCCGGGCAGGCAGGCCAGGCTCACCTGCTGGCGCACACCGCCGAAATCCACCTCCGCCTCCAACCAGAGGCTGTCCTCGGGCTCCTGCCCGCAGCTGGTCGGGGCCTCCAATGGCGAGGCGGATGGGGACTGGATCGTCCGAGACGCAGCCCTGGCCGGCTGGGGGGCCAGGCTTGTGATCGCCACGATGCGTCCGGCAACCGCTAGGCACATGGCACACCCTCCCGGCGCCTGGAGGACTGGCCCAGCGGTTGCTGCGGACCAGCCCCCGGCACCAAGCCCTGGCGCAGGGCCCAGACCTGGCCCACGGCCAGGCCGCCGTCGTTGCAGGGCACGGCTTCGCCCCAGTGGGGGCTGAGGCCTTGCTGGCGCAGGGCCAGGGTTGTGGCCTCCAGCAGCAGCCGGTTCTGGAAACAGCCGCCGCAGAGGGCCACCTGGCGGCAGCCGCTGCGCTGGGCCGCCCGGGCGGCCAGCTCGGCCGCGGCCCGGGCCAGGCCCAGGTGGAAGCGGGCGGCGCAGCGCTGGATCAGCTCGGGATCGGGCCCACGGGCCCTGCCGCCAGCCCCAGGCCCCCCGGCGGGGCTGGCTCCGCTGGCCGAGCCTGCCCCCTTGGGGCCAGCCCCAGGGCCAGAGCCACTGGAGCCAGGCTTGCCGGCTGGGGCCAGGTCGTCGAGCAGGGCCGTGACCAGGGGCTGCCAGTCGAGCCAACCCAGGGGCAGGGCCCGGCCAGGGGACCCATCCACCAGGGACAGGGGGTACCCCTGCAGCAGACCAGGAGTGTGGGCCGCCAGGGCTGGGGCCGCGGCCCCCTGCAGCAGCTGGCCGCCCTGGCCTTCGTGGTCGAGCCGCTGGCAGAGGCCCAGCAGCGACGCCACCGCATCGAACAGGCGGCCGACGCTGGAGCAGGCCGGGGCATTGCAGCCGGCCTCGATCGCCTGCAGCAGCAGGGACGCCTCGCCCGGGTCAAAGGCGGCCCAGGTTTGGCGGGCGCCCGGATGGGTGAGGACGGCGGAGCCGCCGGCCGCCAGCAGGCCCAGGGCGGCCCGGCGCGGTTCGGCCATGGCCCGCTCCCCCCCGGCCAGGGGGAAGGGCCGCAGACCCGCCAGGCGCCGCCAGCCCCCCGGCTCCACCAGCAGCAGCTCGCCGCCCCAAAGGGGCGGACCCGCGGCCCCAGCCCAACCCTCCCCGCCAGCCCCCAGCCGATCAACCCGAGCCCCTGAACCACCGGCGGGGCCGACAGCGGCGGGGTGATCCGCGGCGCCGTAGTCAGCGGCGCCATAGCCAAGGCCATCGAAACTGAGCACCAGCAGGGGCAACGCCAAGCCGTGTTCCGCCGCCACCGCCAGGCCGTGGGCCAGGTGGTGGGGCACGGCCTGGAGGCGCGGCAGCGTGGCCGGTGCCGTCCCGGGGCCCTGGGCGGGGCGGGGCTGGTGGCCCAGCTGGTGATCCAGTCTGTGCTCGAGCGGGTGGCCCAGCGGCTGGCCCAACTGCCTGCCCAGCTGGAGATCCAAGTGGTGACCTAACTGATGGCCCAGCTGGTGACTGAGGTAGCCGGGATGGCCGTCGATGGCGATCGCCCCGATCTCACCCCCCTGGCGCTCCAGCAGGTCCTGGATGCCGGCCTCCAGGCGCTGCAGGCAGGTTGCGGCGCCCAGGTCCCCGAGCTGGGGTGCCAGATGGAGCCGCTCGCCCAGGGCCAGGGCCGGGGCACTTTTGAGGTCGCCGCCCAGGGCCAGCACCCCCAGGGAGGCCCCGAGCCGCGGCAAGGCCAGGGGCTCGGGCGCATAGCCCCGGGCCCGGCGCAGCAGGGCCGGCCGCCCCTCGATCAGCTGCAGCAGCGAATCCTCCAGGGGGCGGGCGATCGGCCGGTTGTGGACCAGAAAGCCATCGGCGATCTCCCCGAGCAGCTCGTAAGCCTCCCGGGGATCGCTCAGCAGGGGCGCGCCGCTGCGATTGCCGCTGGTGGCCACCAGGGGCCGGCCGAAGCGAGCCGCCAGCAGCTGGTGCAGGGGCGAAGCCGGCAGCATCACGCCCAGGTCGGCGCAACCAGGCGCCAGGGCCTCCAGGGCAAGCGCAAAGGCCAGGTTCTGGGGTGGTGCCTGCGGCCCAGGGGAGCTGCCGGCCCCTGGCGGCTCGGCGCCCTCCAATCGCAGGGGGAGCAGCACGATTGGGGCGGCCGGATGCTGGAGCTGGGCCCGTTCAGCCGCCGAGGGCGCGCAGCTGGGCTGGATCCAGGCCAGGTCGGCCACGAGCAGGGCGAGGGGCTTGCTGGGCCGGCGCTTGCGCTGGCGCAGGCGGGCAATGGCGGCGGCATTGCCGCCATCCACCAGCAACTGGAAGCCGCCCACCCCCTGCAGGGCCAGGATTCCGCCCCCAGCCAGAAGGGCACAAGCCCGCTCGATCAGGGCGTCGGTGCTTGCGGCTTGGGTGGTTGGGGCCTCGCCAGGGGCCACACCCGCTGCCCGCCCGGGGCCGGCGCCCGTTGCGGCCTCGCCACCCGCTTGGGCCGGGGCCTCCCACCAGGCCAGCTGGGGGCCGCACTCGGGGCAGCCGATCGTTTCGGCGTGGAAGCGGCGGTTGGTGGGGTCGTGGAACTCCTGCAGGCAGGCGGCGCAGGCAGGGAAGGCGGCCAGGCTGGTGTGGGCCCGGGCGAAGGGCTGGGCCGTGGCGATGCTGTAGCGGGGACCGCAGGCGCAGCAGCTGATGAAGGCGTAGCCAAAGCGGCGGTTGGCCGGGTCGACAAGCTCGGCCAGGCAGGCGGCACAGGGGGCCAGGTCGGCGCTGAGGGCCGGCGCCACCAGGCCGATGCCCAGGGGCTCAGGGGGGCTGGCGCTGATCTGGATCCCGCTGGAACCGCCTCGGGCGGTGCCCAGGGGCTGCGGCCCGGCCGGCAGCCACTCGGGCTGCAACGGCTCCAGGCGCCCGGGCGGGGGCAACTCCCGCGGCAACCGCTCCAGCAGGCGCTCCAGGGCTGACCGGGAGCCCCAAAGCTCCAGCACCACCGTGCCCACCTGATTGCGAGCCTGGCCCCTGAGGCCCAGCTCCATCGCCAGGCGGTGCACAAACGGCCGGAAGCCAACCCCCTGGACGATCCCCCTGCAGTGCAGCCTCAGGCGGCTGAAGCCCGGAGCATCAGCGGGGGACCCGGCGAGGGCGCCAGCCGCCGCCATCCCCGCCACCGTCCCCGCCAGCGGCGGCAGGGAGGCCCTCATGGCTGCACCAGGGGCGCAGGAGCCTGGGCCAGGCCAAGGGCGTTGCGCAGGACGCTGAATCCGGCGCCGCTGCGGGCCGACACCGGCACAATCCGGGCCCGGGGCGCCACCTGGGCGATGTGGCGGCGGCACAGGTCGAGGTCGAACGCCAGCGCCCCGAGCAGGTCGATCTTGTTGATCAGCACCAGGTCGGCGCCATGGAAGCTGGCGGCGTACTTGAGCGGCTTGTCCTCGCCCTCCGGGACCGAAACCATCACCACCCGCAGGCTTTCGCCCAGGTCGTAGGCGGCGGGGCAAACCAGGTTGCCGACGTTTTCGATCACCAGCAGCTCCAGGGCCGCCAGATCCACGCCGTCCTGCGCCAGCGCCTGCAGCCCCCGCTCCACCATCGAAGCCTCCAGGTGGCAGGCCTGGCCCGTGGTGATCTGCACCGCGGCCAGGCCGGCGGCCCAGAGCCGCCGGGCATCGTTGTCGGTGGCCAGGTCGCCCACGATCACGGCCATGGGGGGCCGGGCCCCATCGGGGTGCGCCCCCGACCAATCGCGGGCCAGCCGTTCCAGCAGGGCCGTTTTGCCCGACCCCGGCGCCGAAAGCAGGTTCACCACCGGCAGTCGGGCCTGGGCGAAACGCTGGCGGTTGGCGGAGGCCTGCTGGTCGTTGCGGCGCAGCAGCCGCTCAGCCAGATCCAGGTGCCGGGAGGGGGCCGGCCGGACAGGGGCCAGGCCGCAGTTGCAATCGACACACATGGGGCGCAGGCAAGGGGAACGCAGCGGAAGCCAGGGGGGGGCGGTGGGCAGGGGCCGGGGAGAGACGGTGAACAGGAGTCGATGTGGGGGCTGGGGTGAGGAGCTGGTGTCAGGGCCTGGGATCAGGATCAGGATCCGGGCGGGGCGGCCCTTTCACCAGCTCAGGCGGACGCCACTGCTGGAGCAGGTCCTTGATCGAAGGACGCTCAACGATCACGCCGTAGCAACGTCCTTCCCGCCGAAACCGCAGCAGCCAATCAAGGTCCCAGCGGGGAATCCATCCACAAAAACGACCCCATTCATCGCGCAGGGCCGTGGCAATGACCGCGCGGCGGCCATGGAACGGAACCAACCAGCCCCAGGGACTGGCAGGCGGGAAATAGCCCAAAACAGAACAATCCTTGTCCTCCACCTGCACGCTGGCGAAGGGAACCAGAGCGTCCACACCGCTGGCCGGATCAGTCATGACGACGGTGCCCCAGACCTGACGGAAAAACAGAATCCTGGGATCGATGACATCGGAAAAGGCCTTGGTGATGGCAGCGGTCGTGGAGCCTTTGCGCTGTTCGCTGACCAGGCCGCTGAGGGCCACCAGCCGACCCGCCGGGCTGTCTCCCAGACGCAGATGCCAGGGTCTCACCCCATCCTTTCCCAGGCCCATGGTGCCGTGCTTGGTGTGCATGGTGATCCGCAGGCAGCAAGACTCCAGCCCATCCAATCGTCCGTAAAGAGCGCTGGACTGGGGGCTGAATTCGGGTTGCCTAAAAATTAGGCAGGGCCCACCTCAGGCAAGGGCCATGCAGCACAACAGGGCCAGATCACCAGCAGCAGCGACTTGGCCCAGGGCCAGGGGCCTGGACAGGCGATCGCAAGCCCGGGGATGCAACCAGCCTTGCTGTTCTCCCACCATCAACGGATCGACCCAGGGTTGAATCAGCCGCTCTTGTGGATACCGAAGCAGCCGATTATTGCCCATCTCCCCAGCACCCCAGCCCCAGACCCAAACCACACATCAACCAGGCATCAACCAGGCATCAACCAACAGCCTGGGACCGAACCTTCCCTGAAGCGAAGCTGGGCCAACCACCAGAGACGCCCGCGAAGCAGATCCATCGGCCCAACCCCAAAGCAGCCCAGACGATTGACAACAGTCTGCTCAAACTGCACCGAACCCAACGCCAAACCCAAGGACAAACCCAGCGCAGGATTTCCCCATGCCCCACAACAACAGGCCGGGAGCATCACGAACCAGCCAGCCGCCGGACGGCCTTGACAGGCCAATGGCCCGCCAGTACGATGTAATTAATGAACCAACAAGACGTTGAAATCAAACCTAGAGATATTTGAATTAACGGTCTATCGCCGCGAACCCGAGGAAGCCGCCAAGCAGCTGCAGGCGATCCTGGCCACGCTCGATTCCGTCTCGGGCATGATCGATGGCCGCATCCACCCCCAGGCCCCCGAGCTTGGAGCGCTCGATGCCTATTTCGACCATGTGATCCATCGGCTGGCGGCGGCCATCACCTCGCTCTTCTCCGATCCGGCCTTCCAATTAAGCGCCCAGGGCTTCAGTGAGTTGATGCGCTGGCAGCGCTGGATTTCGGCAATCTTTGCCGCCAGTGAATTTCATTCCACCGACCATATTCTCGAAACCTACAACTTGCACGAGCCCGAGGGCACCACCGAATACACCCTCAACCTCGAAGACCTGCCCAAATTCGCCTTTCTCTACTCCCCAGACTCCCAGATCCCCCTCAATATCGACCTGCTCTGGCAGCATTACCCGGAGATGGCCGTCTCCCTGGCCATGGTGCTGCTCTCACCGCGCTTTCTGGGCTCCGATGCGGCCCACCACAAGCGCAACCTGCTGTTGCCCTGGCTCACCGACAAACTCGATCAACTCGGCCGCCTGGACGCGATCCCCACCCAGACGCTCCATGACGTCTATATGCACTGCAGCTATGCCACGATTGCCGATCGCCATGCCATCAAGGGATCGATCAACCGCTTGGTGCGCCAGTGGATGCTGGACCAGGGGCTCCAGGATCTCCCGGTGCCGCCCTTACCCCTCGCGGCTGGCGACCACAAACCGGTGGCCCTGGTGGTGCTGGAGTGGTTCGGCGGTAACCATTCCATTTACCGCACCCACTCCAAAACCATTGAGGCGATGCGGGCCGATTTCCATGTGATCGGCCTGGGCTATGGCAAATGCGTGGATGTCCAGGTGCGTTCGGTCTTCGATGCCTTTATCGAGGTGCCAGAAGTGGACATGGTCCAGCAACTGCAGCAGGTGCGACAGCTCTGCGAACAGCATCAGGTGGCTGTTGTCTACATGGTGAGCATTGGCATGAGTCCGCTCAATATCTTTCTTTCGAATCTCCGTCTGGCGCCGGTGCAGGCCACCAGCTGGGGCCACCCCGCCACCAGCCATTCAAGCTTCATCGACTACTACATTGCCGAGCGCGATCTCGTGCCAGAGCCCAGTCTTTTTTCCGAGCAGATTCTCTGGCTGGAGCCCGATGAGATGCCCTTTCGCATCACCGAAACGATGGCCAGTGCTCTGGTCCAACGGCAAGCCATCGCCAACAGCGGCGGGCTGCAGATCGCCATCTGCGCTTCGACCATGAAGCTCAATCCCAATTTCCTGGCCACGCTGGTGCGCATTGTGCAGGCCGTGACTGTGCCCGTGCACTTCCACTTTCTGGTGGCCGGCTGCATCGGCATTGTGTACCGGCAGATCAGCCGAACCGTCGCCAGTTACCTGCCCGGCATCAGCAGCATCTATCCCCAGCTGGGCTTTGACACCTACATGCAGGTGATTAGCAACTGTGATCTCTGCCTCAATCCCTACCCCTTTGGCAATTGCAATGGCATCGTCGATGTGCTGCTCAATGGCGTGGTGGGGGTCTGCATGGAAGGCCCCCACCTGTTTGAGTCCATTGACCAGGCCCTGTACCGGCGCCTGGGGCTGCCGGATTGGCTGATCGCCAGCGACGAAGCGAGCTACATCGAAGCGGCATTGCGCCTGATCAACGATGGCAGCCTGCGCCAGGAGATCGCATCGCGATTTGGCACGATCGCAAGCCTCCAGAGGCTGCATGAGGGCAAGGACGGCGCCCTGTCCGCCAAGCTTCTGGCCACGCTGCGCGCCTGACCCCCGGGTGCCGCGGCACCCAGCCCCAGTTGGGCGGCGGCCGGTCACCAACGCAAGAAAAACTGTAATCGATTTGACCAATCAGTAACTTTTGCAGTGTTTGCAAGAACCTGCATGGCCAGGGCTAGAGTTTGTTGCGTAGCAGGCCTGGCTTGACCCCACAAAGCCCCCCCACTGGAATCAGGAGCCTGATCACGCCCTGGAGCAGGATCCTGGTTGCCAGTGCGCTGCCCGGGCCCAAGGTCCGGTTCGCCCGGCACCGCCTGTTCAGGGCCAGGCTGTCCAGGGCCAAACTGTCCAAGGGCGAGGCGGGTTCATGGACCTGACGCCCCGGCTGGAGTCCTTCAACGTCACCCGGATCAACCTGGAGCTCGAAGCCCTGCTCTCCAGTGAAGTGCGGCTCAAAATCCTGCTGGTTTCGGCCAATCGACTCGGTCTGATGGTGTCGGGCATGCGCCTGAAGGCGCGTCGCCTGCTGATCGGCGCCCTGACAACGGAAGAGGAAGCGCTGCCCTACCTGAAAAACCACCACCCCGGACTGCTGCTCTGTAGCGACCGGCTCGATAGCGGAGATGGCTATTCGTTAGCCCAGAAAGCCAGGGCACTGGTGCCCGATATCCGCATCATGATGGTGCTTGAAGAGGCCAATCCTGACGTGGCCAAGGCGCTGCGCCGCAACGTGGATGCGATCATCTGCGAAACCGATATTGGCGATGTCAGCCAGCCCATCTCCCGGGGCCTGCTAGCCATTGCCAGCCGGCAGACCTATCTCTCCCCCACGGCCAAGCGCCTCTTCAAACGCCAGGCCCCAAGCAATGCTATCAATAGCATCAAACTGACAAGCCGTCAGGACGAAGTGCTGTCCATGCTGCTCAATGGCGACACAGAAGCCCTGATCGCCGAGCGCCTGGGCATCTCCCTCACCACGGTGAAGGACCACACCAAGGTTCTGCGCAGTAAGTTCGGCGTCAAAAGCAAGGTGGAATTAGTGATGCGGGCCATGCGCCTGGCCGTGGCCCACTGATGCCGCCGGCGGCCAGGATCTTGGCAGGAACCACCAGCACTGGCAAGCAGCAAAAGCTTGTCCGTGCGCCTATCGACCTGAGCTTGCAAGACACTGGGGTGATCAGCTTCTACAGTCGTTGAATACCTGAACGCCACCCAGGCGATCCATGCTGAAATCAGTGCCAATCTGAGCAGATTCAGCTGACCGTAGCAACGCAATCAACATCCAAAGTTGCGAGCATTCAAACGATCCAGATTAACGATCCAGATTTTTGCGCAACCCCAGCGACAGGCTGGCCTGCGATCGTTGTTCTGGTGACAACGGGATTCCAGAGCCCAAAGACCCCATCGTGAAAGCCCATGGGGATTAGGCTCGGCCCGCAACCCGACCAGCCCGGGCTTGGCTTGCCATCGCCTCGGCCAGGGCAGGCAACCCTTCGCCAGCTCCGCCATGGACGCAGAGCCTGGCCCTAACGGCGATTGCCCTCGGCGGTGGCCAAGGCGGCGCTGGGGTCAGCGCTGAGATCGGCGGCCAGGAAGGCCGGCGTTTCCGGCAGGGCCAGGTGCAGATTCGATTCGGTATGCAAGGCCAGCTGCAGCGACTCGGCCGCCAGTTCGAGCAGATGGCCGCCGTGGCGGTGGTCATCACTGAGCAGGTGCAGGTGGTAGCCCGGCACATTGATCGTGCGGGCGTAGTCCGGGCTCCAGAAGCCCACCAGGGTGCCGCTGATGTTGTGCAGTTCGAATTCCGCCTGGTGGCTGGTGGCGCTGACCAAATTCGTACCAGGAGCGCTCTTGCAGGCGGTGCGCACCTTGATGCGCTCGAAGTGGCCCTGCAGGCGGATGGCCACGAACAGATTGGCACTGGGACGCAGGCGATCGAGGCGCTGACGCAGGTCGTCGAAGCTCGTCACATCGGCAAAGGTGGCCTTGGTGTCGGCGGCGAAATGGGTGGCCACAAAGAAGGGCGCCAGGGCCGAATCCGGGGCCACCTGCACCGATCCATCGCCGCGGGCCTGCCAGCAGGTGCCATCGAGCAGAATCGCCTCGCCATCGAGGCCATCAAAGGTGCCCAGGCCGAAATCGCCGTGGCGACGGATATCGCCAACGGACACACAGCCCTGGTAGAGGCCCTCCACCAGGGCGCCGGAGGTGGACACCTGGTAGAGGGTGTGGTGCTCGAGGTCGAAGGCTTCGGCCAGGGCCGCCGTCACGGCATGGTTGAGACTGTCGCCCGTGCTGGCGCAATGGGCTTGCAGGGCAGCCCAGAGACCAGCCGGCAGGCGCAGATGCAGGTGGTGAACGGAATCGGGGTGGCTCATCGTGGCGGCAGCAAGGGGAAACTCAATGGATAAAATCTTGATGGACGTTTTGCATCAACTTGAGATTTTCTGAATAATCAATGGGAATATCGATCAGCACTGGGCCATCGGCCTGCAGGGCCTCGCGCAGCACGGGCTCCAGCTGGTCTGCGTTGCTGATGCGGTAACCCTTGCAGCCAAAGGCAGCCGCAAAGGCCTCCACGTCGTAATGGCCCAGCTTGACGCCGGCACTGCGGCCGTAATGGGCCTGCTCCTGGAACTCCACCATGTCGTAAGAACCGCTGTTCCAGATCAGGTGAACGAAGCGGCTGCCCAACCGTTGAGCCGTCTCCAGTTCGGTGGCCGTGAACAGGAAGCCGCCATCGCCGGACACCGAAATCACCGGCTGGCCGGGCCGCAGCAGGGTAGCGGCGATGGCCCAGGGCAGGGCCACTCCCAGGGTCTGCTGGCCGTTGCTCACCAGCACCTGGCGGGCATGGTCAGCGGTGAAATAGCGGCTCATCCAGATGTAGTGGGAGCCCACATCCAGGGCGATGGTGGTGTCCGCGGTGACGACCTGCTTGAGCGCATGGATCACCCGCAGGGGGTGCACCGGCCAGCCACCGAGTTCGGCCCCCTCGGCCACGGTGGCGGCCAGCTCGGCCCGATCGGCCTCGGCGCTGCGGCGGAAGGCCTCCTCCACCTGCACCTGCAGCAAGGGCGCCAGGGCCTCGAGGCTGGCGTCGAGATCGCCGATCAGTTCCGCCTGGGGCAAGAAGGCCTGGTCCTGGTCGATCGCCTGCCCATCGATCGCCACCAGGGGCCTGGCCTGGCCGCTGTTCCAGAGGCTCGGATCGAATTCGATCGGATCGAAGCCCACGGTGATCACACAGTCGGCGTCATCGAGCAGGCGATCGGCCGGCTGGTTGCGGAACAGGCCCAGCTTGCCGACGTATTGGCTGGGGGCGGCCCAGCCGCCCGGCCCCTGGAAGGTGGCGGCGTAGGGCAGGCCAGTGGCGGCCAAAAAGCGCTGAATGGTGTCCGCAGAAGCAGGTTGCGAAGCCTGCAAGCCCATCAGCACGAGGGGGCGGCGGGCTGCATTGATCAGCAGGGCGGCCCGCTGCAATTCGGAGCTGGCGGCCGGTCCGCAGGGGGTGCTGCGGCCCCAGAGGGGCGAAATCTCGCCCGGGAAGTCGGCCAGGCCCACATCCTTGGGCAGCCCAAGAAATGCGGCGCCCGGCCGGCCGCTTTCGGCGGCGCGCACCGCATTGCCGAACACCTCAGGCAGGGAATGGATCGTGAGGGCCGACTGGGCGTACTTGGTGACCGGTTTCATCACATCCACGCCATCGAGGGCCTGGTGGGTGTGCTTGATCCGGTCGTCCAGGGGCACTTCACCACCGATCGCCAACACCGGATCCCCCTCCGAGGTGGCAGTGACCAGGCCGGTCACCAGGTTGGTGACACCCGGGCCGGAGGTGGCCACGCAAACGCCCACCCTGCCGGTGAGCCGGCCAAAGGCCTGGGCCATGAAAACGGCGTTCTGCTCATGGCGGCAGAGCACCAGCTCAATCGGCGAATCGAGCAGGGCGATGAACAGGCTGTCGACCTTCGCTCCAGGGATGCCGAACACATGGGTGACCCCATGG
>CALRRL020000016.1:0-70634 GCA_943370565.1 Synechococcus sp. UW140 | reverse complement strand
GAAACGCCAGCTCTGACCCCTACTTGGGGCCCAGCCGGGTAGCTCTGCTAAGGGCACCAGGGCCCGCCACCGCCAGGCAAGTTGCCCCGACGGCCCCCGGGAGCACAACTCAGCATCCCTGCAAAAAGCCAGCCATTCTCCTGGCAGCTGGGTGAGATCTTCCCTCGGCGCCCTGGGCTGGAAACGCCAGCTCTGACCCCTACTTGGGGCCCAGCCGGGTAGCTCTGCTAAGGGCACCAGGGCCCGCCACCGCCAGGCAGGTTGCCCCAACGGCATGGCGCCTCTGGGATCTCTCCGTACAGCCAGCGCTGGACAGCTCCACCCCCAGGCCAGCCCTGAAGAACCCTGGGGTTGGGGAGGCCGGGAACTGCCCTCCCGAGGCGCTACCAGGGCAGCCCTGGCTGCATGAACGGGGAGTGCGTTGCTGCCGAGGGCATCGGGCAGGGCGCTGGATCACTCGCTCGCCCGATCGCCCAAGCAGGGGCGCCTAACCAGCCGCGGGCGCGGCTGCCTCTTCCACCGCTGCTGCTGCCGCCGCCAACTTGGCTGCTGCCGCCGCGGCGAGGGGTTTCATCGAATTGGCGGTGACATCGGCCCCTTCGGTGAGCTTCTGGCGCACCAGCACTTCGATCGCCTCCTTGGGGCCTGGATTTTGCTCCAACCAGATGATCGTGTTATCACGACCCTGGCCAATGTTGTCGCCCTCGTAGCTATACCAGGCGCCCTTGCGCACCACCACGCCCGTCTCCTCGGCCAGGTCGAGCAGGCAGCCAATCGTGCTGATGCCGCGGCCAAACAGGATGTCGAATTCGGCGATGCGGAAGGGCGGGGCCACCTTGTTCTTGGCCACCTTCACCTTGGCGCGGATGCCGTATTCCTCCGTGCCCCGCTTGAGGGTCTGGATGCGACGAATATCGAGGCGCACCGAGGCGTAGAACTTCAGGGCGTTACCGCCAGTGGTGGTTTCCGGGTTGCCGTAGGTGACACCGATCTTCTGGCGCAGCTGGTTGAGGAAGATCACGGTGCAACCGGATTTGCCGATGTTGCCGGTGATCTTGCGCATGGCCTGGCTCATCAGCCGAGCCTGGCTACCCACCGCCAGATCGCCCATCTCCCCTTCGATCTCCGCCCGGGGCGTCAGGGCC
Source organism: Synechococcus sp. UW140 (assembly GCA_943370565.1). Taxonomy (GTDB): domain Bacteria; phylum Cyanobacteriota; class Cyanobacteriia; order PCC-6307; family Cyanobiaceae; genus BAIKAL-G1. Next base: position 69,489 of record CALRRL020000016.1, on the reverse strand, counting down.
GCCACCGAGTCCACCACCACGATGTCCACCGCGGCGGAACGCACCAGCTGGTCGACGATTTCCAGCGCCATCTCGCCGGTGTCGGGCTGGGACACCAGCAGGTTTTCGATGTCCACCCCCAGGGCTGCGGCATAGACGGGATCGAGGGCATGCTCGGCATCGACGAAGGCCGCCACACCGCCGCGCCGCTGCACCTCGGCGATGGCATGGAGGGTGAGGGTGGTTTTGCCGGAGCTTTCCGGGCCGTACACCTCCACCACCCGCCCCTTGGGATAGCCACCACCCAGGGCCAGATCGAGGGTGAGGGCACCGGTGGGGGTGGTTTCGACCCGCATGCGCGAGGCATCCCCCAGCCGCATGATCGAGCCTTTGCCGAAATTGCGCTCGATCTGATTGAGCACCAGGCCGAGGGCCTTGTCCCGTTCACCGGCAGCGCGGGAATCCGTGCCTCGGGCGTCAGCCCCCCGGCCGGAGGCGGCTTTGGACTCGGAAGATTTGTCGTCGGCAGGCATGTCTGCGAATCAGCGATGGAATGGGCCGCAGGGCAGGGCTGGGGCCAGGGCAGGACTGGGAGCAGCCCGGTGTCGGGGGGTGATCGCAACCGGTGCCCACCCCGGGCGGGCGGTCCTGGCAGCGGGGAAACGCAGCCAGGCTGGGCACCGCAGGGATCCGAAGGGTGATTCCGGAGTTGGCGTCCTGAGCCGGCGTCCCGAACCGGGAGCACCGCTGGTGGCCCTGATGGTGGCCCAGATGGGCTGCCGGTGTGGGCTCCGGCGATGGGCTCCCTGGGGCGACCTCACAGAAGCCAATGCCACCGAAAGGTCCAGGTGTCCCAGGGGACCAGCCAGGACAACCCGATCAGAGCTTGAGGGGGGAACGGGCACCGGACGGAGGGGCACCGGGTGGACGGACAGGCCCCGGGGACCCGCAATCTAGTACAGACGTACGCTAGCGAATCACGGCCAGCTCGCCAAGGGGGCCGCAAAGCGATCCGGCTCCAGCAGGGCTATCGCCTTGGGCAGGGCCAGGTGATCACGGGGGCCCAGGTAGCCCCAGGACGCCAGGAAGCAGCGCACCGACTCCAGACCAGGGGTGGAGCCCACCTGCTCAAGGGTGGGGCGCCGGTCCTCGACAAACCAGAGGGGCACCCCTGGCCGCTCCTGAACGAGACCCAGCAACACGTCCGGCTTGCTGCCCTGCTCGTGGCCATAAACGGCCTTGGGCTCCAGGCCATGGGCCGTGAGCAGCTCGCAGGCGAAGGCCCGGCCCTTGGTGGTGAGCACAATCCAGTCACTGCCCTCCGCCGCCAGCCCGGCCAAGCGCCGGGTCACCCCTGGGTAGGGCTGGTGCAGGGCCAGCCAGGCGGCCCGATCCTGGGCCAGGGCCCGGTGACGCTCCGCTTCCAGGGCCCGCTGCAACGGCTCGGGGGAAAGCTGCCAGCGCTCCAGGGCCGCCTGCAGGTGGGCCCCATAGCTGGTCAAACAGGCCTCCAAATCCAGGTCGGGCCGGGAGAGCTCCAGGGCCGCCAACACCATCTCCCAGCCCTTGTGGATCAGGGGCCGCAACCGGGCAAAGCCCGGTGGTGCCATCTCGGGCAGTTGAACCGTGGGCTGGAGGGCGAGGGCGGCCCGGCGGGCACTCCACCAGTACTCGGCCATGCCATCCACCAGCACCCCATCAAAATCAAAAACCAGCAGGGGTGCCGTGGGCAGGAGGAGGGAGTTCAAAACTGGGTCGCTAGGATTCGAACCTAGGAATGGCGGGACCAAAACCCGCTGCCTTACCACTTGGCGACGACCCAACAGGTTCAACGAAGCGCAGCACTGTCAGCGGCATAAACCGTGACGGGCTGTCGTTTCCCTTGAACACCTAGCTAGTTACCCACAGTGGGACGACCTTCGTCAACGTCCACGCCCCCAGCGGCCCCCTGGACCCGCTCCCTGGCTGGGCTCTGCCCTGGTTCGGCCCTGCCAGCCAGCCCCCGGATCCCAACTGGCCGCCTAGGCCGGAAACACCCGCAGGCGCTGCTGGTCCCCCCGGCCGAACACGGCTGAGCTCAGGCGATACCGGGCCACCAGCTCGGCCTGCAGGGCCCGGATCGGCCCACTGCGGGGCAGCAGCTCAATCGGCCGCCCCTGGGCCAGCACCACCTGCTCCACGGCCAGCCGGCACTCCTCCAGGGCCTCCAGGCTGTCGTCAGGGCCGCCGCGGCTGCCGGCGGGAGATCGCCCGGGGGAGCCGGCGGGGAGAGCGCCAGGCGGACCTGGGCGCTGGCCAGGTCCGGGGCCCGGGTGGGGCCAGGGGCGCTCGAGGTGGTCCTGGGCGCCCCGGGGCTGGCCAGGCTGGTTCTGCTGGCCAGGCAGGCTCTCCTGGCCGAGGCCGGCACGGCGCGCCAGCAGCCGCTCCAGGCCCCGGCTGATCTGGGGCAGGGTGTCGGCCTTGATCACCAGGATCGGCAGGCCCTGGCGATGGGCGGAGCGTCGCAGCTGGGGATCGAAGCCCAGCTGCTGGCGCACCGCCAGCACCGCTTCGGCCTGGTCCAGGGCGTCGACCCGCTGCACGGCCAGGTCGCGGCTGCGCACCGCCTGGTCCCAGAGATGGGCGCTGACCCCCACCCCGTAAAGCCGCAGGGGTCCCGATGGCGCTGCCCCCCCCTGGGACGGGGAGGGCGGTTGGGGCTGGGACACGCCGGACCCCAGAGGATCGGGCGGGGCTGGCTGGGCCAGGGCCCCAGCGCGCAAGGCAGCGGGCGCGGCGGCGGGTGAGGCGGCGGCCCCGGGGCGCCTTGGGCGACGCTGGGGATCGGGCAAGGGAACCGGCGCCAGGGGCACCAAGCGCGGCCGGGCCGGGGCGTCGATCGGGCCCAGGGACGGGGCCGCCAAGGGATCCTCACGGAGACCGCTGGCGCGGGACCAGGGGGAGGCCGGACCGCGGCTGGCCGGCAGCCGCTGGGGCGGAGCGGGCTGCTGCACCCGCACCTGGCCATCCGCCCCCAGCTGGCGCTGCTCCGGCCGGGCGGGCTGGCCCCGCAAGAGCAGATCAACCGTGGCGGCCACATCCCGGTGCACCAGCCAGAGGGAGCGGCTGTGCATTTCCACCGCCAGGGGGAAGGTTGGCTCGGCTGCCCGCTCCTGCACGGTCTTCTGGCTGCGGCGGCGGCGCGCCTCCTCATCGCCCAGGGTCACCGACTCAATGCCGCCGACCAGGTCACTGAGGGTGGGGTTTTTCAGCAGGTTGCCGAGGGCGTTGCCATGGGCCGTGGCCACCAGCATCACGCCCCGCTCGGCGATCGTGCGGGCGGCCTGGGCCTCGAGCTCCGTGCCGATCTCGTCAATGACGATGACCTCGGGCATGTGGTTTTCCACCGCCTCGATCATCACCTGGTGTTGCTGCTCCGGCCGGGCCACCTGCATGCGCCGGGCCCGGCCGATGGCGGGATGGGGAATGTCGCCATCGCCGGCAATCTCGTTGCTGGTGTCAATCACCACCACCCGCCGCTGCAGCTCATCGGCCAACACCCGGGCGATCTCACGCAGGGCCGTGGTCTTGCCCACCCCCGGTCGCCCCATCAACAGCAGCGATTGGCCCGTGTCGAGCAGGTCCCGCACCATCGCCACCGTGCCGTAGACGGCCCGGCCCACCCGGCAGGTGAGCCCGACGATCTCGCCGGTGCGATTGCGGATCGCACTGATGCGATGCAGGGTGCGCTCAATCCCGGCCCGGTTGTCACCACCGAAGGCCCCCAGCTGCTCGACCACCGCCCCCAGATCGCGGCGCTCGATCACGGCCGTGCCCAGCGCCAGGGCCCGGCCGGGGTAGCGGGCTTCGGGAATGCGGCCCAGATCCAGCACCACCTCCAGCAGGTCCTCGCGGGCCTGGGCCGGCGCCAGGGCCTGGCGGACCGGCCCAGGCAGCAGCTCCAGCAGCCGGTCCAGGTCATCGGCCATCCTCTGCACCGGGGCGCTATCGCCCTGGCGAGCCGCCAGGGGGTCGCCAGGCGCCAGGCCCGCCAGCAGGGGGCCTACGGCATCGTCAGCCGGGGGGACCAGCCAGCCAGCCCCGGCCTGCTGGGCCTGGGAACCCCCCGAACCGTGGTCGGGCTGGGGCCCAGGGGCCGATGCAAGGGCCATCAGGGGCTCGGCGCGTCGGTCCCCTGTTCTAACCAGGGCCGCTGGCGCCAGGGATCCACCAGGCTCCTGGCCAGGGTGAGGGCCTGGCCGCGCAGGTCCGGGAGCTCACGCAGGGGAGCCCCCCGGGCCTCGGCCGCCTGCAGCAGGGGCTGGACCAGGCTGCGGGCCCGGCCGCCGAAGGCGATGCCGGCGGCGCCAGCATCGGCCGGCAGCAGGGCCAGGCTGGCGCCATTGGTCCCCCCCGCCAACTGCAGGGGCCCGGGCGGCGCCCAGGGGCGCACGGCCTGCAGCAGGGCCACCGCCGCCCGGGCCGTGCCGACGCCCACATCCCCACTCATCGGCCGTCCATCCAGCTGCCAAAGGGGCCGCAGCCCGGCCTGGCGCACCAGCGCAAAGCGTTGCCAGAGCTCGGCAGCCAGCTGCCGGGGGCTGGCAGGCCCGGGCCCCTCGCCCTCCAGCCCGCAGCTCACGGCCAGGCGCCGCAGGGGCACGGCACTGGCAAGCACCTGCTGCAGGCGGGCCGCAAAGGCTGGGCCGCGACCGATGCGGGTATGGATCTCCACGGCATCGGGCCCGAGCTCGGCCAGCAGGGCGGGCAAGGCGTCGCCGCTGAGCCGGGTCTGGCGCTCCTCGATCAGGCCGAGGGGACAGGCGGGGCGGCAGCGGCCACAGCCGTAGCAGCGATCGGCCTGCACACCCCCCGAGGCACCGATGGCCAGGGCTGGACAGACCCGCTGGCAGGGCCTGGGGCAGTCCGCCGGACACCGCCTGGGATCAAAGCTGGCCTTGCGGAAATGGGGATCATCGCCATCGCTGAGGCTCACCATCAGCCAGGGCCGCTGGAACCCCATGGGCTGGAACGGGACCTGGGGCTGGGAGTGGGAGTGGGACTCGGGCTGGGCTGGCACCTGGAGCCGGGCCCAGTGGCCCTCGGCCCAGGCGATGCCACGCCGGGCTGCGGCCACAGCCGCCGGGTCGGCCGCCACATCGATGCAATCAACGCCCACCAGGCTGAAGAGGGCGCAGAGGTCTTCGATCGCCGCCAGGTCGTGGTTGCTGGCGCCACAGATCAATTTGACCCACTGGCCCCGGGCCAGGGCCCGCTCGGCCGCCAACCGACTCAGGCGACGCCCGGATCGGCGACCTGGTCAAGCGGTTGCCAACGCAGGGAGCGGGCACCGCCCATCTCGACAACCACCTTCAGCCGCGGGTCCCGTTGCGTGAGTTCCACCAGGGACGCCCGCTCAGCCGCCGAGAGCACCTGGCCTTCGAGCAACCACAGCAGCATCGGCTGCGGACTATCCAGCAAGGCGCCCAACTGGGGCATCACCCGCTGCACCTCGCCGACGGCGGCGCTGCGGCCCACGCTCTGGTGGCCCAGGTGGGGCGGCCGGATGCCATGGGACTGGAACAGGAAGGCCTCCAGATCGCCCAGGCCCCGGGCCGAGGTCATTTGGGCCCGGTAGCCGGCGGCGCGCAGGCGGCGCAGCAGCCGGGTTTCCGATCCCCCTTCCAGGGGCACGTAGAGGGCCAGGGCACCGGAACGCTCCAGGTCCTGACGAAAACCGCGGCCGGTGAGCAGCAGGGGCATGCGGAGGTCGACTGGACAGATCAAGCCAGTTTGGCAGCTGCATCCCGCTTTGGTGGGGAGCGCGGGAGCCCGGCCCGGACGGGCTTCGGCCCTGGCGCGGCCCGGTGATCGGGCCGACAGACCAGGGACAAGCTGTGAGGTACATTGGTTGCTTGTGCTACTGCCTGTGCCCGTCCGCTAGCCGGGCCTCCAGCGCATGGCACAGGGTTGCCCTTGGGGGCAACTCCTTCGGCCAGTGCCTTGGCATCGCCTCTTCGGAGCTGACGCCATCGCCGGGAAACTGCTCCTCACGCTGCCGGGCTGGTTCATTCCAACCCCACCAAACAGCCCGGATGAGTAAGTCCCAGCCTGCTGCTTCGAGTGTCGCTAGCGCCAACCGGGCGCCACTTCGGTGGTCCGGTCCAGCCTGCCGCAACCGAACCAGCTTCACCTCAGGAACGACCGCATAGGTTCAGTCCCGGGGTGGTCCTGCTGGCGTTTGTTCAGAGTTCTATGTCCATCGGCATCCTTGGGAAGAAATTGGGCATGTCCCAATTCTTCGACGACACAGGCAAATCCATCCCGGTCACCGTGATCGAGGCAGGTCCTTGCCGCATTACCCAGCTCAAGTCCACCAGCACCGACGGCTACACCGCCGTGCAGCTGGGCTTTGGTGAGATTCGCGAGAAGCTCGTGAATAAGCCGGCTGCGGGCCACCTGGCCAAGTCCGGCGAGGAACCCCTGCGCCATCTGCGCGAATACCGCGTTGACAGCGTGGATGGTCTCTCCGTGGGCAGCAACATCACCGTCTCCGGCTTCGAGGCCGGCCAGAAGGTGGATGTGAGCGGCGACACCATGGGCCGCGGTTTTGCAGGCCTGCAGAAGCGCCACGGCTTCAGCCGCGGCCCCATGACGCACGGTTCCAAGAACCACCGCGAACCGGGCTCGATCGGTGCGGGCACGACCCCCGGTCGCGTCTATCCCGGCAAGCGCATGGCCGGCCGCTATGGCGGCAAACAGATCACCACCAAGGGCCTCACCATCCTCAAGGTGGACATCGAGCGCAACCTGCTGGTGGTGAAGGGTTCGGTCCCGGGCAAACCCGGTGCCCTGCTCAACATCCTCCCCGCCAAGCGGGTGGGCTCCAAAGCCGCGAATTGAGGAGGACGTAAGTAAGCCATGGTCAACTGTGTCGTCCGCGATTGGCAGGGCAAGGAAGCCGGCAAGGCCAGCCTTGATCTGAAAGTCGCCAAGGAAACCTCTGCCAACGATCTGGTGCATCGCGCCGTCGTGCGGCAGCTCGCCAATGCCCGCCAGGGCACGGCCAGCACGCTCACCCGGGCCGAAGTGGCCGGTGGTGGCCGCAAGCCCTACAAACAGAAAGGCACCGGTCGCGCCCGCCAGGGCTCGATCCGCACCCCCCTCCGCCCCGGCGGTGGTGTGGTGTTTGGCCCCAAACCCCGCAGCTACACGCTGGGGATGAACCGCAAGGAACGTCGCCTGGCCCTGCGCACGGCCCTGATGAGCCGCAGCGCCGATCTGGTGGTGGTGAAGGGCTTTGCTGAGGGGCTCACCGCCCCCAAAACCAAGGAGATCCTCGCGGGCCTGGGCCGCCTCGGCATCGCCGATGGCGCCAAGGTGCTGCTGGTGCTCGATAGCCCCAGTGATGTGGTGCGCCTCTCGGTGCGCAACCTCGAGAAGGTGAAACTGATCGCCGCCGATCAGCTCAACGTGTTCGACCTGCTGCACGCCAGTTCCCTGGTGGTGAGCGACGAAGCACTCGCGAAGATTCAGGAGGTCTACGGCGATGACTGAACGTTTTTCAGGCCGGCTTGCGGATGTGATCCGCCGGCCGCTGATCACCGAGAAGGCCACCCGGGCCATCGAGCAGAATCAGTACACCTTTGAGGTGGACCACCGGGCTGCCAAGCCCGACATCAAGGCCGCCGTTGAACAGCTGTTCGACGTCAAGGTCGTCGGCATCAGCACCATGAATCCGCCGCGCCGCAGCCGTCGCGTCGGCCGTTTTGCCGGCAAGCGTGCCCAGGTGAAAAAGGCCGTGGTGCGCCTGGCCGAGGGCAACGCCATCCAGCTCTTCCCCGAGGCCTGAGGGGTCTGAACCGACATGGGAATCCGTAAGTACCGCCCGATCACCCCAGGCACCCGCACCCGGGTCGCCAGCGACTTCAGTGAGGTCACTGAGCGCCGTCCGGAACGCAGCCTGGTGGTGTCCAAACACCGCCGCAAGGGCCGCAACAACCGCGGTGTGATCACCTGCCGCCACAGAGGTGGCGGCCACAAGCGCCTCTATCGCATCGTCGACTTCCGTCGCGAGAAGCTCGGTGTGGTGGCCCGCGTCGCCGCGATCCACTACGACCCGCACCGCAACGCCCGTCTGGCCCTGCTCTTCTACGCCGATGGCGAGAAGCGCTACATCCTGGCCCCCGCCGGCATCGCCGTCGGTCAAACCGTGGTCTCCGGCCCGGACTCACCGATCGAGAACGGCAACGCCCTGCCCCTCTCGGCCATCCCCCTGGGCTCCAACGTGCACAACGTGGAGCTCTACGCCGGCCGCGGCGGCCAGATGGTGCGCACCGCCGGAGCCAGCGCCCAGGTGATGGCGAAGGAAGGCGATTACGTCGCCCTCAAGCTGCCCTCCACCGAAGTGCGCCTGGTGCGCCGCGAGTGCTACGCCACCCTGGGTGAAGTCGGCAACGCCGAGGTGCGCAACACCAGCCTCGGCAAGGCAGGCCGCAAGCGCTGGCTCGGACGCCGCCCCGAAGTGCGCGGCAGTGTGATGAACCCCTGCGACCACCCCCACGGTGGTGGTGAGGGTCGGGCCCCGATCGGTCGCTCGGGACCGGTCACCCCCTGGGGCAAACCGGCCCTGGGCTACAAGACCCGTAAGCGGAACAAACCCAGCAATCGGTTTGTGCTCCGGAAACGTCGCCGCACCTCCAAGCGGAGCCGTGGCGGACGCGATTCCTGATGATCCACACCGCTTTGCTTTTCGCTTAAACCGCCATGGGACGTTCACTCAAAAAAGGTCCGTTTGTTGCCGACAGCCTGCTTCGCAAGGTTGAAAAGCAGAACGCCGCCGACGATAAAACCGTCATCAAGACCTGGTCGCGGGCTTCCACGATCCTGCCGATGATGATCGGACACACCATTGCCGTTCATAACGGCAAGGCCCATGTGCCCGTCTACGTGACGGAACAGATGGTGGGCCACAAACTCGGGGAATTTGCGCCAACCCGCACCTTCCGAGGCCACATCAAGGACAAGAAAGGAGGTCGCTAGGACATGGCCAACCCATCCCCCACCCAGGCGCAAGCCCACGGTCGCTTCATCCGAGGCTCCGTGTCCAAGGTGCGCCGCGTGCTCGACCAGATCCGTGGTCGCAGCTATCGGGACGCCCTGATCATGCTCGAGTTCATGCCCTATCGCTCCACCGGACCCATCACCAAGGTGTTGCGTTCGGCGGTGGCCAATGCCGAGCACAACCTGGGTCTTGACCCGGCCTCCCTGGTGATCACCACCGCCAGCGCCGACATGGGCCCCTCCCTGAAGCGCTTCCGGCCCCGCGCCCAGGGTCGCGCCTACGCCATCAAGAAACAGACCTGCCACATCAGCATTGCTGTGGCCCCTTCCGCCTGACCCCCGAGGACACCGACCGATGGGACACAAGATCCATCCAACCGGACTGCGCCTGGGGATCACCCAGGAACACCGGTCCCGCTGGTATGCACCCAGCAAAACGTATCCCACCCTCCTGCAGGAGGATGATCGGATCCGCAAGTTCATCCACAAGAAATATGGCGCCGCTGGCATCAGCGACGTGCTGATCGCCCGCAAGGCCGACCAGCTCGAGGTGGAACTCAAGACGGCACGCCCCGGCGTGTTGGTTGGCCGCCAGGGCACCGGCATCGAAGACCTGCGCAGCGGCATCCAGACGACCCTCGGCGATCGCAACCGTCAGGTGCGCATCAACGTGGTCGAAGTGGAGCGTGTCGATGCCGACGCCTTCCTGCTGGCCGAATACATCGCCCAGCAACTGGAAAAGCGGGTGGCCTTCCGTCGGGTCATGCGCATGACCGTGCAGCGGGCCCAACGGGCTGGCGTGCTCGGCCTCAAGATCCAGGTGAGCGGCCGCCTCAATGGCGCCGAGATCGCCCGTACCGAATGGACCCGTGAAGGTCGCGTGCCCCTGCATACCCTGCGGGCCGACATCGACTACGCCACCAAGGTGGCCACCACCACCTACGGCGTGCTGGGCATCAAGGTCTGGGTGTTCAAAGGCGAAGTGCTGCCGGGGCAATCCGACAAGCAGCCGGTGGGGGTTTCTCCCAAGCGGCGGGCCAACCGGCGGCCCCAACAGTTCGAAGACCGCTCCAACGAGGAGTGATCAGGAAACCTGAACCATGCTGAGTCCTAAACGCGTCAATTTCCGCAAACAGCAGCGGGGCCGCATGCGCGGCATCGCCACCCGGGGCAACACGATTGCCTTCGGTGAGTTTGCGCTTCAGGCCCAGGAATGTGGCTGGATCACCTCCCGCCAGATTGAGGCCAGCCGTCGGGCCATGACCCGCTACATCAAGCGGGGCGGTCAGATCTGGATCCGCATCTTCCCGGACAAGCCCGTCACCATGCGCCCGGCCGAAACCCGGATGGGCTCCGGTAAGGGCAACCCGGAATTTTGGGTGGCCGTGATCAAACCCGGTCGCATCCTGTTTGAGATGGGTGGTGCCGAACTCACCCCCGAAGTGGCCAGGGAGGCCATGCGCCTGGCCCAGTACAAGCTGCCGCTCAAGACCAAGTTCCTGAGCCTGGCCGACCAGGCCCCCGCCGGCAGCAACGCCGGGGCCAGCCCCGAACCCGCCGTCACCGTGGAGTCCTGACCATGGCCCGTCCCGACATCGCCGAGGCCCGCAAGCTCACCGACGGCGAGATCAATGACCAGATCGACGGCATCCGCCGCGAACTGTTCACCTTGCGCTTCGAGCAGGCCACCCGCCGGCTCGAAAAACCCCACCGTTTCAAGGCTGCCCGCATCCGGCTGGCCCAATTGATGACGGTGAAAACGGAGCGCAGCCGCGCCACCGTCGCCTCCTGAACCCCCACTGAAACGCCATGGCACTCAAGGAAAGGGTCGGCACCGTCGTCAGCGACAAGATGGAAAAAACGGTGGTGGTCGCGGTTGAAAACCGCTTCCCCCACCCCATCTATCAAAAGACCGTCAGCCGCACCACCCGCTACAAAGCCCACGACGAGGAGAACTCCTGCCGCGTGGGTGACCGGGTCCGGATCACCGAGACCCGTCCCCTCAGCCGCACCAAACGGTGGGCCGTGGCTGAGATCCTGTCCCCATCCAGCGCCAGCTGAGGAGTCCCTACCGATGATTCAGCAGGAAACATTCCTCAACGTCGCTGACAACAGCGGCGCCAAGCGCATCCAGTGCATCCGGGTGCTCGGCACCAACCGGCGCTACGCCCACGTCGGTGACGTGATTGTGGCGGCGGTGAAGGACGCCATGCCCAACATGGGCGTCAAAAAGTCCGATGTGGTCAAGGCTGTGGTCGTGCGCACCCGCGCCACCCTGCGGCGTGACACCGGCAACTCGATCCGGTTTGACGACAACGCCGCCGTGATCCTGGGCAACGACAACAACCCCAAGGGCACCCGCGTGTTCGGTCCCGTTGCCCGTGAACTGCGGGAGCGGAACTTCACCAAGATCGTGTCCCTCGCTCCGGAGGTGATCTGACCATGGCAACCGCCACCCCCAAGGCCAAACCGACCACGCGCATCAAGATGCGCGTCAAGAAGGGCGACACCGTCCAGGTGATCAGCGGCAAGGACAAGGGCAAGACCGGTGAGGTCCTGCGCACCCTGCCGACGGAAAACCGGGTGATTGTGCAGGGCATCAACCTGCGCACGCGCCACGTCAAGCCGACCCAGGAAGGCGAGACCGGTCGCATCGTCACCGAGGAAGCCTCCCTGCATGCCTCCAATGTGATGCTGTATTCCACCGAGAAAAAGGTGGCCAGCCGCGTCGAGATCGTTGTCAACGCAGACGGCACCAAACAGCGCCGCCTCAAGAAAACCGGTGAACTGCTCCCTTGAGCAGCCCCCGCGTTTTGCCCCATTCCCCATCCCCTGACCCGATCCCGTCCGCCTTCTGACAACGCCCAGAAGCGCACCCCCTTCCCCCCGCCATGTCCCTCAAACAGAGCTACCGGGAGACGATCCAGCCCAAGTTGCTGAAGGATCTCAATCTCTCGAACGTCCACGAAGTCCCGAAGGTGATCAAGGTCACCATCAACCGGGGTCTTGGTGAGGCCGCCCAGAACGCCAAGGCGCTCGAAGCCTCGATCCAGGAAATCGCCACGATCACCGGCCAGAAGGCCCTGGTGACCCGGGCCAAGAAGGCCATCGCCGGCTTCAAGATCCGTGCCGGCATGCCCATTGGCGTTGCGGTCACCCTGCGTGGCGACCGCATGTACGCCTTCCTGGAGCGCCTGATCAACCTGGCCCTGCCCCGCATCCGTGACTTCCGCGGCGTCAGCCCGAAAAGCTTTGACGGCCGGGGGAATTACACCCTGGGGATCCGCGAGCAGATCATCTTTCCGGAGATCTCCTTCGACAAGATCGACGCCATCCGGGGCATGGACATCACCATCGTGACCAGTGCCCGTAACGACGAAGAGGGCCGGGCCCTCCTCCGCGAGATGGGAATGCCGTTCCGCAGCAACTGAGCCCTCCTCGGACCCGACCCATGGCCAACCACGACCCAATTTCAGACATGCTCACCCGCATCCGCAATGCGAGTGAGAAGCGCCACCAGACCACCAAGGTGCCTGCCTCGCGCATGGCCCGCAGCATCGCCAAAGTGCTGCAGCAAGAGGGTTTCATCAGCGACATCTCCGAAGAAGGAGAGGGCGTGCTGACCACCCTCGTGCTAGGTCTCAAGTACAGCGGCAAGCACCGCCTGCCGACCATCCGTTCCGTGCAACGGGTGAGCAAGCCCGGCCTGCGGATTTACAAGAACACCCGCCAGCTCCCCAAGGTGCTGGGCGGTCTCGGTGTGGCCATCATCTCCACCTCCAAAGGTGTGATGAGCGACCGTGACGCCCGCAAGCAGGGCGTGGGCGGCGAAGTGCTCTGCTACGTCTACTGAACTGGGAGGTTTCCATGTCTCGTATTGGTAAAGCACCAATTTCTGTTCCCGACAAGGTCAGCGTCAGCCTCAACGGCCTCGCTGTCACCGTGAAGGGCCCCAAAGGGGAACTCAGCCGCACGCTGCCCGACGGCGTCAGCATTGCCCAGGACGGCAACACCCTGGTGGTGAGCCCGACCAGCAGCCACCGCCGCTCCCGCGAGCGCCACGGCCTCTGCCGCACCCTCGTGGCCAACATGGTCGAAGGGGTGAGCCAGGGCTTCACCCGCAAGCTCGAGATCGTCGGCGTGGGCTACCGCGCCGCCGTTCAGGGCAAGAAGCTGGTGGTGAGCGCCGGCTACAGCCACCAGGTGGAGATGGATCCCCCCGATGGGATCATCTTCGCCGTCGATGGCAACACCACGGTGCTGGTGTCTGGCGCCGACAAGGAGGTGGTGGGCAACGAAGCTGCCAAGGTGCGGGCCATTCGTCCACCTGAGCCCTACAAGGGCAAGGGCATCAAGTACGAAGGCGAGAAGATTCTCCGCAAAGCCGGCAAGACCGGTAAGAAATGAGATCTGCCTGATCGCCGTTACCCTGCACTCCCATGGCCACCCTCTCCCGCAAGCAGCAGACCCAGAAGCGTCACCGCCGCCTGCGCCGCCACCTCAACGGCAGCGCGGAGCGTCCCCGTCTGGCTGTGTTCCGCTCCAACAATCACATCTACGCCCAGCTCATCGACGACGACGCCCAGAGCACGATCTGCTCCGCGTCGACCCTCGACAAGGACCTGCGCGTCACGGTCAAAACCGGTGCCACCTGCGATGCCTCCGTGGCCGTCGGTGCCCTGGTTGCCCAGCGCGCCCTCGCCAAGGGCATCCAGCAGGTGGTCTTCGATCGCGGCGGCAACCTGTACCACGGCCGGGTCAAGGCCCTGGCTGACGCCGCCCGGGAAGCGGGCCTTCAGTTCTGATCCCTGCTCTCACCATGACCGAAACCAACGACCAGATCCAATCCAGCGACATTCCGGCGGCGTCCGACGTGCCCGCAGCTGCCGAGGGTCAACAGACCCGGGGCGGCGGCGGTGGCCGTGGCGGTGAAGGCAAGGGCGGTGGCGACCGCCGCGGCGGTGGCGGCCGGGGCCGTGACAACCGCCGGGGCCAGGAGCGTGACTCCGAATGGCAGGAACGGGTGGTGCAGATCCGCCGCGTGTCCAAGACCGTCAAGGGCGGCAAGAAGATGAGCTTCCGGGCCATCGTTGTCGTCGGCAACGAGCGCGGTCAGGTCGGCGTCGGGGTCGGCAAGGCCGGCGATGTGATCGGGGCCGTCCGCAAGGGCGTTGCCGATGGCAAGAAGCACCTGGTCAAGGTGCCCCTCACCCGCCACAGCTCGATCCCCACCCTCAGCAACGGCCGCGATGGGGCCGCCAGTGTGCTGATCCGTCCGGCTGCCCCGGGTACCGGTGTGATTGCCGGTGGCTCGATCCGCACGGTGCTGGAGCTCGCCGGCATCAAGAACGTGCTGGCCAAGCGCCTCGGCTCGAAAACGCCCCTGAACAATGCCCGCGCCGCCATGGAAGCCCTCCAGGGGCTGCGCACCCACAAGGAGACCGCCAAGGAGCGGGGCATTTCCCTTGAGCAGATCTACTCCTGAGAACCGCCATGTCGCTTCGTCTTGACTCCCTCAAGCCCCAGGCAGGGGCCCGTCGCCGCAAGCTCCGCAAGGGCCGCGGCATCGCCGCCGGCCAAGGGGCCAGCTGCGGTTTCGGCATGCGCGGCCAGAAGTCCCGCTCGGGCCGCCCCACCCGTCCCGGCTTCGAGGGTGGCCAGATGCCCCTCTACCGGCGCGTGCCCAAGCTCAAGCACTTCCCCCTGGTCAACCCCAAGCACTTCACGGTGATCAACGTGGAGAACCTGGCTGGCCTCGCGGCGGGCAGCACGGTGACCCTGGATTCCCTGGTGAAGGCCGGCATCGTCACCAGCCCCAAGCACCCCCTCAAGGTGCTCGGCAATGGCGAGCTCGCCGTCAAACTGACGGTTCAGGCGGCAGCCTTCACCGCCAGCGCCCGGGCCAAGATCGAAGCCGCCGGTGGCAGCTGCGACGTCACGGACTGATCGGGCCTTGGCCATCCGTTCCTAAGGTCATTCCGTCTGCCATGCCCCTGGGGCCGGGCAGACGGTTTTTTTTCGCCTTCGCCGTTCTCCCCTTTCCCCACCTGTTGTTGTCACCATGCTCGTAAGCCGGGGCAGAAATCCCAGTGCCGGGGAAATCATCAGCCAGCTGATCCAGGCGAAAGGCCTGCGCGATCGCGTGCTGCTCACCCTCGGCCTGCTGTTGCTCGTGCGCCTGGGGATCTACATCCCCGTGCCGGGCATCGACCGGCTCGCCTTCCAGGACTTCATCGCCAAGGGCGGCCAACTGATCGGCTTCCTCGACATCTTCACCGGCGGCGGCATCTCCACCCTGGGGGTGTTCGGCCTGGGCATCCTGCCCTTCATCAACGCCTCGATCATCCTGCAGCTGCTCACGGCCGCCCTGCCCCAGCTGGAGGATCTCCAGAAAAACGAGGGCGAGGCCGGACGGCGCAAGATCGCCCAGATCACCCGCTACGTGGCCCTGGGCTGGGGCTTGCTGCAAAGCATCGTCTTTGCCCTGATCCTGCGGCCCTACGCCAGCGCCGGCACCCCCGACCTGGTGTTTGTGGTGCAGACCTCCCTGGCCCTGGTGACGGGCTCGATGGTGGTGATGTGGATCAGTGAGGTGATCACCGAGCGGGGCATCGGCCAGGGGGCATCCCTGGTGATCTTCGTCAACATCGTCGCCACCCTGCCCCGGGCCCTGGGCTCCACGATCGAACTGGCCCAGAGCGGCGATCGCAGCACCGTGGGCGGCATTGTCGTGTTGGTGCTGGTGTTCCTGGCCACGATCGTGGGCATCATTTTTGTGCAGGAAGGCAACCGCCGCATCCCGATCGTCAGCGCCAAGCGCCAGGTGGGGGGCGCCAACCTGCTGGCGGCCCGCCAGAGCTACCTGCCGCTCAAGCTCAATGCCGGCGGCGTGATGCCGATCATCTTTGCCTCGGCGGTGGTGTTCCTGCCGCTGACGATCGCCAACATGACCAAGGCCCCCTGGTTGATCAAGCTGGCCGGCTACCTCAGCCCGAACAGCAGCACCCCCTGGCTCTACGCCCTGCTGTTCTTTGCCCTGATCTGCGGCTTCTCCTTCTTCTACGCGAGCCTGGCGGTCAATCCGATCGACATCGCCACCAACCTCAAGCGCTCCGGCGTGGCCGTGCCGGGGGTGCGGCCCGGGTCCGCCACGGCCCTCTATCTGGGCAAGGTGCAGAACCGCCTCACCCTGCTGGGCGGCCTGTTCCTCGGCGCCGTGGCGATCATTCCCTCGGCCGTCGAATCGGCCACCCAGGTGAAAACCTTCCAGGGCCTGGGGGCCACCTCCCTGTTGATCCTGGTGGGTGTGGCGATTGACACCGCCAAACAGGTGCAGACCTACGTGATCTCCCAGCGCTACGAGGGCATGGTTCGGCAGTGAGCCAGCAGCCCCCCCAACCTGTCCCCCGGAGCCGGTCCAGGGCCTGAACCTGGGCTCCTGACCGATCCCTGCCCACGGTTTCCAGTCCCTTCGCAAGCCCTTGATGAAACAACGCCTTCTCTTCCTTGGCCCCCCCGGCGCCGGCAAGGGCACCCAGGCCGAGCGCCTGGCCGCCAGCCAGGGGCTGCTGCACCTCTCCACCGGCGACCTGCTGCGGGCCGAGGTGGCCGCTGGCACGGACCTGGGCCGCGAGGCGGAGGCGGTGATGGCCCGGGGCGAACTGGTGAGCGATGGCCTGGTGCTGGCGATCGTGCGCAGCCGCCTGCAAGGCCACAGCGGCGGCTGGCTGCTCGATGGCTTCCCCCGCAACCTGGTGCAGGCCGAAGCCCTCAACAGCCTGCTTGAGGAGCTGGACCAGCAGATCGAGCTGGTGGTGCTGATGGAGCTCGATGACGACCTGCTGATCCAGCGCCTGCTGGGCCGGGGCCGGGCCGACGACAACGAAGCGGTGATCCGCCACCGGCTGGAGGTGTACCGGCAGCAAACCGAGCCCCTGATCAGCTACTACCGCCAGCGCCAGCTGCTGCAGGCGGTCGAAGCCTCCGGCACGGTGGAGGCGATTGCCGAGCGGATCGTGGCCCTGGCCAGTTGACCCGTGTGGTAGGGTCGTCGTTTGGAAATTGGAGAGCCCTCACCCATGAAGGTGCGTGCCTCGGTCAAGAAGATGTGCGACAAGTGCCGGGTGATCCGCCGCCATGGTCGGGTGATGGTGATCTGCACCAACCCCAAGCACAAGCAACGCCAGGGTTGATCCAACCCTGAGTCCTTGTTGTCCCATCCCCACGCCTGGATGCCTGCCTGACCGCAGCGCCAGCCGCCCCAGGCCCGCTTCGGCCAGCCTGGGCTCCCGGTCCTGTTCCCCAGGTCCCCGCCTCACGGTTCACCCCAGTCCGACCTGGCTCGGACCCCCGGAGTGAACCCCTCCCTGCCCAACCTCCGGTTGGGCCCCCCACTGCCCAACTGATCGTTTTTTCGTGGCTCGGATCGCCGGTGTCGACATTCCTCGTGACAAGAGGATCGAGATTGCTCTCACCTACGTGTATGGCATCGGGTTGACCCGGGCCCAGAAAATCATCGCCAAGTCGGGCGTCAACCCGGACATCCGGGTCAAGGATCTCGATGACGCCGACGTCCAGAAGCTGCGCGCCGCCGTCGAAAGCTTCACCCTGGAAGGCGACCTGCGCCGCCAGGAGGGCATGGCCCTCAAGCGCCTCCAGGACATCGGCTGCGTCCGCGGTCGTCGCCATCGGGCCGGGCTGCCGGTTCGGGGCCAACGCACCCGCACCAATGCCCGCACCCGCCGCGGTGCCCGCAAAACCGTGGCTGGCAAGAAGAAATAGGCCTCCCACTGAGCCCCAGCAGGCGGCTCCCTTCCCGACTCCCCTACCCCCAGGTCCATGGCCAAGCCAGCCAAGAAATCAGGCGCGAAAAAGACCAAGCGCAACGTGCCCAACGGTGTCGCCCACATCCAGAGCACCTTCAACAACACGATCGTGTCGATCACCGACACGGCCGGTGAGGTGATCTCATGGTCGTCAGCCGGTGCCAGTGGCTTCAAAGGCGCCCGTAAGGGCACCCCCTTCGCCGCCCAAACGGCAGCCGAAGCCGCTGGCCGTCGTGCCCTGGAACAGGGCATGCGCCAGATCGAAGTGCTGGTGAGGGGCCCTGGCTCCGGCCGTGAAACCGCCATCCGGGCGCTGCAGGTGGCTGGCCTGGAAATCACCCTGATCCGGGATGTCACGCCGCTGCCCCACAACGGCTGCCGCCGCGCCAAGCGCCGCCGGGTCTGATCGAGACCGGCGCCCCAGGCCCCAGGCGGGCCCCCTCCTTTCCTTTTGAGCCTCAGACCGTGCTGCAGTATCAGATTGATCGGGTCGAGCACCAGATCGCCGAAGACCGTTCCCAGACGGGCGTGTTCGTGATCGGGCCGCTGGATCGGGGCCAGGCCATCACCCTCGGCAACTCCCTGCGGCGCGTGCTGATGGGCTCCCTCGAAGGCAGTGCCATCACGGCCGTGCGCATCGCCGGAGTCAATCACGAGTACGCCACCGTGCCCGGCGTGCGCGAGGACGTGCTGGACATCCTGCTCAATTGCAAGGAAGTGGCGGTGAACAGCCGCAGCCGTGAGCTCGAGATCGGTCGCCTGGTGGTCACCGGCCCTGCCACCGTCACGGCGTCCCACCTGCAGTTCTCCTCCCAGGTTCAGGTGATCGACGGCAACCGGCCGATCGCCACCGTGGCCGAAGGCTTCGGCCTGGAGCTGGAGGTCCATGTGGAGCGGGGTGTGGGCTACCGGCCCGTGGATCGCCGCCACGAGGACAGCAGCGCCATCGACCTGCTCCAGATCGATGCGGTGTTCATGCCCGTGCGCCGGGTCAACTACACGGTGGATGAAACCGCCGTGGGGGAGGGCGGGTCCGCCCGCGAGCGCCTGCGCCTGGAAATCCAGACCGATGGCTCCGTCACCCCCGACGACGCCATGGCCCAGGCCGCCAACCAGCTGATCGCCCTGTTCCAGCCCCTCGCCAGCCTCACCATGGCTGACGAGCCCGGCCTGGAGCCCGAGCCCTCGGCCGAGGCCCAGATTCCGCTCGAGGAGCTCAACCTCTCGGTGCGGGCCTACAACTGCCTCAAGCGGGCCCAGGTGAATTCCGTCTCCGACCTGATGGGCTTCAGCTACGAAGACCTGCTGGAGATCAAGAACTTCGGCTCCAAGTCGGCCGACGAGGTGATCGAAGCCCTCGAGCGCATCGGCATCTCCCTGCCCCAGAGCCGCACCACCGCCTGATCGGTCCGCTCCGGCAGCCCCTACCGATCAGCCCAACGCCCCGTCCCGCCCGACCCCTTTCCTCGCCCCAGACCCATGCGCCACCAGTGCCGAGTCCCCATGCTGGGACGCCCCGCCGACCAACGCAAAGCCCTGCTGCGGGGCCTGGCCACCCAGTTGATCCGCGAAGGTCGCGTCACCACCACCAAGGCGCGGGCCAAGGCCCTGCGCGATGAAACCGAGCGCATGATCACCCTGGCCAAGGAGGGCACCCTGGCCGCCCGCCGCCGGGCCATCGGCTACATCTACGACAAGCAGCTCGTGCATGCCCTGTTCGACAAGGCCCAGGACCGTTACGGCGACCGCAACGGCGGCTACACCCGCATCATCCGCACAGTGCCCCGCCGCGGCGACAACGCCGAGATGGCCATCATCGAGCTGGTCTGAGTCCGGCCCGGCCCCTGGGGCGACGCCTTTCTCCCTGTCTTTGCACCCCTCTGCCGCGCTGGACTCGCCTCCATCGCGGCTTTTTTGATGGATCTCCCGCCCGCCCGGCCCCGTACGGCCCGCAGCAGCCCCGGCAGCGACGCGAACGCCGACGCCGGTGCGCCAGCCCCTGGCACCCGCCGCATCGCCATCTGCCTGCAATACGACGGCAGCGCCTACTGCGGCTGGCAGCGCCAACCCCAGCACCCCAGCGTCCAGGAGACCCTGGAGGGGGCGATTGCCCAGCTTGATCCCCACCGGCCGGTCACGGCGGTGGCCGCCGGCCGCACGGACAGCGGCGTGCATGCGGCCGGCCAGGTGGTCCATTTCGATGTGGCCGGCCCGATTCCGGCCCAGCGCTGGGCGCCCGCCCTCAACGGCCGCCTGCCCGCCAGCATCCGGGTGCGGGCGGCCAGGGAGGTGGCCCCCAGCTGGCATGCCTGCTTCTCGGCCTGCTATCGCCGCTACCGCTACACCCTCTACAACGGTCCGATCCCCAACCTGTTCCTCAGCCCCTGGACCTGGCATCGCTACCAGAGCCGCCTCGATGCGGGCCTGATGGCGGCGGCCCTCAACGACCTGCTGGGAGAGCACGACTTCTCGGCCTTCATGCGGGCCGGCAGCACCCGATCCCATGGCCGCACCACGGTGCAGGCGGTGGAGCTGGAGCGCCAGGGGGACCTGGTCGTGGCCGAGATCCAGGCCAGCGGCTTCCTCTACGGCATGGTGCGGCTGCTGGTGGGCCAGCTCGTGGCCGTGGGCGAAGGCCGCCTGAGCCTGGCTGACTTCCAACGGCGCTGGCGCAGCCAGGCCCGCTCAGAGGTGAAGGAGGCCGCACCGCCCCAGGGCCTCTGCCTGCTGCGTGTCGGCTACCCGGAACCCCTGTTCCCAAAAGCGGCGTGGTACGCTAGCCAACCACGGTATTTGCTTGGGACAAGCGAATCTCCTGGGATCTGAGCCCCCGGCCCTGCCGCCCTGCCAGACCCTTGAACCTGGGCCATGCCGTCAAGGCAATCCAGGTTGCAGGAGCGCCCCAAAGCCCTGGGCCGATCCTGCGATCCTGGCCCCCGTGCAGCCGATCCCGCGCCGATCTCGTCCGCTCCAGGCCGCCAGGCCCGGGACGTCGAACAGGTAAGGTCGTTTGTACGAGCTTCTGCCACCTGCCCCATCAGGTGAGCTGCCGTTCCCTGTCCAGCCCCATCCCCCCCGATGGCGCGCTACCCCGATCCGGCCCGCCGGCGCGATGAACAAGACTCTCGTCCCCACCATTGATTCTTCCGACCGCCAGTGGTTCCTGGTGGATGCGGAGAATCAAACCCTGGGCCGCCTCGCCAGTGAGGTCGCCCAAGTTCTCCGGGGCAAGAACAACCCCAACTACGCCCCCCACCTCGACACCGGTGATTTCGTCATCATCGTCAACGCCGAAAAGGTGAAGGTGAGCGGCAACAAGGCCACCCAGAAGGTTTATCGCCGCCATTCCGGTCGTCCCGGTGGCATGAAAACCGAAAGCTTCGCGGCCCTGCAGGCCCGTCTTCCTGAGCGGATCATCGAGAAAGCGATCAAGGGCATGCTCCCCCACAACGCCCTCGGCCGCCAGCTGTTCCGCAAGCTGAAGGTTTACAAGGGTGTGGACCATCCCCACGCTGCCCAGCAACCCAAGGTTCTCGCGCTCGATCCCGCCACCACCGCATCATGAGCACCACCAACAACCGCGTCGTTTACTGGGGAACGGGCCGTCGCAAGACCTCCGTGGCCCGTGTTCGGGTGGTCCCGGGCACCGGCGCCATCACCATCAATGGCCGCCCCGGCGACAACTACCTCAACTACAACCCCGCCTACCTGGCGGCGGTGAAAGCGCCCCTTCAGACCCTGGGGCTGTCCGCCGATTACGACCTGCTGGTCAACGTGCGCGGCGGTGGCCTCACCGGCCAGTCCGATGCCATCAAGCAGGGTGCGGCCCGGGCCCTCTGTGATTTGTCTCCCGACAACCGCAAACCCCTCAAGACCGAAGGCCACCTCAGCCGGGATCCCCGCGCCAAGGAACGTCGCAAGTACGGTCTGAAGAAAGCCCGTAAGGCTCCCCAGTTCTCCAAGCGCTGATCCACGCCATGCCCAAGGCCGACATCCATCCCACCTGGTATCCCGATGCCAAGGTGATCTGCAACGGAGAGGTGGTGATGACCACCGGCTCCACCCAGCCCGAGCTGCACGTGGACGTGTGGAGTGGCAACCACCCCTTCTATACCGGCACCCAGAAAATCCTCGACACCGAGGGTCGGGTGGATCGCTTCATGCGCAAGTACGGCATGGGCAGCAGCGCCTCCGCCGAAAAAGCCGCTGCCAAGCCCGCTGACACCGCCAGCGCCGAAGCCTGAGCGGAACCCAGCGGTTCCCTGTTTTTCCGCCGGGTGCTCCAGGGCATCCGGCTTTTTGCTGTCCCTGCCCAGGCCCCGTGCCCTGGACGCCTCCTGAGATGGACCCCTCCTTTCTGAGTGAACGGCTGGAGACGGCCTGCCGCACCTTTGCCAGCCTCGAACGCCAACTGGCCGATCCCTCGGTGGCGGCGGACCCCAGCCAGCTCGAACCGATTGCCCGGGAGCGGGCCAGGCTCGAACCGCTGGTGACCGATTACCGAGAGCTGCAACAGCTGCAGGAGCAGCAGCAGCAGGCCCGGGCCCTGCTCAAGGAGCATCGCGGCGACCTGGAGATGGAAAGCCTGGCCCAGGAGGAGCTGGCCAGCCTGGCCGACCAGATCGAGCAGATCAACCGGCGGCTCACCTTGGCCCTGCTGCCCACCGATCCCCGCGATGAACGCAGTGTGATGTTGGAGATCCGGGCCGGCGCCGGCGGGGATGAGGCCAGCATCTGGGCCGGTGATCTGGCCCGCATGTACGAGCGCTACGCCCAGAGCGTCGGTTGGCGGGTGGATCCGGTGAGTGCCTCGGAGGCCGAGCTGGGGGGGTATAAGGAACTGATCCTGGCCATCCAGGGGGCAGGGGTGTACAGCCAGCTCAAGTACGAGGCCGGCGTGCACCGGGTGCAGCGGGTGCCCGCCACCGAATCCCAGGGGCGGGTGCACACCTCCACGGCCACGGTGGCCGTGATGCCCGAAGCCGATCCTGTGGAAGTGCAGATCGATCCGGGCGACCTGGAGATCAGCACCGCCCGCTCCGGCGGCGCCGGCGGCCAGAACGTCAACAAGGTGGAAACAGCGGTGGACCTGCTGCACAAACCCACCGGCATCCGGGTGTTCTGCACCCAGCAACGCTCCCAGCTGCAAAACCGGGAACGGGCCATGGAGATCCTGCGGGCCAAGCTCTACGAGCGCCAGCTGGCCGAAGCCAACGCCAAGGAAAGCTCCCAGCGAAGGGCCCAGGTGGGCAGCGGCGACCGCAGCGAAAAGATCCGCACCTACAACTTCAAGGACAACCGCAGCACCGACCACCGCCTGGGCCGCAACTTCGCCCTGGAACCGGTGCTGCAGGGCCAGCTGGCCGATCTGATCGGTGCCTGCATCGCCGCCGACCAGCAGCGCCAACTGGAGGCCCTGGCCGACCAGAGCGGCTGAGGGGAGATCCATCCCACCCCCTGCCATCCCATCGCCCTGCCAGCCCAGCGGCCCAGGCCAGTCCAGTGGCCGACCGGGATCTCTCGCCTGGGGGCCGACTCGCCGCTTCCCTGCGGTCGCGAAGGGGTCACCTCAGAACCACTCCCTGCGCTTGCGCAGCGGGGCTGGGCTTGGCGCAGGCTGGCCCGGCGGCGAGCAAGCGGCGCAGCATCAGGATCCGAAAAGCCAGGCCAGGGATCGCCTCAGGCCACCTGGTCGACTCCAATCACGTATTTGGCCCATTCGGCATGGTGGCCGGCGCGCATCTGGCGGATGGCCTCAAAGGCCAGGCTGCTGCTGGGGCGTCTTGGCACCCGCCTGAGCGGCATCTCCGCTTCGCGTGGCGTGCGGTTGCCCTTACGCACGTTGCAGCGCAGACAGGCGGTGGTCACGTTCTCCCACACATCCTGCCCACCACGGCTGCGGGGAATCACATGGTCGATCGAGAGCTGCTCGCCCTCGTAGCCGCAGTACTGGCAGCAGTGGCCGTCCCGGTGGAACACATTGCGGCGGGTCAGGGCCAGGGGCCGGTAGGGCACCTGCACGAACTGGCGCAGGCGGATCACCGTGGGCAGTAGCACATCGGGCCGCAACAGGCGCCGGCTGTCGTGCTCCAGGCCTTCCGCCTTGCCCTTCAGCACCATCACTGAAGCGCGCCGCCAGCTGGTGATGTTCAGCGGCTCATAGGAGGCATTGAGAACGAGAACTCGGCCCATGCCCATGCGCCCGTTTCCATTCATGCTATCGAGACCATCCAGGCGCCCTTGTGATGCCGCCTACCGTTGGCTGATGTCGGACCGCTTGCCCCAGGCCCCCAGCTGGCCCCAAGGCCCCCTGGGCCAGGTCCCGCCGGGCCGTTCGAGCGCCGCTGAGCTGGGCACCCATCCGCGCCAGCGGGCCTGGGTGGAGGTGAGCGGTGCCGCAATCAGCGCCAACGTGCGGACCCTGAAGCGCTCGCTCGAACCCGGTTGCCAGTTCATGGCGGTGGTCAAGGCCGATGGCTACGGCCATGGGGCCGTGCCGGTGGCCCGGGCGGCGGCGGCCGGGGGGGCCAGCTGCTTTGGCGTGGCCACCCTGGGCGAAGGGCTGGAGCTACGCCAGGCCGGCTTCCAGGAACCGGTGCTGGTGCTGGGCAACCTCACCCAACCGGAGGAACTGCGCAACTGCCTGCAGGCCCAGCTGATGCCCACGATCAGCACCATGCGTGAGGCCCTGCTCTGCCAGAACCTGGCCAGTGGCAGCGGCCGACCGATGGCCGTGCACCTCAAGGTGGACACCGGCATGACCCGGCTCGGGGCCGCCTGGCAGGAGGGTCCGCGGCTGGCGGCCGCGATCAGCAACCTGGATGCGATCCAGCTGGCCGGGATCTATTCGCACCTGGCCCATGCCGACGCCCCCCTGGCTGAGGCCGACCAGGACGACGACCTCAGCCGCCTGCAACTGCAGCGCTACGCCAGCGTGCTGGCGGAGGTGCAGAACCAGGGGCTGACCGTGGGCTGCCGCCACCTGGCCAATTCGGCCGGCACCCTGCGCAGCCCCAGCCTCCACTTCGACCTGGTGCGGGTGGGCCTGGCCCTCTACGGCCACCGCCCCGCCGCCCACCTGGGGGGCGGGATCGACCTGCGCCCGGCCATGCGGGTGCGGGCCCGGGTCAGCCTGCTGCGCGAGGTGCCGGCGGGGGTGGGGGTCAGCTACGGCCACCGCTTCATCACCCAGCGGCCCAGTCGCCTGGCCGTGGTGGGCATTGGCTATGCCGATGGGGTGCCGAGGCTGCTCTCGGGTCGGCTGCAGGTGTTGCACCGGGGCCGGCTGTTGCCCCAGGTGGGGGCGATCACCATGGATCAGATGGTGATCGATGTCACCGATGCCCCCGACCTGGAGCTGGGCGCCACCGTGACCCTGCTCGGCGGCGAAAGCGAGAACGATCCCGGCATTGGCCCGGAAACCTGGAGCGACGCCTGCGGCACGATCCCCTGGGAAATCCTCTGCGGCTTCAAGCACCGCCTGCCGCGCCTCGGGGCTGAGGGCTGATGGCTGAGGGCTGAGGGCAGATCACAACAAGCCGGCCCAGACCTGGGCGAAGCGGGCAACCCGCTGATAGGGTGGCAGGGCCGCTGGAGAGGTGGCTGAGTGGTTGAAAGCGGCTCCCTGCTAAGGAGTTACAGGAGGCAACTTCTGTCGAGGGTTCGAATCCCTCCCTCTCCGTTGAAAATCGTGCAGACAAAAGCCCAGGCTTTCGAGTTGCACTGAACCCTGAATAACCTCCGCCGCCATCAGAACTGGCGACCTTTTGTTTTGCATTCGCGATCAGACTGCATTCCCCTGTTGTCAGGGTGGGTGCCCTGATCAATCCCGCCAGCTGTCGAGCCGCTCCCCGGCCAGATCCATTCCACTAATGGGAACCCACGGCGGTGAGACCTGTTTGGCATGGGTCACCGAACAAGGGCAGTGCGGGAGGAGGGCCTGCCTGGGCCCCGCTGGTCACCGGGATGGCCCCAGGTCCGATCCAGCGGCCGGTGGTTGGGGTAGCCCCGCCGGGGCCAGGGGCCCTGATAAGGCCAAGTCCCTGGCGATCCGTTGCCCGGCCGACAGCCGAGTTGCGAGCGGCTCACGCGCCGCCCTGGCGCCGCCCCACCAGGACGGCCAGCCAAACCGGCGGATCCCGTGCCAACACCAAGCCAATGGCAGGATGCCAACGGAAGCGTCGGCTCCCCAGCCCAGGGGCTGGGGAGCGAAGGACCATCTCCCGGGACTGTCGGATTGGCATGACGGCCTGCCATCACCATTTGCAATGGCGGTTTGCCAGGCCCCCTCACATCAGCCCCGGCGGCAGAAGTGTCAGCGCCAGGGCAACGAACCACCCCTTGAACCCCAGAACCGCCGATCGGCTGACCCAGTTCCCGTGCGTCGTTCCGGCCGGTGCCACCACCGGCTGTCGGTTGGAGTGGGCCTTGAATTGGGCTTGAATTGGCGCTTGTGGAGGTCGTGATGGAGCGCTCCAGCTGGCTGCTCCTGGCCTGGACGGTCTTCGGCGTGGGGGTTGCCAGCAAGCTCTGGCGGATCGGCATCGGCCTGCGCCGGCCAGGCAGCGGCCCTGGCCCCGTAGTGGGCCCATCCCGAATGGCCACGGAGCCTTTTCGCCAATCCCTGGAGCGGATCTGGGCCAAAGGCGAGGACGCCTGAGGCCAGGCCGCCCGGCCGAGCCACACTGCTGTTACAAAAAGTCATAGGATGACAGCGGTCATCGAGCGGGTCCAGGGAGGGTCCGCTTTTTTATGGCCGAACCCATGGCCGAATCGCCGCCAGGGCTACCTGCGGGCCAACGTCCAGAGCCAGTAGGCGACGAGCGCCATCAAAAGCCAGGGCAGCAGGGCCCTGAACACCAGCACCGCCACCAGCACAACTGCGGCTGAGAGGGCCGTTCGCTTGGTCAGGGCCTTGGCTTCATCGGTCATGAAGCGCCAGCGGGGCAGCAGGGGCATGGAGATCGGCACGGAACCACCTGCCAAGCAAAACCCGGCTGAGCGGCACTGGCCATGGCGGAAGGCCGAATCGCTGGCGCCCGGGTCCGGCTCGCCGCAGCTCATGGCTGGCAGGCCCGAGCCAGCCGTTGGGCCAGGGCCGGCAACAGGCCGGCATCGGCGGCCCTGGCGGGTCCCTCGCTGAAGGCCACCAGCAGGAACGGCAGGTGGCCTTCGATTTCGATGTAGGCCGCATCGTGCCTGGCTTGACTCATCCAACCGGCCTTGCTCCAGAGGCGCGCCTCAACCGGCAGGCCACCCCCCAGGAAGCCATCCACCTGGTTGTCCGGATCGGCATGGCGCGTGTGCGGATCGAGGCTGCGCGCCAACAGCGCCTGCATGCGCTGGCAGGCCAGGGGCGACACGAGCGAACCGCTGATCACCCCGTGCAACAGCCGGGCCGTGAAGTCGGTGCTGAGCCGGTTGCGATTGGCCAGATCCGGGCCATAGGACTGGCGCTCCCGGCCAAAGGGGCCGTCACCCCAGGTTTTCTGACAGGCATTGCAGCCCTGCCATTCCGGCCAGCCCAAGCTTGCGTACCAGCGGTTCACCAGCTGGCGTTGCTCACTCCAGTGGGCCAGGGCGCCTGCGGGCAGCTCCGGGCCGCTGGTGGTGCCGGTGAGCAGATCCACCACCAGGCCGGTGGCGTCGTTGCTGGAGTCCTGGATCATCGCCGCCAGGGCCCGTTCGAGCTCCGGCGTGCGCTCCAGCCACTGGCGCTGCAGCCAGGCCTCTGCAGCCACCAGGTAGGCGAGTTTGACCACACTGGCGGGATAGCGGGGCTGCCCGCCCGCCCAACTGGCCCCGGGAACCGGGCTGGCCCCCTGGCCATCGCCCCAGGCCCCGTCCAGGGGCGAGCTGGGATAGCGCAGCCAGGTCACCGAGAGCTCATTCGCCAGGGACGGGCGCCCATCCGCCGCCAGGGCCGCCAGGGCATCGGCGAGGATCCCGTCCATCGCCCCATCCGGGCTGTAGAACCCCATCAGCGCCGCCTGTGGCTTTGTCGAACTTAGGCATCCTGGCGCCAGGCACCCCGGCCGCCCCCGAGCTCCTGGCAGCAGGAACCACCTGGACCCTGCTGGCGCCCCTGCCCTGTTTCAGCCGCCCCTGGGGTCCGGGTCTGGCGACGGAAGCCGCCGCAGGGCGCCAACTGACCGTGAGCGGCTGCGCTCCAGCCGGTTCCCCCGCAGCCGGCTGCGGCCGCCTGCGGGTGCGCCTGGTTGAGGACGGCTACCCCGGCTGGATCGATCCCGACCAGCTGCTGGGCCGGGCCCTGGCCGCCAGGCCCCGGCCGCCGCGGATGCTCTCCAGCGCCTGCATCCGGGCCCGGATACAGGCGGTGCTGGACTTTGCCGAGGCGGCCCGCCAACGGCCCAACCGCTACCTCTGGGGCGGCAGCCTTGGGCCCGATTACGACTGCTCCGGCTTCACCCAGGCCGCCTTCGCCCAGGCCAGCATCTGGATCCCCCGGGACGCCTACCAGCAGGAACGGTTCTGCCAACCCGTGGCGGTCCGTCCCGGCACCTACGGCCTGCTGCAGCCGGGCGATCTGATCTTTTTTGGCCGGCCCAACCGCTGCACCCATGTGGGTCTCCACCTGGGCCAGGGCCGCTACCTCCACAGCTCCGGCCAGGAGCATGGCCATAACGGCCTGGCGATCAACAGCCTCGATCGCCACCAGCAAGATCCGATCAGCGCCCACTACCGCCGGGAGCTGCGGGGCGCGGGCCGGGTGCAGCGCTGCCACGACGGCACAACCCTGCCCTAGGCCCGTTGCCCTGGTTCGTTGCGACGCCCCGGCGGCTGGCTGCCCCTGTTGGCGCTCCTGGATCCCTGGGCTCGGACCTGCTGACCCTTAGGTTGCTGCCTGCAATGGTGCTGCAGTCAGCAGTGGGGATGGGTGCCTGATCTCTCCGTGGTGGTGCCCCTGTTCAACGAGGAGGCCAGCCTGCCCCAGCTCGTCGCCCAACTGCTTCTGGCCCTACGGCCCCTGGGCCGCAGCTTCGAGCTGGTGCTGGTGGACGATGGCTCCAGCGATGGCAGCGCCGCCCTGCTGCGCCGCCTGGCGGCGGATACGCCGGAACTGGTGGTGGTGCTGCTGCGTCGCAACTACGGCCAGACGGCCGCCATGGCGGCGGGGTTTGACGCCAGCCAGGGCCAGGTGATCGTGACCCTCGATGGCGACCTGCAGAACGATCCCGCCGACATTCCCCTGCTGCTCGAAACCCTCGAGCAGGGCTTCGACCTGGTGAGCGGCTGGCGCCACCAACGCCAGGACGGCGCCATCAGCCGCCTGTTGCCCTCCCGGATCGCCAACCAGCTCATCGCCCGGGTCACCGGCGTGGTGCTGCACGACTACGGCTGCTCCCTCAAGGCCTACCGGCGCGAGTTGGTGGGCGATCTGAATCTCTACGGGGAGCTGCACCGGTTCCTGCCGGCCCTGGCAGCGATTGAGGGCGCCCGGATCACGGAAGTGAAGGTGGGTCACCACCCGCGTCGCCATGGCAAGAGCAACTACGGCATCGACCGCACCTTCCGGGTGCTGATGGACCTGCTCACCGTCTGGTTCATGAAGCGCTTCCTGACCCGCCCCATGCATGTGTTCGGCTTCTGGGGCCTGGCCGCCATCGCCCTGGGCCTGCTGATCGGCGGCTATCTGGTGGCGGGAAAGCTGCTCACCGGCGCCGATATCGGCACCCGGCCCCTGCTGCTGGCTGCGGTGCTGGCGATCATCAGCGGCGTGCAGCTGTTCTGTTTCGGCCTGCTGGCCGAGTTGCAAATGCGCACCTACCACGAAAGCCAAGGGCGGCCGATCTATCGGGTGCGGGCCACGTTGCGGGGCAGCCTGGCAACCTGAGGCGGGGCGACGCCAGCGCCACTGCGGCCGCGGAAGCGATCGAGCCCCCGCGCCGCCAAGGCCACCACCACGGGATCGGCATCGCGCAGGCCGCGGTGCAGCAGGGGCAGGGCAGCCCGGTGGCCCCAGGCCAGGCAGGTTTCCAGGGCCTGGCGGCGGTGCGACCCACCCAGGGCATAGGCGGCCTTGAGGGAAGCCAGCAGGACATGGCTGTCGCGCCCGCTGCGGAGTGGACGAGCGGGTCCCGCCGTCGTCGACCCCAGTGGGGAGGCGCCAGGCCCCTCGGGGCGGGGAGCCATGCCTGTCGCTCCTGGCTGAACGGGCCTGGTCCCCGCCTCCGGGCCGGCTGGGGCAGGTGGCGGCGGCGGAGATTCGGCCCCGGAGTCGCTCTGCACCAGCTCCATCTGGGCCCGGTTCAGGGCCGCCACCGAGGACCCATCGGTGGAGCGCATCAGCTTCGGCTTGGGACGCCCCAGCAGCCAAAACACCACCAAGACAAGGGCAATGGCGCCACCCGAGAGGGCCTGGGTCATGACAAGGATTGAACTTTTATGTCGCCCCTCCAGCCCCCACCGGGCCAGATCGGGAGGCCTTCATACAGTAACTGCGCTGACTGTATTGGCTCGCCCTGATGACCGGAGACTTCGTCGCCGCCTGGATGCCCTCGGTGTTTGTTCCCCTTGTAGGAATCCTCGGTCCAGCGGTTGCCATGGCCCTGCTGTTCAACGTGATCGAAGCCAGCGACTGAAACCAAGTCCGCTTCCCTCCCGTCAACCGCTTCCTTCTTTGAACCCATGACCGTGACCCCCGTCGCTGACCCGACCGTCGGCAATCTGGCCACCCCGATCAACAGCAGCTCCTTCAGCAAGGCGTTCCTCAATGCCCTGCCCGCCTACCGGCCATCCCTGTCGCCCAACCGTCGCGGCCTGGAAGTGGGCATGGCCCATGGCTTCTTCCTCTATGGCCCCTTTGCCATCACCGGCCCCCTGCGCCTGACCGAGTACGCCAGCACCGCAGGCCTGCT
The DNA here is from genome assembly GCA_943370565.1 of Synechococcus sp. UW140. Lineage (GTDB taxonomy): Bacteria > Cyanobacteriota > Cyanobacteriia > PCC-6307 > Cyanobiaceae > BAIKAL-G1. The sequence continues at coordinate 38,765 of CALRRL020000016.1, read as the reverse complement.
CGCCACCATCGGTCTGGTGTCCATCCTCACTGTCTGCCTGTCCCTCTACGGAACCGCCGGCAACGGTCCGAACGTGCAGCCGGCCGACGCCACCATCGACAATCCCCCCGCCGACCTGTTCACCAAGGCGGGCTGGGCGGAATTTGCCAGCGGCTTCTGGCTGGGTGGTTGCGGCGGTGCCGCCTTCGCCTGGTTCCTGGCTGGAACGGCGATCGTCTCGCCCCTCGTGAACATTGCCGGTGGTGTGTGGAGCGTCGGCTGATCGTTCAGCTGCTCCTCAAACGCCCAGCATCGGAGTCCAATCCAAGCGAAAACCGGGGGCCAACCTCTGGTTCAGCAACAGCTCCGCACCTGCGGAGCTTTTTTATGGCCCATCCCAGCACCTCCCCAACAGGTCGCCCCTGACCCAGAGCCCATGGCTGGCACGGAAAGACGCCGAAGGCGCCGCATCGCCACAGGCGCATCTGGTGATCTGACCTTCCGAAAGGCCTCAAGGATTGCTGGAGTGCAGGCAGGCGGGTCAGCCACTCCTCATTGAGGCGGATGAGCAACTCCCCAACCTGGGCACCAAACTCCGCTGGCAGCACCGTCCCCTCGTCAGCAAAGCCGTTGGGCTGCGTTCGTTGGTCTAATCCCGCGTCTGGATCTCTGGAAGAGCAGGGACTCATGGGCGCCCATGGATGGGGACGCCGTCGCGATCCATGGGGCCCGCCAGAAGTGATAAGAGGCCCGATCCCAAGCTGAGCGAGCACCACCGGGCTGGCTTCAGCTGGGGATTCCCCAGCGGTGAATGGCTGCTGACCAATCCCCATGGGGCTAGACCAATGGGCTTTGGCAAACAACGTGCATCACCCGCTTGCGACACACCCAAACCATCGGTGCCAGGGTCCATCCGAGGCCGCCTGATCTCCAGGGGTTGTTGTGGTGATCCTCTCAAGCCCCAGGACAGGCGCGCCCCTGATCCACCTTTGAGGGCAGGAGGCAAGACCTGGCCTGCAGGCGAAGCCAAGAAAGTGGGCAGCCAGGCCGAATCAAGCCTCTAAACAGAACCCCCAGCCAGGCGATCGGTGCCATTGCGTAGCGGCGCTGCCGTGAACGCAAAGCACGTTCCTGCCTTCCACCGGCATAGGTCAAACCGCAGCGACGGCTCGATGGGGTGCTCGGACGAGAACCTGACATGCCATGAAAAAACCCCCGGCTGACGCCGGGGGTGGAATCGTCCCTCGAGAGGACAGCTCATCCGTTGGATCAGCCGAACTTACCGGAGGTGGAGGCGATCAAGAAGGCGCCGTAGGTGAGGATGTAGCCGATCGTGAAATGGGCCAGACCAACCACGCGGGCCTGAACGATCGAGAGAGCCACGGGCTTATCGCGCCAGCCCACCAGGTTGGCGAGCGGAGTGCGTTGGTGAGCCCAGACGATGGTCTCGATCAGTTCCTGCCAGTAACCGCGCCAGGAGATCAGGAACATGAAACCGGTGGCCCACACCAGGTGACCGAACAGGAACATCCAGGACCAGACGGCCAGGTTGTTGCTGCCAAACGGGTTGTAACCGTTGATCAGCTGGGAGCTGTTGAGCCAGAGGTAATCACGGAACCAGCCCATCAGGTAGGTGCTGGACTCGTTGAACTGGGCCACGTTGCCCTGCCAGATGGCGAGGTGCTTCCAGTGCCAGTAGAAGGTGACCCAACCCACGGTATTCAGGGCCCAGAAGACTGCCAGATAGAAGGAGTCCCAGGCAGAGATATCGCAGGTGCCGCCACGGCCAGGACCGTCGCAGGGGAAGGAGTAGCCGAAGTCCTTTTTATCGGGCATCAGCTTGGAGCCGCGGGCATCAAGGGCGCCCTTCACAAGGATCAGGGTGGTGGTGTGCAGACCCAGGGCGATGGCGTGGTGAACAAGGAAGTCACCAGGGCCGATCTGCAGGAACAGATCGTTGCCACCGTTGATCGCATTCAACCAACCGGGCAGATAAACCGCACTGGTGGTGCTGGCAGCACTGGCGGAATTGGCCAGAAGCACATCCATGCCATAGAGGGCCTTGCCGCTGGCGGCTTGGACGAACTGGGCAAAGACGGGCTCAACCAGGATCTGCTTCTCGGGGGTTCCGAACGCAACGACGACGTCGTTGTGGACGTACAGACCCAGGGTGTGGAAGCCGAGGAACAGGGAAACCCAGCTGAGGTGGCTGATGATGGCTTCCTTGTGCTCCAGCATGCGGGCAAGAACGTTGTTCTTGTTCGCTTCCGGGTCGTAGTCGCGGATGAAGAAGATCGCACCGTGGGCGAAGGCACCGCACATCAGGAAGATGGCGATGTACTGGTGGTGGGTATACAGCGCTGCTTGCGTTGTGTAGTCCTTGGCGATGAACGCATAGGACGGCATCGCATACATGTGCTGGGCCACCAGGCTGGTGACAACGCCGAGGGAAGCCAGGGCGAGACCGAGCTGGAAGTGCAGCGAGTTGTTGATCGTGTCGTAGAGACCCTTGTGGCCAGCGCCCAGGTCACCAGGGGTGCCCTTGGGGGGGTTGTGGGCTTCAAGAATCTCGCGAATCGAGTGGCCGATACCGAAGTTGGTCCGGTACATGTGGCCAGCGATCACGAAGATGCAACCGATCGCCAGGTGGTGGTGGGCAATATCCGTGAGCCACAGGGCTTCGGTCTGGGGGTGGAAGCCACCCAGGAAGGTGAGGATCGCGGTGCCGGAGCCTTCGGTGCTGTTGAACACCTGGTAGGCAGTATCCGGATTCTGGGCATAAACGCCCCAGTTGCCGGTGAAGAAGGGAGCCAGACCGGCCGGGTGGGGCAGCACGTTCAGGAAGTTGTCCCAGCCGACGTGGACACCACGGGACTCAGGGATAGCGACGTGAACGAGGTGACCAGCCCAGGCGATCGAGCTGAAGCCGAACAGAACGGCCAGGTGGTGATTGAGGCGGGATTCAGCGTTCTTGAACCAGGCCAGGGAAGGCCGGAACTTGGGCTGAAGGTGGAGCCAGCCGGCGAACAGGGCCCAGGCCGACAGGATCATCATGAAGATGGAACCCTGGTACAGCTCGGCGTTGGTGCGCATGCCGATCGTGTACCACCAGTGGTACAGACCGGAATAGGCAATGTTCACGGGAGAGGACGCACCAGCCTGGGTGAAGGCAGTGATGGCCCCTTGGCCGAAGTGGGGATCCCAGATCGCGTGAGCGATGGGACGGACATGCAGAGGATCGGCGACCCACTGCTCGAAGTTGCCCTGCCAGGCGATATGGAACAGGTTCCCAGAAACCCAGAGGCCGATGATCGCGAGATGGCCGAAATGGGTGGAGAAGAGCTTTTGGTAAAGCTTCTCCTCCGTCATTCCGTCATGGCTCTCGAAGTCGTGAGCCGTGGCGATCCCGTACCAAATACGGCGGGTTGTGGGGTCCTGTGCCAGACCCTGGCTGAACGAAGGAAATTTCGTTGCCATTGGGAAAGGTCAGGTGGAGGTCAGCCGACCGCAATGATGCGGGCCAGGAAGAAGGACCAGGTGGTAGCGATACCGCCCAGCAGATAGTGGGCGACGCCAACGGCGCGACCCTGGGTGATGGAGAGCGCCCGCGGCTGAATGGCGGGAGCAACTTTCAGCTTGTTATGGGCCCAGACAATGGACTCAATCAGTTCTTGCCAGTAGCCGCGGCCGCTGAACAGGAACATCAGGCTGAACGCCCAAACAAAGTGGGCTCCGAGGAACATCAGACCGTAGGCACTGCTGGAAGAGCCATAGCTGTTGATCACCTGGGCAGCCTGGGCCCAGAGGAAATCACGCAGCCAACCATTGATGGTGATGGCGCTGTTGGCGAAGTTGCCGTTGGTGATGTGGGAGACGCTGCCGTCGGCATTGACGGTGCCCCACACGTCGCTCTGCATCTTCCAGGAGAAGTGGAAAATGACGATCGACAGGGAGTTGTACATCCAGAACAGGCCCAGGAACACGTGGTCCCAAGCTGAAACCTGGCAGGTACCGCCACGGCCGGGGCCGTCGCAGGGGAAGCGGAAGCCCAGGTTCGCCTTGTCAGGAACGAGGCGGGAGCTACGGCTATACAGCACACCCTTCAGCAGGATCAACACGGTGACGTGGATCGTGAAGGCGTGGATGTGGTGGACCATGAAGTCGGCCGTTCCCAGGGGGATCGGACCGGCGGCCACCTTGCCACCCACCGCAACCACGGCGCCGTTGAACACCTCGCTGACGCCGGCGAGGGCGTTGGGAGCGGTGCTGCCGGCGGCGGCGGCGTGCAGACCCTGGATCCACTGGGCGAAGACGGGCTTCAGCGCAATGGCCGAGTCACTGAACATGTCCTGGGGGCGACCCAGGGCACGCATGGTGTCGTTATGGATATAGAGGCCGAAGCTGTGGAAGCCCAGCCAGATGCACACCCAGTTGAGGTGGCTGATCAGGGCGTCGCGGGCCTTCAGCACCCGGTCGAGCACGTTATCGACGTGCTTGGCGGGGTCGTAATCGCGGATCATCGCGATGGCGGCGTGGGCGCCGGCGCCAACGATCAGGAAGCCACCAATCCAGGTGTGGTGGGTGAAGATCGAGAGCTGGGTCGGGTAATCGATGCCGATGTAGGGATACGGAGGCATCGCATACATGTGCTGGGCAACGATGATGCTCAGCGAGCCCAGCAGGGCGAGGTTCACGGCCAACTGGGCATGCCAGGAGGTGGTCATGAACTCATAGAGACCGTTGTGCCCATTCGGGGCCGGGAACAGCAGGGGATCGCCCTTCTGACCTTCCAGGATCTCCTTGATGCTGTGGCCGATGCCCCAGTTCGTGCGGTACATGTGACCGGCCACGATGAAGAGCACCGCAATCGCCAGGTGGTGGTGGGCGATATCGCTCATCCAGAGGCTGCCGGTCACGGGATTCAGCCCACCCTTGAAGGTGAGGAAATCGCCGTAGGCGGCCCAGTTGCCACTGAAGAATGCCGAGATGCCAGCGCCGAATCCGGGGTAGAGCTGGGCAATGAGGTCCTGGTTGAGGAACTCATGGGGCAGCGGGATATCGGACACCGAAGCAATGGTTTTGCCATTGAGCACCAGCGGTGTGCCGGCATCGATGGCATCCATCAGGGCCGTGGTGGGCAGGGACACATGGATGAGGTGACCCGTCCAGGACAGGGAGCCCAGGCCAAGCAGACCGGCCAGATGGTGGTTGAGCATGGACTCAACGTTCTGGAACCACTCGAGCTTGGGAGCTGCCTTGTGGTAGTGGAAGACGCCTGCATTGAGCATCAGGCCGGCCATCACCAACGCACCGATGGCCAGGGCCAGCAGCTGGGTTTCGTTCGTGATGCCCCATGCCCTCCACACGTGGAAAAGACCGGAGGTGATCTGAATGCCGTGGAAGCCGGCACCCATATCGCCATTGAGGATTTCCTGGCCAAAGATCGGCCAGACCACCTGCGCACTCGGTTTGACGTGCGTGGGGTCGGCGAGCCAGCCGGAATAGTTGGAGAAACGGGCCCCATGGAAGAAGGCGCCGCTTAACCAGATGAAGATGACGGCCAGGTGGCCGAAGTGGGCCGAGAAGATCTTGCGAGAAACCTCTTCAAGATCGCTCGTGTGGCTGTCGAAATCGTGAGCGTTGGCGTGGAGGTTCCAAACCCAGGTGGTGGTTTTGGGACCTTTGGCGAGGCTGCGATCGAAATGGCCGGGCTTGCCGAACAGTTCGAAGGTGGCCGGGTTGTTCACCCGGTCGACCTGGGCCTTCGCCGTTTTCCCACGCTCTGGTGGGCTGATGGTCATCGAGACGTTCCTCGAGGGACGGGATCGAGGTGGAGGTCCACCCCTCCGGTTCCGGCAGGGGCCGGACCGGTGGAGCCGCATGGGGCCCGGGACCGAAGTCCGAACCATCCACGGGCGCCAGCCTGGGCAGCGGGATCGGCCGAAGCCGAAACCTATTGCCGTGACTGGAGCTTGGGCCCCAATGAGGGGACCGCTGGCGGAAGCATAAATGCGATGACAAAGGTTTCAGGGCCTTCAGTTACAAAGGTTCAATCCGCGGCCAAACCAGTCAGGGACTGAGCTCTGGGCGGCCCTGTGTATCAGCGAAAAGGGCGAAGATGCAGCCGCTCTGTTATTGCAAAAGCGAGCCCAATCCAGCGCTGATTCGTTCTGACCTGGGCGGCCATCGCCCGCGGTCACAATGGGGGAGACAGGTCTGTATTCACCAGGGAGATCCGCTGGCATGGGGGCTGCGCCACTTCGGGCTCTGATCGGCTGGGTTCTCGTGGCCCTGACGCTTCTGAGCGCTGGCTGCGACCGGCTCGGCCGCCCTTCCGGCCCGGGCCAGGGCGGCAGCCAACCGATCGCCGCCACGGCTCCCCGCGGCGCCCTGCAGGAGGTGGCCCCGCCGCCGCTGGTGCAGCAATTGCGCGCCCGCCTGGATCGGCACGATCCCCAGATCGCGATCCTGGCCCCGGCCGACGGCGCCCTGCTGCCGGCCGGCCCCTGGACCCTGGAGTTGCAAGTTCAGGATTGGCCCCTAGTGGATGCCGGTCCCCTGGGACTGGGGCCCCATCTGGTGGTGCAACTCGATGGCGAGCCGGCCCAGAGGATCAGCGACGCCGCCGCGGCCCGGCACCTGACCATGGCCCCCCTGACCCCTGGCAGCCACCGGCTCACCGTGGTTGCCGCCAGGCCCTGGGGTGAGGTGGTGAAATCCCCGGGCGCCAGCCGCCAGATCCGCCTTGATCGGGTGGCCGCCAATCCCCAGCAACTGCCCGCGCCCGGTTCGCCCCAGCTCCTGGCGGCCCTGGCCAGCCCCGGGGCCAGCAAGGAACCGGTGCTGATCGACTGGCTGCTGCTCGATGCCCCCCTGCAACACCTGCGCGATGACGACGGCCGTTGGCGGCTGCGGGTGAGCGTCAATGGCGACAGCTTCCTGGTGGATCGCCAAACCCCCCTTTGGTTGAAGGGTTTCCGCGCCGGCAGCAATGCGGTGCAACTGGACCTGCTCGATGGCCGGGGTGAACCGCTCAATCCGCCCTTCAACAGCCTGGTGGAGGAGGTGGTGATCCAGCCGGGACCCGGCCCCGCCTGGCTGCGGCCCAGCCTCACCGCCCTGGAGCAGGCCCAGCTTCTCGGCGAGGCCCCGCTGCAAGCCGAGCCCCAGGCCGGGGCCAGCCCAGCAACGCCCGCACCGCCTGGCGGGACACCGGCAGATCTGCAGCCCAGGCCCGCCGCCGATCGATCGCTGCCGGCCGCCATGGACCCGGCCACGAGGTCCGCCGCCGATCAGGACGCCAAGCCCCCAGGCCCGCCGAGGGATCAAGCCTCCAGCAGCTCGGACGCCAGCGGCCTTGCTGGCAACAGCCCTGGTGGCAACAGCCCTGATGCCAGCAACCTGGATGCCACCAGCCGGGATGGCAACCGCCTCGAGTCCCGCAGCCCGGATGCCAGCTCCGGCCTGCCGGGGCCTGGGCCCCAGCGCAAGGCCCCGGCACCTTCCCCATCCGCGGCCAGCCCGGCCACCCTGCCGCCCCAGGTGCCTGCCCTGAGCGAGGCGGCGAAGCTTGCCCGCCCAACCGATCCAATCGCTGCCCAACAAGACGAGGTGCCCATCCAGGCAGCCGAGGCACCGGACACCCCGCCAGGCCCACCAGACGCCCTGGCAGCCCCGTCAATCCATGGGGGGGAAACGCCCTTGGCTCTGCCGGCGCCATCCACGAGTGCCGGGACCAGCCCGCGCTCACCCCTGGGCAGCCGCCCAATCCAGGGGGCTCCAGGGCCTCAGGGGGAGGCCGAGGGGCTGGCCTCTGGTAGCGCGGCTGGGATGCCAACGCAAACAACTGAACCCAGCGCCCCTGGCGCTGGCCGGGAAAGGGGCGATCAAGGGGGCACTGACCGTGACACCGGCCCTGCACCCGACCTTGAGACCGACCGTGACACCGGCCGTGACACCAATAGTGACAACGGCCTTGACCCTGACCGTGGCATAGACGGTCGCCTTGAAAGCGGCCCTGAAAGCCCCCCAGCCGCTGCGCTGCAGGGCCCGGCCAGCCCGGGCCCGCCCTTGGCACCGCCCGCTGAGCGACCCAGCCCCAGCCCCAACGGCCGCGCCCGCGACCAGGTGGCGGCCGATGGATCCCTGATCAAACCCCGGCCCGAGGGCCCCCTGGCCCGGTTGCGCCAACGCTTCCAACCATGACCAACCAAGCCCTGCGCTGGGGATTCGGGCTTGGCCCGTCCAGCTTTCCCCTGCTGCAGCGGCTGCTGCAGGCCGGTCTGATTGACCGCCTGGTGCTGCCGCCCCAAAGCCTGGAATCGGAACCTTGCCAGCAACAGGTGGGTGCCGGTGGCCCACTGGCGGCGGGGCCAAGCGGCGATCCCGACTGGCACCGGACCACGGCAGCCGAGCTGCTCGCCGCCGAGTGGGAGCGCAGCAGGGCCTTTGTGGCGGTGGGCGCCTGTGGGGCGATCACCCGGCTGATCGCCCCCCACCTCAAGGCCAAAGGCCAGGACCCCGCTGTGGTGGTGCTCGATCCCCTCGGCCGCTTCGCCATCCCCCTGCTGGGAGGCCATCAGGCCGGCGCCGAAGAGCTGAGCCGTGCAATCGCCGCCCTGCTGGACGGCCAGGCGGTGCTGACGGGCAGCAGCAGCGGCCAGGGACACCTGGCCCTCGACAGCTTCGGCAGCCGTTGGGGCTGGCGCCGCGGCAGCGGCGACTGGGACGCGCTGATGAAAGCCGTGGCCAGGGGCGGCCCGATCCAGCTGCACCAAGAGAGCGGCAACCCCCGTTGGCAGCAGCTCGACGCCGCCAAGGCCCTGGATCAACCGGCACGCGCCGAGGGGTTCCCCCTGGTGATCAGCGCCGCGCGCGGAGCGGGGTGCCGCTGGCACCCGCCTTGCCTGTGGCTGGGACTCGGCTGTGAGCGGGACACCAGCTTGAGCCTGCTGGACCGCCTGATTGACACCAGCCTGGAGCAGCTCGGGTTGGCCCCTGAGGCCGTGGCAGGCCTGGCCAGCGCCGATCGCAAGGCCGATGAACCAGCCCTGCTGCAACTGGCCGCGCAAAGGGGCTGGCCCCTGCGCTGCTTCGACGCCGCCAGCCTGGCGGCGGTGGCCGTTCCCAACCCCTCGGAGGCCGTGGCCCGGGAACTGGGCACCGCCAGCGTGGCCGAAGCAGCGGCCCTGCTGGCCTGCGGACCGGCATCGAATCTTCGCCAGGAGAAACGGATCGAACGGGCCCGCAGTGGTGAACGGGGGGCGGCCACCCTGGCCGTGGCCGAGGCGGCCTGGCAATGGGCCCCGGGCCAGGGCCAGCTCCACCTCGTGGGCAGTGGTCCGGGCAGCCTGGACCTGCTCACCCCCGATGCTCGCCGCGCCCTGGCCGAGGCCACGATCTGGGTGGGCTACGGCCCCTATCTGGATTTGCTCGAACCCCTGCGCCGTCCCGACCAGCTGCGCAGCGACGGCCAGCTGACCCTGGAGCGGGAGCGCTGCGCCGAAGCCCTGGAGCTGGCCTGCCAGGGCCTGAATGTGGCCCTGATCTCCTCAGGAGACAGTGGCATCTATGGCATGGCGGGCCTGGCCCTGGAGCAGTGGCTGGCCCTGGCGCCGGGCGATCGGCCCGGATTCACGGTGCACCCGGGCCTCTCGGCCCTGCAGCTGGCCGCCGCCCGGGCCGGAGCGCCGCTGATGCATGACTTCTGCGCGGTCAGCCTCAGCGACCGGCTCACCCCCTGGCCGGTGATCGAAAAACGACTGCAGGGGGCGGCAGCGGGCGATTTCGTGGTGGCCCTCTACAACCCCCGCTCCCAGGGCCGGGACTGGCAACTGGGCCGGGCCCGGGAGCTACTGCTCGAGCACCGCCCCGGCAGCACGCCCGTGCTACTCGCCCGCCAGCTGGGCCGGGCCGAGGAAGCCCTCAGCCTCCACAGCCTGGCCGAGCTGCCCCTCGAAGCCGTGGACATGCTCACCCTGGTGCTGATCGGCAACAGCAGCAGCCGGGTTGAAGCCGGGCGCATGGTGACCCCCCGGGGCTATCCGGGGGCGGACCTGGCCTGAGGATCGGTTGGGAAACCCGCCGTTTGGCCTGGGGAGAAGCGATCTCAGCTGCCGCAAGGAACTGGCTTGACCGCTGAACTGGTTTCAAGGCGTCCCTGAGGGTGGCCGCTGGCGTGGAAGGGAGGCCTCACCAGAGAGCCAGCCCCCTGCTCGGTGGCAGGTTGCTCAGAAACAGCCCTGACCCTCCAAATGGAGGGAAGCGCTGACGGTTGTTCAATCAATCGGGATGACAGGATTCGAACCTGCGGCCCCTTCGTCCCGAACGAAGTGCGCTACCAAGCTGCGCCACATCCCGATGGGCCGAGTGTAGGAGATCGCCCCGGCCCAGGGCCCTTCCTAAAGTCCGCTCACCCCGACACCGCTGCGGCGCCACCCCCTTGCAGAAACCCGACTGGTTGCGCGTCAAGGCCCCCCAGCGGGAACGGATCGGCGCCGTGGCCGACCTGCTGCTGGACCTGAAGCTGAACACGGTCTGCCAGGAGGCAAGCTGCCCCAACATCGGCGAATGCTTTGCCGGCGGCACCGCCACCTTCCTGATCATGGGGCCGGGCTGCACCCGGGCCTGTCCCTACTGCGATATCGACTTCGACAAGAGCGTGCGGGCGCTCGACCCCAGCGAACCGCAGCGGCTGGGCGAAGCGGTGGCCCGCCTGGGCCTCAAGCATGTGGTGATCACCTCGGTGAACCGGGACGACCTGGCCGATGGCGGCGCCAGCCAGTTCGTTGCCTGCATCGACCAGGTGCGCCAGCGGTCGCCCTTCACCACGATCGAACTGCTGATTCCCGACTTCTGCGGCAACTGGCAGGCCCTTGCCGCGGTGATGGCGGCGGCGCCGGACGTGCTCAACCACAACATCGAAACCGTGCCACGGCTCTACCGCCTGGCCCGGCCCCAGGGGATCTACAGCCGCTCCCTGGAGCTGCTGCAGCGGGTGCATGACGGCTGGCCGCGCACCTACACCAAATCGGGCCTGATGACAGGCCTGGGCGAAAGCGACAGCGAAGTGCTGGAGGTTCTCGGCGACCTGCACCGCCATGGCGTCGACATCGTGACGATCGGCCAATACCTCTCCCCCGGTCCCAAACACCTGCCGGTGGATCGCTTCGTGACACCGGAACAATTCGAATCCTTCCGCCGCCATGGTGAAACCGAACTCGGCTTCCTGCAGGTGGTCAGCAGCCCCCTCACCCGCAGCAGCTATCACGCCGGTGAAGTCCAGCGCCTGATGCAGCAGCATCCGCGCTGAAGACTGGTGTCCTGACAACGACCTGGGCCGAGGGTTGAGCCCGGACCGGTCCACGCACCCACTCTTATGAGGACTGGGCCAATCGGCACCCCATCTGGTGGCGATGCCAGGGGGGATCGAATCCGCCCCAGACGCTCTGTCCCAGCTGCTCAATCAAGGTCTCCGGATCCCGGCAGGCTGATCAGGAGACCCTGAGCGGCAATCGCCAGCCGGGGCAGCGACTCAGGCCGCCACGGCAGAGCGCTCGACCAGGCCCATGGCGGCCTTCTCGCTGGGCGGCACCAGCAGCTTGAAGCGGGTCTTCCAGTGGCTCCAATCGGCCAGCAGGCTGGCGGCCCGCTCGCTGCCGGTGACCTCCAGGTGGGTCTCGAGCAGGGGCTTGAGCAGGGCCTCCTGTTCGGGGGTGGTGAGGGCGCAGAGGGTCACGGTTTCGGGGTTGAGGCGCTCGGCCAGGCCGCCGTCCTCATCGAGCAGGAAGGCCACCCCGCCGGTCATGCCCGCGGCCACGTTGCGGCCGGTGGAGCCCAACACCACCACCACACCGCCGGTCATGTATTCGCAGCAATGGTCGCCCGCACCCTCCACCACGGTGCGCACACCGCTGTTGCGCACCGCAAAGCGCTCGCCGGCCCGGCCCATGGCGAAGAGCTCGCCGCCGGTGCCGCCATAGAGGCAGGTGTTACCGAGGATCACCTGGCTGCCGGGATCGTTCACGCCGGCAGGCGGCACCACCGTGAGGCGCCCGCCATTCATGCCCTTGCCGACGTAATCGTTGGCCTCACCCACCAGGGTCACCTGCATGCCCTGGAGCAGGAAGGCCCCAAAGCTCTGGCCGGCGGCTCCGTGGTACGTGAGTGCCAGTTGGCCGGCGAAGCCGGTGTTGCCATGGCGCTCGGCGATCTCGCCGGCCAGGCGGGCGCCAACGCTGCGGTCGGTGTTGATGATCGCCAGGCTGCGCTCCAGGCGGCCATGGCCCTCGATGGCGGCAAGCACCTCCGGATCGGCGAGCAGCTGGTCTTCGAGCACGGTGCCATTGCCATGGGCCGTGGGGCTGTGGCTGAGCCAGGAGCGGTCCTGGGCCTGGGGAATGGGATCCAGCAGGCAGGAGAGATCGAGGGCACTGGTTTTGGCCAGGGCCACCGACCGCGGCTGCAGCAGCTCCGTACGGCCGATCAGGTCTTCGAGCCGGGCCACGCCGAGCACGCTCAGCAACTGGCGCACTTCTTCCGCCACATAGAGGAAGAAATTGACCACATGCTCCGGCAGGCCCGTGAAGCGCTGGCGCAGGGCTTCCTTCTGGGTGGCCACCCCCACGGGGCAGTTATTGGTGTGACAAACCCGGGCCATGATGCAGCCCTCGGCGATCATCGCCACCGAGCCAAAACCGTATTCCTCGGCCCCCAACAGGGCCGCAATCACCACATCCCAGCCGGTCTTGAGGCCGCCATCGGCCCGCAGCAGCACCCGATCACGCAGGCCGTTCTGGAGCAGGCTGCGGTGCACCTCAGTGAGGCCCAGTTCCCAGGGGCTGCCGGCGTGCTTGATCGAACTCAGCGGCGAGGCGCCGGTGCCGCCATCGTGGCCGGAGATCTGGATCACATCGGCATTGGCCTTGGCCACACCGGCGGCGATCGTGCCGATGCCAATCTCGGCCACCAGCTTCACCGACACCTGGGCGGCGGGATGGACCTGGTGCAGGTCGTGGATCAGCTGGGCCAGATCCTCAATGGAATAGATGTCGTGGTGGGGCGGCGGAGAGATCAGGGCCACGCCCGCCTTGCTGTTGCGCAGCCAGGCGATGTACTCGTCCACCTTGGGACCAGGCAGCTGGCCGCCTTCGCCCGGTTTGGCACCCTGGGCCACCTTGATCTCCAGCTGGCGGCCGCTGCGCAGGTATTCGGGGGTCACGCCAAAGCGACCGGAGGCGATCTGCTTGATGGCGGAGCAGGCCGTATCGCCGTTGCGCAGCCCCTTGATGCCAGGCAGGGTGGCGGAGCGACCTTCTCCATCCACATCGGTGAGGGCATGGAAGCGGGCCGGGTCTTCGCCGCCCTCGCCGCTGTTGCTCTTACCGCCGATCCGGTTCATGGCGATGGCCAGCACCTCGTGGGCCTCGCGCGAGAGGGCGCCCAGGCTCATGCCGCCGGTGCAGAAGCGGGCGCAGATGCTCTCGATGCTCTCCACCTGGTCGATCGGCAGGGGCACCGCCGCGGGGGTGAGCTGCAGCAGGTCCCGCAGGGCCGTCACGGGTCGGTTCTCCAGCAGGGTTTGGTAGGTGGAGAAGTGGTCGTAGCCCGGGCCAGCCTTGACGGCGGCATGGAGGGCCTTGGCCATCTCCGGGCTGTTGAGGTGGTATTCGCCGCCCGTGCGGTATTGCACAAAGCCCATGAACTCCAGCTTGGTGCGGTTGAGTTCGGGGAAGGCCTTGGCGTGGAAGGCCAGGGTTTCGCTGGCCAGATCGCTGAGGCTCAGGCCGGCCACCCGGCTGGTGGTGCCGCTGAACGCCAGGGAAATCAGGTCGGCGCCGATGCCGATGGCTTCAAAGATCTGGGCGCCGTGGTAGCTGGCCAGAAGCGAAATGCCGATCTTGGAGAGGATCTTGCGCAGGCCATCTTCCAGCGCCTTGCGCACATTGGCCTGGGCCTGGTCGACCGTGAGGGCAGGCAGTTTGCCCCGCTCGATCAGCGACTGCACCTTGGGCTGGGCCAGCCAATGGCGGGTCGTTTCCCAAGTGAGCCAGGGGCAAACGGCACTGGCGCCATAGCCGATCAGGCAGGCCAGGTGGTGGGTGCTCCAGCACTGGGCCGTCTCCACCACCAGGGAGGCCTTGAGGCGCAGGCCGAGGTTGAGCAGGTGGTGATGCACCGCCCCCACCGCCAGCAGGGGCGGGATCATGGTGGTGGTGGCATCGATGCTGGCGGGCTGGCCACCCTGGCCCCGGCGATCCGATAACAGCACGATGGCGCTGCCGGAACGCACGGCCGCCTCGGCCTCCTGGCGCAGCCGCTCCACGGCCTGCTCGAGGCCACCAGGCCCGGCCAGCACGGGGAACAGGGTCGAGAGGGTGGTGACGGCCAGGCCTTGGTGGGCGATGGCCGCCAGTTCCGCCTCATTCAGCACCGGGGAATCGAGGTGCAACACCCCGGCGGCAGCCGGCTCCGGACGCAGGGCCGAGCCGCGCTGGCCCAGGTGCATCTCCAGGCTCATCACCAGCTTTTCGCGCAGGGGGTCGATCGGCGGGTTGGTGACCTGGGCGAAGCGTTGCTTGAAGTAGTCGTAGAGGAGGTGGGGCTTGCTGGAGAGCACCGCCAGGGGGATGTCATCGCCCATGCAGTAGGTGGGTTCCTTGGCGGCCCCGGCCATGTCGTCGATCACCAGCTCCATGTCCTCGGCGGTGAAGCCGAAGGCGGTTTGCTGGCGCAGCAGCTCCAGTTCGCCCAGTTGGCGCTCCTGCAGCCAGGGCTGGGGGTCCAGCTGGCGCCGGTGCTCGGCCAGCCAGGCGCCATAGGGATGGCGGGAGGCTGCCTCGGCCTTCACTTCCCAGTTGCGCAGCAGGCGGCCCTGCTCCAGGTCAACGGCCAGCATCTGGCCAGGGCCGAGGCGACCCTTTTCAACGATGCGGCTCTCGTCGAGCTCCACCACGCCGGTTTCCGAACCCATCACCACGTAACCGTCGTTGGTGATGCAGTAGCGGGCAGGGCGCAAGCCGTTGCGGTCGAGGGTGGCGCCGACGCTGCGGCCATCGCTGAACACCAGCAAGGCCGGGCCATCCCAGGGCTCCTGCAGGCAGGCATTGAATTCGTAGAAGGCCTGGATCTCGGGGCGGCTCTCCAGCTCGGGCTGCTGGCGGAAGGCCTCCGGCACCAGGGTCAGCAGGCTGTCGGTGACGGGCCGGCCGCTGCGCACCATCAACTCGAGGGTGGCATCGAGGTTGGCCGAATCACTGAACGCCGGATTCACCACCGGCTTGAGATCGCCGGCCGCCCCGCCCCAGACCGCATCGAGGTTGGCTTCGGCGGCCCGGGCCCAGTTGAGGTTGCCGAGCAGGGTGTTGATCTCGCCGTTGTGGCCCAACAGCCGCATCGGCTGGGCCAGGGGCCAGCGGGGCAGGGTGTTGGTGCTGAAGCGGCGGTGATACACCGCAAAACTGACGGCGAAGCGCGGATCGCGCAGGTCGCCGTAAAAACTGGCCAGCACCTGGGAGCGCACCATCCCCTTGTACACAAGGGTGCGGCTGCTCAGGGAAGCGAAGTAGAGGTCGATAGCGCCGGCGCCCCAGGCCTCGCGGGCCCGGTCGCCCACCCGGCGCCGTAGCCGGAACAGCAGGGCTTCGAGGGCATCGCCGGCGGGGGCCTCGGCCCCGGCGGCCGGACCGATCAACCACTGTTCGATCGCCGGGGCCGTTTGCCGGGCCATGGGGCCCAGCACGGAGGCGTCCACCGGCACCTGCCGCCAGCCCAGGCTGGCCAGGCCCACATGGGCGGCCTCGGCGTCGCAGAACCCGCGGGCCTGCTCGCGCCGGACGGGATCGGCGGGCAGAAACACCATGCCGAGGCCCCGGGCGCTGCCCCGGCTGGCCTGGGCCTCGGGCCACACGGTTTCCAGGTAGTCCCAGGGGATGCCACAAAGGATGCCGGCGCCGTCCCCGGAGTCCCCATCGCCACCGCAGCCGCCGCGGTGCTCCATGCAATCGAGGGCCCGCAGGGCCTGGGCCAGAACCCAATGGCTCGCCTCGCCCTGCAGATGGGCCAGGAATCCCACCCCGCAGGCATCCTTCTCGCCAGCCACGGCAGCAGGGGCCGGGCTGTCGCTATGGGGCCACTGGGGACGGGAAGAAAGCGCCATAGCCAGGCAACAACCTGCGGATGGAACGGACCTCCCAGCCGGTGTCTTTCACCTGCTGAAAAGCCGAATTAATGAGCTTTGGATCTTAGGCAGTGGCTTGCCGCCGGATCCGCCAGGCGCGGGGAGCCTGGACAACCGGCTTAGCGTGCCGACATCTCCCTGGACCTCCCTTGGCAGCCCTGCTTTCCCTGCTGCGGCTCCTGCCGATGGGCCCCCTGATTGCCGCCCTGCCCGGCCCGCCACCGCCCCTGCCGCCGGCCCCGGTTCCAACCACTGTTCAGCGGTCGTTTCAGGGGACTGTTCAGAGCTCTGTTCCAGCGCCAGGAGCAGCCACGGGTCCAGCCCCGGCCCCGGCCAGCGTCCCGGCCCCAGGTCCGGCGCCGCGCCCCAGGGGGTCGAGCGAGGGGGGCAGGGGACCCAGGCTGGCGACCACCCTCCAGGGCGGCTCCATCGCCATCCAGGGCCAGCGCCAGACGGCCCGCTGGCTGTGGAATCCCCCCGGCCCGGGCCAGGACCAGGGCGAGCTGTGGTTGCCCCTGGAGGTGTTGCAGGGCCAGTTGGGCATGACCAGCCGGGCGCGACCGGATGGCAGCGTGACCCTGGACTGGTTCGGCGCCAGCATCGAGCTGCCCGCCGGCAGCCAGCGGAGCCTTGACGATGAGGTGGCCCTGCCGGTGGGCCGGCTGCTGCAGGCCGCCGGCGCCCGGCTCACGCCCCAGGGGAGCCTGCTGACGATCGCGATGGCCCCCGTGCCCCTGCTGGCGGTGCGCTCCCGTGACCTGGGCAGCACCCGGCGCGTGGTGCTCGACCTGGGGGCAGCGGCCCTGCTCTACCGGGGTGACCGCCAGCTGGTGCTGGGCGTCAGCAGCAGCGCCGAGCAACGGCAAAGCCTGAACGCCCTGGGCCTGAAAGCCCAACTGGGGCCCGAGGGCCTGCGGCTCACCCTGCCCAGCGAGGCCCCGCCCCACCTGCTCACCCTGGGGGGCCCCGCCCGGCTGGTGCTCGATTTCGGCGACAGCAGCCTCAACGCCAGCAGCCTCAACACCAGCAGCCTCAACACCAGCAGCCTCGGCGCCATCCCCAACGGCGAGGCCTCCACCACAGGCGAGGCCGGCCCCGGCGCAGGGCTGGCCTCGCCCCGCTTTGATCCGCGGCTGACGGCCCTGATCGGCCATGGCATCGAGCTGGACCGCAGCATCAGCCAGGTGGATGGCGAGCCGATGCTGATCAACAGCGTGCGCTTCGATCCCCGCCTCACCCCCCTCGACCTACGCCCCCTCACCCGGGCCGATGGCATGGAGGGACTCAGCACCCTGTCCCAGCTGGCCCAGGGGGAGCAGGCCCTGGTGGCCATCAATGGGGGCTATTTCAACCGGATCAAACGGTTGCCCCTCGGCGCCCTGCGCGATGGCGGCACCTGGCTGTCGGGCCCGATCCTCAACCGGGGCGCGGTGGGGTGGGGCCCCGGCGCCCTGCCCAGGTTCGGGCGCCTCAGCCTGCAGGAGTGGATCAGCGATGGCCAGGGCCAGCGGCTGCCCGTGCTCAGTCTCAACAGCGGCTATCTGCAGCGGGGCCTGAGCCGCTACACCGCCAGCTGGGGCCGCAGCTACCGGGCCCTCAGCGATGGCGAAAGCGGCCTGCTGCTCCAGGACAACCGGGTGATCGAGCAGCTGGGGCCGGAGGCCATGGCGGCGGGCGTGCCCCTGGAGCCCGGCACCATGCTGCTCGTCGCCCGCGGCAACAGCTCCCTGCCCTGGGGCCCCGGCAGCCAGCTCACCCTCACGAGCCAACCGACCACCCCCCTGGGCCTGCAGCCCTACGTGCTCGGGGGCGGCCCCCTGCTCCTCCAGGACGGCCAGTTGGTGCTCAATGGCGCCAGTGAAGGCTTCAGCCCTGGCTTCCTCTCCCAGGGGGCCCCCCGCACCGTGATCGGCAGCGATGGCCAGAAGCTCTGGTTGGTGACGATCCAGGGGATCGGCAACCTGGGCCCAACCCTGCAACAAACGGCCCAGACCTTGCAACGCCTGGGCCTGCGCGATGCCCTCAACCTCGACGGCGGCAGTTCCACCGGCCTGGTGCTGGGGGGCGTGCACACGGTGAAGGGCC
Organism: Synechococcus sp. UW140; assembly: GCA_943370565.1. Lineage (GTDB taxonomy): Bacteria > Cyanobacteriota > Cyanobacteriia > PCC-6307 > Cyanobiaceae > BAIKAL-G1. Next base: position 20,524 of record CALRRL020000016.1, on the reverse strand, counting down.
GAGGCGTGGTGGCAGCGGTGCACAACGGCCTGGGCCTGGTGCCCCGGCCCGGTAGCCCCCTGGCCAACCCCTGACAGACTGGACACCGTTTCGCTTTCGCCATGCCCAAGGGCCACAGCCTGCGTCTCACCGCCGCCGCCGCTGCCGAGCTGGGACGGCAGGCGGCTGTCGCCGGCACCCCTGGGGTGATGCACATCGACCTGATCGATGGCAGCTGCGAGCGCTGGGTGATCCGCATCCGGCCCGGTCACCTGGCCGGCGTGGCCATGGCCCGGGCCGATGGCATCACCCTCTATGCCCCCGCCGACCAGACCCAGCGGCTGGCCGGCCTGAGCCTCGACTACAAGGGCGATCTCAGCGGCGGCGGCTTCCTGATCAGAGCCAGTGGCCAGGTGCGCTGCTGCGCCTGCGGGGCATCCTTCAGCCCGATCGCCTGAGCCAGGACGACGACCGCGTAAGGTGGCGGATTGTCGAATGTGGTCGGACTTCCGGCCCTACCTCCGGCCCTCGATGCCCACGATTCAGCAGCTGATCCGCACCGAGCGGCAGCGCCTCACCCGCAAAACCAAGTCCCCGGCCCTGCGCGCCTGCCCAGAGCGCCGTGGCGTGTGCACCCGCGTGTACACCTCTACCCCCAAAAAGCCCAACTCGGCCCTGCGCAAGGTGGCCCGCGTGCGGCTCACCTCCGGCTTTGAGGTCACCGCCTACATCCCCGGGATTGGCCACAACCTGCAGGAGCACTCGGTGGTCCTGATTCGCGGCGGCCGGGTCAAGGATCTGCCGGGGGTGCGGTACCACATCATTCGCGGCACCCTCGACACCGCGGGCGTCAAGGATCGGCGCCAGTCCCGCTCCAAATACGGCGCCAAGACTCCCAAGTCCTGATCTCCCCCCCGTTCTCTTCCCGTCCCTGACGTCCACCCTCCTGGTTTATGTCCCGCCGCAACGCCGCTGAGAAGCGCCCGGTTCTTCCCGATCCCCAGTTCAACAGCCGCCTGGCCACCATGATCGTGGCCCGGCTGATGAAGCACGGCAAGAAATCAACGGCGCAACGGATCCTCTCCGACGCCTTCAGCCTGATCAACGAGCGCACCGGCTCCGATCCCCTCGAGCTGTTTGAAACCGCGGTGCGTAACGCCACCCCCCTGGTGGAAGTGCGGGCCCGTCGGGTCGGCGGTGCCACCTACCAGGTGCCCATGGAAGTGCGCCAGGAGCGGGGGACGGCCATGGCCCTGCGCTGGCTGGTGAACTTCTCCCGGTCCCGCAACGGTCGCAGCATGTCCCAGAAGCTGGCCGGTGAACTGATGGATGCGGCCAACGAGGCGGGCAGCGCCGTGCGCAAGCGCGAAGAGACCCACAAGATGGCCGAAGCCAACAAGGCTTTCGCCCATTACCGCTACTGAGACGTCAGCCGGCTTCGGGCCAGGCCCCCCAGCCCAACCCTGCCGACCTGTAAAGTCACTACCGTTTTTTCAAGACAAAACCTTCGGAGATCTTCCCCGTGGCCCGCGCCTATCCCCTGGAACGAGTCAGAAATATTGGGATTGCGGCCCATATTGATGCTGGCAAAACCACAACCACCGAACGGATCCTTTTCTATTCCGGGGTCGTCCACAAGATGGGCGAAGTCCATGACGGCGGCGCTGTCACGGACTGGATGGCCCAGGAAAGGGAACGTGGCATCACGATCACCGCGGCGGCCATTTCCACCAGCTGGAAAGACCACCGCATCAATATCATCGACACGCCGGGCCACGTCGACTTCACCATTGAGGTCGAACGCTCGATGCGGGTGCTGGATGGTGTGATTGCGGTCTTCTGTGCCGTTGGCGGTGTACAACCCCAATCGGAAACGGTGTGGCGGCAAGCCGACCGCTACAACGTGCCGCGCATGGTGTTCGTCAACAAGATGGACCGCACCGGCGCCGACTTCCTCAAGGTCAATTCCCAGATCAAGGATCGCCTGCGCGCCAACGCCGCCCCGATCCAGTTGCCGATCGGCGCCGAGGGCGAACTGAGCGGCATCGTTGACCTGGTCAAAAACCGGGCCTTCATCTACAAGGATGAGCTGGGCAAGGATATTGAAGAAGCCGATATCCCTGCCTCGATGGTTGAGGAGGCGGCCCTCTGGCGTACCAGCCTGATGGAAAGCGTCGCCGAAACCGACGAAGAGCTGCTTGAGGCCTTCCTCGAAAACGGCGAACTCACCGAAGAGCAACTCCGCGTCGGCATTCGCACGGGCGTGCTCAAGCACGGCCTGGTGCCCATCCTCTGCGGCTCGGCCTTCAAGAACAAGGGTGTGCAACTGCTGCTCGATGCGGTGGTGGACTATCTGCCCGCCCCCATTGATGTGCCGCCGATCCAGGGCCTGCTGCCTGACGGCAGCGAAGCGATGCGCCCCTCGGAAGACAGTGCGCCCTTCAGCGCCCTGGCCTTCAAGGTGATGTCCGATCCCTTCGGCAAGCTCACCTTTATCCGCATGTATTCGGGTGTGCTGCAAAAAGGCAGTTACGTCCTGAATTCCACCAAGGACAAAAAAGAGCGGATCTCCCGCCTGATTGTTCTCAAGGCCGATGAACGCGAGGAGGTGGATGAGCTGCGGGCAGGGGATCTCGGCGCCGTGCTGGGCCTGAAGGACACCACCACCGGCGACACCCTGTGTGTCGACTCCGACCCGATCATCCTCGAATCCCTGTACATCCCCGAACCGGTGATTTCGGTGGCGGTTGAGCCCAAAACCAAGGGCGACATGGAGAAGCTCGGCAAAGCCCTGCAATCCCTGTCGGAAGAAGACCCCACCTTCCGGGTTCGCACTGATCCGGAAACCAACCAGACCGTGATTGCCGGGATGGGCGAACTCCACCTGGAAATCCTGGTGGACCGCATGATGCGCGAATTCAAGGTGGAGGCCAACATTGGTGCTCCCCAGGTGTCCTATCGGGAAACCATTCGCGGCAAGGCCAAGGGCGAAGGCAAATTTGCCCGCCAAACCGGTGGCAAGGGCCAATACGGCCATGTGGTGATTGAAATGGAGCCCGGCGAGCCGGGAACCGGCTTCGAATTCGTCAACAAGATTGTTGGCGGTATCGTGCCCAAGGAATACATCGGACCGGCGGAAGCCGGCATGAAGGAAACCTGCCAATCCGGCGTGATTGCTGGTTTCCCGATGATCGATGTCCGGGTCACCATGGTGGACGGGTCCTACCATGACGTCGACTCTTCGGAGATGGCGTTCAAGATCGCCGGCTCCATGGCCTTCAAGGACGGCGTCAAGAAGTGCAATCCTGTACTGCTTGAGCCGATGATGAAGGTGGAGGTGGAGGTTCCCGAGGATTACCTCGGTTCCGTCATCGGTGACCTGTCCTCCCGCCGGGGCCAAGTCGAGGGTCAATCCGTCGACGATGGCCAATCCAAGGTCCAGGCCAAGGTTCCCTTGGCTGAGATGTTCGGCTACGCCACCCAGCTCCGATCCATGACCCAGGGTCGGGGTATCTTCTCGATGGAGTTCAGCCACTACGAGGAAGTTCCTCGCAACGTTGCTGAAGCCATCATTTCCAAGAATCAGGGCAATTCCTGATCTTTCCCCAACCCAAACCAACTCCCCCGATTCTTTCCTTCCATGGCACGCGAGAAGTTCGAGAGGAACAAACCTCACGTCAACATCGGCACCATCGGCCACGTTGACCACGGCAAAACCACCCTGACTGCCGCCATCACCAACGTGCTGGCGTCCCAAGGCATGGCGAAGGCCCAGGCCTACGACGAAATCGATGGCGCTCCCGAAGAGAAAGAACGGGGCATCACGATCAACACGGCCCACGTGGAGTACGAGACCGAAAATCGTCACTACGCCCACGTCGACTGCCCGGGTCACGCCGACTACGTCAAGAACATGATCACCGGGGCCGCCCAGATGGACGGCGCCATCCTGGTGGTGGCCGCCACCGACGGCCCCATGGCCCAAACCAAGGAGCACATCCTGCTGGCCAAGCAGGTGGGCGTGCCCGCCCTGGTGGTGTTCCTGAACAAGAAGGACATGGTCGACGACGAGGAAATCCTCGAGCTCGTCGAACTGGAAATGCGCGAGCTCCTCAGCAGCTACGACTTCCCCGGCGATGACATCCCCGTGGTGGCAGGCTCGGCCCTCAAGGCCCTCGAATACATCCAGTCCGGCAAGAAAGCCGTGCGCGGTGAAGACGAGTGGGTTGACAAGATCCTCGACCTGATGGATTCCGTTGACCAAGCCATCCCCGAGCCCGAGCGCGAAATCGACAAGCCCTTCCTGATGGCGGTCGAAGACGTCTTCTCGATCACCGGTCGCGGCACCGTCGCCACCGGCCGGATCGAGCGTGGCAAGGTGAAAGTGGGCGAAACCGTCCAGATCGTCGGCATCCGCGACACCCGCGAAACCACCGTCACCGGTGTGGAAATGTTCCGCAAGCTGCTCGATGAGGGCATGGCTGGCGACAACGTGGGCCTGCTGCTGCGTGGCGTTCAGAAGGAAGACATCGAGCGCGGCATGGTGCTGGTCAAGCCCAACTCGATCAAGCCCCACACCAAGTTCGAGGGCGAGGTGTATGTGCTGAAAAAGGAAGAAGGCGGCCGCCACACGCCGTTCTTCGCTGGTTACCGTCCCCAGTTCTACATCCGTACCACGGATGTGACCGGCCAGATCACCGCCTTCACCGCCGATGACGGCAGCAACGTGGAGATGGTGATGCCCGGTGACCGCATCAAAATGAGTGCCGAACTCATTTGTCCGGTTGCCATCGAACAGGGCATGCGCTTCGCCATCCGCGAAGGCGGCCGCACCATTGGTGCCGGCGTGGTTTCCAAGATCGTTGCCTGAGGCCCTTTAGGCCCCTTGGGGGTGGTGGTGAGGCCACCACCCCTTTTGCACCTGGACAATCCGATTTCGGTTCGGCCCCATCCGGCCACGGCCTGCCAGTGAGCCGCTCCAGTGGCTCCATCCTTGAACCCCCTCAAGCCTGGGCCCGCTCCCAACTTCCTTTCAACCTCCCCCATGTCCAGCACCATCGCCCAGCAGAAGATCCGCATCCGTCTCAAGGCGTTTGATCGCCGCATGCTGGATCTGTCCTGCGAAAAAATCATCGAAACGGCCGATCACACCGCTGCCACAGCCATCGGTCCGATTCCCCTGCCAACCAAGCGCAAGATCTATTGCGTGCTGCGCTCACCCCACGTGGACAAGGATTCACGCGAGCACTTCGAAACCCGCACCCACCGTCGCATCATCGACATCTACAGCCCCACGGCCAAAACCATCGACGCCCTGATGAAGCTGGACCTGCCCAGTGGCGTTGATATCGAAGTCAAGCTCTGAGGGGTACCTTCACCACCACAGCCAGACGCTCCACCCAGGCCCCAGCAGCTCAGGCTGCGGCCCGGTTTTGGGGGTCTGGCAAACCCAGGCTGGCTCTTCGGAGCCAGCTTTTGTGTTGAATGCCAAGTGGGTCGGCTGAGCAAAATCCAGCCAAACCCCGATGCCAACGGCCAGAGGCCAAGGCAATGCTTGGGTGGACGGGCGATCGCCTGCCGCCGAGACGCCCACCAGCGCCAGCGGGCAGAACCCGCTGGCTGGAGGATCTTCCTAGGATCCCCACAAGCAATTTCCGCCGCCTCGGCGCTGCTTCATCCACCTCTTCAACCCAGGTTGCCACCGTGACCCATCTGGCCGTGAGGGAACTGCCACTCTTCCCCCTGCCGGATGTGGTGTTGTTCCCGCAGGAAGTGCTGCCCCTGCACATCTTTGAGCCGCGCTACCGCATGATGCTGCGCTCCGTTCTGGAAACGGACCGGCGCTTTGGGGTGGTGCGCTGGGACCCCCAGACCAAGACGATGGCCAGCGTGGGCTGCTGCGCCGAGATCCTGCAATGCCAGAGCCAGGACGACGATCGCAGCAACATCGTCACCCTGGGCCAGCAACGGTTCCGGGTGCTGGAAGTGGTGCGCGAAGCCCCCTTCCGCGTCGCCATGGTGAGCTGGATTGAGGACGACAACACCGATAGCCACCAGCTCCTGACCGACCTGGCCGCCGATGTCACCAAGGCCCTCAAGGACGTGGTCGATCTGACCGGAAAATTGGTCGGCAAGACCACCGCCCTGCCCAGCGACCTGCCTGACCTGCCCCGGGAGCTCTCCTTCTGGATCGGCTCCCACCTCGGCGGTCCGGTGGCCGAGCAGCAACAAACCCTGCTGGAAATCACCGATACCGGCGAACGGCTGCGGCTCGAATACGACCTGCTCGACCAAACCCGTCGGCAGCTAGCCGCCCGCACCGTGTTGATGGACACCTTCCAGCAGTTCGGCGAAGGCGATGACGCCCAAGCCAGGGACGACCAAGCCAGGGATGCCCTGGCCGACGACCTGAGAAACGACCTGGGCGATGACTTCGGCGGCGGTCGGCGTGATGGTCAGGCCGATGGTCAGGCTGACGGCCGGGGAGATGGGGTCGGTGCCGATGAGGACTGGACCCGCTGAGCCAGCCTCGCTGGCCCTGAGCGCGCCTCGCGTCCTGCCCCGACCGGCTCCCCGATCCCCTGCCCATGCCCGTTTCAACCCCCGTTCCCTTGCTGCTGGTCGCGGCCCTGCTGCTGGTGCTGGCTTGGGCCCTGCGGCTCTGGCAACGGCGCGACCGCCATTTCGTCAGCAGTGCCACGGTGGCCGAGGCCTACGACCGCTGGACCGCCGATCGCCTGCTGGAGCGCCTCTGGGGCGACCACGTGCACCTGGGCTTCTACCCCCGGCGCCCCCAGGCCAAGCCAACCGCCGCTGCCAGCGGCCAGGCCAACCCGGCCCCCGGCAGCCCCGGGCTCCAGCCCCCGGGGTCTTCCGCGCGCCGCGTCGATTTCCGCCAGGCCAAGGTGGATTTCGTCCATGCCCTGGTGCACTGGAGTGGGCTCGACCAACTGCCCCCCGGCAGCAAGGTGCTCGATGTGGGCTGCGGCATTGGCGGCAGCGCCCGGATCCTGGCCCGCGACTACGGCCTCGATGTCCTGGGGATCAGCATCAGCCCCGGCCAGATCCAGAGGGCCCAGGAGCTCACCGAGCCCGGCCTGAGCTGCCGGTTTGCCGTCATGGATGCCCTGGATCTGGATCTGGCCGATGGCAGCTTCGCCGCGGTCTGGAGCGTGGAGGCCGGGCCCCACATGCCCGACAAACAGCGCTACGCCGATGAACTGCTGCGGGTGCTGGCCCCGGGCGGCCGCCTGGCCGTGGCCGACTGGAACCGCCGCGACCCTGCCGACGGCCCCTTGAATCGGCGCGAGCGCTGGGTGATGCGCCAGCTGCTCGATCAATGGGCCCATCCGGAATTTGCCAGCATCGCCGGCTTTGCCCGCAACCTGCTGGCCAGCCCCTACGGCAGCAGCGAGCCTGGCGCCCAGGCCCCGGACCTGGCCCTCGACACCGGCGACTGGACGAGCGAAACCCTGCCCTCCTGGATCGATTCAATCCTGGAAGGCATCCGCCGCCCGGGCCAGGTGCTCAGCCTCGGACCAGGCGCCGTGCTCCAGGGCCTGCGTGAAACCCCCACCCTGCTGCTGATGCATTGGGCCTTTGCCACCGGCATGATGCAATTCGGTGTGTTCCGCGCCCGCAAACCGGCCGCTGGCCGCCCTTCGGCCTGATCCACGGCGAAGGCTCGGCAGCCAGCAGCGAGCCAGCCCTTACGCCGGCTCGTCGTTGACCAGATCGAGGGGGTAGGCCCCGAAAAAGGCCAGGTGCTGGCAGAGGGGCCGCAGCACGCCGAGGGTCTCCTCCAGAACTGCCCCGGAGCCATCGGGCAGCTCAAGGTCGACGAAAAAGATGTATTCGCCCATCTCCCGTTTCGAGGGACGCGATTCAATCCGGCTCATGTTCAGCCCCAGGCGGGCGAAACAGGCGAGGGCCTCCAGCAGGGCCCCGGGCCGGTTGGCATGGAGCGAGAAGGCGAGGCTGGCCAGGGGTCCGGAAAGGGAACAGGCCCCCCGGGTGAGCAACAGGAATCGGGTGCAATTGCCGGCCACATCATTGATCGGATAGGCCAACACCTCCAGGCGGTGCTCACGGGCCGCCGGCAATGAGGCAATCGCCCCCCGGAAGGCACTGCCTGCCACCATGCGGGCCGCCTCGGCCGTGGAGGTGGTGGGCAGCTGCAGGGCCCGGGGCAGGTTGTCGCCCAGCCATTGGCTGCACTGGGCCAGGGCCTGGGGATGGGAGAGCACCTCGCTGATGCCCGCGATCGGACCGCTGCCCAGCAGGGCATGGCGGATCGGCAACACCAGGGCCCGGGCCACCCGCAGGTCCGGGTGCTCCCAGAGGGCATCCAGGCAGGTCGTGACGCCCCCCTCCACGGAGTTTTCAACCGGCACCACGGCCCCATCGCAGCGCCCCTGCGCCAGGGCCTGGACCACGGCGCGGATGCCGACCTGGGGCAGCAACTCGGGCTCAGCCCAACCCTCCAGGGCCGCCAGCCGCTCGGCGGCCTGCTCGCCGTAGGTCCCGGCCGGTCCAAGGAAGGCAAGACGCATGGGCAGAAACGGGGACCGGGCTCGATAGGATCATGCCGCGCCGGGCCCCAGTAATGCCCCTGGCATTCAGTGCCTGCCAACAGCTTCAGTTACCCGTCGACCACAACGCCGACCGCCTGCCCGCCTACCTCAACCAGGAGGATCGGGTCGTGTCAGCCCTGCTGGATCCCAGCCAGCTTGAGCCCTTGGGCCCCGGCCACTACCGCTACACGGTCACCAAGCTGCAGGTGTTCCAGCTGCAGATTCAGCCGATCGTGGAGATCGTGGCCGTGAGCGAATCCCAGAGCATCCTGCTGGAAGCGAAGGATTGCGAACTGGAAGGCCTCGGAATCGTCGATGACTTTCGCCTCACCCTCGAATCCCACCTGGAAGCCACGGCCACGGGCCTGGAGGGCGAAGCGCGCCTCACGGTCAGCGTCAGCCAGCCGCCCCTGCTGCGCCTGATTCCGGCGGGGGTGCTGGAAGCCACCGGCCGCTCGCTGCTGGCCGGAATCCTGCTCAGCATCAAAAACCGCGTCGGCCAGCAGCTCCTGGCCGATTTCCAGGCCTGGTGCCAGGACGAGCCCACCTAAAACAAAGCAGTTCGCCGACACCAGGCCAGCCACCGCCCCCTGCCCCACTGCGTAGCCCGCTCTCCCCAGCGCCCGACCCTCTGGCTCCGCGCCCTGACTCAACCCGGGGTTCCAGCAGGGGCGATCAACACGTTCCGCAGAAACGAGCGGCGGTGCAACGGGGTCGGCCCCAACTGCTGCAGCGCCAGCCGGTGCCGGGCGGTGCCATAGCCGGCATGACGCTCGAGGCCATAGCCCGGATAGCGCTCGGCGAGGCGGCCGATCAGGGCGTCCCGGGCCACCTTGGCGAGCACACTGGCGGCGGCAATGGCGGGGCTGTGGCTGTCGCCGCGCACCAGGCAGCGCTGGGGCCCAGGCCAGCAGCGCAGCGGCAGGATGCCATCCACCAGCACCAGCGGGGGCGGCGCCCCAAGGGCGCCACTGAGGCGCTGCAGCGCCCGCAGCATGGCCCATTCGGTGGCCAGGCGAATGCCATGGCGATCGATCTCGGCGGCCGAAGCCTGGCCCAAGGCCCACGCCACGGCCCGCTCGCTGATCAGGGGCACCAGCTGCTCGCGGCGGCGGGCGCTCAGGGCCTTGCTGTCGGTGAGACCGGCCCGGGCCAGGGGCGCGGCCGCCTCGGCAGGGAGCACCACCGCCGCCGCAAACACCGGCCCGAACCAACAGCCCCTACCCACCTCATCCACCCCAGCCGCCCCGCTGGGATCGGCCTCCAGACCAGACGATGGCGGAGCGGCGGCCCGCCGCGGGCGAGACCGGTTGGGCAGGCCCGAGCTCGGTTGTTGCGGCGCGGCCGGCGAGCCTGACACGCCCGAACCGGGATCGGTTGAGCCGGAGGCGCCCAAACCAAGGTCGCCTTGGGCCAGGGAGCCGAAAGCCAGCGGCCCGGCCCCCCCCAGTCCGTCGGGCTGGGGCATCGCCCCGGCCGGCCGGGGGTTTGGCCCCGCGTTGACCCCCAGCCAATCCTCGGCCGGGCCCAGGGAGTCCCTGGCCCCAGGGGGCAGCGAACGCGGCCGAGCCACTAGTCCGTGGCGGACGAGCGGCGCCGGCGCCGGCGGGGCTCTGCCGAAGCGTCAGCATCGGGCTCCGCTTCGGGCTCCGGGGCCAGCAACGCCATCGGCACCGGATCTGGCGTGATCGCCACCGTCAGCGGAGCCGGGGCCCCCTGGCTGAGGACGGGCACGGCCGCCAGGGACTCCGGCAGGGGGCTGCCCTCGATCACCACAGGAACCGGGGCCGGCGCTGCGCCATCGCGGAGCTGGGCCGCCTGACGCACGCGGCTGCGGCCGACCCGGGCTGGGGCCTCCCGCTCCAGGCGCCCCTGCGGGGCAGGGCTGTCGATGCCACCGGCGCCAACCAGCACGGGGATCGGCGCAAAGTCATCCACCGGATAGGGCGTGATCTCAACGAGGGCCGGCTCCCCGATCAGCGATTCCCGGCTGGGTGATTCGCGGCTGGGCTCCGTGACGGAGACCGTGATGTCGGCCCGACCGGCGCCGCGCTCAGCACGCCCGGAGCGGCCCAGGCCGCTGGCCTGGCCGCCCTCCGGGGCCTGGCCGTAGGGATTGGTCTGGCCATCCGCACCAGAGGAGGCTGGGGCGCCGGAGGCCCCATCACCACTGCCGCCACGGCCGCGCCGGCGCCGACGGGAGCCGGACGCGGCCAGCTGCTGGCGAGCGTCCTCAAGCACCTGCTCGGGATCCTGACCGGGACGCACCACCCGCACCAGCACGGACTCGCTGCTGGGGCTGGGCTCAAGCAGCAGGGCCGGGTTCAGGCCCAGCCAGCCGTAGACCAGCTCCTGATCGGGCTCCATCGGCACGGCCACGAGATCGGGCTCCGGCCTGCGGCTAGGTGCCTCGCTGGCGCCACCGCCAGCCCCCCCAAGACCGGAGCCGTAGGGCGAGGGGTCGGGGGTGATGGCCACGGCAGCGGCCGTCTCCACGCTGGCGGTCTCGGAGAACTCCGAGCCGCCGCGGCCGCCGCGGCCACCACGACGGCGGCGGCTGGAGGCATCGGCCGGGGCCACGGGGCTGGCCACCTCGGCGCGGGCGGAGGCGGCGGAGCGCACCAGGCCTGGGGTGGTGGCCAGGGGCAGGAGCGAATCCTTGCCGGGCAGCACGGCCACATGGCCGAGGCCGCCACAGCTGGGGCAGGCCCGGCCGAACAGTTCGTAGATGTTCTGGCCCTGGCGCTTGCGCGTCAATTCGACCAGCCCCAGCTCGGTGAGCTGGGCGATCTGGGGCCGGGCCGTGTCATGGCGCACGGCCTGGGTGAAGTGTTCCAGCAGCTGCAGCTGGTCGCGGCGAGACTCCATATCAATGAAGTCGATGATCACCACGCCGCCGATGTTGCGCAGTTTCAGCTGGCGGGCAATCTCAATCGCGGCCTCACAGTTGGTCCACAACACCGTTTCGCGCGCATTGGCGGAGCGGGTGAAGGAGCCCGAGTTGACGTCAATGACGGTGAGCGCCTCGGTGGGCTCGATGATCACGTAGCCGCCTGAAGGCAGATCCACCCGTGGCTTGAGGGCATCACGGATGGCTGCATGAACCCGGAAATGCTCCAGGATTTCGGTGTGGTCGCTGTGGTGCTCCACCAGCAGGTTGGCCTGGTCGGCGCCCAGGAAGGCATTCACCCGGCCCACGCCCTCGGCGCTGTCCACCACAACCCGCACAACCTCGGGGTTGTAGAGATCGCGCAGCACCCGGTGGATGAAGTCCTCATCGCGGTTGAGCAGCACCGGCGGGCTGGCCGTTTCCGCCGCCTGCTGGATCGACTCCCACTGGCGCAGCAGCATCTCCAGGTCGTCGATCAGCAGCTCCTCGCTCACCGACTCGGCCTCGGTGCGGATCAGCAGACCGGCGCCCGGGGGCTTGATCAACACGCCGAGGGCACGCAGGCGATTGCGTTCGTTTTCACCATTGATGCGCCGGGAAATCGTCACGCCCTGGCCATGGGGCTGCAACACCAGGAAGCGACCCGGCAGGCTGAGGTTGCCCGTGAGTCGGGGGCCCTTGGTGCCCGTGGGCTCCTTCATCACCTGCACCAGCACCTTCTGGCGCGGTTCGAGCAATTCGGTGATGCCGGCGGCCCCTTTTCTCAGGCGCAGGGGACCGAGATCGGTGACATGAATAAAACCATTCTTTTCGCCTTCACCAATGTTGACAAAGGCCGCATCAATGCCGGGAAGAACATTTTCAACGGTGCCAAGGTAAACATCACCAATCTGGTAACGGCCTTGGGCAACCACCAACTCATCAACCCGTTCGTCGTTGAGAACTGCAGCGATGCGCAGCTGCTCGGCGATGACGATCTGCTGGGGCATGGAGGATAGGGGGATGGCTCAGGGAACCTGAACCGGGGACTCGGCCGCCGTTCTGAACATCACCGTCGGGCCAGCTGACAAACCCCCTGGGGCGATCGCTTGGGGTCGGGGGGAGCTTGGGCGTGGGGCGCGGGGACGGCTCAGGGGAGCAACCGGAATGTTGTAGTGAGGACGGATCAATCGGCTGGAATGGCGCTGCAGCGGGGCCGCAACACCGACTCTTCAGGGCCGTGCCTTGACCGCAAGGTTCAGGCGTCAGCAGAAAAACAAGAATTCCAGGTTTGGATCAAACCCGTCTGAACGGCCCGCAACCGGGGCTTTGAGCAAGCTCGGCTCTCAGGAACAGGGATTCGAGAAAGCTGTTGCGGGGACGGGAAGCAGACTCGGAGATCCTGAGGGACGGGTTTCGGAAAACCGGTCGATCAAAGAGTCCTCTGCAGCCCATCGGCCGTCTCAGTTCAAACTAGCACGCGGAACTGGCTGCTGTTTCAACACCAAGCCCTCACGACAAACGCTCTGAATCCGCAGGGGCGAGCCCAGCCGGCTGGCGAACCAGTGCTGCAGCTGCTCGGGTCGCAGGCTGCGGCCCGCCCCATCGATCGTGGCTGCCACCCGCAGCCTGGCCATCGTCCCGATCGGCTCCACCACCAGGCTGGTGAGCGAGCCCCGCAGGTCCCGTTGCCGGGGGCGGCCCTTCTTATCGGTGTCCTCCCAGATCCAATCGGGCGCTGCCAACAGGTCCGCCGCGGCGCTCTGCCAGGCCTGATCGGGCGGGGAACCACTGGCCAGGGCCTCGCCATTCGGTGTCAGGCACGGATTGGCGGCGCCGGGCTCGAGCACCAGGGTCCAGTGGGCCCCCACCAGCTCCTGGGAGAGGCTGGGTCCAGCCAGGGGAACCTCGGCCACCGTCAGCAGGCTGAACTCGGCGGGGAGCTGGGCCTGGAGCCGCTGGCGCACCCAGGCCGGGTCCTGCCATTCGGCCAGCTCCAGGTCCATCCACTCCCCCTGGGCCTCGGCCCCGAGCGGCAGGGCCAGGGCGAACTGCAGCCGCGGCAAGGGGTGGAAGCCGCCAGTGAAGCTCACGGGCAGGCCACTGCGGCGCAGGGCCCGCTCCAGCATCCGCACCAGATCCAGGTGACTGAGCAGGGCCAGGCTGCCGGTCTTGGCAAATTGGAAGCGCAGCCGCTGCAGGCGCTCGCTGGCGGGGGCCCGCTGGGGCTGCTGGGTGGGAATCGGCGGCGGCGGAATCACCACGTTGTGGCCCAGCTCCGGGCCGCAGACCCCGCAGTGGCTGCAGCCCTCGAAGGAGCAGTCGGGCACCACCGCCGCCGCCAGGGCCCGCTGCAGGTCCTCGGCCAGCCAACGCTTGTCGATCCCGGAATCGATGTGGTCCCAGGGCAGGGGCTGGGCGCAGAAGGCCTCCAGGTCGGCCTCACTCAGGGCGAGGGTCGCCGCCCATTCGCCCAGTTCATGGGCCCGATACCGTCCCGCCAGGCCCGCCGCCGCGATCGCCCCGGTCCAGGCGGCATAGGTGCGATCCGCCGCTTCAAACCAGGCATCGAGGCCGGCGCCAGCCCGCCAGGCGGCCTCGATCACCGGCGCCAGGCGCCGATCGCCCCGGCCGACGAAGTCCTCCATGGCCGAGAGGCGCACATCGGTGCTGTTGGTCTTGATGCCCCGCAGGGGCCGCAGGGCCGCGCGCACCAGGGCCTGGCGCCGCTCGAATTCGGCCGTGCTGACGCTGTGCCACTGGAAGGGGGTGTGGGGCTTGGGGGTGAAATTGCTGATCGTCAGATTCAGCTCGAGCCGACCGAGATCGGCGCAATCGCGCTGCAGGCGGCGGCAGGTGTCGGCGATGGCGAGCACATCGGCATCGGTCTCGCCGGGCAGGCCGATCATGAAATAGAGCTTGATCTTGCGGTAGCCGTTCTCCATCGCCGTGCGGATGCCGCGCAGCAGCTCGGCATCGGTGAGCCCCTTGTTGACGATGTCGCGCAGGCGCTGGCTGCCGGCCTCCGGCGCAAAGGTGAGGCCGGCCTTGCGGGTGCCGCCAAGGATGTGGGCGATGTTCTGATCGAAGCGGTCCACACGCTGGCTCGGCAGGGTGAGGGACACGTTCTTGTCGGCGAGGCGATTGCGCAGCTCCACCCCCACCGCCGGCAGGGCCAGGTAATCGGAGCAGCTGAGCGAGAGCAGCGAAAAGTCGCTGTAGCCGGTGCGCTCCATGCCGGTTTCGATCGCCTCGATCACCGCCTCCGGCTCCACATCCCGGGCCGGCCGGGTGAGCATGCCCGGCTGGCAGAAGCGGCAGCCGCGGGTGCAGCCGCGGCGGATCTCGACTGTGAGCCGATCGTGCACCGTCTCGATGTGGGGCACCAGGCCCATGGCGTAGTGGGGCATGGGGGTGGCGGTGCGCCGCAGCACCCGCTCCGGGATCCCCGGGACCAGGGGTTGGAGGCTGACCCCATCGGCGCCGGGGCCGTAGAGGGCCGGCACGTACACACCCGGCACCTGGGCCAGGTCCAGCAGCAGCTGGCTGCGGCTCAGGCCGGCCGCCTTGGCCTCGGCCACCACCAGGCCGATCTCCGGCAGCAGTTCCTCGCCATCGCCCAGGGCGATGAAATCGAAGAAGGCGGCAAAGGGTTCCGGGTTGCTGGTGGCCGTGGGTCCACCGGCAAAGATCAACGGCGGCGCCGCCGGATCGCCCAGGGGCAGATCGCCCCGCTCGCTGGAGCGCAGGGGCACCTGGGCCAGGTCCAGCATCGCCAGGATGTTGGTGGCGCCCAGCTCGTAGCTGAGGCTGAAGCCGAGCAGGTCGAAGGCGGGCAGGGGCCGGCGGCTCTCCACCGCAAACAGCGCCTCGCCGCGGGCCTTGAGGCGCGCGGCGAGATCAGGCGCCGGCAGGTAGCTGCGATCGCAGAGCTGCCCTGGAACGGCGTTGAGAATCGAATAGAGAATGATGTGGCCCAGGTTGCTGGCGCCCACCTCATAGATCTCGGGGTAGGTGAGGGCCCAGCGCACCCGGGCGGCCTGCCAGTCGCGCGGCTCCACCCCCAGCTCATTGCCCAGGTAACGGCCGGGCCGGGCGATGGTCGGATCCACCAGGGCATCGAAATCCACCGGCCCTGGCCAGGCCCCGGTCGCGCCCGGGGTCTCCACGCTTGGGTCCCCGTTCTGCTCCGCGCTCAAGTCCGGGGGCGTCGTCAGCGAAGCGAGGCGGGAGCCAACGGACACAACGGGCAGGCGAGCAGGCGTTGACTTGATCGTATGGGGGGCGCCAGCCGCCCGGGCCGCTCGCCATAGGACAATCCCGCCATCAGCACCCAGCGGATCGCCCCGCCCTTTCGATGGTCCAGGTCAACGGCAACTATCTCAAGCTCAAAGCGGGTTACCTGTTCCCGGAAATCGCCCGGCGGGTCAAGGCCTTCAGTGAAGCCAACCCCGAGGCCGCGATCATCCGCCTCGGCATCGGCGATGTCACCGAGCCCCTGCCCGAGGCATGCCGCACCGCCATGAAGGCCGCCATCGATGCCATGGGCACCCGCGAGGGCTTCCACGGCTATGGCCCCGAACAGGGCTACCTCTGGCTGCGCGAGGCGATCGCCACCAACGACTTCCAGGCCCGCGGCTGCGCCATCACGACCGAGGAGATCTTCGTTTCCGATGGCTCCAAGTGCGACAGCAGCAACATCCTCGACATCCTGGGCGAGGGCAACCGCATCGCCGTCACCGATCCGGTCTATCCGGTGTATGTGGACAGCAACGTGATGGCGGGCCGCACGGGCGAAGCCGATGCCAGCGGCCGCTATGGCGGGCTCACCTACCTGCCGATCAGTGCCGAGAACAACTTCACAGCCCAGATCCCAAGCGAGCCGGTGGACCTGATCTACCTCTGTTTCCCCAATAACCCCACCGGCGCCGTGGCCAGCAAGGCCCAGCTGCAGCAGTGGGTCGACTACGCCCGCGCCCATGGGGCCCTGATCCTGTTCGATGCGGCCTACGAGGCCTTCATCCAGGACCCCGAACTGCCCCATTCCATCTACGAGATCGAGGGGGCGCGGGAGTGCGCGATTGAGTTCCGCTCCTTCTCCAAGAATGCCGGCTTCACCGGCACCCGCTGCGCCCTCACCGTGGTGCCCCGGGGCCTGATGGGCCGCACCGCTGCGGGCGAATCCGTGGAGCTCTGGACCCTCTGGAACCGGCGCCAGTCCACCAAGTTCAACGGCGTCAGCTACATGGTGCAGCGGGGCGCCGAGGCCGTGTATTCCCCCGAGGGCCAGGCCCAGGTGAAGGCGCTCGTGGCCTTCTACATGGAGAACGCGGCGATCATCCGCCGGGAACTGGCCAGCGCCGGCCTGGAGGTGTTCGGCGGCGAGCAGGCCCCCTACGTCTGGGTGAAAACGCCGGCGGGCGTGGATTCCTGGGGCTTCTTCGACCAGCTGCTCCAGCAGGCCCACGTGGTCGGCACCCCCGGCAGCGGCTTCGGCGCCGCCGGCGAGGGCTACTTCCGCCTCTCGGCCTTCAACAGCCGCGCCAATGTCAACGAGGCGATGGGGCGGATCAAGGCAGCCCTGGCCGCCTGAAGCCGGGGTCCCAGCCGGCCGGCGCCCAAGCCCAGGCCCCCGGAGCCTCCCCGCCCGGGCCGCTCAGGGGGCAAACCAAAGCACCTCCGGCCGCATCAGCCAAACCCGGAAAACGCTCCGGGCCATCCCTACAGTTGGGGGCCCGATCGGACGGAACCGGCCATGACCGTGGCTGCCCAGTCAATGACGAGCTCCCCGGGCAGCAGCCCGGGCGGAGCGGCCGTGATCGAGAAGCAAACCGAGCGGGTGCGCAAGCTGTCGCCCCGCTACAAGGTGTTGCTGCACAACGATCCGGTCAACACGATGGAATACGTGGTCACCACCCTGCGCCAGGTGGTGCCCTCCCTCAGCGAGCAGGACGCCATTGCCGTGATGCTGGAAACCCACAACACCGGCGTGGGCCTGGTGATCGTCTGCGACATCGAACCGGCCGAGTTCTATTGCGAAACCCTCAAGGCCAAGGGCCTCACCAGCACGATTGAGCCCGAAGGCTGATGGACGCCGCCAGGCCGGGCAGGGCGCCCATCCCCTGGTGGGGAACCCTGCTCTACCCAGCCGCGTTGGTGGCCCTGTTCCTCGGCTGCCAAGGGCTGGCGGGCCTCATCGGCATTGGTGAAGGCCAACGGGCAAGCGTGGCGGCGATCCCGGCGGTGTTGGCCCTGGTCGTGAGCCTGCCGCTCAGGCTGCGCAGGCAATGGGGTGAGCCCCATCCCTGGCGCAGCCTGGGGGTGGTGGGTCCCTGGCCCGCTGTGGTCCAGGCCTTGCTGCGTGGCCTGCTCAAGGCGGCGGTCCTGCTGGCCCTGGTGGTGGTCGGCCTGCAACTGGCCGGCGCGCTCACCTGGCCGCTGCACACCACTGCCGCCCTGCTGCTCAATGGCCTGGTCCTGGCCCTGGGGGTGGGCTTCGCCGAGGAACTGCTCTTTCGCGGTTGGCTGCTGGGCGAACTCGGGCTGAAGCTCGGGCGCCAGCGGGCCCTCTGGCTCCAGGCCGCCCTGTTCAGCCTGGTGCACACCCGCTTCAACCTGCCGCTGCTGCCCCTGCTGGGTCTGCTCGGGGGCCTGCTGCTGCTGGGCCTGGCCCTGGGCCTGCAACGCCGCGCCGATGGGGGCCTGCTTTGGGGTGCCGTTGGCCTGCACGGCGGCCTGGTGGGGGGCTGGTTTGTGCTCAACCAGGGGTTGATCGCCCTGCAACCGGCCACCCCAAGCTGGCTCACCGGGCCCGCCAACCCGATCGGCGGCCTGCTGGGTTGGCTGGGCCTGGGGTTGCTGTTATGGGCGCGGCGACCCTGGTGGAGCGCCTAGCGGCAACGATCCGGTCCCGCTATCACGTCCAGCGGTCGGACGCCGATCTCGTATCGCTACCGCGTAGCCGTGGCTAGGGCTTTGCGTCCTTCCAAAGGCGCCTGCAGGGCCTCCTCCAGGGGGGCCAGGCCGTAGTCCCGTTCGAGCAGGTCCATCACGGTGCGGCCAAAATCAGCAGGGTTGCGTTCAAAGGCCTCCAAACAGATGCGGCCGAAAGTGCTGCCCATCGGTTCCGGATTCCAGAGCAACTGGCGGGCCGTCCAGGGCATCATGCTCATCGGGTTGTAGCCGGGCTTGATCAGGCCCTGGTCAAAGCCGTATTGCTCCAGGTGGGTATGGGGCTGCAGGCCAATGAAGAAAATCGCCGGCTCCACCTTGTCAGCGCCAAAGATACGCTCCAGTTCGCGGTGATAGGCCACGGTCTGGCGGATCGTTTCGGGGCGCTCATCAATCACATTAAACGAGTAATTCACTGACACATGCTCACGGAAGCCGGCCCGGGCCAGCAGGCGACAGTTCTCGAGCACGGTGCGCAGGTTGTAGCCCATGCGCATCTTGCGCACGAGCTCCTGGGAGCCTGAGGTGATGCCGATTTCGAAGTAGTCCATGCCGGTGGCCACCATCAGCTCGGCCAGTTCGGCATCGAGGTTGTCGGCGCGGATGTAGGCCGCCCAACGGATGTCGCGCCAGCCCTGGGCCAGCACCGCCCTGAGCAACTCCTTGGCGTCCTCGATGTAGCGGCGGGCCGGGATGAACTGGGCATCGGTGAACCAGAAGCCCCGCACCCCCCTGGCGTAGAGCTGGGCCATCTCGGCAATCACTTCCTCCACCGGATTCACGCGCACCGCCTTGCCCTCCACCACGGTATACACGCAATAGCAACAGTTATGGGGGCAGCCGCGCTTGGTCTGCACGCCGACGTAAAAATCGCCGCCATCAAGGTACCAATCGAGCTGGGGCCAGATCTCGGCGATATAGGCGTAATTGCAGGCGCTTTTCTCGATGCCGGCGGGCTGCTCATGGATCAGCCCGGGCCGGGGCTCCTCACCGGCGAGGAAGCAGCGCTCTGAGGCGAGGGAGTCCCCCCGGATCAGCTTCTCAATCAGGGGTTCGCCTTCGCCCACAGACACAACCGTGCCGAGGGGGAGCTTGCGGCCCAGCTGTTCATAGAAGACGCTCACGGCGCCGCCCCCCAGCACCGCCTGGGCCTGGGCCTGGAAGCGGCGGGCCCGGCGCAGCCCCCGACGCACCAGGCGCAGGTTGCGCCACAGCTCCCCATAGAAGGAAGCCATCAGGCCCAGGCCGCCAAGGGCGCCCCGCAGCCGTTTGAGCGGGTTGCGGGCGTAGAAGACCTCAAAGGAATGCTGCAGCGGATTGCCACCGCGGCCATCCACCGGTGCATAAATCTGAATGTCCCGCCAGGAGAACACCAGCAGGCTGGGCCGAAAGGCCTCGATCGTGGCCAGCAGCACCCGATCGACGTCGAGCAGGGGCACGGCAGCCAGGTCCAGGATCCGCTGGGGGATCTCCGGGAAGCCCTTATGGATGTGATCGGCCAGGTAAACCGGACCGATCGGAAAAATCGGGTTGCAGGGCAGGCGCACCAACAGCACCCGGTGAGAACTCACGGCGAGATCGCTGCGGCAGGTGTGGACGCTAACAACTGAAACCCCAGGCGGAGCCAGCCGAAGCCCCGCCAAGCCCCCCCATGCGGCTGGCGCTGGGCAGGCCGTGACCGTTCAGAGCCAGCAGCAGACAAGAGCCGCTGCGGCCCGGACAGCCCCCCGCCCTGGTCCAAGCCTGGCCAGGAAGCGGAAGGGAAAGGGGGCAGAAGGAAGGGGATGGGTCCGGCTGGTGTGGCGAGAGCCAAAGGGAGAGACAACCGGCCGCAGGAAGAAGGGGAGCAGAACAGGCTGGCCCACCAGGCTCGTAACAAAACCGGTGCCGCAGGAGCGTCGTGGGCAGAACGGCGAAACCTGTTGCCAGGACAGGGGAAAGCCAGGGGATCGGCCACGCCGGGGACGGGGGATCCGGGCCAATCGCCTCAACCTTTCCTCACTTACCGCAATCTTCTGTTACAGTGACGCAGGCGATGGCCGGACGGGTTCCCGTCCAGCGGTTTTCCTCTTCTGGGATTCCCGCAACGCTGTTGTCCTACTTACCGCTCCACTCGGAGCACACCTTCCCCGTTCTCATGACCACCACAATT